>CAWDBS010000046.1:0-65904 GCA_963800415.1 uncultured Actinomycetes bacterium
TGCGCGGGACCTACGCCGGACTGGGGCACGAGGCCGCCATCGCGCACCTGACCGGCCTGGGCGTCACCACGGTCGAGCTGCTCCCGGTGCACCAGAACGTGCCCGAGTCGTTCCTCATCGCGCGGGGGCTGACGAACTACTGGGGCTACAACACGATCGGCTTCTTCGCCCCGCACAACGGCTACTCCGCCGCGGTCCGGGCCGGCCAGCCCGGCGGCCAGGTCGCCGAGTTCAAGGCGATGGTGGACGCGCTGCACCAGGCGGGCCTGGAAGTGATCCTGGACGTGGTGTTCAACCACACCGCCGAGGCCGGCCCGGACGGCCCCGCGCTGTGCTTCCGCGGCATCGACAACCTGGCCTACTACCGGGTCGATCCCGGCGACCCCGGCCTCTATACGACACGACCGGCTGCGGCAACTCGCTCAACGCCGGCGATCCGATCACGCTGCAGCTGATGATGGACTCGCTGCGCTACTGGCTCACCGAGATGCACGCAGACGGGTTCCGGTTCGACCTGGCGCCGACGCTGGCCCGCCAGGAGGGCAGCCTTCGACAAGGTGTCGGCCTTCCTGGACATGTGCTCCCAGGACCCGGTGGTATGCCAGGCCAAGCTGATCGCCGAGCCGTGGGACGTCGGCCAGATGGACAGCTACGACCTGGGCCGGTTCCCGCCGCTATGGCGGGAGTGGAACGGCAAGTACCGGGACACGATGCGCGACTTCTGGCGCAGCCACCCGGTCGGGCTCGGCGAGTTCGCCAAGCGCTTCGCCGGCTCCTCAGACCTGTACGGCACCACCGGCCGGCGACCCACCGCCTCGGTCAACCTGATCACCGTCCACGACGGCTTCACCCTGCGCGACCTGGTCTCCTACGACGACAAGCACAACGAGGCCAACGGCGAGAACAACCGCGACGGGACCAGCGACAACAATTCCTGGAACTGCGGCGCCGAGGGCCCGACCGACGACCCCGGCATCCTCGCGCTGCGCGCCCGCCAGTCCCGCGCCATGCTCACCACGCTGATGCTGTCCTTCGGCGTGCCGATGCTGCTCGGCGGCGACGAGATGGGCCGCACCCAGCACGGCAACAACAACGCCTACTGCCAGGACAACGAGACGACCTGGTTCGACTGGGCCAGCGCCGACACCGAGCTGCTGGACTACACCAGGCGCCTCATCGCCTTCCGCAGCGCCCACCCGGTCTTCCGCCGCCGCCGTTTCCTGGCCGGTGCCGAGGCCTCCGAGCTGCAGTGGTTCACCCCCGCCGGCACGCCCATGACAGCGCCGACTGGGCCGACCCGGGCGCCCTGGCCATCGCGCATCTACCTCGACGGGTCCGACGACCCCGACCGGGCCGAAGACGGCACGCCGCTGCTGGACGACGACTTCCTCGTCCTGGTCAACTCCTGGTGGGAGCCGCTCGAGTTCGTCCTGCCAGCCACCAGGGGGCAGGCGGCATGGCGTATCGATATCGACACCTACGACCCGGCGGCGCCCGGCAGCTCCGCAGCCGCGCCGCGAGGCGCCGGCGACCACGTCACCGTCAACCCCCGGTCCATCGTGGTGCTGTCCGATCCGCGTCGCCACTGACCGCGCCGTTACGGCTAGGGCCGGCCATGGAGGCGGGACTGATCAGGCGGCCGGGAGGATCTGATGCCTGAGGGCTTGTCGCCAGGCGAGGTTGGTAAGGAGATCTCCGAGCATCGGGCTCATACGCTGGAGGAGAAGGAGGGTTCCGGCGCCGAAGCTAAAGGGCGGGACCGGGTGATGACCATCATCGAGGCGGTCTTGCTGGCGGTCGTGGCCGTCATCGCGGCCTGGTCCGGATTCGCCGCGGCGAAATGGGGCACCGAGTCATCGCTCGACCTGGCCAAGGCATCGGCGGCTAGGACGGAGGCGAACCGCGCCGCCTATCAGGCCGCCGACCTGAAGAATTTCGACGCGCTGACATTCAATGCCTGGTTCACGGCATATGTCGTCGGGAACGAGAACGCCATGCAAGTGGCCGAGAGGCGTTTCCGGCCGCAGTTCCTGGTCGCGTTCAACGCCTGGCTTGCGACGCACCCGTTCACGAACCTCCATGCACCGGCAGGCCCCACCTACATGCCTCAGTATGTCCAGCCGGAACTGGCCCAGGCCAACCTGCTTGATGCTCGCGCCGATCACTACTACCGGTAGTCCGTTGGATCAAGGCTGGTCAGGGGTAGGCTGGGAGTAGGTTTCCTGGTGAGTTCCGAAGCTGGTGATGAGCGGTGACCAAGCCGATAGCGTGTCCGCCTGCGCCGGGTCCGCTGGAAGACTACGCGGCCCGGTTTCGATGACCTGTTCACTCATGTGGCGCAGCGGCGGGGGTTCCGGGAGTACCTGGCGGGGCTGCTGGCACCGCGGGAGCGGAACAAGACGCTGACCGCGCTGGCCGGGGCCGAGCCGGTGACCGGGTCCAAGCTGCCGGCGGTGCAGCGGCTGCAGTTCTTCCTGTCGGAGTCGGTGTGGGATCCGGAGGCGGTGAACGCCCGCCGGCTGGAGCTGCTGCGGGCGGATCCGGCGACCGCGCCGTACGGCGGCGGGGTGCTGGTGATCGATGACAGCGGGGACCGCAAGGACGGGACCAGGACCGCGCACGTGGGCAGGCAGTACCTGGGCCGGTACGGCAAGACCGACAACGGGGTGGTCACCGTGACCACGGTGTGGGCCGATGAGCGGGTGTATTACCCGGTGGATGCGGTGCCGTATACCCCGGCGAGGCATTTTGCGAAGGGGAAGAACGACCCGGCGTTCCGCACCAAGCTGGCCATCGGCGCGGACCTGGCAGTCCGGGCCCGGGCGGCGGGGTTCACGTTCCGGGCGGTCGTGGCAGACAGCGCCTACGGCGATCAGGACGGGTTCCGCGCCGAGCTCGCGGAGGCCGGGCTGCCGTTCGTGATGGCGCTGCGGCCGCACCGGGGGACCTGGGCCCGCGCCGCGGAGGCGCACACCCCGGTAGAGGCCGCCCGGGCCCTGGCCTGGGGCGGGCCGGACGACCCGGGCGACTGGACGGCGGTGCGGCGCACGTTCCGCGACGGCCACGCCGAGACCTGGCGGGCCGCCGACGCGAAGCTGGGCGGATGGGGCCCGGACGGCGTCCGGCGCCTGGTCGTGGCCACCGCCGACCCGGGCACCCTGCCGGACAAGGCCACCTGGTACCTGGTCACCAACCTGCCCCGCCCCGGCGGCCCCCGGGAGCCGGGCAGCCCGCACCCGGCCGCCGGGCTGGCCGAGATCACCCGGATCTACGCGATCCGCAACTGGATCGAGCAGAGCTACAAGCAGGTCAAGGACGAGCTGGGCTGGGCCGATTTCCAGGTCCGCTCCGACATCGCCATCCGCCGCCACCAGGCACTGGTCAACTGCGCGTTCTCCTTCTGCTGGGCCGCCTGGTTCGGCGGCCACCCCGCGTCACGCCAGACGGCGGCACCGCAGCCGGAACCCGGCCGCGGAGAGAGGGGGCTCCCGCGCCGCCGTCCCGCCAGCGCCGTCCTGGCCGCGGGCGCTGCGCGCGGTCCGCGCCTGGCTTTCCCCCTGGACCGTGCTGCAGCGCTGGTGGACCGCATGGTCCAAGGCGCCCCCGCCGCCGCAGCTGCAAGCCCTGATCAACTCGGTCGCGGCAGGCTGCGGCCTGCACCTCTACATCCCGAATTAACGGACTACCGTTAGCCACCTGCCCGCCGCCGGCCAGCACCACGACCACGTGACCGCCGCCGGCGAGCTGGCCGGCCACAGTCATCATCAGGCGTGTCTCGCCGCCCCATTCGCCGCTGTCAGCCAGGATGAAATGCGAATGGTTCTCCTCCAGCGGCACACCTTCCCCGGCAGGGCTCCCGGGGTAAGTCACCAGCCCGGCCGGCGCGACACCCACCAGCACCGGCACCGCATCCGGCCAACGAGCCCTGGTTTGCCCGGCCAGCTGCATCACGCCAGCGGACGTGCCGCCGTCCACCACCACGGCGCCGGCGACTTCAGCAGCCGAGGCGACCGCGGCCCCGATCATCGCGCTCGCACGTTCCAGCGCGGCATCAACCAGACCGTCGGCCCCACCGCAGACGACGATGACAGGGCGCCCCTGGCCAGGCATCGCGAGGCCCATCCGCGCGATAACGTCCGTCGCATCACCGGATCGTGCCTGACTCAGCTGGGCCTGATTCCCGGTGCCGAACGGCACCCGGCGCACCTCCTGCTGATCAGCCCGGTCGCTCACCCAAAGCATCATCCCACAGGCAGCAGTTCCCGCTCACCGTTCACCTTTACTCCCTGGGGAGTCATTTACTTCATCGGTCAGGTCGTATTCAGTCACCACATTGGCCCGCCATGCCCGCCTGTGACGTTCTCAGGCACCGCCACCGAACGGCTCGCGGGCGATGTCCCGTCCGGCGGTGACAGGCACCCTCCCAGCGCCGATCCGACCTGCGGCGCGGACCACCACATGACCAGCTGACCCGACTACTCGCACGACCTGCTCACGGAGAGCGGCAGGAGAGCGTGCCTGGCGTGCCAACTGCAGGCCGAGTAGGCTGTGCGTAACAGACTGGTCGCTCGGGTCAGATTTTGTTTCTACGTACGATCCACTCGGCGCAGGCTCTGTGTGGTGGTGTCTATGGAACTATTCCACGACCAGCCGACACCTGGTCGCCCGTTGCTGGTTGGCATTCTGATCGACGTTTCAGCCTCCATGGTCTCGTCCTCTCTTCGATCTGAACCAAGGGATGCGTCGGGTGACAGCAGCGAACCGGCGATAACGACCCGGATTCAAAGAGGCTTATGCGAAACCCTGTTGCCTCGGACCGTCCGGTTCTTGCCTCAGACCCGATTCCGCGAATAGCGCGATGAGCTGACTGTCGCCTGCGTAAATGATCTTGGTGCGTCAGGATTCCTGGTAGCGGGCATACTTGCGGCCCGGGAGACGCGCCGGGTTCGCGGTTTGCGGCCTTTCTGCGGGTCGGGGCTGGCGGGCCGTGGACGAGGACGGGGAGCCGGGGCTCAGGAGGCACAGCTCAGGCGGGTGCGGGCAGGTCCCGCAGCCGGGCCAGGACCTCGGGCAGGTGGCCGTGGCCGGGCGGGAGCCGCAGGATCAGGTGGCGGGCGTGGCGGATCAGCCGGCCGGGGACGGCGATCAGCCGCCACCGCAGGGTCGCGATCATGGCCTTGCCGCCGCGGACGCCGTGCCCTGTCAGGATGTCCTCGCCTGCAGTGATGGCGGTGAGCTGGTGCAGCCAGGCGGCCATGCTCGCGGCGAGCAGCGCGCCCCACATCCAGGCCAGGTTGACCTGGGGGTATCCGGATGGGAGGTGCCGGAGGGCGGCGCCGAGCTTGCTGTCGCGGAAGAGGTTCTCCACCGTGGTGCGGTGCCGGTACCAGTGCTCGGCGGCCACCGCCTTGTCCGGCGCAGTCACGTCCAGGTTCGTCACGATGAAGCTGTAGGCGTAGATCGCCCCGGCGCGGGCCAGTTCGGGGATCGGCAGGGCGCGCTGGTCTGGGTGCAGGGTGCGGCGGCGCCGGGACCGCGGGTCGGCGGAGACCTGGGCCGGGTCCAGCAGGACCCGCCGGATCAGCAGCCGGGTGTTCGCCGGCCACCAGTCCGGGCAGTACTCAGCAACGGCGACCTGGGCGCCGTCCATGCCGGTCGCATCGTGCCAGTCGTCGTCGGCGAGGCCGGCCAGCAGCCGCCACAGCGGTGCGATCCGCTTGGCGCCGATCGCGAAACTGATGTGCTCGTCGTGCGCGGCGCGGGCCAGTGCGCCGGCGAAGTACCCGGCATCGGCGCGCATCGCCACCCGGCCCGAAGCCCGGGCCGCCGCAGGCAGGGAGGCCAGCGCGCGGCGCAGCAGATCCGGCGCGGTCGCGCGCGGGTCATCGGTGCCGTCGCCCAGGTCGGCGGCCAGGACAATCTCGGTCTCGGCCCAGCTGGCCACGTGCGGCCGCCCGACCCGCTGGCCCTGATGGTTATAGGCCACGCCCCGCTTCTTGGACCCGTAGACCTCCACGTCAGTGGTGTCCAGGTCGATCGTGACCGGCCCGCCGGCCAGCGCCGGATCCGGCGCGCCGATCCGCGGCTGCTGCCGCGATCTGCCCGCTCCGCTACGTATCCTGTTCACCAAGTAGGTGCCTCTCCGGCTGAGATGATCATTACTTCGCAGCGATTATCATCCCAGGTCAGAGCGGCACCTATCTGCATTTGCCGGGCCGTGTCACCGACCTACTCGCGGATTCGGGTCAGAGGACGGTAACGCGGAAAGCGTTCCCGCGACGGCCCCGGTGCCCGAGACCGGGTGCCGGTCGATGCTGGCGTTGCCGACTGCCCGGTCCAGCGCCATCCCACGACCTGAGACTCAGGCTGCGGCGGACAACACCATGAGCATCAGCCGGGCATCACAGCGACGCCCCGCAGGCAGCGCTCCGCCCGGCTCGGCTGCCTCAGGAGCAGTAGACCCCAAGGCCCTCCACTGCCCGGCATGGATACGCCGCAGGCGACCAGTTCTAACATTCTGTCTAACACGGTGTTAGAATCTGAATGCACGAGGTCGTCAAGGCCTAGGCCCGCAGGCCGGTCACTTCGCGGGCGATGATCGTCTTCATGATCTCGGAGGTGCCGCCGTAGATGGTCTGCACCCGGGCGTCCGCGTAGGCCCGCGCGATCGGGTACTCGGCCATGTAGCCGTAGCCGCCGAACAGTTGCAGGCACCGGTCGAGCACGCGGTGCTGCACCTCGGTGGCCCAGAGCTTGGCCTTGGCCGCGTCCACCTCGGTCAGCTCGCCGGAGTTCAGCGCCAGGACCGCCTTGTCCAGGTAAGCCTCCAGCACGTCGACCTCGGTCACCGCCGTGGCCAGCTCGAACGCGGTGTTCTGGAACGCGGCCAGGGGCTTGCCGAAGGCCGTGCGCTCGGTGGTGTACTCGACCGTCCAGCCGAGCGCGGCCCGGACCGAGGACAGCGCAAGGATGGCGATCGACATCCGCTCCCGGGGCAGCCGCTCCATCAGGTGGACGAAGCCGCCGCCCTCGCGGCCGAGCAGGTTGGCCGCGGGGACCCGGACGTCGTCGAAGAACAACTCGGCGGTGTCCTGCGCGTGCAGGCCGATCTTGTCCAGCTTGCGGCCCCGGGTGAAGCCGGGCATGCCGCGCTCCGCCACCAGCAGGCTGACGCCGTGCGCGCCCGCGTCCGGATCGGTGCGCGCCACCACGATCACCAGGTCGGAATGGATGCCGTTGGTGATGAACGTCTTGGCGCCGTTCAGCACCCAGACGTCCCCGTCCCGGACCGCGGTGGTGCGGATGCCCTGCAGGTCGCTGCCGGCGCCGGGTTCGGTCATCGCGATCGCGCCGATGCACTCGCCGGCCGCCATCGGCGGCAGCCAGCGGGCCTGCTGCTCCTCGGTGCCCAGGTCGACGAGGTAGGGGACGACGATGTCGTCCTGCACGCTGAGCCCCGAGCTGAGCGATGCCGCACACGCCTGACCGAGCTCTTCCATCACCACGCAGCGGTAGCGGAAGTCACCCGTCCCCGCGCCGCCGAACCTCTCCGGGATCGACAGCCCGGTGATGGCCTGCTTGCCCGCCGCCAGCCAGGCCTGCCGGTCGACCAGATGCTCCTGCTCCCAGCGCTGCTGGTGCGGCGTGACCTCGCGCTTGATGTAGGCCTGGACGACCTCGCGGAACGCCTCGTGGTCCGGCTCGTACAAGTCCCTGCGCACGGTTTACTTCCCCTTCCACACCGGGGCGCGCTTCTCGGCGAACGCCCGGGCTCCCTCTTGCGCGTCTTGCGAGGTGAACACCGGCTGCATCAGCTTGGCCGCCTCATCCCACCGCTGCGCCGCGGTCCAGTCGCCGCCGCGGTGCGCGATCTCCTTGGTGGCCACGAGCGCCAGCGGCCCGTTAGCCGCGATCTTCTCGGCCAATTCCAGCGCGGCCGGCAGCGCCTGGCCCTCCTCCACGACCCGGTTGACCAGCCCGATCTCGGCGGCCCGCCGGGCGTCCACCGGGTCGCCGGTGAGCAGCAGCTCCAGCGCCAGCGCCCGGGGCACCCGCTGCGCCAGCAGCAGCGCACCGCCAGCCCCCGCCACCAGCGACCGCTTGACCTCGGGGACGCCGAACCGGGCCGACGCGCCCGCGACCACCAGGTCGCAGGCGAGCAGCAGCTCGAATCCGCCGGCCAGCGCCCAGCCCTCCGCCGCGCCGATCAGCGGCTTGCGCGGCGGGGTCTGGGTGATACCGCACAGCCCGCGGCCGGGGAACGAGGGCGTCTCGCCCTTCAGGAACGCCTTGAGGTCCATGCCCGAGGAGAACGTGCCGCCCGCCGCGGTGAGCACCCCCACCCGCAGTTCACCGTCCGCGTCGAGTTCGTCGGCCGCGTCGCGGATCCCGGCCGCCACCGCCCCGTTCAGCGCGTTGCGAGCCTCAGGCCGGTTGATGGTGATGACCTGCACCGCGCCGCGGCGCTCGACCAGTACTTCGCTCATGCGGCTATTAGATCAGCCGCTAGGCCCGGCCGGGCAGGGTGGCCAGCTTACGGAAATCCCAGCTGGTGATCTTCCGCGGGGTGACGCGCAGCCAGGCGTGCCGGCCGTCGTGGATCATCTGGTCGGAGCCGAAGTACTTGCCCGCCATCAGCCGCTCGGGCCCGGCGAGCTCGGGAGGCCCGGCATCGCCTTCACTGGTCCGCGGGACGGGACCGACGACGGCGGCCTCGCCCTCGATCTCCACGCCGTGCAGCTCGGCGTAGTGCTCACCACCGTCGATCACCGCGGCCACCCGGGGATCGCGCTGCACGTCGGCCCACCGCTGGCTGCGGGTCAGCGAGTAGACCCACAAGGCGCCGTGCATCCCAGACGAACCAGACCGGCGAGACGTGCGGCCCGCCCTGGCCCAGCGTCGCCAGCCGGCAGGTGCGCTCCCGGCCAAGGAACGCGTCCATTTCGGCGGTACTCATCGCGATCACCCGGCCGCGTCGCTGTCCTGGCATCCTCGCACCTCGCTTCGTGCACTGGTTGAGACGATAATGGCCGACGAGGCAAACACACCGTCACGTCATCTGGGGGCATTATGGCCGACCAGCCGCCACCGCCCGTCGGGCAGCCCGACGAGCTGAGCCCGCTGGACTACCTGATGCACCGCGGCGAGGCGAATCCGGCCACCCGATCCGCGTTCCTGAACGTGGAGATCCTCGACCGCCCGGCCGACTGGGCCCGGCTGCGCGAGGCGATGGACCGGGCCAGCCGGGTGGTCATCAGGATGCGGCAGAAGGTGGTGATCCCGCCGGTACCGACAACGCCGGCGCGGTGGGTGGTCGATCCCGACTTCGACCTGGACTACCACCTGCGCCGGGTCGCGCTGCCGGCCCCGGGTTCGCTGCGCCAGCTCCTCGACCTGGCCGAGGTCATCCTGCAGTCGCCGCTGGACACCTCGCGCGCCCTGTGGGAGGCGGTGTACGTGGAAGGCCTGGAAGAGGGCCGGGCCGCGCTGCTGACCAAGCTCAGCCACGCCGTCACCGACGGGCTGGGCGGGCTCGCCCTGTTCGAGCAGATCTACGACACCGAGCGGGACCCGGAGCCGCGGCCGATGCCGCCGGTGCCGGTGCCGCGCGACGTGAGCGGCGGTGACCTGCTCCGCGACAGCCTCAGGCAGTGGCCGGTCACGACGCTTTCTGGCTACTGGAAGCTGCTGGGCAGCACGGTCGGTACCGTCAGCCGCCTGGTCACGCAGCCGGGGCCCGCGGTGTCCGAGGCGATCGGCTTCGCCGACTCGGCGCTGCGTATGCTCGGCCCGCCGCCGGCCGAGCCGTCGCCGCTGCTGCGCCGCCGGAGCCTGGTGAGCCGCACCTTCGTGCTCGAGCTGCCGCTCACCGAGCTGCGCGCGGCGGCCAAGGCAGTCACGGTACCGGGGGGGCAGCGGGGGGGTCGGCCCCCCCGGAGGCGGCAGAGTACCGGGGGGGCACGGGGGGGTCGGCCCCCCCGGAGGCGGCAGAGCGTCGGTCAACGACGCCTACCTCGCCGCGCTGTGCGGCGGCCTGGGCCGGTACCACGAGGTGCTCGGCGTGCCGGTAGAGGCGCTGCCGCTGTCGATCCCGGTCAGCCTGCGCACCGGCGACGACCCCGCGTCGGGCAACCGGTGGGCCGGCGTCACCATCGCCGCGCCGGTCGGCGAATCCGATCCGGCCGAACGGATGAAGCAGATCCGCGAGCAGGTGATCGCGCGCCGGAGCGAGCCCGCCATCGACGTGATCGGCAGGATCGCGCCGGTGCTGAGCTGGCTGCCCGACGAGACGCTGCTGACGATCACCGAAAGGGTCATCCGGCAGGACGTTCAGGCCAGCAACGTGCCCGGCTATACCGGGGAGACATTCCTGGCCGGGGCGAGGGTGGACCGGCAGTACGGGATGGGGCCGCTTCCCCGGGTGGCCATGATGGCGGTCCTGATCTCCCGGGCGGGCACGTGCACGGTGACGTTCCGCTACGACACGGCGTCGTTCACCGCCACCGACCAGCTGGAGAAGTGCCTTCAGGCCGGGTTCGACGAGATAGTGGAGCTGGGGCGGCCACCCGCCCGTTCGGCGCCGAAAAGACGCCCGGCACAGAAGACGGCGGGCACCGCCCGGCGGACGCCAGCCCAGAAGACCCAGGCCCAGAAGACCCAGGCCCAGAAGACCCAGGCCCGGCCGCCCCGGGCCCGGCGAACCTCATGACCACGCCGAGCAGGCAGCTGCGGCTGCCGGGCTCTGTGGCCGAAGTCGACGCCAGCCCGGAGGGGTCGAAGATCGGCGCCTTCTTCGACCTGGACGGGACGCTGGTGGCCGGGTTCACCGTCGCGGCCGTCACCAAGGACCGGCTGCGCCGCCGGGAGGTTGGCGCGACCGAGTTCCTGCACATGATGCAGCTCGCGGTGGAGTACCGGCTCGGCCGGCAGCAGTTCGAGAACGTGATCGAAGGCGCGGTGCGGTCGACCAAGGGACGCCTTGCCGAGGACGTCGAGGAGATGGGCGAGCGAATCTTCCAGCAATCCGTCGCCGACCTGATCTACCCGGAGATGCGCGAGCTGGTCCGCGCCCACCAGCGCCGCGGCCACACGGTGGTGCTGAGCTCGTCCGCGCTGAGCATGCAGGCCGAGCCGGTGGCCCGCTACCTCGGCATCGACCACGTGGTGTGCAACCGGATCGTCGCCGACGAGCTCGGAATCCTGACCGGTGAGCTCCAGCGCCCGGTCATCTGGGGAACCAGCAAGGCCACCAGCGTCCAGCGATTCGCCGCCGAGCACCAGGTCGACCTGCGGTCGAGCTACTTCTACGCGGACGGCGACGAGGACCTCGCCCTCATGCACCTGGTCGGCAACCCGCGGCCGACCAACCCCGGGCCGGGGCTGACCAGGGTGGCCGAGCGCCGTGGCTGGCCCATCCTGCGGTTCAGCAGCCGGGGCGGCGGCGGCCCGCTGGGCCGGGTCCGCGGCCTGGCCACGATCGGCTCGCTGTGGCCGGCGGCCGCCGGCGCGGTGAGCCTGGGCCTGCTGACCTGGAACAAGCGCGTCGGCGTCAACTTCCTGACCAGGTACTGGCCGGAGACCGTGCTCACGCTGAACGGCGTGAAGCTGAACATCACCGGCGAGGAGAACCTGACCGCGCAGCGGCCGGCCGTGTTCCTGTTCAACCACCGCAACAACTTCGACGTGTTCATCGTGGCCGCGCTGGTCAAAGACAACTGGACCGGGATCGCCAAGAAGGAACTCGAGAGCAACCCGCTCGTCGGCCCGCTCGGGAAGCTGCTCGACGCCGCGTTCATCGACCGGGCCGACACCGCCTCGGCGGTCGCCGCCCTCAAGCCCATCGAGGAGGCCGCGCGCAAGGGCCTGTCGATCGTGGTCGCGCCGGAGGGGACCCGGATGGACACCCAGTCGGTCGGCCCGTTCAAGAAGGGCGCCTTCCGGATCGCGATGGCGACCGGCCTGCCGGTCGTCTCGATCGTCATCAGGAACTCCGAATCGGTGGCGGGCCGCAACTCCACCACGCTCCATCCAGGCACGGTCGACGTCACGGTCCTGCCGCCGGTCAGCCCCGAGGACTGGACGCTGGAGAACCTGCCTGAGCGGATCGAGCAGATCCGGGCGTGCTACGTGACGTTGCTGGCCGACTGGCCCGCGGCGGGGTCAGCCTCGTGAGCGCCGAACCCGGGCCTGACCTCGCCGGATTGCTGGCCGACCGGGCCGGGACGGTGGTGCTCACGCAGGCCGCCACGCCGACCGAGGCGCGGCTGATCCGGGAGCGGATCGCCGCGGCCGGGGGAACAGACCGGCCGCCGGTCAGCCTCGGGCCGCCGGGAAACGGCAACGCCCGGCTCCCCCGGTCCGTCCTGGAACTCGGGGAAGACATCCGGCTGATCCCGGTCCGGGTCGCCTGGCTGCCCGAAGAGCACGCGGGCCGGCGCGCGGCCCGGCTGCACGACATCCTGCCGGGCCAGGACCCGTATCAGCCCAGCCACCGCCAGCAGCAGCGGATCCTGGCCCACTCTGGAGGCCGGGCCACCGTGCTGGTCGGCGAGCCTGCGACGGTCGCCTCGCTGCGGCAGCACTGGGCCGACGTCACCGGCGGCGAGGACCCGGACGACTTCGCCGCGTACGTGGCCCGGCGGGCCACGCTCGCGCTCGACCGGGCCGAGTACCGGCTGCGCGGCCCCAGGTACAAGACACCGAGCCTGGTGAAGGACGAGATCCTGTCCTCCCGCCGGTTCCGCTCCGGGCTGTCCGCGGTCCGGCGCGGCCCGCAGGAAGGTCCGCCGTCGCTGGCCGAAGCCAGCGATATCCTCTCCGAACTCGCGGCCGGCTGGAGCCGCAGGCTCATCGACATCATGCCGACCGTCGGCCGACTGATCTTCCAGCGGGGCTTCGACCCGCAGATCGACTACGACATGGCCCAGGTCGAACGGCTGCGCGCGGCGATGCAGCACCACCCGGGCATCTTCTTGTGGTCGCACCGGTCCAACCTCGACAACCTCGTGCTCACCGCGGCGATGCAGGAGCAGGGGCTGCCGCCCGCGCATTTGTTCGCCGGCATCAACATGGCCTTCGGGCCGATGGGCGCCCTCCTGCGGCGTGCCGGGGTGATCTTCATCCGGCGCTCGACCGGCGACGACCCGCTGTACAAGTACGTGCTCAGGGAGTACGTCGGGTACGTGCTGGAGAAGCGGTTCAACCTCAGCTGGTCGATCGAGGGGACCCGCTCGCGCACCGGGAAGATGCTCCCGCCGCGGCTCGGCCTGCTGTCCTACGCGGCCGACGCCTACCTGCAGGGACGCGTGGACGACATCGCGCTGCTGCCGGTGTCGATCACGTTCGACCAGCTGCACGAGATCGCCGAGTACGCCGAGTACGCGCGGGGCGGTGTCAAGAAGCCGGAGGGGTTCGGCTGGCTGTATGGCTTTATCAAGGCGCAGGGGGCGCGTCACTACGGCAAGCTCTACGTGCGGTTCGGCGAGCCGCTCGCGCTGAGTTCGTTCCTCGGGCCGCCGGGCGGTCCGGTGGCCGCCGATCCCGCTGCCCGGCGGCTGGCCCTGGCCAAGACCGCCTTCGAGGTGGCCTGGCGGATCAACCAGGGCATGCCCGTCACCGCGACCGCCCTGGTCACCACCATCCTGCTGGCCATGCAGGGGGCCGCCCTCACGTTCGGCCAGATCCGGCTGGGCCTGGCAGACGGGCTGGCCTACCTGGAGAGCCGCGGGGTGCCGATGACGGCCAGCGCACGGGCGCTTTCCGGCGCCGAGCCGGTGCGGGCAACGCTCGACGCGCTCCGCCAGGGCGCCCTGGTCAGCTATACCGCGGACGGCCGCGAGCCGGTCTGGCAGATCGGACCCGACCAGCAGCTCGCGGCCACGTTCTACCGGAACTCGCTGATCCACTTCCTGCTCGATACCGCGCTGTGCGAGCTGGCCGTGCTCCGGGCGCGCGACGCCTCCTCCGACCCGGTCAAGGACCTCCGACCCGGTCAGGACCTCCGACCCGGTGGAGGCCTTCTGGACCGAGATCGCCTGCCTCCGCGACCTGCTGAAGTTCGAGTTCTACTTCAAGGACCGCGAGGAGCACCGGCGCCAGGTGGGCGAGGAGATGACCCGGCACGACCCCGCCTGGAAGGAACGGCTCAGATCCGATCCCGACGCGCTGCTGGCCGGGATGCGGCCGCTGGTGTCTCACATTATGGTTCGGCCGTTCGTGGAGGCTTACCGGATCGTCGCGGACGTGCTGACTCATGACGACCTGCCCGACGACTCCGCGGAGATCACCCGCCGGGCGCTCGGGCTTGGGCGGCAGTACGTGGCCCAGCGCCGGCTGCGCAGCTCGGAATCGGTCTCGGTACTGCTTTTCCAGACCGCGCTCCAGCTGGCCAGGAACCGGGGCCTGTTCGAGGCGGGCGACGACCTCGCTGAGCGGCGGGCGGCCTTCCTGGCCGAACTTCGCCACCTGGCCCGCAGGCTTGACCAGGTCGAGGACCTGGCCATCCGGCGCTACATCCGGGACGCGGTCAGCACGATGCCGACAGAGTGAGGCCGGGCGCGCTTTCGTACGCGCTCTGGGCGCGCTTTCGTGCGTGCATTCCGGGCGCGCATTCGGGCGCGCATTCCGGGCGCGCATTCCGAAACCAGGAGACGGTGGTCATGCCGCTGACCGCCACGCACCGGGTACGGCGATGGTCTCCGCCCCAGCGCCAGCCAGCGCCTATGTCGCGCGCTAGCAGTTGCCATCGTGAATGGTGTTTCTGCTGATCGGTAACTCGGGGCTCCAATTAGACAAACAGAGATTCGATAATTAGCTGTTAATGTCGGCTCCAACTGGTATTATGTTCGTATGAGATTCTCCTCGTGATCCCGGGATGGGAGGTGGCGTATGGCGCCGGAACCGCCTCCAGGCAAGGACCGCGACCCCGGGCCACCGGAAAACGAGGGCCCCGGCGCTGGCGAGGGGTTCGCGGCGGGCATGCCGCTGGATGCGGCCGTCGCGGGGCCGGGGCTGGCGACAGCGCTCGCCGGGGCCAGGGCAGGGCTGGAAGCGCTGGATGATGACGCGCTGGCGGGATTCCTGGGCGGCTGCCAGAAGATCGCGGCCTGGTCGGCCGGGATGCTGCTGGACGGGATCGCGGAGTTCGCCGACCGCCGCCCGGACGACTCCACCCCCCGCCGCGCCGTGCTATATGCCGCCGCAGCCAAGAAAGCCCGGGCGGCGCTGGCGGCGGGAGAACCAGCGGACCCGCCGGGTTATGACGAGTTCGCGCCCGATGAGCTGATGCCGGTGCTGCGACTGTCCAAGGGCGGCTCAGCCCGCCAGGCCGACCTGGCAGTGGCGCTACGGTACCGGCTGCGCGGCACCCGGGCCGCCATGCTCGAGGGCCGCATCGATCTGGTCCGGGCGCGGATCATCGCCGAGGCCACCCGCTACCTGACCGCCGCCGACGCGGCCGCGGTCGAGGCGCTCGTGCTGGACGGCGCCGGGCGACAGACCTACGTGGCGCTGGGCCTGGCGGTGGGGAAGGCCGTGCTGCAGGTCGACCCGGCCGGCGCGATGCGGCGCCGCAAGCGAGGCGAGAAGCGGGCAAGGGTAGAGCGCTGGCGGGAGTACGACGGAACCGGGGCGCTGGCCGGCCGGAACCTGCCGCCCGATGACACCCTGGCCGCGGACCAGACCCTCACCGCCCTCGCGGTGGAGTTGCGGGCGGCCGGACTGGACGGGCCCCTGGACTACCTGCGGGCGGTCGCCCTGATCGACCAGATCACCGGCCGCGACTCCCGCCCGGGTCCCGGCAACCCCGGCCCGGACGACCCCGGTCCGCACCACCCCGGCGCGGACAATAGCCAGGAGGGCTGGGATAACCGGGACGACTGGCCAGCCATGGACGCCTGGATCCTGGGCCAGCAGACCGGGACTGGAGACACCGGCCGGGCGGCCGGCGCAGGCACGGGCAACGGCCGGGACGGCGGCGCCAATGGCAGCGCCGATGCCGACGGTCCCGGCTCCGGCGGCAGCGGCAGCAGCAGCAGCAGCAGCAGCAGCAGCGGCGGCAGCGGCGGCAGCGGCAGCGCGGACTACGGCGAAGACGAAGACGACGGCGAAGACGACGCCGATGACAGCGGCGGAGGCGGCGCCGATGACAGCGGCGGAGGCGACGGGACACGACCGCCGCCCCGGCCCGGCGGACCGCGCGGACCCGGCGGCCACGGGAGAAAACGTAAACAGGCCGGCAAGCGGCGCGGGAAACGGGTCGCGGCCTGGATCAACCTCACCATGCCGCTGAAGACCCTGCTCGAACTGGGCACCGCGCCCGGGGACGCCGGGCCATTCGGGCCACTGGACCCCGCCGCCGCCCGGGACCTGGCCCGCATCGCCGCCGCCCACCCCGGCACCCGCTGGTGCCTCACCCTCACCGACCCCCAAGGCCGGGCCGTCGCCCACGGTTGCGCCCGCGGCCCCCAGCCCTGGGCCGGGCAGGCACCCAGAGCCGGACCCGGGAACCGTGACAGACCACCGGACAGCGACCCCGACCCTCGTACCGCGATCACGCGATTCCTAGCCAGGCTGGGCATCACCCTGGAACCCATCGCCACGACCTGCTGCGACCACCACGACGCCGAACCCGGCTACATCCCCAGCCGGCGGCTCCGCCACAAAATCCACGCCCGCACTCCCACCTGCTCGTACTGGGGATGCCGCAGACCCGCCGCCCAATGCGACGACGACCACACCAACGCCTGGCAGCACGGCGGCCTGACGTGCCAGTGCAACCTGTCGCCGCTGTGCCGAAGGCACCACCGGATGAAACAGCGCCAAGGCTGGCGGCTGGACCAGCCGGAACCAGGTGTGCTGGCCTGGCGGACACCCGGCGGACGCACCTACACCACCACCCCTGCCCGGTACACCAACTAAGCAGGCGCGGCACCGTCCGCCAGGACCCGGGCACTCTCGATACGAACCGTGCTCCGCCAAGTCCATGCGACCATTCAGCCATGGCCCTGAAGGATGCTGCAGCGGAATGTTTCGTCTGCCGTAAGCACCGGGACCGAGGGTCCCTGGTGCCCGGCGGGCCGGTCGGCGAGGACGATCTAGTCATCGTGTCTCACCTGACGCCAGCTGCGCCGGGCAGCTCCGGCCGTCCTGTGTACCTCGGACATCTTTTCGTCGAGCCACTGCGGCACGCGCCAGGCCTGGCTGACCTGACCGACGCCGAGGCACAGGCGGTGGGCTTGTGGTGTACGCGGGCCAGCCGGGCGCTGCGCGAGGTCGCAGGCGCCGAGCATGTGTATGCGAAGGTCATCGGGGATGAAGTGCCGCACCTGCACGTCCACCTGCTGCCGAAGTATCCGGGCACTCCCCGCGAGTACTGGTGGGACAAGGTGACTCAGTGGCCGGATGCTCCCCGCGGCCTGGAGCCGCAAATCGCTGTTCTCGTACGCGACCTCCGCACCTACCTCGGCACGGCCAGCGACGGCGGGACGAACGGAACCCGAGACGGCAGCGAGCCGACCGACGGCGGGGAACAGGGCCAGGGCGGGGAACAGGGCCAGGGCGGGGAACAGGGCTCGCTATCCGGCTAAGTTGGCCCGATGGGAGTGCTTCTGCTTGTCCGGCATGGTCAGGCGTCGCTCGGGACGGCGGACTACGACCAGCTCTCCGACGTCGGCCGGCGCCAGGCACAGGTCACCGGAGCCCGGTTGGCCCGAACCGACCTGGTGGTCGACCGCGTGGTATCCGGCGCCCTGATCCGCCAGCGCGATACCGCCCGGGCCGTGCTGGCCGCGCTCGGCCGACCCGGATCGCAGCTGCAGACCGACGAGCGGCTCGACGAGTATGACCACGTGGGGGTCATGGCCCGGCATACCACCGAGATCACCTTCGAGACGGCCACCGCGACCGGCGAGGCCGGGCGGGCGCTGCAATCCACGCTGGAGGAGGCGATCGGCCGCTGGATCTCCGGCGGGACGGGCTACCAAGAAAGCCACGACGCGTTCGTCGGCCGCGTCCTGGAGGCGGTCCGCGACCTGACCGCCGCGCCAGGCGCGACCGTCGCGGTGACCTCCGGCGGGGTCATCGCCGCCTTCTGCGTCCGCGCGCTCGGGCTGCCCATCGAGCGCTGGCCCGGTCTGGCCCGGCTGCTCATCAACGCCAGCATCACCAAGGTCATCAGCGGGCACACCGGAACGCACCTGGTGACCTTCAACGATCACGCCCACCTGGAAGCCGACCGCTCTCTGATCACCTACCGGTAAGGCCTGGAGGGCGGCGCCGCAGGCGACCAGGTCGGCCGCATCTGGCAGGCCCCACTCGGTGAGCGCCTCGGTGGTGTGCTGGCCGGGCGCGGGCGCCGGGCCGGGCAGCCGGCCCGGCGTCCGGGAGAAGCGCGGGGCAGGCGCGGGCTGGATGACGCCGTCCCGGACGACGTAGGTCTCCCGCGCGGTCAGGTGCGGGTCCTCGGCGGCTTCGTGCAGCGACAGGACCGGTTCCACGCAGGCCTCGCTGCCGGCGAAGGCGGCCGCCCATTCGCCCCTGGTCCGGTCCTTGAACCGGGCCGAGAACAGCGCGCGCAGCTCCGGCCAGTTCTGCGGGTCGCGGCGGTCGGGCGCGTCGGTCAGGCCGAGCCCGGCGAGCAGCGCGTCATAGAACCGCGGCTCCAGCGCCCCGACGGCCATCCACTTCCCGTCGGCCGTCTCGTACACGTCGTACCAGGGCACGCCGCCGTCGAGCACGTTCACCCCGCGCTCGTCCCGCCACCGGTCCTGGGCCATCAGCATGAGCGGCATGGCCAGCAGCGACGCCACCCCGTCCACAATGGCCGCGTCCACCACCTGGCCCTGCCCGGAGGTGGCCCGCTCGACCAGGGCCGCGCAGATGCCATATGCCATGAGCATCCCGCCGCCGCCGAAGTCGCCGAGCAGGTTCGCCGGGAACTGCGGCGGGCCGCCCGCCCGGCCCAGGGCGTGCAGGGCGCCGGTGCGGGCGATATAGCCGATGTCGTGCCCTACCGTCGGGGCCAGCGGGCCGTGCTGCCCCCAGCCTGTCATCCGGGCGTATACCAGCCGCGGGTTGCGGCGCAGGCAGACATCGGGTCCCACGCCGAGGCGCTCGGTCACCCCCGGGCGCAGGCCTTCGAGCAGCACGTCCGCGGTATCGGCCAGCCGGAGCAGCGCGTCCACCGCGCGCGGGTGCTTCAGGTCGAGCACGGCGGACTGGCGGCCGCGGTTCAGCAGCTCACGCTCGGGCCGGGCGCCGCCAGTCCCGGGCCGGTCGATGCGCAGCACGGTCGCGCCCTGGTCGGCGAGCAGCATGGCGCAGAACGGCGCGGGTCCGATGCCCGCCAGCTCGAGCACCCGCAGGCCGGCCAGCGGCCCGCGGCGGGTTGGTTCCGGCGCCGCCATAGTGATACCTCCGCACTAGGTGACCGCTGGTTCGTCACTTAGCCAAGAACACTATTTGATACCTGTGATAGCGGCGCTGCCATGGGCCTGAGACAGTCATCCGCTGTCAGGCCGGGCAATCAGCGCAAGGCCATCGGGCCGAACGGGCCGGGTCGCGTGCCCCGGCTCATCCCCGGCGAGCCGGCACCTTAGGCTAGCGAGGACGAGCCTGGCGCACCTAGAAAGCTAAGGTCTAATCAGTAAGACAATTTCACGGGAGGCACGATGAAGATCGCGGGAAGCGTCGCCCTGGTCACCGGGGGAGCGTCCGGCCTCGGACTCGCCACGGTCAGGAAGCTGCACGATGCCGGCGCGTCGGTGGTCATCCTCGACCTGCCGCGCTCGAACGGCACGGCGATCGAGAAGGAACTCGGCCCCCGGGCCGTCTTCGCGGTCGGCGACGTGACCAGTCCGGACGACGTGGAGGCCGCGCTCGACGCGGCGGTCGCCCGGGCTGGAAGCCCGCCCCGGATCCTGGTCAACTGCGCGGGCATCGGCAACGCCGCGCGGACCGCGGGCAAGGACGGCCCGTTCCCGCTGGACGCCTTCACCCGGGTGATCCAGGTCAACCTCATCGGGACCTTCAACGTGATCCGGCTGACCGCGTACCGGATGAGCCAGACGGAGGAGGAAGACGGCGAGCGGGGCGTGATCGTGAACACCGCGTCGGTCGCGGCGTTCGAGGGCCAGATCGGCCAGGCCGCCTATTCCGCGTCCAAGGGCGGCATCGTCGGCATGACGCTGCCGATCGCCCGTGACCTGGCCCGGCTGAAGATCCGGGTGGTGACGATCGCGCCCGGCCTGTTCGAGACGCCGCTGCTCGGCAACCTGTCCCCCGAGCAGATCAAGTCGCTCGGGGATTCGGTGCCCCATCCGGCCCGGCTGGGCAATCCGGCCGAGTACGCCGCGCTGGCCGCGCACATCGTGGAAAACCCCATGCTCAACGGCGAGACGATCCGGCTCGACGGCGCGATCAGGATGGCTCCGCGCTGACTGGATCGGGTCACGCCTGGACGGTCACGCCTGGACGATTGATGTGCCCTGAACCTTGATGCCGACAGGCGCCAGCGGGGCCGCGGCCGGGCCGTTGACGACCGAGCCGTTGGTGATGTTGAACTTGCTGCCATGACACGGGCAGTTGATGGTGCCGCCGGTCACGCTGCCGACAGTGCAGCCCTGATGGGTGCACACCGCGGTGAACGCATGGAACGAGCGGCCTGCGGCTGGGTGATGACGATCTTCTTGTCGGTCAGGATCTCGCCGCCGCCGACCGGGATATCGGCGGTCTTGGCCAGTACGGGAGGGCCGTTCGGGGCCGCAGCGCCGGCGCCCGACCCGGCCGGAGCGGCCGAGGTGGGCGACGTGGAGCTGCCCTGGGCCGGCTGGCTGGCGGCTACCCCGCCGTTGTTGGAGTTGTAGCGGGCGCATCCGGCCAGCGCGGCGGCACACACAGCGCCAGCACAGGCCAGCATTGTGCGCCGACTGGATGCGGGAACGCGTGACTCGGCCATAACCGGACTCCTCAGCGCTTGATGCCGAAGGTGGAAAAGAACCAGTAGGCGGAGGTGAGCCACACCGCGACCAGCACGACGAATACCACAGCACCCAAGACCGGCAGCACCCAGCCGGGCAGTCCGCGTTTGGGCAGGATCAGCATCTTGATAGTGAAGGCGCCAAAGAACGCGCAGCCGAGCACCGAATGGACAAGAACCCGCGTGCTGTAATGCTGGAATCCCAGCGCGTAGAGGCAGTGAATCGCGACCGGCACGGCCAGCAGAAATGCGATCCGGCCGGACCACCGGTGCAACCCGCCGATCCACGAGGGCGCAGAGACCCGCGGGATCTTCCCGTACATCACCAGGGCCGAACCCACCTGGACGAGCGCGAAGACCGTCGCGCCGGTGGCGAGCCACGACTTCACCGAGCCCGGACTGGAGAAACCCGCGATATTGACCGCGATGCCGGTCGGGTGATGCACCCGCCCGTAGATACCCAGGGTCAGTGCGACCAGCGCGCCGATCAGGCTGGGTACCACCAGCTTCGCGACGCCCGACTTCTGCGAGCCCGCGGCGGCGCCGGCCGGTGGCAGGGGCGCGGACATGCCCGGTTGTGCCGTCATGATCGTCTCCGTTTGCTGTTATCAGAATCCGCTGCCGGTCAGACCGCTGACCCGGATGGCGTGCAGGACGGTGCTGCCGTCCTGGGCGGTACCCGTCGCCACATCAAGCGCCGGCGCCTGGGTCGCCGATGGCGCCGCCGAGTCCGCGTTGGATTCCAGCGAGCCGACCTTCGAGCCGTTGGACAGCACGATCCAGCCAGCCTTTACCGTGGCGCCGCCCACAACCGCGGTGGCCTGGTACAGGCCCGATGGCTGGTTCACGACAGGCACCGCGAACTGGTAGTCGGTGCCGTGGGCGAGGACGTCGCCGGTTACCTTCTTGAAGTCGTAGATCGCGCTGAGGTGGGCGTGGTTCTTGCCGGTCATGATCAGCACCCCGCCGGTCGCGGTGCCCTTGAACCACGACTCGATGACCGAGCCGTTGCAGACGTACGCGATCGCCTGGCCGCCGTGGATCGAGATCGCGATCGACGCGGCGTTGCTCTGCACCCGGCCCGCGTAGTCGGCCTTGGCCGGCGCGGTCACCAGGGCCGTGGCGGTCGGGGAGGCCGACGCCGTCGATGACACCGACGCTGTCGACGCCGGTGATGACGCGGTGGCGGCGGTGGAGGCCGGAACGGGCGTGGCGGGCGCCGAGTAGCCCGCCGACGCCTTGGTCGGCGTCGACAGCATGCTCGCGATCAGCAAGACGACGCCGAGCGCGGCACCGGTCAGCAAAGTGATCAGTGGCGTATTGCGTTTCATGTCCGGTCCCACGCACCTAGAGCCCAGCGAGTCCGATCTCGCCCCGGCAGTGTCTACTTACGCTCACGTCGGGCGCCCCCCCAAAGCCGGGCTCCTGACCTACAGAGACACTAACGCGGCTCCAGATACAAGGGACAGGCACAAGACGGAAACATTTACGTCGTGACAACGTCATCGGCCCAGTCCCCGTCGGGGACTGGGCCGATGACGTCGGCGATCAGCCGATGCGCTCGATGATGGTGGCGTTGGCCATGCCGCCGCCCTCGCACATGGTCTGCAGGCCGTACTGGATGCCCTGGTCGGTCATGTGGTGGACGAGAGCGGTCATCAGCCGGGCGCCGGACGCGCCGAGCGGGTGGCCGATGGCGATGGCCCCGCCGTTCGGATTAAGCCGCTCCGGGTCGGCGCCGGTCTCGGCCTGCCAGGCCAGCGGCACCGAGGCGAACGCCTCGTTGACCTCGAATGCGCCGATGTCGCCGACGGACAGGCCGGCCGCGGCGAAGTGGACCGACTGCTGGGACGAGCCGCACTGGCGGTCTATGGTGGTGCCCGGCACCGACTCCGGCCAGCCCGCGGCCAGCACGGCCATCCGGGCCACGTCGCCGGCCTGCTGGCCGACCTGCTGGACGCACCCCCAGATCACGTCGTCGACCACGGCGGGATCGATGCCGTTCCGCGCCACCAGCGCGGTCAGCACATGGGCCGATAGATCGACGGCATGCACCCCGGCGAGTGAGCCGTTCCTCTTGCCGACCGGCGTTCGCACCGCATCGACGATAACGGCGTCACGTGCAGACATGGAGACCTCCTGAGCTCATCGGCCACTATGAAACGTGGACGACAATCAGTTTACTAATATGGAATAAAAACCGGCAGAGGCAGCACAGGGACCCGGTCACCGAGCGCCTCGCAGATGGCCGGTCTTCCGCTGGCCCGCTGGCCCGCTTCCTGGCCGCCGGCCCGCTGGGCTAAGGGCCGGCCTCCTGTACGCGGAGCCCGGCTACGCACTCCGCGCTTCCGCAGGTCCGGCCCGAACCCAGGCGAGGCTGGCCGCACCGGCAGGCGGGCCGCAACCGAGTCAGCCAGGCGGCATACGCCAGCAATTCGGCTATGCCGCCGGGGCCGGGAACAGAGACGACGGGCCGGAGCCGGCCGCCGGGCAACGCCAGCCACTCCCGCGGCCTATCTGCCGCGGGACCGCCAGGCACGCTACCCATAATCCCTATTTCCTCCATTCCCGAACCTCGCCGTCCCCTGGCCCGGACAGGTCATGGAGGTCAGAGTTACCCGGACCACGAGGCCGCCGGGGACCGCCTCCACCGAGGTCAGCGCGACGCCGCATGCTGACATATCCGCCGTCCCGGCGCTCACCCCGGCTCCCGCTCGTGACCGGCCTGGATGCGCAGGCCGCGGTAGGCCTCCGACGCGGGAATCTCCCCGGACAGGACCCGGTACACCTCTCGGCAGACGGGCATCTCCACGCTGTAGCGTGCGGCCAGCTCGTGCACGGTGAAGGCGGTGCCGACGCCCTCGGCCACGGTCCGGGTCGCGCCGAGGATCTGCTCCAGGGTCTTGCCCGCGCCGAGTTGCTCGCCGAGCGTCCGGTTGCGGCTCAGCGGGCTCATGCAGGTGGCGATGAGGTCGCCCATGCCGGCCAGGCCGGCGAAGGTCGCCGCCTGGCCGCCCATCGCGACGCCCAGCCGGGTGACCTCGGCCAGGCCACGGCAGACCACCGCCGCCCGGGTATTGTCGCCCACGCCGAGCCCCTGTGCGATGCCGGTGGCGATCGCCACCACGTTCTTCAGCGCCCCGCCGAGCTCGCAGCCGATCACGTCGTCGTTGGTGTAGATCCGGAACAGCCCGCGCTGCATGACGGACTGCAGGGCCCGGGCCACGGCGAGGTCCCCGGTCGCGATGACGCTGGCCGCGGCCTGCCCGGCCATGATCTCCTTGGCCAGGTTCGGCCCGGACAGGGCGGCCGGCGGGTGGCCGGGCAGCTCCTCCTTGATGAGCTCGGTCATCCGCAGCAGCGAACCGCGCTCGAACCCCTTGGCCAGGCTGACCACCGGGATCCACGGCCGCAGGTACGGCCGGACGTCGACGAGGATGGCCCGGAACCCGTGGGTGGGCACGCCGACGACCAGCAGGTCGGTGTCGTGAACGGCCTTCTCCAGGTCCGCCGTGGCCTTCAGGTTGGACGGCAGCGTGAACCCCGGCAGGTAGCGCGAGTTGGCGTCGCGCTCGTAGATCTCCCTAGCCAGTTCGGGATCGCGCGCCCAGACAGTGCAATCGTGATGGCCCGCCATCAGGGATGCCACGGTCGTGCCCCACGACCCGGCCCCGAGCACTGCGATCCGCATGCCAGACCACTCACCTAGGTTCAGCCCGGCCTCCAGGATAGAGCCGCCGCTGCGTCGGTGCCAGCCACCCCGCGGCCCGGCTCTGGTGGCTACCAGGGCACGCCGGGCCGCTCACCGGCGATGCTGACCGCGACCTGGCCGACCGCCACCATCTTGCCGGAGGCCGCGCCGCACGCCTGCGCCTGGGCGAAGTGAACGCTGCGTCCGCGCCGGGTGCAGCGGCCGGTGGCTAGCAGGTCTTCACCAGGCGCGACGGACAGGTACTGCACGGACAAGGAGATCGTGGTGAGGCGGCTGCCCTTCGCGAAATCGTGGCCGGCCAGCACCGCTCCTGAGGCGGTGGTGTCGAGCAGCGCCGAGACCACCCCGCCGTGGAAGATACCGTCGTGAGCGCTGAGCACGTCGGCATAGGGCAGGTACAATTCGACGGCTTCGTCGTCCCACCGCCGTACCGCGATACCGCAGTGCTGGTTGAACGGGATTCCGTGGGTCCAGTGCTCGCGGAACCACTCCCGCCGGTCCAGTTTCGGTCAGCCCCATCACGTCCTCCTCTTACACATATTCAGCTTTATTATATAACTATATAAGCGGTTTAGCAGATAGCGTCCTGCTGCCCGGCGCCTGCTGGCCCGCTTCCTCGCCTAGCCCAGTGCGAGCCGCTAACCCAGCGCCATCTAACCCAGCGCCATCTAACCCAGCGCCATCTAACCCCATGCCGCGAACACGGCGCGGCTGCGACGGGCGGGCGCTGACGTACCGTTGAGTAGGCCGGCTTGGCACTGCCGTGCCGGGTGTGATTGCCAGTGGTGCGCGCGACAAGCGCGAGCATACGACCAGGGGGTAAATCAACGTGCACAGCCGCGCGCAGGCGTGGTACGGCCGACGGACCTGGCATTGGCGGGACTGGACGGCGGAGGAACTGCTCGACGGCAAGCGACGCGCCGAGGTAAGCATCAGCGTGATAATCCCCGCGCGCGACGAGGAGCACACCATCGCGGGCGTGGTCGGCGCGCTCCGCGCGGCGGTGGTGGAGCGGATACCCCTGGTCGATGAGGTGGTGGTCATCGACTCGGATTCGGCCGACGGGACAGCGCGGGCGGCCGCCAGGGCCGGCGCGACTGTGCACCGGGCCCGCGACATCGCGCCGGAGCTCGGCGCCTATCCCGGCAAGGGCGAGGCCCTGTGGAAGTCGCTGCTCGTCACCGAGGGCGACCTGGTGATCTTCATCGACGCCGACCTCACGCAATGGGGACCGCATTTCGTCACGGGCCTGCTCGGACCGCTGCTGGCTGATCCCGGCGTGCAGCTCGTCAAGGGGTTCTACGCCAGGATCGCGACGGGGACGGACGGCTCCACCTCGACCGAAGGCGGCCGGGTCACCGAGCTCATGGCGCGTCCCCTGCTGAGCCTGTGGTGGCCTGAGCTGTCGGGCGTCGTCCAGCCGCTGGCCGGGGAATGGGCGGCGCGGCGCACGCTGATGGAGTCGCTCAGCATCCCGGTGGGCTACGGGGTGGAGCTGTCCACCCTGCTCGATACCGCCGCCACGCGCGGGCTGGATGCCATCGCGCAGGTCGACCTGGGTTCGCGCGCCCACAAGCACCAGACCGACCACGACCTCGCCTTGATGGCCGCGGAGTTGCTCATCGTAGCGGAGCGCAGGCGCCCGGTGAAGGAGACTGGGGGGGTGGACCGGAACCCGGTCCCGGCCCGCCCGCTCCTGCAGCAGTTCGTCCGCCAAGACGCCCAGGTCCGCCCGGTGGCTAGGCCCATCCCAGCGCAGGAGCGGCCGCCGGCGGCGGGCCAGCTCGCCGGCGCGCCGCCTAGCCGCGACGGGATCCGGAAATGACCGGCGCGGCTTCAGGCGACGCGGCCGACTCCGGCAGCACCGCGGGCCAGCGGGCACTGCGGCTCGCAGGACGGTCGTTCGGGCCAGGTCGGCGCCTGGTCATGGCCATCGTCAACCGGACTCCCGATTCCTTCTACGACCGTGGTGCCACCTGGGATGAGGCCGCCGCGATGGAACGCGTGCACGCAGTGGTGGGCGAGGGCGCCGACATCGTCGACATCGGCGGTGTGCCGGCCGCGCCGGGCACGGAGGTGACTATCGAGGAGGAGATCCGGCGGACCGTACCCTTCGTGGCCGCGGTGCGGGCGACCTACCCCGACCTGGTAATCAGCGTCGATACCTTCCGCCACCAGACGGCCCGCGAGCTGTGCGCGGCCGGCGCGGACCTACTCAATGACACCTGGGGCGGCTGGGACGAGCGGCTGCCCGAGGTGGCCGCCGAATACGGCGCCGGCCTGGTGTGCAGCCACGCCGGCGGCCTGCCGCCGCGGACCCGCCCGTTCCGGGTGCACTACGACGACGTGATGGCGGACGTGCTGGAGCGGACGCTGACCCTGGCCGACCGCGCCGTCAACCGGGGCGTCGATCCCTCGCAGGTGCTCATCGACCCGGCCCACGACTTCGGCAAGAACACCTGGCACTCGCTGGAGATCACCAGGCGGCTGGGCGAGATGGTGGCGACCGGCTGGCCCGTCCTGGTGTCGCTGTCCCACAAGGATTTCATCGGCGAGACGCTGAACGCCGGGCGCGAGGAGCGGCTGACGGGAACGCTGGCCACCACCGCGGTGTGCGGGTGGCTCGGGGCCCGCGTGTTCCGCGCGCATCAGGTCACGCAGACCCGCCAGGTCCTGGACATGGTCTCGGCCATCCGCGGCGACCTGGCGCCTGCCCATGCGGTGCGCGGACTTGCCTAGGTCCGATCACCGGGGCGGGTCCCGGTGATCACCGGCACGGCGATCTGCCCGCCGGCGCCGCTGCTGGCCCGGGAGCTGACCGGCCTGGATCCGGTCGTCCCCGAGCTTCGCCAGGCCTGCGCGGCCGCCGTGGAACGGCTGGTCCGGTCCGGGCCCGAGGCCATCGCCGTCGTCGGGCCGGGGCGCCGCACCGCGACCTGGCCAGGGGACGGCCGTCTGGACCTCATCCCCTTCGCCCCGGCGCCCGGCACCCGGGGCGAGAGGGCCGTGGCGGCGGGACCGCCGCTGCCACTGCCGCTGGGGCTCGGCGCCCGCCTGCTCGATGCGGCCGGGTACCGGGGGACACGGCTGCTCCATTCGGTGAGCCAGGACGAGCCGGCCACGGCCTGCCTGCGGCTCGGCACGAGCCTGCGCCGCCCGGCGGCCGGGTGGGGCTGCTGGTCATGGCCGACGGCAGCGCCTGCCGCAGCCTTCGCGCCCCTGGTTACCTGGACCCGCGAGCGGCCGGCTTCGACGCGGCACTCGAGCGCGCGGTGCGGACCGGCGACCCGGGCTCGCTGCGGACCATGGACCACCGCCTGGCGCGCGAACTGCTCGCGACCGCGAGGCCCGGATGGCAGGTCCTCGCCGGAGCGATGCCCCGGGCGGCCGCCACCGAAATCCTCTACGCGGATGACCCCTTCGGTGTCTTCTACCTGGTCGCCTGGCTCGCTGGCGAGTGATATCAGGATTACGTACCGTGCACGGCCGGGTCGGGCAGCCGCCCGGCGGGGGCGGTGCCGTACACCTCCGGCAGCCCGGCGATGAGTTCTCCCGGCTCGACGGGCCCGCCGGACCTGCTCCGGTACTCACCGGCCGACCGCCAGCCGCGCAGCCGCTGCACCCTGTTCCCGTGCACCCGGAACACCTGGCCGGTCAGCCAGGACGAGGCGTCTGACGCCAGGTAGACGACGAGCCCGGACGCGTTGGCCGGATCATGCGGATCGAAGCCGTCCGGGACGCCGTCAGGTACCGGGTTCCGCACCGCCACCCCGGCAACGCCATCGGTCATCCTGGTGCGCGCGATCGGCGAGATCGCGTTCGCGGTCACCCCGTACCTGGCCATCTCCAGGGCGGTGATGGTGGTCAGCGAGACGATGCCCGCCTTCGCCGCCCCGTAATTGGCCTGCCCGACCGTGCCGAACAGGCCGGTTCCCGAGGTCGTGTTGATGATCCGCCCCCCGCGGCCCGCCCCGCGCTTGGCCTCCTCACGCCAGTAGGCGCAGACATGCCTGGTCATCGCGAAGGTGCCCTTGAGGTGCACGGCGATGACCGCGTCGAAGTCGTCCTCGGTCATCGAGAACAGCATCCGGTCCCGGAGGATGCCCGCGTTGTTCACCACCACGTCCAGCTGGCCGAACTCCGCGGCCGCCAGCGCGATCAGCTTCTCCGTTGCCACCCAGTCGGTGACCGACGAGTGATCGGCCACCGCCCGGCCGCCTGCGGCCGTTATTTCGGCGGCGACCGCCTCGGCCGGGGAGACCGGGTTCTGGCCGGTGTTCTCCCCGTGCAGCCCGGCGCCGGGATCGTTCACCACGACCGCCGCGCCGTGCGCGGCCAGCGCCAGGCAGTGCGCGCGGCCGAGCCCGCGGCCGCCGCCCGTCACGATCGCGACCTTGCCGTCGAGCAAGCCCATGATGCCTCCTTCAGCCGGCCCGCAGGACCAGCCCTTGCGCGTTGAAGAAAAATCCGCCCGGGGTGAGCAGGGCGACCCGCGCGCCCGGCACCTGGCGGCGGCCCGCCTGCCCGCGCAGCTGCGTCACCGCCTCGCGCAGGTGACCGGCGCCCTGCGAGCCGCCCTCGGACAGGCTGCCGCCGTGCGTGTTCACCGGCACCCGCCCGCTGATCTTCACCCGGTTCTGCACTGGGTCCCAGTTGTCGGCCAGGAATGCCCCGGCCTCTCCGGGACCGCAGAACCCGTAGCTCTCGAAGCAGCGCAGCGCCACGATGGTGAAGCCGTCGTAGGGAAAGAACAGGTCGATGTCGTCGAGCCACAGGTCGCTCTTGGCCCGCAGGTCGCGAGCGGCCAGCGGCTGCCCGGTGGCGTCCAGCCCCGCCGCCAGGTGCTCCTCGGGCGGCGCGGTCATGCCCATGGCGGCCGCGTGGACGAGGACCGGGGCCGCGGGCATGTCGCGGGCCCGCTCGGTGGTCGTCACGATGAACGCGTCCGCGCCGTCGACCGGAATGTCCATGTCGTACAGGCACAACGGCTCACGGATCATCCGGCCGCCCAGATACCCGGCCATGGTCAGCGGCTCGCGCAGCACCGCGTTCGGGTTGGCCGCCGCGTTGGTCCGGTCGTTGATCGCGATACGGCCGAAATCCTCCCGTGAGGCACCGGACTCCGCCAGGTAACGGCCCGCCCAGGCGGCGTAGCCCGCTGAACCGTGCATGCTCCACGGCTCGGTGTCGGTGTGCCCGTCCCCGGTGGCGGCCCGGCCATCGGGCAGCCCGAAGGTGGCGCGCCGCCGGAACGGGTCCCCGCCCGCGCTCCGCGAGAAGCCGCTGACCCGGTAGACCGAGTGATAGACGAGCGCCACCTCGCAGGCCCCGGTAAAGACCGCGTTGACCGCGGCCACCAGGTGATTCATGATCGGCGGCGCGGCCCGGGCCCACCAGGTGACGGCGGGCAGCCCGAGCGCGGATACCACGGTGGCCGGGTCGATGCCGCCGGTGAGCAGCCCTCCGCCGACCACGCCGTCGATGTCGGCGGCGGTCAGCCCGGCATCATGGATGGCCGCCACCGCCGCCTCGAGCAGCAGGGCGAGCTCAGTGGTGGCCCCGCGGTCCCGGGCATACGGCGACAGACCGACCCCCGCGATCGCCACCTTGTCCTTGGCCGGGTTACGCCCGGTCACGGCCGCGTCCCAGCAGGCCGGAAGGCGGGCCAGGGGGTCTTGGAGTCGCCGTCGCGGTCAATCCAGGTCAGCTCCACCTCGAGCCCGACGTGCAGCCGGTCCCGCGGACAGTCGACCACCGTGGCCTGCACCCGCAGCCCGGGCTGCTCGGCCAGCTCGATCGCGGCGAGCGGGAAGCCGCCGGCGTAATCCACGCCCGGGGACGGCGGGCCCTGGTGCAGGAAGGTGAGCAGGTGCACCGTGCCGCGGCCGCTGACCGGCGCCGGGCTCACCTCGGCCGACCAGCAGGACGGGCAGATCGGCCGCAACGGGGTGTGCCACCGGCCGCAGGCCCGGCACCGGCCGGCCAGCAGCTCGCGGCGGAGCAGCCCCTCGTAATACAGCTTGTTCAGGTGATCCAGGCGAACGTCAGGGAACCGCTCGAGCACAGTCTCGTCGCTGCCGGTCATCACGTCCCCTTCACGTCTGACAGCTAAATTCGCTTAACAAGTTAGTTATATCACGCAGATTCGGGTTACACTGCGAGAGGGCCGCCCCTCCCCGAGCGAGCCGAAGGGGCGCGGCGCCACCTGGACCGAGGAGCGAGGGACAGATGAGTGACAGGTTCTTCGAACCGGAGATAGAGACCATGCCGCGGGCTTCCCTGGCGGCCCTGCAGGAGGACCGGATCCTCGAGCTGGTGCCCTACGTCTACGAGCGTTCGGCCCTGGTACGCAAGAAATGGGAAGAGGCGAGGGTCAAGCCCGGCGACGTCAACTCGCTGGCCGACTTCACCGAACGGGTGCCCTTTATCACCAAGGACGACATCCGCCAGTTCCGCGAGCAGGCTCAGGACCCGTTCGGCGGCCTGCTGTGTACCGGCTACGCGGATACGACCACTGTCTTCTCCACCTCGGGGACCACCGGGGACGCCACCTTGTACGCGCACGCCTGGGACCGGTGGCATCCGTTCTGGGCGGCGACGGCCCGTGACCTGTGGGAGATCGGCGTCCGCCCGGGAGATTACGTGCTGGGCAGCGGGTTCAAGATGCGCGGGCCGCTCTATCACGCGGACCAGATGGTCGGCGCCATCCCGGTGATGGTGAACACGGGTATCGGCGGCTGGGCCACGGCACTGGACGCGATCCGCCGCTACCGGCCGGTCTACGCGCAGCTCACCGGCCTGGCGCTGGCCGAGCTTGACCCCTTGAGCCGGACCAACGACATGCGGGAGGTGTTCTCCTCCTTCAAGGGGGCCGCCTTCGCGGGCGAGCCGCTCGGCGCACGGGCCCGGGCGCAGTTGGAGAGCTGGGGAGTGGAGGTCTACCTGTGGACGTCCACCGGGGACGTCACCGGCGCGTGGGAATGCGGCCAGCACGACGGCTGCCACGCCTGGGAGGATTGCGTGCTGCTGGAGGCCGTCGACCCGGTGGCAGGCACCCCCGTGGCCGACGGGGAACTCGGCGAGCTGGTCGCCACCTCGCTGGACAACCCGGTGAGCCCGATGGTGCGCTTCAGGTCCGACGACATCATCCGGATGACCAGGGAGCCCTGCGGGTGCGGCCGGACACACGCCCGGTTCTGGCCGGTGGGCCGCAAGGGCGACGAGACGATCGTGGCCGGCCGTTCCTTCGTGCCGATGGACATCTGGCGGGCGCTCGAGGGTGTCCCGGAGACCGCCACCGCGCTGTTCCAGCTGGTCCGGCCGGCCCGGGAGATCGACGAGCTGAAGGTCCGGGTCGGCTATGACCCGGACACGACGACCTCGGTCCCGGAGCTGCGGGACCGGGTGTCCGAGGTGATCACGGCCGCGGTGGGCGTCCCGCCGGTGCTCGAGCTCCTGCCGGAACCCGACCTGCTCGCCCGCGGCCGGGGCGGCAAGCTACCGAGGGTGGTCAAATCATGACAGTAGCGTCCACGACGGCGGCCGCCGCCACGCTCCCCCGGCCCGGGCCATGGGGCATCGGCCGGTACGGCGTGGCCGGTCAGCCTGTCTATTTCGAGGTCAGCTGGGACGACTGGCGGCGTGACACCAGCTGGGCCCGCGCCATGCTGGCCGATCACGGAATCGGCCCGGACAGCGGCCTGGTCATCGTCGGCGGCATGCCGGAATCGCCGTGGTTCGACCCGTTCGAGACCGCGGCCCGCGAGCTCGGCGCGCCGTATTCGATCGGCGAGACGTACGCCTTCGAGGCCTTCCGGGCCGGCATGTACGCGCGCCGGCTGCCCATCACCATGATCTTCGGCATCGACCGGACGGTGGCCGAGGGCCTAGGCGACGAGCTCGCCGAGGTCGTCGCGCGGGTACCGGTCATCGTGGCCCGGCCGGATGCCGCCGGGCTGCTAGCCGCCGCGGGCGCCCAGCCGTTCATCGTCACCCGGGTCGGGCCGGCCATCGCGGTGGAGTGCCCGCACCGCACCGGTGCCCACCTCAACGGCGCGGAGTGGACCCTGGCCGAACGGGGTGGCGAGCTGTTCATCGGCACCGCCGGCCCGCGCGCCCATCAGGTGAGCGACGCTCCCCTGGGCGTGCGCGGCACCCTCAGGGACGGACCGTGCGGCTGCGGGCGCATCGGCCCCCGGGTCACGATCACCCAGTAAGCCCAGCCACTAGCACCCGCGGAACCAGGAGAGTCCATGGCCCCTCGTCAGATCACCGTCGGGGACATCATCACCGAGCACGGCCGCAGCTACCCGGGCCAGCTGGCGCTGGCCGACGGCGAGCGCCGGCTGACCTGGCCGGAGTTCGGCGAGCGGGTCAACCGGCTGGCCAACGCGCTGCGCGGCACCGGGGTGGGGCAGGGCGACCGCATCCTGTGGCTCGGCCAGAACTCCTTCCGGGTCTACGAGCTGCTCGGCGCGGCGGCCAAGATCGGGGCGATGGTCTGCCCCGGCTACTGGCGCTGGGCGCCGCCGGAGATGGCCTTCGCGATCGAGGACTTCAGCCCGAAGGTGGTGATCTGGCAGGAGGAGGAGATCGGCAGCACGGTGCGTGCGGCGCGGGCCGCCAGCCCGGCCGGCGAGTCCGCGTTGTGGCTGCGCCACGACTGCGGCCCCGACCACGGCTACGAGGAGTTCCTGGCCGGCGGTGACCCGGCCGACCCCGGCCTGGACGTCGACCCGGATTCCGCGCTGCTGGTCATCTACACCGCGGCGATCAGCGGCCGGCCGTGCGGCTCGATGCTGTCGCACACCAACCTGATCGCCATGGGCCTGTCGGTGGCCTGGCTGGGCGACATCGACAACCAGACGGTGTTCCTGAACTCCGGGCCGATGTTCCACATCGGCAACTTCCAGTTCTACGGCATCCCGGTGCTGATCCAGGGCGGCACCAACGTCGTCACCCGGCGGGTCATCGCGAGTGAGGTGCTGGACATCCTGGCCGGGCAGAAGTGCACCCGCGCCTACCTCATGCCGGCCACGGTGACCCAGCTGACCGGGCTGATGCGGGAGCGCGGCACCGAACTGCCGCACCTGAAGGCCACCATCGCCGCTCCGTTGTGGCAGGGCATGGTGGCGGCGGACGACAGCCGCCACGGCCGCGAAGGCGGCGGCATGGGCTACGGCTACGGCCAGACCGAGGTCACCGGCTTCTGCCTGTTCGGCGGGTACGGCGGGCGGGGCGAGGGCAACGCCGGCCGTCCCGCGCCGGTCACCTCGGTCCGGATTCTCGACGCCGGCAGCCGGGAGTGCGGTATCGGCGAGACCGGCGAGATCTGTGTCCGCGGCGCGACGGTGCACCTGGGCTACTGGAACCGGCCGGAGATCAACTCCCAGCGCTTCCGCGGCGGCTGGTGGCACACCACCGACCTGGGCCGGCGTGAGAGCGACGGCACGATCACCTTCCTCGGCACCATGACCCGGATGATCAAGTCGGGGGCGGAGAACATCTTCCCCGCCGAGGTGGAGAACTGCCTGGAAGCCCACCCGGCGGTGAAGGAGGCCGCGGTGATCGGCGTGCCGAGCGAGCGTTTCGGTCAGGACGTCAAGGCCGTGGTGGTGCTCAACGGATCGAGCCCGGTGACGGACGCCGACCTCATCGAGCACTGCCGGCGCCGTATCGCCTCGTACAAGAAGCCGAAGACCGTGGAGTTCCTGGACGCGCTACCGCGCACCCAGGGCTTCGGCAAGGACTACGCGGCGCTGGACGAGAAGTTCGGCGGCGGCGGATATCCCGGCGGTGACAATCTCGGCGGCGGACACTCGCGGGGGTGATGGAGGGGTCGCGGGCGTGACAGAAGGCTCGTTCGGCCCCATTGATGTTGCGCAAGGCCACCGACTACGACGCCTGGCTCAGCCGGACCCGCGATCGGCTACGGGGGATGCGCTGACCATCTCCGCCGCTGTGGCCAGCATGGCGGCGAGTTCGCGGGCCTCGTCCGGCGTCAGGCCGATCAGCCGGTAGCGGCCGCCCGCGTGCACCGTGATCTCGACGGTGGGTGACCAGGCCGGCTCGCCGGGGTCATCCGGCAGGTACTGCGCGGTCTGCACATCCAGGCGGTCCGGCGCGGTGAGGCCGCCGGGCCGGGAGATGGTGACCGAGGTCGTCTCGCTGGCGTGGTAGAAGGCGGCCCCGTAGCTGGCCGCGGCGTGTTCGCTAGCGCACCAGCGCGGGCAGTGTTCGGTGACGGTCACGGATGACATCGCTGCTCCTCCCTCAGAAACCACGGGCCTCAGAAACCACGGGCCTCAGAAACCACGGGCCTCAGAAACCCAGGCTGCGGCCGACGATCTCCTTCATGATCTCGGTCGTGCCGCCGTACAGCCGCTGCACCCGGGCGTCCCGCCAGAGCCGGGCGATCTCGTACTCGTTGATGTAGCCGTAGCCGCCGTGCAGTTGCAGGCAGCGGTCCACGATTTCCCACTGCAGCTCGGTGGCCCACCACTTGGCCCCCGCGGCCTCTTCCGCGCTGAGGTCGCCGTCCACGGCCGCCTGCACGCACCGGTCGAGGTAGGCGTGCGCGACATCCAGCCTGGTCTTCATCTCCGCGAGCGCGAACCGGTTGACCTGGAAGCCTCCGATGGGCCGGCCGAAGGCGTGGCGGTCCCGGGCGTAGTCCCTGGTCACCGCGAAGGCGCGGTCCGCATGGGCGATCGCGTACACGGCGATGCCGAGCCGTTCGGCGGGCAGGTTGCGCATCAGGTGGTAGAAGCCGCGGCCCTCCTCGCCGAGCAGGTTCGCGGCCGGTACCCGGACATCGTGGAAGAACAGTTCGGCGGTGTCCTGGGCGCGGTTCCCGATCTTGTCGAGCTTGCGCCCCCGCTCGAAGCCCGCGAACCCCTCCTCGACCACGAGCAGGCTCATCCCGCGGTGCCCGGCCTCCGGATCTGTCCGTGCCACGACAATGATGAGGTCGGCGAGCAGGCCGTTGCTGATGAAGGTCTTGGTCCCGTTGAGCACGTAGTGGTCGCCGTCGCGGCGGGCAGTGGCCTTGACCTGCTTGAGATCCGAGCCCGCCCCGGGCTCGGACATGGCGATCGCGACCAGTCGCTCGCCGGCCGCGAAGCCCGGCAGCCACCGGGCCTTCTGCTCATCCGTCGTCAGGTCGGTCAGGTAGGGAGCCACCACGTCGTTGTGCAGCGCCAGGGCGATGCCCTGGGTCCCGGTCGCGGCGATCTCCTCCGCGATGACCACGCTGTAGCGAAAGTCCCTGATACCGAGGCCGCCGTACTCCTCGGGGACCATCCAGCCGAGCAAGCCGGCTTCGCCGGCCTTACGCCAGGCCTCCCGGCTGACCACGCCCGCCGCTAGCCACTCCGCGGTGTGCGGGACGCATTCCTTCTCCAGGAAGACCCGCACCAGCTGCCGGAACTGCTCATGCTCGGCAGTGAAGATGGTCCGGCGCACGGGTTCCTCCTCCGGTCTGAGGTAAAGGCAATACAGATTGATTATATAACTAATTTAGCTGTCTTGCGAGACCGTGGGAGGCGGCTCATTTATCAATCACTCACTAACGAGCCGGGTTCGCGCGTCCCGGGACGGACCAGCCCGTTCTCGTAGGCGAACACCACCGCCTGCACCCGGTCCCCCAGGCCCAGCTTGGCCAGCACGCTAGCCACGTGCGACTTGACCGTCGACGGCTCGACCACGAGCTGCGCGGCGATCTCGGCGTTGGACAGGCCGCGGGCGAGCAGCCGCAGCACAATCTCCGGTGGCGGGTCCGCCGGCGAACCAGCATCACTTGCTCGCGCCCCGCCGGCGGCCGATGTGCGCCCTTCTGGCGGCCGTGTCCGGTCTTACCAGCCGAGTTCGCTGAGCCGGTCGTCGTCAATGCCGAAATGGTGGGCGATCTCGTGGATAACGGTACGGCGGACCTGGTCGGCGACCTCCTGCTCGGAGCGGCAGATCGCGCAGATCTCCTGGCGGTAGATGGTGATCAGGTCGGGCAGCACCCCCGCGTACTCCGACGTGCGGCTGGTGAGCGGAATGCCCTGGTACAGTCCGAGCAGGCCGGGCGGCCCCGGGCCGTGCTCGACCGTCACCGCGACATTGCGCATCAGCTGGCCGAGCTCCTCGGGCAGCCCGTCCAGCGCCGTGATGACCATTTCTTCGAAACGGCCGGGTTCGACCTCGACCACAAGCCCATTGTCCAGCGCAGCGCGGTCGCGCCAGTCAGCTCCGGGCACACCGGTTCGGCTCCGAGGAATGGGCGGCCGAGCAGGCGGCGGCCTGGGGCAGGGACATCACCCAGCCCACGCTGTACCTGCACGGCACCCAGGACGGCTGCCACGGCATGACCCAGGAGCAGGTGAACCGGGTGCCGGACCACTGCGGCCCCGGATCGCAGTCCGAGCTCATCGACGGTGTCGGGCACTTCCTGATGGTGCAGCACCCCACCGACATCAACAAGCGGATCCTGGAATTCCTGGCTGCATAGCTCCGCCTCGCCAGCGTACGTATCGGCACGCGGGCTCGACTACTCCGGCGCGCCGCTCACGCTCGACGTCGGCTGCAGCGCAGGGTAATCCAGGCAGGACGCGACGAGAGGACCCCTCCGCTTCTCGCGGATCTCGATTGCGCGGTGCGCGGATCTGATCCGTTCCTCCGCGTCTGTCTGGGGTCCTCTGTCATAGTCAGTCCAGCCCGTCACGGGAGCCCGCGCCATGGACCAACGTCCCTGCGCACGGGACCTTCGGCCGGGCCGCGCAGGCAGCCCAGCCGGACTGAGTGATGCTTGCGAGTGCCCGGCTGCGCTCTGCGACAGTAAGTCACGGCTGAACCGCCGCGTGCTGCCGGTGCGGCGCTATCTATGAGTCAAATGCGCCGGATGGGTGTACAAGGGAAGTCATGGACAGACGCGCGCTTGCGCTGGGCGGCGGTGGTGTCACCGGCATTGCCTGGGAGATTGGCGTGATCGCGGGGCTAGCCGACCGGGGTATCGACCTGGCCGCAGCTGACGTGATCATCGGGACATCGGCCGGGTCGGTCGTCGGCGCCGACATCACCTCGGGGCAGCAGCCGGAGGCGCTGTACCAGGCTCAGCTCGCGCCGCCTGATCCTGAGCCCGCCGCCCGGATCGGCTGGGGCATCATCAGCAGGCTGCTGTGGGTCATGAGCACCAGCCGGGACCCGGTGCGGGCGCGGGCGCGGATAGGCCGCTGGGCGCTGGCCGCCGATGTCATGCCCGAGGCCGGCCGGCGCAAGGTGTTCGAGGCCCGGCTGCCCGCCAGCGGCTGGCCCGCCACGATGCTCAAGGTGACCGCCGTGGACGCGCGGACCGGCGAGTTCGTGGTGTTTGATTCCGCTGGGGAGGCCGGCCTGGTGGACGCGGTTGGCGCAAGTTGCGCGGTGCCCGGCGTCTGGCCGCCGGTTACCATCGGGAATCGTCGTTACATGGACGGCGGCGTGCGCTCGGTAGCCAACGCCGACCTGGCGGCCAGATACGAACGGGTGGTTATCGTGGCGCCCGTAGCCCAGGGCATCGGGCCCCTGATGCCTGGCCCCGCCCGGCAGGCTGCCGCGCTGGCCGCGGCCGGAGCCCGGGTCGCGCTCGTGCGGCCGGACCGCGCGGCCATGCGGGCCATCGGGCGCAACGTGCTTGACGTGTCGCGCCGGGCAGCAGCGGCGACGGCCGGCCGGGCCCAGGCAACGGCCGAGGCGGCCGCGGTCCGGGCAGTCTGGCAGCCCGATGTCGGGCCGGCCGCCTCCTAGCCGTCAGGCTCCGCCTGGTCGTGGCGGCTCCGGCCGGCGATTACCAGCAGGTGCTCGTCGACCCAGGAGACCTCGGGGCCGGGCAGGCGGGCCAGGAAGGTCGCGATGGCTGCGCGCAGCTCCTGCGGCGTGTAGAAGGAGAATGTCGAGTAGTGGCACCCCTGGGCCTGGGCCGCGAGCCGCTCGGCCGTGCTCGTGCGCGGGTGCTGGAAGGTCTGTGCGGCGATCATCGTGAGTCCATCGGTCCGCCGGACGGCATCCCGGATGGCGGCCTGGCTGTGCAGGCGCTGCTCGTGCTCGGTGAAACCGGGGAAGTAGCGGCCCCAGATCGTCCGCGCGTTCTGCTGCGGGGTGCGGGTGTAGATGAACAGCTGGCCGCCGGGCTGCAGCACCCGGGCGACGGCGGCCAGGAAGCGGCCGAGGTCGAAGTGATGCACGCAGTTGAACGCGGTGACCAGGTCCAGGCTGGCGGCCCGCAACGGCAGCTCTTCGGCGGCCGCCAGCAGCGGCGCTACGCCAGGGGCGCGGCCGTGGCAGGCGGCCGTCAGCTGTGCCAGCATGGCCGACGAGACGTCGCTTGCGATCAGCTGCGACCCGTCTGGCAACAACCCGCGCAGCAGCCGCGTGTACCGCCCCGTCCCGCAGCCGGTATCCAGGCCGGTGACGGGGCGGCCGGGCAGGAACTGGCCGATCGCGCGCACCGGCGCCTCGTCGGTGCTGCGCAGCGATTCATAGACGGCGGCCACCCGCTCGAAATGATCGCCCACGGTCATGTCAGGCACCTCCCGCACGTGGAACTGCTAGCGGCCATCATGCGCTCGCCATGCCCAGTTCACCCACTGCTCACCCGCACGGCAGACCAGCAGCCCTCATCGGTGCCGTGCGGCGTGCGGCGCACCGGCGAAGCCCAGCGGCGCTTGGAAGCAGTCCCGCTTCTGCCTATTCTCCGTACCGTGCTTGCATGCTTGGCTGCTTGCCTGGCTGGGCGGGGACGGGTCCGGCCTCCGGCTGGGCGCGGAAGGACGCGAGCTGCCGCAGCCGCGGCCATTCCAGGGCCGGCTTGGGAGCGGGGACGCCGGGACGTTCCCGCGGGACGACCACCCGGAGCGCCCGGGGCTGGATGGCGCAGCGGACCGGCGTGGGCAGCATGACCGTCTCGCCGTCGATCCCGACCGGGATCTCGGGCGTGTCGGCGTCGACGGTGACCTCGCCGGCGGTGAGCGTGGTCAGTCCCTGGCCGTGCCCGCCGCGCAGCAGCCCGACCGCCTGCCGGGCGCTGGCTACCCGGACGGCGACCACGCCCAGGGCGCCGGCATCGAGCCGGGCGCGGCGGCCCAGGCCGGCCACGTCGTTCATCTCATACGGGCCGTTGCTGATCAGCAGGGCCTGCGGGCCGTCGATCCTGGTACCTGCGGCCCGGGCGGTCAGCCGGGCCCCCTGGTGGCCGTTGAGCAGGTCCGGCAGCACCTGCAAGGTGGTGCCCCGCTTGTCGTCCCGGTAGGCGGGGCTGCGGACCACCTCGGCGTAGGCGCCGAACGAGGCGTTGTTCACGAACGTGCGGTCGGCGATGACGCCCAGGTCCACCCGCAGTTCCTCCCCGTCGGTGAGCGCGTTCAGGCACGTTGAGGGATCATCCCGGTCCAGTCCCAGGTCCAGCGCGAAGTGGTTGCGGGTCCCGGCGCTGATCACCAGGAACGGCAGGCCGTGCTCGGCGGCGATGCCGGCCACCAGCGCCTGGGTCCCGTCCCCGCCGGCCACGCCGAGCAGGTCCGCGCCATCAGCGACCGCCTTGCGGGCCAGGGCGGCCACGTCCACCGTCCCCGGGCCCTCCAGCATCGCCACCTCAGCGCCCAGCGCCTGCGCCTTGTCCTTCAGCCCGAACTTGGTGACCTTCCCCCCGCCCGACCTCGGGTTCATGATCAGGAACGGCCGCCGCGGGCGCGCCGCCGGGACCGCGGGCATGCCCGCGTCCTGGCCGCCGGTACTCAGCGCGGCCCTGGCGGTCCCGGCCGCGGCCGCCATCAGCGCCACCGCCACGATGGCGACCCACAGCAGGCTGGCGCGCGTGAATGCGACCAGGATGAGCACCGGCGCGGCGATCATCAGCGCCAGCGCGATCCACCGCAGCACCCCCCGGTGGGCCAGGAACCAGTACCCGCCCGCCAGGACGGCGCACACGCCGACCCCGCCGAACGCCACCAGCGCCAGGCTGTGCCACCCGGCGACCGCGAGCACCAGCACCGCAGCGGCGAGCATCAGGGCGAACGAAGCGCGGGCGAGCCAGCGCCGAGATATCGCATTCATCAGGTACCACCCCACAGGAAGTGCGTCATGCCCGCCAGGTATGAAAACCACCCTGGCCTCGGCTCAGCGTGGAACCCCCGCACCGCTGCCAGGCAGTGCCATAGCTCCCGTCCCGCAGGGCCCAAAGACCCCCGCCGGCGGCGAGGGCCCCGGGCACGTGGCGGCCGATTGGCCTCGCACGTCAGGACCTTTGGCCCTGTCAGAGCACTGGGCCGCCTGGTGATTGTTCCAGCGTGGCCGCGGGCCCGCACATGATGTTTGCGCGCCTCGCCCGTTACGCTGAGCCTGCGCTGAAAGGGACTGAGCCATAAACGGGTCGAGGGGTCCCGCAGCGGTTTCGGTGATTCTGGCAGAGGAGTCCGCGATGATGCCGGCAACTACCGGGCCAGCTGGCGTGACGGTCCGGGACAAGCCCGTCGGCGCGGCTGCGGCTTGCGGAGGGGAGTCGTGATGGCTACGGCGGAGGTAATTCGGGAGCGTTCGGCATCTGCCGGCGAGCGCTGGTATGCGCTCGACCCGGAGGATGTCGCGGGCAGGCTCGGGGTTGTTCCTGGCTCGGGTCTTTCCGCTGCTGAGGCCGCGGACAGGCTCAGGCGTGATGGCCCGAACGCGCTCCCGGTGGAGGAGCCGCCGTCGGCGGTCCGCCGTTTCCTGGCCGAGTTCACGAGCTACATGCAGCTCATCCTGGTCGGGGCGGCGGTCGTCTCGCTGGTGATCCAGGAGTGGGGCACGGCCATCGTGCTGATCGTGATCACGCTCTTCAATGCCTTTGTCGGGCTGCGGCAGCAGGGCAAGGCCGAGAGCGCGATGAATGCGCTCCAGTCGATGATGAAGGCCACGGCGCGGGTGCGGCGTGACGGCGCGGAGGCGGAGATCCCGGCGGAGCAGCTCGTGGCCGGCGACGTCGTGCTGATCGCGGCGGGGGACGAGGTGCCGGCGGACGGACGGATCGTGACCTCGAGCGCCTTGCAGATCGACGAGTCGGCGTTGACGGGCGAGAGCGTGCCGGCGCCGAAGGACGCCGAGACGCTGACGGACGGGGAGATCGGCCCCGGTGAGCAGTCGGACATGGCGTTCATGCACACTCCGGTCACGCACGGGAGCGGGGTGGTAATCGTCACCGGGACGGGGAGCGATACGCAGGTCGGGAAGATCGCGCACATGCTCTCGGCGACGGCGAAGGAGGAGACGCCGCTCACCAGGCAGATGAACACGCTGACGCTGTGGATCGTCGGCGCGGCGGGACTGACGATGATCATCATGTTCGCGCTGGGCCTGAGCCGCGGGGAGTCGTGGAAGGTGCTGTTCGACACGGCGGTTGCCCTCGCCATCGCGGCGATCCCGCTGGCCCTGCCGATGGTCGTCCAGGTGGTCCTGTCGCTGGGCAGCGTCGAGCTGGCGAAGCAGAAGGCGATCGTCAAGGACCTGCCGTCGGTCGAGACGCTCGGGTTCACCTCGGCGATCAACTCGGACAAGACCGGGACGCTGACGATGAACCAGATGACGGCGGTCGAGGTCGTTGATCCGACCGACCGTTATGCGATCACGGGCATCGGCTACGGCCTGGAGGGGAAGATCAGCCGCCCGGCCGGGAAGACGGACACCATCGACGCCGCGATCCTGCCCTATGTCGTCGCGAGCGACGCCAAGCTCGTCGACGGCAAGGTCGTCGGCGATCCGACCGAGGGCGCGCTGCTGGTGCTGGCGCACAAGGCGGGCGTGTTCATCGACGGGACGCGCGAGCAACTGCCCCGGCTGGCGACGCTGCCGTTCGACCCGACTTACAAGCTGATGGCCACCTTCAACCAGACCGAGGACGCGGCGGGGAACCACGTCGTGCGCTGCTTCGTCAAGGGAGCGGCCCCGGCAGTGATGGCCCGGGCGGCGACCGCGCTCGCCAACGGCACGAGCATCCCCTGGGACGACGCCCTCAAGCAGCGCGCCGGGCAGCACGTCCAGCGGATGGAAGAGGCGGGCCTGCGGGTCATGGCCGGCGCCTTCCGCGACCTGGATGCGGCCAGCTTCGACCCCGGCGGCGATCTGCTCGCCTTGGTCCAGGACCTGGAGATGACGAGCCTGGTCGGGATGGTCGACCCGCCTCGCGAGGAGTCCAGGGCCGCGATCGCCGATGCGCAAGACGCGCACATCCGGGTGCGGATGGTGACCGGCGATGACGTGATCACCGGCGCCGCGATCGCCAGGCAGCTCAACATCCCCGGCGAGGCGATCCTCGGCGCCGAATTCGCGGCGCTGTCCGAGACCGAGCGGCTCGAGCGGATCGATCACATCGGCGTCGTCGGCCGGGTCGCACCCGAGCACAAGGTGCTGCTCGCCGAGACGCTCAAGAAGAAGGGCAACGTCGTCGCGATGACCGGCAACGGCGTCAACGACGCGCCCGCCATCAAGGCCGCCGACATCGGCGTGGCCATGGGCAGCGGCACCGAGGTCGCCAAGAACGCCGGCCGGATGATCCTGTCCGATGACAACTTCGCGACGATCGTCTACGCGGTCGAGCAGGGCCGCAAACTCTACGACAACCTCAGCAAGTACATCCGCTTCGTCCTGCTCGAACTCGTCGCGTTCGTCCTTACCTTCCTCGGTGCCAGCCTGTTCAACATCGCCGCAGGCCAGCCGTTCACCCCGGTGCAGATCCTGTGGATCAACTTCCTCGTCAACGCCCCGTTCGGCATCGCGCTCGGCTTCGACAAGCAGACACCCGGATTGATGAACCGCCGGCCCCGCCCGCGCGGGGAACCGATCCTGACCCGCGGGGTGATGGTCACCTGCGGCCTTGTCGGGCTGTTCATCGCCGCCGCCAACCTGGCGCTGATCGCGACCGGGAAGAACCACTACGGCAGCGTCAAGATCGGCCAGTCGATCGGCCTGGTCGCCTTCTCCCTGATGCTCGTGGTCGCCGCCTTCGAGGCCCGCAGCCAGACCGGCACGGCCTTCGACGCGGACATCTTCAACAGCTCCAGGATGAACCTGATCGCGGCGGCCGAAGTCGCCGCGGCGTTCCTCATCACCCAAGCGGACTTCATGCAGCGGCTGCTCGGGACCACTCAGCTGACCGGCGCCCAGTGGGGGCTCGCGCTCCTCGCCGCCGTCGTGCTGCTCCTCGGCTGGGAGGCCGGCAAGTGGATCGCGCGCCGAAGGACCCGAGCCCAGCATGCGACCGTGCCATCCCGATGACCAAGGCGGGGCCAGCGCCGGTCCTCCCGACCCGTGGAGGCTTGCCGCTGAGGCAGGCCGCCGCAGGACATCGCACTCACATCACCGAACCCATCGGAGGTAAGCGACATGGGCAAGAAGAGGGACAAGCAGGAGCAGCACGACGGGGAGGCCCCTGCGTCGCCTGCTGGAGTGCGCCAGGACGCCGGAGCCGGCCCGGCGCCGAAGATGAAGCGCAAGGAATACGAGCGGGAGATGAGAGTCCTGCACGGCGAGCTGGTCGCCATGCAGGAGTGGGTCAAGGCGTCGGGAGCCAAGATCTGCCTGGTGTTCGAGGGCCGGGACACCGCCGGGAAGGGAGGCACGATCAAGCGGATCACCGAGCGGGTGAGCCCGCGGGTGTTCCGGGTCGTGGCGCTGCCCGCCCCGACCGAGCGGGAGAAGTCGCAGATGTACATCCAGCGGTACCTGCCGCATTTCCCGGCCGCCGGCGAGGTCGTGATCTTCGACCGCAGCTGGTACAACCGGGCCGGCGTGGAGCGGGTGATGGGCTTTTGCACGCCGCAGGAGACCGGGCGGTTCCTGGAGCTGGCGCCGGGGGTGGAGAAAGCCATGGCCGATGACGGGATCTTGCTGCTGAAGTACTGGCTCGAGGTCAGCGCCGGCGAGCAGACCCGCCGGCTGGAGAGCCGCATCCACGACCCGCGGAAGATCTGGAAGCTGTCGGATCTGGACCTGAAGTCCTACAGCCGCTGGTATGACTACTCCCGGGCCCGGGACGCCATGTTCGCCGCGACCGACACGGCCTGGGCGCCCTGGTACATCGCGCACACCGACGACAAGAAGCGCGGCCGGCTCAACATCATCAGCCACCTGCTCAGCCAGGTCCCCTACAAGCCCCTGGCCCTCCCCGACGTCACGCTGCCCAAGCGGCAACACGCCGGCGGCTACACCGAGCCCGACCTGCCATTGCGGTACATTCCGACACCCTTTTAGAATCAAGCCGGTCACGCTACCGAACCTCGGCGTGCTTGCCGTCTGATGCCTCCGGCCGCCGTCCTGGTCCTATCCGGGCTGGCCGCCGGTTACAGCTGCACCGCTGCAGGTGATGCACCGACTTCCCGGCTGGCCACCGCGCCGCCTGATCCCGGTCTCCGCCGCCCAGCTACATCTGAAATGTTACACTAGCAAAATATTTCCGGAAAAGCTATGATAGTTATTTACCGGTGTCATGGCAGGGTCGAGCACGAGCCATGTCCGTGTCTACTGAAGGGGCCCCATCCATGAGTTCACAACGAGCCAGCGACGTCACGGCAGAACGACCCACCGCGTTCGCGGGTGACAAGCTCGACGGAAAGGTGGCGCTGGTCACGGGGGGAACCCGGGGCATCGGAGCCGCCATCTGCCGAAGCCTCGCCTCACAAGGAGCCTCCGTGGCGGCGGGATATAGCCGGAACAAAGAGGCTGCCGAGGCTTTCCGCTCCGACTTCACCGAGGCATTCGGCGCTCGCTCGGTGATCACGCTGCATTCCGGCAACGTCGGCTCCGCCGATGATTGCAGGCGTGTCGTCGCTGAAGTGCTGGATCAGCAGGGTCGCATCGACATCCTCGTCAACAATGCCGGCATTACGATCGACAAGACCCATGCCAAGCTGACCGACGACGACTGGCACAAGGTGCTGGCGGTCAACCTATCGGGTGCGTTCTTCCTCGCCCAGGCCGTCCTGCCGCACATGATCGAGCGCGGCAGCGGCCGGATCGTCAACGTGTCATCCGTCATCGGGGAAATCGGCAACATCGGGCAGGCGAACTACGCGGCCTCGAAGTCAGGCCTGTTCGGGCTCACCAAGACGCTCGCCAAGGAAGTTGCCTTCATGCTGGAACGTTCAGGAAAGCTCACTGAGGACGGGCTGGCCGTCACGGTGAATACCGTTACCCCCGGCTTCACCGCGACCGAGATGGTCGAGGCCATACCGGAGAAAGTCATCGAGAAGATCAAGGGGCAGATCCCGATGCGACGACTGGGCAGGCCTGACGAGGTCGCGCGCGTCGTACATTTCCTTGCCGCCGACGCCTCCTCCTACATCACCGGACAGGTATGGGGAGTCAACGGCGGAATGGACATGTAATGCACCGCAGACCGCTTCCTTGCAGGTGTATGAGAAGGCCATACGGCAATCACTGCTGAATACGGTCGTGACGGCTGGCTATGACGGCTCTACCTGGGCTCAGGCGGCGCGGTGGGCCCGTCCAGCCGCCGGCCGCGCGGCGCGCTGGCCGGCGCCCAGGGCGGGCGTCCAGCCGCCGGGCCGCGCGGGCCGCGCGGCAGCCGGGGCGTAGATCCCGCCGACGAGCTGGCGGATCCATCGCATCCGGCTCGCGGCGGCCTCCGGGTGGTCGCCGAACTCTTGGGCCACCCGGCTGAGGCAGCCCGCGATGCCGAACCGCCGCACGGTGCGGCTGATCACCTCGGCCAGCGCCTCTGGGGTAGGGGCATCCGATCGCTGCAGCCCTGACGCGAACAGGGCCTCACACCGTGCGTCGTTCACGTTCAACCGGGTCATGACGAGCCTCCGCGTCTTGCCTGCCAGGTTTGTCTTATATAGTAAGATGATTTAGTTATATAGTCAAGGACGCTTCAGCTGTACGGTCGGTTTGTGCGGCAGGAGCCGAGGTTAGCCGGTTGCCGACGGCACCTCACTCGGTGATGCCGTAGCGGTCCAGCCGGTAGCAGGAAATCGCGTTGCCGCGCAGCAGCCGCCAGGTTTCCTGGTCCGACAGCCCGGCCTTCGACGCGATGGTGGCGGCGGTGTCCCTTGAGTGCGGGAACGTTGAGTCGCCGTGCGGGTAGTCGGTCTCGAACATGATCTGGCTCATGCCGATGCGGTCCCGCAGGGCCAGGCCCACCTGGTCGTCGAAGACGCAGCCGAAGACCCGGCCCGGGACGTACGTGCTGGGCGGGTCCGGCACCTTCTCCTGGGTCCTCGCGTAGCCACGGGCATGCTCCCAGGCCTCGTCGAGCCGTTCGAGCAGGAACGGCATCCAGCCCACCTGGCCCTCGGACAGGGCGAGGCGCAACGACTGGAACCGGGCCAGCACGCCGCTGGTCAGCCAGTCCACCAGGGCGTGCGATGCGCCTTCGAAGGTGAGCGCGATGATGACCAGCGGCGGCGCGTCGTCGCTGGTCTTGCTGAAGGTGGAAGACGAGCCGATGTGCATGTTGACCACGGTGTCGGTTTCCTCGCACGCGGCCCACAGCGGATCCCAGGCGTCGGTGTGCACGCTGGGCAGGCCGAGTGCGGCCGGGTTCTCGGAGAAGGCGATGGCATGCGACCCCTTCGCCGCGCAGCGCCGCACCTCCTGGGCCGCCAGGTCCGGGTCCCACATCGGGATGAGGGTGAGCGGGATCAGGCGGCCGGCCGCCTCGTCGGCGCACCATTCGCCGATCATCCAGTCGTTGTAGGCCCGGACGCAGGCCAGCGCGAGGTCACGGTCGCCGCGCTCGGTGAACGTCTGCCCGCAGAACCGCGGGAAGGTGGGGAAGCACAGCGACGCGTCGGTGTGATTACGGTCCATGTCGGCCAGCCGGGCCGTGCGGTCATAACAGCCGGGCAGGATGTCATCGAATACCACGGCCCGGTTGTGCGCCTGGTCTCGGGGGAAGCTGACTGCCGCGAAGCCGCCGGTGACCGGGAACAGCAGTCCCGCGTACGACCAGCAGTCCGCCCAGTACCCGTCCGGATCCTCCCGGAAGGCCATGTGGCGCGGCTCGAAGCGCAGCCGCCCCTTGACCCGGGTCAGCCGTGGCCCGGAATCGCGGAAGGCGGCCGGGAGGTACTCCTGCCACACGTGCGCGGGCTCGATGACGTGGTCGTCGACGCTGATGATACGCGGAATCTCCATGATGTCTCCTCTATCGCCCGGCTCTATCGCGTGGCCGGGCCCGCGGACGTTCCGCCGTCGCGGATAAGGCGGCCGGGGCGCAGGCCGCCGTCTTTGCCGCCGTCGCTCACGAGCTCGCCGTTCACCCAGACCTGATGCAACCCGCGGCTGCGGGCGACGAGCCGGTCCGCGCCCGCCGGCAGGTCCCAGACCCGTTCCATCCGCTCCACCCCGACGGCGGCGGGATCGAACGCGACTAGGTCGGCGTAGTACCCGGGTGCGACGCGGCCCCGGCCGGGGATCCCGAACACCGCAGCCGGGTGCCCCGTGATCCGCCAGATGGCCTTTTCCAGCGACAGCGTGCCGGTGTCCCGGACCCAGTGCTCGAGCAGGTAGGTGGAGAAGACCGCGTCGCAGAGCTGGCTGGCGTGCGCACCCGCGTCGGACAGGCCCAGCAGCGTGCGGTCATCGCGCAAGAGCCCGGCCAGCGAGGTGGCGTCGTCGTTGGCGACCACGACACGGAAGCGGGTCCTGAGATCGTCGTCGAGCGCCACGTCGCACAGCACGTCGAGCGGGTCGACGCCGCGCTGGGCGGCCAGCTCCGCGAGCGAGGGGCCGTCGGCCAGCTCGGGGTGCGCCACCGTCTCCTGTACGAACACCTTGTCAAAGCTGTAATACCACTGCCTGGCCACATCGGCCCGGGCCCGGTCCCGCCAGGCCGGGTCACGGTAGAACCGGGCGCGTTCCGCGGCCGGCACGGACAGGACCTCGGCGAAGGCGTCGGCGCGGGCGAACGGCGCTGGCTCGGCCAGGGTGACCTGGAAGACGATCGGGCGGCAGGCGACCTGCGGCCATACTTCGCCGCCGCGGGTCTCGGCCTTATCGAGCAGGCGGAAGGCACCCGGCGACGCGTTCAGGGCCGTCCAGGTGACCGGCCGTCCCGTCTTGACGGACAGTTCGGCGAGTTCCACGGGTCCGAAGTCGGGCCCGTGCGTGATCGCGAACGTGCCGCGGCCACGCTCGGCCAGCGGCTCGGCCAGGCGCATCAGCTCGTCCACGGTGGCGAGCCGGCTGGGCACGGGCTTGCCCCAGGCTCCGGCGTGGGCGGGCTGGCGGGAGGAGGCGAAGCCGATCGCGCCGGCGTCGATCGCCTCGCCGACGAGCCGCCGCATCTCCTCGATCTCGGCCGAGGTGGCGTCCCGTTCGGCCGCCTCCTCGCCCAGCACGTACAGCCGCAGCGGAGTATGCCCGAGCATGACGGCCACGTTCAGCTTCGGCCCGGCGCGCTCAACCGCGTCCAGGTACTCGGGGAAGCTCTCGAACGTCCACGGGATGCCGGCGAACAGCGCCTCCACCGACATGCCCTCGACGTTCTCCAGCGTCCGCGCGATCGTCTCGCGGCCGGCCGGCCGGGTCGGCGCGATCCCGAAGCCGCAGTTGCCCATGACCACCGTGGTCACGCCGTGCCACGACGAGGGGGTGAGGTCGGGGTCCCACAGCACCTGTGCGTCGTAGTGGGTGTGACAGTCGATGAATCCCGGGGCCAGCACCAGGCCGTCAAGGTCGACGACGTCGCTGTCCCCCGGTACGCCGCCCGGCTCCACGACCGCGGCGACCCGGTCCGCCTCGATGACCACATCGGCCGGCCGTGGTGCCCCCCCGGTCCCGTCCACCAGCAGTGCTCCGCGCAGCACCGTCATCGCGCACCTCCATGACGCCCGAACCAGAATCCGTAAACTGATTAACTAAAGCATATGATTCAACTAGTTCGGACGCTAGAGAGGGACGGGCATAAATCTGGCCAGCGGGAAAGGGCATGGATGTGATCGGCGACACTGAAGGCGCAGCCGCCAGGAGCGGCGGCGGAACGCGAGCGGACGGACGGGCCACGGCGGAGCAGGTCGTCGTGACGGCCGAGCGGCTGTTCGCCGAGCGCGGCGTCGAAGCGGTCTCGCTGCGGGAGGTGGCCAAGGCGGCGACCTCCCCGCAACACCGCGGTCGCCCACTATCACTTCGGGGGCAAGGAGGGGCTCGTGCGCGCCTGGCTACTCGCCGACTTTGCCGTCGATCGATTCGCGGAGGAAGTCGGCGTGGCCGGCGTGGCGGGCTGTCTCCTCGATGAGGTGCAGGAGTACCCAGCGGAGTGAGAAACGCTCGCCGTACCGCAGCGGGAGCCATCAGTGAGCGCCGGTAAACCGGTGCCGGGATCCACGCTGAGCCGGCTGAGGCGCGCCAAGTCCGGCTAAGCCGGTTGCAGGCCGGCTAAGACCTATCTGGGCAGGCGAAATAGGGATTTCCTCCGATGCGCCCAGCAGTGCCTTACGGCCAGACTCAATGGTGACCGGCGAACAGATGGCCGGAAACCGAGGAGGAACGATGAACCACAACGTGAGGCAGGGCGCACGGGGACCACTGGCTCGCATCGGCCGGCGCGTCGCCGCTATCGTCGCCGAGTGCAACTACGCCCAGACCCGGGTGACCAGCTTGCGGGACACCCCGGCGCATTACTGACCCGGAGCGAAGCAGCGCCCGGCACCGGGACGGATCCGGATCCCGGGCCCGCCCGCGCACGAACCAGCCGCTAGCCGGCCGGGCCGCGCCCGGCCGGCTAGCGGCTGCTGAACACGAGGGAGAGAGCACCGTGGCCGTCATGGCCAGCCTTCCGCCGGGTCAGATGCCCAGCCGGTCGAGCAGCCGCTCGTGGTAGACGGCCGGGCCGCCGAACAGCAGCCCGGAAGACTTGGCGCGGCGGAAGTACAGGTGGGCGGGATGTTCCCAGGTGAACCCGATACCGCCGTGCACCTGGATGTTCTCGGCCGCGCTGAACATGTAGGCCCGGGAGCAGCAGATGTGCGCGGTGGCGGCGGCGACCGGGAAGTCCGCCGCGGCCTCATCCGCCAGCCGGGCCGCCTCGCGGGCCGTCGCTTCCGCGAGCTCCACCCGGACCAGCATGTCCGCGCACTTGTGCTTGACGGCCTGGAAGGAGCCGATGGGGCGGCCGAACTGGTACCGGGTCCTGGCGTACCCGGCGCTCATCTCCAGGCACCGCCGGGCGCCGCCGGCTTGTTCGGCGGCCAGTGCCACGCAGGCCAGGTCGAGCACCCGGCTCATCAGCCAGCCGCCCTGGCCCTCGGCGCCGACGAGGACCGCGGGTACCTGGTCGAAGGTCAGCGCCGCCATCGGCCGGGTCAGATCGAGCGTGGTCATCGGCTCGGCGCGCAGCCCGGGCGCCCCGCGATCCACCGCGAACAGGGCCGGCCCGGCGGTGCTGCGCGCCACGACCAGCACCAGGTCCGCGATCGCCCCGTCGAGGACGAAGCTCTTCTTCCCGCTCAGCGCCCACCCCCGGTGCCCATCCCCCGGCACCCGCTCGGCCCGGGCCGAAACCATGGCCGGGTCCCACGACGCGTTGCCTTCCGCCGCGGCCAGCGTGGCGACGGTCCGCCCGGCGGCGATGCCGGGCAGGTACCGGGCGCAGGCCGCCTCGTCGGCCGAGGCGAGCAGCGCCTGGGCGGCGAGCACCACGGTGGCGAAGAAGGGCGAGCACAGCAGCGCGGCCCCCATCTCCTCCAGCACCACCTCGAGCTCGGTCAGGCCGAACCCGTCGCCGCCGTAGTCGCCGGGCAGCGCCAGCCCCGGCAGCCGGAGCTGGCGGGCCATCTGCTCCCACACCGCCGGGTCATATCCGGTCTCGATGGCCGCGCGGACGGCGCTTTCGCCGGACTTGGCCGCGAGGAACTCACGGACGGCTTCGCGCAGCTCGTCCAGCTCTTCCTTGTCCTCGCTCACGAGGCACCTCCCGACCTGGGCAGCTCGCGGAACGGTGAGGTGGTGTCGATGCCCGGCTCCTTCGGCAGCCCGAGAACCCGCTCGGCCAGGATGTTCTTCATGATCTCCTCGGTGCCGCCGAGGATCCGCAGGGCCGGCGTGGCCAGCAGCAGCTCCGCCCAGGCGTAGGTGCCCCAGTCCCCCGTGTCGGCGATGATCCGCGGCCCGAGGACGCGGGAGGTGAAGTCCGCCGCCCGGGTCAGGTTCTGCGCGTACATCAGCTTGGCCACCGACATCTCCGGTCCCGGTGCCTCGCCGGCCTGCATCCGGCGGAACGCCCGCGCGTTCAGGTGCCCGGTCGCCATCATGTCGGCCAGCAGCTCGCTCAGGTCACGGCGCAGCGCCCGGTCGTCCCACGTCCAGGTGGCTCGCATGAGCGCGCTGAGCCGCTCCGGTGACAGGGCCTCGGCGACCGGGCCGCTGCCCTCGCTGCCCACGGTGGCACGCTCGTTCATCAGCGTGGTCAGGGCGACCCGCCAGCCGCCGTTGACCTCGCCGAGCCGGTGGTTATCGGGCACCCGCACGCCGGCCAGGAAGACCTCGTTGAAGTCGCAGCCTCCGCTCATCTGGCGCAGCGGCCGCACCTCCACCCCGGGTGCGCTCATGTCGACGAGGAACGCGGTGATGCCCTTGTGCTTCGGCGCGTCCGGGTCGGTCCGGCACAGCGCCATGCCGATCTGGCTGTGCTGCGCCACCGACGTCCATACCTTCTGCCCGTCCAGGATCCAGCCGCCCTCGCTGGCAACCGCGCGGGTGCGCAGGCTGGCCAGGTCGGACCCGGCGTCCGGTTCGCTGAACAGCTGGCAGGCGATCACGTCGCCGCGGTACATGGCCGGCAGGTAACGGTCCTTGACGGCCTGCTGGCCATGGGCCAGGATCGTCGGCCCGATCATGCCCAGCCCGATCACGCTCAGCGTGCCGGTGTCCGGGACGTCGTATTCCGCTTCGATGCTGTCGTAGACCAGCTCGTGGACCGGGGTCAGGCCGCGGCCGCCGTACTCCGGCGGCCCGCAGATCCAGCCCAACCCGTGCTCGTACCGGGTCCGCTGCCAGTCCCGCGCGGCCCGCAGCTTCCGCTCCTCGACCTCCGGCGGGTCCGCGCCGAAGTAGGCCACCCGGTCATCGCCCTCGCCCCAGCGGAACGCCGCGCGTCCGGCGGTCCGGGGGGCGCAGTCGTCGAGGAACTCGCGGGCCTGCCGCATGAACTCCTGCATCTCTTCAGGCATCGCGTCGCACCTCAGGTGGACAGGATGGTTACCGCGGACACCCCGGGGGCGCCGTACAGGTGGGCGTAGCCGACCGCGGGCTCCCCTGGCACCTGCCGCGCCCCTGCCGTGCCGCGCAGCTGCAGTACCAGTTCATTGATCTGGCGCAGCCCGGAGGCGCCGATCGGCTCGCCGTTGCCGATCAGTCCGCCGTCGGTGTTGACCGGCAGCCGTCCGCCGATCTCGGTGTCGCCGTCGGCGATCATCCGCTCCTGCTCGCCGTCCTTGCACAGCCCGTTCTCGGCCATGTGGATGATCTCCGATCCCGCGTCGGTGTCCTGCAACTGGGCCACCGCCACGTCGCCCGGCCCGATTCCGGCGATCTCATACGCATCGCGCGAGGCGTCCACCGTGGGGCTGGGCGCGTGCTCCCCGACCGGTACCGACGGGCTGCTCACCTCGAACGCGCCGACCCGGCGGCTGCGCAGCGCGCAGGCCCGGACCCGGACCGGGCGCCCGGCGTACCGGTGTGCCTGGTCGGCGCGGCACAGCACCACAGCCGCGGCGCCCTCGTCCGGCCCGCAGTACATGAACTGGCGGAGCGGGTAGTTCAGCACCGGGGAGGCGAGGATCTCCGCCTCCGACAGCGGGGTGCGCCGCCACGCCTTGTCGTTACCGGATGCGTTGCGGAAGTTCTTGGCCGCCACCCTGGCCAGCGTCTGGTGGCTGATGCCGTGGTCATGCATGTAGCGGTTGATCTTCATGCCGAAGAAATGCGTGGTCAGGTACATACCGGTCTGGCCATACCAGGCGGGCAGGCCGGCCACCGACGGGTCGGCCGCGAACGCGCCCCGGGGGTGCTTGTCCATCCCGATCGCGATCGTCAGGTCGTGCTCGCCGGTCTCGATCGCCCGGGCGGCCAGGGACAGCGCGGTGCCCGCCGTCGCGCAGCCGTTGAACACGCCGCGCAGCGGCACCCCGGTCAGTCCCAGCCGGCCCACGATGGCGTCCGGGTTGTAGACCTCCAGGCTGCCCACGAAGCCCGCCTGGACCTGCGGCCAGCCGACCCCCGCATCCGCCAGCGCGTCCCGGACCGCCTCGGCAGCCATGTCCATCGCGGACTTGCCGCCGAACCGGCCGAACCGGTGCAGCCCGACGCCGATGATCACCGCTTCCATCATGCCTCCCTGGGTGCGCGGGCCGGGCTCTGGCCGTCCGCCGGGGCGAACGCGAACGTGACGATCTCGGTGCCGTCTGCACCGACCGTGTAGGGCACGATGGCCAGGCGCATCGGCTGGCCGATGGCCAGCCGGGCCGGATCAGGCTCGGTCAGCCGCGCCTCGACCATGACCTCCCCGGGCAGTTCGACGTAGCCCAGGGCGTACGGCCGGAAGCTCTCCGCGGTGTCGGCGCCGTCGTAGGGCGGGCTCGGCGGCCGGAAATCCTGCGTGGTGAACGTCCACAATGTGCCCCGGTCCGGCAGCAGCGTCTCGGTGGCCTCGGTCCCGCCGCACCGCTCGCAGGCCGGCCCGGCCGGGAAGCCGACCAGCCCGCAGGCCTGGCACTGCGCCCCGATCAGCCGGGGGCCGTCGGACCGCCAGGTGAACAGGCCTTCCGCCACGGGAACCTGCCGGGATCCGGTCATCGCCGCGCTCCTGCCCGCCGGCCGACGCCGGCTCGCTTCGTTGGTACGAAGCCTACCCTTAATACAGATAACTATGTAAACTCTTTATACCTGATACTGAACACTAAAAGCCAGTCCCGAACGAGCGGGCGGCCCGCGCAACTGCCGGTGGGTGGCACGCGCGGGTACGGTCTGAGCAGGAGGAGCACGATGACCAAGATCTGGGCCAACTCGGCGGACTCGCACGTGCTGGAACCCGCTGACCTGTGGCTGCAGTCGCTTCCGCCCCGGCTGGCGCAGCGCGCCCCGCGGTCCGAGCGCGGCGACAAGTACGAGATCCTCTACATCGACGGCGAGCGGGTGGACCGCCAGCTGAACGACTTCATGGACGCGATGCGCCCGCCGGGCGCCCGGGACCTCGACATCCGGCTGAAGGACCTTGACGCCGAAGGCGTCTGGGGCCAGCTCGCGTTCCCGTCGATGGGCTTCTGGACGGTCAAGATCACCGACCGGGAGCTGGCCCGGGAGACGGTGCGGGCCTGGAACGACTGGGCGCACGCCGAGATCCTGAGCAAGAACCAGCGGGTCATCCCCACCGCGTGCGTGTCCACGGCGGATGTCGGCGACGCGGTCGCCGAGCTGGAGCGCGCCGCCGGGCTCGGCTTCCAGGCCGTGTTCCTGCCTAGCCAGACCCGGCCCGGCGAGGAGTACGCGCTGGAGGTGTGGGAGCCGCTGTGGGCCGCCGCCGAGCGGGCCGGCGTCGTGCTCGGCTTCCATATCGGCACCGGCGGGGACACGGTGGTGTTCCGCGGCCCGGGCGGCGCGGTGATCAACTACATGGAGACGACCTATCCGGGGATGCGGGTGGTGTCGCACCTGGTCGCGGGCGGCGCCCTGGACCGCCACCCGGGCCTGCGCATCCTGATCGCCGAGGGGGGCGCCGCGTGGGTGCCCGCCATCGGGGACCGGATGGACGAGGCCTACCGCCAGCACGGCATGTTCGTCCGGCCCAAGCTGAGCAGGCTGCCCAGCGAGATCATCCGCCAGCAGGTGTACGCGTCCTTCCAGCACGACAAGAGCGCGGTGCAGATCGTGGCCGCGACGGGCTACCGCAACGTGCTCTGGGGGGATGACTACCCGCACCTGGAAGGCACCTACGGGCACACCCAGGAGACCCTGCGCGGCCTGTTCGCCGACGCCAGCGACGAGGTCCGCGAGCGGATCACCAGCGGCACCTTCAACGAGCTGTTCCGGGTGCCCGCCCAGACCCCCGCGCAGGCGTCGGTATGAGGGGGTAGTGCGAGGGACGGCTGGCACGACGGGCCCGTTATCGCAGCACGCGGATGGTGCATCGGGGCCCTGAAGCATTGGCCAGGCGCTGATCGGCAGTCAGCAGCTCACAGTCCAGAGTTTCGGCGAGTGCGACGTAGACGGCGTCGTGCACTGTCACGTTCGCGCGTAGTTCATGAGCGCGGCGCACGAACCGGAGGGCGGGGTACCGGTCTATCTCGAGCTGCTCAAGGTCTTCGACTGCTGCGGCGAACCTCTGATCGGAGACCGTGCCCGCGATCCACCGTTTGCGCAGCACCGCGACGGTCTCGACGTCCGCCAGATCGGGCGCGGCGACGTCACCGGCGTTGCGGAACTCCAGGCGGGCTCGCTGCCCGTCGTTCCCGTCATCGCCGACGACATTGGCAAGGACAGACGCATCGATGACGATCAACCCCGGGACCGCTCCTCGCCGAGGTCTTGGGCGGCCTGGCGCAGGCCCACCTGCCCTCCGCTGCGGCGCTCGATGCGGTCCAGGACCTCATCGACGCTCGGCCGCTCCGCGAGCCTGCGCAGTTCACTGGTGAGGAACTGCTGCAGGGATTGGCCGCGACGCTCAGCCCGGCGCTGAAGGGCGGCGTGAACGTCGTCGGGAAGGTCTCTTACCAGCAAGTTCGGCATGCTTGCATTATGCTATCATTCCCACTTACGGGCAAGTCAGCTGCATGAACGGCAGACTTCTTCCTAGCCATCGCAGCGGGCGGACTCCTGTCCAGGAGCGTGCTATCCCTGATCCCTGTACTCACCCGGCCGGCTTACGGTTGCCCAGGGTGTCGGCGTTCGGGGCGGCTTTGGCTACCAGGCCGGGGATGACCGCGGACAGCGCGGCCGGGTCCCAGCGGGTGCCGGCGGATACGCTGGGGCCGTTCACCCAGCCCTCCAGGACGGTGATCGCGTTCCCCCAGGCGCCGAACACCCGCCCGGTCACCTCGCGGGACTCCGCCGAGCCGAGCCAGACCACCAGCGGCGAGATCGCCTCGGGGCTCAGGTCCCGGGCGGCCGCCGCGGCGCGCATCATCTCGATGTCCTCGGTCATCCGGGTCAGCGCGGTCGGCGCGATGGCGTTGACCGTGACACCGTAGCGGTCTAGTTCCCGGGCCGCGATGACGGTCAGGCTGGCGATGCCGGCCTTGGCCGCCCCGTAGTTGCCCTGACCCGGGTTGCCGAACAGGCCCGACGGCGAGGTGGTGTTGATCACCCGCGCGTCGTTGGCGTGGCCCTCCTTGGCCCGCTGCCGCCAGTACGCCGCGGCATGGTGCAGCACCGCGAAGGTGCCCTTGAGGTGCACGCCGATGACCGCGTCCCAGTCCTGCTCGGTCATCGTGACGATCATCCGGTCGCGCAGGATGCCCGCGTTGTTCACCACCACGTCCAGCCCGCCGAACGCCTCGACGGCCGCTCGGATCAGCCGCTGCGCGCCGGCCCAGGAGGAGATGTCATCGGTATTCGCGACCGCCTTCGCCGCCGGCCGCGGCGATCTCGTCGGCGACCGCCTGGGCCGGGCCTGCCGACGCGCCCGCGCCGTCCCGGGCGCCGCCCAGGTCGTTGACCACGACCTTGGCGCCCTGCGCGGCGAACGCCAGGGCGTGCGCCCGGCCGATGCCGTTCCCCGCGCCGGTGATGACCACGACGCGCCCGGTGCATGTTCCTGCCGGCATGTGCTCTCCTTGTGGCTCGGCTCGCAGCCAGCTCGTTCGGGATAATTGGTTCGCCAGGTCGGCCACGAACGGCTGGTGGGCGAGCATGCCGCCGTCCACGCAGATGTTCTGCCCGGTGATGAAGGCGGACTCGTCGCTGGCCAGGAAGACGACCAGCGCCGCGATGTCCTCGGGGCAGCCGAGGCGGGGGGTGAGCGCGTGCCGCAGCATGGTCGCGTGCACCGCCTCGCGGCCGGGCTTGGAACCGATCTCGATGAAGCCGGGTGATATCGCGTTGCACCGTATGCCCTGCTTGCCGAACTCGGTCGCCGCGTACCGGGTCAGGCTGATCAGGGCGGCCTTGGACGCGCCGTAGGCCGGGTTGCGCAGGTCCCCGGTCAGGCCGGCGCCGGAGGCCGTGTTGATGACCGAGCCGCCGCCGCGCGCGATCATGTGCGGCACGGCGGCCTGGATTGCTACCATGGCGCCGCGCAGGTTGATCCGCATGGTGGCGTCCCAGACGTCGGGGTCGGCCGCGCTGACCGGCAGGTCGCGGGTGGCGGCCAGCTGGGTCGCGGCGGCGTTGTTGTGCAGGATGTCCAGGCCGCCGTACGCGCTCACCGCCGCCTGGACCATCGCCCGCACCGAGTCGACCTCGCCCAGGTCCGCCTGCACCGCGGTCGCCTCGCCGCCCGCGGCGGCGATCTTGGCCGCCACCTCCCCGGCCCCGTCGCCGTTCAGGTCGGCGACCACCGTCCGGGCGCCCTCGGCCGCCACCCGCCGTGCGGTCGCCTGGCCGATGCCGGAGGCCGCGCCGGTGATAATCGCGATCTTGCCGTCAAGCCTGCCCATGGGTATTACTCCTTCAGCAATGGGCGGAGCCGGGTGCAGATGGTCTGCACGTGGCGGGCGGCCAGGTCCTCGGGCAGGCCCGCCACCGACGCGCCGAGCCACACCGTCTGCACCGGGGCGTCCCCGGCGTACTCGCCGATCGCCTTGGCGACCTCCTCCGGCGTGCCGAACAGGAAGTACGACATCGGGCCGGCGTCCGGGCCCTTGGTGCGCAGCCGCTCGGGATCTACCGGGCGGGGCACCGGGTTACCGGTTCCCTCCACCATGTACCTGCGATAGCTGTCCTGGGCGTACGCGATGTGCGGAGCGAGGTGCGCCCAGTCTCGTTCGGGATCATCGGTGACGTAGGCCTGTACCCCGCCGGCCATCCGGGCGGAGGCCGGGTCATGGCCGCCCTGGGCCAGGCCGTCCCGGTACGGCGGCCAGGAACTGGCGGCCACGGTGAGCAGCCCCTCGCCCATCAGCCCGGCCCGCCGTGCTCCCTTCGGCCCCTGGTAGCCCAGCCAGATCGGCAGCTTTTCCTGAACCGGCGCCGGCCTGAGTCCGTTGTCACCCCACAGCCGGCGCAGCTCGGCGACCTGCTGATCCAGGATGCGGTACCGGGCGGTGAAGTCCGTGCCGAAGAGCTCGAACTCCGGCCTGCGATACCCGGCGCCCAGGCCGAGCTCCAGCCGGCCGCCGCTGATGATGTCCACCACCACCGCCTCCTCGGCCAGCTGCGCGATCTTGCGCAGCGGCGCGACGAGGATGCCGGTGCCCAGGCGGACCCGGGTGGTCCGGGCGGCCGCGGCCGCCGCGAAGGTCAGCGGCTGCGGCAGGTAGCCGTCCTCGAAGCCGTGGTGCTCGGAGAACCAGAGCGAGTCCGCGCCGAGAAGTTCGGCCTCCCGGCAGAGTTCCAGGGTGAAGCCGTAGAGCCGGGCCGGGTCCTGCCGCCAGGCGGGCGGATTGCGCAGGTCGAACCAGACGCCGATGTTCATGAGGCTGCTCCGTTCGCCGGGGCTGTGGTCAGCGCGGCGGCGCGGGCGTCGCCGTCCCAGAACCGCGACCAGCTTGCGAACTCGGCAGGAAGCGCCGGCTTTCCCGCTGGCCGCCCAGCCGGCGAATCCTTGTGACTGCGGGGTGCTGGTGGCGCCGGCCGCGTACCAGTGGCGCTCCCGCCGACGGGAGAAGAACCATTCGCCGTCCACCCGCGCGTACTCATCGAAGTAGCAGATTGCCATCACGATCCACTCGTCTCCCACCTCGTGTTCGGCCCGGCAGTAGACCGCGCCGGTGGCCGTGTCTTTGGTGGTCAGCTCGATCCGGTGCCCGCAGATCTGGTGCACGGACCGGTAGAACCGGCGCACCATCGGGTCGATGTAGCGCCGCAGCGCCTCCCGGCCGGTGCCGTGCCGGCCCATGTCCACGTCCGGCCGGAAGCAGCCCACCCAGGCATCGATGTCCCTGGCGTCCACGGCCATCGCGTACCGGATGGCCAGCTGCCCGATGGCCAGCTGCGCCTCGATGCGGGCCACGCGCTCGGCGAGTCCGGTGTCGGCCACGAGGTCTCCGTTTCTCCGATCAGGGACGTCTTGCCCGATGATGGTTTATTTAGAATAATAAGTCAACTGATTCTATCCCGGAGGGCGTGGCTGTGCATCCTGGAGTCTTCGCCGCTAAGGAGCCGGACCGCCCGGCGGTCGTCATGGCCGCCTCCGGCGCCGTGGTGACCTTTGCCGGGCTTGAGGCCCGCTCCAACCGGTGGCCTGGCTGGCCCGGCGATGCGGGCTGCGCCCGGACATCCCCGGGCGCTGGCTGCGTGACCTGCTCGGCATGACCGAAGGCGACGTGGCCAAAGGTGTGCTTGAACGTCGGCGCGGCCTGCTCCTTCTCCGAGTGGCACACCACGATGTGCCCGTCCAGGTCGATCACTAGCGCCTCCACACCGGCGGTGCCGGCGACCCGCGACGGCCCGAACGCGGCCCCGGTGGTCTCGGCGCGCTGCGCCCAGGCCACCTCCCGGGCCCGGGCCCGAGCGGCGGCGACCGCGGGCAGTTCGGGGTCGCCGAGAGCGTCCAGCAGCCGCCAACAGGTGGAGTCCGAGGCCACCGACCCGAACAGGGCGGGCTGGTCGGCCAGGACCGCGATGTCGCTGATCGCCTCGGCGCCGTCGGCGATCGCCACCGCCAGATCGACCAGCACCCGCCCCGGATCATGCCGCGGCCGAGGCCCACGCACCCCGTCCAGCGCGGCACTCAGCTCGGCGGTCAGCGTGGTGGTGCCGGCCAGATCGGCCACAGCCGGGACCGGGCGTGCGACACCACTCCAGACCCATCCGGGGTGACCATGATCCTCGGACGCGTCGCGGTAGCCCGCACTCCGAAAGTGCCTCTCTATCAGGTCCGACTCGGTCTTCGACAACCCAGTCTCCCCTGGTCAAGAGGCAGCTTCGGTCCTCCAGGCGCGGACAAGCCGACCGGCCCATGAAGAGCCAGGGTCAAGGCGCAAGGACACGCTCAACTCGCAGCCGCCCGCGCTCATGGCCGCGGCGCTCGACCTCGTCGCGCCCTTCCTCACCCGCCTCGTCTCGCGGGGATGACAGGGCGCGGCAACCCCGCTATCAGCTTGGCTCGCTCGGATTCTCCTCGCGCCACATCCGCTCGGATGGCAGCCGCCAGGCGTGCGGGGCGATCAGTTGGTGGATCGCGTTCGGGCCCCAGCTCCCGGGCGCGTACGGCTTGACCGGCGGCGGGGCATCCAGCAGCGGGATCGATCTCTCCCAGAGGCTCTCGATGCCGTCCGCCGTGGTGAATAGCGTGTGGTCGCCGCGCATCGCGTCGAGGATCAACCGCTCGTACGCCTCCAGGACGTCGCCGGCGTAGTCGGTCTCCCCCGTTGAGAACTGCATGCTCAGCTTGTCGAGCTTCATCCCGGGGCCGGGCCGCTTGCCGTAGTAGGACAGCGAGACCTTGGACTCGTCGGCGAGGTCGAACGTCAGGTGGTCCGGACCAGCCGATCCGACCCCGGAGTCCGCCGGGAACATCGAACGTGGCGCCTCCTTGAACGCGATCGAGATGATCCGCATGCCCTCCGCCATTCGCTTTCCGGTGCGGAGGTAGAACGGGACCCCGGCCCAGCGCCAGTTGTCGAGCTCGCAGTGCACGGCGATGAACGTCTCGGTGTCGGAGTCGCGCGCGACCCCTTCCTCCTGGCGGTAGCCCCCGTACTGACCGCGCACCACGTGCGAGGGTAGGACGGGCAGCAGGGACCGGAAGACCTTGTTCTTCTCCTCGCTGATCGAGGTCGGTTCGAGCGCGGTCGGTGGCTCCATAGCCACGAACGCCATCACTTGGAACAGGTGGGTGACGACCATGTCCTTGTAGGCGCCGGTATTTTCGTAGAAGTTGGCCCTGCGGTCCAGCCCGAGGCTCTCGGGGATGTCGATCTGGACGTGGTCGATGAAGTTCCGGTTCCAGATCGGCTCGAACAGCCCGTTGGCGAAACGCAGGGCGAGGATGTTCTGCGCCGCCTCCTTGCCGAGGAAGTGGTCGATGCGGAAGATCTGCGATTCGTCGAACGTTTGGTGCATCTGCGCGTTGAGCTCGACCGCGCTCTCCAGGTCGGTCCCGAACGGCTTCTCCATGACCACCCGGGAGTGCTCGACGAGCTTCGCCTCCCGCAGCATGTTGATCACATCGAGCGCGGCGGCGGGCGGCACGCTGAGGTAGTGCAGCCGCAGGCAGCCCTCGCCGAGCTGGTCCTCCGCCTCGGCGACCGCGGCCGCCAGCGTCTCCGGGCCCGCCGACCTCGGCACGTAGCGCAGGTTCGCGGCGAACTCCTCCCACTCCTCCGACACGAGTTGCTCGCGGATCCGGCGTTCGAAGGCGACGGTCTTGAGGTGGCCGTACTCCGCCGCCGCGGCCTTGGCGAACGCCCGGAAGTCCTCGTCGCTCATCTCCTCCAGAGATGACCCGACAATCCTGATCGGCGGGGCGAGGTGCGACGCTGCCAGGTGCGCGAAGCCAGGCAGCAGCTTCCGACGCGCGAGGTCGCCGGTCGCCCCGAAAAGTACGATCACGTGGGGCGGGATGCGCTCGGACTCATTGCGATACTGACGTGAGCCCAGCGCGGCGTAGGCGTTCGTCTGCGCTCGGTAGGTGTCCACGACCCATCATGGCATCATGTCGCCGCCGACGGAAGCGGTCGGGCAAGCCCGGCGTCGGCGGGGACGATCAGCGCTTCCTGCGGCGCTCACTCTTCGTGTCGAGGTATTGGAGCAACTCGTCTGCCGTAAGCTCGATCTCCTTGTGCCGCGACTCCGCGGCTCGGTACGAGCAGGCGATCAGCCCATCCGGTGGATCCGACGGAAGTCGCCGTAGACGAAGGCGTAGCGCGCCTTCGTGCCGTCCTTCGCGCCCACGGTCAGGCCGAAGTGCCATTTGGCGTAGTCGTCCCACGAGTGCGACTTGAGGTAGGCGTTCTGGTGGCGGCGCGCGGCTGGAGGTCGATGGCGACCCGCTCGGCCACCTCGGCGTCCAGCCGCCGCCCGCCGGATCGCCGCGCCGATGCCCAGCCGCTCCCACAACCGATCCAGCGTCCATGCGCCACCCAGCCAGCGGGAGGCGACGATCTCGACCTCACCGCCCCCGGCGGCGGCCGCGGCCGCGGCCTGCTCCGGGGTCAGCTACCGGGAGATCGACGCCACCAGCCGGGCCAGCGCCGCGCGGTCGACCTGGTCGGCCCGCCCGAAGTTGTGGATCACCTTGGCGACCGAGTTCCCGGTCTGCTGCAGGTAGGCCACCACCGAGCCGTCCTCGTTGGTCCGCCGACTCTCCCGCAGGTACATGACCACAAGTCAGCAGCATCCGTGCAGCTCAACCCCGGCGACACGCCACCAGTCGTGTGCCTGCAAGTTTTGGCGAATCCGCGGCGGTCGAAACGGCGTCACCAGCGCCAACGCTACCGATCAAGGGCAGATGTGCCTACGAACTGCGGAAGTCCGTCTGGCGGTGCGCGAATCGGCACACGCAGTCAAAGATCAACCGTGCGCAGCCGCAGGCTGTCGTGGACGGCCTGGTTCCGGGGCTGACCTCCGGCCACAGCGTCGGCCCGGTCACCGCCACCCGCGCCATTCGCCGGGCCGGGCAGCGCGTGGGGAGAAGGTTACGTCGGCCGGCTTGTAGGCTTGGCCGCTCAACGGCCGCAGGAACGGGGCAGTCGTGAACACCGATGCCGCAACGCCTCTCCGCCTATGGATGGTCACAGCGGGGCTGTCGGTCATCGCCGCTCTGCTCGGCTACGTGGGCCTTACCTACTACCTCAACGAACGGCCCGAGTACGCCGGCGCGGAGCCGTTCGACCGGGTCTATTACACCCTTCAGTTGTTCATCTTGAGTCTGACTCCCCTCGGCGGGCCGCCCTACGGTCCGATGCTTAGCATCGCGATGTACCTCGCGCCTCTGACGACCGTTCTCGCAGTGCTGCAGGCGGTCTCGGCGGTCTTCCGGGCCCGATTCGCCGCCTGGGTGCTGCTGCGTAAGAGGGGACACTCCGTAGTTGTTGGCGCGGGACCGGCCGCGTTTGTGCTGGCCAGGCGGCTCGCCGCGACCCGGCCGACGGTCCTGGTCGGCTCCAGGATCGGTTCCGACGTGGCTAGCCGGGATGCAGTGCGCGTCGTGGACGGAGACCCGACCGACGAGGCGACCCTGCGCGCGGCGGGCGTGCGCGGCGCGGCGCGGGTATTTGCGCTGGACAATTCGGGTGCAGTCAACGCGAGCGTGGCGCTTCTCGTCCGGTCGCTCAACCAGGCGGGTGTAGCTGTGTACGCCAGAGCCGACGAAGGGGACCTCGTCGCGGCACTGCGAGCGCGACGGCTGGGCGTCGACCGGCATAATGGCTATCGGCTGGATTTCTTCAGTATCGAGGACGTCGCCGCCGTCGCGCTGCTCGGCGTGCACGACCGCGATCTCGAACGGACTGCTGTCGTGGTCGGGTCGGACCGGTTCGCCCACGCTGTGGAACGCGATCTCATCCGGCGTCGGCGTCGGGCGGGGACGCCGGTCGCGGGACGGGTCGTGCGCAGCGACGACGAGGCCTCCGCCGCTCGATCCGCAGGCACGGTCTACGTCAGCGCAAGCGACGCGAACGATGTGCTGCGCCGCGGACTGCGTCTGCTGCTCGCGGGCAACAACCGCGTCGTCCTTTGCCTAGGGCAGCGCTCCGGCCTGGCCGACGCGTTGGAGCAACGACTGTTCGACGACGTGCAGGGTCGGCTGGCCGTCTTCGGCGTTCTCGATGCAGCTTGCGACCCGGCGCTGCTGGAACGGGGTGCATTGGTCGAGCAACTTGCCCGCGCCGTGCACGCGCGCTACCTAGTCGAGTACGCCGGAAGCTCACCCGCCCAGGACAGCCATGTGCCATGGGAACAGTTCGACGAGCGCTATCGGGCGGACAGCCGGGCGCAGGCCGAGCACATCGGCACCAAGCTCGCCGAGATCGACGCGGTCGTCGTCCCCGCGGCGCCCGACCTGCCGCCGTTCACGCTCGCTGAGGGACCGCAGGGCGACGTCGAAAAGCTTGCAAGGATGGAGCACGACCGATGGATGGCGGCCAGAAAGCAGGCCGGCGTTACCTACGGCGAGGAACGGACCGCCCGAACGCATCCCGACATGCTTGACTGGGACGCGGGACTCAGCGAAAACGCGAAGGAGAAGGACCGCATGTTCGTGCGGGGACTTCCAACGTTACTGGAGGTCGAGGGGCTGGCGATCGTCCGGATTCCTGGTGTCGCGCTAGGTATATAGCTTTAGCTGCTCAGCGGTCAGATCCACAACAGACGGACTGCGTACCGGCATGGTAAATTCCTCGATCGTGATCACGGAAGGATCGAGTAACTCTCCCGAAACACCCACAGCCGAACAGGCCGACACGCCGATGAGGCACCATGACAGGCATGGCACAACGCCGGAGTCGAACAAGACCTCGCTACGGCAACGCCTGCTGACCCGAGCACGTGAACGCTGGCCTCAGCTTGCCACCCTTCACGTGCGGCACCGCGGAGCGTTCGCCTACGTCGACGGCGAACTCCCCGATGGTGCCACAATGCCGCTCTTCCGGCTGCGCTACGGCGGATCCGCTACCACCTGGGCATTCGCCACATACCGAGCCAGCCACAACGACTACCAGACCTCCATCCTGCCCAACGGATACCCCGTTGGCACACCACAAGAAGCCCTCGACTGCGCCTGCGGCCTCTACCTCAACGACGCCGCGGCCTGGCAATCCCCGAACTAACAGGCGCACCCACTAGCTAGGAAGGTCGTTGGGCTCCGGCGTGTCGCAACAGAAGGCAACGGTTCTCGCGGGAGAATTCGAGAGATCCTTCCAGAGAATTCTCGACGCCCGGGACAACCGTTGCCATCACCGTACCACCGGTCTGATGTTGTCGCAGATGCAGGAGCTGGTGCGACAAGTGCACAATGCGTTGACCGAGCCGTGGAACAAGGGAGTGGTCGCCCGAAATCGTGTGGGTTGTACCGAGCGACCGAGATCGCACGTATTTTCGGCAGAACTGTTCGCAGGAGTTCCTTGCGGGATATCTCGCCGCTTACCGTGTTGAGTTTCGTGGCCAGCCTGGCCAT
>CAWDBS010000047.1:0-82861 GCA_963800415.1 uncultured Actinomycetes bacterium
GGTGTGGTCCTGGCCCGGGAACGCCGCCGACTCCGGCCTGATCCGCCAGGTCAAGGCCGACCTGCGGGAATGGGCCCTGTCGAAGGTCATCTGGGTCGCCGACCGCGGCTTCACTTCGGAGCAGAACCGCCGGTTCCTCATGCAGGGCGGCGGCGGGTACATCATCGGCGAGAAGCTCCGCTCTGGCTCCCCGGACGTGAAGGCCGCCCTGTCCCGCCAGGGACGCTACAAGACCGTCCGGGACAACCTCCAGGTCAGGGAAGTCCGCCTCGGCGACGACGACCACGACCGGTTCATCATCTGCTACAACCCTGACCAGGCCGGACGCGACGCCGCCATCCGAACCAGGCTCGTCGCGCAGCTTGAGGAGATCATCGACGGCACCGACCAGCTCAGCCCCGCCGAGCGCGGCAGGACCGAGGGCTCCCTGGCCGCGAAGCCGGGCCTGAAGCGGTTCCTGCGCGTCACCCCGGGCGGCCTGCTGAGAACAGACAAGGCCAGGATCGCCGCCGAGGAGAACCTCGACGGCAAGTACCTCCTGCGCTGCTCCGACCCCCACATGACCACCGAGGACATCGCGCTGGGCTACAAGCAGCTCCTGGAAGTGGAACGCGGCTGGCGCGACATGAAGCAGGTCATCGACCTGCGGCCGGTCTACCACCGCCGCGAGGACCGCATCCGCGCCCACGTCATCCTGTGCTGGCTCGCCCTCCTGCTCATGCGCGTCGCCGAGAACGAGACCGGCCGGCCCTGGAACCGCATCCGCGCCGAGCTCCAGCGCCAGCACGCCGTCACCTGGACCGGCCCCGCCGGCACCTTCCGCCAGGCCACCGACCTCACCAAGCCGCTGCGCGACCTCTATACCGCACTGGATATCGAACCGCCGAAGAAGATCCTCACCCTAGACCTGGCACCCGCGATTCCCTGACCTGCGCGAACACCGCCGCCTAGCGACACGCCCCGTCACTGGGCTTTTTCTCGTTCCCGCAGATCACCGCCTATTTTTCGGTCACTAGGCAGAGGTAATTCTGCGGAACTCAGGTGGCAGTCCGGTAATGGCGCAATGCAAGCTCGGCCGACCCGGCTGCGGCCGGTGGCGAGGGAGCCGCGCGCGGCAGCGGCCCGGCGTCCGTAGGGCCTGCGTCCGAAGGGCGCGAGCGAAGCTGATGTGACGCCAATCACGATGCAATTTCTCCGCTAGCGGATCCGGCAGCGCCCCGAGCCCGGTTGCGACCCGGAAGGCGCGGCCCGGATGCCGGCCGCGTGGGAGGAGTTCACCGGCGCTGAGCTGGCCCACGTGCTGGCTGAGTCCCCGGGCCGCGGCGATGACCTGCTGACCCTGGCACTGGCCCTGGAATCCCGGCTGCCCGGCGCGAAGGCTGCCCTGCGGGACGGCATCATCACCTGGTCCAAGGCCGAGATAATCGTCTGGGCGGCCGCGCTGCTGGACCCGGACGAGGCGCGGGCGGCGGAGGCGCTGGTGCTGGGCCGGGCGGGGCGGCTGACCCCGGGCGGGCTGCGGGGCCGCGATCGCCCGCGCGGTGATGGAAGTGGCGCCGGACAAGGCGCGCAGGCGGCGCGAGGCCGCGGCCCGGGACGCGCGGGTGCAGCGGTGGGCCGAGGACTCCGGCAACGCCGCGCTGATGGGCCGCGAGCTGCCCCCGGCGGAGGTCCTGGCCGCCGATCAGCGGATCACCGCGTGGGCGCGGCAGCTGAAGAAGGCCGGGCTTGAGGGTGACATGGATGTGCTGCGGGCGCGCGCTTACCTAGATCTGCTCCTGGGTAAGGACTCCCGGCCCCGCCAGGACCCCGCCGGCGGGCAGGACGGCACCGACCCGGGCGGTGGCGGGTCAGGGCCAGCAGGCCCGGACCATCCGGCCGGGCCCCCGGCCGCGGGACCCGCGGCCGGGGCGGCACCGGGCGGGTTCGCCGGGAAGGTGACCGTGACCGTCCCGCTGACCACCCTGCAGGACCAGGCCGGGCGGCCCGGGGAGATCCCCGGCATCGGGCCGGTCGACCGAATCCCGGAGCAAATACATAGGATCGTTACCAAGCCGGGCATCAGCCGACCCGGGTACCCAACACATCAACGTACCGGACCATCGCCCCCGCAGGGTCGGTAACTGGTGTGCGTCACGTCCACCGGCACGCGGCAGCAACTGGCTGAGTGCAGCGGTGCGTGTATGTATGACTGACGTGGTATCGTATGAGTATGACAAACGCGATGACAGTCCGGCTCGACGAGGAGACGTCCCGCGAGCTCGCCGAACTCGCGGGGCACTACCCGAGCCGGTCCGCTGCCATCCAGGACGCCATTCACAGTGCATGGCGGCGACTCCAGGCCGAGAAGCTGGAAGCCGGGTACGCTGCCGCGGTCGCCGACAACCCGCACTACCCTTACGAGTCGGCCGAGGAAGCCGCCGTGCTGCGTGCGCGCCGCCGCGCCCGGCAAGAGCGCGACACGCTCGCCTGACCGCCAGCCCGCAACGAGGCCAGGTCTATCGCTGCGACCTCGGCTACGGCCTCAAGCCATGGCTTGTGGTATCCAACAACGCGCGCAACCGCCTGCTCGATGACATCATCGCGATCAGGCTCACCACCACTGCCCGCGACCTGCCGACCTGGGTCAAGCTCTCCCCGGCCGACCCGCTCACCGGATACGCCAACGCAGACTGCATCGAGCAGCTGGGCAAGGACGAGCTCGGCGAATACCTCGGCGCCTTGTCACCGGTCTCCATGCGTGGCGTGAACCAGGCCCTGGCAATAGCACTGGGCCTTACCTGAGGACGCGACCGACAGCACTAACCCGCACGCGGCCCGGTGGAGGCAACCCAGACCAACGCTATCTGCGTGCCTTGACGGGCAAGCGCCGAGCTCCCCGCGCCCGCCCGGAACGGGCCGGCGCGCGTTCTCCCGGCCGTGCCCGTCGCTCAGCGTCACACTGCTGACCGGCATCACCTCGGGACCGACCCTCCATCCATCATCGGCCGACTGCAGACTCACGGCTCGCTGCTCGAGATCCTGGTCTGGTTGAGGCAACATCAAGAGGATGCACGGGCCTATGCTGCTGGAGCAGGCGCGCGATACGCGGCAGAAGCGCGTGTTCCCGCGTACGGCCACGATGCATAAATATGCAGGCTTCAGCTGCTCGCCGGTTGGATTAGGCCTGCGGGGCGAAGGCCTGTCTCGGCGCGCGTAGCCGCCGAGGGTCTCAGCTGCTTATGCGGAGTAGCTGGACAACAGCTCAGGGAGCTCATGACCGCGCAGCGGTAACGGGCCGCAGCCCCGAAGGGGAACGCAAACCGCCGATATGGCCGGCAACCTGGCTGCCTGCGGGGCCGCCTGCGCTGTGCCTTAACTGGCTGGTCTGGGCGGACCCGCGCGCCGGGCCGGCTATTGCGGCCCCGGCTTGTTTGAGGACGATGTCCGCGACCCGGTCTGCGCCACCGGCGGGGACAGGGGGGTAGCTGACGGTTGCGCCCAGGTGCCGGGCGATGGCGTCGGCCAGGCCAGCGGGGGTGGTTGCGGAAAACGCCATCTTGATGCCGGCCCGGTGCCTGGCCAGACGCCCGGCGACCGTGACCTGCTGCTCGCAGTGGCCCTCGAGCGGGAAGTAGAGGAAGGGCCGCTGCAGGGCGGTCAGCTCCAGCGTGGTGGTTCCCCCTCCTTGCACGACGGCGAGGTCGGATGCTGCCAGGTGCTTATACAAGTCCGGCACGAACCCTCTGACGTCGATCCCCGCGGGGACGTGGAGAGAGGCGGGGGTGATCCGCGGCCCGCAGACGAGCAGCAGGTGCAACCCCTGGGAGCTTCTGCTGCAGCAGCGGATAGGCCTGGCCGCACAACTCGAGCAGCCCGCGTCCCACGGAGGTGCCGCCGGCCGAGCACACCACCAGCGGTTCTGGGCCATATCCCAGGTCCGCCCGCACACCAGCCCGGTCCCGGAACGCGGCGGGGTTGAACGGGAGGATATAGCCGGCGAACTCATAGCATCTTCGGGCGTGCTCCCTGCGGTCCGGCAGCAGCGGCCCGAACCTGGTGCCGGGGATGTCCTCTGGCTCCCCGATAAAGACACCATGGCTGTTGCCCTTGGCGAACATGGGCCGGTCCGCTGCCCACACCAGGTTCCAGAAATACACCCCGAGACGCTCGGCCAGACGGCCGGTCATGGCGTCCAGGCCCACGAAGTCATAGAGCATCACGAACGGCACGGGCACGGTGTAGAGGTGGAATTCCTGGGCCACCGTGATCTCGTAGGTTTCGTCCCCCACCAGGACGTCAAACGAACCATCCCTGAGGGCGCGGCGGACGACCCGGACATTGCCCAGCCATTCCCGGCCGGCCCTGAACGCATACGCGGCCACGTTCAGCTGGCCCTCGCGGGCGACGCTCTCGGCGACCAGCGTGTCGCTCCGGTACGCGCCGGCCTGCGGATGCAGTTGCTCGCCAGCCTGCTGGAGCAGTGATCGCGCCGGCTCCCCTGCCAGCCACCAGATATCGATGTCGGGCCTGCGGCGCCGCAGCGCCCTGGCGACGGCCAGGTCCCTGGTGATGTGTCCAAGGCCCAGCGAGCCGCTGACATACAAGAGCTTCATGGATATCGCCCTCTCGGCACGCAACTCCGTGCTTTCTGCCTCTCGAGGGCATCGCCAGGGCCGAACGTCCTCGCTGGATCAGGGCCTCGACCTCGGGCGGCCGGGATTGATGTACACCAGGACGGCGGGCCGCCGGGGAATCGCCGGTGGAGGACGTGTGCGGAAAGGGGCCGAATGACCCGGCCGCGCTGGTCCTCTGGCACTGCCGTCGGCCGGCTGGCCTGGACGATCGTGACAGGAAAGCGGAAAGGAGGACACCATGGGCGACAGGCGGCAGATGATGAAGCACTACCTGGACGCCCTCGCCAAGCGCGCCGGCTACGGGCAGTACTTCACCGACGACGTGGTCCTGACAGCCGTGGGCACCGATCAGCGTGCGGTCGGCCGGCAGGCCGCCGGGCAGCAGATGCGGGACATGCATGAGCGCGCATTCGACGCCCGTATCGAGGTGAAGAACCTGCTCGTGGATGAGGACAAGGCGGCGGTCGAGGCGGACTTCGCCGGCACCCACATCGGCGAGTTCGCCGGCATCGCGCCGACCGGCCGGACAGTCCGGGTCTCCTACTCGGTCGTCTTCGACTTGCGCGGCGATCAGATCAGCGAACTGCGCATCTATTTCCCCGCCAGCGTGCTGGCAGAGCAGCTCACGAAATGACCGGACGGCAGCCGGTCCCCGCCCGACGGGTGACTGGCCCGCCGTGGTGAACGTCGCCATTCCCCGGCCAGCAGGTCTTCTGGGATGCGGGTGATGCACAGCACTGAGCGCATGGCCGAGCGATCCGCCCGGCGACTGGCATCGCACCAGACGGCCCTTCCCGGCGGCCCCGCTATCCCGGATTAACCGGCGAACGGTTCCCAGCCCGCATAATTCACGTCGCCGCCATGCGCGGAGAACACCCGACTCAGCCGCCACCAGGGCAAGGCAAGCGGATCTGAAGATACCGCAGCTGGGCAGACTGGCCGTTATGCCTGCCGGGGAACTGCCGGTCGCCCACCCCGGCGGCACCAGGATCGAAGCAGCACGCCCGGCCCAGCGCCCGCTGGCTGCGCCCAGGCCATACAAGATCAATACCCGCACAGAACCAGACATCCGGTGCGCGGCCACCAGGGCGTCACGGCCCGGACCAGCATTCTCCTATGCTGGTCAGCCGATGCATATCTTGCGGGCCACGGCGGCCAGCCGCCTGCGACGTGGTCGGCAGGCTGAAGGCCTAGGATCTGGGCAACATCGCGACTGTTTCGGCTTCACCTGCGGGAGGCCTACCCCCCGCACCAGTGAGGAGAGCAGCGCCGGCCGCCAGCATTCCAGTACACCGACACGCCATCGCAGCGGTAACTGAGCCTGAACCCGGTGCCGGCCAGGTACCGGGCGATGGAGGGCACATTCCACCAGAGCAGAACCCAGCCGACCCCCATCCGGTGCGCATCAGCACGTGCGGCGGCAAGCTGGGCCGCCGAGTTCGCCTGCCCGTTCTGGCTGCGCACGAGGTCCGCATAGAACGGGTGGCTGTTGATGGCCCGGGCCACCAGCGCGGGCACGGCGGCCACGTAGGCCACCGCGCGCGGGTGGCCGTCCTGGGTCGCCAGCGCCAGCACCTGCGGCGCCAGCCACGATCCGTACAGCCCGGTCCCACCCCACAGCCCGAACGGGGCGTCGACCACGATCGACCTCGAGTGGTCGGCCGCGATCGGGCGGTCGAGCGCGGGCAGCGCGGCAGCCACCGGCGAGATGCGCTGCCCGGCAGGTGTGACCGGCAGGTTCCCGGGCCACCCGGCCTCGAGCACGCCGAGCACGAGCACGCCGGCGGCAAGGAGCCTGGCGTGCCGCCACAGCCAGGTGACCGCGCTCGCGGCGAGCAGGGCGGCCGGGACCATGCCGAGCAGCGTGAACCGGTTGGCCTCACGAAGGTCACCCAGCACGGGCAGCCGGGCGAGCCACGTGTAAGGCATGATCGCCGACAGCCGTGCCCCATGCCACCCCCGGGCGAGCGGCACGTACTGGGTCCGGCCGATCCACAGCACGGGCCCGAGCGCGAGAGCGGCACAACCGATCCAGCCAAGCGCGAGGAACCGGGTGCCGCGCCGCCGCCACGACGTCACGACGCCGGCTATGGCGCCGGCGGTCAGCACCGCGCCGAACGTCGGCAAGCCCTCGGCCGTGTGACCGTGATAATAGGCCGCTCCCAGGCTCGTCAGCCCGTAGGAGGCGACCCGTGGCGAGGGCCCGAGCAACTGCGGCAGGCCGGCCCCGTAATTGAGCAGCGAGGACATGGACGGGCCGCGCGGGGCCGCACCCGCCTTCATCTGCGCCGCCATGGCGGCAAGCTGGGGACCGGCCACGACCAGGCCGGCCAGCCCTGCTGCGGCGGCCGGCACCAGCCGGCGCGCCGATGGGCGGCGAGCCAGCCAGGGCAGCAGGACCGCGCAGGCCACGATCGCGGCCAGCACCGCCATCTCCTGGTCCACCAGTGCCGAAGCGCCCAGGACCAGCCCGAGCACCACCGCCTGGCGCCGGCCGGGGTCGCGGCGCAGCCGCACCGCCGCCTCCAGCGTCAGCGGCAGGAACAACATCCCCAGTGCCAGGTTCAGGTGGTACCAGGCCCGCCACGTCACGTTGCCCGACAGGCCGAAGAATGCACCGGCTGCGACCGCGCCCGGCAGGGACGGCACCCACAGCCGGGCGGCCCGGTACATCGTGTAGCACGCCAGGCCCGGAGCCATGACACAGAGCAGATTGAACGCGACGCCCGCGCCGAGCGTGAGCGTGACCGGAGTCATCAGCAACCCCGCCAGCGGCATCAGCGTGTGGAAGCCCAGATCGGTCCCAGCCGGCGCCGCCATCGCCCGGGTGAACCACGGATCGCCGAGGTGCCCGACCTGATGTGCCATCCACCACAGGTCCCACACGTAGCTGCCCTCGTCGGACTTCCCCGGCAGGCGGCCATCCAGGTAAGTGACCCTCGGCCAGGTCACGGCTATCCCGGCGGCAAGAAAGCACGCCAGGACAGATGCCTCACGGATGACCGGATGGACGGCCGTCCGGCGCACCTTGTCCACCGCCGCTGTCACCCCCAGGCCGAGTGGTCGTCCTACCGCTGTACGTGACGGCGTTTCTACCACAGTCCGGGCACCCTGGACGGATGATTCCCAACCCGCGGCTCAGCGGCGTGCCGGTTGATCATAAAAAGGGAGGGCATCCACGTGCTGCCCGCTCCGGATCTTTGCCGCGCTGATGAATGACAGGGGCGTAGTGCGAACCCTCGTACTCGGAGCGGCCTCCTCGAAGGTTGAGTTCGCCGGCATAATCGCGAGCGGACCGTCTTCGGGAATCAGCAGATACCCGGCGTGAGCACCGAACCGGCCCTCCCTGAATCCGGACACTCTGTCGCCGAGCTCCAAGCAGGGTGACGCTTGTAACCCATCGTCCGCCCATACCTGGATGATCTGCATGCTCGGTGCCGCGGCGTCCTCGTGCCCGCAGATAAGAAGCACAGAGTCGGCAGGGAGCCACCGATACGAACGACAAGGCTGAATTGACGATCGCCGCCATCGCTAGCGACATACAGGGCAGCGCATATGTATACGAGGACACAACGCACTCATTTCGGCAGAAGAGGATTCCACCTAGATGCCATGCTACGACGGTTTCGGTTGCGCTAGCGTTGGGCGCGGCGAAACTGGATGAGCCGGAGGGGTCGGCGGGGGCGCGACTTTCTTTGCCACCCCGCGGCTTTGTGCCCGATGAAGTAGCCGAGCGCCTGATATGCGTCGAACTGCCCGGCGTTGAAGAACTGGTCTCCGGTCGAGTCATTCGGGAACCCTGGATCGCTTTGGGGGAAATCCAGGAGCTGATACGGCACGTCCGGGGTAAGGATCGCTTGAGCGAAGACGAGCTGGCCGTGCGATTTGGGGTAGCTGCCGGCTTGTTTGCCGCAGCGGGCTGCGCGGCCCTGCGCCTGACGGCGGCGGGCAACTTCGGGATAGGTGATGCATCCGATGGCTACCTGGCTATCTGACAGGCGTGAGTTCAGATTGGTGAAGGAACTGGCGGGTACTAGCTGCTGCCGGTCACCCGAGACCAGGTTGAGCACCTGGCTGGTGAAGGTGATCTCAACACCGAGTTCCTCGCGGGCCAGCGTGATCGCCCCGGCGAGCGCGTCGGCGAGGGGTTGCGAGGCGCCGCTGGCGTCGATGCAGTAGATGAGCTTGCAGCGGCGGCGCAGCAGTTCTACCAGGCCGAGGTTGTCGTAGTGGCCGCCGTCGGTGCACAGCAGCAGGCGGCCGGTACTCGGGTGGATACCGAAGATCTCGCGGGCGAAGTAGCTCAGCCTGCGCCTGGCCGGGAAACCCGGAATGGTCCAGTCATCGAGGTTGTCGCGTTTGAGCGCGACGAAGCGCGGATTGGGCAGCCAGGCACCCAGCCTGGCGTTGGCGATGGCCAGGAATACCTCATAGAAGCGGGTCTGGCTGCCCATAGCGGACGCGAACGCCGCGCCCGATATGGCCATCGCCGCTTCGGTCGTCAGGTCTACCTGCAGGGCCCTGGGCAGGAGCTGGCGCAGGAATCCTGTATGTACCCAGCCGGTGGCCGGACCGCCTATGTAGTCGTGCGCGAGCATGAACGGTACCGCGGCCCGGCCCGGCGGGGTGCGGTCCTGTCCGGTGATGTTGGCCGTGGCGGCGAACGTCGCGGCGGGAAACCCGGACACGGGTTTGGCGTAGCTGTCCAGCCAGGTGCCCTCGTCGTCGCGATAAGGCACCGCGACGTCGGCATGGTCACCGCTGACCCGGCGGACGGCAAAGGCCCGGGCGAGCCGCCGCCGGTAAAACGGGTGCAGGCTCAGCGAGGTCTGGTCAATGATCACCGTCAGGATGGCCAGCGCACCCGCCGGGACAAGAGCCCAGACGGAGTGGGCCAGCGCGCTGGTGGCGGCCCAGCCGCAGAACAGCAGCGCGACCAGGATCAGGAAGGCCAGGCAGATCCACATCAAGATCAGCTGGATCATGCTGTTCGGCAGGACCATGTTGGCCGGTCCCTTGCTGGCGGCGCTGGTCACGGTGCCCGCGGTCTTGGCGATGGTGGTGCGGTTCCGCCAGAACAGCGCCACCACCGCGCCCAGATACGTCGTGATAACGGTCAGCGAGCTGAGCGCGGCCGCGGGCCGGAGGCTGAACCCGAGCTTCCAGGTCACCCAGGAGCTAGCCCACAACAGCGCGGGCATAGCCACGCCGAGCACGACCAGGAGCAGCGTGGCGCACAGCAGGATCATCGAGCCGCGGGAAGTCCGCCGCCGCCACGTCTCCCGCCCGGCCGCCAGTTGCCGCGCGAGATAGGCCAGCAGCGCCAGCCCGGCCGCCACGGCGATCGCGTACCAGACCCCGGCCGGGATGGCCGGATAGGCCGGAGCATGCGCGTTCTTGCCGGTCACGGCGAACTTGGGCGGCGGCAGGTTCCCGCCCGCGGTGATCGGCACATGGCGGTAGAACGCGCCGATGCCCAGCCCCACCGTCGTGATCGTCAGTCCGATGATGATCAGCGAGCTGAGCACGCCGCGGAGCAGGACGCCCAGGGCGACCAGCCACTGGCCCAGGCCGTCAGCGATATAGCTGCTGTGCCGGCGCAGGTGATCCTCCTCCGGCGAGCCCGGAGCGAACGCATCCGCCGCAGTAGCCCGGGACGCGGGAGCCTGACCAGGCGGCAGGCCGGCGGTCGCCCTAGTCATGGCCAGCTGGAGGCCACCAGCCGTATAGCCGCCACCGGACACCGACACCAGGTAATCCGCCTCGCCCAGGACCCCTGCTTCACGCAGGGCGTTCAGCGCGCCCAGAGCGACGGTAGCCGAACGGATCCCCCCGCCCGACACGCAGACGCCCACCGCGTCCTCGGCCCGGGCAGATGGCGACGCGAAACCCTCCGCCCACCGGGCGCGCGGCCCCGTCGAGACGCCGTCCCACCACTCCTGGCCGGATAGGCGCCAGCGGGGTGCGTTTCTGCCTTCCTGAGCGGGATGCTCGATCACCGGCGGCGGGATCACCAGGCACTTCCCATCCTGACACTCCCCGATCGCCTCTTCCCAGCGTTTCCTGGTGCGGTTGCTGGTTGTGAGCCGCCCAGTCGTGACCATGATCGCCGCGATCCCGACCACGCCCGCCACCAGCAGCACCGCGAACTTGGCGAACGACAGCGCCTCGATCCAGTCCAGCAGCACCCCTTCCCGGAGCCCATCGCTGAGTGCCTTCAGCAGCAGCAGATCCTGCGCAAGGTTGCAGGCGGCTGCCAGCACTGCCGCGGCCATTCCCAGGACAGCCAACCCCCGGGACCGCGACGTCCAGAACACCCGCCAGCCCAGATAGCAGGCAAGCAGCAAGCCGACCCAATAGCCCGGTATCAGCGCCCGCATATCCCAATCCACAGCGCTCCGGAACTGAGCAGAATGCTGCCGGATGCCGGCAAGCGCCTTGTCCGTCAAGCCAGCCGCCCACTGCAGCCTCACCAGATCGACACCCGGCGCCTGGTGAACCACGTAAACCCAGATGCCCGCGACCAAGAAGGCCACAGCCAGGACAACTACGACTATCGCCGCCCGCCGTTCAGGGGGGCGGCGGCTCTCCGGTCGTTTTCCGCCGCCATTGCCCGTCATTCCCGCCCCTTTGGTCGCACCGCTGATCCTTTGGTGTTACACCTGGCCTCCCGCCCGCCGATGCTGCGGAAAACCCTACTGTGCCAAGGTCATTATCTCCGGTTTCGGCGAGTTCGCTACCATCCCGACATTTCGAGGTGTTCAATTGTGACCTTCCGCTCAATCTGAGCATCATCAAGCACAGTGCCCCACCGAGCTAGGCAGCCGCCTTGGCCGTCGGCGCGTTCAGTCGGCCGGGAGCGCGATCAGGTAAGCGACCACCGTCCGGGCCTGCCGATCGGATATGAGCCGCCGGACCTTGACCTGGACCTCTAAGGATAAATGGATGCATCATGCCCATTAAGAATCATCCGCAAGCAACGACATAACCTGATCCGCGATTAAGTTGATAAGGATGCAAGGAGCAACCGCTCATCTGCATGAGGGTGGGCTGGCCTGCGTCTAATCTGCGCCCGGAACAGCCTGACTAGCGCTCGGCGGTAGCCAGCAGTCCGGTGGTGTACGGGGTGCTGCCTGGCAGCGGCTCCGGATGCGAAGGTGGTACCGGGGTTTTGTCATGCGCACCGGCACGTCCATGGGGGCGGAAGGCACTCATAGCCACGACGACGATGGCGGGTAGCAGGTGATTCCGGGGAAGCCGTTGCGCTGACCGCTTACCGGATAGCGATACTAGCCCGTGCAAGAGGTTCTCCCCGGCCCGCCGGAGCAGGTCCGGAGGCTTGAGCGGTACCGGCAGGAGCACCCGGACGTCGACATACAGCCGCCTGGCGCCGATAGTGCCGTATGGCGCGCGTTCCGGGACGGGAACCTTATCGCGTACGGCTTCACCCTCATGGTGTTCCTGGAGCGCCTGGAGGCCCTGCCCGAGCTATTAGGCGCGGCGCAAGATTTCGGTGTTCATCTTCCGGCCAGGCATTCCCCTTGCCCTGCTGCAGGGAGTCCCCAGGGCCGCGGGACAGCCGGGCCGGGCATGCTGAACAGGCGGGCTGCACGTACTCCCGGCGCGCCGCGACACGAGCGGACGGCCCGGGGCAGCGTCCAGCTCCGCCGCGACCGCTACCAGCGGCGCCATGCTCGCGCAGTTCATGGCAGGAATGACCGCCGGGTGGGCCGCCGGGACGGCGCCACCTGCCTGCCCCCGCCGATGGGCAACCCGGTGCAGGCAGGTGACGCCCGGGGCTGGTATTAGCCGCGCGCCCCGCACGCGGGCCAGGCGCCGATGCCCTGGCTTGCGAGGACGTTCTCGGCCACGGCGATCTGCTGGGCCGGGGTGGCCAGGTTGGCGGAGGAGGCGTACCGGCCGCCGCCGTTGGCGAGCCAGGTCTGCTCAGTGAACTGCAGGCCGCCGTAAAAGCCGTTGCCGGTGCTGGCGGCCCAGTTCCCGCCGGACTCGCACGCCGCGATCGCGGACCAGTTCGTCCCGCCCGAGGACGCTGACGCCGGGCTCGAGGCCTGCGTAGGCGCGGCCGGAGCCGCCGTCGCGCCGGCCGACGCCGGGGCAGGCCGTGCCGCAGCGGTGGTGGCCAGGGCGGCGCGGGCCAGCCACGGCGGCACCTGGTGTGAGTTCGGCAGGGCCAGCCGCTGGCCTGCGGTGATCAGGTCCGGGTCGGGTACCTGGCGGCGGTTGGCCCACCAGATGGCCGGCCAGTCGGCCGCGCGGCCGTAGGCGCGAGCCGCGATCTGCGACAAGGTGTCGCCCGGCCGGATGGTGTAGCTGCCGGGACCGTGGTGGGCCGCCGCGGGATTCAGCGTGATCGTGACCGCGATCAGCGACTTGGCCAGCCCGGCAACTGCCATACTGAACATGTCGGGGTTCCTCCTAAGGGTTTTGGTCCGACGCAAAAGGTCCCGGCTGTGTGCTGCGAACACCGGCCGGGACCGCCCTTGGCTAGCAGGCGATGCGCACGAAGGTCACCTCTTCCCCGTCCGGGAGGAGGGCTGACGCGATATCACTGGCTTTCTCCCTCGGCTCATGCGCACCTGCGGCCTTGACCAGCCAGGATAACGCCCTGTGCACAAACCTGTGGACACTTTAGGTAAAGTCCCTGGTCAGCGCCTGCCAGGCTGTGGACGGCCGAGGCTGTGGAAATGTGGATAACCTCGGCGGCGCACAGTAGTGCCACGTCGTGGGCCTGCGCTGCCGCCGTTGAAGGGTCCGGGCCTGCTTACGCTAAGTGACCACCCTTGGACTGGCCTGACGCGCCGGTCCGTCAGCCGCGGTAACCGGGGCGGGACGCCTGCTGAGCTGGCCGCGCATAACGGATACTCTGCACGCCAAAGCGCAGCATTTCCGTGAACTTGACGCACGCGCAATTCCGGCAGGCGCGTCCCCGATATGAACGACAAGACTGAATTAACGATCGCCTGCCGATATTAGCGTCATGCAGGCAAATGCATACGTATACGGGCGCTCAACTCCCGCTCATCGGCATGTGCGTGAGTCGTCGTAGTCCCGACAACGGGAAAGTCCTGGTCTTTACTGTCCAGTAGCGGCCTTGAACTTCACCACCAGTTCGGCGGGTACGCGTCCGCGGTCCTTGACCTCGATGCCCTGGGCCTTGGCCCACTCACGCACCTCGGTAATGTTTAGCCCATCGGCCGATGGCCTACGTCCGCCGCGAGCTCGCCGCCGGGTACCGCCTCCGGCCCGCCGCGCCACCTGCACATACCGCGCCAGCGCATCCCGCAGGGCCTGGGCATGATCGGCGTTCAAGTCGATCTCATACTCGGTGCCGTCCAGCCCGAAGCGGACCGTGCCTTCAGCCTCGCTGCCGTCAAGATCGTCGATAAACAGGGTCTGTATCTTCTGGGCCATGGGTGTTCGATTTCCTCACTGATCGCATCATCAGCTCTTGTCAGCCGGAACTCACAAGCAGCCCAACTACCTGGGAAGTGCTGTGAGCGCTCACAAGTCTGCCTTGAGGCCAACGCACCGGACAGGCGATCGTGTTCCGATTAGGTCACTACTGGCCCTGCGATCGTGGACCTCACGCTTTGAGCGCAGTTGGGATTGGCCAGGCCCATCAGTTATGAGCGTGCGCCCCTACAAGATGCTGCCTGGCCATGGTGTCGCACGCCCGTGCTGAGGCCAGTTGGCTCGCTAAGGGTAGTTCGCTGACCTGGCCGACCCGGCCCGGACGATGGCCTTCTGCGTCTTTCCGGTTCCCGGTGACGTCTTGCGGGGATGCCGGGTACGACCGGCAGGTCCCGCGCCAGCCGGGCCAGGCATGATCGAGGCCGTCTTCGGCGGGCGGGTTCTTGCGTCAAGGTCTCCGCCAACCCGGACTGCAGCTGGATGTTCTACGACCACACCCTGAACCGGTCCCGGCGATTCTGTTCCGCTAGCTCCTGTGCTGCCGTCATCCGGGTGAGACGCTTCCGGCAAGGCGGGGAAGCACCACCGTGCGATCGGTAAAGAGAATTTGAATTATTCGGACGGACGGTGGTTCTACGGTCCCGGCTAGGGGTCTCCCAGCACGGTCCTGGTAGGCCTGCACCGGAAGGCGGTTCGCGGCTAAGCTCGCCGTACAGTGAACTATTTATGGGTGGGGAACTATTTGTGGGGGGCAGCGGTGGTATGGGCTGCTAGAGATTCCCGGCGAAATGGCGCACGCGCAGCAGCCGTCATGGTCGTTGCGCTGCTTGCGCTCGTGTCCGCCTGTGCGGAGGCCCCGCAGCCGCATACAGTGAAGCCAGCCAAGCGGCAAGTTTCCGCCACGCCCGGGCCCACGGCTGTTTCTCGCGATAACACCGCCGAGCTGGGTATTCCCGGTAGCTACCAGATCGGCCGGCGGCAGGTGACCTTCACCGAACCGGGCCACATCGGGCCGACCGGTGAGAATCTAGGTGCCCGCGTCCTGGTGACCGTGGTCCGGTATCCGGTGGCACTGAGGTCGGACGGGCAGGCGGTCCACGGCCCGTTCCCGGTGCTGCTGTTCGCGCCCGGGTTCATGCAGTGCGGTGGCCCGTATTCCGATCTCTTGCAGGCCTGGGCCAGCGCCGGTTACGTAGTCGCGACCGTCAATTTCCCGCGCACCGATTGCAGTGTCGGTACGGCGGACGAGGCCGACCTGGTGAACCAGCCGGCCGACATGTCATACGTGCTCACCAGGCTGCTGGCGCTGAACGCGCAGCCGCAGGGCTGGTTCTCCGGCTTGGTGAATCGCGATCAGATCGGGGTGGCCGGCCAGTCCGACGGCGGTGACACGGTAGCCGCCCTGGCTGCCAACGCCTGCTGCACCGACCAACGGGTGCGGGCCGTGGCCGTGCTGTCGGGGGCCGAGTGGCCCCCGATGCCCGGGCGGTACTTCCCACGCCAGGCGCCGCCGATGCTATTCGTGCAGGGCACCGCGGACACGATCAACCCGCCGTGGATGAGCCTGCAGCTCTATCAGGCAGATACGGCCGGCACCCGGTACTACCTTGACCTGTTCGGCGCGAACCACACGGGCCCGTACTGGGGAACCAACCCGGTGGAGCAGTTGGTGGTCCGGGTGACAGTGGCGTTCCTTGACCGGCATCTGCTCGGCCAGGCCGGAGCGCTGGCGGTGATGGCGCGGGACGGCAACGTCGCCGGGGCCGCGGCCCTGGTCAGTGACGGCCGGCTACCACCGTGACGCGCTTCCCCGGCGCGCGTTCAGCCGATTCTCCACAGGTAGGTGCTGCCGTTGGTGTCACCGGTGGCCAGAATCTGCCCGTCTGGGGAGAACGCCAGCGCGCCGACACCGTGGCTGCCAGTTGCCGGGTCGGTCAACGTCGCGCTCATATTCCCGGTGCCGAGATTCCACAGGTAGGTGCTCCCGTTGTCGCCACCGATAGCCAGTACGTCGCTCTTGCTGATGGCGACGCCCCAGACGGTGGCCGGCTCGGGGATGACAGTGTGGGTTCTGCTGGCGATGTTCCACAGGTAGGTGGTGCCGTTGTAGTTCCCGGTCGCGAGGGTCTTGCCGTCGGGGCTGAACGCGATCGCGGTGACGTACTGTCCGCCGGGGCCGGCGAAGGTCTGCGTGGGGCTCGTCGATCCGGTCACGTTCCATAGATAGGTGTTGCCGGCGAAGTCGCCGGTGGCCAGGGTCTTGCCGTCGGGGCTGAACGCCAGCGACCAGACTCCCGCACCGGCCGGGTCGGTCAGCGTGGCGGTCAGCGCGGCCGTGTGACCTGCGGCGCTGACATCCCACAGGTACGCGTTGCCGTTCTTGTCCGCGGTGGCCAGGATCTTGCCGTCGGGGCTGAATGCCACCGTGTTGACGGCGGCGCCCCCGGGATCTGCGGCGGCGCCGATCATCTGGCCCTTGGCGGTCTGCCACAGGTAGGCGGTGCCGTTGGCACCGCCGGTGGCCGCCAGCGTTCCGTCCGGGCTGATCGCCGATGAGAACACCTTGACGCCGCTGTTGCCGCGAAGCGTGGCGCTCTGCCGCCCGCTGGCCGTGGACCATACGTACGCGTTGCCATTCATATCGCCGGTGACCAGCGTTCCGCCGTCGCCGCTGAAGGTGACCGAGTTCGACTTGCCGGGTGGTGCCCGGGTCGGTCAGGGTATGGACGATCGTGTAAGTGCCCGCGGTGCGCAGCGGCGCGGCGGTGTGGCTAGCTGACCCGGTGGAGGGACTGGACCTGGGCCGCGGGGTAAGCCTGGCCGCCGGTCCCGCCGAGTGGGTCGTTCCCGGGCTGGCGGGAGAACCGGGTGCGTTACCCGTGTTGCTGGTAAGGACCACCGCGCCGAACGCGCCTGCCGCCGCCAGTACCGCGATGCCGGCCACGGCGAGAATACCGCGGCGGAGTCCGGCGTTGCCGGACGAGCGCGGCCCGGTCGGGGCCGCTGGCGCCGTCGGCACCGCTGGCCGCGGCGCGGCATCCTGGGTCGGCCGGGAATCCCGGACATCCTGGGTGCCGATCCAGGCCACTTCGGTGGCCGGGTGGTCCAGCGCCGGGCTCAGGTGGTTACCGGAGCCCGGCGGCTGGTATCCGAGCGCGGTGCCCAGCGCGGCGGCGAACTGTCCGCAACCGGGATACCGGTCATCGGGAGCCTTGGCCATGGCCCGCCGCAGCACCTCATCCACCCCCGGCGGCAGCCCGGGCCGCCGGGAGACCAGCGACGGCGGCGCCGCCGACAGCTGCGCGTACAGCACCGCCATCCCCTCCTCGCGGGGGAACGGCGGCTGCCCGGACAGCAGTTCGAACGCCGCGCAGGCCAGCGCGTACTCATCGGTCCGCCCGTCGACCGTCCCGCCCTGGATCTGCTCCGGCGCGCAGTAATCCAGCGTCCCCATGAAGTGCCCCGTCCCGGTCAGCGCCGAGGACACCGCCCCCTTGGTGAGCCCGAAATCCGACAGGTACACATGATCGGCCTGCCCCGGCCGGTCATCGATCAGCATGTTGCCCGGCTTGACATCCCGGTGCACCAGCCCAGCGGCATGCGCCGCATCCAGCGCCGAGGCCACCGCCGCGATGATCGCTGCCGCCCGTGCCGGCGGCAGCGGGCCGCTCCGGCGCACCAGTGACCCGGCGTCACCGCCGGGCACGTACCGCATGGCCAGGAACAGCACCCCAGCCGCTTCCCCCGCATCAAACACCGGGATGATGTGCGGATGATCCACCGCGGCCGCGGACCGGGATTCCCGGATGAACCGGCGCCGGAACGACTCATCGGCCGCCAGCGCGGGTGAGAGAACCTTGAGCGCGACCTGGCGTTCCAGCCGCTCATCGCGGGCGCGGAACACCACCGCCATGCCGCCCTGGCCGATCTGCTCCTCCAGCCGGTACCCGGCCACCCGCGACCCCGCGGACACGCCACCCGGCAAAGCAGCGCCCTGCGCTACCTCATCGTTCATTGATATTCGCCAGCAGCGTTGCCGACCCGCCGGGCTCTTGCCGCCGTTCATCACCGCACAAGCAGCTAATAGCAAACATAGTCCCCCCACCAGGTACGTCCCTGGCAATCTACGCCTTCCGGCAGGATCGAGGCTAGGCGGCGACCCGAATCTTCCGGCACGCGCTGACGAAGACGACGAGCCCGTCGACCTTTCCGACCTGGCGTCGGCCGCCCTGTTAACCACCTTGACCAGGTGCTCGTATGCTCCGGTGTGATCGTGTCGTGCAGTATCCGCGATTTTGAGCGCCCACCGCCAGTACCCTTGATGGTACCCGCGAGCGGCATCCGGAATCCGGCGATCACCTCGCGAATGGATTCGACCACCAAACTCCGTAACGCTCCAGATAGAGGCGGATCATATCGGCGAAGAAGGAGAAATGGCGCGCCCCATCCCGGCTCAGCCGGACCAGGATCTCCTTCAGCAGCCGGTCGCCCACCTGCACGCTTCACCGCGCCAATCTTGCGAGATCCTTCGTGTGCGTAATCGGCGATCTGATTTCCTACCAATATGACGGACAAAAGATCGCGCGTCGATCACCGACGAAGTTGGCGGAGTGTTACTGAGTATTCCAGTTCGTGCATGGATATGCGTCGGCCTAACGCGCTCACATCGGCAATGTAGGGCGTCTCCCGCGGGTACGAGCCGCAGGAGACGCAGGCTGGGTCATGTGCCAGACGCCATGTAGGCGGCCAGGATGTAGTTCGGGTGGCGGTCGAGGTTGTTGCGGGCCCGCTCTGGTCATACCGCATCGTGGTAGGAGGGTCGGCGTGACGGGCAGCGATCTGGACGTCGCGCAAGTCAGCGCCAGCGTCGAGCATGGTCGTAACGTAGGTATGGCGGAGCATATGCGGATGTGCCCTGGCGATCTGGATGCCGGCGGCTTCGGCGAGATGGCGCAGGCGGCGGGTGGCCGCGTGCCGGTCCAGCCGGGTGCCGCGGGTGTTCAGCAGGATCGGCCCGCGGGCTCTGGAGCCTACGGCACGGTCGATGGCCCGGCCGACTGCCGGCGGCAGCGGGACCAGGACGATCTTGGTGCCCTTGCCGCATACCCGCAGCACCCGGTGGCCGTGTTCCTCGCCGAGGTCGGCGATGTCCGCGCTGGTGGCTTCGAAGATCCGCAAGCCCAGCAGGCCGAGCATGGCTGCAAGCGCGAAATCGCACGGGTTCGCCGACTCCCGGGCGGCGGTGAGCAGGGCCTCGAACTGCAGGTGGGTGAACCCGAGCGTCGGTGATTCGGCGGGGACTGCGGGGCGGCGGACATGCTCGGCGGGTGAGTGCTGCAAGATGCCGTCGAGGGCGCAGGTGCGGTAGAACCCGGCCGCAACCGAGAACCGCCGGGACACGGTGGAGGGCTTGAACCGGCGGATCTCCTGCATCCACCGGATGTACAGCTCCAGGTGCGGGCGCTGCGCGGCGAGCGGGTCCAGGGCGTGCCCGGCGCACCAGGTGAGGTAGCAGCGCAGGTCGGATTCGGTGTGCTCGCGGGAGGAGCCCTTGAAGCGGGCCAGGTAGGCAGCCACTGCCAGCCGCAGCTGGTCAGTGAACGGCACCAGGGGATCGGAAGGCACTGAGGCCAGGTCGCTGAAGGTCGTCATGTCCTGACTGTGCTGCCTCTTACCTATGAAGGAACTCGCCGCCCTGCAGCGGGTGCGATAAAGCTGCAGGCTTCCCAGACTCCGGGTCCCCTACGCCGCACGTGAATATATCTGGACAGAGCCTTCTGAGATATATTGATGGTGAAGGAGGCGGCAATGACCAAGACCCTGATCGAGATCGACGACGAGTATCTCGCGGCTGCTCAGCAGGCGCTGGGCACCGCGACCAAGAAGGACACAGTCAACGCTGCCCTCCGCGAGGTCACCGCGCTGGCCGCCCGGCGGCGTGACCTGCACAGGCTCACCTCCCGCGGTCTGCCCGACCTTGAAGACGAGGACGTGATGCAGGCCGCATGGCAGCGGTAGCACGCTACCTGGCAGACACCAGCGCGCTCGCCCGCTTGCACCATCCGCAAGTGGCAGCTGTCCTTGCGCCGCTGATCGAGTCGGGAGTGGTAGCCACCTGCGGTGTCATCGAGTTCGAACTCGGATGGGCAACCCGGAGCAGCGCGGAGTTCGATCAGGTCCGAGCCGACCGCGACGCTGGCTATGAGTGGCTGGCCACCCACGATGAGGACTGGCGGCGTGCCCTTGACATCCAGGCTGCCTTGTGGCGCGGCGGCCGCATGCGGGCGGCCGGCCTGCCTGACCTGCTGATCGCGGCAGTGGCCGGACGAGAACGTGTCACCGTCCTGCACTACGACGGTGACTACGAGCTGATCGCGCAGGTCACCGGCCAGCCGGTGCAATGGGTCGTACCTCGCGGAACGGTTACTTGACCTCCCCAAGGTGGGAAGCTCAGTTCGGTCAACGAACTACACGCGGCAATTGAGGAAGTTCACCCCAAGCGCGGTGATGTATAAATTTACAGCCTGGCCGACTGACCGCCGGAGCCGTAACAAGGACGACCATGCAGTCAAACGATGCGAAGGGCTCTTGATAACCGCGCGCTGACCCGCCGCTATGGACGGCTGGGCAGCCAACTTCGGACAGGGCGACGGTCCGGCAGATCCGGGCAATCTGCTCTTGCTGGCCGGCCGGGAATCAATGGTACTGGCCGGGCGTCGTCGGCTTCACCTCGTCGGTGCGGCGCTGCGCGGCAACATGTCGCCGCTTGGCCGCACGCCGAGCAGGCAGCGATCGCGATCCGCGAGGTATTCGTCGAGCCAGTCCCGACACAGCCGCTGATCGGGGCCGAAGCGGCGCCGGAGTTGCTGACAGCAGGTAGTGCCCGGCGTATGGCGGTCCTGGGCGGCCGATGTCATGCTCGTTCTAGCGCGGTTTCCTTTCCCCGCACTCCTGGCCGGCATGAGTCAGCCTGGAGCCTGTCTGTCCGCTGCGGCGGCGATCGTGAGGGGCCGACGTGAATGCACGACTTGACAGCCGCACCTGCTGCCAGGGGAGCAGGCCGATGACAGATCCAGCTAGCCAGATCCCTCCGCACCTCGCCAGGTTCCACCGATGAGTCACATGCTGGTCCTGCGCGCAGGGCAGGTATTTGACGGAGAGCGCTCGCGAGGCACGGCCGGGGTTCTCATCCAGGACGGGAAGATCATTGACCTGGACACGAGCTGGGCACAGCCCCCGGAGGGGGCAGAGGTTGCCGACTTCGGATCCGATGCGTGCCTGCTGCCCGGGCTCATCGATGCTCACGTGCATCTTGCCTTCGATGCCTCGGCCGGCCTGGTCACGTCGCTGGCGGCGTGCGACGACAACGCCCTGTCGGATCGCATGGAGGCTGCCGCGATCCGGGCCCTGTGCGCGGGGGTGACCACGGTTCGCGACCTGGGCGACCGGAACTATCTGTCGCTCAAGCTCAGCAAGCGCTTTTCGTCAGCCGCGCTCCCGCACATTGTCGCGGCTGGCCCGCCTGTCACGACCATCGGCGGGCACTGCTACTTTTTGGGTGGTGAGGCCGAGGGCGAGGCCGCTCTGCGGGCAGCGGTGCGTGAGCGCGCCGAACTGGGCTGCGACGTTGTCAAGGTCATGGTGAGCGGGGGCAACCTCACCCCCGGCAGCCGACCCCACGAGTCCCAGTACGACCTGGCCGCCCTGCGGGTCGTGGTCGATGAAGCCCACCGCGCCGGCCTGCCTGCTGCCGCGCACGTCCACGCGGCCCGGGCCGTCGCAGATGCCGTCGAGGCAGGCTTCGACACGCTGGAACATGTCACGTTCTTCACCGCCGACGGCGTGGACGCCGACCCGGCCCTGCTCGACCGGATCGCGGCCGGTGGCGTGGTGGTCAGCGTCACCGTCGGCAGTATCCCCGACGGCTCCCCGCCGCATCCTGCCATTGCTCAGCGCATGGCGGCCATCGTCGCCAACCACGGCCGGATGTTCCGAGCCGGCGCCACGATGGTCCCCGGGACGGACGCTGGCGTATATCCCGGTAAGCCGCACGACGTCTTGCCCTACGCGCTGCGGGCACTGGTCGAACAGATCGGGATGACACCACTGCAAGCCCTCCGGGCGGCCACCTCCACCGCTGCAAGTGCGATCGGGCTGAAGGCGACAAAGGGCCGGATCGCCGCCGGTGCAGACGCCGACGTGCTCGTGATCCGGGGTAACCCGCTTGCTGACATCGGATCGGTCACACACGTAGAGGCCGTCTTCCGAGCTGGAGTCAAAGTCCGCTAACAACCCAAGGCAACCCCCACATCCGAAGTGCGACCGCCCCGGCAATCCGCCCTGATCGCGGGAACCGGACTCACTTATTGCGAGTTCGTACCTTCATTGAAAGACGTCGCCGACGTCGCCACCGAACGGGACGATCTGTGCGGGCAGCAGCACTCATATTCTGAATACTGGCCGGACAGATATTCGGCAGGATCTGATTTCCTACCAGACGATAGAAAATTGCCACGGCGATCCCCGGCAAGGTCGAGAGAGCGTGAGTGAGTATTCCGCTTCGCGCATAGGTATGCGCGCGGGTCCAGTGCTCATTTCGGCATGGGGGTTTGGCCTGCGCCCATCTGTGCCGGAACAACCTGATCAGCGCTGCGGCCGGTAGCCGGCATGTCCGGTGGCTTACGCGGCGCATAGGGCGGTTCCGGGCTGCCTGGCAGCGGCTTCACATGCGCAGGTGGTACCGGGGTTGTCATGCGCGTCCGTGAGGGCGGAGGGCACCTCATAGCCACGACGGCGACGGCGGGTAGCGTGTGATTTCGGGAAGCTGTTGCGTTGACCGCTTACCGGATAGCGATACTGGCCCGTGCGAGAGGTTCCTCCCGGCCCGGCGGACCAGGTCCCGAGGCTTGAGCGGTACCGGCAGGGACACCCGGACGTCGACATACAGGCGCCCGGCGCCCAGAGCGCCGTGTGGCGCGCGTTCCGGGACGGGGACCTCATCGCGTACGGCGTCACCCTCATGGTGTTCCTGGACCGCCTGAGGCCCTGCCGGAGCCGTTAGGCGCAGCACATGATTTCGGTGTTCACCCTCCGGCCAGGCATCCCCCTGCCCGGCTGCCGGGAGCCCCAGGGCCACGGGACGGCCGGCACGGGCACGCTGAACCCCCCTGGGCTGCACCCGCTCCCGGCGCGCCGCAGGGGCGTCCCTGGGCGCCGGGTGCGCCGTGTGGTCCGCCGGGATCCGGCCGCGCAGCCCGGCCGGATCCCGGCTGGCAGCAGCGCGCCGTCGTCCCGCGGCTGGGCAAGCCAGATGTCCAGCTGAGGGGCGAGTGATCACGTAGGCGCTTGGCCTGCGCCATGAGCGAGCGTTCCCGGTACGCGGCATGGCCGGACTGAGTGCATCCCGGTGCGGCTAATACCTGATCAGGAACGTATCGAGTCCTTCTGGCTGCTCGGCCTGCACGGCAACGCCGGCCACCACGGCGAGTTGCGGGCCGCGCCGCGTCCAGTCCAGCAGCTGGCGGACGTCATCGGCTGGTCCCTCGAAGGCTGCCTCGACGCTGCCGCCGGGAAGGTTACGCACCCATCCGCGCACGCCATGCTGCAGGGCCATCCGCCGGCAGGCGGCGCGGAAGTTGACGCCCTGGACCTGACCGGTGATAAGCACCCGATAGCGGACCACAAGCAGACAGTAAGACACGGCAGCCGCAGATGCGGTACCTCCCCCTCCAAGGCACGAGGGGAGGCAGATGAGACGACTGTCAGGCCGCGGCAAATGGGCGCTCCCGCCGGGCGCCCCGGCGCGGCTGGCATGCGCAGTACCGCCGCCGGCCGTCACCGCCTGACCGGCCCGGCCGGCGGGCGGAACGGTCAGGGTACAGGCCGGGGCGCCGCTGCGAGGTTCCGGCTGCCGCGATACCCCCCGCGGCAGCCGGCTGCCCTGCCGGGCAAGGTGTCCGCAGATTGCTGAAGGTGGCCACCGTGAGCAGGAAGCACAAGCGACGCTCCAGCCACCGGACGAGCCGGCCGGTCCCCGGGACCGCCGGGCGGCCAGCCTTATCCCATCGGGGTCGATGTTTGCGTCCGGCGCATGTTCGCCGTCGGCGATACACCGGGCGGAGCCCCCTACGGCATCTTTGAGGACCAGATGGAAGCCGCCACCGACGACCTTGACACGGCTGAGGACGACGACCCGTACTGACCCAGCCCCGTACTGACGCGCGAAGCTCGCCGGCCGTCTCCGCCAGCTGCCGGTTCGCCTCCAGCGCGGCAGCCAGCGCATCCGCCAGCAACGCCTCGGCATCCCCCGCATCCCGGACCGCACCAGCCGCAACCGCCACGCAACACAGCAAACACCCTCAGCAACCGCAAATCATGCACCACGCCCAGCGTGTCGCAGCCCGCCACGCCCGTACACGTCAAAGACCCCCGTCACACGACTTCCGAATACTTACCCATGGCGAGCATCTCGGCGCCAGCCCGGCGAGATGGACGGGATTGGCCCTATCGATCCCGCACTGGCCCGTGACCTGGCCGCCGCGGCCGCCCGGAACCCCACGACCACCTGGTGCGTGACGGTCACCGACCAGGACGGGCACGCCATCGGGCACGGCCGCGCCAGACCCGAACCCACCAGCCACCGCGAACGAGCGGGACCAGGACCCCCCAGGCAAGAACGGGACTGGGAACCGGGACAGGCCCGGGTTCTCCTTCACCGCCACCAGCGGGCACGGGCCGCCGGGCGGCTACGGCACCTGGCTACTGCGGACCGGGGCCAGCGGACAACCAGACCTGCTGGTCACGCTCGACCCGATCACCACCCAGGACTGCGATCACCGGTTCGAAGCCAACGGCCACGATCCGGGGGTCAAGCTGCGGCACCTGTCCCAGGTCCGGCACGCCACCTGCACCGGGCCGGTCTGCCGGCGCCGCCTGCGACTTCGAGCACAACACCCCGTACGAAGCGGGGGCCGGACCTGTCTGTGAAACGGCGGCCCACCGTGCAAACGGTAACGACACACATCAAGTGTCTGCCTGCCTCTGGTACGGGTCTCGTTCATCCGTCGACCGCAGTTCCGGGCGTTGACATGGCTGAACGCTGCGTATGGGCGTACGGGTCAGGCGGTCCGGCGCAGTTCGTGCTCGACTGCACGGCGGATCCACGCCGATAGCGACCGGTCGTCGGCATCGGCCGCGCGGCGGGCCTGCTCTAGCAGTTCCGGGGGGAACCGCACGGGCACCGGTGTGCCCAGCCGGGAGGCATGCCGTCGGCGGGCCGGTCCCTGCGGCTCCTGGTTTTCCGGCTGCGCGTAAAAATCGAACTCCTGGTCAGGTGTCATAGGCGTGTTCGTCATCGGTCTCTCCGGTACTGAGCGGCAAGCCTGTCCGCCGCCTCATAACAGCCGATCGGACGGCATCTGTGCGGGTCACCGCTGCGCGCGGGAGCCGGGGGGACCACGAGCACCCGGCCGCCGGCCTCGGCGCACATGAGCCAGTGCGCTGGCGGCTTGGCCGGGTAGAACAGCGGATCGCTGGCCCCCACACATCATCGATGTCATCGATTCCGAGGTGCGGATGCTTGAACAGGTGCGCGGCCTGGGTGTCGATCTCAAACGGGTCTTCCTCATCCAGCAGGTCTGGATCGAACCGCTCACCGCCCACCTGATGATCGTATTACAAACGACTACCGAATAGCCAGCGGACCTGGGCGCGAGCAAGCTGATGCATGATAGGCACTCATGAGGTACAAGCGTGCCGTGGAGAAGCTGCGGGTCCTCGCCGAGACGTGTGAGCGCGTGAAGATGTTCTGGTTCGACACGGAGCCGTTCCTGAAGGCCGTGTATGCCTTCGGCGAGGTGGTGGACGGAGCCGACCCGCTGGATGCCGTTCAGGTCGCGGTCGCGATCAACCTGTCCCCGGAGGAAGTCCCGTGGGAGTCCAGCCCCGAAGGCACCGAGTGGCTGGCGAACGAGTTGCGGCTCAGCAAGGGCGGCTTCATGTACTTCTGGCGATCGTACCTGGACCCGATCTGGAATCACTACATCCGCGGCCCGGTGCGCATCTGGTCTGTCGAGGACGGTCCCGACGAGCGGGCGCTCACGGCGCTGGAGGCGAGAGACCTCGGATCGCTGAAGCGGCTGATCCCAGAGCCGGCCGATGGGCGGCTGCAGCTCCGGGAAGACCTGGGCGCGGCGCTGGCTCATCTGCGCGAGGTCCGCGACAAGTACTGGGATCAGGGCTGGCGGCGCGAGCACCGTGGCTACGGCCGCTACCCGGAGAACGAGCTGTGGGATGCGGTCGAAGGCTACCTCGACCTGCTCGATGCCTCCCAGTCCAGCGAACCGGACGCCTGAGGTCTCGGTGACCGGCGTCCGCGGGCTGGGACAATTGGAGCATGCCGGCGCTCCCGGTCCGTAGCGAAAGCAAGGTGATATTCGCCACTGAGCAGGTCGGCACGGTCCCAGCCGCTGACCCCCGGCTACTTGACGGCGTGATCTTCGGTCAGCTCGGCGTCGCGCCTGAGGCCGGGGCTTTCTACTCCGAGCTCACCGGGGCTGCGGAGTTCAGCTCGACAGTGGCCTGGTACCAGGCGCGGGAGATGGTGACCGGGCCGAGCACCGTGTCGAAGGTCTTGTCCCGGTAGGCGACGAACTCCGCCTCGTGGCCCTGGCCGCAGGGCGCCCGCAGCCCGCGATGGCCGGAGTCGGCAGCTAGCAGCTGCTCCAGCATGCCGCCGCCCAGCTTCAGCATCCCGGCGCGGATCACCGTCTCCGCGGCCTCCAGCCCGGCATCGCAGCCCAGCGACCGGGCCGCGGCAGCGGCCAGCCGCCCTATCTCGGCGGACGCCTCCGCCTGAAGGTCCGCGCGGAGCCCCCTTACCGGCGGAGGGGCGCCGTCACCGCCGGCCGCGCCCGGCGGCGAGACGGGCCTGGCCTCGCAGATCGCCTCGTTCACCTCCGTCACCTGGCCCACCAGGTCCCGGAACCGCTCCCAGGCGCCGACCTCCCGCCGGACCTTGTCCAGCTCCGGGCCCGGCCGCAAGGTGCCGGGCGACCGTCCTGCCGCCCTCCGATCGGGTCAGGTTGTACTGCGGGCCGTGCCCTGGATGCCCCGGCTGCGCGCACGCGCAGCCCTAACAGGCGTTACCGGCGCACGCGGTCATAGTCTCATGACCCCGCACTCACGCTCTTATGATCGCTGTCTGTGAGCGATCATTCCAGGTCACGGACACAACTGCGAGTGCCTCGACGGTCCACCATGCAAACGTTAACGACACACTTCGCGCCGATCTGATCGGAGGTCGGGCTGGAGGTTAAGGACCATAGCCCGGACAGCGGCATGATCATGATCTTCTCTTCCTTGCGGTAGGCGAGCTCCCCCAGGTTGAGCAGGAAGCCTGCCATGAACCGCTCGCCTAGCCTGTCGCGGAGTAGCCGGAGTCCGCTCAGGTCAGTGTCCTGGACGCGGGATCCGGCCTTGACTTCGAACCCGGCGACGCGACCGTCCCATGTCTCGAGAACAAGATCAACCTCGTCCCCGTCCTGCGTCCGGAAGTACGCGGCCGTGACTGCCTCTTCCGACCAGCTCACCTGCTTGAGGATCTCTCCGGCGGCGAACGTCTCGACGAGATGCCCGAACTCGGTCAGCACAGCGGGGTCGCGGCTGCTGATCTTCGCAGCGCTGAGCCCGAGGAGCCAGCCGGCTAGCCCCGAGTCGATGACGTGCACCTTGGGGTACGCGGCGATCCGCTTGCCGAGGGTCGTGCCCCACGCGGGCAGCCGCTGGATCATGAAGGCCGCCTCCAGCAGCGTCGCGTAACGGTTCGCGGTGCTGCTTTCCAGCCCGACGGCCTGCCCGGCTTTGGAGATGTTGAGTATCTGGCCGGTCTGCGCCGCGAATTGGCGGAGCAGCCGGGGAAGCGCTTCCCGCTGCCGTACCCGGGCGATGTCGAGCACGTCGCGCATCACGACGAGGTCCACGTAGTCGGCGAACCACGTCATGCGGGCCCTCGTCGTCAGGCGCTGCAAGATCATGGGGAAGCCGCCCGTCAGGATGCGATCCACGTACTCATCCCTGGTCACCGGACACGATGGCATCTCCGGCAGCTTGGCTGGGGCCGCCCAGAGCCGGTCGATGAAGTTCTCCCGGCGCCCGTGAAGCTCCCCCTGGGACAACGGCAGGACGTTGATGACGTGCGCCCGCCCGGTCAGCGACTGCGCCGCCTGCGGCAGGACCGAGTACCTCGTGGAACCGGTAAGCACGTAGCGCCCTGGCCTGGTGTCCGTGTTGAGCTCGGCCTTGATCGCGTCCAGAATCTCCGGGACGTGCTGGAACTCGTCGATGAGAACCGGCCCGGGGCCGGAGACGATGAAGCCGGGGTCGCTGGCCGCCGCCGCTCGCGCGTCCGGGCGGTCAAGGTCGAGCACGGGCCGGTCAAACCTGGCCGCGAGGGCGGCGAGCAGGGTGCTCTTGCCCACGGTGCGCGGCCCGGTGAGGATCACGACGGGCTCTTCGTCCATGCGCTGAGGGATGACTTCGGCGAGTCGGCGAGGACGCAGCCCGCTAGTAGCTTTCATGCACTTCAGAATGTCATGCAGGGGAATCCTTGAACGCGTTTCTGGGAAACTTTACAGTCCTGTTCTGGGAAACTTTACAGTCCTGTTCTGGGAAACTTAGCAGCTCTGTACTGGGAAACAGTACAGCCATGATCTGGGCAGCCTGACGTACATCGGCGGGAATCCAGACGGGCAAGCGCGCCGCAGAGCACGCGAGCTGCCCTGGATGTGCGTGTGACAACATGCCCAAGTGCCGGCACGACCACCGGCTCAAACAGCACCCCCGCTGGAAGGTCGACCAGCTCCCGGACGGCACCTTCCAGTGGACCACCCCCTCCGGCCGGACCTACACCACCGAACCCACCCGGTACCCCATCTAAGGGAACTGGTCTGCGTTGCGGGCACGTAGAGGGTTATCCCGCGGCCGGGACGTACCGGTCGCGGGCGGCAGCTAGCTCGGTGCGGTAGCGCTCGTAATCCCGGAGTTCGCGGCCGACCGGGACCACGACCAGCTCGTTGGTGACGGCGGCGATCCGGGCCAGAATGTCGCGGACCGCTTGCTCGCGTTCGCGGTCTGCAGCTAGGACGACCATGTTCTGGCACCACGACGAGATCAGCCAGCCCAGCAGCAGGAGTGCCACGACCATGACGCCGAGCCACGGGGCCAGGGAGACGTCGTTAATCAGGGACGACGACTTATGAGCCGCGTTGGAGCCGAACGCCAGGATCAGCACGATCCAGATCAGGCCCGCCAGCATCAGTGCCATGAGCAGCCACTGGGTGAGCGCGATCAGCCGCCACCAACCGGTCACCTTGTCGCGCGGCGGTAGGCCCTGGGCGACCGCCGTGCCGAGTGCCGCCTGGGCCTCATCGGCCCTGGAGCGCGCCGCCGCCCGAACGGTCCGCGACCAGGGCTCGGGCAGCGAGCCGCCTACCTCGTTGGCGAAGACGTTGATCGCGTTGTCGACGTCGGACCGCTGCGCCTGCCCAGCCTGGCCAGGGTCGCGGGTCAGCAGCTTGCGGGTCGGCGCCTGGCCGCGCAGGCGGGCAGCGATCCGGGCGGGCGGCCAGCCGATATAGCCGGCGGCGCTGCGCTCGCGCACGCCGTTCAGCGTCTCGGTCACCGCCGCCGCCCCGGCGGCCTTCGCGAACGCCGCGGTAAGCGTGCCGACCGACCCAGCAGGCACGTAGATGGCGAGATCCTCGGTGCGCTTGCCGGCGCCGTTGCCGTCGTTGGTGGCATCTTCCCACGGAGGCCGCGCAGAGGACGACGGGCGCGTCGGCGCGCCGGTCGTTTGCCGGGGCTGCCAGTCAGCCGCCCCCACCCGCCCGTTGCCCTCATGCTCGTCAGCGTCCGGATGCTCCCAGGGTGGGCGGGCAGGCGCCTGAGCAGGCGCTGGTTCAGCGGGGGCGGTCTCAGGGGCGGACAACGAAGGCGCAGACGGCACCGGGGGCAGCCAGCCGGGCACCGAATCCCCAGCGTAGACCGCGAAGCGCTCAAGCAGGGCGTCGATGTCCGCCGTGATCCTGTCGGTGGCGGCGCGCCGGACGGCCACTGCGCCGGCTAGCACGCGGCGCAGTTCGTTAAGGCCAGTGCCGGTGGTCGCCGAGGTCACCAGCACCTGGGTCTCGGTCAGACCTTCAGTGTCCAGCAGCCTGCGCAGGTCGGACTCGCAGTCGGCGGCCTGGTCGGGGCTGAGCGTGTCGACCTGGTTGAGCACCACGGTGGTCACGGCGGCGTGCCCGGCCAGCGGGACCAGGTATCGCCGGTGCACGGAGGCATCCGCGTATTTCAGCGGGTCGAGCACCCAGACCAGCATGTCGGCCAGCTTGACCAGGCGGTCGACCAGCGCCGCCGAGCCGGTGACCACCGAGTCGTGGTCGGGCAAGTCGAGCAGGAGCATGCCGGTCAGCGACGCCTCGCCCTCGTCGAGCGCGCTCGCCCGGGCGTAGCGGTGGCGCCGCTGCACGCCAAGCCAGTCGAGCAGCGGGGCAGCCCCCTCCATCCCCCACACGCACGCGTGCGAGTGCTTGGTGGTCGGCCTGGTCACGCCCGCCGGCGAGAAGTTCGCCCCGGCTAGGGCGTTGAACAGCGAAGACTTGCCGCTGCCGGTACCCCCCGCCAGGGCCACCACGGTGTGCGAGGCGGACATCCGCATCCGCTCGCCCGACCGCCGCAGTAGCGCTTCCGCCTCAGTAAGGAGTTCCTGGCTGAACCCTTCGGATCCGGTTCTTGCTGACCCGATCTTCGTCAGCTCCTGGAGCGAGGCGAGCCTGACGGGCAGCCGCGAATGCGTCAGCCCGGTCACCCCGATCGTGTTCGCTGTCACCTAACCGCCTCGAGCGAGTATTCCGCCTGGTAAAGCCGGATGGCCGCCACGTCCTCACATGCCCCGGCCGCGTCGAGCACCTCAACAAACCTGACCAGCTCCTCGTCGAGCAGCAGGCGGACCCGGTCCAGCAGGTCAGCGCGCGCCTTGGCCAGGATTTCGGTTAGCATCACCGCGCCGAACACCGACTCCAGCATCCGCCGTGGTTCGGTGTGGACGCTGCCGCCGTCCGCCTCGGCCGGCAGCGCCGCCGCGGTCGTGCGGGGCCCAGCCCACGCGGGCGCTGCCTCGCCGAGCATCGCCACCAGGATCACAAGGCTCAGCGCATCCTCGTCGAAGGAGATTCGCCGGGCCACAGGCCGCAGCTCCTCCCCTTGCATCAGCCGGGTGGTCAGGTGATCCCGCCACGCCCCGATCGCTCGTGCGGCCCGCAGCGCCAGGTCCGGCGAGGACCGGCTGAAGACCGAGGCCTGGGCGGCGTCGGCGGCCTTGATCATGTCGGCGGCCCTTATGTCCGCGTCGGCCGGATCGCCGCCACCGCTCTGGCCGGCGGGCCCGAAGACGGACTCGAACACCTGCTTGGCGCGCACGTCGCGGGCGCGCTCGGCGGCCGCGTCGGCGAGCAGCGCGCCCCCGGCGGGATCGGCGCGCCAGCTGCTCTCCACGGCCTCAGCCGCCCGGTCCGCGATGGACACGATGTAGGACTCGATGGCCGAACGGGCCGCGGCATTCAGCGCCGCCGCCCGCGAAGGCCCGCGGCGTGCGCGCTTGCCCTTGTTGCCGCCCTTAGCGGTCTTGGCGCCCCGGCGCGGCCGCAAGTCGCCGCCGACCACGCAGTCCTCCCAGCGCGCAAGCACCTCACCTCGGAGTAGGGTTCCGTCCTTCAGGGCGGCGCTGGTCTCGGTGAAGGCGTTCTCGTACGCGGTCTCGGCGGTCCGCCGCAGTTCTGCGCGCAGCACGACCTGTGCCTCGACGTGCTCGGCCATGGCCGGGACCCTGCTCTTGAACGTGTCGAGCACGCCGGACATGGTCTGGGAGAGCACTGCGACCCGGCGGTCAGCCCGGTCCGCGGTGTCGGCGAGCCAGTCACGTACCGGCTGGTAGGCGTCGGGCGGGAGCATCCCGTTGATCAGCGGGGTCTCCTGGATGACGAAGCGGTTCGCGGCCGCGATCCCATTCGCGTCCAGCATGGCGTTGAAGTGGTCGACGAGCTCGGTCCGGTAGGCCTGCGGGATCCGGGACAGGACCACGCCGAGGGAGGCCTTGCGGTCCCGAGCGTGCTGCAGGACCTCCCAGACCGGCCCGTCAGCGTACCGGCTGGCGCTGGTCATGAACAGCCATAGGTCCGAGGCGTCGAGAAACTGGTAGGCGAACTCGTGATGCGCCTGTACCACCGAGTCGATGTCCGGCGTGTCGAGCAGCGCGATGCCGCGCGGCATACCCTCGCTGGCCGCGAGGACGAGCAGCCCGTCCCGGCCGGGCCTGGCCAGCCCCTCCTGCCTGACCCGGGGCAGCGTGGGCAGGAAGTTGTTCTCGGCGAACCAGTCGATCTCGTCCGGATGACAGGCCAGCACCGGGCTGTTCGTCGTCGGGCGGCGCACGCCCGTTGCGCTCACGTGTGCGCCGACGATGCTGTTCACCAGCGTGGACTTGCCGGCGCCTGTGGAGCCGACCAGCGCGACGAGCACCGGCGCGGCGGAGCGGCGGACCCGGGGTAGCAGATAGTCGTCGATCTGGCTGAGGAGCTTGCCTCGTTCGGTCTTGACCTCGGCAGAACCGGAGATCTGGAAGACCAGGGGGATGGCGGCGATCCGCTTCCTGAGGTTGAGCAGGGCGGCCTCGAGCAGGCGCGCGTCCACTCGGACGTGCCCCTGAGCGGCGGCGTGCTGGGAGCGGTCCCGGGCGACCGGCGCAGCAGGCTCGATGGCAGCGGGCTCGGCGGCAGCGGGCTCGATGGCAGCGGGCTCGGCGGCGGCGCGCTCGGATTCAGGAACCACGAGGGACTCAGCGGGCTCAGGCGGGATGGCCGCGAACTGCACGGTCTCGGGCTCGTCGGCTTCACCGGGGGCTGCCTCATACGACGTGATCACAGGCTGGGCGGGCTCAGGCTGGGCGGGCTCAGGCTGGGCAGCGGCGGAACTGGAGGCGAGCTCGGAGCCGGGCGCGGGAGCGGACTCGGAGCCGGGCGCGGGAGCGGGCTCTGAGCCGGACGCGGGAGCGGACTCGGAGCCGGGCGCGGGAGCGGGCTCTGAGCCGGGCGCGGGAGCGGAACCGGAGTCGTAGGCGGGAGCGGCGCCGTCGGAGGGCACGGCCGCGAACTGCACTGTCTCGGCCTCGTCAGATTCGGGCGGGGCGGCGGTCCTGGTCTCGAGGAGCGCAGACTCGGGCAGCGCAGACTCAGGCAGCGCGGCTGCCGAGGAATCATCTGCAGCGGGGGTTTTTGCCGCGGGAGCGTCTACCGCGGGAGACGCGAGGCCGGCCGCGGTCTGGTTGTGGCCCGTATTCTCATCCCTTGCGACAGGGTTATTGCTTCGATCAGGATTACCAATGTTATCCGCTTTGTCCGTTTCAATCTGCTGAGACGTCAATTCCGTCTGAGGCCTTTGAGATTGCTGCTCTTGGCGCGACGGCGGGGGTGGCTGGGAGGAATCCGGCGGGGGTGGCTGGGAGGAATCCGGCGATTGGGGCAAGCTGGCATCGTGAGCGGAGGCCTCTGGATGACCCGGTGCGACCATCACGTGACTGTCATCCCCATTACGTCCCTGACCCTTACCGCCATCCGCAATATCACTGGTCACATGATTCTCGGCAGGGTGGCCAAACTCGGCGGCGGTGACCGCGCCCGGGCCGAACTCGCCATGTCTGCTGGCGGCAGACGTCGATGACGCTGCCGTGCCCTGACCTTCCATCGTTGTAACGTCCTCCTCAAAACCCCCGCGGGACCCCCGGCGAGCCGTCCGGGGTCTCTCGGGGTCTCTTGGGGTGGGGCGGGATCCACCAGCTTGATCGCCTGGCAGGCGGAGTTTATCCCGTTCGTAAGGTGGTTACATCGCGCATGAGTTCCGTGATCTCCGCCGCGACGCTCACCACGTCGCCTACCACGACGATCGCGGGCGGCCGGACCCCCTCCTTCGCCACAAGGCTCTCCACTTGTTCCAGCGTTGAGTTAATTGTGCGCTGCGTCGGCAGGGTACCGTCTGCGATTACCGAAACGGGAGTATCCGGACTGCGTCCGTATCGCATCAGTTCGTTCGCTACCGCCCCAATTCGCTCCACTGCCATCAGCAGCACCAGGGTCCCCGAACTGCCGCCGAGCAGGGCCCAGTTCACCGTGGACCGCTCATCACCGGGCGGGACGTGTACCGATACGACGTGGAATTCCTGCGCGACGCCACGGTGGGTCACCGGCACCCAGGCGCTGGCCGGCACGCCCACCGCGCTGGTGACGCCGGGCACGACGGTGACCGGCACGCCGGCTCGCAGGCAGGCCAGCACCTCCTCGGCGCCCCGGCCGAACACGAACGGGTCACCGCCCTTGAGCCGGGCCACGAACCGGCCCGCCCGGGCGTGGCTGACCAGCGCCGCATTGATGTGCTCCTGGGCCATGGCCCGGCCGTAAGGGATCTTGCCGGCGTCGATGATCTGCACGTCGTCCCGCAACTCGTCTAGCAGCGAGCGAGGCGCCAGCCGGTCGGTGAGCACCACGTCGGCCTCGGCGAGCAGTTGCCGCCCGCGCACCGTGATCAGCCCGGGGTCGCCGGGGCCGCCCCCGATGATCGCCACCCCGCCGCGGTGGCCGCGGCCGTGCCGGGCACTGAGCTGGCCGGACTGCAGGCCGGTCACGACCGCGTCCCTGATCGCGGCGCTGTGCCGCGGGTCGCCCCGCTCCGGGTCGACACTGAGCACCCCGACCCGGACGTCGCCGGCCCGGCCGGAGGCAGGGGTCCAGGCGGCTGACGCCCCGGCGTCGTCGGCGCGGACGCACCAGGTGCGTTCGGCTTCGGCCGCAGCCGCGACGGCCGCGTTGACCCCCGGGTCGTCCGTGCAGGCGGATACCAGCCAGGCCCCGGCGCAGTCACCGGGCTGGTAACCCCGCGCTTCCCAGCGGATCCGGCCGGCCGCGGCCAGGTCCTCGAGCGAGGCGGCGACCTTGGGGGATACCAGCAGCACCTCGGCGCCCGCGTCGAGCAGCGCGGGCACCCGGCGGGACGCGACCCCTCCCCCGCCCACGACGACGACGCGGCGGCCCCCCAGGCGGAGTCCCAGCAAGTACGGGTCCATGGTTCCTTCGGTCTGTCAGTGCTTGTCGGCCACGCCCGCTGAATCGAAGGTGGCGACGTCGCGCAGCGCCCGCGCCGCACTCTGCACCAGGGGCAGGGCCAGCACGGCGCCGGTACCCTCGCCGAGCCGCAGCCCCAGGTCCACGAGCGGGCGCAGCCCCAGGTAGCTAAGCGTAACCGCATGCCCGGGCTCGGCACTGCGGTGACCGGCGAAGCAGGCGGCGATCGCGTCGGGGGCCAAGGCCACCGCGGCCAGCGCGGCGGCGCCCGCGATGACCCCGTCCAGGATCACCGGCACCCGCAGCGCGGCGGCGCCGAGGATGAACCCAGCCAGGGCGGCGTGCTCGAAGCCGCCGAACGCGGCGAGGACGCCCACCGGGTCGGCCAGGGCGGGCGAACCGGGCAGATCGGGGGAACCGGGCAGATCGGCGGAACCGGCCAGGGCGGGCGAACCGGGCAGATCGGGGGAACCGGGCGGAGTTGGGGAACGGGGCCGAGCTGGGGCGGGAAGGTGCCTGGCCAGGCCGCGGCAGACCACGTCGATCTTCTTCGCGTAGGTGGCGGCGTCGATCCCGGTGCCGCGGCCGGTCGCCTCGGCCGGGTCGGCTCCGGTGAAGGCGCAGATCAGCGCGGCGGATGCGGTGGTGTTGGCAATGCCCATGTCGCCGGTGACCAGGCACCGGTTGCCCGCCGCGACCAGGTCCCGGGCGATCTCGGCGCCGGTCACCAGCGCGGCGGTGGCCTGGTCACGGGTCATCGCGGGTCCTTCGGTGAAGTCCGCGGTGCCGCGCGCGATCTTGCGGGGCAGCAGCCCGGGGACAGGCTCGAGGTCGGCGGCCACGCCCACGTCGACCACGGTGACCTCGGCCCCGGCCTGGACCGCGAACGCGTTGACCACCGCCCCGCCGGCCAGGAAGTTGGCGACCATCTGGGCGGTCACCTCCTGCGGCCAGGGGCTGACCCCCTGCGCGTGCACGCCGTGGTCGGCGGCGAACACCGCGACGCAGGCCGGCTCGGGCAGCGGCGGCGGGCAGCAGCCGGCCAGTCCCGCCAGCCGCACCGATACATCCTCGAGCGCGCCGAGCGAGCCGCGCGGCTTGGTCATCCGGTCCTGCCGTTCCCGCGCGGCCGCCATCGCCTCGGCGTCAGGCGGGGTGATGGCCGCGATCAGATCGGCGAGCGGGTCCACTGGTGCCTCCCCTGGCATTCCGCGGCGACCGAACTCCTCGGCGTGCACCGCCCACGACAGCGGCCGACGCCGCGCCCAGCCGGCCGTGGCGAGTTCCGGCTCGGTCCCGAACGAGGTGACGTACCCCACGCACAAGTAGGCGATCACCTCCAGGTGCGCCGGCAGCCCGAGCTCGGCGGCCAGCTCGCGCTCGTTGAAGAAGCTCACCCAGCCTACGCCGAGGCCCTCGGCCCGGGCCGCCAGCCACAGGTTCGCCACCGCGAGCACGCTGGAGAAGTCCGCGGTCCGCGGCTGGGTGGCCCGGCCGAGGGTGTGCCGGCCGCCGCGGGTCCGGTCGCAGCTGACCGCGATGTTGACCGGCGTGTCGAGGATCGAGGAGATCTTCAGCTGGTCGAACGCGCGGGCGCGGGCGGCGGGCAGGTCCGCGGCGAACTCGTCCCGGTGCCGCCGGGCCAGCGCCGCGATCCGCTCCCGGCGGGCCCGGTCGGTGATCACGATGAAGTCCCACGGCTGCGAAAAGCCCACCGACGGCGCCTGGTGGGCCGCGGCCAGCACCCGGCCGAGCACCTCGGCGGGCACCGGGTCGAGCCGGAACCCGCGGCGCACGTCCCGCCGCTCCGCGATCACCCGGTAGATGGCGTCCCGCTGGTCCTTCGGGTAACACTGCTCCTGCGGATAACCGTCATCCATGGGCATGCGCCTGGTCGTTCGGGTGATCATGGGGATGCTGCGGCGCACCAACGCGGTCCTCGAACCCCGGCATCGCGATCCGGTAGACGCACATGTCGCAGTTCATCCGGATGTCTCCGGCCAGCGCCTCGTGGTACCGCTCGTAGACCAGCGCGGCGATCTCGTCGCAGTCGCCGAGCACGTCGGCGCACCTGATGTCGAGCCCGGGATGCGCGGCGGCGTACTCGGCGGCTTGCTCGGCCACCCGGTCCGGCAGCACGCCGGGGAACAGGAAGTACCTGGCCACCACGATCTGCCGCGCACCGAGCAGGCGGCACCGCTCCAGGCCCTCGGCCACGCCGGGCTGGGCCAGCGAGACGAAGGCGGTCTCGGCGAGCGGGTAGTCCCGGCCCTCCCACAGCAGCCGGGTGGTCTTGACCACGTCTGCGTTGGCGTCCGGATCGGTGGACCCGCGGCCGACGACCAGGACCGCGGGGGGCGGCTCGCCGGCCACGGCGTCGATCCGCGCCGCCAGCAGGTCCAGCAGCGCGGGATGCGGGCCCAGCGGCCGGGCGTAGGTCCAGCTGAGGCCGGGATGGCGGGTGCGCTCGCGGGCCAGCGCGGCGGGGATGTCGCCTTTGGCGTGCCCGGCCGCGGACAGCGTCAGCGGCACCGCGACCATCCGCGCCGGTGTCCCGTTCACCAGCGTGGCCCCCTTCACCAAGGTGGATACCGCGTCCCGCAGGGGCGGCGCGGACAGCTCGATGAAGCCGCCACCCACCCGCGTGCCGTCCCGGCCGGCCAGCACGCCGACTCGCCCGGCCAGTGCGTGGAAGGCCGCGACCCCGGCCTGGTCGCGGGTGCCGTGCGCGGCCAGCAGCAGGGCTGGTCTCACCGGGGCCGGTTCCATGAGGGCCGGCTTCATGCGTTGTCCTGGCTGGTCGGGTCCGCGGCGGGCGGCCGGGCCGCCCGCAGCAACGCGTTGAACGCGGCCACCGCCACCGCCGAACCACCCTTCTCCGAGATGTTGCTCAGCGCCGGCAGGCCGCTGGCCCGCAGCTCGTCCTTGGCCGCGGCCGCACCGACGAAGCCCACCGGGACGCCGATGACCAGCGCGGGCTCGACCTGCCTGCTCATGATCTCGGCTAGCGCGGTCGGCGCGCAGCCCACCAGCCAGATCGCGCCCGGCCCGGCCTCACCGTATGCCAGCCGGACCGCGGCCGCGCTCAGCGTGAGGTTCGCGGTGCGCGCCAGCCGGGCGGACAGCGAGTCGCCGATCTTGCAGATCACCGGGTACCCGGTGATGCCCGAGGCGACCATGGCCACATCCGCGATGACCGGCGCGTCGCGGCGCAGCGCCTCGACCCCGGCGGCCAGCGCCGCCTCGTCGCAGACCAGGTCGGTGACGTAGTCGAAGTCGGCGGTCGCGTGGATGACCCGCTCGGTCACGGCCCTGGTCAGCGGGGGCAGCCCAGTCAGGTCGATCCGGGACCGCAGGATCCGGTACGACTCTGCTTCGATGGGATGAACGTGGGCTTCTACGGGATGAACGTGGGCTTCTACGGGATTCACCTCGGTCATGTGATCACCCACTCAATCGCATCCGCCGGACAGATCTCCACGCACTCGCCGCATTCGGTGCACAACTCGCCGAGGACGACTAGCGGCCGGCCGGCCCCCGGCCGGATCGCGTGCTCGGGGCAGGTGAGCAGGCACGCGCCGCAGCCGCGGCATTCCGCCGTGACGACCGGGGTCACCGCTGTGCCCCCGGCTGGGCCCACCGGTAGTCCCGGGGGGTCACCATCCGGCCAGCCTGCACCCGGGTGCGGGACGAGCCGACGACGACCAGGGTATGCATGTCCACCAGCGCGGGGTCGAACTCGCCCAGCGTGCTGACCGACGCGGCCTGCCCGGGCCGGCTGGCGTCCCGGACCCAGCCGACCGGCGTGGCCGGCGGCCGGTGCGCGGCCAGCAGTTCGAGCGCCCGGCGCAGCTGCCAGGTCCTGCGGGCGCTGGCCGGGTTGTAGAAGCAGGTCACCAGGTCCCCCTCGGCGGCGGCGGTGATCCGCCGCTCGATCACCGGCCAGGCCGTGTGCAGGTCGGACAGCGAGATCATGACGTGGTCGTGGCCGAGCGGCGCGCCGAGCACCGCGGCGGTGGCCAGCGCCGCGGTCACCCCGGGCACCACCATCACGTCGATCGCGTCGTCGGCGATCTCCAGCGCCGGGCTGCCCATGGCGTAGACGCCCGCGTCGCCGGATCCTATCAGCGCCACCGCCCGCCCGGCCCGGGCCTGCGCGACCGCCTCGGCGGCCCGCTCCTGCTCCGCACCCAGGCCGCTGGCCAGCACCCGCGTCCCGGGCCGGAGCAGGTCGGCGACCTGCTCCAGGTAAGCGTCGAGCCCGGCGACCACGGCGGCACGGCGCAGCTCGGCCACCGCGCGCGGCGTCATCAGGTCGCGGGCCCCGGGTCCGATGCCGATCACCGCCAGCCGGCCGCGCGGCCGGCCCCGGGCCACCGCGACCGTGGCGTGCGCGCTGGCCCGCTTGGCGGCCAGCAGCGTCGATCCGGGATCCATCAGCGCCGCCGCCTCCGCGACGCTCGGCGTGCCCACCGCGCGCCGCACCACCTCGCTCGGGTGGGGGACCGGCACCGCGGCGAGCCGGCCGGCCGGGAAGGTGACCACCCGCCACCCGCGGCCGGCGGCGGCCGCCAGCAAACCCGGCTCGTCCGCCTTCACCTCCGCGGTCGCGAGGTACCGAACGGACCGGGCGGATAGCCCCAGCTCAGCCAGCACGCCGTCGATGAGCTGCCCGATCTCCGCGGCCGGGGCGCCCCGGCTCGCGCCCACGCCGACAAGCAGCGACGGAGGGCGGAACACCACGGCCCGTTCGGGAATGTCTATGATGCGGTCGGTCACAATGACGGCGGGAACCCCTGGCTCCGGGCCGCCGGCTGGCACCACGTTCGGGGGCAGCGGCGGCAGCGGCCACTGTTCACCGGCGGTGAACGTGACGCGGTCGCCGGACAGGATGGCGGCGCCCACGGCGGCCAGGTCACTGCCCGGCTCGATGCGGAAGCCCAGGTCGGCGCCGAAGTCGTCGAGGGCCGTGACGCCGGCCGCGTCGCTGGCCGTGGTGATGACCGGTTCGGCGCCCAGGGTCTCGGCGACCCGGCGGGCCAGCTCGTTGCCGCCGCCCTGGTGCGCGCCGAGCACCGGGACCGCGAAGCGCAGCGCCTCGTCGACGCAGACCACGCCGGGATCTTCGGTCTTGCCTGTCAGCAGCGGCGCGAGCAGCCGGACCGTCGCGCCGACGGCGAGGAAGCAGACGACGGCGTCGCACTCGGCGAAGGCGCGGGGCAGGGCCGCGGCGGCGGGCCCGTCGTAGCGGCGGGCGTCTGGCCAGGCCTTCTCCATCCGTTCCGCCGCGGCCCGGCCCGCCGCGGTGACGCTGACCAGGCCGATCATCGCTGCGCCCACAGGACGAAGACGGGGTTCTGGGCGGCAAGGCGGAGCTGGGCGCCCTGGCTTTCCTGGCTTCCCTGACCCCCCCGGCCGCCAGGCAGCGGGACCAGGCGGGACGCCTGGAGCTGGGCGCCCTCGGTCCGGTAGCCCAGGGCGGCGAGCAGGCCGGCGGTCTCGCCGACTCGCTGCACCGCGGCCAGCGTGACCACGACGCGACCAGGGCTGGCCTGCGTGACCGCGGCTTGGAGCACCGCGCGGTCACCGCCGCCGGCGAAGAGCGCGTCGGCGGGCGGCAGGCCGGCCAGCGCGTCCGGCGCGCGGCCGTGGACTATCCGCAGGCGGACGCGGTGACGGCCGGCGTTGCGCCGGATCCTGTCGCATTGCGCGGGATCGGATTCGACCGCGACCACATAGGCGCCGAACCGCGCGCACTCCACCGCCACCGAACCCGCGCCGGCGCCCACGTCCCAGATCGTGCGGCCGGGGGCCGGGCCGAGCCGGGCCAGCACCAGCGCGCGGACCTCCGCCTTGGTGATCATCGAGTCGCGGTGCTCGAACGCGTCCTCGGGCAGCGCCCAGCCGTCCGGGGCGCCTTGGTGGCCCGCCAGCCAGCGCGGGCCGGTGGTGCCGTCCAGGCTCGCCGGGTCCAGGGCGATGAGGATATTGGGGTCCGCGAGGTCGCCGCGGGGTTCGGCGGCCAGGTCGCTGAGGTGTTCCTGCGGGGTGCCGAGGCGTTCGGCGACGTACACCTGCTTGCCCGCGGCCAGCAGTTCCTGGCCGAGGTCGCGGGCCGTCCCCGGCGCGGTGAGGATGGCGGCCTTGGGGTGTGCGAGCGCGGCGGCGAGCGCCTGCCCGGGATCCCGGCCGTGCGCGGAGACCACCAGGGCGTCGTCCCAGTCCAGGCCCAGCCGGGCGAACGCGAGCGCCACCGACGAGACGGCCGGGATGACTTTCGGCGCAATCCCGCGGGCGCGCAGCGCGCGGACAATCCCGAAGAAGCCCGGGTCGCCGGAGGCCAGCACGACGGTGACGCGCTGGTCGCCGGCCAGCGCGTCCAGGGCCTGGTCGAGGTGCTTGATCTCGATGCGTTCCGCGTTGCCCGGGATGGCCGCGGTACCGAGGTGCCGGGGCGCGCCGGCCACCCGTTCGGCTCTCATCAGGGCCTCGGCCGCTTCGGGACCGAACGGCCGGCCGTCACAGCCGATCACGGTGACGCTCATGCTGCCGCCTCGGCGATCTTCGCCTGGCCGGTGAAGTCGACCATGATGACGCGGATTTCCGGCCCGGTCTGCTGGTCCGGGGCGGCGGCTTGGGCGCAGAACCGGCGGAGCACGCGGGCGGCGCGGGCGCACAGTTCGCGGCTCGCGGCGGGCAGCAGGCCGGCCTCGTCCCAGAGTTCGGCCGCGTGCCGGGCGGTGTTCGCGGCGGCGACTCGTCCGGCGAGGTCCTGGTCGCCGCCGGCCGCCAGGGTGATGTCTTTGAGCAGGTCCAGGGACACCTTGGACCGTGTGTAGTGGGTCATGAGCACCCCCGCGGCCAGCTTGGTGAGCTTGCCCGCCATGCCGGCGAAGACGACGCGGGTCAGCCCGTGCTCCATCGCGCGGCGCAGCGCGGCGCCGGTGAAGTCGCCCACCTCCACGAAGCACACCTCGGGCAGGGCCGGCAGCAGCTTCATGGCACCCTTCTCGGTGCGCCCGCCGGTGCACAGCACCACCGTGTCCTCGCCCTGGGCGGCCAGCACCGAGATCGCCTGTTCCACGCTGGCCCGCCAGGACGCGGTGGAGAACGGCCGGACGATGCCGGTGGTGCCGAGGATCGAGATCCCGCCGATGATGCCGAGCCGGGCGTTGGTGGTCTTACGGGCCATCCGCTCGCCGTCGGGCACCGAGATGGTGATCTGGACGCCCTGTCGGCCGATGTCGACGGCCTCGCCGACCGACTGGGTGATCATCGCGCGGGGAACCGGGTTGATCGCGGGGGCGCCGACCTCGAGGCCCAGGCCCGGCTTGGTGACGACGCCGACGCCGGCGCCTCCCCGGAGGTCGACGCCCGGCTCGTCGCGCCAGCGGACCGTCGCGGTCAGCCGTGCGCCGTGGGTGACGTCGGGGTCGTCGCCTGCGTCCTTGACCACGACCGCCTCGGCTCGCGTGGCTGACGTGGTGCATGAATCGACGGGGAACCAGACCCGCTGGCCGGACGGCAAGCCGATCTCCACGGTGCGCTGGATCTCGCCGGTCTGCAGCGCGGTGGTGGCCGCCTTGGCCGCCGCGGCCGCGCAGGTCCCGGTGGTCCAGCCGGTCCGCAGCGCCTGCTTCCTGACCTTCGCCGTCCGCGGCAGGTCGGGTTCGCGCAGCTCGGGGTCGTGGTGCTGGGTCACGGGCCGTCCTGCGCGGTTGGCCGTGCTGAGGTGTTGCCCAGTTCCTCGGTGTTGCGAAGTTCCTTCCTGGCCTGCCGGTCCGCCTTGCGGTATCCGTGGAAATGCCCCGGGTGATACAGGTGCGAGCGGCTGCCGCCGGCGGCCAGGGCGGGGCCGACCAGGACCAGCGTGTGCTTCCAGAGCTTGCGTTCCCTGACGGTGGCGGCGAGGTTTTCCAGCGCGCAGTGCTCGATCAGCTCGTCCGGCCAGGTCACCTGGTACGCGACGACGCACGGGGTGCCGGGCGGGTAGCCGCCGGCCAGCAGCTCGTCCTGCAGCTGGCCGGACCGCGCCGCCGACAGGAACAGCGCCATCGTCGTCTGGTGGCGGGCGAACTCGGCCACCCGCTCCCCCGGCGGCATCGGGGTCTTGCCGCCGCCGAGCCTGGTCAGGATCACCGACTGGGCGACCTCCGGGATGGTCAGCTCGCGGCCGATCCGCGCCGCCACCGCGGTGAAGCTGGACACCCCGGGCACGACCTCGGTGTCCAGGCCCATCGCCGTGCACTGGTCGAGCTGCTCCTGGATGGCGCCCCACAGCGAGGGGTCGCCGGAATGGACGCGGGCGACGTTCAGGTTCTGCCGCGCCGCCCGCTCGTAGTAGGGCAGCACGCCTTCCATCGGCAGCTTGGCGGAGTCGACGATCTCGGCGGTAGCCCGGGCGTGTTCCAGCACCACCCGCTGGTCGACCAGGCTCGACGCCCAGATCACGACGTCGGCGGTGGCGATGGCGCGGGCGCCGCGCAGGGTCAGCAGGTCCGGGGCGCCAGGCCCGGCCCCCACGAACCACACCCGTCCCACGGGGCCCAGTTCTTGGGTGGCGGCCGGCACCCGCGCCTGGGTGGCGGCCGGCCCGATGTGGCATTGAGCCGGCTGGGGCCGGCACGATGTGGCATTGAGCCGGCTGGGTTCCCCGGTGGAGAGCGCTTGAGCCAGGGATCCGCCGCGGGTGCTGCGGGGCACGGGAGCGATCAGGGTGGACAAGTACGGAATGTCCGGAATGTCGTTGGCGGCTGGGGACGGCCCAGGGGTGAGGACTTCCGGGGCAGCGGGGGGCAGGAGGTCGGCGGCGGGGGGCAGGAGGTCGGCGGCGGGGGGCAGGAGGTCGGCGGCGGGGGCGATGAGCTCGCCGGGGAGGCCGAGGCGGGCGCCGATCACGGCGCCGTCCAGGCGGCCGGCCGCCTGCAGGCGGGCGCGCAGGACGGCGGGCGCGGGGCTGGCGGCGGCGCCGACCTTGTAGCCGACGACGGTTCCGCCGCGGGCCAGCGCCTGGTCCAGGGCGCCGACGCCGCCGTTGAGGGGGACGAGCGTGACGGGTTCGGTGCCCTCGGCGAGCGAGATGCCGGCCCGGGAGGCGAGGTCCTGCATGGCGGTGATGCCCGCGACGGTCTCCACAGTCACCTCGGGGACCAGGCCGCGAACGGTCTGGGCCAGGTAGCTGAAGGTCGAGTAGAGGTTGGGGTCGCCGAGGGTGCCGAACGCGACCGTGGCGGCGCCCGCGGCGAACTCTTCCGCCACCGCGGCGGCGGCCGCCTGCCAGGCGGTGGCCCGGCGCGGCGTGACGCCGCCGGTGTCGTTCAGCGCGAACTCCAGGCGCTTGACCCGGTCCGCGGTCACGTAGGCGCGGATGATCGTCTCGGCCCGGCCGGGTGCGGCGGTGCCTGACGCGGCGGCGCCTGACGCGGCGGCGCCTGACGCGGCGGCGCCGGGCGGGGCGATGCCGGGCGGGGCGATGCCGGGCGCGGCGGCCACGGCATCGGGGGCGGCCAGGACGGGGACCACGACCACGTCGGCCTCGCGCAGGACGCGGACGGCCTTGACCGTGACGAGTTCCGGGTCGCCTGGGCCGACGCCCACCCCGATCAGCCGTTTCATGGGGTAAGCACCTTAGCGCAGGCGGCGGTGAACCTGGCCGCCGTGGCCGGGTGGCCGGCCCAGTGCGTATGCAGGTAGGACGCGATCCCGGAGCTGGTGACGTGACCTTCGAGCTGGCCGTCGCCGAACCGCCAGGCGGGCCTGGTCCCGCTCGCCGGGACGGTCGCGGTGCGGTGGAACTCGTGGCCGCGTACCGCGTCGCCCGCCCGGGCCAGCACCGAGTCCGTCACGGCCACGGCGTGCCGGTAGCCGAGGGTCAGCTTCGGGGTCATCGCGGCCCGCACGTCCAGGACGCCGCACATGGGCCGGTCGTCCAGCGTCCGGGCCAGGTAGAGCAGGCCGGCGCACTCAGCGGCGACCGGCGCGCCCCGGCCGGCCAGCGCGGCGACCCGCTCGCGTAGCCGCTCGTTGGCGGACAGTTCGGCCGCGTGCATCTCGGGGAAGCCGCCGCCGAGGATCAGCCCGGCCGTCCTCGCGGGCAGGTCCTCGTCCCGCAGCGGGTCGAACGGGGCCACCTGGGCGCCGGCCGCCTCGAGCAGTTCGGCCTGCTCCGTGTAGCCGAACGTGAAGGCGGCCCCGGCGGCCACGGCGACGACCGGTGCGGGCTCAGCGTCGGCGGGGGCGGCGACGGCCGGGGCGGAGGCGGAGGCGGAGGGGACCGCGGCCAGCGTGATCGCGGGGTCCCACGCCGGGGCGGGCAGCGCGGGGGCGCGGCCGGCCAGGGCGAGCAGGGCGTCCAGGTCGCAGGAGGCGGCGATCAGGGCGCCCATCCGGTCGACGGCCCCGGCGGCGGCCGCCGCCCGCTCGGCGGCCGGGATCAGCCCGAGGTACCGGGAGGGCGTGACGATCCCCTCGGTCCGCCTGATCGCGCCGTAGACGGGCATTCCGGAGCCGGCCAGCGCGTCCCGGAGCAGGCGTTCGTGCCGGTCCGACGCGACCCGGTTCACGATCACGCCGTGGACCGGGGTGCGCGGGTCGAAGGCGGCGAAGCCGGCCGCCAGCGCGGCGACCGAACGCCCGGCCCGGGCTGCGTCCACTACCAGCACCACGGGCGCGCCGAGCAGCCGGGCCACGTGCGCGGTGGAGCCGTAGTCGGTATCCCCCCGGGGGGGCGACCCCCCGGAACCCCCCGCTCCTGGGGGGAAGTCTCCCCCCAGACCCCCCTCAAGACCCCCCTTGGGGGGACCAGTCCCCCCGGACCCTCCTGGTCGACGCCGTCGAACAGGCCCATCACGCCTTCGATGACGGCGACCTGCGCGCCGGCCGCGCCGTGCCGGAACAGCGGCGCGACCAGGTCCTCTCCGCACAGGAACGGGTCCAGGTTCCGCGGCGGCCTGCCGGTAGCCAGGGCGTGGTAGCCGGGGTCGATGTAGTCGGGGCCCACCTTGTGCCCGGAGACGGCCAGCCCCCGCGCGCGCAGCGCCGCCATCAGCCCGCAGGCCACGGTGGTCTTGCCGCAGCCGGACGCCGGGGCGGCGATGACCAGGCGCGGGATGGCTACCATTCGATGCCCTTCTGTCCCTTCTGGCCGGCGTCCATCGGGTGCTTGACCTTCGTCATCTCCGTCACCAGGTCGGCCGCCTCGACCAGCCTGGGATCCGCGTCCCGGCCGGTGATTACCACGTGCTGCTGCCCGGGCCGGGCGGCGAGCACGCTGACCACCTCATCGACGTCCACCCAGCCCCACTTCATCGGGTAAGTGAACTCGTCGAGCACGTACAGGCGGTAGGTCTGCGCGGCCAGGTCCCTGCAGATCTGCGCCCAGCCCTCGGCGGCCTGCTCGGCGTGGTTGCCGGTGTCACGCTGGATCCAGGACCAGCCCTCGCCCATCTTGTTCCAGCTGACCGCGCCGCCCTGGCCGGTCTCGCCGAGCAGCCGGAGCGCGCGTTCCTCGCCGACCCGCCACCTGGCCGACTTGACGAACTGGAACACCCCGACCGGCCACCCCTGGTTCCAGGCGCGCAGGGCCAGGCCGAACGCGGCGGTGGACTTTCCCTTGCCCGGCCCGGTGTGCACGATGATCAGCGGGCGGTTCCGCCGCTGCCGGGTGGTCAGGCCGTCGTCCGGGATGTGTCCGGGAGTTCCCTGCGGCATCAGGCGACCTTCCCGCGCGTCATCTGCCGGGCCACGGCGGCTAGGCCCGCAGCGGCTTCCAGCTCGTCGAGGCGGAAAAGGGGCGCGCCGAGCAGGATCGCCAGCCGTTCGGCCAGACCCAGCCGCAGGACCGACGACTCGCAGTCCACCACCACGCTAGCCACCCCGGCCAGCATGGCCGCGGCCCGGGCCAGGTCGGCGTCGCTGCCGCTGGTGGCGCGGCCGTCGGTGACCACGACGAGCAGGGCGCGGCGGCGGGGATCCCGCAGGCGTTCGGCGGACAGGACGCGCGCCGCCCTGGCCAGGCCCGCCGCCAGCGGGGTCCGGCCGCCGGTGGCCAGGCTGGCCAGGCGGCGGGCGGCGGCCTCCACCGAGGAGGTGGGCGGCAGCGCGAGTTCGGCCCCGGCGCCGCGGAACGTGACCAGGCCCACCTTGTCGCGGCGCTGGTACGCGTCGAGCAGGAGGGACAGCACCGCGCCCTTGACCGCGCGCATCCGCTGCCGGGCCGCCATCGACCCGCTGGCGTCCACGGCGAAGAGCACCAGGTTCCCCTCCCGTCCCTCCCGCACCGCCTCGCGCAGGTCTGCGGGAGCGAGGGTCACCCGCCGGGACGGGACCTGCGGTCGTGCTAGCGGCTGCGATGAGGGGGAGGGGGATGGGGATGGCGCGGAGGCGCGGAGGGGGGAGGCGCGGAGGGGGGAGGCGCGGACGGTGGCAGCGCGGAGGGCGGCAGCGCGGACGGTGGCGGGGAGGTGCAGGGCGAAGGGGCGGCTCTGCGGGACGCGGGCGCCGACGGTGCGGCCGAACGGGCCGCGGGCGGCGGAGCGGCGGCCGGGCGCGCCCTCGCCGACGCCGGGCACAGTCAGCAGCCGGGCGCGAAACGGGGCCGCCGGGGCGGCTGGCGCGCTCAGCGGGGCTTCAGTGGCTGACGTGGATGACGGGGCTGACGTGGACGACGGGACGGGTGAGGCGGTGCTGGCGTTCTGGCCACCGCCGGGGCCACTGGGACCGCCGCGATCGTCGTCAGGGTCGCCCGGGTCGCGGTCGCCCGGGTCGCGGTCGCCCGGCTCGCGGTCGCCCGGGTCGCGGTCGCCCGGGTCGCCGGGGTCCGGGTTGTCCGGGTCGGGGTCCGGGTCCGGGTCCTCGGGTGCGTCGAGACCCTGGGCGGCCTCACGCAGGGCTTCTTCCAGGGCTTGCTCGTCCAAGCCGGGCGCGTCAAAGGGGTCGCGGCGGCGCCGGTGCGGCAGGGCCAGCCGGGCCGCGGTGCGGACGTCCTCCTCGGTCACCACGTCGCGGCCAGCCCAGGCGGCCAGGGCGATCGCGGTCCGGGCGGTAACCAGGTCGGCACGCATGCCGTCGACGCCGAACGCGCCGCACACCGCGCAGATCTGGCGCAGCGCGCCGTCCGGCAGGTCCACCCGCGGCAGCCGGGCCCGGGCCGCGGCGACCTGCCCGGCCAGCGCCGCGGTGTCGGCGTCGAAACGCCGGGCGAACGCCCCCGGGTCGGCCTCGAAGGCGAGCCTGCGGCGGACCACCTCGGCCCGTTCGGCCGGATCATGGCTGGCCGTCACCTGCACGGTCAGGCCGAACCGGTCCAGAAGCTGCGGGCGCAGCTCGCCTTCCTCCGGGTTCATGGTGCCGACCAGCAGGAAACGCGAGGCGTGCCGGACCGATACGCCCTCGCGCTCCACGTAGTTCACGCCCAGTGCGGCGGCGTCGAGCAGCAGGTCGACCAGGTGGTCGTGGAGCAGGTTGACCTCGTCGACGTAGAGCACCCCGCGGTGCGCCGCGGCCAGCAGGCCCGGCTGGAAGGCGGTCGTGCCCGCGGTCAGCACGCGCTCGATATCCAGTGAGCCGGTCAGCCGGTCCTCGGTGGCCCCGACCGGGAGTTCGGCCAGCGTGACGGGGCGGAGCTGCGGGGAAACGTCATCGTGTGATCCTGCGGGACACGAGGGGTCGGGCGCGGCGGGATCACAGGAGTAGGGGCAGCCGGGCACCACGGGCACCGGCGGCAGCAGCGCGGCCAGCCCGCGGACCATGGTCGACTTCGCGGTGCCCTTCTCGCCGCGGACCAGGACTCCGCCGATGGCCGGCGACACCGCGTTGAGCAGCAGCGCCAGCTTCAGGTCCGCCATCCCGACGATGCCGGCGAACGGATAGGCACTGTGCTTGTTCCCGGCCGTTGCCGCCATAAGGAGCCAGTCCTTCCCGGGTTTCCTCGCCCGAAGTGGAGGATCATGGGGCAGCCGGAGTCTCTGGCTCCCGGGTCAAGACGGCGACCTCCCCGGTCACTCCCGGTCACAGTTGCGGGACAGCCCCGGATTCGCACCGGCGTTCCTCCGCGTTGCTACCTCAGCACAGCATGGCACACGGGCCGCGCGCCGTGCGGGACAGTACCGGCTTACCCCGCCGGGTACACTGGCCCGGGTCCGCCCCGGGTACACCTTGCCAGCCAATCGGCAGGAAACTCTCAGCTGGTACGGGTAGCGTGTGCGCACGGACACCGGTAGAACCGGATGGCGAATCAGGCCGTCTGCGAGCAGGCGGATACATGGTGTCAAGGGCCTGGCGAACTGGCATGTACCGACATGTGGCAGATATCTCTAGACGCTGAACGGAGCATGCATGGCGAATCATTCCCGTGTCCTGGTGACCGGCGGTGCCGGGTTCATCGGCCGCAGGCTGGTTCGCGCCCTGCTCGCCGAAGGGCACGAGGTGACCGTGGCTGACCTGCGTGCCTTCCCCGACCCGGACGTGCGTACCTTCGTCGGCGACCTGTGCGACCCGGACGCGGCCGCCCGGGCCGTCCAGCCGGGCACCGAGGTGATCATTCACCTGGCCGCCGTTACCTCGGTGCTGGCCTCGGTGCAGGACCCGGTCAGCACCCACCTGCTGAACGTCGACGCCACCGCCCGGCTGCTCGAGCTGGGCCGCGAAAACGAGGTGGGGACCTTCCTGCTCGCGTCCACGAACGCGGTCGTCGGCAACGTCGGCAGCGCGGTCATCAACGAGCAGATCGTGCTCCGGCCGCTCACCCCGTACGGCGCGACCAAGGCGGCGGGCGAGATGCTGCTCGGCAGCTACGCCAGCTGCTACGGCATCACCGGCGCGGCGCTGCGGTTCTCCAATGTCTACGGCCCCGGGATGACCGAGAAGGACAGCTTCATCCCCCGGCTGATGCGCGCGGCGCGCGACGGCGAGGGCGTCAAGGTCCGCGGCGACGGCACCATGCTCCGCGACGTGGTGCACGTGGACGACATCGTCCAGGGCACGCTCGCGGCCTGGCGGTCCGGGCACAACGGCCCGCTCATCCTGGGCGCCGGCCGGTCGGTCACGGTGAACGACATGGTGACGATCGCCCGCCAGGTCACCGGCGCGCCCATCCCGGTCGAGACCGTGCCGGTGCCCCGGGGCGAGATGCCGGCCGTGGTGCTGGACATCTCCGCGGCCCGGGCGACCGGCTACGAGCCCGCGCACACCCTGGAGACCGGCATGGCCACGGTCTGGCCGGATTTCGTCCCGGATTTCGTCCCGGAGACGCCGGAAGGAGCGCACGCGTGATCTACAAGAACCCCGGCGACCAGGTGGTGGACGACGCCGCCATCAAGGCGTTCATCGACGCGTACGGCGAGCGCGCCGTCAGTCTTCCGCCGGTCGCGATCGTGATCGCCGCCTACAACGAGGCGGGCGCCATCGGCCCGGTCGTCGAGGCGCTGCCCGCCCAGGTGTGCGGGCTGGCCACGGCGGCCATCGTGGTCGCGGACGGCTGCGCCGACGACACCGCGGCTGAGGCCGCTGCGGCCGGGGCCATGGTCTGCGAGGTGCAGGTCAACCGCGGCCAGGGCGCCGCGCTGCGGCTCGGCTACCGGCTGGCCCGCGAGGGCGGCGCCGGGTACATCGTGACGACCGACGCGGACGGCCAGTACAACCCGGCCGAGATGGACACGGTGCTGGCGCCGGTGGTGGCCGGCGAGGCCGACTTCGTGACCGGCTCCCGGCGGCTCGGCAGCCAGGAAACCAAGGACATGATCCGCCGTACCGGCGTCCGCTTCTTCGCCAGCACGATCAGCATGCTGACCGGCCAGAAGATCAGCGACACGACGTTCGGGCTGCGGGCCATGCGCGCCGAGGTCACCGGCGCGGTCCAGCTCTCCCAGCCGCAGTACCAGGCGTCCGAGCTGCTCATCGGCGTCATCACCCGCGGCTACAAGGTGGCCGAGGTGCCCGCTACCATCCAGCGGCGGCGGGTGGGTGAGAGCAAGAAGGGCCAGAACCCGCTCTACCAGCTGCACATCCCGGGGGTGAACAACCTCTTCTACGGGCTGCGCTTCGCGCGGGTGGCCTACGGCACCTGGTGGCGCGAGGGCCAGCGGATCCGCCGGGAGCGCCGGTCAGCGGGCCAGTCCGGGGGCCAGTCCGGGGGTCAGCCGACGCGGGTTTCGTCTTCTTCCGCGTCGCGGTCCGCCGCCGCCGCGGAGTCGGCGGCCCGGGCGAACGGCTCAGGTCCGGGGTCGGTCGAGGCGAGCGCCTCTTCGGCGGCACCGGGCGCGGGCCGGCCGGCGGATCGGGCGAAGAGGACGTAGTGGAAGAACAGGAACCGCAGCACGAACGTGCCCACGTTGGCCACGCCGTACACGGCGTCGACGAACAGCACGCGCTCGGCGCCGGTCAGGCCCAGCCAGGCCGCCGCGTGGTAGCCGAACTTGGTCGCCACGGTGAGGATGGCGACGACCATCGCGGAGACCACCCAGAACGGCAGGGTCTCCTTCAGCAGGCTCGGGCGGCCCTTCCGCTTCCACGCCCAGCGGCTGAGCACGTAGCTCACCAAGGCTCCGGAGAACCAGCTGATCAGGCTGGCCCAGGTGGCGGTCAGCGCAAGCGGCCCGGCGCAGATGGTGAGCACGACCTCGGTCGTGGCGAACGCCGCGATGGCCGCCACGGTGAAGCGGCCGAAGCGGATGCCGAGCTTGCTGCGGGCCTTCTGGGTCAACGTGTCGCTGATCCGATTGGATACCAAAGCCATTGATGTCCTAGGTTAGCTAGCCGACCATGAAACGAGGAGCAGGTATACGGCACGGAAACCGCAGGCCGGTGGAACTACCCCGGCAAGGCCGGGCAATGCGACTTGCGAGGAAAGTGTTTCGGTATCCGCACTTAGAGCACGTTACCGCCCTGGTGCGGCACTGCGCACAACGGCAGCGAAAGTCGGGCCAATCGACAGACGGACAACGGAGGGTAGGACCAGAGCATGAAAATCTTGGTGTTGGGCGGGGACGGGTATCTGGGCTGGCCCACAGCGCTGCACCTGTCGGAGGCCGGGCATGAGGTAGCCGTCGCCGACAACTTCGTCCGCAGGCACTATGACAACGAGCTCGGGGTCGAGTCGCTGGTGCCGATCGAGCCGCTGCAGACGCGTATCGCGGTGTGGCAGGAGCTGACCGGCAAGAAGATCGGCCTGTATGTCGGTGACCTGACCGACGCGCTGTTCACGTACCACATCATCGCCGATTTCGAGCCCGAGGCCGTGGTGCACTTCGCCGAGCAGCGGGCCGCGCCGTACTCGATGATCGACCGGGCGCACGCGGTGTACACCCAGCAGAACAACGTGGTCGGGAACCTCAACGTCCTGTTCGCGATCGCCGAGACTAACCCGGACATCCACCTGGTCAAGCTCGGCACGATGGGCGAGTACGGCACGCCGAACATCGACATCGAGGAGGGCTGGCTGGACCTGGAGCACAACGGCCGTACCGACCGGGTGCTGTTCCCCAAGCGGCCCGGCTCGTTCTACCACCTGTCCAAGGTGCACGACAGCCACAACATCGAGTTCGCCTGCCGGATCTGGGACCTGCGGGCCACCGACCTGAACCAGGGCGTGGTCTACGGCCAGCAAACCTCGGAAACGGCCATAGATGAGCGCCTTGCGACCCGGTTCGACTACGACGCGGTGTTCGGCACCGTGCTGAACAGGTTCACCATCCAGGCGGTCATCGGCCACCCGCTGACCGTGTACGGCGAGGGCGGCCAGACCCGCGGCATCATCGACATCCGGGACACCGTCCGGTGCATCCAGCTGGCCTGCGAGAACCCGGCCAACCGCGGTGAGTTCCGGGTGTTCAACCAGATGACCGAGTCGATGTCGGTGGCTCAGATCGCCGAGACGATCCAGGCGGCCAGCCCGGAGGACGTCACCATCGAGTACCTGGACAACCCCCGGGTCGAGCTGCCCGAGCACTACTACAACGTCAAGCACACCAAGCTGGTCGAGCTCGGCCTCGAGCCGCACCTGCTGTCCGACACCCTGATCGAGTCGCTGTTCGAGATCACCAAGCGGTACGCGCACCGCGTCCGCCTCGAAGCGCTCCGTCCTACCGTCAAGTGGCGCGAGCCCACCGCCGGCTAGCCGAGGGCCGCATGCGGCTGAGCTAAGGCAGGCACCACCGCCCGTTCGGCCCGCATTTCTACGGCGCGATGGCCGAGTGGGGGCGCGCGCTCGGCGCCGAGATCGTGGTGCCCGCCGACGACGCGGCGCGGCTGCGGGCCGGCGTCCTGCCCTCAGGTGCGGCGCAGGGTCCAGGTGCCGGTGCCGGCTTGGCGGCGCAGCTCGTACACGCCGGGGGTCATGCCCTGGCCGGGCGCCGCCTCGACACGCCAGAACTCCAGTTCGGGCTGGCCGGGTTCAGCGGCAGAATCCGCGGAATCCCCAGCATCGACGGGATCCCGCCACCACTCCCGGTTGATGACCCAGTGCTCCAGGATCGCGTAGACGGTATAGAGCCGGGCTCTGCCACACGAACCTGAGCGGCCTGCCGTCAGCCCTGGCCTGAACCTTGACGGGCTCACCGTAAACCCTGTTCATGCCGTACCGCCCTCCTGCCCCGCCGCATGCAGTGCCAGCCGGGCGAACCGGGGCGCCCAGCTTGTCGCCGCCGCGGAGGAGGAAGACGGGCAGCATCGAGTCAGTAACTTCGATCGAATATAGATTTCATCGAACAAAGATGCAAATATTTTCTACTAGCTGAGTTGTAGCAATACAGAATGTCAGTGCCTGCCGGCATAGTGGTGGTAGTCCGGCCATCGGAGAGGGAGGCACACGTGTGCTGGATATGCGACCATCCCGGCGCTACCGAACGCGACTACCAGGACCACATGCGTGCGCGGAGGGCAGCCCGTACTGGGTTCCCGGGAGCCGCCGGAACGCCGCAGGCGAGTGGGCTGAGCGCCGCAGGCGAGTCTGGCAAGCCCCGGTTTTACCGCCCGGGATCCCAGCCGGGGGCCGGGAACGCTGCCAGCAGGTCGCGGACCTCGGCGGCGATGCGGTCGAGGGTCGCTTCGTCGTCCTTGGTGGCGGCGGCGATGGCCTCGTCCATCCAGGCCGCGAGCGGCGCCATGTGCTCCTCGAGCAGGCCGCGGGTGGTGATCGCGGGCGTGCCGATCCGCAGGCCGGAGGGGTCGAACGGCTTGCGCTGGTCGAACGGCACCGTGTTGTAGTTCGTCTCGATGCCGGCCCGGTCCAGCGCCTTGGCGGCCGGCTTGCCGCCGATGCCCTTGGCGGTGAGATCCATCAGGATCAGGTGGTTGTCGGTGCCGCCGGAGACCAGGTCGTAGCCGCGAGCCAGCAGCGCGTCGGCCAGCGCCTTGGCATTCTTGACCACCTGGTGGGCGTAGTCGCGGAAGCCGGGCTGCGCGGCCTCGTGCAGGGCGACCGCGATGGCGGCGGTGGTGTGGTTGTGCGGGCCGCCCTGCAGGCCGGGGAACACGGCCCGGTCCACGGCGGAGGCGTGCTCGGCCTTGGACATGATCATGGCGCCGCGCGGTCCGCGGAGCGTCTTGTGCGTCGTGGTGGTGATCACGTCGGCGTGTCCCACCGGTGAAGGGTGCGCGCCGCCCGCGATCAGCCCGGCGATGTGGGCGATGTCGGCGACCAGGATCGCGCCGGCCTCGGCGGCGATGGCGGCGAAGGCCGGGAAGTCGATGGTCCGCGGGATGGCCGTGCCACCGCAGAAGATGATCTTGGGCTGCTGCTTGAGGGCCAGGTCGCGCACCTCGTCCAGGTCGACCCGGCCGGTATCGTGGCGGACCCCGTACTGGACGGGCCGGAACCACTTGCCGGTCGCGGAGACCGGCCAGCCGTGGGTGAGGTGGCCGCCCATCGGCAGCGCCATGCCCATGACCACCTCGCCCGGCTGGGCGAACGCCAGGTAGACCGCGAGGTTCGCGGGCGAGCCGGAATACGGCTGCACGTTGGCGTGGCCGACGCCGAACAGCGCCTTGGCCCGGTCCCTGGCGATCGTCTCGATCTGGTCGATGAACTGCTGGCCCTCGTAGTAACGGCGGCCCGGGTAGCCCTCGGAGTACTTGTTGGTCAGCACGCTGCCCGAGGCCTCGAGCACGGCTACCGACACGTAGTTCTCCGACGGGATCAGCCGGGCCTTCTCGTACTGCCTGCGAGCCTCGTCACCGATGAGCCGGGCAATCTCCGGGTCCGAGCTCTCGACGGCCGGGATGGGCGGGATGTGCATGACAGACCTCCTCGCATGCAGGCTACACACCCGGGCGGACACCGGTCACGGGGGCACGCACCAAGGCCGTTCGGTACCTTCCTTGCGGGGGGGGGTTGCGGGGGGTCGTCCCCCCGGGCCAACACTGTTGGTACCACAAGAAGCGAGGCAAATCCGATGGCCACGAGAATCATCCTCGACTGCGATCCCGGGATCGATGACGCGCTCGCGATCGCGTTCGCGCACGGGCACCCCGCCGTCGAGCTGATCGGCGTTACCACGGTGGCGGGCAACGTCGGGCTGGCCAAGACGACGGCGAACGCGCTGGCGGTGTGCGAGTTCGTCGGCGCGGCCGGGACGCCGGTGACCGCCGGATGCGCCGGGCCGCTGCTGCGGCCGGCGCTCGACGCCCGCCAGGTGCACGGAGATTCGGGCCTGGGCGGCGCCGCGCTGCCGCCGCCCGCGGGCGGCCCGGGCGCCGGGCACGCCATCGACTACATCATCGACACCGTGCGCGCCGCCCCCGGCGAGATCACGCTGGTCGCGACCGGCCCGCTGACCAACATCGCGCTGGCCGTACGCCGGGAGCCGCGGCTGGCGGACTGGGTGCGCGAGTTCGTGATCATGGGCGGGTCGGCGGGCCGGGGCAACGTCACGCCCGCCGCGGAATACAACATCTGGGCCGACCCGGAGGCCGCCGCGACGGTGTTCCGGGCCGGCTGGACCGTCACCATGCTCGGGCTCGACGTAACCCTGCGCACCGGGGCCACCGAGGCGGTGCTGCAGCGGATGAGCGGGCTCGGGCCGCTCGGCACCGAGTTGCTGCTGCCCGCCCTCGAGCAGTACCGGTCGGTCAGCGAGCCCGGCGGGCCGCCGGTGCACGACGTCTGCGCGGTGGCGTGGGTGGCGGAGCCTGGTCTGTTCGGCCTGGTCCCGGCGCGGGTCCAGGTGGAGCTGGCCGGTCAGCTCACGGCCGGCATGACCGTGACCGACTTCGATCTGTCCGGCGAGGTGGACGGCGGGAACGCGCTGGTCGCGATGCGCATCGATGTGGCCAGGTTCTGGGACGTGACGCTGGCCGCCTACGCGCGGGTGGCCGAAGCCCTAGGTCGCTGAGCTCGTGTCACCGGAGGCTTCCAGGTCGCCTTCCATGTCCAGGAAGACCTGGCGCAGCTGGTCGAGGGTCTTGGCGTCGGGGGACTCCCAGAGGCCGCGGGAGGCGGCTTCCAGCAGGCGTTCGGTGATGCCGCGCAGCGCCCAGGGGTTGGCGCGCCGCATGAACGAGCGGGTCTCCTCGTCAAAGACGTAGGAGGCGGCCAGCTGCTCGTACATCCAGTCCGGGACCACGCCAGCGGTGGCGTCATAGCCGAACAGGTAGTCCACGGTCGCGGCGAGCTCGAACGCGCCCTTATAGCCGTGCCGGCGCATCGCCGATACCCAGCGCGGGTTCACCACCCGGGACCGGAACACGCGCCGGGTCTCCTCGGCCAGCGTGCGTGTCTTCGGCGCGTCGGGCACGGCCGAGTCGCCGATGTAGGCGGCCGGGTTGCGCCCGGTCAGCGACCGGACCATGGCGACCATGCCGCCGTGGTACTGGAAGTAGTCGTCGGAGTCGGCGATATCGTGCTCGCGGGTATCGATGTTCTTGGCCGCCACCGCGATCCGCCGGAACGCGCCCTCCATATCCGGCCGGGCGTTCACCCCGTCGAGGCCCCGGCCGTAGGCGTAGCCGCCCCACACCGCGTACACCTCGGCCAGGTCGGCGTCGTCGTGCCAGTTCCGCGCGTCGATGAGCGGGAGCAGGCCGGCGCCGTAGGCGCCCGGCTTGGACCCGAAGATGCGGGTGGTCGCGCGCCGCCAGTCGCCGTGCCGGGCCTGGTCGGCCAGGGCATGGGCGCGCAGGTAGTTGGACTCAGGGGGCTCGTCAAGCCGGGCCACCACGCCGATCGCGTCGTCGAGCAGCGCGATCACGTGCGGGAACGCGTCCCGGAAAAACCCGGAAATGCGCAGCGTGACGTCGATCCTCGGCCGGCCGAGTTCGGCCAGCGGGACGACCTCGAAGCCGGCGACCCGGCGCGACGCGTCGTCCCACCGCGGCCGGCAGCCGATGAGCGCGAGCACCTCGGCGATGTCGTCGCCCTGCGTGCGCATGGCGGAGGTGCCCCACACGGTCAGGCCCACGCAGCGCGGGTACGCCCCCTCGTCCGCCAGGTGCCTGCCCAGCAGCGACTCGGCCAGGGCCAGGCCAGTCGTGAAGGAGGTGCGGGACGGGATGGCCTTGGGATCGACCGAGTAGAAATTGCGGCCGGTCGGCAGCACGTTGACCAGCCCCCTTGTCGGCGAGCCCGATGGTCCCGCGGGCACGTAGCCGCCGTCGAGCGCGTGCAGCACCGCGGCGATCTCGCCGCTCGTGGCGCGCAGCCGCGGCACCAGTTCGGCGCAGGCGAACTCCAGTACGCGCGGCACGGCGGCCGTGGCGTGCGGCGGCGTCGGCGTCGGGCGTCGGCGTCGGCGTCGGCGTCGGCGTCGGCGAGGATACGAGAGGCAACTTCCGGGGCGTGGGTGGCATCCCAGTCGGTGGCGGCGAGAGCTTCGATCAGGGCGCGGGCGATCGTTTCGTAGTGATCGGCCTGGGCGCGGGGGGCGTTGTCGCCTTCGGCGAAGCCGAGGGCGGCGCGCAGGCCGGGGAGGGCGCCCCAGCGGGCGCTCCAGAGCTGGGGCGCACGCAGGATGACTAGCACCAGGTTGACCAGGGCCTCGCCCGCCGGGGCGGCGCCGAGGATATGCAGGCCGTCGCGGATCGCGGCGTCCTTGACCTCGCACAGGTAGCCGTCGATGTGCAGCACGAACTCGTCGAATTCGGCCGAGCCGGGCTGCGCGTCGACGCCGAGGTCGTGGTGCAGGTGGGCGGCCTCGATCAGGGACCAGATCTGCGCCCGCAGCGTGGGCAGCTTGTCCGGGTCGAGCGCGGCCACGGTCGCGTACTCGTCGAGCAGCTGCTCCAGCTTGGCCATCTCGCCGTAGGTGTCGGCGCGCGCCATCGGCGGCACCAGGTGGTCGACGATCACCGCGTGCGCGCGCCGCTTGGCCTGGGTCCCCTCCCCCGGGTCGTTGACGATGAACGGGTACACCAGCGGCAGGTCGCCGAGCACCGCGTCCGGCGCGCACTGCGCCGACAGGCCGAGCCCCTTGCCGGGCAGCCACTCCAGGGTGCCGTGCTTGCCCAGGTGCACGATCGCATCGGCGCCGAAGTCGGCGGCCAGCCAGCGGTACGCGGCCAGGTAGTGGTGCGACGGCGGCAGGTCGGGGTCATGGTAGATCGCCACCGGGTTCTCGCCGAACCCGCGCGGCGGCTGGATCATCAGCACGACATGGCCGAACCGCAGGCAGGCGAGCACGATGTCGCCGGAGGTCTCGTCGGTATACAGCTCACCCGGCGGGGCACCCCAGTGGGAGCGGATGGAAGAGCCCAGGCCGTTCGGCAAATTCTCGAAGAAATTACGGTAGGCGGCGAGCGGGACCCGGGCCGGGGCGGCGCGGAGCTGGTCCTCGGTCAGCCATTCGGTGTCGTGGCCGCCGGCCGCGATCAGCGTGTGGATCAGCGTGTCGCCGTCCTCGGGGAAGCCGTCGCCGAGGTCGTACCCGGCCTCGCGCATGGCCCGCAGCAGCGCGACGGCGGATGCCGGGGTGTCCAGGCCGACCGCGTTGCCTACCCGGGAGTGCTTGGTGGGATAGGAGGAGAGCATGATGGCGACGCGCTTGCCGGCGTTCGGGATGGCGGCCAGGCGGGCATGCCGGACGGCGATCCCGGCCAGCCGGGCGGCGCGCTCGGGGTCAGCGGCGTAGCGGGGGATGCCGTCCGGGCCTTCCTCCTTGAACGAGAACGGCACGGTGATCAGGCGGCCGTCGAACTCGGGGATCGCGACCTGCATGGCGGCGTCGATCGGGGCCAGCGCGGCGTTCGAGGCCTCCCACTGCGCACGCGAGCTGGTCAGGCACAGGCCCTGCAGTACCGGCACGTCCAGGCTGGCCAGCACGCCGGCGTCCCAGTCGCTCTCCTGGGTAGCGTCGGCCGCGGCCGAACCCCCGGCCGCGAGCACGGTGGTGATCACCGCGTGCGCGGGTTTAAGCAAGTCGGCGAGCTGGGCGTCGGCGGAGCGGAGCGAGGCGCAGAAGACGGGCCGGGGCGTGGCGCCGGCCGCGGCCAGCGCGGCGCAGAGCGTGTCCACGAAGTCGGTGTTCCCGGACAGTTCGTGCGCGCGGTAGAACACCACGGCGACCACGGGGGCGTTTTCATGATCATGCCCAGGATGGGGTGCTATTTGCCCAGGACTGGCCACTTGCCCAGAACTGGCCACGATCATGGAATCGGGGGGAGGGGGAGGGGGTGGAGGCCGTGGGCGGGCATGGGGCGCGGGGGGGCGAAGCCCTCGCCGGTGCGGAAGACGGTGTCGGACAGGAAGCGGGCCAGTTCGCGCAGGTTCTCCGGGCCGCCCTCGCGCAGGTAGCCGAGGGCTTCGGTGGCCACGCCCGCGGGCACGGTGGACAGCGCCATCAGCTCCGCGTCCGGGGTGGCCTCGCCGCCCAGCGCGACCAGCGGCCGGCCGACGGCGGCCAGCGCGGCGGTGAGCGCGGCCACCCCGTCGGGCCAGGCCTTCCGGCCGCCGAGGAGCCGCAGCACGACCAGGTCGGCCCGCGCCGCCAGGGCGGGTACCTCGTCGGCGGCGACCCTGGCCGGGTTGGCGGTCAGGTAGCCAGCGCCGGACGCGGCGGCCGCGAGGAGTTCGGTGTCGGCGGTGGAAACCAAGAGAATGGTGAGCACTCCCCGATAGTGCCATGCTTGGCAACAGCGAACTCGGGGAGCACTCACAGGCGGCATACAGGGTGGACGTGGCGATGTCCAAGAACCCGGACCCACCCTTACCGGTATGAACACCTTGTATGGCACGCCGGCCGGGGGCTACGGCAGCCCTCCGGCCGATCCTTCCGCTACCCGGTTCCGCAAGAAGAGGTGGCTCCGCTGGGGCGCTGGTGCCCTGGCTGGCTTGCTCGCAGGTGGCGGGATCACCCTGGCGATGGTGTCTGGGGGCGGCACCGCGGCGGCCAGCTCGGCTCCGGGCGCTTCCGGCGCTTCGGCGGCCGAGCTGAACACCGCGCTCAGCGCCGCCGCCAGCAGTTCGTCTACTCCCCCGGCCCGCGTCCGCTGGGGGCTCGGCCGGCTGCGCCGTCTCGGCGGCGTGGACGGGACGGTGACCTTCCATAACAAGACCGGTTTCCATACGGTCTCGTTCGAGCGGGGCACCATCCAGTCGGTGAGCGGCAGCGACGTCGTGATCAAGGCGGCGGACGGCACCACCTGGACCTGGCAGATCGTGAGCGACACCGTGGTCAGGAAGAACGGCAGCCACGACCACGACGAGCGCGCTGGCAGCAGGTGAAACCGTGTTCGCCGCGGGTCCGGTGGTAAGCGGGGCCAAGGATGCCCGGCTGATCGTCATCAGGCCGGCCGGGTCTTCCGGTCCTTCGGGATCTTCGGGGCCTTCGGGGCCTTCGGGGTCTTCGGGGCCTTCGGGATCTCTATCGGCTTAGACATCGTTGAGCAAACCAGCGACGCATGCCGCGGCGCGCCCGGGACCGGGCGCGCCGCATCATGCTGCGCACGTCCATGCGGCACAATGCGGCACAATGAAACGTGAGAGATCATGGCAGACGGTGACCGAATCCCCAAGGTGCTCGTCGTCGACGACGAGCCGAACATCCGTGAGCTCGTCGAGGTCGCGCTCAAGTTCCACGGCTGCGCGGTCGCCGTCAGCGCTAGCGGCAAGGACGCGCTGCACCAGGCGGAGGCGTACCAGCCGGACCTGATGATCCTCGACGTCATGCTGCCCGACATGGACGGTTTCGAGGTCTGCCGCACGCTGCGGAACGAGGGCAACGAGGTCCCGGTCATCTTCCTGACCGCGCGGGACACCACCTCCGACACGATCCGCGGCCTCACGCTGGGCGGCGACGACTACGTGACCAAGCCGTTCTCGGTCGAGGCGCTGGTAGCCCGGGTCCGCGCCGTGCTGCGGCGCACCACCCGCACGGCCGACGGCGACGGCGTGGCGGACGACGCCGCCATGCTGACCGTGGGCGACCTGGAGCTGGACGAGGAGCATTGGGTGGTGCGGCGCGGCGGCACCCAGGTGGAGCTCTCGCCGACCGAGTTCCGGCTGCTCGCGTACCTGATGCGCAACCAGGGCCGGATGCTGACCAGGCAGCAGCTGCTGGAGAACGTGTGGGGCTGGGAGTTCGCCGGCCAGTCCCAGGTCGTGGAGACGTACGTCAGCTACCTGCGCCGCAAGCTCGACCCGCTCGGGCCGCCGCTGATCCACACCCAGCGCGGCGTCGGCTACAGCCTGCGCCCGCCGCCGGAAACCGAGCGCGTGAGCAGATGAACTACACGCGGCGGCTGGGATCTGGCCGCGGCAGGCTCTCGCTGCGGTCCCGGCTGCTCGCCGGGCTGATCACGGTGACCGCGCTGTTCCTCATCATCATGGGCGTGGTCACCACGGTCGTGCTGGGCAACTCCGAGCAGAGCCAGTTCAACTCCGATCTCGCGCTGACCGCCCGGATCAAGCTGAGCGAGGTCGCCGACCTCACCGGCGGGTACGCGGTGGTTTACATCAACCTCCCGACCCGGCAGACGGGCGTGCTGACCCCACCCTCGAAGGCCTCGGCGGAACTGCAGGCGCTGATCAAGAATCTGCTGGCCAGCGGGCAGGCGAGGAGGTATTTCGGCCCGGCGGGCAATCCGCAGCGCACGCTGTTCAGCGTCTCGCTGCCGGGTGACCCGCCGCTGACCGCGATCTGGCGCGCGGTCACTCCCGCCGAGGCGCTGCACAACCAGAGCCTGCTGCCCGCCGGGGCGAACGTCCTGGTGATCGCGCGGCCGGACAGCGCGGTGGGCAGCGCGGTCCGCGGCCTGGTCGCCGCCGAGCTGATCACCGGCTCGATCCTGCTCGCCCTGCTCGCGGTGGGCGGCCGCTGGCTGATCAGCCGGGGCCTGGCGCCGATCGACCGGATGGCAAGCACCGCCGACATGATCACCAGCCGGGGCGACCTGAGCGCCCGGATGCCCGACCCGGGCGACCACGCCGAGGCGGGGCGGCTGGCCGGAGCGATCAACACCATGCTGGACCGGATCCAGCAGGCGTTCGGGGCGCGTTATGAGTCTGAGCAGAAAGTGCGGCAGTTCGCCGCGGACGCCTCGCACGAGCTGCGCACGCCGCTCACCACCATCCGCGGGTACGCCGAACTGTACCGGCAGGGCGCGCTCGGCCCGGACCGGCTGCCGAACGCCATGCGCCGCATCGAGCAGGAGGCCGACCGGATGTCCAGCCTGGTCGCCGAGCTGCTCGAGCTGGCCCGGCTGGACCGGAACTCCTCCCTCGACCTGACCGAGACCGACCTGTCCGCGCTGGTCGCGGACGCGGTCGCCGACGCCCAGGCGGTGGAGCCGAAGCGGCCGGTCAAGGCCAGCACCCCGGCCAGCCTGGTGGTGGTGGCCGACGAGCCGCGGATCAGGCAGGTGCTGGCCAACCTGCTCGGCAACGTCCGCGAGCACACCGCCCCGGACACACCGGCAGCTATCCGGCTATCCGAGGCCGGCCAGGGCGCGCTGATCGAGGTGACCGACGCGGGCCAGGGCATGGACCCCGAAGCGGCGGCGCGCGCGTTCGACCGCTTCTACCGGGCCGGCCGCAGCGGCAAGGACGCTCACGGCAGCGGCCTCGGCCTGTCCATCGTGCAGGCGATCGCGGCCGCGCACGGCGGTCACGCCCTGCTCAAATCGGCGGCCGGGGTCGGCACCAGCGTGCAGGTCTGGATTCCGTTCCACCCCCCGGCCCAGGGCGCCGAACGGACCCAGCCGCCGGGCGCGACTTACAACTGATCGTCGCCCGCGTGTGGCGCAGGAACTGCGTTTTTTCGGCAAACCCGGTCATATGCTGGCAACTCAACTACGGTTTGGGGCATGGACGACCGCGAGATCGTCGCGGCCATCGCGGCAGGCGACCCGGCCGGGCTGGCCGGCGCCTACGACGAGCACGCCGAGTCCCTGTACGGTTACTGCCGCTGGATGCTGGGTGAGCCGGAAGACGCTGCCGATGGGATCCAGGATGCGTTCGTCATCGCCGCCGCCCGGCTCGGCGGCCTGCGTGACCCCCGCAAGCTGCGGCCCTGGCTCTACGCGGTCGCCCGCAACGAGTGTCACCGACGGCTGCGCGCGTCGGGTGCGGGCCTCGACGATGCCACCGACCTGGCCGGCCCGCCGGACGACGCCGACGGCGGCGACGCCCAGCGGGCCGAACTGCGCAGGGTCGTCCGCGCTGCCCTCGACGGGCTGAACCCGGGTGAACGCGAGGCCATCGAGCTTGACCTCCGGCACGACCTGCACGGCGCCGACCTCGCGGCCGTGCTCGGCGTGCCGAGGAACCACGCGCACGCCCTGGCGTCGCACGCCCGCGGTCAGCTGGACAGGGCCCTCGGCGTCCTGCTCGTGGCCCGCACCGGGCGGCGGGGCTGCGCCGAGCTCGACCTGCTGCTCGACGGCTGGGACGGCCGGCTGACCGCCGGGACACGCAAACGGGTCAGCCGGCACATCGACCAGTGCGATGTATGCGCCGAGCGCAGGCGCGGCGCGCTGCGCCCGGCGGTGCTCTACGGCATGGCCCCGCTGGCCACGCTCCCGCCCGGACTACGCGGCGAGGTGCTGTGGCTATGCGCCGACTCCAGCCCGCTGGCGCAGTCGTACCGGCGGGACGTGACGCAGCGAGCCGGATCGCTGCGGCCCAACGGCTTCCCGCAGGCGGCCAGGGCCCCCAGGCGGCTGCTCGCGCTTTCCGGGGTCGCGGCGGCGGTGGGCGTCCTGATCGCGATCACGGCGACCGGGATCGTCACGGTACTCGCGCTCACCGGGTCGCACTCCCCGCGGTCGGCCGCCGCCGGCCAGCCGGCGCGCCCGCCGGGCACTGCGGGCGCCCCGGCGACCGCGGCAACCGGCTCGGCCGGCGGAGCATCGCCCGGCGCATCACCGGCCAGCAGCGTGCCGAGCACCAGCGCTGCCGCCGTCATCAGCGCGGCGCCTCCGGTGGCGGCCTCTTCCGCCACACCGACGAAGGCGAAGCCGTCGCCATCACGTTCGGCCACCTCCTCGGCGCCGGCCTCCCCGACGCCGAGGTTCACGCTGCCGACGCCGACGCCCACCACCACGCCGGCGCCCACCACCACGCCGGCGCCTACGGCCACCCCCTCTCTGCCGTTCTAGCCGATAGCCGGGCGCAGGGACTTGCTCCGCTTCCCCGCCCTTCGGTTTGTGTCGTTCTGATATCTGGTTGTGCAGTTCGGACCGAGCTTTATGCCGGCCCCAACTACGGTTAGGCGCATGCAGGACCGTGCGGTGGTCGCGGCCGTCGTCGCAGGTGACGCGGATGGGTTCGGCGCGGCGTACGATCAGTACGCCGCATCGCTCTACGCCTACTGCCACTTGATGCTGTCAGAGCCCGAAGCCGCCGCCGAGGCGGTGCTCGACACCTTCCTGATCGCGGCGGCCAGGCTGGCGGAGCTGCGTGATCCGGACCGGCTCGGTCCCTGGCTGCATGCGGTGGCGCGGAACGAGTGCCTGCGCCGGCTGGGTCCCGAATACGCCGCGGGCCGCGCCGAGATCCCCGGACCAGCGGATCCGGACGACATGCCGGCGGCAGCCACGTTGCCGGCCCGATTCCGGGGCAAGGTGCTGACGGCCTGCGTCGACAACTCCCCGACCGGCCGGGCGTATCGGATAAGCGTGGCGCATCGCGCGGGTTCGTTCGGCCCGGCCGGTTTCCCGAAGGCGATCGGCCCGTCCGGGCCGCGATGGTGGCAGCGTGTCCGGCGGCACCCCGGCCTGGTCGCGGCGGTAGCCGTGATGGTGGCCCTGGCCATGACGACGGGGATCACGGTGGTCATGACGGCCGGCGGTTCGCGCGCCCCGCAGGCCGCCGGCCCCGGGCTGGGCGGAGGCGTGCCCGGGGCGGGATCCAGCGCGGCCCCGGGCAGCACGAGCGCACCGCCTTCCCCGGCGGGTAGGACCTCAGCCTCGCCCTCGGCTCACCCAACGCCGTCGGTGACGGGGCCTGCAGGCACAGCCAGCCCGCGGACGACGGCGGGACGGGGAACGCCGCAGCCCTTCGCGTCGCCGTCGGCTATGTCGTCCCCGTCCCCCTCGCCGTCCCCCTCACCCGCCCAGGGACACCTGCTGGTGGTGCCGGCCCAGCTGCTGCTCACGTCGAAGAGCGGGAAGCCGGCCAGCGGGTTCTTCGGGCTCACCGCCGCGAACGGCCCGGTCTCGCACTACACCATCACGGTGCCGGCAGGCGTGGCCGGGAAGGTCAAGGTCGCACGGTCGGGCGGCTCCCTCCCGGCCGGCGGATACGTGGAGGTGATTGTGACGGTGACCAGCACAGGCACGCTGGCCACTCACGTCATCGTGGAGCCGGGCAACCTCACCGTCACGGTGGTCTACAAGATCAAGTCCTAGAACCCGAGGAACCGGTCGAGTTCGGCCCGGGTGGGTGAGGTAGCCGCTCCGGCGCGGGTGACGGTCAGGGCAGCGGCCGCGTTGGCTCGCCGGGCGGCTTCGCTCACGGTCAGCCCGGCGGCCAGGCTGGCCAGGAACACCCCGGAGTGGGCGTCGCCCGCGCCCGTGGTGTCGATCGCCGGCACGGCGGGCGCCGCGACGTGGCTCAGCGACAGGCCGTAGTCCATCGCCGGGCCGGACACCCGCATGGCGACCACGCAGCCGTCCGGGCAGGCCCGGACGATGACGTCGGCCTGGCCGGTTCGGCGCACCAGGCGACGAGCCGCCTCGGCCGGATCGCCGGTGCCGGTGAGCAGGGCGGCCTCGCGCTGGTTGCAGCTCCACCAGTCGCAGCGGGCCAGCACCGGGTCGAGCACCGCCGCGGGGATGTCCGCGACCAGCGGACCGGGATCGGCGAACAGCAGGACCCCGGGCGGCAGGCTGGCCGCCCAGGCGCCGAGGACCTGGCCCGACTCGGGCGGGACCAGGCCGTAGCCGGAGACGTAGACCGCGTCACCTGGCCGGAGCCGGACCAGGTCCCACGCGCCCGGCTCGCGCAGTGACTCGGCGCCCAGCGTGGTGACGAATGTCCGCTCGCCGCCGGCCTCGACCAGGGCCACGTCGAACCCCGTGTCCCGGTCCGGGTCGGGCGCGCGGAGCAGGCGGATGCCCTCCGCGGCCAGCGCCGCGCGGACCCGGTCGCCCCAGGGCCCGGTGCCGTGACCGCCCGCGTAGAGGACGGGCAGCCCCTGCCGGACAGCCGCGGCCATGATGTTGAACCCGCCGCCCACCTCGATGGCGGCCGATTCCGCCAGCATGTCACCGCCGCGTTCGGGCAGCGCGGGCACCCACATCAGCAGGTCGACGATCGCCTCCCCGGCGAAGACCAGGCGCCTCAGCGACTGACTCATGATGCGCTCGAGGTAACACTCACGGCGGCTAACCCGCGAAATGACCGTGCGCAGACAGGTGCCGCGCCAGGCTGAGGACATGATCGCAGCGCTCGGCGACCTCGGGATCATGGGTGGCAAGCACAAGCGCGCCGCCGTCCGCCGCGACGCCGAACAGCCGGGCCAGCACGAGCTCGCGAGTGACCGGATCCTGCTCCGCGGCCGTCAGGCCCGCGCGTTCTGCCAGGTTGCTGACGGACGTGGGGCCAGCCGGGCTCACGGTCACCAGCTGCCCTTCGAGGTTCACCAGGTAACGCCCGTCGCTGGAGGCGACCGGAAGGTCGCTGCCCTGCAGGGCACCGACCCCCGTGAGCATCACCCGGTGGCTGCCGTCCGGGGCCGCGGTACCGAGCAATGCCGCTGGGCTGCTGCTCGAACACCACCAGGCCATCGCCATCGGCGAAGCGAGCCCGGGCCGACGCGGGAGACGACGACGAAGGCGAGGTCAGCAGCACGATCGCGGCCACGGCCCCGGCGATCACGCACGCGACCGCGGGCCACGCGCGCTCCGCCAGGTCAAGCGCCTGGCTGGCTCGGGGTCAAGCGCGGGAAATGGCCGGAGCGACCGTTCCGCCGACTCCCCTGCCATCCCATCATCATGCCGGATCAGGGCGCACCTTTCGGTAAAGCTCTGGCCACATCCAATAAGCCCTCATACGACCGGGGTGATGTGTCACGCAGTGCTCCCGCTACGGTGACGGGTGGTCCGCGGGCTGCGAGCGCAATGCGTATAGATCATCGGCCAGCGTGGCGAGGCCCAGGCCCTGGGCTTCGATCATGGCGATCGCGTCGGCCGGGAAGGCGTCGACGCCGTGGCAGGCCCCGGCCACCGCGCCGGCCATGGCGGCGATCGTGTCGCAGTCGCCGCCGAGCGAGGCGGCCAGCAGGCAGGCCCGCCACGGATCGGCGGGCACCGAGGCCAGCACCGCGAACGCGGCCGGCACCGACTCCTGGGTGGCCAGGCTGGTGCCGACCAGGGTGTAGATGAGCTCGGCGGCTTCGGCCTCATCCCGGCCCGCGACCAGGCTGGTGGCCCACTCGATGCGCGCCGCGACGTCCGCGCCCGCCACCCAGTGACCGCGGCCGGCCGCGATCCGCGCGGCCCGGATGGCCAGCGCGGTGGCCACGGCGATCCCGGCGCCGGAGACGCCCGCGCTCACCGCGGCGGCCACGGCCGCGGCGCCGGCCAGCGCGATCCCGGTGTTGTGCGTGACTCTGCTCGCCATCACTACGTAGTCGACTACTGTCGACAGTTGATTTTGAATGGCTGGAGTCGCCGGAGTGGCTGAAGTGGCCGGAATGGAAAGATAGAGGTAGCTGGAGTCACCGGAGTGGAAGAGGTAGCTGGGGTGGCTGGGGACAGGGCTGTGGCGATGCCTACCGGAGTTATGCGCATCGCGGCGCCGTTGGTGTCGCGCGGCCGCGCCGGCTTCGTCCGGCGGGACGCCGGCCAGGACGGCCGCGACGGCGCGCTTGGTGGAGGGGCCGAGGAGGTCGAGGGAGCCGCGTTCGGTCATGTCGCGCTCCCAGTTGACGAGCGCGGTCGCCAGTTCGTGCGGGTCTACCGTGCCGTGCCCCTTGACCAGGAGCCTGGCGAGCAGGACGGCTTGCTCGGTGTCGTCGGTGATCGCTCCGGCGGGCAGGCCGGCGGCGATGGGATGGCCGGGCGGGGCGGGTTCGAAGCCGGGCAGCAGCGGCCCCCAGCGATCGCGTATCTCCTGGCGGGAAAGCATCTGGGTGGGCATGCCCAGCGCGTCGCCGATCGCGAGCCCGTACAGCGCGCCCCGGGCGCGCGGTGGAGGTTTCCATGATCACGAAGACTTCGGTATCGGAGCAAGTACCGAAGTCCTTCGCGATCATGGGTTCCTACAGGACGTGCTGGCCGTACATCTCGCCTAGGGGGTCGGCGAGGAGTTCCAGGCGGGCGCCGTCGGGGTCGCGGAAGTACAGCGACGTGCCGCTCTCTTCGACGTAGTCCACGCCGGCCGCGGCCAGGTTGGCGCGCAGCGCGGCCCACTTCTCCGGCGTCACCGAGATCGCGAGGTGGTGCAGGCCGCCGAGGACCTCGGCGTACGGGCCCAGGTCGAGCCCGGGGAAGTCGAAGAAGGCCAGCAGGTTGCCGTGGCCGACGTCGAAGAAGAAGTGGTTGGACCCCGGGTAGTCGCGGTTCTCGATGATCTCGGTCAGCGGGAACTCGAGGATGCCCTGGTAGAAGCGGATCGTCTGCTCCACGTCGGAGCTCAGCAAGGCGGTGTGATGGATGCCGCGCGCGCTGCTCGGCGGCCGTTCGGCCTTGACGTACTCGGCGTGCAGCCGGGCCCGCTCCGCCTCGATAGCGGCGAGATCCATGGTCCGCCTCCCAACCCGGTTACGGTACGCGCAGTTCGACGCTGATGTTGCCCCGGGTGGCCCGCGAGTACGGGCACACCTGGTGCGCCGCCTCGGCGATCTCCCGGGTCTGCTCCCGGTCCAGCCCGGGAATGTGGATGATCAGCGTGACCACGAGCCCGTAGGCCTCGCCCTCGGGCCCGATGCCCACCTCGGCGGTCACGGTCGACTCGCCGGGATCCACCCCGGCCCGGCGGGCCACGATCCGCAGCGCGCTGTGGAAGCACGCCGAGTACCCGGCCGCGAACAGCTGCTCGGGGTTGGTGCCGTTGCCGTCACCGCCCATTTCCACCGGAAGGGCGAGGTCAAGGTCGAGGCGATGATCGGACGAAACGACGTGGCCGCTGCGGCCATGCCCCGTCGACGTGGCCTCCGCGGTGTAAAGGACCTTGTCGGGCATGATCAAAACCCTATCGATCGTGGTTGAGTGATGTGACAAGCGCGGGCAGGCCGGGCACCGGCCCGCCGGAGATCAGCCGGCTCAGCGCCGCGGTGTCCAGGTGGCCGGCCACCAGGTCGCCGAGCACGTCGAGCCGCGCCTCCCGCGCCGCGGCGAAGTCGGTGCCGGGCGCGGGCGTGAAATCCCGGCCGGCCAGCGCCGCCACCTCGGCCAGGAACGCCCGCCTGAACGCGTCGTTCTCCAGCGCGCCGTGCCAGCTGGTGCCCCACACCGCACCGCGGCGGCAGCCGTCCAGGAACGGCTCCGACCCGCTTCCCGGCGGGTCGGTGACCTCGGCGACGCCGTGATGGATCTCGTACCCGGCCACCGGCGCGCCCAGCGCGCGGCCCCGCGGGCGGCCGAGGACCTTCTCCGCACCGAACCGGACGCGCACCGGCAGCAGCCCGAGCCCGTCGATCAGACCGCGGCCCGATTCCACCGGGTCGTCGATCTGGGCGGCCAGCATCTGGTAGCCGCCGCAGATGCCGAGCACCGGGCGGCCCGCCCGGGCCCGTTCGGTCACCGCGGCGGCCAGGCCGCGGTCCCGCAGCCAGGCCAGGTCGGCGACGGTAGCCCGGGACCCGGGCAGCACCACCAGGTCCGCGTCGGCCAGGTCGGCCGGGCTGGTCGCGAACCGCACCAGCACGCCGGGCTCGGCCGACAGGGCGTCCACGTCGGTGAAGTTGCTGATCCGCGGCAGCCGGACCACCGCCACCCGGAGAAAATCCTTAGGGCCGAACGAGGCATCCGTCGCGTCATGGTCGACTACGGTCGAGGGATCACGGGGGGACGCGGTGGTGGGTGCGAGCGTGTGGGTGGCCAGGGTGGGGGCAGCGGTGGGTGGCCAGCGACAGCGAATCCTCGGCGTCGAGCCAGAGGCCTTCCTGCCAGGGCAGGACGCCGTAGACGGGGCGGCCGGTGAGCTGCCGCAGCATGGCCAGGCCGCTGTCCAGCAGTTCGGGGGCGCCGCGGAACTTGTTGATCACGAAGCCGGAGATGAGCGCCTGGTCTTCGGGCGAGAGCAGGGCCAGCGTGCCGTACATGGCGGCGAACACCCCGCCGCGGTCGATGTCGCCGGTCACGATGACCGGCAGGCCGGCCGCGCGGGCCAGGCCCATGTTGGCCACGTCCGTCTCGCGCAGGTTGATCTCGGCCGGGCTGCCCGCGCCTTCGCAGATGACCACGTCGTAGGCGTCCCGCAGCCGGGTCAGGCTGTCCAGCGCGACCTGCCGCAGCCGCGGCGCGTGCGCGCGGTAGCCCACCGCGTCGGCTTCGGTTTCCGGGTGGCCGAGCACGACGACCTGGCTGCGCCGGTCACTGCCGGGCTTGAGCAGCACCGGGTTCATGTCAGCGGTCGGCTCGATGCCCGCCGCGGCCGCCTGCATCGCCTGCGCGCGGCCGATCTCGGCGCCGTCCAGCGTCACGAACGAGTTCAGCGACATGTTCTGCGCCTTGAACGGCGCCACCTTCACGCCCTGCCGGGCCAGCCACCGGCACAGCCCGGCCACCAGCACGCTCTTGCCCGCGTCCGAACTCGTCCCGGCCACCAGCAGCGTCCCTCGCACTGATGCAGGCTACTGCGCCTGGTAACAGGAGCGTGCCCGTCTTCCGCGGGTAAGGCCAGCTATCAGCACGGCCAGGACGGTCGCGGACACGGTGACCGCCCTGGACAGGATGACGGCACGGCGGATGTCCTCCGGCTCCGGGGCGCGCCCCTCCCCCCCGAGCTCAGGGCGCGCCTCGGCCATACCGCCGTAGACGTTCGTCCCGCCCAGGCGCACGCCGAGCGCAGCCGCGAAGGCGGCCTCGCACCGGCCCGCGTTCGGGCTGGGATGGCCATCGCCGTCGCGGCATGTGACGTGGAGGACCGAAACCGGGCTGGCGCTCGTCACCATCGGGGCGCAGGCGGCGGTCAGCGCGGCGGTGACCCGGGCCGGAATCCAGTTGGCCACGTCGTCCAGGCGGGCCGAGGCCCAGCCGAACCGCAGGTACCTCGCCGAACGGTGGCCCACCATCGCGTCGAGGGTATTGACAGCACGGTAAGCGACCAGCCCGGGGATCCCGGCGACGGCGCCCCAGAGCAGCGGCGCCACCACGGCGTCCGAGGTATTCTCGGCGACCGACTCGATCACCGCGCGGGTGATCTCCGCCGCACCCAGCCGGGCCGGATCACGGCCGCACAGGCTCGGGAGGACTTCCCGGGCGGCAGCAAGATCGTGGCGGTGGAGCGAGGAGCGGGCCCGTTCGGCCTCATAATGTAGCGAGCGGGCACCGGTGACCGCCCACACCGCGGTCGCGACCGCGGCCATCTGCCACGGCGGCCGGCCTCGCGTACGGCGGTGCAGGACCGCGGCGGGGGCGGCGACGGCCAGCACGCAGACGGCCGCGTGCGCGGCGCCGCGGCGGCGGCTGTCCGCGTAGTCGCGGGCCTCGAGCGCGGCGGCGGCGCGGCCGAACGCGGCGACGGGATGACCGCGGCGCGGGTCGCCGAACAGCGCGTCGAGCACGACGCCCGCCGCCAGCCCGGCGGCCAGCGGCCATCTCGATCGCTTCAGCACCCGGTAATTGTGCCTCGGCTCGCGGCGGCGGCTCGCGGGGAGTAGGACCAATGGGGTAAGCGGGGTGGGGCCGGAGTTGCGGCGGTACGGGACGCCTGCTGATCACGCCGCCTGGCAAGGGCTCGACGCGGCCGGCATCCGGCGCCCGGTGACCAGGTTCCTCGGTTTGGCCTAGGCTCGGGGCGTGGAGCGGTGCAGGCCCGGCGTTGTTACGCCACGGGGCGATGAGACGTAGGCCGCTGTGGATCGCGGTCGCTGCCGCCTGCGGCGCGGTAGTCGGCATCGCCGCCGTGTTCGCCGCGACCACCGCGCCGTCGCCCTCGCCACCCCTGTGGTCGCCCTCGCCCTCGCTCTCGCTCTCGCCGGGCGGCGAACGCGGGTACCAGCACGGAAGTGTGAGCGAGCGCGGTGACGTGTACCCCTACGCGGTCTACGTGCCGTCGGGCCTGAGGGCTGGTCCGGCGGCGCCGCTCATCGTGGTGCTGCATGGGTGTGACACGACGGCGGACCAGATGGCCGCGGCGAGCCAGTACGACGCGCTCGCGCAGCGCGACCGGTTCATCGTCCTGTACCCCGACGTCGACGCTCTGGACGCGAGTACGTACGGGCGCTGCTGGAAGGGCATCTGGGCCCCGGACCTCGAGGGCCGAGGTGTCGGGGACGCCAGCGCGATCGCCGACATGACCAGGGCGGTCCTGAGACGCTGGCACGCCGATCCCGGTCGCGTCTATGCGATCGGCATCTCCGCGGGCGGGTTCGAGACGGCGATCCTCGCCGCCTACTACCCGGATCTGTACGCCGCGATCGGCATCCACTCCGGCGCCCCGTACGCGGGACCCGAGCCGGGGTGCCTTCCGGCCGACGCGAACACGGCCTATAGCGCCAAGCTGGCGGGTGACGCGCTGGACGCGATGGGCCCGCGGGCCCGGGTGATGCCGGTCATCGTCATCCACGGCGACGCGGACCCGTCGGTTCCCTACCGGTGCGGACGGCAGGCCATCGCGCAGTGGCTCGGCGTCGACAACGTGGTCCTCCAGCGCGAACACCGCCCTGGAGTGCCGGGCTCTCCGGCCGGGAGCCGGGACGCCGTCGTCCCGGGCGGGCACGGGTACACCGTGCTGTCGTATGCGGATGGTTCGGGCTGCGTGGTCGCGCAGCTGTGGACCGTGCACGGGATGGCGCACTACTGGTCGGGCGGTTCGGCCGATCCTGCCTCGGCACGGTACTCCGACCCGCGGGGACCCAGCGCCGCCGCGGCCTCCTGGGCGTTCTTCTCCCGCTGGAGGCTCTCGGGGCCGCTGGGCCCGTGTTCCCGCGGGGGTTGAGGATGTGGCTGCTCTCGGGCGGCATATCGGCCGCACGGTCGCTGGGGCGGCGGAAGGGCAGCTCAGCGGGTCGAGCGCGGTCGGAACTGGCATCGTTGACGGTGGGTTCGGGTACGGTGGGCTGTTGACGGATCGGGGTGCGTCTGTGTCCGGAGGCCGACACACTGCGACCTTCGCGTGGCCGTCATGTGATCTTCGGCCTGCAAACTTATCTCCGAGCGCCCGTAGCTCAGCCGGACAGAGCAGCTGCCTTCTAAGCAGCGGGTCGCGGGTTCGAATCCTGCCGGGCGCGCTGAAAGGTTTTCACGTTTGACCTGCACTTATCTTCACGTTTGGGTCTGGCGTTCTGCGTGGGTGGCCGTCTTGGGCGGTTTGCGGGCTGCAGCGTGCTCGCCGGGGTGTTTTCGGGCAGGGTCGGCTGGCCTGGGATGCCGGGGTCTGGGTGGGGCCGGTGAGCGTGCCGCCTGGTGGGGCTGTGCGGGTGCCGGCCGGGTCAGGGCGGGGTGCCTGCGGTGGCCAGGTCGGTGAGGGTCTTGCGGCGCCGGCGGCGGGTCCTGGGTGGCAGGCCGGCCGCGGCGCGGCTGGTGTCGTCGGCCTGGCGGGCGTCCCAGGCGTCCAGGATTCGCTGGTTGCGGACGGTGAGCAGGCAGGCGAGCCAGAGCATGATCGGGGCCAGGCCCGTGAGCCTGGTCCAGCCGCGGGCGATGTTGTTGCTGGCGGGGTCCTTGGCGGTGGAGAAGGTCCGCTCGGCGCCGGTGCGGCGGGCGTAGGACCGCCGGTGTTCCCCTGAGGGGTAGTCGTGCTTTTGCGCGGTCTTCGCGTTCACCTCGGGCGGCACCGTGATGGTCTGCTGCTGGCAGCAGTCCGGCGGGTGCCCGGGCGGGGTGAGGATCTCGGGCCGGTTCCGGTCCAGCCTCATCGATGGCGGGCGCAGCGGGCAGCGGATCTTGCCCATGACCGCGGGGCACATCACCCGGTGGTAGCCGTCGGCGTCGTCAGCGGTTATCTTCCCGAGCTTGCAGTACGCCAGACCGCGGTCTCGGCTGTCTGCAGGTCATGGGCGGCGGTCTGGTCCGGGGTGGCGTCGCGGGTGTTCTCGGACGCTCAGGATGTCCATGGTGGCGTCGTTGAGGGTGGCCACCGCCGGGCTGGGAAAACCCCGCCCGGCGGTGGCCGGGCGGGGTTCGGGGTGGACGGGGTGGCGGCGTGGTGGTCAGTCTGTCGCTGCCTCCTCGGTGATGGCGGTGCGGGCTGAGGATTCGTCGACGATGGTCTTGGCGGTGGTGTAGGCGGCGAGCAGGGCGGTGATGGCGAGCCGGTTGATGGCGCGGGGCATCCCGCGGGCGTGGCCGTGAATGGCGCGGACCGCGTCGTCGGAGAACAGGGTGTCGGTCCGGCCGGCGAGGGCCAGGTGGGCGCGGAGGTACCCGGCGGCCTCGGCGGCGGTCAGGGCCGGGGCGGGGTAGTGGTAGCGGAGCTGGATCCGCTGGTCCAGGGCGGCCATGTCACCGACCCGGAGGCGGCGCCGCAGGGTGGGCTGGCCGATGAGCACGATGGTGGCCGGGGACCGGTAGTCGATCCCGGAGTTGGTGAGCATCCTGATCGCCTCGAGCTGGTCGTGGGAGAGCAGGTGCGCCTCGTCGATCGCGATGATGACGTGCCTGTTTTTCTCCTCGGCCTCGGCGGCGAGGGCGGCTTCGACCTGGGGGATGAGGGTGGCGTGGTAGAAGCGGGGCGCCTGGCCGAGCGCGGTGGCCACCGCGCCGTGCAGGCCGCGCACGCCGATCTGGGGGTTGGGCAGGTAGATCAGGGTGTGCCGGGAGGGGTCCAGGCCGTCGGCGGCGGCGCGGAGGGCGACGGTCTTCCCCGCGCCGACCTCCCCCGTTATCACCCCGAGGCCGCGGGCGGAGATCAGCCAGCGCAGCCGGGCGACGGCTTCTTTGTGCGCGGCGGAGCCGAACAGGGCGGCCACGGGGATGGCCGAGCCGAACGGCATGACGGAAAAGCCGTAGTGGGCTTGCAGGTTCTCGATCATCGTGGGCTCCTTGGGGCGGGTCAGCCGTTGGCGGCGGTGATCGCGTCGGTGACCAGGGCGATGTTGCGGTGGTCGAGGTTGCCGAGGTTCTCCCGGAGCCGGACGGCGATGCCGGGGTCGGCCAGGCTGGCGGCGATCCGCAAGATGGCCTGCTCGGAGCCGGAGCAGGGGAGCTGCCCGGTGTCCAGGGCGTGGACGGCGGCGTTCCAGCGGATCACGGCCAGCGGCTGGCCGGTGGTGATGGAGGACCCGGCGGCGATGAGGCGGCGGAACGCGGGCTGGTGCAGGAAGTGGCCGTGCCGGTCGATCAGCATGACGGCCGCGACGTCGGCGCACATCCCGTCGGCGGCGTCATAGAGCAGGCAGGCCAGCTGGCTGGCGGGCAGGGCCTCGGCGTTCACCGTCGTCCCTCCTGCTCCCCGTCGTCCTGGTCCCCGCCCTGGGCCGGGTCGTCGCCGTCGTCCAGGGCGGCGAGGTTAAGCTGATCGCCGAGCGCGGCCCGGTCAGCGTCCGCGATCAGCTGCAGGTAGTCGATCCCGGTCAGGGCGGCCGGGGCGGGGTCCTCGTCCGGCGGGGCCTTGGGGTGGGCGTGCCGGCCGATGACCTGCGGGACGGCGCGGCCGACCTTGCGGCCGGCCCAGTAGACGGTGACCTGGGTCAGGTCGAACGGGTCGAAGACCAGCTCCACCTTGCGGCCGGCCAGGAACGGGTCCACGCAGTACACGTTCCCCTCCAGGGCCACGGTGGCGGTCTTGCGGACCAGCCGGACCGCGCTCCACCGGAACGCCTCGCGCAGCAGCGCCGGATCGGGCCGGGCCGGCGGCCCGGCCGCCGCATGCCGGGCCTGCGGGGTTTCCCCGGTCTCGGAGTGGACCCGGGCGTGGTAGACAGCGCGGACCCACCGGTCCAGCAGGTCGTTCAGCCCCTCCAGGTCCGTGACCGGGTGCCGGGCCGGGTGAGCGTCGTCGCCGGTGACCTCGACCAGGAACTGCTGCTGGATGGTCTCGAACGCCCTTTCGATCTTCCCCCGGCCGGCCGGGCGGCCCGGCGCGCTGTGGACCAGCTTGACGCCCAGCACCGCGCACGCCCGCTGCAGGGAGGAGTCGGCGAAACAGGAGCCGTTGTCGGTATACAGGGTTCGCGGGGCGCCATGGGCGGCGATCGCGCCGTGCAGCACGCCGGCGAACCGGACCGCGTCCGCGCGGCGGACGAACCGGGCGCCGGCCAGGAACCGGGACCGGTCATCGATGATGCCCGCCAGGAAGGTCGCCTTCCCGGCGACCCGCGGGCCGTTCATCAGGTCCGCGGTCCAGATCTCGTTCACCGCGTCCGCCTGGAACCGGCCGAAGGCCTGCGGCGGGGCCCCGCCAGGGCGGGTGGTCAGCTCGCGGGCCTCCAGCCACCGCTGAATAGTCCGCACCGACGGCGCCGAGCCCAGCTGGACGGCCAGGATCCGGCGGACCTGCGCGGCGGTGCGGGCCGGGTTCTCCATCTTCAGGCCCGCCGCCAGCTCCCCGGTCTGCGTCCCGGCTCTTGGCGGGCACTGCCGCGGCGAGGGCACCAGCGCCTCGAACCCGCCCTGGCGGCGGGCCACGATCCACCTGTCGATCGTCCGCCGCGACACCGCCGCCGGCGTCCCGGACGGCCCCTCATGCTCGCGGGCGGCCAGCTCCCGCACGATCGCCCCGCGCTGCCGCGATGTCAGGGCAGCATCCATCGCCGGCTCGATCAGCGCCCACCGCCACAGCGCGATCGTCCGTGCCCGCTGGCGGCCTGCCGCCGCCTCCCTGTCCGCTGCTGTCATCACGCACCTCCCGGGGATGTCCGGGTTCGTCCCGGAATACCCCGACCATGGCCGGCGGCCACGGTCAGCAGGGCGCAACGGCGGCTGCGGCATCCAGGGTCGTGTTGAACCTCAGGGCCGGGACCGCCGGGGCCAGCCACAGCCCGCCGGCCAGGTGCGCGGCCACCTCATGGGCCGCCACCACGGCCAGGCCCGGGAACCGGCGCAGCCCCGCCGTCACCGCCTCCAGCGCGGCCAGGCAATCACCCTCCGCCGACCCGGCCGGCACCAGCACCGGCGCTGCCGCGCCCGCCGCCAGCGGCAGCACGCCCATCAGCGCCTGGCGCAGCGCGGCAGCCCGCCCCGCGAACCGCGACCGCCACGACCAGGCCGTCGACGCCGGCACCTGCCACCGGCCCCCGCCCGGCGACGCCAGCCACGGCCGCGCCGCCGCCCGCCCCGCCGCGCCCGCCGCGGCCGCCAGCAGCAGCACCGCCATGATCACCGCCGCGCCATACCGCCGCCTCGACCACAGATCCGCAGGCAGCAGCACATGCGTCCGGCCGCAGCCCCGGCACCTGCCCCGCCGCGGGCAGAACTCCTCCGCACCGGCGAACATCGCCACCACCCGCCGCCGCGCCCAGCCCCACCGCGCCAGCACCCCGCCGCAGCACGGGCAGCGCAGCCGGCCCGCGCCCAGCCGGGCCTCGGCACTTTCCGCCGAACCTCGTACCGTCACCACCGTGGTGCCACCTCCGGCACCGTCAGGCGGCCCTTCCCCAATCACGGCTAAAAGATCGCGGGAAGGGCCGCTGCCATCACCTACATGGCCACGGTGACGCCGTCCACCAGCCCCCGCACCCGGACCCGCCGAACCACACCAAAACAACACCGTCAACGGCGCGAACCCCACCCCCCGCGGACACCCTCAACGGCGCGGGACAACAGTGGTCCGGCTCCACGCCGAGCAGCTGGGCCAGCAGGGGGATGGAAGAGCGAGGTGCTGGTGGGGAGCAGGGTGGCCAGGACCCGGTTGGCGAGCGTCGAGTTCGGAGGGGGGAGGCTCGGGGGCCCGTTGCCGGTCGCCGCCGCGCCGCTGGTTCCGGTCCGCTCTCGCTGTGTCCTCCAGGGGCCTGCCAGCGCGGCGGCCAGATCATGCAGGTCGTTGCGGGGCAGCCCGGTCAGCGCGGGTGAGCCAGTGTGGCGCGGTCCCATCCGGCGGGGGCTTGCGGCCCCGGTTTCGCGGGCCCCCGCGCCTGGCCCGTGTCCGGGTGCAGGCAGTAATTCCAGTCGCCGTGGAAGTCGTGGCTGGTGATGGGCAGGGCGGCCATCTCCTGGTCGCTGATCTTGACACCGGTCGGGTAGGAGCCGGTGTCGAGCTGCGCGCGTACGGTCAGGCCGGTGCGGGTAGTGGTCGCGGCGATGGTCTCGACGATGACTTCGTGGCTGGTCAGCGGCCGGCCGCGCCAGTTCATCGAGATCGCGGAGAACAGCCGGTGCTCGATCTTGTTCCACTTGGAGGTGCCGGGCGGGAAGTGGCACACCGTGATGTCCAGCCCGGTCCCGGCAGCTAGCGCCGCTAGCTCGGCCTTCCAGGCGCGCGTGCGGTAACCGTTGGATCCCCCGGCATCGGCAGTGATCAGCAGCCCGTCCGCCGCAGGGTAGCCGGGCGAGCCGACCGCCTGCCACCAGCGGCGGATCGACTCGACCGCAAACGCCGCGGTGTCGCCGTCGGTGCCCACGTTCACCCAGCCGGTATTGGCCGCCACATCGTAGATCCCGTACGGGACCGCCTTGCCGAGCTTCTTGTCGGGGAAGTCGTGGTCGTTCACCTGGACCGGATGGCCTTTAGGCTCCCACTCCGCTCCGTTATTGGCGAAGTTGCCGACCTTCTCCTTCTTCTTGGTGCCGACGCTCATCACCGGCTGGCCGGCGGCAAGGCGCGCGGCAACCTGGTCGCTTATGTAACGGAACTGGGCGTCCCGGTCCGGGTGCTGGCGGCCCTCGATGGTCTTGGCGTTGCCCTGCAGGCTGAAACCCTCCTCCCGCGGCAGATCACCCACCGTGTCAGCCGAAACCTCGTGGCCCTGCCGGGTCAGCTCGGCGGCTAGGTGGCGGGTCGACTTCGTCGTCCACTGCAGCGGCGACATCGGATCACCCCGGCTGCCCAGCTGGACCAAAGCCAACAGCGCAGGCCGCAGCCCCGCGTCCAGGTCAGCCACCCGCTTGCGCCCCCCGCCCGGCCGACGGGCACGGCCCAGCGGCTCCTCGCCGGAATCCAGCTCGGCCACGCCTAGCGCCACCGTCGCCTCACGCGCCCCGGCGGCCCGCGCCACCAGCCTGATCCCGCCGTGACCCAGCGCCCGGGCCTCGGCCCCCATCAGCAGGCGGCGCTGCCGTTCATCCAGGTGCGGGAACAGCACCGTGAACTTCGCCGACAGCGACTCCTCAAACCCCTCCGCAACTCGCATACCACAACAATGACAGCCGGAACGCGAAGCTACGGGTTAATCATCTGCGAGCCCTAACGACTTGGTGCGCGATAGGCGATCTGGGACGTAGCGGGTGATTGCGGCGTGTCGGTCCCGGGAACGTGAACGGCCGCGCGGAACGATCTTGATATGTCGTCAGGATGGGCCCGCGCGGCCTTGTCGCATCGTATCTGCACCGGTATCAGCCGCCGCAAGCTGGGCAAGCTGATCGAGGAGCTGGCGCCGCTATGGCTAGCGCAGCAGGAATCACGGCTGCGGGACCGGCGCGGCCGGGACCGCCTGCGCGCCCAGGGCGCAGGCCCTGACCGGGAGCTGCCGTTCGCGGACCGGGTGATCGCCACCTTGGTGATCTTGCGGTTCCAGCTCCCGCACGCCGCGCTGGCGGTGTTCTACGGCGTGGACCGCTCTACCATTACCCGCGCGGCCGGGGAGATCCGGCCGCTGCTGGCCGCCCGCGGGTTCGCGGTGCCCGGCCAGCCCGGGCTGCGGCTGCGGACGCTGGCCGATGTGTTCGCCTACGCCGCCGCCCAGGGCGTGAAGCTGCGGATCGACGGCACGGAAGTGCAGGTACGCCGGCCCAGGGCGAACCGGCCCGGGCGGCGGGCGTTCGTGTCCGGCAAGAAGAAGCAGAACACCATCAAGGCCACCGCAGTCAGCGACGGGGACGGGCGGCTGCTGTGGCTGGGCGCATTCCGGCCCGGCCGGATGCACGACGTCACCGCGCTGCGCACCGACGGCATCGAAGACCTGCTCCGCCGCCATCCCGATGTCAAAGCCGAGGTCGACGCCGGCTACCAGGGCCTGGCCCGCGACTTCCCCGGCCAGGTCAGCGCCCCGCCGAAGAAACCCGGCAAGAACGCGCCACCCGAAGAAACCGCCAGCTGGGAACAACGCCGGCACCGGCAATCCTCCCGGCGGATCTGCATCGAGCACGCCATCGCCGAACCTAAGCAGTGGCGGCCCCTGCAGCGCTACCTCGGACGCCGCGAGTACTTCCAGGAAACCGCCCTGGCCATCGCCGGGCTGGTATCCGACCGCGCCGCCGCGCGGTAACCAACCACCAGCCAGCCCGCCAGGCCAGTACGGCCCGGCGCCAATCGTGCACCTACTCGTTAGCGCTCGCAGATTATTAACACGCTTATTTCGATTCCGGCACGGGCGTGATGCCCTGGCTGGCGGCGTACGCGGAGATGTCGGCGAGTGTGTGGAGGCGGGTTGCGGGCGGTCCGGCGGTGGCGAGCCTGTGCTGGTCCAGTAGCGGCCGGGTCTCCTGGATCGCCCGGCTGACAGTGGTCCGGTCCACGCCGAGCAGCTGGGCCAGCAGGGGGTATGGAAGAGCGAGGTGCTGGTGGAGCAGGGTGGCCAGGACCCGGTCGGCGAGCGTCAGTTTGGGAGGGGGGCCGGCTCCGGGGGCCCGTTGCCGGTCGCTGCCGCGCCGCTGGTTCCGGTCCTGCTCTCGCTGTGTCCTCCAGGGGCCTGCCAGCGCGGCGGCCAGATCATGCAGGTCGTTGCGGGGCAGCCCGGTCAGCGCGGGGTGAGCCAGTGTGGCGCGGTCCCATCCGGCGGGGGCTTGCGGCCCCGGTTCCGCGGGCCCCCGCGCCTGGCCCGTGTCCGGGTGCAGGCAGTAATTCCAGTCGCCGTGGAAGTCGTGGCGGGTGATGGGCAGGGCGGCCATCTCCTGGTCGCTGATCTTGACACCGGTCGGGTAGGAGCCGGTGTCGAGCTGCGCGCGTACGGTCAGGCCGGTGCGGGTAGTGGTCGCGGCGATGGTCTCGACGATGACTTCGTGGCTGGTCAGCGGCCGGCCGCGCCAGTTCATCGAGATCGCGGAGAACAGCCGGTGCTCGATCTTGTTCCACTTGGAGGTGCCGGGCGGGAAGTGGCACACCGTGATGTCCAGCCCGGTCCCGGCAGCTAGCGCCGCTAGCTCGGCCTTCCAGGCGCGCGTGCGGTAACCGTTGGATCCCCCGGCATCGGCAGTGATCAGCAGCCCGTCCGCCGCAGGGTAGCCGGGCGAGCCGACCGCCTGCCACCAGCGGCGGATCGACTCGACCGCAAACGCCGCGGTGTCGCCGTCGGTGCCCACGTTCACCCAGCCGGTATTGGCCGCCACATCGTAGATCCCGTACGGGACCGCCTTGCCGAGCTTCTTGTCGGGGAAGTCGTGGTCGTTCACCTGGACCGGATGGCCTTTAGGCTCCCACTCCGCTCCGTTATTGGCGAAGTTGCCGACCTTCTCCTTCTTCTTGGTGCCGACGCTGATCACCGGCTGGCCGGCGGCAAGGCGCGCGGCAACCTGGTCGCTTATGTAACGGAACTGGGCGTCCCGGTCCGGGTGCTGGCGGCCCTCGATGGTCTTGGCGTTGCCCTGCAGGCTGAAACCCTCCTCCCGCGGCAGATCACCCACCGTGTCAGCCGAAACCTCGTGGCCCTGCCGGGTCAGCTCGGCGGCTAGGTGGCGGGTCAACTTCGTCGTCCACTGCAGCGGCGACATCGGATCACCCCGGCTGCCCAGCTGGACCAAAGCCAACAGCGCAGGCCGTAGCCCCGCGTCCAGGTCAGCCACCCGCTTGCGCCCCCCGCCCGGCCGACGGGCACGGCCCAGCGGCTCCTCGCCGGAATCCAGCTCGGTCACGCCTAGCGCCACCGTCGCCTCACGCGCCCCGGCGGCCCGCGCCACCAGCCTGATCCCGCCGTGACCCAGCGCCCGGGCCTCGGCCCCCATCAGCAGGCGGCGCTGCCGTTCATCCAGGTGCGGGAACAGCACCGTGAACTTCGCCGACAGCGACTCCTCAAACCCCTCCGCAACTCGCATACCACAACAATGACAGCCGGAACGCGAAGCTACGGGTTAATCACCTGCGAG
>CAWDBS010000048.1:0-252965 GCA_963800415.1 uncultured Actinomycetes bacterium
CCCCGGCGTGATGGCTACGATTGGCAGCGCCGGTCACCAAGACCGTAGCCGTGCTGCATGATGGCGGCCGCTCAGTAGTACACAAGGACTTCGGTGCCGATGGGGGCCTGGCTGGTGGCCCAGATCCAGTCGATCGCGGGGTAACTCAGCCGGACGCAGCCGTGCGACACCGGGTACGGCGGAATCGAGTCCGACCCGTGGATCGCGTACCCGCCATGAAAGTACCTGGGCCGCCACAGTTCGCCGAGCGGCGAGATGTCCATGCCGTCAACCGACCGGAAGATCCTGAACTGCCCGGTCGGTGTGCGGGCGACACCGGTGACACCATCGCCGGTGTAGGTGTATCCGCCGCCGGTCGACGTGTTGAGCACTATCGAGACCTTGCCGCCGTCCACGATTAGCAGCAGGTTCGAGGTCAGGCTGATCTCGATGACATGCCCGCTGGCCGACCGCGCGCGGGGCAGTACTCCCCTGGTCAGCGCGGCGGCTGTCTTCGGTCCGTAGACGCCGTCCGGGGTGAGGTCGGCTGCCTTCTGCAGGGCGTAGACGGCTTGCTGTGTGGTCAGCCCGAAGGTGCCGTCGGCCCGCCCGAGCCAGTAGCCGAGGCGGCTGAGGCGCGTCTGCAGGGCGACGACGGCTGGCCCGCTGTCGCCGAACTCCAGCAAGGTGGCCGGCGGCCTGGCAGGGCTCGCCGATGGCGGAAGGGCCGACCCCGGAGCGGTTGACGATGGCGGAGCGCTGGATGACGGCGGGACGGCTGACGGGCTGGGAGCCGTGGTGGTCGCGCTCGGACTCGGTGCCGCGTGCGGCTGCTGGGCGGCGCTAGATTTGCCGCCCGTCGTCCCGCAGCCGGCGACCGCGATGACGGCACCGAGAATCCAGGCAAGCAGCACGCGAATCCGCATAACCCACCTCGCTGAGTTCCAGCGTCGGCGTTCCGCGGCACCGGCGACAGAGGCGTTCGGCCCGATTTCTCCCGCCAACTGGCCCATGCCAGGCCGCCGAGACCAGATATGCGCACGCCGGATTGGCAATGGCCTGGTGACGACCTACCGGGAACTCAAGGCCGAAGCACTCGCCCTTCAACGGCTGGGACTTCTCCTGGCTGGTCCTTGGTGTCTCCTGCCGGCAGGTCGAGCGGGAGCGCCACGCAGGCGCGGTGGGCCTATGACGGGTCCGCGCAGGGCGGCAGGACTCGGCGACACCAGGGTCATGATCGCCGCGCAATGTTCCGGCCATGAACAGCACGGAGACGCCTGCCCACGCCGCTGTCCTGCTAGCCGACCTGATTGGAGGCACCGCCCTGGGGCTGATCGGCGCCCTGATGGCAATTCCGGTCGCCGCCGGGGTCAAGGTCCTGCTATACGAGCAGCTCCAAGCCAGGGACGCGGCCGACACCAATGCCGCAGCGCACGAGAACGGCGAGACGGCCGGGCAACCCCGAGCAGCACGGCCGGGCAACTTGTGCTCACACCGGGCGGTAGGGCTGTCCGATCTGGGTGCGCCAGATGGCCAGCCAGAGGGGGGTCGAGTACGTCGACGAGATTCTCAGCCGGGTCAGACGGCGAGGCGGCCCGAGGTAAGCTGCCGATCCCGGCAAGGGCTGGTCAGCGTACATTTGTTGACCCGAGGGCAACACCATAGGGCTGTTCCAGCCGGACGCGGACGCCGCCGCGGCGCCGTGACCGGTCACCTTGACCGGACCGTCAGAATGGCGTAACCAGGGCTCGTTTACGCCGGTGCCGGGGACGTCTGGCCTAGTCCGCCGGGACTTATGCGCCTGCCGGGCAGTAGAAGCACCGCTGATCCTGGGGATGGTGGCTAGCGTCCAGCGGAGGCGGTGGCATGGATGGGTGATGGCGAGCTTGTGATCCAGGTCGAATCGCTGAGCAAGCGCTACGGGCATCTCCTGGCGCTGGACGGGCTCAGCCTTGACGTGCGGGCCGGAGAGGTCCTTGGTTTCCTCGGGCCGAACGGCGCGGGGAAGACCACGACGCTGCGGCTCCTGATGGGCTACCTGCGGCCCACGTCGGGATCGGCGCGGGTGCACGGTCTGGATTCGTGGCGGGACAGCGTGGCGGTCCATGCCCGGACCGGGTACCTGCCTGGTGATGTGCGGCTGTGGCCGCGGCTGAGCGCCCGGGCTATCGCCGGGCACCTGGCGCGGCTCCGGGGCCTGGACCATGACCAGGGGAAGGGGACAGTGGATCTGGCCAAGCGGCTGGATGTGGATCTGGACCGGCCCATTGGCGAGCTGTCCAAGGGCAACCGGCAGAAGGCCGGGGTGCTGCTGGCGCTGCTCGGCGACCCGGAACTGCTGTTGCTGGATGAGCCGACCAGCGGGCTGGACCCGCTGGTCCAGCAGGAATTCCACTCGGTCCTGCGGGAACGCGTGGCGGCCGGGGCGGCGGTGATGCTGTCCTCGCACGTGCTGTCGGAGGTGGAACGGGTCGCGGACCGGGTCGCCATCATCCGGTCGGGCCGCCTGCTGATGCTGGAAAGCCTGGCCGGGCTGCGCGCCAAGGCCCGGCACACGGTGGAGGTGAGGTTCGGCTCGTCGCCGCCCCCCGACGCGTTCGCCGCCGTGCCGGGGATCACCGACGTGCGGCTCGACGGCAGCCTGCTCCGCTGCACCATGCAGGGGGTCGTCGATCCGCTGATCAAGGTGCTAGGGCACTACCACGTCCTGGACCTAAATTCGCACGAGGCGGACCTGGAAGAGACCTTCCTGGCCCTGTACGGGGAGGAGCATCCGACGTGAGCGCCGTTATCATCAGGGCCCACGCCGGGATCAGCCGGCGCGGCGAGATCACCCGCCAGGCGCTGCGCACTGGGCGGCGGACGCTGGCGATCTGGGCCGTGGCGTTCGCCGGCCTGATCGCCCTGTACGCGGTGATCTGGCCATCGGTCCGGGGGAACACCAGCTGGCGGAACCTGTTCGACACGCTCCCGCAGACCTACCGCGCGCTGTTCACCGCGAGCGGCACCATCGACCTGAGCACCGCCGGCGGATACCTCGGGGTCGAGCTGATGGGCTTCATGGGACCCGCGCTGATCGCGGTCTACGCCATCACGAACGGCTCGGCCGCCATCGCAGGCGAAGATGACCGCGGCGGCCTGGAGGTCACCTTGTCAGCACCGGTCTCCCGGGCCCGGGTGTTCACCCAGCGGTTCGCGGCCCTCGTGATCGGCATCACGACCCTGATGATCGCCACCGGCACGACGCTGTGGATCTTCTCCGCCATGCTGGACATGAGCCTCGGCCTCGGCGCGATTGCTTCCGGCGCGACCGCACTGGGAATCTTCGGCCTGTTCACCGGGGCTGTCGCCATGGCCGTGGGGGCCGCCACCGGGAGCGCGGCTGCCGCCCGCGGCGTGGCGGCGCTGGTGGCCGTGGCCAGCTACCTGATCAACGCCCTCGCCCAGGTCACCAGCGTCATGCGGCCCGCCCGGCCCGTCTCGCCGTACTACCTCGTGCTCGGCAACGAGCCGCTGGCTCACGGGCTGCGGCTGGTGGGCGCAGTGTCGGTACTCGCGGCAGCGACCGCGCTCTTGGCGGTCGGCGGCATCCTTTTCGCCCACCGCGACCTGAGCTGACGATGAGGGCAGGCCAGATCTGCTGGACTGCGAGACACCTTGTTCGCGTCGGCATCAGCCGCCGCAGTGGGTGCCGATGCAGAGGTCCTCGCGTGGTTAGCGCTGCGTCGGCTGCGTCGGGGCCGGTTCGCCGTGCCAGGCTTCGCGCAGGTGCAGCCGAGCGCCGGTATGCAGGATCGCGTTGCGGTAGAGCCGGGCGCCGACGCGGAACGGGCCGTAGATCGCGGCGAACATAATGATCACCGCGGCTACCACCTGCCAGGCCGGAACGGCCACAAGAGAGGTGCGAAGCGGCATGAATATGGGCGCCGTTGGCGGCAGTAGGGACAAGAGCGTGACCCATCCCGCACCGGGGTTGGCCACCGCGGCCAGCGCGGCGACGTAGATGCCCACTAGCAAGGCGATGACCGGGCCCGCGGCGGCCTGAGCATCTTCGCTCCGGGACGCCAGGGAGCCGAGGCTGCCGTAGAGCATGCTGTAGAAGGCATAGCCGAGCATGAACCACACCACAGCATCGGGATCGCCGCGTAGGTTCCCGGCGGCAGGCCGGACGGACGGGTGGCCAGGAGCGTGGCAGCGGCCGCGGCCGTCACGACCGCGAACTGGGCGAGCCGGTCAGCCCTATCCCGGCGATCTTGCCACCCAGCAGCGATGACGGCGGCACACGGGAGAGCAGGACCTCAGCCACGCGGCTGGACTTCTCCTCCACCACCCTGGTCAGCACGTAACTGCCGTACACGGTGATCGCCAGGTACAGCAGGATCATGCCAGCCTCAGCGGTGATCATCCGGGCGGTGCGCTGGCTGGCGCTGTGCAGGTGGGTATTGGTGATCTGGACCGGTGCCAGCAGCCGGGCGGTGGCGTCGGAGGGCAGGCCCATGCTCGCCGCCCGCTGGGTGATGATGGCCTGTTGGACCACCGCGGTCAGCAGCGGCTGCAGGGTGGAGTCGGGGCTTGCCTTCCAGATGATCTCACCGCCGGCCGCCACCGCCGCGGTGACCTTACCCTGCTCCACCAACTGGACCGTGGCGGCCCGGCCGGCGGCCGTCACCGTCGTGACGTCCAGCGGTATGGCAATGGCCGCTACGGTGCCCGCCAGCAAGAGGATCGTGGATACGCGGAACGCGGTGCCGCGCATCCGCATGGCTAGTTCGCGCCGGGCCACCAGGATGAGGTCCCGCAATTCCCGCGCGCGGCCAGCGTTCTCGTTCATTGCCGCACTGCCTCGCGGAAGATCTCACTTAGCGAGGGTGGCTCGAAGTCGAACCGCACCACCTCAGCGGTTGATCTGGCTTCGGTTAGTACTTTCTCCAGATCGACCGAACGGTCGACGGTGAGCCGTACCCGCCGCGAATCGCCATCGGCCACGTGAACACCTGGCAGGGCCGCTGACCATCGCTCCCACCAGCGCTCCCCTGCACCCTGGGCGAGCGTCACCTCCAGGCGCCGCTGCGGGGCGTGTGCCCGCAGCTCAGCTTAGCAGCTCGGCGAGCACGACCCGGCCCTTGTCGAGAATCACCCTGCGCGACTTGGCGGCGACCCTGATCGTCGCGACGATCATCGTCCCGTTCGTCGGCTATTCGGTTCGCGGCTCGATGCCGTTCGTGCGGGACCCGCGAGGCACGGCCGGCGGTGGGACTGGCCGGGGCAGTGCTTGTGCTGGCCGCGTTCGGGCGGCTGGCGCTCGGCAGCGGGATCTTCAAGCGGTCATGATCGGCCTGGCGGTGATCGCCATCGGGCTCGCGGTGCCGGGAACGTCTGGGCGCTCCTGGTTCCCGTGGTGGCTGGTGTCGTCACCATGTGGCTCGTGCCCATGGCGCACGGCTGACTTGAGCCGTTCGCCGGGCTGGACCCGATAGCGGTCGACACGCTCGCCGCGCGGATCGCGGCGAGGCCGCGCGGATGGAAGCGATCATGGCAGAACCCGACGCGGCCGCCCAGCAGATCCACCGATAGCTGACGCTGACGGCTGGAGCCTGCCATGGCCGGGCGGCTGGCCATATATGACCTTTGCCCCGGCGGTCCCTGCCACTAGGCCCTAGCCGTGCCGGGGCGGCTTCAGTAAATGTGAAGTGCAGGCAGGGCACTTGCCCTGTCGCACGCTCATCCACGCAAGAGGAGGGGCGTCATGTCCCTGCGCACGGGCCTGAAGGCAGCCATGGCGGCACTCGCTGGGGCCATGGCCGTATCCGCGCTGGCCAGCTGCTCTGTCGATATCGGGCCGCTGCAGCATCGCACCGAGAGCTACTCCGTCTACGGGCCGCTGCGGACCCTCGTCGTGAACGCTCATGTTGGCAGCGTCCAGATCATCGGCGGTAACTCCGGCCAGGTCTCGGTCACCGAGCAGATCAGCTTCCGGCACAACGCGCCGGTCACCACGCACCGGACCGCGGCCGGCACCCTTACCCTGGACAGCGGCTCGGCAGGCCCTGGAGAGCGCCAGCGTCGGCTACGTCATCAAGGTTCCCACGACGATGACGGTGCGGGTCAGTGACAACGCGGGCGCGATCCGGCTCGAGTCCCTTTCCGGGCAGATCACCGCGCACACAAACGCGGGCAATATCAATCTCGCCTCCGTCGCAGGGCTGGTAGAGGTCACCGGGCACGCCGGATCGATCGTCGGCCAGAATGTGTCATCTATGCGCGTCACCCTGCGCACGTCGGCGGGTGGAATCGACGTCACCTTCTCGGCCGCGCCTGCCACCATCGACGTCAGCACCAATGTCGGCTCGATAACGCTCCGCGTCCCCAGTACCGTTTCGTACAACGTCCACACGAGCGTCGGGGTTGGCAGCGCCCGGGCCGACGTCAACCTCAGCCCGGCGTCGCCGCATGCCATCACAGCCAATGCCTGGACCGGTTCCATCGCCATCGAGCCGGCGCCCTAAAGGATCTCCTCCAGTCGGGCTTCCATGACGGTCATCGTGGTTCTCAGCGGGATCAGGTAACTCGCTGTCACGGTCTCGTGCACCGGCACGCGCAGCAGTTTCATTGGTGGATCCTCTCCGTATTGTCCAAATCGCGGAGTGCGCGCCAACCGTAAGGTCGACCACCGACAAACAGGGATTTCGCCACCATGCCTGCGGAGATACGTGACGCAGGTGCGAGGCTGAGCGTACGGGACGATGCCAAGCGCTAGTTGGTAGTATTCTGTCTAGACAGGACTAGACAGGGCTGGGAAGGTGTTCATGATGTCACCGACTCCGGATCACTGGCAGATCCAAGACGCCAAGCAGCGCTTCAGCGAGATGATCCGTGCGGTGACGAGCAAGGGGCCGCAGGTCATCACCCGGCATGGTGAAGATGTCGCGGTAGTCGTAGATATCGGTGAGTACCGCAGGCTGACCCGGCCTGCGGTGGACCTTGCGAGCATCCTGCTCGGCGGTCCGAAGCTCGGCGACGGCATGGCTGATGTCTTCGCGGAGATCGAGGCCGAACGCAAGGCCGACCTCGGGCGTGCGGTCGATCTCGAGGCGGGCACGTGACCTACCTGCTCGACACCAACGTGCTGTCGGAGACGCGCAAGCGCCAGCCGGCGGCAGGCGTGGCCGACTGGATCGCGGCCACGCCGTCAGACGGGCTGCACGTCTCCGTGCTGACCCTGGGCGAGATCGAGCAGGGGATCGCGAGAGTTCGCGGCCGAGGGGACCAGCATCAGGCTTCCGCCCTCGAGCGCTGGCTCCGGGATGCGCAGGCCGGGTTCGAAGACCGGGTTCTCCCGGTCACCCTCCCGGTCGCCGCTGCCTGGGGCCGTCAGCAGTACGCGCAGCCCCTCCCGATGATCGACGCGCTCATTGCAGCAACGGCGCGGGTGCACGGCCTGACTGTGGTCACCCGCAACGTCAAGGACTTTGAGCTGGCCGGAGTCCAGGTTCTTAATCCCTTCGCTGAGTAAGCCTTCAGAGCGGAGTGGATCAGCAGATGGTCAAGGCACTCATGCCGTAGCGTTCCCGCGTACCGCTCCGCAAAAGAGTTCGCCCTGGGCGACCGGACCGGCGTCTTGATGATCCGGCTCCTGCGCCGATGCGGTGCCCGAGGCCGGGGAGCTCACCTTGGATGCGCCGGTGTCCCCATCGCGGTTCTGCCTGGCCAGCCGCCGGACCAGCTGACGGATCTCCTCCGGGAACGGCGGGCGCCCGGCGGTATCCGGGTTGGTCCGCTTGTTCCTCACCATGCGCTGGTGCCAGGCGAGCAGGGTGGCGGGTGTCGCGATCCGGTGCAGCCGCAGGTGCCGGGGGGAGCAGCCGCGCGAGCGCGGTGATCACAGCGCGGTCGGCCCGGTCCGGTTTCGGGCGGGTGAGCTGGCGGCGCAGGACTACGATCTCATGCCGCAATACCAAGATCTCCACGTCCTTGGAGGTGTCGCTGCGGGACAGGGCTGGTAAATACGGGAATGGTGAGTTGGCCACGTGATGACCTTGATCACATCACATTAAGCAATTAGCCACTGTAATCCACTGCAACTATATTAAATGGCGTGAATGAATTAGACCGGGAATCCTCGGGATTTCATCCGGCCAGTATAAACCACAGCTGTCCCGGCATGATGCTGGCCTCCTGCCGCTGCCTTGTAGCATATCTGGTATTACGCCTGCTTGGGGTGTTACTATGGGACCTATGCGTTGTACAGTTATCCGGGGAGGCCCCGTGAGCGTGCAGCGAAAGAATCCCGGCGAGGCTGCGCCCATCCCCGCGCCCCGGATCTTCGCGCGGAAAAGGGTGCCGCCGACGGATTCACTGCCATCAGGCTGGACCGGCAGTCGGCTGAGTAACGTGCCCACGGTCGTGTCGTGCATGTGCTCGGCAGCCAGCGACGACATCTTCGCCCAGGTCCGTGATGTCGTCCTGGCCGGAAAGCGCAGGCGCGAAGCCGCCGCGTCGGAGTAACGATGACAGCACCGCAGCAATTCCGGCAATGGATGGTCGACAACTGCGCCTGGGCCGTGAGCGATAAGGCGCGCTGGAACTACGCCGAGGTCCGGCCGATCCCCCGGCCCCCGTGGCGTACGAACCAGAGCATCACCACGGATTGCAGCGGCTTCGTGACCATTATGGCCGAGTGGAGTCGCATGCCCGACCCCAACGGCCTGAATTACGACGGCAGCGGCTTCACCGGCACCATGCTCTCGCACCTGCCGCACATCCCGTTCAGCGAGACCTGGCGCGGCGACCTCTGCGTATTCGGCGCCGGAACAGGGACCCATGTCGTGGTCCTCGCCATCGGCGGCGTACGTGAATCCGACCCGTACGTCTACAGCCATGGCTTCCAGGGCGGCCCGATTAAGCTCAGGCTGAGCCAGGAGAGTCAGTACCACAGCGGCCAGCCGAAGACCTTCCTGCGGATCATCCCGAACGGCTGAGCACCACCCGCCTCTAGGCCCTCGATTGCCCGGCCACCAGGAGACCTCTGCTCCTTGCGGGGACTGCGGGGGCCTTGCGCTCAGGCGCCGTGCGGGTTTCCACCCACCATTTGCTCGCAGCTTGCACGCAAATAAGTCCGGTTGGTCCGGGGCCGTCCGTGTGGGGCTCGATTACTGGATCTGGCCTGGACGGACTTCCCGGCCGGGATCATCGCTGAGTGATCATTTCGGTTGTCTACCTGCTCGTACGCTGCCTGCTCGGCTCACCAAGATGGTGGTGGAGGACGCACTGGAGGGCGAGCTGGATGACCATCTGGGCTATGCCAGGCACGACCCGGAAAGCAGCGCTCGCGGCAATTCCCGCAACGGGCACCGGGCCAAGGCCGTGCTCACCGAGGCCAGGTCGGTGGAGATTTCGGTGCTGCGGGACCGGGATTCCTGAGCGCACTTGGCCGGCTCCTCAGGGTCGGCGCGATATCAATGTCCTGTGCGCAGGTGGCCGCCATGCGGGGTGTGGCCGGTGAACCAGCGTGCAAGCGAAACGATCTGGACCACCAGCGCGATGCAGGAACCTGCGATGGCCACGACCAGCAGGACACGCACGGCGATTGACCAGCCCGATGACAAGGCGAAAGGGAACACCTGCCAGAGGCGGATTGCCGTGGCCAGCCCGATCCCGGTCGTTATCAGGTCGCCGAGCGATTTCAGCCACGGCGGATCGTAGGCAAGGTACACGGCGCTAGCTGCTATCCCTGCCGCCAGCGACAGGTTGACCAGCCACAGCACCTGGCCGGTGTCGCTGGTGAGGAACGGCATCGCCTGCCATCCGGGTCGGCCGTTGAGAACGAACAAGAGCGCCGCGCTGAACGCAATGGCGATGCAGTAGCCAGCACGCCGCGCGCCCGCGGACGGGCGGCGGGCCGGGTCGGTGAGTGCCATCGTGGCCTCCGTCGGATCTGTTATCCACGAGGACAGTAGGCCTGGTGCGCGATCCCTGGGCAGGGACCGAGGTCACTATCCCCCGGGCGAATGGTCCCGGCGATTCACCCGGGGTACCCGGGTCCGGCAGGCCCCAGCGGCGCTAGATGGCGGCATCGGCCCGGCCGTGTCCGCGTCCAGGCCGCCGACACCGAGCGCCCTGGTCGAAGGCGCCCACGGCACCTGGCTGGTCCGCTGCACAGCTCGCGGGCGGTGGTCCTGCACCTACCCGCCGGCTTCTACACGACCTGCAGTCACGTGAGCGCTCCGGGAGCGCGGGTCGTTCGCCTTTGCCGCTAGGGCCGTCCGCCTCTGCCGCGGGCACCCGGCGCGATCGAGGATGTCCTCAGGGCCGCTGGCCTGCCGGCCAAGGGGAGGCATGATGTCAGCACTCGACCCGCGAGAGCTGCGGGCTATCTTCGGGCGGTTGATGATTCAGATGTCGTTGGTGTGGGCAGCCACCATGCTCGGGGCGGCCATAGCGGCGAAGGCCAGCGATGAGTTCTTCTGGGTACTGCTCATCCTCATCACCGGAGCCGGGGTATCCGGCGCTGTTATCGAGTCGGCTCGGCGACGCGCCTTCCCGACCCCAGCCGCTCGGCCGCCGTCGGCGAAATCCTGAGGCGAGGAGGATGGCTATGGCAGCGACGACGCTGTTCACGATCGGGGCCGGCGCAACCTGTACCGATGGAGTCTGTGGCACGGTGAGCCGCAGCGCGGGGGGAAGGGACGCTGTCGATGTCGCCGATAGCCGCCCCCGGCTTGGCCGCGCGTTCCGCTGGCCCTTCACCGCGGCGCGGTGACCCGGCATGGCTGACGCGGTCGCCTCCACGCCACCGGCGCCGGGCGCGGCGATCGCGGAGACGCCGGCGGCCGGCCTGACCAGCGCCCAGGTTGCCGAGCGGCGCTCGCGCGGGCTGGCGAACGCGGGCGGGGAGCGCACCAGCCGGTCGGTCGCGGAGATCTTGCGGGCGAACATCTTGACCCGGTTCAACTTCATCCTCGGTGTCTTGCTGGCCGTGATCCTGGTCGCGGGTCAGCCGCAGGACGCCCTGTTCGGCATCGTGCTGGTCACCAACGCGCTGATCGGCATCGCGCAGGAGCTGCGCGCCAAGCGCACGCTCGACCGGCTCGCGGTGCTCAGCGCCCCGCGGGTCCGCGTGATCCGCGACGGCGCGCCGCAGGACATCGCTGTCGCGGATCTGGTCGCCGGTGACCTGGTCGACCTGCGCGCCGGGGATCAGCTGGTGGCTGACGGGGTGGTGCGGGCCAGCGCGAGCCTGGAGGCCGATGAGTCGCTGCTGACCGGCGAGTCCGAGCCGGTGGGCAAGCGGGCCGGTGACCGCCTGCTGTCGGGCAGCTTCGTGGTCGCCGGGTCGGGCGGCTACCAGGCCACCGGGGTGGGCGCCGACGCGTACGCCCGCAAGCTCGCCGCCCAGGCGCGGCGTTTCGCGCTGGTGCGCTCGGAGCTGATGGACGGCATCAACCGGATTCTGCGTTACGTCACCTGGGCGATCGGGCCGGTGGCCGTGCTGCTGGTGATCAGCGGGTGGCACGCCCATGGGAACGTACGGCAGGTCGCAAGCGGGACGGTCGCGGCGCTGGTCGGCATGGTCCCGCAGGGGCTGGTGCTGCTGACCAGCGTCGCCTTCGGCGTGGCCGCGGTCACGCTCGCCCGGCGCCGGGTCCTGGTGCAGCAGCTTCCCGCGGTCGAGGGCCTGGCCCGGGTGGACGTGGTGTGCCTGGACAAGACCGGCACTCTCACCGACGGCACCATCGCCTTCGACAGCCTCATCCGGCTCGACGACCAGGCGCCGGCCGGGGCGGCACTCGGGGCGCTGGCCGACGATGAGAACCGCAACGCGACGCTGGCCGCCGTCGGGCAGGCGTTCCCGCCGCCGGAGGGGTGGTCGCGGCAGGCAGCCGTGCCGTTCTCCTCGGCGCGCAAGTGGAGCGCGGCCAGCTTCGCCGGCCAGGGCACCTGGGTGCTGGGAGCGCCGGAGATGGTGCTGCCGGGCGGCCAGCAGGAACAGCTGTCGCAGGCCGCCGGGCTGGCCGCCAGCGGCCGGCGGGTCCTGGTGCTGGCACGTGCCGCGGGCCCGCTGGACGGCGAGTCGCTCCCGCAGGGCCTGCGGGCGGCGGCCTTCGTCCTGCTCGCCGAGCGGCTGCAGATCCGACGCCGCCGAGACCATCGCGTACTTCGCGGCGCAGGGCGTGGCGCTGAAGGTGATCTCCGGGGACAGCCCGCTCACCGTCAGCGCGGTCGCGGCGCGGGCCGGCCTGCCCGACGCCGACCGGCCGGTCGATGCGCGGGATCTGCCGGAGGACCCCGGCGCGCTCGGCCGCCTGCTGGAGGAGCGCTCGGTCTTCGGCCGGGTGACCCCGCAGCAGAAACAGGCGATGGTCACCGCCCTGCAGGCCCGCGGGCACACGGTGGCGATGACCGGCGACGGCGTCAACGACGTGCTGGCCCTCAAGCTCGCCGACATCGGCATCGCCATGGGCTCGGGCGCGGCGGCGACCAGGGCGGTCGCCGAGCTGGTGCTGCTCGACAGCCGGTTCGCCACGCTGCCCGGCGTCGTCGCCGAAGGCCGCCGGGTGACGGCCAACATCGAACGCGTCGCCAACTTGTTCATCACCAAGACGGTCTGGGCGACGCTCCTGGCGGTCGCCGTGGGCGTCACGCTGCTGCCGTACCCGTTCCTGCCCCGCCACCTGACGATCATCGACACCCTGGCCATCGGCGTTCCGTCCTTCTTCCTCGCGCTCGCGCCGAACACCCGGCGCTACGTGCCCGGGTTCACCGGCCGGGTGCTGCGCTTCGCCATCCCGGCCGGCAGCATCATCGCCGCGGCGACATTCGCCGCCTATGCCCTGGCCCGGGCGCGCGGTCTCCCGCTGGTGCAGCAGCGCACGGCCGCGACCCTGGTCACCCTCATCCTGAGCCTGTGCGTGCTGGTCCTGCTCGCCGTCCCGCTGACCTGGCGCCGGATCGTGCTGGTCGGCGCCCTGCTGGCCGGGTTCGTGCTGCTGTTCCCGGTACCCGCGGTGCGCCGCTTCTACGAGCTGCAGCTGCCGCGCAGCGGGCTCGCAACCACGCTGGCCGTCGCAGCACTCGGCGCCGCCGCGCTCGCAGGCTTTTGGGTCCTGTCCCGCCGGCGTGGCCGCGGACCGCCCCCGGCGGTCCGCCAGTGACGGCCAGAAGTGGGCCCCAAGGCGAGGCAGTAGCGTTCTGAGGCCCGGGCGCTGGCTCTGGGGCCCGCGGACCGGACCAGGACGATGACCCAGAGCGAGAACCAGATGACGCCGATCGGGGCCCGGGATCAGATCCGGAGCACACCACAGAGCTGGACTGCCACCGGCGATGGCGTGGTCGCGCGGGGCTGCCGACCCGATAAACTCCTGAGGAATCGGGGCGGTCCACCGGTCTGCAAGCCGCCAAACCCGTAGCCTTGGGCTTGTCCGTGTAGCCCGGCACTTCCTGAACTGGCTTTGCCCACCGAGGGTGATGTATGGATGTCCGGTCTGGCTGGATGCTTCCGTCAAGAACTCATCCCTGGTGCGACGAATGTCAGGGCAATTAACGAAGTGATCACCATGGAGCATCGTCCGGGTTCATGGCCACGGGAAGCCGAGATCGCAGCTCGCCGAGAAGGGAGTGACCCGTGCAGGCCAGGCTGACCGATGCGCCCGGGCCGGAATCGGAGCCGCAGGCCAGCGGGCTCGCGTGGCACACGCTCAGCGTTGAGCGCGTTCTGCGGGCCGAAGAGGTAGACGCGCAGCGCGGCCTTAGCTCAGCGGAAGCGGCGTCGCGTGCCGGCCGGTTCGGCCCCAACGAGCTGGCCGCGGGCAGGGCAGAGCCTCGCTGGCACGCGTTCATCCGCCAGTACTCCGACCCCATGCAGATCGTCCTGCTCGCGGCCGGGGTCCTCAGCCTCTTCCCCCTCAGGCAGCTGGGAACCGGCATCCTGCTGATCCTGCTGACGCTGGGCAACGCGGTTCTCGGCCTGCAGCAGGAGGGCAAGGCCGAGGCCGCCGTCGCCGCGCTCCAGAAGATGATGATCGTCACGGCCCGGGTGCGGCGCGACGGCCAGCAGGCGGAGATCCCTGCCGGACAGCTGGTCCCCGGCGATGTCGTCTCGATAGCGGCGGGTGACATCGTTCCGGCTGACGGCAGGCTGCTGCAGGCGGCGACGCTGGAGGTCGCCGAGTCCGAGCTGACCGGGGAGAGCCTGCCGGTCTCGAAGGGCACGGCCCCGGTCGGGGAAGCCGGCATGCCGCTGGGCGACCGGACCGACATGGTGTACATGAACACCTCTGTCACCCGCGGGGCGGGCGAGTTCGTCGTCACCGCGACCGGGATGGCGACCGAGGTCGGCCACATCTCGGGAATGCTCCAGGCGCAGCCAGCGGTCAAGACCCCGCTCACCCGCCAGCTTGACCGGCTCTCAAAGCAGCTCCTGCTGGTCGCGGGCGTCGCGCTGATCGCGTCGATGGCACTGAACCTGTCCCGCGGCTATACCTTCAACACGGTGTTCAACGCCGCGGTCGCCTTCGCCATCGCCGCGGTCCCGGTGCAGCTGCCCACGGTGGTAACGACGATCCTGGCGTGGGGGACCCAGGCCCTGGCCAGGGCCGGAGCCATCATGAAGCAGCTCCGCTCGGCCGAGACCCTGGGGTCCACGTCCGCGATCAACACGGACAAGACCGGGACGCTCACGCTGAACCAGATGACCGCGGTCCAGATGGCCGTCGCCGGGCGCCGCTATGCGGTCGAGGGAAAGGGCTACTCGACCCACGGGCGCATCACCCGCGCCGCCGGACAGGCGGAGATCCCGCTGGACCAGTTCCTGATGCCGATGGTCCTTGCCTCGGACGCGGTGCTCAGCGACGGCGAGCTGATCGGCGACCCGACCGAGGGAGCCCTGGTCGCGCTGGCCGCGAAGGGCGGCATCGACGCCGTCTCGACCAGGCAGGCGTACCCGAAAATCGCCGAGCTCCCCTTCGATGCCGCGTACAAGCTCATGGCCACGTTCCACAGCATGACCGACGAGTCGGGGAAAGCGGTGATCCGCTGCTTCGTCAAGGGCGCGCCCGATCAGCTCCTGGCCCGCGCCGCCAAGGTGCTGGACGCGGACGCGGTCCCGGTTCCGCTCGACGGCCATCTCCGGGAACTGTACCTAGCCGAGAACCAGCGGCTCGGGGAACAGGGCCTGCGGGTCATGGCCACCGCACGCAGGGACTTCGACCCGGGGACCTTCGATCCCGGGGTTGAGCTGCTCCCGCTCGTGACCGATCTGGAGCTGCTCGCCCTCGTCGGGATCGTCGACCCGCCGCGCCCCGCCGCCAGGGCATCGGTCGCGCAGGCGAAGTCCGCCGGGATCAGGATCCGCATGATCACCGGTGATCATGCGGTCACCGCGGCCGCGATCGCCCGCCAGCTCGGCATCGACGGCAAGGTCATCAGCGGGGCAGAGTTCGGCGCGATGAGCGACGACGAGGCGATGGACACGATCGACGATGTCGGCGTGATCGCCCGCGTCACTCCCGAGCACAAGGTCCGCCTGGTGGACGTGCTCAAGCGAAAGGGCGATATCGTCGCCATGACCGGCGACGGCGTCAACGACGCACCCGCGCTGAAGAAGGCCGACATCGGGATCGCGATGGGCACCGGGACCGAGGTGGCCAGGCAAGCCGCGGTGATGATCCTGACCGACGACAACTTCTCCACGATCATCAAGGCGGTGGAACTCGGCCGCGGGCTGTATGACAACCTCTCCCGGTACATCCGGTTCGAGATGGGATGCATGTTCGGCTTCATCATCTCCTTCCTTGGCGCCAGCATCTTCAACATCGCCGACGGCGAGCCGCTCCTTCCGTTGCAGATCTTGTGGGTGGCCTTCACCACCGTGACGATCCAGTCCATCGGGCTCGGGTACAGCAAACCTGCCGCGGGGCTAATGGAGCGCCCGCCCCGGCCGCCCAGCCAGCCGATCCTGAGGCAAGGGCTCATCATCTGGCTGGTCTCGGTAGGGCTGGTGACAGCCATCGGCACGCTGAGCGTGATCAGCTGGGCGGAACAGGAGCATACGCTCACCATCGCGCGGACCATGGGCGTGGTCACGTTCTCGCTGCTCAACCTGCTCTTCTCGATCGAGGCGAAAGACGAACGGCAGTCGGCGTTCTCCCTTGACACCTTCTCCGACCGGACATTCATCATGACGACCGGGCTGTCCTTCTTCCTGCTCGTCATGTCCACCGTCCTGCGGCCGTTCCAGACAATCCTGAAGACAACCACGCTCGACGTCAGGCAGTGGCTCATCTGCACAGCCGTGGCACTGTCGATCATCGTGGCCGCCGAGATCCGGAAGGCGGTGCGGCGGCGGACCGCCGCTAAAGTCACTACAGCCGACCAGCCGGTGTCCGGGCCTGCAGCAACCGCCACCTGAGCACGGCGCCCTGTCGATGCGCTTGAGCGGGCCTTTCGTGACGGTCGTCTGGGCCTAAAGGCCCTTGGCAAGCCCCGCCAGCCCGGATAAGCGTGGTTCAGGTGATGTCGTGGGCGCATAGGAGGCCTGGAAAATGAGCATCAAACCAGTGTCCGGCCGCTGGCTGGCCGCTGCGGGGATCACCCTGGTGGTCTTGGGAGTGGCGGCCTGCAGCAGCACGGGCGGCGGTGCGGCGGCCGGCGCGAGTGCGAGTGCGGGTTCCGCGGCGGCCTCGTCCGGGTCGGCCTCGTTGCAGCAGCAGTATGAGCAGGTGGTGAGCCGGGTGCTGCCCTCAGTGGTGGAGATCTCGACCAGTCAGGGATCCGGGTCCGGGGTGGTGTACGACACTAAAGGAGAACATCGTCACCAACGCGCACGTGGTCGGCGATGCGGCCACGGTGCGGGTCAGCCCGGCCAGCGGCGGTAAGGCGCTAGCGGCGACGGTACTGGGCGTGTTCGCGCCCGATGACCTGGCGGTGATCAGGGTGGACAGCGGGGCCGGGGCGCTGCACCCCGCCTCGTTCGGCCGCTCGGCCTCGGTGCAGGCGGGGGAGATCGTGCTGGCGATGGGGAACCCGCTCGGCCTGACCGGGACCGTGACCGACGGGATCGTCTCGGCGACCGGGCGGACGGTCTCGGAGGGGCAGGGCAGTTCGGCGGTCCTGATCAGCGCTATCCAGACCAGCGCGGCCATCAATCCAGGTAACAGCGGCGGCGCGCTGGTGGACCTTGCTGGCCAGGTGATCGGCATCCCGACGCTGGCGGCCAGCGACCCGCAGCTGGGCGGGGCCGCGGCGGGAATCGGCTTCGCGATCCCGAGCAACACCGTCACCAGCATCGCCGGGCAGCTGATCGCCAGCGGCAAGGTCAGCAACTCTGGCCGGGCCTCGCTCGGTATCAGCGGGCAGACCGTTGCCGATGCCAGCGGGCAGCCGGCCGGGGTCGGCGTGGCCGACGTGAGGCCGGGCGGGGCGGCGGCCAAGGCCGGCATCCAGGCCGGCGACATCATCGTGAGCGTAGCGGGCCAGCCGACCGGATCGATCACTGCACTGCAGTCGGTCCTGGCCACACAGAAGCCGGATGACCGGGTGCCGGTGCGCATCTCGCGCAACGGTACGCAGTCCACGGTAACGGTGACCCTAGGCAGCCTCACCAGCTGACGGCCCGGCGCCGCCGAGGGGCTGATCGGCATCGCCGGGTGGCAGTTGCCTGCGGAGACGGGATTTGATCTCGCGGCTGACCAGCGGAACGAGCCGCGATACAACGCGCGGATGATCCGTACGTCCGCGGTGCTCAGCATGATTGCCGCCGGGTGCGGCACCCGGCATCCGGCTGCGGGGACTTCGCGGGCCTCGCCGGGCCGTACGGCCGCCAGCCCGGCCCGGCTGTTGCCCACCAGCGGCGCCACGACCACGCCGGGTTCCGGTCCGACGCCAACCGCGTCGGCGGCTCCCGGTGCCTCGCTCACCGCCGCGCCGGGGGTGATGTTCCAGGGCAGCACTCGGTGCTGACCGCGGCGATGCGGACCCGGATGACCGGGGTGTCCTGGCATCCGGGCTGCCCGGTCACCCTCGGCGGGCTGCGGCTGCTGCGGCTCAGCTACTGGGGTTTGGACCACGCGGTCCACCGGGGCGAGCTGATCGTGAACGCGTCCGCCGCAGCAAGCGTGACCCAGGCGTTCAGGCTGTTGTTCGAGGCCGGGTTCCCCATCCGGCAGATGCGGGTGGTCGATGACTTCGGCGGCGACGACGAGCGCTCCATGCTGGCCGACAACACCTCCGCGTTCAACTGCCGGCTGGTTCCCGGTACCAGCGTCTGGGCGCAGCACGCCTACGGGCTGGCGGTCGACGTCAACCCGTTCGAGAATCCGGAGATCCGGGACGGCAAGGCCGACCCGCCGGCCGCCGCGGCCTGGGCGGACCGGTCACGCTCCAGCCCGGCGATGATCCGGGAGGGGACGCCGCCTGGCGTGCCTTCCGCGGCATCGGCTGGACGTGGGGCGGGGACTGGCACTCGCTGAAGGACTACATGCATTTCTCCGCCAACGGACTGTGAACACCTCTCGCGCGGCATGCTGGCTCGGCCGGCCTGCCTATTCGCCGGTGATCCCGGTCACGGACTGCCCGGCCATCGAGCCGTACCAGGGTGCGTTGTAGCTACCCACCCCGCCGTCGGACCGCAGGATCCAGTACCCGCCGGTGGCCGGGTCCGCGGCCAGCCCGACCGCCTTTACCCCGGCGGGCAGCTTGCCTGCATCGGACCCGTACCAGGGGGCGCCGTAGTTGTGCACCCCGCCGTTGGAGGTCAGCACCAGGTAACCGCCTCCCGCGGTGCCGGCGATCCCGGTCACGGACTGCCCGGCCGGGACCTGTCCGCGCATCGAGCCGTACCACGGCGCGTGGAACGCATCCACCCCGCCGTCGGACTTAGCGATCCAGTACCCGCCGGTGGCCGGGTCCGCGGCCAGCCCGACCGCCTTTACCCCGGCGGGCAGCTTGCCTGCATCGGACCCGTACCAGGGGGCGCCGTAGGTGTGCACCCCGCCGTTGGAGGTCAGCACCAGGTAACCGCCGCCCGCGGTGCCGGCGATCCCGGTCACGGACTGCCCGGCCGGGACCTGTCCGCGCATCGAGCCGTACCACGGCGCGTGGAACGCATCCACCCCGCCGTCGGACTTACACGATCCAGTACCCGCCAGTCGCCGGGTCTGCGGCCAGCGCGACCGCTGTCACCCCGGCGGGCAGCTTGCCTGCATCGGACCCGTACCAGGGGGCGCCGTAGTTGTGCACCCCGCCATTGGGGCCCAGGATGTGGTAGCCGAGACCCCGCAGGGCATCGAGGGTGACGAAGGAGTACCCGCGCGCCTGCAGGTTCTGGATCACCGTCGGCAGGGCGTTCGCGTCCAGCGTGGAATGGTCATCGGGGTTCGAGCCGCAGTGCATGAGCACGATCTCACCCGGCTGCAGGCTCCCCAGCACCCGGTTCACGATCGTGCCGGTGCTGATCCCGCCCGAGGTCCCTTCCCATCCGAGGGTGTCAACCGTCCATCCGACCGGGACGAATCCGGCGCCGTTCACCACCGAGATCGTGTGCTGGTTGTAATCGCCGTAGGGGAAACGGAACCACGGCCACGGATCGGCGCCCGTCACCGAGGTGATCTGGCTTTGCGCGCTGAGCACCTGGTCGCGGATCTGAGCATCGGTGAGCTTAGTGAAATACGGGTGGGAGATCGAGTGGTCTCCGATCCGGTAGCCTGCGGCTGCGATCGCCTTGGACTGGGCCGGAAAATCCCGGACGAAGTTCCCGGTGAGGAAGAACGTCGCCGGGACGTGGTACCTGGCCAGCGTGGCGAGGATGCTCTGCACGCCGTCGGCGTTAGCGCCCGCGTCGAACGTCAGCGCCACCACCTTGGCATGGGTCGGGATGGCCGTCCAGTTCCGGCCACCCAGCCCCGGCGGAACCGGCTGCGTGGCCGCCGAGGCCGCGGGAAGCGGGCCGGACACCGCGAGAACGCCGACGGTGAGGAACACGGCCGCGGCGAGCGGCACGACCCGCTGCCAGGGCCGCATCAGCCGCCCGATGACTCTTCCCGCCCTAGCCGCCGAACTCGCCAGCAAACGTGGCGCTAGGTAGCGCCTGCTTCGGATTTCCACGTCGATCACGACCCTCACTAAAGGCCTTCTGTTTACGTCAACAAGCCTCGCTAGCGGCGCTGATCAGGGCTTAGGTCCCTGACACGGCAGCGTTGGTCACTTCTTGGCAGCTCGCTCGCCCGCGGCCAGGCGCATGGGTATGAGGATGAGGACGGCAGCCAGCAGGCCGGCGATGACGCCGGCGACCAGCAGCTCACTCGCCAGCCAAGGCAGCGCCGGGGCGGAGACTCCCACGTCCGCGCGGACAGTGACGCCCGGCGAACCGTCCGGATTCATCACCAGTACCATCCAGTCGCCGGTGCGCACCGTCCAGCGCAGCGTCTGGCTCCCTGTTCCCGCCGCCTGCGCGGACCAGCCCAGCGCAGTGGCCGGAGGCGCGGGAGCCGCAATCCCCAGATGCTGCACGACGTCTTGATCACCGAAGGCGGTCACGGTCGCATAGCTGACCCCAGTGAGGTACCGCGAGACATCGGCGGCCGGCGCGATAGCCACAAAGACAGGCTTGGCCGGGCTGGTGGCGGCCACCCGGATCCGGACGTCCCCCACCAGCCAGCCCAGCCAGTTCCATCCGCCATGCAACCTGACCGGATCGCTGGCCAGGGCATAACCGCCCGTGGAGTACGTAGCCGTGCCAGTGCTCACGTAGCCGCCCTGCTGTTGCTGATCTGCCCACGCCACGGCCCCGCTGCCGCCGAACAGGACGAGAGACCCCAAGGCCAGGACCGACCCCGCGACCAGCGCTATGACACGGCCCACTGTCCAGCCCGCCCGTTCGGCAGCCGGGCCCGGCGGGAAAGACGGCCCGGGCGGCGCAGGCACGCCGGGCTGGCCGGCCGACGATGATGCGGCAGGCATGCCCGGCTCGGTGACGCCAGAGCCGGTTCCCTGCGACAGGCCAGTAGCCATGTGCGTCCCTCCTGAGGCTGAGGCTAGGCAGGTGCCTGCCCTGGGCAGTAGGTACCAAAGTCACTGCAGGAGGGACCTTCCTCATCAAGCCCGTCAGCCCTGCGCACAGGTGACCTGCACCGGCAGATACTGGCTCGTCCCCAAATCGCCTGGGCGGTGGGCCTGCGCGATAGGCGGTCATCTTCCCGACTCAGGTCCCGGTACTGGGAAGAGACAGCGAGAGCAGTGATGGCAGCCGAAGCGATGTAGGGTGCAACCAACCACGGATCTCTGTCACGTACGCGGAGGATGTCATGGCCGCCAGACGACGGTGGAGCGATCTCACCGAACGCAATCGCAAACTGCTCCTCACCGCGGCAGTTGCCGACGGCGCCCTGCGGGTTGCGGCGCTCATCGACATCAAGCGTCGGCCAGCAAGCCAGATCCGGGGCCGGAAATGGATCTGGGCTGCAGTCGCGGCACTTGTCAGCTCCGCCGGAGTCGTGCCGATCTCATACTTCGTCTTCGGGCGACGTCGGCAGTGACATGGGAGGGCGCCGACCCTCCAGACAACCTCGGCTACCGACGCCGGCGCGCAGGGCCCCAGAAAGTAGGGCCGTACGGGCTGCTCGCAGGGGACTTTTGTCCTTATCCTGGCGTCGGCGAACTGCCTAGAGTTGGTGTGACACGCAGCCCCATCTGGCATGACCTCTGGAGCTCGACGCGTGAATGTCGGGAGTTACGGTGACAAGTCCGGTGAGCGATCCGGGGTCGGGCGGCGGGGCCGGGAAGCCGATCGCGGTGTTCCTCCTTGATGACCATGAGGTGGTCCGCCGGGGGGTGCGTGACCTGCTGGAGGCCGAGCCGGATATCGAGGTGGTCGGCGAGGCGGGGACCGCGTCCTCGGCGCTGGCCCGCATCCCGGCGCTGAAGCCGGACGTGGCCGTCCTGGATGTGCGGCTGCCGGATGGTGACGGGGTGTCGGTGTGCCGGGAGATCCGGTCCCGGATGCCGGGGGTGGCCTGCCTGATGCTGACCTCGTTCGGTGATGACGAGGCGCTGTTCGATGCGATCATGGCCGGCGCGGCCGGGTACGTGCTGAAGCAGATCCGCGGCACCGACCTGGTCGGGGCGGTGCGTACGGTGGCCTCGGGCCAGTCGATGCTGGATCCGCGGGCGGCGAGTCAGCTGATGGCCCGGCTGCGGGATCAGTCGGCCCGGCATGACCCGCTGGCCGGGCTGTCGGCGCAGGAGCGCCGGATCCTGGAGCTGATCGGGGAGGGCCTGACCAACCGGCAGATCGGCGAGCGGATGTTCCTGGCCGAGAAGACGGTGAAGAACTACGTGTCCGCGCTGTTCGCCAAGCTGGGCATGGAGCGGCGCACCCAGGCGGCCGCGTACGCGGTCCGCGTGTTCGGCGACCACCATCACGCCGATGACGTTGAGAGCTATCTAGGCCACGGTGGCTAAGGACCTTCTGCCCTGCCCGGACCGGCTCGGCACGGGACGTGTCAAGAGACAGGTCTGACCATGGAGTGAATCAGGGTCTGCTGCTCGACTTCGGCGTTGTCCTTTGTGCCAAGAATGCCGAACTCGAGCATGGCCCTTGCGACGCGCTGGATGCTGGCCTGGACCACCGGGCCGACCGGGTAACCAGTCAGCGCTATGGCCGCGGTGATCTGGGGTGGAAGATTGTCGTATCGCGCCATGGCGGCCTGGACCGTGGAAGCGTCGCTGTTGGCCATCGCCTGTCCCTGCTCGATCGCCCGCGTGAACGCGGCCTCCGTCTTGGGGTGCTGCTGCGTCCAGGCCTGGGTGGCGAGGTAGCCGTCGATGGGTAGGTTGAAGGCGGCGCCCTGGTCCAAGTCGGCGAGCACCTGCTCGCCGTAGTCCTCTCCCGCGGCGGTGATGTAGGGCTCGGCGAGAAACGCCGCATCCCAGTCGCCGTCCTGGAGGTGCCGGGGCATTGCGGGGAAGCCTCCCGGGTCCGTGACGAAGGTCACCTTCCGGGAGGAGATTCCATGGGCGGAAAGCAGCATGCTGACCAGCAGGGTACCGATGCTGTTGGTTCCGTTGACGCCGATCTTCTTGCCCACCAGCCTCGCGATAGCGGTGACGGGCGAGGTCCCCGTGGTAACCAGCGCGCGTGTGTTCGGTGCCAGGGTGGAGGCCTCGGCGAGGATGTGGAACCTGGCGCCAGCCGCCTGCGCCGAGATGTACGGGATGAAGCTTCCGGCGCTGATGTCGACCTGGCCCTTCAGCTGATCGGCGATGACCGCCTGGCTGCTGGGTATCTGCCTGATGGTTACGTGCAGCCCCTGCTGGGCGAACAGCCCTTTGGCCAGCGCGATGTACAGGCCGGCAAGGTCGGCTGCCGGTATGGCGGCGACCGTGATGTCCGGCTCTTCGGGCTTGGCAGACGCAGCGGTAGCCGCCGCGTTGCCGCACCCGGCGGCTAGGACCATGATCACGATCGCGATGAGCGGGGCGACGGAGAAGCTGCGGGTGTTCATTTTCCCTCCCATGCATTCCGGCCTGGATCGTGGCCGTACGCAGATATCCCGTTGCGCGGTCCCCGCATATAACCGCCTGGGATGGTGATTAGCCGTTACCGTAGCCAGCCGGCCTGACCATAGCGTGCTAACTACCGGTACTTTTTTATTCCGTAATATGTTACATAGTGTTGTAATATGACTACGGCGGAACAGGGGAGCGCAGGTATAAACGCTGATCAGAGCGCCTCTAGCCGCCATTTAACAGCCGACAGTCAACTGTATGTAATCGGTCTGGTTTCCCGAACGTATCCTGCGTCCGCAGGCGAATGGCTCGCCTGCGCCGCACAATCCGCGCGAGCTGCACCAGCAACGCGTCGAGGGTTGGGCGCAGAATGCCCAGATCCGGACGCCACCTCCTTGTCGTGTCGGCTGGGCAGATAAGGGTGGTAGCGGGATGCGGCCGTTATCACTGGCTGCGCCGTATTGTCCGCCGGCGGAATATTGTGCGACAATCAGCCACCAGCGGTCATTCTGGGGGGGACGGTATACAATGAATGATCAGGCGGACGCCGACTCCGCCGGCAGCGTTGATCCCGGCAACGGCCAGATAACAGGTCACGCAAACGGCGATGCACCGGCCGGGTCCGCCTCCAGCCGAACGGACCGGGTGCCCGTTTCTCTCGCCACCCAGAAGCTGCGTTTGGCCGTGACCATGAGCGGCGGGGTGAGCCTCGCGGTGTGGATGGGTGGCGTGGCCCGCGAGATCAACTTGCTGACGCAGGCCAGCGACCTGAGAGTCCGCGGACCCGGTGAGGTAGCTGTTCCGGCCCCGGCCGGGTCGCCCGCGAGTGGCCTCGCCCTCCGCGTCCGTGAGCTGTACGCGCAATTGCTCGATCTGGTGGACGTAACCGCCAGCGTGGACGTGCTGTCCGGCACGAGCGCTGGGGGAGTGAACGCGGCCATACTCGGCCTAGCCAACGCGCGACGGCTGGACATCGGATCCCTGCGGGACTTGTGGCTGCAGGCGGGGGCATTCGATCAGTTGCTCCGTGATCCGCAGGCCGACCCAAATCCGCCCTCGCTGCTGAAGGGTGACGGGCAGTTGCTGGACGCATTGCGCAAGGGCCTGAATGACCTCACGGAAAGCAATTCCGGTCCGGTCAGCGGAAATCAGGCCAGGGAAACTACCGTCCACATCACCACTACACTCTTGCACGGGCAGAACGGCCAGTTCACAGATGACTACGGAAACTCGGTCAACGACTCGGACAACCACGGGCTCTTTACGTTTACCGCGGAAGATCTGGTCGCGCCCGGCGTCATCGGCGCGCTGGCACTGGCAGCCCGCTCAAGCTCCTCCTTCCCCGCAGCATTCGAGCCCTCGTTCATTCCCATCGGGGATGCTGTCGCCGACGGTGACGAGCCCAAGGGCATGCAGGGCTGGCACCCAGACATGCAGGATTACACCGGCAACATCATGCAACCGGCCTGGGTGGCGGACGGAGGCCTGCTCGCCAACCGTCCGCTCGGCCCGATGCTTCAATCTGTGGCAGCCCGTACCACCGACCGCGAGGTCCGCAGGGTGATGCTCTACGTCGTCCCCACCTCCGCATCCACGCCACCGCCCGCCGCACCCGACTTCACCAAGCCGTACATGCTCGGGGAATCGCTCAGGCTGGACCTGGACGCCATGCTGAACCAGAGCATCGCCACGGACCTGAACGCGATCGTCCGGCACAACGACCAGGTGGCCTCCCTAGCCAATACCCGCGTGCTGCTGGCCAGGCTCGCGGGCGCGGGTGAGCTGGCCGACGCGCAGATGTGGTCGGATTACCGGAACGTGGAGACGGTCGCGGTCGCGGCACCGATCGCCGAGGCGGTGACCGTGCGGATGGCGTGCGCCCCCCAGTGGCAGCCGCTGCTCAGCACCGGAGGAGGCGCCTCCGCGCGGGTCCGCGCCGCGCTCGGCACCGCGATAGGAGGGCGCCTGCCGACCCGGCCGCAGACGCTGGCAGACGTGATCGCGCTCGGCCTGCCCGCATACGAAAGCTCCCGCGCCGCGGTACTGGATCTCGTTTACGCCGGCTACCAGCTGGCGCGGACCCCGGATGCCGTCGCGGCCATCGCCAGCGCGCATCAGCAGCTCAACGCCCTATCGGTCAGGCCCGCTGACCTGACCGGCACTGTGCGGGCCGCGCTGGAGGCCGCGGACGGCAAGGACGCACCGGCCAAGGTGACCTGGGATTCGGTTCTCGAAAAGCTCTCCAGCGACCTGCTCGATCAGCTGCAGGCGGGAATGAGGGGCGTACCCGCTTCCCCTCCGGCCGCGGATGGTGACTCGGGGGAAGTGACAGGGGAGGCCGTGCTGTCACGGGCATGGGGCAGCCTTCTCGACGCGCTGGCCAGCCTGTCCGCCGTCGTGCAGCACCTCGCCGACGGCGAGGAGCCGCCGTCCGCCGCCTCCGCCGCCTCCGCCTCCGCCTCCGCCGGCCGGGACGGCGCCGCGACGGCGAGCGGCGCCGTCGGGACCGATGATGGCCCCGCCGCAGGACAACAGCCGCTGCCGCCGTCTGCGACCGCGGTCACCCGCAAGACCACGCCGCAGAGCACGGCTGATCGCCGCCTCGGCCTGGCCGCCCTGATCGGCGATTACCTGACCTTCCTCTACCCGCCTGATCCGGAACAGGACAGCGGCGATGCGGACGGGTCCCGCCAGCGGCTGGCGCTGCGGCTGGCCGAGCTGCATGCCGCCGTGCGGGTCACCTCTCCCGTCTGGGCCGAGACCGAGCAGCGGCTAGAGCTCGTTCAAGCCAGCGCCGACACCAGGACGATGCTGGCCCCTAACCACACCACCGCGATCAGTAAGCTCACCGGCCTGCAGTTGCACCACTTCGCGGCCTTCTACAAGGGCACCTGGCGAGCCAACGACTGGATGTGGGGCAGGCTTGACGGAGCCGGCTGGCTGACGCAGATCCTGCTGGACCCGCGCCGTATCCTTGCGGTCGTCAACGCCCGGAACGTCGCCGAACCCGCGGACTGGTTCTTCCGGAGACTGTGCGACATCGTCGGGGCCCCGGGTAAGGCCGCTTTCGGCATCAGCGAGGAGAGCCTGCACCAAGACCTTGCCTTCCTGGACAATCCGGATGAGCAGGTTCCGGCGAGCCTGCCGAACGTCGCCCTGTGGGTGGCGCTGGCGCTGCAGCGATACATCGCCGCCGAGGAACTCACCGCGGTGGCGGGACAGATCAGGAACCCGGCCAACGGGTCCCCGCGAGGGCCCGCGCTCGGCTGGCTCGACCAGTACGACATGGCTCTCACCGGCAAGCCGCCCGGTGGCCCGGGCGGCGGCATCCTCGACCCGGCCAGTATCTACAAGCGCCTGGTGGAAGCCGGGGTGCCATCGAGGAAGCGGATCGGTACCTTCCTAGGCGGGCTGGAGGCTCTCCTGGGCAAAGCGCCCGACCCGGTCCGAAAGGAACTTGGCTACCTGCAGAAAGGCGAACAGTTCATCCCTCCGACCCTGAACGCCCTGCAGGGCTGGGCTGGCGAGCACCTGGCGGCGGCGGCCGACCAGGGCACGCTGCGACCCGTCTTCGACGAGACCTGGGTCGACCGGGTTGCCGCCACCCTGGACGCCTGCCCCATCGCGGACGAGAAACTCAGCGGCGAGATCGGCACGCCGCTGTTCACCCGCACCGTTACCCAGGCCCTCGCGGTCGCCACGGAGGCCGCCACTGCGACCGGCGGAAAGCCACCCGCCACGCTGGCCCCGACCATCTCCATGGCCCGGACCGTCACGACGGCCGCATACCTCGTCACCAAGAACGCCGCCGGCGGCGCCAAAGCGCTGATCTGGCTGGGGCTGCTCGCCCTGGGCGTCGGTATCGCCTCGATGTTCGTGTCGATACCGATCGTCGGCACCGTGGGGCTGGCCGTGTTGCTCACTGGCGCAATCCTGCTCGGCATCGGCCTGTGGCGGCGCTCGCTGTATGTGGCCGGCCTGGTAGTGGCGATCGCCATCGCCCTCATCGCGGCCGCGCCGTGGCTGCCCTATCTGCATCGTCACCTCTTCTCCTGGCTGGAGAAGACCGCCGTCCCGTTCATGGACCACCACGCCTGGATCTGGACCGCGCTCTTCCTGCTCGTCCTGTTGCCTCCGGTGTGGATGATCGCGGGCGAATTCACCCGACGCCGGCAACGCCAAAAGGCAGCCGAGCAGGTGAGCAACGCAACTCCGGTGAAAGTCACGGATCAGCCGGGTTCTGGCGGATCAGGTGAAGGCGGCACGACAGGCGACGATCACGGTCCGGCCGCGGGCACTTCAGTGCTGGGGCGTGTTTCAAAAGCTGGCTGAGTGGCCCCGGAGCGTCGAGCCCGCTACGCGGGCTGAGCTGAGAAGAGACTCGGCCATCATGGGTGCCGTCAGAAGTAGATGTACTACTTATCCGCGGGCGGTCACCAATGCTCCCACCGGGCAGACCTGCCCCCACGATCGCGGCTGCTCTTTGATCCCCGCCGCGAGCAGGCCGGCTACCTGAGCGATGCGGGCCGCCCGGACGTCCGGGCGGCGGGTGGTCGCATCGATCCAGCGGAGATAGGCCTTGCGGTAGAACTGCGCCAGCGTGTCGAAGAATGCCCGCGCAGCCGGGTTGGCCTCGAGCGCCGCGGCGATATCCTCGGCCAGATCGCTGCGTTGCGGACCTTCCGGAGCCAGATCAACGGTCACGTCATCGCCGATCGCCACGCCCAGCATGCACGAAGGCAACGCACTCAATTCAGAATGGGACGTTGGTCAGCCGTGCCGGCCATGCGCGTAGCCGGATTTATCATCTCGTTCGGGTGTGGCACGGGCGGCCTCATTGGCGATCACGTCGACACCCATGCAAGGGATGTCGCTGCTACATGGTGAGATCCGATCCGCTGGTTGCCGTCTATGCCAGGCTGCGGTCCAGGTGGCGGTCAGGGCCGGTCGACCTCGAGACGCCGCCTGATGGCCGCGGCGATGGTGTGCAGGTCTGTCTCGTCCGAGCTGACCACGAGGTCATGGCGGCGGAGGGCTCCTTCGACTACACACGCGTCCACGATGTCGGTGGTCGCGGCTGTTGCGGCGAGCGAGCCGACCGCGCGGGCCTGGCCGTCATCGAGGGCTTCGATGTCGCACCCGGCTAGCAGCCGGGCCAGCAGGGCCTGGCGGCCTCCGCCGCGCCAGGACTGGGCCACGACCGGCGCGGGGACTGTGGGTACTTCGCGGCAGCGTCAGCAGGGCGCGGTGGCGGGCCCAGATACGGCGTTCTGCCCGGTCAGCGGCGATGAGCGCGCCGGTGTCGTAGGTGACGCCCATCATGCGGTCCGGTGCCGGGTGCTGCGGCCGGTCCGGCTGGCCCGCTCGGACCGCGGTGAGCGCCCACTGCTCAGCTTCGGAGAGCTCGCCGGGGGTGAATTTCCCGTGGTCGGCCTCGAACTGGCTGACGGCGGCCAAGCCTGCCCGGATGGTGAATTCCTTGCGGGCGGTATCGGCCAGCCACGCACTGTAGCTCATTCCCGCTTGCGCGGCCGCGGCCGCTATCTCGGCGTCGAGTTCGGGGGGCATCGAGATCGAGCGCTTCTTCCGCACGGCCATGCACAGGCCAAGGTAGCACAGCGGTAGGACAGCAGTAGCCAGGCAGACATCGATGTATCTGGCCGTCTGGCGGCTGCTCCTCCTAGGAAGCAGGACGGCCGTCACGGGCATCCGGGGATGCAGATAGAACGCTGAAAGCGTCCTCGCACATGCTGATGGCAAGCCGAAACGATGATCACTGCACCAACTATGCGGCGTCGGGGACGGAACCCGGCGTCCGCGCCCGGGTCGAGGACCGAGCCGGGCGTTCGGCAGGGGATGGGGGATCCACGCGATGATTCTTGATGACGGGACTGCAGGAGTCCCTGCGACGCATGGGCTCCCAGCCGGGCTGGGAGCGGGCGCGATGAGTACTGACCCGGTGGATGTCTCGGCCATTCGCGGGCATTTTGAGTTTTCCCGGCTTGGCCGGATAGTGACGAACAACGCGGCGAGCACCCAGCCGCCAGGTGAGCTGCTGGCGCTGTACGCCTCGCTCGCGCCTGGATACGAAAACGTCCATCGGGGGCAGTCCAGCGCCTCGCAGGCGGTGACCGCGCTTTTCGAGGAGTCCTACGACACGATCGCTCAATTCCTCGGTGCACCTGGCCGGGCCAGTATCGCGCTGTACCGGAACACGACCGAGGCGATCAACGCGGTCATGTACTCGCTGCTCACCGAGTTCCGCGACGGCGACAACGTCGTGACGACGGCGATGGAGCACAACTCCAACTACGTCCCGTGGTATGCGATGTGCCGGGAGATCCTGCCGCGGTTCGGGCGCCGGGTGGACTACCGCCTGGCCCGCTTCGATCCGCGCACCGGCGAGCTTGACCTGGATCACCTGGCCTCGCTGATCGATGCGCGCACTAAGCTCGTCTGCTGCACCGGTGCGTCGAATTTCCTCGGCACCCGCATTCCCCTTGGCACCGTCCGCGCGCTGGCCGACGCCAGCGGCTACCGGCAGCCCGGCGGCGAGCGGCGCTCCTACCTGCTGGTGGACGCCGCCCAGCTGGTGCCCGGGTCATTCGTCGACGTCCAGGCCCTCGACGTCGACTACCTGGCGTTTTCCTTCCACAAGCTGCTGGCGCCGTTCGGGGTCGGCGCGCTATACGCCAAGGAGCACCTGCTGGCGTCCGCGCTGCCGTTCCTGTACGGCGGTGACATGATCGCCGAAGGGCGCGTGTTCCCGGACCGGGTCGAGTACAACTCGCTGCCTTGGAAGTACGCCGCCGGAACGCCGAACATCCTCGGTACGATCGTCTCCGCGCAGGCGCTGCGCCTGCTGCTGGACCTGGCGCTGAGCCCAAAGCGCCTGGCCTACTTCGGGACCGGCAAGCTCCTCGAGCGCAGCGCCGTCGAGGACGCCATGAACCGCGTGTCTGCCTGGAACCGGCAGCTGACCAGCCGGGCGCTGGATGGGCTCGGCGCCATCCCAGGGCTGACGATCTACGGCCCGCCGGACGCGGCGCGCCGCACTTCCCTAGTCGCCTTCAACCTCGCGGGCCGCGACCCGATCAGCGTGGCGAAAGCCCTGAACCAGGCCGGGGTGGAGTCGCGGGCGGGCTGCCACTGCGCGACGCTGGCACATCGCGCGCTCGAGCTGACCCCGCCCGCGAGCTGCCGCCTCAGTTTCTACCTTTACAACACCGCCGGCGACGTCGACCAGGCGGTGGCCGCGGTAGCCGCCATCGCCGCCGGCCGGAGCGGGCCCCGGGCACCGTGGTACCGACGCCTGTCCCGGCCGGCCATGTTCCGTCCGGCTCGTCCGCCGATTCCGGCCTAGCCGCACCGAAGGCGCGTTCCGGAGGAATTCGCTGTGGCCGCAGACGACCGCACCGTCGATGTGACCGGCGGCTCAGCCGCCGCTATCGAGCGGCGGAAGCTCAGGCGGGTGCTCGGCTGGTTCGACACGATCTTCTTCCTCATCTCCGCCATGGTGGTCATCGACACCATCGGCGCGATCGCAGTCGGCGGCGGCCAGACGTTCACCTGGCTGGCGGTGCTCTTCGTCACCTTCTTCATCCCCTCGGCGCTGGCCAGTGCCGAACTCGGGGCGGCTATCCCCGAAGAGGATGGCGCTTACGTCTGGGTTCGGCGGGCTTTCGGCCGGTACGCCAGTGCGCTGACATCCATGCTCAGCAACGCGGTCCAATACCGCCGAGCGCTAGTTATCAACCCATGAAAGTTCAGGGCCAGAAACCTGACATATCGATGGTTTCAGTTGCAGATTGGCCGAGACTTGGACAATCAGGAACCTACCTATTCGGATCTAGACAAATAGCAACACCGCCACTACAGTGACCGACATAGCCTGTGCCTCGTTTGAGTATTAGGAGGAGGGCGGTTTGATGTGCGCGACAGGATTCGTTGGCTTGCGATGGCAAAAAGCTCGTGACTCGCGTGATCGGCCAATAATCCCTCTGCGAAGGCGGATCGGCCTGCTTGCGGTGTCATTTATTGCCATCTCAACAGCCAGCGTCGCAATGGCCGGCCAGGCCCTCGCTTAGAGTGGCCCGGGAGCAGCTTCCTATGCCGATAAGTACGCATTGGGCAGCAACACCATCTATCCGCAGTTTAGTGATGATTGTACCAATTTTATTTCGCAAGCCCTACACGCTGGCGGAGGATATAATTTCGTCGGCAGTACTAGCACGACCGATGACCAGCAATGGTGGATACATGGGACTAGAACGGGGGGTTGGGTCTGGACGCATTCTTGGTCCGTCGCGCACGACCTGTACACTTTCTTGATCGACAATGTACCCGGTGGAATTCCGGAAGGCTCATTCTCCTATAATAACGGGAAAAACAAAGCACCAGCGTTCACGCCAAATTCTGTCGTCACAGGAGACGTTCTGTTTTACGACTGGGGCACAGGTATGGGAATTTCGCATGACTCAATGCAAGTCGGCTGGGGTACTGACGCATACGGGTACTACGGTAACTGGGTAGACGAGCATAACAACTACCGCAAACATATCTTCTGGACGCTTAAGGACGCTCCAGGAAACACCAACTGGATGACCACAACGGTCTATTTCATGCATATCGATGCCAGTAACCCCTGAGAACTTGGCCAAGGTGCATTAATAGTACCGTAGCTATTCAGCCGGGGCGGATGGCGGCTGGTAGCCAGGGTCCGCTGGTGAACAGCTGGGTGAGCGCGTCGAGCGCGTCGATGCCGCATTTGGCGGCGGTGGACAGGTAGGACTGGACGACCGCGAAGTCGGCGAGGCCCTGGAGGGTGCGCCAGCATCCGCCGGAGGTGCGTTGCTGGACTTTCACGGGCCGGACTCCGCGTTCGGCCTCGTTGCTGGTGAACCCGACGGCCAGGTCGGTGGCGAACCGGAGGATCATGTCTTCGTGGTCGCGGAACCGGCGGGCCAGCCGCAGCCCGTCTTTGGCGATCTGGCTGCGGCGGCGCTGGTTGCCGGTGATGCCCTTGGCGACGGCGCCGCGGTACCAGGACCGGATGTGCGCGAGCTGTTCGCCGCCGAGGCTGGCCTGGCCGGCGGCGCGGGCCGCGGACGCTTTGGCGTTGGCGTCGAGAAGCAGGTCGGCCATGGACCGGGCCCAGGCCTGCCCGCCGGGGTCGAACCGGTACAGGCCGGCCAGATCGCGCAGGCCGTGCGCGCCGCACCAGGCGTGTAGCGCGTCGGTGAGGTGCTCATATCCCTTGTAGCCGTCGCGGACGATGGTGCCGGTGTAGCCGGGGAGCACGCCGCCGGCGTCGATGGCCTGTTTCGTGCGGTCGCCGGTGTGCATGGCGGTGAGGAACTCGGTGCAGGCCACGTGCACGTAGTGCAGTTTCCCGGCGGCGCGGGCGGGAGTCTCATCCGCGTACAGCACCCCGGCCGAGCGCAGCAGTTCCCGGGCCCGGTCCATGAACGGCCCCAGCCGGGCGGCGGCCTTGCCGCGGATCCCGGCCATGAACCCGGTGGAGACGGTCACCCCGGTATAGGCGGCCATCAGCCGGGCGGCCCGGGCGACCGGCAGGTAGTGCGCGCAGACCGCCAGCGCTGCCTTCGCGTGCACCCCCGGCCCGTACTGGACCAGGCTGGTGACACCCTCCGGTGCCACGCCCTCGGTCACCGCCCCGCAGCCCGGGCACGCCTTCGCCACCACCTGGTACTCGATCACCTCCGGCGGCGGCGGGGGCTGCGCCTCGAATACCTGCCGCCTGCACAGGCCGAGCACGGCAGCATCCGCCAGGTCCGCGCCGCAGCACCCGCACGCCGCCGGCCAGCACTCCACCCGCTCGTCCGGGTCAGGCGACTGCCGCAGCGCGGAAGACCGCGCGCCCGGCTGCTTGCCCGGCTTACGCCCGGACCGGCCCCGCAGCGACCGGTCCTTCGGCTTCTTCGTATACGGGCTATCCGAGGAAGGAGGCTTCGACGAGGTGGAGGAATCCTTGCCCAGGCGACGCCGGAGTTCTTCGACCTGCTCCGCCAGCACCGCCAGCCGCGCCTGCGCCGCCTCAAGCCCGGCGTCGCGGACGGCCAGCCGCGCCACCGCCACCTCCAGCCGCCCGTCCCGGGCAGCCAGCAGCTCCTCCAGCTCCACAACCCGGGCATGCAGGGCCGCCACCTCCCCAGGCGGCGGGACATGTGGCGTACCGGGCACGAGCCACCATGATCACCACATTCACGACGTGATCAAGCCGCCACGCCGGGCGAGTGGGCGAAACCCTCCGCGTTGCCCCCGGCTCATCCCTTCCACAGGCCCGGTCCCCCCGGCTGAATAGCTACATAGTACCCTCTACATCGGAGTACGATGCTATGCGGGCTCTCAGCAGTCGTAAGACCAGGATCCTTATTAGCGCCTCGGCAAGTCTCGCCCTGGCGGCGACCGTAATCGCGCTGGCAAGCGCGGGTCCGCTGGCAAGCGCGGGTCCAAATCAAAGCAGCTCAGAGCTTACCGCTGCAAGAAATGCCCTCGCGGGCGCGGAGAATGTGTATGAGGCGATGTTTGCGCCGCCTGCACTGGCGTTCGGTTATGAATCGCCTCTGCGGGTGGTTGCCTGATGCGATCGGCGTGCTGTCACGTCGTGTAGCCGGCGGTGTGGCCACGTATGTGTTGTGCGGCTGCTGTTCTGGTTACGTTCTGTGAGTCCGGTGCATCCCGGCGGGCTGCTGGGGCTCCGGGTCGTGGTGAGCGGTGTTCCGGCGGCTGTTGTGCGCTGCGCGGGGCGTGCCGGGGTCCCGGCGCGGCGGTGCCGGGCCGGGCTGGCGGGTCCGGGGTCAGGGGGCTGGCGGCGCGTTCGGCTGCGCGGACGGCTCGCCGGCCGGCAGCGGGAGCAGGTGCAGCCGGGTCGCGGCGGGGACGGCGTGCCTGCTTTTGCGGGTCCTGACTTTCTTGATGGTGTAGCGGGGGTAGTGCCGTCCGGGCCGCCAGGCGGTGACGAACCGCAGCGGGTGCCGGGCGATGTCGCGGCTGATGATGCCGATGGCGGCGGCCAGGGCGGGGAGGGTGGATCCTTGCCCGGCGCGGACGCTCGCGGTGGCGGCGTCGCGCAGCGCGGTGGCGCTGATCCGGGCGGGCTCGGCGCCGATCGCCGCGGCGATCGCGGCGCCGGCGATCCGCAGCGCCTGATGGGCGGCGACGGTGGCGGCGGCCATCCGGTACGCCCCGGCCGGGGTGGCCGCGGTGATCGGGCTGCCCGGCGGACAGGGTTTGTTTTTCTTCCAGGTACACCAGTTCGGCCGCCCAGCGCAGGCCGTACAGTTCGGCGATGTCACCGGCCGGGCAGGCGGCGGGGTCGGTCAGGCTGGTGATGATGGTGACGGTCTCGGAGACCTCGACGCGGATGGTGCCGTCGCCGGGCTGCCGGCACATCCCGCCCGGAGGGCCGTCACTGTCGTCCAGGACGCGGACGGACACGCCCGCAGGCGGGGTGGCCAGCAGCGGGTGGCCGGGCGGCAGATCGAAGACCTGGTCCATGTGGTATTCGATGACGCGGACCTTGACGGTGCGCCCTTGCCAGGTGATCGCCGTCTTCCAGGTACCGTCGGCCAGCGGCCGCCCGCGGCGGCGGAGGTTCCATGCCGAGGAGACCCGCCAGGCGAAGTGCTTCCCGGCGGTGATCTTGGCGACCGCGGCCTGGCGGCTGGGGAACCCGCGGTCGGCCAGGTCCAGGTCGCCCGGCCCGTAGGCGGGCTCGAGGCAGGCGGCCAGGGTGGTCTCCCCGGTGCGGCACGGCCCGGCCGCCCACGCCGCGCAGCTGCGGGCCCAGACGTCGGTGACCTCCACCATGCGGGCCTGCGGGGCGGCGGGGGCGCCGGTGCTGGCCTGGCCGAAGTGCGCGGCGCTCCGGGACTGCCCGCCGCTGCCTTTGCGGTCGGTGCCCTTGGGGTCGGCGACGACGCGGACGGTGCCGTCCTTGGCCAGCACCCGCAGCCCGTGCCAGCGGCCGTCCCGCCACGGCCCGCCCGGCCGCTCCAGCGGCCGCGGCCGGATCGCGGCCCGGTCCCCGTCCGGCGTGCCGGGCGCGGGCAGCACGGGCCTCACGCCGGGCAGCGGCACCGGCCGGACCTCGCCACACAGCAGGGCCAGCAGCCGCAGGAACGGCTTGGCTTGCAGGAACGCATCGGCGTCCGACAGCGACGAGGCGGCCGGCAGGTCATAGCCCGGATCGGCCTCCCGCGGCCGCTGCGCCAGCGCCCGCAGCACCGCCGGCGCGGTCCCCGGCTCCAGCGCCCGGGCCAGCGACAGCTCCATCATCAGCCGCGGCGTGATCTTCCGCGCCCGCCGGGCCGGAGTCCCGGCCAGCGCCTCACCGATCAGCGCCGGGCCGGTCACGCTGGTCACCAGCCCCAGCCCGGTCCCCTCCCGCACCGGCCCCGGCGACGCCGCCACCCCCGCCGCCGCCAGCTCGCCGGGCACCCACGCCGGGACCGGGGCCGCCGCGCCGGGCAGCGCCCCGCATACCACGATCCCCCCGCCCGGCCCGGCAAGCTCCAGCAGGTTCCCGGCCGCGTCCTTCCAGATCGCCGGCATCGCCATCACCTCGGCCAGGCCCGCCGCCGCGTCCCGCGCCGGCTCCTTCCCGGCGGCGCGCCTCCCGCGCCCCCGCAGCCCGCGCCCGCAGGCCCGCCGCCCCCGGGCAGGCGCGACGTAATACCGGGCAGCGGGTAGCGTCGCGGCAGGAAGCATCGGCGGGCCCCTCGCCAGAGGCGGACAGAGACCGCCGATGCTTCCGCATCCGCCACGTTTGTCCCGCAACTGGCCAGGCGTGTCGCGCAGGATCCTGCCCGCCGCGCTTCCCCGGGGAGCAGACCGCCCGGCCCCGGCACCGGGGCCTGTCACGCAACGTGATTCCCGGCGCAGCGAGATGCTAGTAACGGTCCGTAACGGCAGCCCGGAACCCTGCCGCCGAGATCAGACGCAGAACCCGCAGGCCAGAAGACCACCGGCTCTAACCGAACGCCAGTGCCCCCGCCTGCGCATCCGATTCCGACAACCGCGCTCCAAGACGATGCTCAGGTAACTCCCCTTGCCACGCTTGATCAAACCGGCCATCATGCGTTGCTCACTACGGCCATGCAGGCGACCATCGAAAGCCGCGGTCTCGCGGCACTGGCGGAAGTGTACACGCCTGCTATGGTGCGCAGCAGGTACGAAATTCTCGCCGGAGTAGTGAGGACACTGTTGTCGGGGCAAGATCTGCTTGGTGGTGGCGGAGCCTCAGTAGTAAAATATATGAGTGAATCGATCAACCAATCGACGGCTACCATAACTGCTGCAGTGAGGCAGTGGACCAGAATTGGCTACGTGAATCCTCAGACTGGAAAAGTCTTCTGGCAAGTTAATCAAGCGATCGTGATCGTTACCGATAGCCTTCAACGCTCGGACTCCGGCATCTGGCTAGTGTCAAACCGGACGTGGCAGTACGCACCGGGACAAGGTCCCTAGCCCTGAGATCGGCCATCTACTGTGCCGCGCCTGAAATTTCGCTGGTTAGTTTGCCTCTTTGCGGACTGCCGAGAGCACCTCGCGTGCGCCTGAGCTGCCCGGCGTGTCGGCTCCTCCGCTACCCGAAGTGACTCACGCGGCGGACATCCGAATAGTCAACAACGAAACAGATCGCTGATGACGCGCGACAGTCCTCGACTCGCGAACGCCGGCGCGGGCACGGCCTGGCGTGCAAGGTTCAGAAGACCATGACCTCGGCTCCGGTCGGCAGGTGGTCGTGGTAGTAGCGGGCGCTGCCGATATCCAGGTGGACGCAGCCATGCGAGGGCGTGGTGAGGCTGCCGCCGTGGAAGGCGATCCCACCGGGCGCGAAGAACACGGCGAATGGCATCGGCTCGTGGTACTCGGAGCTGATGTAGTTCGCGCCGGCCTTCCACTGGACGTGGAAGGTGCCGCGCGGGGTCGCTTGCTGCGTACGGGGCGGCCCGGGTTCGATGGGCACCGGGCCGTAGGTGATACGGCCGTCGGACTGCAGCCAGGCAAGGTGGTCGCTGAGGTCCACGCAAGCGGACGCCGCGGCCGGGCAGGAACTGCGTGCCCTGGGACTGAGCGCCGGCGTCCCGGGGGCCGCGGCGTCCGGCGTCGCGCGCGGGTCCGGCGACGGCACCTCGATCGCTGCCGCCCGTCCGGTCGCCTGCCCGGCGAGGGGTAGCGGCACCACCCGGGACGCCACATTATCCGGCGGGCGGCTACCCTGCCAGCCGGCCGCCGTAGTGCCCGCGACGAGCAGGAAGGCCAAGACGGCGGTCAGCCGGTAGCCCCCTGTCGCCATGGCAAAAACCTACACAGAAGGACCCGTAACCGGCGGCAGGCACGCCGCTGCGCTGGCCGAAAAGTCGTTGCCGGGATCGCCGGGGTCATCGCCGGTGTCGTCCTAACTGCCGTCGGCATGGCGGTGCGCCGCGGGACCGGCGGAACAATCTGTGCGCGGTCACGCGCATGGCCGATGGCGCGACCCCGCGCCAGGGAGTCATTGCCCGGCCACGTCGCCAGTTATGGCGTATACGTTAAGGCATTCCCTCGCGGCTACCAGCGAGAGGAACCCGGCGGTCTCTCGGAGCCTCTCGGCAGACGGTTCTTTGGCGGATACCTCTTCTACCGGGAACTCCCCACCTCACCGGCGATCTCAGCCTTTGTTCGCGTGTCTGCCCGGACGCCGCCTGACGCCCGTTACATGCCGTTTGCCAGATTCGCCGCTGCTGGGAAAACGTCAAACGTGATCGGCTGACATGGCCATTCCGCATTGTGCGCCTACGGCTTTGGCCTGCCGCCCGCCTCGATACGTGAGTAGTGCATACTGATCTGCGCGCCGCATATAACGAACCCGTCAGAAGTTCTGCTTTCCAGTGTCTGTGAGCGTCATAAAGCGAAGCAGATATCACATCAGTTACTTGGCCGTGACCCTCGCGCGGCGTCGTCATCTTGCCGACTCGGCGGGATCTGGGGCGCGCGCCAATTTATATCAGTAGTGATAGCGAGTGACCGGCCCTGCGGCTGACTTTTGTACACAAAAAACAGCGACAAGAAGTTTAGGTCGTGCCTTAAATTCAGATATTGCACAGCCCGCGGCGACCTGTTACGTTTTAGCCTGGCCGAGACAATTGGGAAGTGACCTGGCAATGTCGGCCATGGGGAGGGGCCGGATGACGCTCAAGGTCATTTTCATGGACGCGAGCCAGTGTGGCGACCTTGACGCGTTATCCTTCCGTCCCAGGATCAGGGCGTCACCGGCCGCTATTGGACCGCGGCAGGGGAATCCCCGGTGCAGTTCCCCGGGCGTGACCGCGCGGCCTGGTGCCTCGACGCCGGAGCCGACCCGCACATCCAGCCGGCGATCTGCCATGTCCGCTGTCCATGACCCCGTCACCGCGTGGCAGCATCACCTGACGGACGGGGAGGTCGGCGCCTTCCTGGCCCGCGCCCGCAGGCTCGGCCACGACCCCGCCCGGCTGCTCGCCGGCGAGGTGAGTGAAACCCTCACGCCCATTCTCACCATCGACCAGGTCCGCCGACTCAGCAACGCCAGCCCAGCCGAGCGCCGGGCGCGCCAGGCGGTCTTCTTCCACCCCGCGATCGCCATCAGGAGCCGCCTCGGCCAGGGGGTGCACGACCGGTGCGAGGCCTACGTCTTCGCCAACGGGACCATCGACGATGCCGACCGGGCCCGGCTGGCCATTCACCTCCCGTTTCCCGCCCGGCTGCTGAGCGTGTTGTACCGGCGCGTGGCCGCCGACGAGATATGGGATCTCACCATGGAACACCGGCTGCTGGGAATCGACGAGCGCGACGACCTGTTCAACGTGATCAACGTCGGCGAACTGGTAATAGAGCCAGGCGGGCGCGTCATCGTCCAGGGCAACCTGCTGGTGCTCGGCTGCCAGCACCTGCGACACCCGGCACCGACCCGAGACGCCGGGGACTACCAACTCGGCGTGCTGCCGACGCCGCACTCGGTGGACCGCCGGGTCGGCCCGCTGCACGGCCGGGCCGGCGCGCTGGGCGGCCACGGAGGGCCAGGCCCCGCGGGGACCTGTCCGGCCGGCGTGCCGACGATGATCGGCTTTGCCCTGAGCGAGCCTCCGAGCGACCGGATGAACGGCACCGGCGGGACCGATGGCGCGCGAGGCGGTGACGGCGAATCGGGACGCACCGGGGGCGCCACAAGGAATCGCAGAGGATTAACACGCTGGTTTGATCTGTGCTGCCGGTTCGGCGTCCTCGGCTGCGAGGAAGGCGATCAGGTCTGCCGGTGCGGGGAACCGGGCGGTCGCGGGTGTGATGGCGTGTCCGTGTTCTTCCAGAAGCGGGCGGATTTCGCGGATGGCCTCGGTGATCCTGCTGCGGTCCACGGCGAACAGTTCGCCCAGGACTGCTTGGGTGCAAAGTCTGCGCAGGTAGAGCACGGTGGCCAGGATCCGGTCGGCGTTGGTGAGCCTGGCGCGCGGGCCTGCTCCGGCCGCGCGGCGGCGCGCGGTGCCGCGCCGCCGGTGCCGGGTCTGCTCGCGCTGGGTTTCCTGCGGTCCGGCAAGTTCAGCGATCAGATCGTCCAGGTGCCGGCGGGACATGCCGGTCAGCGCCGGATGCGACAGCATGACGTGGCCGGGGACCCCTCCGGCAAGCCTGCCGGGCTCGCCGGCGCTGGTGGCAGGCGGGGGCGGGCCGGGGCGGGGATGGATGGTGTAGTTCCAGTCGCCGTGGAAGCGGTGCCGGGCCAGCGGGACCGCGGCCATCTGCGCATCGCTGATCTCGGTCCCGGTCGGGTAACTGCCTGGGTCGAGTTCGGCGCGCACTGTCAAGCCCGTGCCGGTGGTGGTCGCTGCGATGCTGTTCACGATGACTTCGTGGCTAGTCAGAGGCCTGCCACGCCAGTTCATGGTGATGGCCGAGAACAGCCGGTGCTCGATCTTGTTCCACTTGGAGGTGCCCGGGGGGAAGTGGCACACCGTGATCTCCAGCCCGGTCTCGGCGGCCAGGGCGGCGAGTTCGGTCTTCCACGCGCGGGTGCGGTAGCCGTTGGAGCCGCCCGCGTCCGCGGTGATCAGCAGCCGCCGGGCCAGGGGATAGTCGCTGCTCCCGGTTGCGTTCCACCAGCGGCGGATCGACTCCACGGCGAACGCGGCGGTGTCGTGGTCGGTGCCGACGTTCACCCAGCCGGCGTTCGCCGCCAGGTCATAGACCCCGTACGGGATCGCCTTGCCCAGCTCCCGGTCAGGGAAGTCGTGGGTGCTGACCCGGGCTGGCTCGCCCCTGGGCCGCCACTCCCGGCCGCCGTTCTTGAACTCGCCGACGAGTTCCTTCTTCTTGGCGTCCACGCTGACCACGGGGTCCCTGGCCGCCTGGTACTCGCGGACCTGCCCGCTGATGTAACGGAACTGCGCGTCCCGGTCCGGGTGCTGCTTTCCCTCGACGGCCTTGGCGTTGCCCTGCAAGCTGAACCCCTCGGCCCGCAGCAGATCGCCAACGGTGTCCGCCGGAGACCTTATGACCCTGGGCTGTCAGCTCGGCCGCCAGCTTCCGCGTGGACTTCGTCGTCCACCGCAGCGGCGACATCGGGTCGCCCCGCTCCTGTGGCTCAACAAGGGCAAGCAGCGCCGGGCGCAGCCCCGGATCCAAGTCGGCCGCCCGCTTGCGGCCCCCGCCCGGCCGCCGCGCCCGGCCCAGCGGCTCAGCCCCCGAATCCAGCTCATCCACGCCCAGCGCCACCGTCGCCTCCCGGACCCCGGCCGCCCGGGCCACCAGCCGGATCCCGCCATGCCCCAGCGACCGGGCCTCGGCGCCCATCAGCAGCCGCCGCTGCCGCTCATCCAGATGCGGGAAGATCACCTCGAACTTCGCCGCCAGCATCTCCCTGGTTACCGTCATGACGCCCATACCACAACAGCGTGCCCGATTCCAGGAAGCTACGGGTTAATTCTCTGCGATTCCTTACGACTTGGTGCGCGATAGGCGATCCGGGGCGTAGCAGGTGATTGCGGCGTGTCGGTCCCGGGAACGTGAGCGGCCGCGCGGAACGATCTTGATGTGTCGTCAAAATGGGCCCGCGCGGCCTTGTCGCATCGTATCTGCACCGGTATCAGCCGTCGCAAGCTGGGCGAGCTGATCGAGGAACTCGCCCAGCCGTGGCTGGCGCAGCAGGAATCACGGCTGCGGGACCGCCGCGGCCGGGACCGGCTGCGCGCCGAAGGCGCAGGCCCCGGCCATGAGCTGGCGTTCACCGACCGGGTGATCGTCACGCTGGTGATCTTGCGGTTCCAGCTGCCGCACGCCGCGCTGGCGGTGTTCTACGGCGTGGACCGCTCCACGATCACCCGGGCGGCGGGGGAGATCCGGCCGCTGCTAGCCCAGCGGGGGTTCGCGGTGCCCGGCCAGCCCGGGCTGCGGCTGCGCACGCTGGCCGACGTGTTCGCCTACGCCGCCGCTCGAAGGCGTCAAGCTGCGGATCGACGGCACTGAAGTGCAGGTACGCCGGCCCAAGGCGGGCCAGCCCGGACGGCGGGCGTTCGTGTCCGGCAAGAAGAAGCAGAACACCATCAAGGCCGACGGCCATCAGCGACGGGGCCGGGCGGCTGCTGTGGCTGGGCGCGTTCCGGCCCGGCCGGATGCACGACGTCACCGCGCTGCGCACCGACGGGCATCGAGGACCTGCTGCCGCCGCTATCCCGAGGTCAAGGCCGAGGTCGATGCCGGCTACCAGGGCCTGGCCCGTGACTTCCCCGCCCAGGTCAGCGCCCCGCCGAAGAAACCCCGCAAGGACGCCTCACCCGAGGAAGCCGCCAGCTGGGAACAACGCAGGCACCAGCAGTCCTCCGAGCGGATCTGCATCGAGCACGCCATCGCCGAACCCAAGCAGTGGCGGACCCTGCAACGCTGGACCGGACGCCGCGAATACTTCGAAGACACCGCCCTGGCCATCGCCGGGCTGGTCTCCGACCGCGCCGCCGCCCGGTAACCCACCAGCCAGCCCGCCAGGCCAGCACGCCCGACCCCAATCGTGCACCGTCGTAAGACCGCCGAGATCACCATCGGCCGCCTGACCGGCCCGCTCACCCTCGTCGCGGCCGGCGGGCGCGGCGGCGACGGCGGTGACGGCGGTGCGGGCGGTGACGGCGGCGACGCGGCGCCGGGTTTCCGGACTACGGGGGGACCGGTCCGCCAAGGCAGGCCCGGCGGGGGCGGGCGCGGCGGCGACGGGGGCCATGGCGGGCGCGGCGGGAACGGGGGCATCACCTCGAACGTGTTCGTGACGCTGCCTGAGCAGATGACCGAGCAGCTGCGCGTCGTGGCCTACCCCGCGCTGGGCGGCACGGGCGGCGCCGGCGGCTGGCCGGGGCGGGGCGGAAAGACCGGCAGGGAGGCCGGTGACTCGGCGGTGGCCCCGTAGGCGATGGCGCCGATGGTGCCAACGGAGCACCGGGGAAATCCGGGCGCGATGGGGTACGGAGGCCGGCGCCGGAAGTGTTCGTCAACGGGAAACCATTCAAAGGAAGGACGGCCAGCCAGTGAGCGCCAGCCAGATACTCAGCAGCCTCGGCGTGCCTGTGGGCACCGTCGGCGACGGCATCGCGCACACGCGCATCAACCGCACAACGAGATCAGCTGAAGGAGCTGCTCGATATCGGCCTGTCGCCGGAGCAGCGCGCCCGGCATGCCGACGCGCTGATCGACGGTATCTCGGCGCCTGCCGACCAGCCCGGCGTTCCGCTTCTGCACCGGCTGATCAGGCACGTCGTCGGGAACGACGAGCTGAGCGACGAGGATCGCGCGCAGCTCGCCCCGGCGCTCCCGATCACCGCCCACGTGACCACCCAGACGCCGATAGCTGGGACCGGCCACAAGCCGGGCGGCGGGCCAGAAGCCGGGCGGCGGGACTGGCCAGAAGCCGGCGCCTATGCTGGTGGACTCCGTGTGGGACGTCTCGACGCCGGACGGCAGCATGAAGGTGATCGACCTGCCCAACGGCATCGAACTGCTGGACGGCGGCTGCATTGTCGCCCGGTCCACGCCGCTGCACTTCACCTGCTCATCCTTCACCCGCATCGGCGCCCCGCGGCCGGGTTCAGCGGCGACTTCAACATCCTCGGCACCACGGGAGCGCCGGTGGCCACCCCGCCCACTCCGCCGGCGCCAGGCCAGGCGCCCGGCGGGGCGCCGGGGCAGTGCAGTTCCGCCGACATCGCCGGGGAGGGCGGCGGGTCCGGCGCGGCCGGGCAGCAGGGGATGCCGGGCGCCGCGGGCCTGCCGGGCAAAAACGGCATCGCCAGCGCCGTCGCCACCATCTCCATCACGCAGAGCCTGGCGTTGGACCGCGCGGCCAAGAAGCTGCTGGTGGTGGCGACCCAGTCCGGTCCCGGCGGCCAGGGTGGCAACGGCGGCCAGGGCGCCCCCGGACAGCAAGGCGGCAACGGCGGCAACGGCGCGACTTGCGGCTGCACGGGCAACGGAGGCGGCGCCGCCGGGCCCGGCGGCAAGGGAGGCACGGGCGCCCGCGCTGGCGACGGCGGCACAGGCGTGGACGCAGGCGGCAACATCGCCGTATTCGTGCCCAAGGGGGTCGCCACGAACTGGGTCCAGTCGGCGCCGAGCCCGGCCCCGCCTGGCAGGCCGGGCAATCCCGGCCTTGGCGGCGCCGGCGGAGCGCCCGGCCAGCCAGGTTCTGCGGGCAAGAACAACTCTCCCGGGATGCCCGCTGGGAGCGGCCCCACCGGTGACCCGGGCAGCCCCGGTAACCCTGGCACCCACACTGGAGCGGCCGCGCAGGTGACGGTAACCGTGATCTGAGCAGCGGAACCCGCGAGCTCACCCGCGTACAGACTTCATAATCAGGCGGCACGCGGAGCACGCGGGGTTGCTCATCATGCCGGTGCAGGGTGAGCCGCTCATTCTCTCGCCTGAGCGGGCGGCGGATGCCGCAAGCCCGAACGGGGGAACGAGTCGCAAGCCACTTATAGCGCAGGAACCGCGACACTGATACCGGAAGGAGAATGGGATGGGGACGGTCCAGTCGCAGGTGGACGAGCTAATCTCCCAGATGACACCGGCCGAGAAAGCCGGGCAGCTCACCCAGTACTTCTACTTCCGCTTGCCAGCGGGTGCCGAGGCTGCCCCGGCTCTGGACTTGGACGCCGGCGAGCAGCCAGATGATGGTCGAGTCGGCGCTGCGGGAGGGCGGCGCGGGTTCACTGCTGTTCGTCACCGATCCCGCCGAGATCAACCGCCTCCAACGGCTCGCGGTCGAAGGTAACCGCCTCGGTATCCCTTGCTGTTCGGTTTCGATGTCATTCACGGCTTCCGCACGATTCTTCCGGTGCCGATTGCGATGGCGGCCTCGTGGGATCCGGAGACTATTGAGCGTGGCCAGTCGGTCGCCGCCCGGGAGGCGCGCGCCGTGGGCATCCACTGGACGTTTGCGCCCATGGTCGATATTGCCCGCGATCCCCGCTGGGGTCGGATCATCGAGGGCGCGGGAGAAGATCCGTACCTCGGCGCTGCCGTGGCCGTCGCCCAGGTGCGCGGCTTCCAGGGCGGTGAGCTAGGCAGCGCCTGACCGCATCATCGCCGGTCCCAAGCACTTCGCCGGTTACGGGGGCGCTCTCGGTGGGCGCGACTACAACGAGGTCAACCTTTCCGACTCTGAGCTCTGGAACGTGTACTTCCCGCCGTTCCAGGCGGCGGTCGAGGCGGGTGCCGGGAACGTGATGACCGCCTATATGGACCTGAACGGAATTCCGGCGTCGGGCAGCCGGTGGCTGTTCACCGAGGTGCTGCGCGATACATGGGATTTCGAGGGCTTCGTGGTGAGCGACGCCAACGCCGTGCGGAATCTCGTTACCCATGGCTTCGCGACTGATCTGAGCGATGCCGCCGTCCGCGCGGTCAACGCCGGAGTAGACATGGAGATGGCGGTTTCGGCCCCGCCTACGCGCACCTGCCCGGGGCGCTGGAGTCTGATGCGGCGAGCCCGCAGGCGGTGGACGCAAGCGTCCGGCGCGTGCTGGAAGCAAAGATTCCGGATGGGCCTGTTCGATACGCCGTACGTGGACGAGGACCGCGCCCGCGCAAGTGCTCGCCGATCCGGCCCACCGCGACGTGGCCCGCATTGCCGCGGAGCGATCTGCGGTGCTCCTCCGCAACGAGGGAGGCCTGCTACCACTGGACGCGGGCAGCCTGAGTTCGATCGCGGTCATCGGGCCGCTGGCCGACTCCAAGCGCGACACCCTAGGGCCATGGGTCTTCGGTTTCGACCTTGAGGAGACGGTAACCGTCCTGGAGGGCATCCGCGCCAAGGCCGGGCCAGGGGTGCGGGTGGATCACGCCCGCGGTGTGGGCGTGGTGCAGCGCGTGTTTCCGTCGCTCTTCGACATGTTCGGCGGCAACACGCCATCCGATCCCGAGGGGTTCGATGAGGAGGCTGAGTTCCGGCAAGCCGTTGACCTCGCACGCGGAGCGGATGTCGCGGTCGTCGTCGCGGGTGAATGGCAGAACATGATCGGCGAAGCTGCCTCGCGGTCATCGCTGGAGCTGCCCGGACGACAGTTGGAGCTGCTGCAGGCCGTTGCCGGGACCGGTACGCCGGTCGTGTTGCTGGTCATGAACGGGCGCCCCCTGGACCTGCGCTGGCCCGCGGAGCACGTGCCGGCGATCCTGGACATCTGGTACCCCGGCACACGGGGCGGTGCGGCCGCGGCGAACCTGCTGTTCGGTGATGTCTCGCCCGGCGGCAAGCTCCCCTTCAGCTGGCCGCGCACCGTGGGACAGGTGCCGATGGTGTACGCGCACACCCGCTCACACGAGCCCGAGAATCAGGCGCGACGCTACTGGGACGAGGCCAGCACGCCGCTGTTCCCGTTCGGGTACGGCTTGAGTTACGGCCGTTTCGAGTACGCCAACCTCACAGTCGATCAGCCTGCTATCACCACCAGCGGGACTGTTACCGTGTCGGTCGAGGTCACCAACACGGCGGATCGGGAAGCCAACGAAGTCGTCCAGCTCTACATTCACCAGCGATATGGCTCGGCGTCGCGTCCGGTCCGCGAGCTCAAGGGCTTCTGCCGGGTCACCCTCGCGGCAAGGGAATCACGCATGCTCCAGTTCCCGGTAGGGCCGAACGAGCGGCGGTACTGGAACGCGGCAGTCCGAGACTGGGTGACCGATTCCTCCACCTTCGACGTCTGGGTCGGCGGCGACTCAACGACACAGCTGTCCACGCGGTTCGAGGCCACACAGGAGTAGCCAAGCGACGCTTGGAGTTAACTCACGTCCAGTAATTGCCGCGGAACTTCCAGATGTCTGGAAGCTGCCCGTGATTGGTTGACTGGCGGGTGCGCTGACCCGCATCCTCGGTGACGAGGACCGACGGATCAGCCATCGGACGTGCGACGGAGGGTCAAGGACAGGTCAAATGGACGGTGCTCGATGACTGGAGGCAGGGAAGCGGCGCGTCGGCGGCCGCGCGCCCCGCTGCGGCAGCGAAGCCGTAGGCGGTGGGTGATCGCGGGCGGTATCGCAGCGTGCTGGGTGGTTCTGGAGGTCGTGACGGGTTCCGTTGTCTCCGCCACCGTGCTGCTGGTGCTTATCGCGGGACTCGGCGCCGCCAGCGTGGGCGGCCTGCGGGCCTTGGGTATCACAAGGGATCATCCGTGGATACGGCAGATGGCCTCCCGGCCATGGCGCGACGGACAGGATGTGCTGAAGGTCGCCATGCGGCACCTGTCCGACGTGTTCGTGGTCACGCCCGGTGGGTCACTGCTCGCGCCGAACGTCGTCGAACTGCAGCTGAACCACGATGATCTCATCTCCCTGTGCGAGCGGATGGAAATAGGCGTGATCAGCGCGAGCATGACCGAGGTCTACGAAGACCAGGTCGCCGCGCACGGGGCCCGCCTCGCCGGGCCGGGCCGGGCCGCTGTGCACGTCACCGGCGGGCCCGTCCCGCCGGGCCGCTATCGCCTGCGGCAGGGAGATCCGGTAACTGCCGATGGCCAGTCTGAGATGCCTGATGTCCAGTACGCGGACGCCGTGCCAGAGTTCGCGTATGCCGACCCGCAGCAGGCCTATCCTGAGCCACGCAGGCAGGTATGGTACCGACATGACCAGGACCTGACGGTAAGCAGCGGCATGGTCACGATCATGGAACGGAGCCTTGCTACCGTCCCTGTGCTGCGGCTGGTCACGGGCTCCTCGGTGGTGGAAACCCGGATTTCTGGCGCCCGTGCCGGGCGCGGGTCCGTTGAGCTAGTGCTCCCCGACGTGCCCACGGTGTCCAGGGAGCATGCAAAATTTACGTTCTCCGACGGTTGCTGGTGGATCACGAATCACGGCAGGAACGGGCTCACCGTCAACGGCGCCGCGGTGGCGGGTGAGCAGCCGCTCAGTGATGGCGATGCGATCCGCTGGGGAACAAGGCCTGACGCGCTGCTGTCCCGCGTGGAGATCAGCTGACGCCAGGAAGTGCGACAATTGTCATCCCAGACATGGCAAGAATGGATGGTCGCGCCGGTGGCGCGCCGTCGTTCGGGAGTGGCGACGCAGTGGCGACGGGTCGGCTTTTCCTGTGGTCAGCGGCGCGCGGTGAGTGGGTGAGCTGTCCGCCCGATGAAATTACCTGGCTGGACAGGCGCACGCTCAGCGGCGACGAGGATCTCACGTTGCACCGTGCCCCGCGTTGCGCGGGTCTTCGCTACGTCCACCACCGCTGGGAGCTGTTCAGCCGTGACACGACCTACCGGGTTTATCTAGCGCCGGAAGCCGCGAAGTCACGCCTCAGCGCTGAGGCCGTGCAACGGACGGCGCGGCATGTGCTGCCGGCTGCACCAGCACGCTACGAGGCGCTGCCGGTGACTCTGGCGGAGGGCTCGTGGCTGGTCAGCGTCGGTACCTGGGTGCTGCGACTGCGTCTCGACGCGCCGGCCGCCCCGCGCGCCGATCCGGCCGTCCCGGACGATGGCAAGCAGCTGACTACCCGGGCGGCGACGATCGTGCGCCGCAGCGGCGAGCCCGGTGAAGACGCGGCGGCCCGCGTGCGCGGTTACTTCGAGCGCAACACAACGGCACGTCTGGCGATGGCCTATTATTACCAGGAGTTCATCCTCGGCCTGGCCGCCCCGCAGACAGTGCCGATGATGAATGTGGTCATCGCCCTGGACCTGAGCGGAGAGGGCGCGGTATCGGACTATAAGAAGCTGCTTCAGGGTTTCATCTGGAAAGAACGCGGTCACGCGCGTTATCTCGCCGACTTCCTGCTCGCCAATGGTCTGCTGACCCCGGCCGATCTTGATGAGGCAAGGCAGACCGCGGCGGAAAACGAACGCAGTGGCGTCTGCGCGATGGCACGCCAGCGGCTTCAGTACCGCCCGAAAGGCAACTGAGCGGCGCAGTGCAGCCGGGCAGCCCGGACTTGGTTGTGACCCAGGCGATTCACCCGTGCTGGGCGAGAACGCATCGCGCGGGACGCGAGATCCTTGACCTGAGTCCGCATCGTGAGTCCCCTGAACCAAGGAGCGTGACATGACGGCAGAGGCCGCCTTTACACCGGAGGAATGGAAGATCGTGCTGGAGGGGCCGCCGACGGCCGGCATGATCGTGATCACCGCGGCGCGCGGCGGGATGTTCCGCGAGACAGTGGCGATGTCCAAGGCCTACACCGAAGCGCGCGCCGAGCACGGCGACAGCGAGCTCCTCGATGAGATCGTGGCCGCCAAACCCCAGATGGACCACACCCGGTACCACTCTGCCGGAGAACTCCGGGACAACGGGCTCAGGCACCTCCGCGATGCGGTGGCGCTGGTCCAGAGCAAGGCGACCACCGGGGAACTCGATGACTACCGGCGCTTCGTCCTCACCCTGGTCGGCAAGGTGGCTGCCGCCCATAAGGAGGGAGGGCAAAGCGTCAGTCCCGCAGAGGCCGAAGCCATCCAGCAGATCACAGCAGCCCTCGGCACCGCTACTTCCTGACCTAGACCAGTTCCTGGCGACTGGATTTTCATGATTTACCGATTGATGCTAGTTCCGTAGATTGACCGTAGACGGCGGATGCGGTCAGCCGCCGGTGCCCACTGACTGCGTTCATGAGGGATAGGTGCGATGCCGGACACTCTTTCGGTCTATGCCCAGAGCCAGCCGGACAAGCCGGGCGTCATCGATGACAGGCCGGATGGGACCGTCGTCATGTGGACGTACGCCGAGCTTGAGGCGCAGTCGAACCGGGTAGCGAACCTGCTGCTCTCGCTAGGGGCAGGGCCGGGCGAGAAGGTCCTGTGGTGCGGGCCGAACTCGCCCGCCGTGGTGGCGGTCATGAACGCCACGAGGAAGATCGGCGCGGTCGCCGTGCCGCTGAACTACCGGCTGACACCGGAGGAGGCGCTCTACGTCATCAACCACAGCGACGCCGCGGTCGCCTATGTGGATTACGAGCACGCGCCCATGTTCGCCGCGCTCCGCGGCCAGCTCGAGAAGGTGCGGCACGTCATCGCGGTCGGCGGCCCGGCGCCGGACGGCATGCTGACCGATGCCGACATCGCGGCCGCGCCGGACGGCCTGCCCGACGTCGGGGACGCGGCCGGCACGGGCGGGACGATGATCTACACCTCCGGCACGACCGGCAAGCCGAAGGGCGCGGTCCGGGGCGGCGCCCCGGACCCGGAACAGCTCGCGGCCCTGCTCGGCCTGTTCGGCTACCGGCCCGACGACATCTACATCACCTCCGGCCCGCTGTACCACAGCGGCCCCGGCGCGTTCATGGGCGCCGGGCTGCTCTACGGCCAGACGGTCATCGTGCAACGCAAGTTCGACGCCGAGGACTGGCTGCGCCTGGTGGACAAGTACCAGGCGAGCTCGACGTTCTCCGCGCCCGCGCTGGTCCGGATGATCTGCGCGCTGCCCAAGGAGGTCAAGGACCGCTACGACCGCTCCTCCATGCACGTCATGATCGCCAACGCGGCGCCGTGGAGCTACGCGCTCAAGCAGCAGTACGTGGCGGACTTCCCGCCCGAGTCGCTGTTCGAGGTCTACGGCTCGACCGAGCTCGGCGTGGACACCGTCCTGCTGCCCGAGGACCAGATGCGCAAGCCGGGCTCCTGCGGCAAGCCGGCTCCCGGCATCGAGATCAGGCTGCTCGGCGACGACGGCAGCGAGGTCACCGGTACCGGGCCTGACCATCCCGGCGAGGTCTTCGTGCGGTCCAAGGGCGCGTTCGACACCTACTACAAGAACGACGCCAGCTACGAGTCGAACAGCCGCGGCGACTTCCACACGGTCGGCGACGTCGCCTACTGGGACGACGAGGGCTACCTGTACATCTGCGACCGCAAGACCGACATGATCATCTCCGGGGGCATGAACATCTACCCGGCGGAGATCGAGGCGGCCCTCGAGCTGCATCCCGAGATCTACGACGTCGCGGTGTTCGGGATCCCGTCGCAGGAGTGGGGTGAGGTGGTGCACGCGACGGTCGTGCGGTCGCCGGGGTCGTCGCTGACCGGCGAGGAGATCGCGGCGTTCGCGCGCGAGCACCTGGCCGGCTATAAGGTGCCGCGGTCGGTGGACTTCACGGACGAGCTGCCGCGCACCGGATCGGGCAAGCTCCTCAAGCGCCAACTCCGGGCACCCTACTGGGCCGGCCGGACCACCCGGGTCGGATAGGGCGCGAGGCGCGGTCTTCCGGCGCCGGGAGCCCAGGAAGCCTTCCCTCGGAAGGCCCCTATTTCTCCCCGCCGCCGGGCGCCTTGGTCAGGCACCCGTCGGCCGCCAGGTCGGCCTGCGCATCAGCAGCAACCGGCCGGTCCGTGCGGAACATGGCGTCTCAGTGGTAGCCCGGGTAGAGCTGGCCGGACGGGACGATCTGCACCCCGAGCGGCATCAGCGAGATCGGGATCATCTTGAAGTTCGCCAGCCCGAGCGGGATGCCGATGATCGTCAGGCACAACGCGATGCCGCTCGCCAGGTGCCCGATCGCCAGCCACCAGCCGATCAGGATGATCCAGAGGATGTTGCCGATCAGGGAGGCGACGCCGGCGTCCTGTCGCGCCTCGATCGAGCGGCCGAACGGCCACAGCACATAGCCGGCGATCCGGAACGCGGCGATCCCGAACGGGATCGTGATGATCAGGACGAAGCAGATGAGCCCGGCCAGCGCGTACGCGATCGCCATCCACCACCCGCAGAGGACTAGCCAGATGATGTTGAGGATTAGCCTCATGATCGTCTCGTACCCGCGGGCACCGCTGCCGACGCATCAGCGGCGAGATTCTACTGGCCGGTAGCATCCGGTGGGGAACGACGGAGGATGAGCGGCGTTATCAGGCCTGGTTGGAGCTTTGGGAGGCGAGAATGCGGTCTAGCATGCGCAATGCTGCCGGTAGGCCAGTGGTGCTAACCGCGCCGAATCCGATCAGGAGGCCCGATTGTGCCGGGACCGTTTGGAAGCAGTCGTGCAGGCCGGATGTGACGATGCCGTGCCTGGCTGCGGCCTGTAGCACCGCATTCTCGCGGAGCCCTTCCCGCAGCACGGCGGCGACGTGCAGTCCGACGTTGGCGGCGCGGGCTGTCAGGTGGTCGGCCAGTGGCCCGGAGAGCGCCTCGATGAGGATGTGGTGGCGCTCGGCGTAGATGCGCCTGTTGCGCCGGATGTGCTTGTCGAGTAGGCCATCGTTGATGAAGCTGGCCAGGGCGGTCTGCATCGCGGTCGGCGGATGCCAGTCGATGAGCTGCCTCAGCGCGGCGATCGGCTCGAACAGCGGCTGGGGCACCACGGTGAAGCCGAGACGGACCGACGGGGAGAACGTCTTGGAGAATGAACCCACGTATACCACCCGGCCATGCGCATCGAGTGCCTGGAGAGGCTCTAGCGGCCGGTCGACATAGCGGAATTCAGTGTCGTAGTCATCTTCGATGACCGCCGCGTCGTGGCGCTCCGCCCAGCGCAGCAGTGCCCTGCGCCGTGGCATCGACATGGTCATGCCGAGTGGATATTGATGCGAGGGGGTGACGTAGACGATGCGCGCTGAGGGTGGCAGCAGATCCACGACCAGGCCCTGGTCATCGACGGGTACGCCAACAACCCTCGCGCCGAGCGCGCCGAACAGGCGCACCACCGGCACATACCCGGGGTCTTCGACCGCGACGCAGTCGCCGGGCTCGAGCAAGACCCGGGCAACCAGGTCGATGGCATGCTGGGCGCCGCAGGTGATCACGACGGTGTCTTCCGTAGCCGTCACTGATCGCGACCGGGCGACCCAGCCGGCGATAGCCCGCCGCAGCCTGATCCTCCCGGCCGGGTCGCCGTACTCCCGATGTTCGGCGGCGACCGCGGCGGTGACCCGGCGGCGCCACAGGTCCGCCGGGAACAGCGCGGGGTCCGGTAGGCCCGCCCGCAGATCGAACCGGCAGCCGTACGGGGGCGGGCGGAAATACGGAGACCAGCCTGCGAATCGAGGGCTCGGGCGAAGGGCGGCTACCGGGTGTGCCTCCTTGGGCGATGCCGGGGACGCGGCTGCCACCACGCTGCCGCCGCCGCTGTGTCCCTCCGCGTAGCCCTCGGCCACCAGCCGGCTGTAGGCGGTGGTCACCGTGTGCCTGGACACGCCGAGCTCGCCTGCCAGCTGGCGGCTGGGGACGAGCTGATCTCCGGGTAGCAGGCGGCCCGTGGTGATGGCGTGGCGGAGCTGCTCGTACAGCTGTCCGGTCAGCGGCTTGGTGGCTTCCGGGTCGAGGAACAGGTCCATCTAACGGGTCTACCACCAGCTTGGTATGGCCAAACAAGGCGATTTTGGACCTCGACAGCAGACCATCTGCTTCATATGGTGCTCGTGTGCGGATCGGGCCAGATGGCTTGCTCAAGCGGGCACATGGCGCCGCGGGCGAGGGTGGTTGCACTCAGCCGCCCGGCCGGCAGGCAGGCAGTAACCAGCCGGTTCACCGGCCATTTGTTTCGGTCGAGGTTCGTCGAAACAACGGGGGCGCCGGTGAACCGGCTGAGGTCCGCTCGGCCTCAGGGCAGCACGTGAGGCGATGAGGGGAGCATGCCGTGGCTGAGGTCCAGCCCCTACTCGATGGCTTTTCCTTTGGCGAGTCGCTGCGCTGGCATCAGGACCGCCTGTGGCTGGCCGATTGGGGCGCGCAAGAGGTCGTGGCCGTTGATCGCGAGGGCCGGCCGGAGGTGATGGCCCGGGTTGATTTTCCGGCCTTTCCCATGTGCGTGGACTGGCTCCCCGATGGTCGGCTGCTGGTCGTCGCGGCGCGCGACGGGCGGCTGCTGCGCCAGGAGCCGGAAGGGCCGCTGGTCACCCACGCCGACCTGAGCGGCCTGGCTGAGCGAGGGCATCCCTGGAACGAGATCGTCGTGGACGGGCGGGGGAACGTCTACCTCAACAACCAGGGGTTCGACTTCCCCGGCGGCAAGTTCGCAGCCGGAACCATCGCCCTGCTCAAACCGGACGGGTCGGCCTGGCAGGTGGCTGACGGGATCGCGTTCCCGAACGGCATGGCCATCACGCCCGACAACGCCACGCTGATCGTCGCCGAGTCCTACGGTCAGAAGCTGACGGCGTTCCAGATCGCCGCCGATGGCAGCCTGTCCCGGCCGCGGGTGTGGGCCGACCTCGGTGACGGCGTACCCGACGGCATCTGCCTCGACGCCGACGGAGCCATCTGGTACGCCGACGTGCCCAACAGGCAGTGCGTGCGGGTCCGCGAGGGAGGAGAGGTGCTGCAGGCGATCCAGCTGGACCGCGGCTGCTTCTCCTGCGCACTCGGCGGCGTCAACAGGACAACCCTGTTCATGGTGGCAACCCGATGGCGCGGCACCGAGGACATGACGGACAACTCGCGAACCGGCCAGTTGCTGACCGCCCAAGCGCCGGCCGCTGGCGTCGGCTGGCCATAAGCCGGCTCGCGGCCCTCTAAACCACACCGCCGCACTGGACCGGATGATCTGGGAACGTCTCTCCCCGGCCAAATTCAGCATTTCGGGCCTGGAATGAACGGCCTGGTAGTGCCACTGTGGTGAAGTTGACAGACAGGCGAGCCGGGAGAAGGCGTTGGCGGAGCACGATGTGAAAATCCGACTCGAGGATCGTTACACCGCGGAGTCCGGCCATCTGCAGATGACCGGGGTGCAGGCCCTGGCGCGGCTGCCCGTGAACATCTTGCGATCAGACCGTACTCGAGGCCTGAAGACGGCGGTCTTTATTTCTGGCTACGAAGGGTCACCCCTTGGCGGCTATGACCTGGAGCTTCAACGCCACGCCAAGCTACTCGCCTCCTACGACATCGTCTTTGCGCCGGGGGTCAACGAAGAACTTGCCGCGACCTCGGTTCAGGGCGCACAGCTGGCTGCCGGGTTGGCTGATGCCCGGGTGGAAGGGGTCACCGGGTTCTGGTACGGCAAATCACCCGGCCTGGATCGCGCGTCCGATGCGCTCCGGCACGCCAACCTCATGGGGACGCACCCCAAGGGCTTCGGAGATCGAGGAGTTCGCGGACGGCCTGGCCGAAATCATCGTCGTCGAGGAGAAGCGGGCATTCATCGAGTCCGCTGTCAAAGAGATCCTTTATGGCGTGCGGCACGCCCCCAAGGTCAGCGGCAAGACAGATCCGGAGGGTGCCAAGCTCTTCGCGGTCGACGGGGAACTGGATGCTGACCTGATCGCGGCCGGACTGGCCTCCAGACTGGGCAGCTTGCCGGAGTTCACGACGGTTGCGGCGCGGCAGGCCAAGCAGGCTCTTGGCCGGCCGGTCACACAGCTGCCGCTGGTCTCTCGCACGCCGTACTTCTGTTCGGGGTGCCCTCACAACAGCTCGACGAAGGTTCCTGAGGGCTCGCTGGTGGGGGGCGGCATCGGCTGCCATGCCCTAGTGCTGCTGATGGAGCCCGAGGCAGTTGGTGACGTCATAGGGCTCACTCAGATGGGCGGCGAGGGAGCCCAATGGATCGGCATGGCGCCGTTCCTGCGCACTCGGCGGCACCTGTTGCAGAACATCGGCGATGGCACCTTCCATCATTCCGGCAGCCTCGCGGTCCGAGCGGCGGTCGCCAGCGGCGTCAACGTCACGTACAAGCTGCTGTACAACTCAGCGGTGGCCATGACCGGCGGCCAGCAGGCCACCGGAGCGATGCCGGTCCCTGCGCTGACCAAGATGCTGACGGCTGAAGGGGTGCGGCGTATCGTCATCACCACCGCTGAGCCCAAGCGCTACCGGCGAGCCGACCTCGCGCCGACCGCCGAGGTCTGGCATCGCGATCGGGTCGTCGAGGCACAGGAGGTTCTCAGCCAGGTCGAGGGCGTCACCGTTCTGATTCACGACCAGGAGTGCGCGACCGAACTCCGCCGCAAGCGAAAGCGGCGGCAGGCGGCTGATCCGGCCGAACGGGTCACGATCAATCAGCGAGTCTGCGAGGGATGCGGCGACTGCGGCGAGAAGTCCAACTGCCTCTCGGTTCAGCCCATCGACACCGACTTCGGCCGCAAGACGATGATTGACCAGTCGTCCTGCAATAAGGACTACTCATGTCTGAAAGGCGACTGCCCGTCATTCCTGACCGTGATTCCGAGCGCGAAGCCACGTGCCCGCCGGGTGACGGCGCCTGCCCTGGCGCCGGACGGCATCGGAGATCCACCGTTCAGGTTTGACGTGGCGAGAGCGCCTCACACGACGCGCATCACCGGCGTGGGCGGTACCGGTGTCGTGACCTTGTCGCAGGTCTTGAGCGCTGCGGGCCGGATCGCGGGCCGTCAGGTCCGTTCGCTCGATCAGACCGGACTCGCCCAGAAGGGGGGCGCGGTCATTTCCGACGTCAAGCTCAGCGCGGACGAGATCGAGCAGAGCCACAAAGCCGTGACAGGGGAGTGTGACCTCTACCTCGGCTGTGATCTGCTGGTGGCCGCGGACGCCAAGAACCTGGCCGTGGCTGACCCCGGGACCACCATCGCCGTCGTGTCGACCACGAAGGTGCCTACCGGCAAGATGGTCGTGGACACAACCGTGCCGTTCCCCGATGTCGATGCGACCACCGACCGGATTCGAAGCGCAACCCGGGGCCCGGAGTCCGTCTTCGTCGATGCCCGAGGACTGTCGGTCACCCTGTTCGGCACCGACCAGTTCGCGAACATGCTGCTAGCCGGGATCGCGTATCAGACCGGGGCCCTACCGCTGCCCGCCCAGGCGATCGAGCAGGCGATCGACTTGAACGGCGTTCAGGTCGAGCCGAACCTGCAGGCGTTCAGAACGCGGTCGGCAGCGGGTGGCCGACCCGGACGCGTTCGCGCAAGCGGTCGCTGCCTTGAGCGCCGTGGCGCCGGTTCATCTGCCGACCGAACCAGAGCAGAGGCTCATAGCGTCCGTCGGCGCAGCGCCAGGCTCGGAACTGGACCGGATCGTCACGGCGCGAATACCTGACCTGATCGCCTACCAGAACCTCGACTATGCCCGCCGGTATGCCACTGTAATCGCCCGGGTGCGCGAAGCCGAGGACCGGGCGGCTCCAGGAAAGAGCGCGATGTCCGAAGCCGTCGCGGTGGCTCTCTACAAACTGATGGCGTACAAGGACGAGTACGAGGTCGCACGCCTTCTGGTGGACCCGGTGGCGGAGGCGGCGGTGCGGGCCGAGTTCGGCGAGGGCGCCCGGGTTTCCTACCGGCTGCACCCGCCGATGCTGCGCGCCCTGGGGATGAAGCGGAAACTTAAGCTCGGGCCATGGTCCCGCCCGGCCTTCCAGGTCCTGCGGGCGGCCAAGATCGCGCGCGGCACGAGGCTCGACCCGTTCGGCTATACCCAGGTGCGCCGGGTCGAACGGGAGCTGATCGACGAGTACACCGGCACCGTCGATGATCTCATGAGCCGGCTGAGTGCCGAGACATACCAGCGTGCCGTCGAGATCGCCCGGCTGCCAGATCTCGTTCGCGGCTACGAAAACATCAAGCTCGCCAATGTCGCGGTGTACCGGGCCCGGGTGAAGGAGCTGCTGAGCGAACTGGCCACGGTCAGCTGCTAGCCCTGGCCCTCCGAGGGCCGGGCGGTCAGCCGGCGACCAGCAGGGCGATCGCGGCGTACTGGCAGGTCGCGGCGAGGCAGACGAAGGCGTGAAAGACTTCGTGGTAGCCGAACACTGACGGGGACGGGTCGGCTGGCGGCGTCGGTAGCACAGCGCCCCGGTCGTGTAGAGCAGGCCGCCCGCCAGGACCAGCGTGGCTGGTTCGACACCGGCGTGGATCCAGATGCCGGGCAGCGCCAGGGCCGCGATCCAGCCCAGCCCCACGAAGACCGCGCCGACCAGCAACTCGGGCGCGTTCATCCACCGCAGGTGGACCCCGGCCGCGGCGACGGCTAGCGTCCACACCGTGATCAGGCAGACCAGCCCGAACGTCCCGGGTGAGGTCAGCAGCAGCACCGGGGTGGCCGTGCCCGCGATGAGGAAGAAGATCATCATGTGGTCCAGACGCTGCATCCGGGCCCGGCCTGCCTGGGTCCAGCGGCCCCGGTGGTACACGGCGCTGACCCCGAACAAGGCGGTCACGCTGGTCGCGTAGATGGCGGCGGCGGTGACCTGCCGCACCCCGTGCGCCGCGGCCAGCAGCAGCGGCCCGGCCACCACCGAGAGCCCGAACCAGGCGGCGTGCAGCCAGCCGCGCAGCACCGGCCGGGCGTAGTAGATGCCGCGGCGGGCGTCGAAGAAAACCTCCGCCGCCGGCCGGGTCGGCTCCTCCGGCATGGTCCAGCTCATCGACGGCCTCCCTCCCCCAGCATGACACCCCGGGGCCGTAATCGCCCGTACAGACGCAGGTTGAGCAGAGAATGAGGGAAGATCATGACCATGCTGCCCGGGTTCGAGTACCGGCGGGTGGACGTGGCCGGCGTCACCGTCAACTGCGCTGTCGCCGGTTCGGGCCCGCCCGTGCTCATGCTGCACGGCTACCCGGAGAACCACCTCATGTGGCGGCATGTCGCCCCCGCCCTCGCCGAGGACTACACGGTCGTCCTGGCCGACCTGCGCGGCTACGGCGACTCCGGCAAGCCCGCCCCGGACGCCGCCGGGGACGTGTACTCCAAGCGGTCCATGGCCCGCGATCAGCTGGGGCTCATGCGCCAGCTCGGCTTCGACCGGTTCCAGCTGGTCGGCCACGACCGCGGCGCCCGCGTCTCGCACCGGCTCGCGCTGGACCACCCCGAAGCCGTCACCCGGCTCGCCGTCCTGGACATCGTGCCGACCCGGCATGTCCTAAACCACGTGACGCGGGCCATGGCCACGGCGTATTTCCACTGGTTCTTCCTCCCGGTCGGGAACGGCATCCCCGAGCACCTGATCGGCGCGGACCCCGGGTTCTGGATCCGTTCCATTTTCCGCTCGCTCCTTGGCCACGGCGCGAGCATCGACGCGGCGGTGATGGAGGACTACATCCGCTGCTTCAGCGATCCCGGGACGATCGCGGGCTCCTGCGCCGACTACCGCTCGGCGGCCAGCATCGATCTCGCCCACGACGACGAGACCTTTGCCGCCGGGCAGAGGCTCCGGTGCCCCGTCCTGGTGCTGTGGGGGGCGCAGGCTTTCGTCGGCCGCGAATATGAGCCGCTCAGCGTCTGGCGGGAGTACGCAGGCGACGTCCGCGGCCAGGCGCTGCCCACCGGTCACTTCCTGCCCGAAGAAGCACCGGACCTGGTCACTGCCGCGCTGCGCGATTTCCTCGGCAAGCAGTAACCTGGCCCCATGCCGACCTGGCCCGAACTGTCCTACGAGCAGTGGCGCGCGACGTGTGACACGCTGCACGCCCATACCCAGGTCCTGGGCAAGCTCGCGGTGAAGCTGGCTCCGCCCGAGCCGCAGCTCCAGCACGCGGCGCTGCGGCTCACCGCGCGCGGCTGGGAGACGTTGCCGCTGCCCGCACCCGACCGTTCGGGATCATTGGTTGTCGTTCTTGACCTGCGGGCGCACGAGGCGGTGGTCGAGCACAGCGGCGGCCGGACCGTCCGCGTCCCGCTCACCCCGCACCGGCCGGTCGGCGCGGTCACCCGGGACGTGCTGGCCGGGGTGGCCGACGTGGGCGGGCCGGTGGAGATCGACCCGACGCCGCAGGAGGTCCCGTGGCAGGTGCCGCTGGACGCCGACGACGAGCACGCGCACTACGACCCCGGCCAGGTCAGCGAATACTTTGCGGCGGCGACGGAGGCCGCGCTGGTGCTGGCGGCGTACCGGGCGCCCTACCGCGGGCGCTCCACTCCGGTCAACGCGTGGTGGGGCTCCTTCGACCTGGCGGTGAGCCTGTTCTCCGGGCTGCCGGCCGAACCCCCGTCGGACGACTTCATCATGCGCAACGCGATGGACGCGCAGGAGGTCGCCATGGGCTGGTGGCCGGGTGACGCCCGCTACGGCAAGGCGGCGTTCTACGCGTACGCGCACCCGGCCCCGGTCGGCTTCGACCGCATGACGCTGTCCCCGCCGTCCGCGCGCTGGGATACCGCGCTAGGCGAGTACGTCCTGGACTGGGACGACGTCCGGACCGCCGCGGATCCGCACGCCACCGCGCTGGAGTTCACCCGTTCGGCCTTCCGGCACGCGTGTGCCGCCTGCGGGTGGGATCCCGGGCTGGCGGCCACCGCCGACGGGACCCCGCCGCCGGTCAGGTAGTTAGTCCAGGCCCGGCGTGGAAGCCAGGCCAGCCAGTGCCTGATCAACAGGCTGCAGGTTCGGCCCGCCTGACGACCCCGCAGCCCACGCCACGGCGCCCGCTACCACCGCGACGGCCAGCCCGGCCGCGGCGAGCACGACGGCCAGGCCGCGCCGCTTCGGCGGGGACAAAGCCGTCATGGGGACCAGGCCAGCTCGGTCAGGAACTTCACCCGGCTCTTGCGGCACCCGGGCCGACCCAGCCTGATCGTGCCGCTCCGCGTTCTCGCCTTCAGCCCACGACATCCTGCGCTCCTCATCAGTTGGCGATAGAGCTGGCGTGATCCCCGTTGGCATGTCCCCTTCGCCTGTTTGACTGATTCGACGAGCTACCACCGGTAATGGTTCGAGCCAGGTGCTTAACGATTCCTAACGGCCTCCCGTGTCTAGGGTGGGGAGCCGGTAACAACTAGACGGCCAAAGGCCGTTCGTCGCGTCTCCCGCAACTCACTGCGCGGCCCGCGAGGCTTGCTATCGCCACTGACCGTTCCGTTGTTGCTCGAGGCCCGACAAGATCTTCACCGACACTGCCTCCGGCAAGCATGCCGCCCGCCCCGAGCTCGACAGGGCGCTGGCCTACCTGCGCGCGGGCGACGTATTCGTCATCACCCGGCTGTCCCGCGCGATGCGGTCGCTGAAGCACCTGCGGCCGCAAGCCCAAGCTGAACGCCCGGCAGGCCGCCACCGTCCGCCGCATGTACCAGGCCACCGGCCCGGATGGCAAGCGGCTGCACACCGTCGCCGAGATCGCCCAGACCGTCGGCGTGCACCGCACCACCGTGTACGACTACCTCAACAAGGAGGGCTGACATGGCCATCGCCCCGCAGGATGCGCCCCGGCACGCCGGGCAGGTCGTCCGCCGCGTGCTGCTCCGCCGCAACATCGCCATCGACCCCGAGACCGCGCAGCTCGTCGCCGCCGCCGTCCAGGCCGCGCTCCAAGCCGGTGCGCCCCGGCTGCCCCGCCGCCGCCCGCGTGTTCCCGCCGGCGACTGCGAGCCGCTGTTCTGACCTGACATCGGCTACCGGGCTCGTCTGGGGCTGGTGACACATCCGTTTTACCCGAGTCAGCACGCTCTCTCCAGCCGGCCAGAGCTGGCGTCGAGTTTCCAGCCGTCCGGAATCGGCCGCGTCGGCGGGCCGCCTGGCGTCGGTGAGGCCGGCGCCGGCGCCGGCCCGGTGACTGTGCCGGCCTGAATGGCGCCCGGGCTGAATCCCCGGAATATCAGCCAGGCCGCCAGGACCATCTCCTGCACGGCGATGGGAAGAATCAGGATCGTGAAGGAGGTCACGGGGGTGTGGCTGAACGAGGCCAGCAGGCAGGCGATGAGCATCGGGAACTCAGCCGCGATGCCCCAGCCCGACAGCCAGCGCGGGACCAGGCGCCAGCGGTACAGAACATAGGAGTACATCAGGGCGCCCAGGATGAAGGCGAACACGCCCGCCAGGATCGCGTCCTGGCGCACGCCGGTGAGAGCGTCGCCGATCGCCCGGATCCCGCCGTGGCTAAGGGCGGCTGCCTGCGCGTACTGCCGGGCGACGTTCGGCAGCGACAGCGTGATGACCGCGCCGACCGTGTACATGACGGCCTCCAGGGCCCTGAAGATGACCGCCCCCAGGGCCAGGCCCTGGCTGCGCTTCCGCAAGACCGGATACAGCGAGATGGCTATGCCCGCGCTGGCGCCGGCCGCGACGAGTTCCAGCAGCCCGCCCGCAGACACCCGGCTCGTGTTCCCGGCGATCCTGGTGAGGTAGTCCGTTCCGGTGAGGACGGGGCGCTCGACCGCGGTGCTCAGCAGGCTCGCGGCGGTCGCGACTATGAACAGCACGCCTGCGGTCAGCGCCGCTCGTCGATCCGGGGCCATCACGATTCCCTTCCTGGTCTCCGGCTGGCCGCGGCCCGGTTCCGGCCACGCCATGGTGTACGCCGTACACCTGCTTGGCAGCGTAGGTGTACGGCGTACACTTGTCAAGGTGAGACGCGAAGTCAGTGGCCAGTCACAGGGAAGGCCGTTCTAGATGACTCAGCCGGTGGAGGGACCGCGCCGGGCCCGCCTTAACAGGGATCGCGTGCTGCGCGCCGCCGTAGCCCTGGCCGACGAGGCCGGCCTCGAAGCCCTGAGCATGCGCAAGCTGGCCGATGAGCTCGGAGTAGTCCCGATGGCGCTCTACAAGCACGTGGCCAGCAAGGAGGAACTCCTGGACGGCATGGTCGATATCGTCGATCGGCGAGGTCGGCCCGCCTGTCAGCGGCGCCAGCTGGAAGAGCGCGATCCGGCAGCGGATCCTCTCGGCCCGGCGCTCGCTCCAGCGCCACCCATGGGCGCCCGGGGCCATCGAGTCGCGAGCGGCTCCGTCGCCGGTGATGCTGGCCTATATCGACTCGATGATCGGGATGTTCCGGGCCGGCGGCTTCTCCGCCGGCCTCACCCACCATGCCCTGCACGCCCTGGGAAGCCGCCTGTACGGGTTCACCCAGGAGATATTCGACGACTCGCAAGGCCTCGACCCGCAGACGCGGGAGATGCTAGTCCGCCAGATGAAAGGCAGGTACCCGCACATCGCCGAAATGACCCAGGCGGTATACCACGACGAAGCGTCCGTCGTCGGTCAGGGCTGCGACGACCAGTTCGAATTCGAGTTCGCGCTGGACCTGCTCCTGGACGGTCTCGGCAGGCTCCGCTGAACACCCGGCCGGCGCCCGCTAGCCATCACAGCCGCCGGCCTCCGCCCGGCGGAACCCTGGGCGGGCGCCGTGCGGCGCCGCGCTGCGCGGCGGTGCAAGGGTAACGGTCGTTTCCCCTACACGGGTGAGCAATAGTCCTCGGGTTCGTGAGCCTTCCGATGGCTGCCTGCTGAGCCCCGATCATAAGAGGCCTCCCGCGGTCACCCAGGCCGCACTAAACCGGCAGGAAGTCCTGCCGGGGGCTGGCCTCGGCGGCCGGTTCCGGACCGCGAACGCCCACGCCGGTCACCTGCCTGGCGCTGCGGGCTATCCGGTCGCGGGTGCGGGCCGGGAAGCCGCCCCGGCGGTCATCCCGGCGGATCCCCAGGGCCACCACCGCGAGGACCCCGATCACCGCGCCGGCGGCTACCAGCGCGATCGCGGTGAAGACGTAAATTTCGATCACGTCACTCACCTCCTCTGACTCGGTGACACGACCGTACGCAACCCGACATTCTTAGCGCAAGCCAGATTCAGTAAAAAGTTAGTAAATTTCTTGAACGTCAGGTGTTAACAGCAGGTCATGTAGCCCTAGCATGTACGAGGGCCCGCCCCTCGGGGGGTGAGAGCAAAGGTCGGCGATGAACCACGAACAGTTCCAGGACATGCTGGACGAACTGGTCCGGCAGTCGGGCGTAGGCCAGGAAGTGCTCGGCGACGTGCTAGCGCGAACATCCTTGCGGGCTCCGGAGGAGACGTCCCGCGTGGAGATCGCGGCGGGCAACCCCACGGCCCGCCGCGCCGTCGACCAGCGCGCCATCCCCCAGGGCACCGTCAGCAAGGCAGTGAAGGCACTGAAGGACATAGGACTCCTTGAGGACGGCGAGAAACTCCTGTGGAGCCCTGACGGCCGCACTCTGTCACCGCTTCGCCTGGGCAGCCTTTACGCGATGGCAGGGGTCAAGGTCGTCCAGGAAAGGGAGCAGCCCAGGCACGTAACAACGGCGCTACTCGGCCTTGACAGTTCGCGAGTGCTCAACACAGCGCACGACCCTGCCGACAGCTGGGACCAGGTAGCTGACCTGATCCACCAGCACGTGACATCCCTGAAGAACACATGCGACCAAGACAGAGCCAGCCGCGGGCTGCGACCGATGCAGATCCTGGGCGTAGGCGTGGAAGTGGCCGCGCCCGTCTATAACGGCCAGGTCATGCCGCTTTCGCGCGACCGGTCCAGGCACCCCGTCCCGCTGGCAGACAAGCTGCACCGGCTATTCGAGGCTGACCCAGGCTTCGGCGCGCCCGTCCCGGTGATAACCGAGAACGACGTCAACGCCCTAGCGGTGCTAGCTATCCACCAGATCCACTACGCCGTCCCGGACCTCGTGGTGGTCGGTGTCTTCGATGAGGGAGTCGGCGGCGGCCTGGTCATGACCGGCCGGCTGCGCCGGGGAGGCAACGGGCGGGCGATGGAGATAGGCCATCTCGCCGTCGGTTTCCCGCTCGGCCAGGATCCTTACTCCCCCTCAGCAGGCACCGGATTCGAAACACGCTGCTTGTGCGGCCAAGTGGGTCACGTGGACACGCTCGCGCCTCCGCGCTGCATCGTGGAACAGTTCGGCGGCGGGACCCTGGAGCAGATCGGCCAGATCAATGCTGTTGATCCGGAGTTCCAGCGAGCGCAGGAGATATTCGCGCGCAGCGGTGCCGCCCTCGGCCGTGCCCTGGCGCATGTCAGCAACACCGTCAACCCCAGCAGGATAATCACGTACCTGCCCGCCGCTCTCGCTGAACCCAAACCGGACACCGCTGCGGCCGCCTACCTCGCCGCGGTGCGACTAGAGGTCACCAGCGCGTTCGCGGCAAGTGACCAGCCCGATTACCTCAGGATCCGCGCGTTCCCCGCGAACCCGCAAGATGCCGCACTGCTAGGGGCGCAGGCCGCAGCCGTGTGCGTCCTCGAAAGCTTCATAGAGCACGCGCTACGGCTCGACGGCTGTAAAACAGCACCCAGGCGCAGCACCGCGAGCAGCCAGGTTCCCGCCGGGTAGTCACTCACAGGGGGCGGCGGGGAACCCTTCGCCGCCGCCTCTATCGGCCCGCACGAGGCGCCAGCACTGGCGCGGGTTTACCAGACTCAGAGCCCGCCGCCAGCCCGGTGCGGATGGCATCCAGCCGGGAGTTGGCGCGTTCGGTACCGGTCTTGGCGCCGCTGGCGATGGTCAGCAGCCACATCGTCACCACGAAAGCGACGATGACGACTGCGGCGACTGCGGCGATGGCAAGCATCCACCACCAGGCCGAGATTGGTCGCCACGCTGGCCTGGCACCCTCACGTGCCCGTCGGCTGCTGGGGAGCTTCATGGCGGACATCATCTCGCGGCAATGATGTCCGTCGCGGGAGTCAACCTGGACTTCGTCACCGGCATTTGCGCCGGCCTGCACAAACCGCGCGGGCAGAGCATCGCCGAGAAGATGCTGTTCATGGTCGCGACGATGGCCGCCGAGATGGAACGCGATCTCATCCGCGAACGCACTCTCGGCGGCCTGGCCGCCGCCGGGCACAGGGCCGCGAGGGCCGCAGGCCTCCCGCCGCCGGCCACGACATCCTGGCCATCGCCATCGCCCGGCCTGCCCGCAGCGAGCCGGTCGCCGCCATCGCCGGGCATCTGCGGGCTGGCCGGCTCGCCCTCTACCGGGCGCTGGTTCCGTATCAGGAGCAGGCGCCGCGTCCCGTCTGACCCGCGGGGGCGGCCTTTGCCGGCAAGCTTGTGACTCCAGTTCCTGGGCGCGGCCACTTCCCTCGGCGCGCCGCTGCAGAGGTTGCGCGAACCTGACCGTTACGGATGGTGTGGCTACCGCGCTGGCCGGTACTGAGAACCCTGTGCCTTCCGCAGGGACTCAATCCACTCCTGGCCACTCAGCAGCCGGGTGGTCCTGGCCGACTTGACCGCACCGCCGGCGCCGACCGCCATCGCGACGCTGGCGGCTGTCGTGTCATCAGCTGCCTCGTAGACGACAAGCACGTCATACTCGCCGAACGGATAGCCAGTCGCCAGGAACTTGGCGCCCATGGCCTCAAGCGCCGGCCTGACTGCCTCGATCCGGTCCTGTGGCTCCTTGATCTGGGCCGCCAGCGCCTCTGGGGTGTAGGCGGCCTGGTACATGTACAACGCCATCGGAAGATCCCTCCCTTGGGATGGGCCAGGAGTTTCCCTGGATCCCGCCGAGCCGCCCGGCAGCCCTCTCGACGGCAGGCGAGCCACGGGGCCAAGGTCACTCCCGTGAAATCGTAGACCCGGGCCGGCCGGCAGGCCAGCTGTGGAGCTGGCTCGGCCTGGCCTAGTCCCGGCCTAGTCCTCCTGGCTCTCAGCGACCAGGTGGCGGTATACCGATGCCCGGCTGACGCCGAGCGCCCGGGCGATCTCCGTCGGGCTCTCACCGCGGGCACGGCGCGCCCGGGCGGCGGCCAGCTTGTCCTCGTCCATCACAGTGGGCCGCCCGCCGCTGCGGCCCTGGGCCCTGGCGGCCACCAGCCCGGCCATGGTCCGCTCGTGGATGATGTCCCGCTCCAGCTCGGCGAACGCGGCCATCATGGTGAAGAAGAACTTGCCCTCGCCGGTCGGTGAGTAGCTGCCGGACAGCTTGCCGGTGAGGATCCGGACGCCGATGCCGCGGGCGTGCAGGTCGTCGGCGATCGTGAGCACGTCCTTGACGGAGCGGCCGAGGCGGTCAAGCTTCCAGACGGCGAGCGTGTCACCGGCGCGCATGTAGTCGAGAGCGGCGCCGATGCCCGGCCGGTTTGTGGCGGCCTTGCGGGTGCTGACCTTCTCCTCGAAGATCCGGCCGCACCCGGCTAGGGTGAGCGCGTCGCGCTGGAGCTGGGCGTCCTGGGCGTCGGTGCTGACGCGGGCCAGGCCGATGAGGTTGCGCTCGCCGCCGGGGAGATCGAGCACGGTGAAGGCGGGCGCGGTAGCGGGTGTCATAATCCCTAGTGTCTCAAAACAGTCTCACAACTTCTGGTGTTTCCGGGGAGTTTTTAGACGAGTTTTGAGACGAGAAACGGCGGCCACCGGGCCTCTCCGGGCGCCGTCTCATAAACGGGGGGGGCCGATTCTCGACACCAGGAAGTCACACGCCGCACCGGTTCCCCTTGCCGTTCCGGAACCTTGAGGACCTGTGGCAAGACATCCCTTCACGCCCAAGCAATTGACCCGTCGGGGTTCAAGCCGAACCGGTGCAGCCGCTCCGCCTCTTCGCCCCGGCCCTGCTTAGCCAGCAGATTGGGCAGCTGCGCGGCGGCGTACTCGTCGCCCGGCATCAGCCCGGGCGCGCAGCCGGTCCAGGTCCCCGCGCTTGGCCAGCAGATTGGTCAGCCGCTGGGTGACGTTCGGGTCGTCGGCGTCGTCCAGGGCGCGGAGTATCTGCTCGGCCTCCTCCGGGTCGCCGCGCTCGGCCAGCAGCCCGGCCAGCTGCAGGGCGGCGTACTCGTCGCCGGCATCAGCCCGGGCGCGCAGCCCGTCCAGGTCGCCGCGCTCGGCCAGCAGCTCGGTTCCCAGCAAGGCGGCATACTCGTCGCCGGCATCAGCCCGGGCGCGCAGCCCGTCCAGATCCCCGCGCTCGGCCAGCAGCTCGGCCAGCTGCTCGGTGGCAGCCCCGTCGCCGGCATCAGCCCGGGCGCGCAGCCCGTCCAGGTCGCCGCGCTTGGTCAACAGGTCGGCCAGCTCCAGGGCGGCATCCCCCTCGCCGGCGTCGGCGGCGTGACGGTACAGGGGGATGGCATAGCCGTACAGGAGCCGGTTTCTGGCGCTGTCAGCGAGCCGGGCGGCATCGGCGGGGTCGCTGATATGAGCGAGGACAGCGTCCCAGGTGCTCGCGGGCACGCGAGCGGAGCGGCGTTCCCGGGTGGCGTGCTGGATCAGGTAATCCGCGACGATGTAGCCGGCCACCTGGCCCATAGCGACCCCGGCGGGGGTCAAGGCGGCCACGGCGCCGTGCAGCGTGCCGGTGGCGTAGGCCAGCGCCTGCTCGAACCAGTTCTCCCGCGCCTCGGCCTGCTGCTGGCTGGTGCAGTAGCCCGGCGCGGCGGCGCGCAGGAAATCGGCGCTCAGCGGGGCGCGGGCACCCAGCCGGGCCGCATCCAGCGCCGCAGTCAGCACCGCCCACCCGTACGGGTCGGCGTCCTGGGCGTCTTCCCAGCGGGCGACCAGCTGCGGTGCGGCCGCCAGGGTCTGGGTCAGCCCGTACCCGGCCGCGCCCAGCGCTTCCCGCAGCCGCCGGTCCCGGGTGGCGGCGGCGCGGGCCCGGTTCTGCTCGGCCAGGCTGAACCGGAGGCTGATGCGGATAACCGCGGCCAGCTCGAGCACCTCCCGCTCCCGCGCGTGCGGGTCCGTGCCGCCGGGCGCGGGCAGCGCGGTGTAGGCGTGATACCGGTCCGGCCACAGCGTGCCGATGATCACTACCGGGCCGGGGGCGTTCAGCAGCGCCCGCATCACCCCGCCGGTCAGGCCGCGCTCGCCGTCCAGGTAGCGCTGCAGCTCATCCAGCCACACCACCGTCCGGGACGGCGGTGCGACCGCCAGCCCGGCGACCTCGCCCGGGCCGGCCGGGTGCACCAGCCACCAGTCCGGCAGCAGCGCTTTCACCGCCTCGGCCGCGCACCGGGTCTTGCCGACTGAGGACCCGCCGGTCAGCAGCACGAACCCGCCCCGGGCCGCCGCGGCCGCCAGCTTCGCCCGGACCCCGGGCCCGCCGGCGTCGGCATCCCGCGGCACTTACTCTGGCGGGACCTCCTCGGGCGCCCCCGGCACGCTGATCGCTGCATGTACCCCCAGCCGCCGCAGATCCACCTCACTCACCCGGACCGCTCCCGGCGGCCGCGCCAGCACGGCACCGGAGGCCGGGCTCCCCGCCGGGCCCGGCGCGGTGACGTCCAAGGCGGCCAGCTTGGCGGCGATGTCGGCGGCGAACTGCTCCGGGGGTCGACCGCGCAGGTCCACCGCGACCATGTCCGACAGCAGGCCCGGCAGGGGCGTGTCATCGAACCGGGCCGGCAGCACGTACTCCCGCCGCTCCCGCACCGCCCTGTTAAGCGCAGCCCGGCGCTCCAGCCGGGTCCAGTCCCGGGCCGCGTACTCGGCGGAGATGAACACCACGACCGCCGCGGCTCGCTCGCTGTAAACGGCCGGCAGTTCCTCGGCCAGGTACTTTCCCCACAGCTCGATCTGTTCATCAGCGTCGTAGAAGCAGCGCACTCCCCGCGCCTGCAGGGCCCGGGCGACCTGCTCGACATAGTCCGGCTGGGCGCCAGCGAACGACAGCGCCACATCCCACCGCCGCCCCGGCCCAGTGCCCGGGTTCGTGCCACTGTCCGCTCCCGCCATGACTACCGAGTCTCCCATCCCCCGGCCGGCAACTGAGTCGGCCGCGCTCGTCTGCTCCTGCGAGAGAACGGAATGATAAGGACTATTTTCCGTCCATGGCGGCCGTGACCTGGAGCAGCGCGGTCGACCAGGTGATACAGCGGGCCGGCGGGAGCGGCGGGTCCTGACCCGTGTCTCCCGTGCCGCGTGGCGGCTGGAGCAGGCCGAGCGGGATGGCCCCAGCCATGAGCGCCGAGCAGATCCGCCACGCCCGCGACCTGCTGACCCGCCCGGACAACACCGTCTCCTCCATCGCCCGGCTGCTCGGCGTCAGCCGCGCCACCATCTACAAGTACGTCCCCGAGGTCACCACCGGGCGCGTAGCTGCCGCCGCCCTGCCTCCCGGACAGGATTAGCTGGCGAGCAACTCCATGTTCTCAGGAGTCAATTCCGCGGCCGTAGCACGCCGCCGTGCCGACGCGGGGCGTCCGCCGTACTGGCGTCCTGGCGCACCTGGGCCAGGACAGCCCGCGCGGCGTCGAGGTCCCGCGTGTACCTGTCTGATCTCGCGTGCGGCACTTTCGGTCACCCTGACGGCCTTCGGCGCGGGCCTCGACGGCGGCCGCGCGCTGACCTGCGTCCTGGACGTGGCCCTGCTCGCGCGCCTGGTCACGATCGGCCTCGGCGGCGCGGGCGAGGGCCTCAGCGTCGGCGCGTGCCTGGCTGGCCAGCTCGCGGGCTTGCCGCCCGGTGTCCGCGATCCGGGTCTCGGCGTCGGCCCCGGCCCGCCGGATCGCCGTTACGGGATCTTCGGGACGGCACCTCAGGCAGGCGGGAGCGATCGTCCGTCCCGGCGCCTGGGCGTCACTGGCGGTCCGCCTGGCGACGAGGACGCCGCGGTCGGCTGGTCCTGCCGCTCACCGGTCCGTTTCACCAGCTCCGGCTCCGGGATCAAGAGCCCCCCGGCCCCGCAGCCGAGCACGGCGCAGATGACGTCCAGGTCGGACAGCTTGATGCTCGCCGGGTCTCCGGACCACAGCCCCGACATCTTCCCGGCGCTGATGGCCAGCCCGTGGTCGGCAAGCATCCGCTGCAGCTCGCTGGCTTTCCAGATGCCGCGGTTGGCGGCTGCCAGGCACAGGTTCCACTTCATCGCGGCTGTCCGGTCATCTCGGCAATCCCTTCAAGCCAACCGGACCCAGATCGCCGTCGTCATCCGCGACCACAGCCGGTGAGGGCAGAACCCACTGCCCTAAAGTTTCCGGGTTTTTGTGACCTGGTGTCTGGTTTTCTGAGGCTGGTCACGGTCTGGCTGCATGTCGGTCGCGGCGGCGTGACGGGATCCGATGGTCCCTGAAATAGAACAAAGCTCCTGGTAGGAACGGGGTTGTCTACGCCCTTTTCGTTCACCTGGAGCTTTGTTGCCTGCCAAGTTTGCCATGGTCATCACGCATGCGTCCACTCCGCCCGCGCCGCGGGGAGAAGATTCCGGGGCTGCGGAGATGGCCGCCCGGATCGCGTCCGGGCCCGGGTTCTGGACGGACTGGCTGGCGGAACTGGACCGGCAGGGCCTGCTGGAAGAGCTGCTCGCCGAGGACGTGATCGCCCGGGCGCTGCGGGAGGCGCCCCCGGGCCATAAGTACGACCGGGTGCTGACGGCGAAGATGACCGTCATCTGCGTGCTGGTCGCCTGCCTGTTCCCCGGCGCCGGCTACGACACGGTGCTCGCGACGGCGTTCGGGCTGCCCGGCCTGCACCTCAGGCCCGGCACGGAAGTGCCGACCGGGGCGGCGTTCTCGCAGGCCCGCAGGCTCCTCGGCGAGCAGGTGATGAAGAAGACCTTCGAGCTCGACGCCGCCGTCGCCGACGCGGACCTCGGCATCGGCCTGCTGTGGAAGGGCCTGGAGGTCACCGCCATCGACGGCACCACGATGGAACTGGCCAGGAACGGCGTGCTCGAAGACGGGTTCGGGACGCCCGCGGAGGGTGCCCGCCCGCTGCTGCGGGTCACCGCCCACGTCCGCACCGCGACCTTCCGGTGGATCGGCGCTGCGATCGGCGGCTACCACGACGGCGAGAACGCCCTGGCAGATCAGCTGGAGGACAGCTTCACGCCCGGCATCCTCAACCTCGCCGACCGCGGCTTCTTCTCCATGCACCGCTGGATCCGGTTCTCCGGCACCGGCGCTGACCTGGCCTGGCGGGTCAAGAACGGCGCGAAATCCGTCCCGCTCAAGACCCTGGAGACTCTCCCCGATGGCTCTGAGCTGGTCATGCTCCATGAATCAGACGGCATGCGCGCCCGGCGGCGGAAGGAAGCAGGCGACCTCCGCGCCGCACGGCTCCCGGACACCATCGCCCGGCTGGTCACCTTCACCGTCACCGCCACGACCAGGAGCGGCAGGACGAAGACCACCCGGATGCGGGTGCTGACCACCCTCCTGGACCACGAAGCCCATCCGGCCCGGGAGATCGCCGCCCTGTATGCCGAGAGATGGCAAATCGAGGTCGGCCACCACTGGCACCGGTCAAGCTGCGCTGCTTTCTCATGGCTGTGTTCCTTGTTTCTCGTCAGGTTCGTGTTCCTGTTGTGGCGGTGCCCAGCGGGCGCGGTTGTAGTAGCCGGGCGGGCGTGCCCTGCGCTCGCGTAGCTGGCGGATCTGCTCGTCGCCGGCGGTGATGATCCAGTTCCTGGTCCCGGGGGCGTGGCGGGCGGTGATCCAGCCGCGGTAGATCCAGTTGTAGATGGTGACGGTGGGCATGCCGAGCTCGGCGGCCAGGCCGGGGACTGGCCATTCGCCTGGTCCCAGGCTGGTGAGCACGGCGGGCCGGCCCTTCGGCCGGCCGCGGATCCCGCGCTGGGCGATCATGGTGCCCACCTGGCCCTCGTTGAACCGGCTGGTGCGCTTGGGCGGGCGGTATCCCTCGGCGTTGAGGGCGTCGGCGATCTGCCGGTTATTGCGGCCTGCGGCGGCGAGTTCGGTGACGCGGGCGAGGAGGGCGGGGTAGTACGACAGCTGGTCCAGGCGGGCGACGGGGCGGACGGCCTGGCCGGCGGTCTGGTGCCCGCCGGCCCAGGTGATGGTGACATCGACCAGCTCGCTGTCCCCGGCGACGGTGGCGGTGATGTCCTCGATGAGGATGCGCAGCAGCTCCTTGCGGTCAGCCTGCGTGGTCGACGGCGCGCTCCAGACCCGCGGGAGGTCGCGGGCCAGGTCCTGGATGGCCGCGCGCTCGGCGGCGGTGAGCGTGGCCGGCTGTTCCTCGGTGAACCGCTGGTAGTCCGCTTCCAGGCGGGCCGTCTCGGCGAGCGCGGCTTCCCAGCCGGCTTCCAGCTGCCGGGCGACGAGCCGGTTCTCGGGCTCGGCGAGCTGGTACTGGCGGCGGGCCCGGTCAGCGGCGTAGCGGGCGCGCTCAAGCCGCTGCCGCCACAGCTTGTCCAGCATGGCCCGCTCGTCCTCGGCCTGGGCGGCGGCGGCCATGGAGACTTCCAGCGCGGCCGGCGCCACCGCGTCCAGGACCTGCCGGGCGACCCAGTCGTCGAGCGGAGGGCCGGCGATGTGCTGGCAGTTCCCGCCGGTCCCGTAGTTCGCCTGGTAGAAGGCGCACGTGTAGCTGTGCGCCGGGCGCGCGGCACCCGGCCCGTCGTGATACCGGGCTGTCATGCGGTGCCCGCCGCACCGGCCGCAGCGCAGCAGCCCGGACAGCAGCGCCGAACCGTCCCGCGGGGCGCCGGGCGTGGCCGCGGTCTGCCTGTTGGCGGCCATCCGGGCGATGTTCGCCTCGTGTTCCTCGGCGGTGATGTAGGCCGGCAGCCGCCCGGGCAGCAGGACCAGCCACTCGTCACTGCCTTTCACCACGCGCCCGGTGCTGGGCCGGCCCGGCACCTTCCGCCGCGGCTCGACCTGGCGGCGGCCGTAGGCGTAATACCCGGCGTAGACCGGGTTGTGCAGCATGTTCTGCAATGTCTCCCTGGTCGGGCGCCGCCACTCGAGCTCCCCCTTCGACGGGCCGGAATGCACCCGGACCGGCAGCTGGACCTCCTGCTCGACCAGGTAGCGGAGCACCCCGTTGAGCGTCCCGAGCCGCGCGAAGGCGCTGAAGACGAGGCGGACCACGTGCTGCGCCTGCTCATCGGGGTCGAGGACGGCCTCGCCGGACGGCCGGCGCACGTAGCCGATCGGCAGCGGGATGGCCAGGTCACCGCGCTCGGCCTTGGCCAGCTTGCCCGACAGCATCCGCTGCCGGATCAGGTACAGTTCATGTTCGCTCATCGTTCCCTTCAGCCCCAGCAGCAGCCGGTCGTTGTAGTAGCCGGGGTCGTAGACGCCGTCGGGGTCGGCGAGCAGCACGCCGGACAGGCAGCACAGCTCCAGCAACTGGTGCCAGTCCCGCCCGGTCCGGGCCAGCCGGGACATCTCGATCCCGAGGACGACGCCCACACGTCCCATCGTGACCTCCGCGACGAGCCGGGCAAAGCCCTTCCTCGAATCCGCCGTCGCGGCCGACACCCCGAGGTCGTCGTCGATCACCGTGACCTGCGACCGCGCCCAGCCCAGCGCCACGGCCCGCTCGGCGAGCGCGTACTGCAGCCGCGTTGACTCGGTGTGCTCGAGAACCTGCTGCCTGCTCGACTGGCGGACGTAAACCACCGCAGCCCGGTCCAGGTGCTCCGGGCGGATCTTCTGCTGCGGCTGCCCGCGCAGCCGGTAACCGGCCAGGCTCATCACGACCGCCTCCCGCCGTGCGGCCCGCTGCCCTGGCTGCCAGCATCGCCAGCAGCGCCACCACCGCAGCCTGCCGCTCCGGCGGCAGGACCATCCAGATCAGGAGGTCGGGAGCCACCATCCGCTCGGTGCTCGGTTGCATCTGGCTCACCTGCTGCCGCTGACCTCAGCCGGCGAACAGCAGTCGCCGCCTGCAACAGTGCTCCCACGCTCAGTATCGCCCGGGCACCAGGCACCTGACTAGAGACGATTTCAGCTTGAGGGGTATCAGCGGTGGCCGATTGAAATCGCGTTCCTCCATTTGAAGAAGACGGTCCGCGGTCCCCGCCGCCCGCTCCGCGGCCAGTCCCCCGAATTTGCCCGCCAGGAAGCCTGGGCACTGCTGCTCAGCTGCAACATCACCGCCACCGCATCCGCCCGCGCCGCCGGATCCGCCGGCATCGACCCCGGCCTCATCCCGTTCACCGCCGTGCTCGGCCTCATCCGCTCCCACGTCGCTGCCGAGACCCCCTGCCGGCACTGCGGGCACCGCCCCGCCAGCCCGCTGGCCAGCCTGAACACCGCGATCCTCGCCCTGCCCCGCCACCGTCAGGGCCGCCAGCGAACATCCGGGAGAACCGCAGCCGAACGACGAACCAGGCACACCGAAGAAGTCACTTACACCATCGACATCACAAAGTCGAATCTCCCGAAATGGGACACAACTCCGGAAACTTAAGGGCAGTGGGGCAGAACCCGTTCGCCGGCTATGACTTCGCCCTTCCGCGGGCGCTCTGGCCAGCCATGCTACTTCCGTGCTACTCGGGCGACGGAGACTCAATGGGTCCATAGAGGGCAATTCCGTTCGGCGTTCAGAAGGAGGAACGGATGCGTCTACGACGAATGATCGTCATGCTCGCCGCGGCCGTGAGCCTTAGCTTCGGCCTACCGCAGGCGATGAGGCTTATGTAAAACCTGGCTTTTCTCACGCATCTTCGCAGGTCAGAGACTTGAGGAAGGGGAGTTTTGCATAACGCTCGATGTCCGCGGCCTATGCGGCGTCAGCCGCTCCAGCCGCGCACCAAACCGCAGGTGTTACCGCTCATGCCAAGGCCGCATCTGCCAGTACGGTCCAGACTGGCCGATTCATACCACGTATCCAGTGGAGAGAATGCGCCGGTCAAAACACGACATGGGTCGATAACGACATGGGTCAACTACGTGGCCGGTGTTATCGAGGACTGGTGCTACGGCTACACCGGCACGTGGCGGTTCAGTTTGAATACCGGGTGGTACATCAGTAACTTCTGCGCCGGCAACAACAAAGTCTCCTTCACTTACGACGAGTTCGGGGTGAATCATTCCTTCGGCTTCGGCCCCGGGAAATATATGACCTTCCCGGCGGGCACCCAGCCGGTCAGCCTCACAATTACCGGCTGGAGCGGCAGCAATCGCTGCAACTCCTAAGGTTAGCTGCGGGGCGTGCAGTGCCCGGGGCCACCAGAACCTCAGGTCATACGAATCACCGCACCAGGCCGGTTCGCCATCCTGGCCGATGCTGCCTACAGCACCAGCTTCCGACCGATACTGCGCAGGACTTTCGACGCTACTGCTGCTGCTCAGCCTATACCTACTCTCTATGCTCAGCACGTGCTACATACCTGAAAGGACAAGAGCACAATGTTTCTCGTTAGATTTAATGTCGCTCACCGCAAGCGCCGGGCAATCTTCACAATCGCCGGTATTCTCGCAATCGTCATCTCAACGCTCACCCTGTCAATTCAGCCGTCCTCGGCGACTAGTACCGCCGAGCTCTGGAGCGTCCCGCGGCAGACGAACTACGGCCTGGTATGCAACCGGGGAAACGATCCTCACACATTCCTCCAGAACGGCTGGGACCCGATAAGCTACGTCTATAACGCATGCGGTACGCGCGTCTGGTTCCACCAGACCTACAACAGTCCCGGCCACTGGAGCGGCTGGTCGTACTGCATCAGCCCGTACACCGGATCGAATGTCCCCACCAAGTATCAGGACACCGCGGACGCGTACGTCTCCAGCAATACCGCCAAGTGTTAAACCAGCATTAAATTAATTCGTAGAGCTCAGGTCGTGACCTCGGGTGGGCGCTGGCGTATGACAGGAGCATGCAGTATGCGCAACGGGGCGGGTATACGGCCGCCGAGCAGCAGCAGCGGCGGGAGCGGCTGCGGCTGCAGGCAGCTGAGCGGTCCGCCCGAGGCGACGGGATCAGTCAGATCGCGCACGACCTGCGGGTAACGCCAGGGTCGGTGCGGCGGTGGCGGCGGGCCTGGCGGGACGGCGGGACGGCGGCGCTGCGGTCCAAAGGGCCGGTGTCGCGGGAGCGGCTGAGCCCTCAGCAGTGGGCCGGCCCGGCTGGAGCATGAGCTGGGGAGGGGGCCGCTCGCACGGGTTCCCCGCGGACCAGCGCTGGACACTGGGCAGGATCGGGACGCTGATCGGCAAACGGCGGCTCCGCGAGTGTCGCCGCGGGCGCGGTGGCCTTCTTGCCGGTGCCAGCCGCCCTTCGGCTAATCCGCCGCCGGACTGGGCACTGCGAGTTCGCCGTCGTCTGCCTTGGTGAGCTTGGCACGGAGCTGGCCGGCGTCGGGGTGATGCAGGTCGTCGAGGATGGCCAGCGCCTGCTGCCAGGCACACCGGGCCTGTCCCGGGTTGCCTGCGGCGTGGTAGGCCTCGCCCAGGTGAGTGAGGATCTCGGCCTCGTTGGAGCGGTCGGCCAGCTCGCGGAACAGGCCGAGCGCCCAGTGGTAGCAGGCTACAGCTTCGCCGTGCTGCCTCAGGTGGTGGTAGGCGTAGCCGAGGCTGTCCAGGGTCGCGGCTTCGCCGCGGCGGTTGCCGAGCTCGCGGTGCAGAACCAGCGCCTGCCGGCAGTGATCGACGGCCTTCCGGTAATCCCCGAGCATGGCATGCAGCCAGCCGATCGCGTTGAGCGCATTGGCCTGTCCGCGCGCGTGACCGGCCTGCTCGTACAGGCGCAAGGCAATCCGGTCGTGGCGCAGCGCCACGGCCAGGCCCTGCCGGTCGAGCATCCAGGAGAGATCCTGATGTGTCCGCGCCTCACCGATGGGGTCACCCATTTCGCAGAACAGCCGAAGGGCGCATCGCAAGTGGTCGAGAGCGTCGTTGTCGCGGCCCGTCCGCGCGTACGCGTATCCCAGAGCGCGGCAACAGCGAGCCTCCGCGGCCCGGTGTCCCAGGCGCCGGGTCGCGGTGATCGCGATGCGCTGGGTGGCGATCCAGTCGTGCCAGTGGCCGCTGAACTCGCAGAAGTCCACCATCGTCCAGGGAATCTGCCAGGCATGGGTGTCGCACCCGGCGTCAACCGCCAGCGCAAGGACCGCGAGCAGCACCTTGTGCTCAGCTCGGAACCACGCCATGGCCTGCCCGTAATCGGCGAACCGCTCTGATTGCACCCTGTCCGCGCGAGCGGCCAGGGTGATCTGGTCCCGGGCCGGGTTAAGCAGCCTGTCGGCGGCGTGAGCGGCATGCAGGTAGTGGTCGAGGATGCGGCGGATGGCCGCACGGCGGCATTGTTCGTCGTCGGTGGCGCGGGCTTGCTCACTCGCGTACGCGCGGAGCAGGTCGTGCAGGGTGTACCGGCCCGGCGTGTGCTCGGTGATCAGGTGGGCGCGGGCGAGCTCGCCGAGGTCGCGGCGGGCCGCGGCGGGCGGGACTCCGGCCAGGCTTGCGACGGCACTGGCGGTGATGTCGGGGCCGGGGTGCAGCCCGAGCAGGCGGAACATGCGCGCGGCGGCGGGGGTGAGATAGTGCGTGGACCAGGAGAAGACGGCGCGGATGCTGGCGGCGGGGTCACCGGTGTCGAGGGCGTCCAGGCGCCCGGCGGCGTTGCGGAGCTCGGCGGCAAGGGCAGACAGCGGGACGCGGGGGCGGGCGGCGGCGCGGGCCGCGGCGATGGCCAGGGCGAGCGGCAGGTGCGCGCACAGAGCGGCGATCTGGGTGACCGTGGCAGGGTCGGCGGCGCGGTCGGCGCCGAGGCGGGCGATGAGCATCTGGCGGGCTTCGGCGGGAGGCAGCACATCGAGGGTGAGCAGGAGGGCGCCGTCGGTGGCGGCCAGGCCGGCGAGCTGGCTGCGGCTGGTGATCAGGACCAGGCAGCCGGGGTCGGCGGGCAGCAGCGGGCGGACCTGCTGCTCGTCACGGGCGTTGTCGAGCACGATCAGCATGCGCCGGCCGGTCAGCAGGCTGCGGTACAGGGCAGCCTGGGCGGGCAGGCCGGGCGGGATCTGCGCGGCGGGTACGGCAAGGCCGTCGAGCAGCTCGCGGATGGCCTCTTCGGGGGTGGCCGGGCTGGCGGCGGGGTCGAAGCCACGCAGGTTGACATAAAGCTGCCCGTCGCCGAAGCGGGGGGCGACCTGGTGCGCCCAGTGCACGGCCAGGGCGGTCTTGCCGACCCCGGCCATGCCGCCGATCGCGCTGATCACCCTGATCACCACCGTTCCCGGCGCCTGCTCGCCAGCCTGGTCCAGCACCCTGGACAGTTCAGCCAGCTGGGCCTCGCGGCCGGTGAAATGCGCCGCCACGCCTGGCAGCTGGCGGGGGGCCGCCGACCCGGTGCCGCCTGCCGCGGCCGGCGGGGCCTTGGGAACGGCCAGCGCAGGGTCGGCGGTGAGTATCTGCTGGTGTAGCGCTTGCAGGTCGGCGCCGGGCTCGGTGCCGAGCTCCTCGACGAGGACTCGGCGGGCGTACTGGTAGGCGGCCAGTGCCTCTCCCTGGCGGCCGCATCGGTAGAGGGCAAGCATCAGCAGACGCGTGCATCTGCTCGCGCAGCGGGTGGATGCGTGCCAGGCCCTGCAGCTCGGCGGTCACCTCGGCGTGGCGGCCCAGGTGCAGGTCGGTGTCGATCCGCACTTCCAGCGCCTGCAGCCGCATCTCGGCCAGCCGGGGGACCTCCCGCAGCGCCAGTGCGTCGGATTCCACGTCCGCGAGCGGCTCGCCGCGCCACAGCGCCAGCGCCGCACGCGCCTGATCGGCCGCGGTGTCCCAGCAGCCGTCGCGTGCCGCCGCGCGCGCCGATTCCAGCAGGGCCTCGAACCGCGAGGTGTCCAGTTCGCCGGGGCCGACGCTGATCAGGTAGCCGCGGGGCTGGGTGCTGATCCGGGCCCGGCCGGCGTCCCCCAGCGCCTGCCGTAGCCGCTTGACGTAGTTACGTATGGTCACCGGAGCCGACGGCGGCGGCCTCGTCTCCCACAGCGCCTCGGCGATCTCCTCCGCCGGCACGACCCGGTTGGCCGCCAGCAGCAGCGTCGCCAGCAACGCCCGCTGGTTGCCCCGCTGGACCGGTATCACCGTTCCATCACAGCGCACCAACAGCGGACCGAGCAGGCCAAACTCCATCGTCGTGGGCATAAGCGCGCCTCGTGGCGCTGGGCTCGCCGGTTCCTCGTCCGGCGTACTCCACCGCCGTGAAAGCAAACTGCTTCCTCATGAGGCACTCCGCGCACACCGTCGTAGATCCCCGGTCATCGACCGTATGGAGGTCACACCGGTGACAGCAGAGGCCAAGGTCCCGACTCCGCGCTGATCGCGGCAGACGCGCGGGCCGTGGGGCGCGTCTGAGGGTGACGTTCGGCTCTAGCTAGGAATCGAGGCTCTGGAAGCCTGCTGGCAACGGGTCACTGGCGGCTCGTTGCCCGGCGCCGTGCGCGACTACGTTCGCTCTCACTACCCGGATACCGGCGACACTCCCGAAGGAGCAGGCCAATGAGCGATCCGATCGCCATCGTGGCGCGGGCGGCGGCGCAGCAACTTGGGGCTGAGGCCGGGCCTGGCCCGGTGACTGAGGTCGAGGCGGTACTGGCCACCCGGGAATCCCTGCCCGCGCCGCCGCAGTATTGCTCGGGTCCGCGCAGTGGGGGCGACACGGGCGGCGGCGGCCCAAAGTGACATCACCGACGGCCAAGGTGGCGCGGCAAACCTTTCCTACATGCCCACCACTATCAGAGGTAACGGCGCATTATCTCTGATAGATCGCATGCCGTCCTGCAGGAATGCCTACTGTAGCGGGACCTGACTCCCGCGCGTTTATCTCTGATAGCAGGGTTTCTCCCCGCGGGGAGGACGGGGCGCTACGTTGACGATGGTGCTGTCCCCAGCACCATCGTCAACGTCGCCGCCACAGAACAGGTCGAGAACGGGAGCAACGCCCTACTCGATCATGCGGTCAATAAGCGTGAGCGCGGCGGCGAAGATACCGAACGCGCCCAGCGCGATCAGCGCGGCAGGCCGATGGGCGGCATACAGGAGAGCAGCGCCGCCGCCAGCGACGATCAGGGCCAATGTCAGCGCCAAGGCTGCCCGGACCGAGAGCAACCCGCGCGTAAGTAGTCGGAAATCGTGTGGCGGGGTGTGACCGGATTTCCGGGCCGCTGTGTGGTTCAGCTGGCCGCCGGGCTATACAAGGTGACTAGCTGGCAGGTTGCTGAGGTCGCGGGAATGGTGGCGGTGCCGAGGCCGCTGCCGCTCCCCTCGGTGTTGACTTCGGAGTACTCCCGCCAGGTGAACGACTGCCCGGTCCTGAGGAAGACCTCGTTGATGGTCTCCAGGTCGCTGCCGGCTTCGGTCCCGTGAGCGTCGTAAAAAACGGTCCTGAATCCGGCGATGCGGACCGTGGCCGCCGAGTCGTTCCTCAGCGTGAGCTGATAACCGGGAGTGGGGTAGTAGGAGGCGCCCTGGATCGTCGTCGGCGCCGGGTTCGGCGGCAGGGGGCCGGGCACGAAGGCCGGGCCCCGGGGGCTGGGCGTGTAACCCACGACGCAGGTACTGGGCAGGCTGGCGCCCGCGGAGACCGGCGACGGCCCCGGGAGCGTGGTGACCGTGCCGGTGCCCGGGGATCGCGGGGACGCGCCGGGCGTGGCCGGGGTTCTGCTGGTCACCAGCAGCGTGACCGTCGCGGCGATCAGGCCGGCCGCGGCGGCTGCCGCAAGCCAGCGGCCGGAGGGGAAGCGAGGATCCCTCTTCGGCCCCTGGCTGATCTCATCCAACCGTCACACCTGGCCCGGGGTGCATGCCACGGCAACCGGCCAGATAGCCGCCGGGTACGGGTGCCCGCCGTGGGGGCCCGGCCGGCGTCAGCGACCGGATGCGGCCCGGCAGGCAAGCACACGGCGAAGCTACCGGGGTTTCCTGAAGGGAGGATATGCCCGGAGCCGGTAAGGGTCATAGAGCCGTAACGAAACCCGGACGGTTCAGGCACACCGGGGGTGATCGCGCGATTTCGGGGTTGTGAGGGGTGTTTGCTGTGCTTCGTGACTGTCCTGGCTGGCGTGGTCGCGGAGGCGGATGCTGACGCGCCGTCTGCGGAGCGCTTGCTGGCTGAGGCCCTGGAGGCGAACCGGCAGCTGTCGGAGCTGGCTGACGGGCTGATCGAGGACAACGCGCTGCTGCGGGAGCAGGTGGCGCGGCTGGCTGAGCGTGTTGCGGAGCGGGACGCCGAGCTGGACAGGCTCCGGGCTGACTTCGCTGTGCTGCAGCGGATGCTGTTCGGGCGGTCGTCGGAGAAGTCGCGGCCGGGGCCGCCGGCCGGCGGCGATGGTAATGCCGCTGGTGGCGGCGGGCAGGACCGGGAACGCCGGGACGGCACGGGAGGCAAGCGCGGCCCGGGGGCGCGGGCGGGACGGCGGGATTACTCGCGCCTGCCGCGGCTGGAGGTGTTCTGGGATTTCCCTGATGGCGGGTACTGCTGCCCGCAGTGCGGGGAGCCGTTCACGCCGCTGGGGGACCACTGGTCCGGGGAGCAGCTGGACTGGCAGGTGATCGTGCGGCTGGCCGCGCACTGCCGCCGCCGCTACCGGCGGGCCTGCGATTGCCGGGTGCCCGCCACGGTGATGGCGCCCGGCCCGCCGAAGGCGATCGGCAAGGGCCTGTTCACCAACGGGTTCATCGCGATGCTGCTGACCGAGCGGTTCGCCGCCGGGCGGAGCATGAACTCGCTGGTGACCGGGCTGGGCAGGCAGGGCGCGGAGATCTCGCCCGCCACTTTGGCGGGCACGTGCGCGCAGGCCGGGGCACTGCTCGTCCCGCTGGCAGACGCGATCACGGAGCGGTCGCGGGGCTCGTGGCACCTGCACGCCGACGAGACCACCTGGCGGGTCTTCGCCCCCCGCGACGGGGACGGCCCGGCGAAATGGTGGCTGTGGGTGTTCCTCGGCCCGGACACCGTCTGCTTCGTGATGGACCCGACGAGGTCCGGCGCGGTCCTGGCCCGCCATGCCGGGCTCGACGGGGAGACCGGGCAGCTCACCGACGGCCAGGACGGGCCGCGGCGGCTAGTGATCTCCAGCGACTTCTACAAGGTGTACGAGTCCGCGGGCAAGAAGGCAGACGGCCTGGTCAACCTCTACTGCTGGGCTCACCTCAGACGGCATATAGTCCGGGCCGGCGACGCGAACCCGGTCCAGCTCGGGCACTGGACGGACGCGTGGCTGAGCCGGATCAGGGATCTTTACGCCGCCCACGATGAGCTCATGGCCGCCTGGGCCGGTACCGCCGCGCCAGCGCCACAGGAGAAAGCGGCGGCCGCGGCCCGGCTGGAGAAGGCATACGCCGCCTGGGATGACGCAATCACGGTAATCGACGAGGCGCGGAAAAAGCAGATGCAGGCCCCGGGCCTGCAGGAGCCCGCGAAGAAGGCACTCGCCACCCTGGACCGCGAATGGGACGGCCTGGCCGCGCACCGGGACTACCCGATGGTGTCGCTAGACAATTATCCCGATGACGCGGTTATGCCGATGTCCGCGGTCTGCGGCGGTCCCGCCGCTGGTCAGGGCGGTGCCCTCGCCGCATTGTGCGGCATAGTCTCACAGGCTTTCGAGGAAGGCGAGGAGCTTGTCGGGGGGCGTGTAGCGGCCAGTCCGGGTGTGCGGCGGAGCGGTTCGGTCGAGTGCCTTCTGCTTGAGCTCGAGGTCGGCGTGCAGGTAGGGACGTGACGACGCGGGGGATTCGTGGCGACTCCTGTCTTCGTCGCGGCCAGGCTGCACGGCCAAGACTCCGGCAACATCGTCCCGTCGTTCATCTGGCTGGTGGCGGCGTGGGCGACCGGGCGGACCGTCCGCAGCTGGCGGCACAAGAACGTGGCGCTGGAGCGGGCGAACCGTGAGCTGGCCGCCCAGCGGGAGCTGCAGGCGCAGGCCGCGGTGGCGGTCGAGCGGGGCCGGATCGCCCGCGAGCTGCACGATGTGGTGGCGCACAACGTCTCGATGATGGTGGTCCAGGCCGGGGCCGCAGGCCGGGTGCTGTACGGGGAGCAGCCAGACGTGCGGAACGCGCTGGAGGTGATCGCGGCCACCGGCCGGGAGACGGTCGATGAGATGCGGACGCTGCTCGGCGTGCTCCGCTCCGGCGACGGCCCGGCCTCCCTCAAACCTCAGCCGGGCCTGGCCGATCTGGAGCAGCTGGTCAGCGGGGTCCGCGAGGCGGGCCTGCCGGTCACGCTGCGGATCGAGGGCACGCCGCAGCCGCTGCCGCCGGCGCTGGACCTGTCCGCCTTCAGGATCGTCCAGGAGGCGCTGACCAACACGCTCAAGCACGCCGGAACGGCCCGCGCGGAAGTCGCGGTGCGCTATGAGGACGGCCTGGTCAGCCTGGAGATCGCGGACACCGGCCGCGGGCCCGGCGGCGGCCGCGGCACCGGTCACGGGCTGGTGGGCATGCGGGAGCGTGCGGCGATGCTCGGCGGCGAGCTCGAGGCGCTGCCACGGCCCGAGGGCGGTTTCGCGGTCCGCGCCCGGCTGCCCCTCACCAGCCCGGCGCCCGCGTGATCCGGGTCCTGCTCGCCGACGACCAGGCGCTCGTGCGCGGCGGTTTCCGGCTCATCCTCCAAGCTGAGCCCGATATCGAAGTCGCCGGCGAGGCGGCCGACGGGGAACAGGCCGTGGCGATCGCGCTGCAGATCAGACCCGACGTGGTGCTGATGGACATCCGGATGCCGGTGCTCGACGGGATCGAGGCCACCAGGCGGCTGATCCCGCAGCTCGGCGCCACCCGGGTGGTGATACTGACCACCTTCGACCTCGACGACTACGTGGTGGACGCGTTCCGGGCCGGGGCCTCCGGCTTCCTGCTCAAGACCGCCCCGCCGGCGCAGCTGGTCGCCGCCATCCGGACCGTCCACGCCGGCGACGGGCTGCTCGCCCCGGCCAGTACCCGCCGGCTGATCGAGCAGTCCGCCCGGCCGCCTGCTCCCGCCGCCCCCGCGCTCGGCACGCTGACCGCCCGCGAACATGACGTACTGCGGCTGCTCGCCCGCGGCCTGACCAACGCCGAGATCGCCACCGAACTCGTCGTCGAGCCATCGACCGTCAAGTCACACGTCGCGAGCCTGCTGGCCAAGCTCAACCTGCGAGACCGGGTGCAAGCAGTGGTGTTCGCGTACGAGAGCGGCCTCGTTCATCCCGGCACGGCCTAGCCGGAATACCCAACCGCACGGCACCGTCCCTTCCACCGTCTCGCCAGTGCATCCGCACGTCCGTTCCTTCGCAGCGGCTGGAACGCGGTACGCACCACGTGCCCAAAGCCTGAAGCCTACGCGCAGGCTGGCCGACCCGGCAGGCGCTGGGAAGTCACCCGCCGCCTGGGCCGCCACATCCAAGACAACCACCGCACGATGCGCAGAACGAAGATTCGGAGCCGTCCGAACGATCACACAGCGCACCGGCACAACCGACCAGAACGGCGGATATATTGCGTCAAGCTCACGAGGGCCCGGAACAGAGCGTGATATCGAGCGCCGCGCGCTGGATTGGCCGACGCAGCGTGATCCCGATCCGCTGACGTCAGCGGACACGGTATCGCCCGGGCTCGGCACGGCGGCCCCGCAGGCCGCTCTGATTTCAGGCCTGGCCTGCGGACACCCCGCTGGAGGCCGACGTCAGGGACATGATCGCCGCCCAGCGCGACGACGCCCAGGCGCGGTTCACCGCGATCGGGCCTGGCCACCACGGCGATAGCACGGCCAGCCAGTCACCCGGCGCCCAGCGTGGCTTCTCGTAGCGAACATCCGGACGCCTGCAACCGCGGGAATGGGACCGGCCGAGACGGCAGACGCGCACGGCCACCCCGCGGCGGCCGCGCAGGCGTCGCCAGCTCAGGGGCGCCAAGGTCCCGGTGATCGGGGCAAGGAGCTGACGGTGGTGGTGCCGCCGATGCCGCCGGGGTCGACGAAATCTAGGACCAACTCCCTGTGGACCTGTTTGACGGCCAGGCGATCGCACAGGGTGGCTGGATAATGCCGGACGTGGCTGGATGTGTCATTTGAGCTGGCATTATGTGGCTTGGTGAGGCTGGGCGTGGCTGGGTGACGGTGGCCGTTGGCTGCCAGTTAGGCTCCCAATTGGGCTACCGGGCCTCCCGCGAACCCGCCGGAACACAGCCGCCGCCGAGGGCATACGAGGAGATCTACGACGAGCCCATTGACGGTGAGGAACGCTTGCACCGCGACGTCGATGCCGCACGGACAGCGTTCACGAACGTGCTGCTGTCGCCCCTCGTCGGTGTGCCGGTCAGCTCACACCTGGCCGGCTCCGCGCGCCGCGAGCGCTTCGTCCAGGAAGGCCTGTGCGGCCGCGAACGAGCGGCGGTCGGTTTCGGCGTGGTACGCGACACCCGGCGTCGCCCCGTCCACGGCATGGGCGTGCGTGAAGCCGTGCATCGCACCCCCGTACACGTTCACCTGCCAGTCCGCGCCGGCCTTGGTCATCTCCTCAGTGAACGCGACAACGTCGGCCATGGGAGCGTGCGGATCGAGCGCCCCGTGACAGACGAGCACCTTCGCGGTCACCGCTCCGGGCTCGGCGCGCTTCGTGGTCGCGAGACTGCCGTGCATGCTGACCACCGCGGCGAGGCTGGCACCAGAGCGCGCCAGCCTCAGCGCCGCCAGGCCGCCGAAACAGAAGCCGACCGCGGCGAGGCGCCCGTTCACATCGGCACGCGCGCTGAGCGCGGCCAGCCCGGCGGCCGCGCGCTGGGCCAGCCGATCGGGGGCATCGCGGAGACCCATGAGCGTGGCCATGACGCGCTCCCGATCGCCCGCAATGCCGCGTCCGTACATATCGCAGGCGAAGACGACCTACCCGAGCTCGGCGTACCGATGGGCCTGGCCTCGGGCATGGTCATCCAATCCGGCACCACCTGGATGAGGAGGATGCCGGGGCGCTGGTCACTCCGCGCTTCATCGAGCACGACAACACTGTCGAGCGTCGTGCCGTCGTCCGTGTACTCCAGGTCCTGCGTCGCGAGGGTCATCGGCACCTCCAGTGATCACGTCCCGGCGGTATGGTCCGCCTAGGGTAGCCGAGCAGGACGACGATGCGGCTGGAAGGTCACCGCCCGCCGCGGCCGAGGTCCAGCCCGAGTCCGTCCAAAAGCGCTACCGTGTCAGGGTGCCGCCCCAGCATCCGCTGGTAGCGGCTACGGGTCTGTGACCTGCTGTCTTGCCCGGCAGCCCGCGGCAGGGCCTTAGCCGACTCCCCTGTATTTGCCCCGCTTACCCGGGCCGCCCTAGGGCCACTTGTAGGGCCAGCCTCAGGGCCGCTCGAACCGGTGTTTGAGCTGATGGCGACATAGGCGTTAGCGGCCGGGGAACCGCTCAATTGGGCGGGACTGTGCGCGTTCTCTTCAACCCTCCCGCGTCACTGAACGTGATGCTGGAATGGTGGCGTGGACGTTCTGAGCAGCCGGATCCTGCTGCGGCCCAGCGACCTGGACCGCAGCCGCCGCTTCTACCGTGACCTGCTGGGCCTGGCCATCTACCGGGAATTCGGCCCGCCGGATGATCCTGGGGTGGTGTTCTTCATCGGCCAGGGGCTGCTCGAGGTCTCCGGGCACGCGGCCGGCCCGCCCGGGCGGTCGGTGATGATCTGGATCCAGGTCCGCGATGTTCACGCCGAGCGCGCCCGGCTGGCCGCGGCCGGAGTCCCGATTGTGCGGGAGCCAGTAGCGGAGCCCTGGGACCTGATCGAGATGTGGATCGAGGACCCCGACGGCCTCCGGATCGTCCTGGTCGAGGTTCCCGCCGGTCACCCTCTCCGCCGTGACCCGCGATCGGCGTTACCGGCGAGACGACGAGCCGCATGCCGCATAACAGCGCGTTCCACCGAAACGCGGCAGTCCAGCGCCCGCCCTGTCGGCGGCATGAGCGGACGCGGGTAGCGTGGCAGTATCGAAAGGGCAGGGCGATGCAGGTTTTCCTTGAGACAGAGCGATTGGTGCTCCGGCGGTTCAGCATGGCCGATGCGGTCAACCTGGTGAGCCTGGACGCCGATCCCGATGTCATGCGCTTTGTCACCGGCGGGATATCCACGTCCCGCGAGGAGATCGAGAATGAGGTCCTGCCCGCGTTCCTGGGCTATTACCAGCGGTACGAGGGCTACGGGTTCTGGGCGGCCATCGAGAAGGCCACCGGGGAATTCCTGGGATGGTTCCATTTCCGGCCGCGTGAGAACGCGGCGCCTGGCGAGGTCGAGCTTGGTTTCCGGCTGCGCAAGTCAGCCTGGGGCAAGGGGTACGCCACGGAGGGATCGCGCGCGCTGATCGGTAAGGGCTTCACCGAGTTCGGTGTGCAGCGCGTGGTCGCGGGGCGATGGCGGTCAACGGGGCCTCGCGGCGGGTGATGGAGAAGGCGGGCCTGAGGCTGGTGCGGACCTTCCATCAGCCCTGGCCTTACCCGATCGATTCCGGCCAGTTCGGGGGCGTGGAGTATGCGCTGGACAAGACCGGCTGGCAGCAGCAGGACATGGCCGGCGCCGATAGCTGCCCGCCGACGTGAGATCGCAGCAGCGGGCCCGGCTGCGCTCCTCGAAGTCGCCAGGTTTTGCGCAGTCTTACCATCCACAGGCCAGATACTGACGGTCGCGGCAGCGCCGTTGAAGGACAGTCATCGCGGCATGAGCGCGCATTCTCCGTTCGGGACTCTATGAATAAATATTCAGGCCAGGCGGCTGCATGTTGGCCGACCGCGGGTCTGCTGGAGTTCCGAAATCGCGAAGCCACCATGTGATAACCGCGCACCGACCCGCCGTTATGGGCGTTCCGGAGTGGAAATCTAGATCAATTGGCAGGCGCCCATAAAAGGATGATCTGGCGCTCGAACGCGCGGGACGATCCCTGCCGACTATGCGCTCAGTTTGATGTAGTCGGAGGTGTCGTTGTGGACAGGGCTGCGGACAAAGTATTTCCGCTGTTCAAGCAGTGTCTTTGGGGCGGGCGGTGGGCGGCTGCAGGGCCTGCCCGTCTCCGTGCAGGGTTGGGGCTTCCGTTCCCAGGCCGGGGGGAATGCGGGCACCCGGGGGTCTGGTTACTGACCGCAATCTGGGCGCCGCTGGTTCTTGATGGCCGGCGGTGACTGGCCGTGACTGATCCGGCGGCGATCTGGTTACTTCACGGGCAGGGCAACGGGGTCCCGGATAAGACGAAGGGGTTCTCACATCTCTTCACCCGCCGGGAGGCCCCGTTGCGTGGCCAGTCTTGCATGCCCGTGCCCGCTGATGCCGCCGAGGCTGTGATCGCGGAGGCGGAGGACATCGCCCGCCGTGCCGCGGCAAGGGAGAAGGCGAAGGCCAGCCGGGGGGCCCGGCGGGAGGGAAAGCGGCGGCAGCGGGAGGCAGGCCGGGAACGGAAGGCCGCGCATCAGCGGGAGCGGGACCGGGCGGAGCGGGAGCGGCTGCGCGCTGCGGCGGACGAGGCGCGGAGGGCGCTGCTGAAGCGGGCCGCGGCGCTGCGGGCAGCGTGCGGCGGGAGCATCCGGGACTGCTTCGCGGCCATGGCGGAGCCGCGCGATCCCCGCGGCCTGCGGCATTCCCTGCCGTGCGTCCTGACGCTCGTGGTGATGGCCATGCTGCACGGCAAGACGAAGCTGGCCGGCATCACCGAGTGGATAAGGCACGCGGGCCAGGAGGACCTGGCCGCCGCCGGCGCCCGCACCGGCGGGGACGGCTTCCTCGTGGCGCCGTCGCCGAGGACGGTGACCAGGCTGCTGGGCATGCTCGGCGCGCAGGCCCTGTCCGACGCCGTGTCCAGTTATCTCGCGGCCGCGGTCCCGGCGGAACCGCCCGCGTACCCGGCGGCGGGGCCCGTCCTGCAGCCGCAGCTGGCCTGTGACGGGAAAGAGGTCCGCGGCGCGCTCCTGCCCGGCGGGACCAGGCTGTTCATCCTGTCCGCCGCGGCGGGCGGGATCGTGCTGGCGGACCGGGAGATCCCGGCCAAGACGAACGAGATCCCGGAAATCGGGCCCATGCTGCGGGACCTGAACGGCCGGTTCCCCCTCGCCGGCTGGATCCTGACGGCCGACGCGCTGCACACGCAGCGTGACCTCGCCGTCCTGGCCTGCGAGGAGCTCCTGGCCCAGTACGTGCTGACCGTGAAGAAGAACCAGCCCGGCCTTTACGCCGCCCTCGATGGCCTGTGCTGGGCCTGGCGCTCGCCGCCACGTCACCCGGGACAAGGGCCACGGCCGCCACGAGACCCGCCGCCACCTGGTCATGGACGCACCTGACGAGATCAGGGCCCTGTTCCCGCACGCCGCCCAGGTCGCCCGCGTCGTCCGCACCCGCACCGTCACGTACTGGAAGGGCAACGGCAAGACCTGGACCCGCGTCACCCAGACCAGCAGCGAGACCGTGTACCTGATCACCAGCCTCACCGCCCGCGAGGCCGGCCCGGAACACATCGCCGCCTACGCCCGCGGCCACTGGGGCATCGAGAACGAGGTCCACCTGGTCCGCGACGTGACCCTGCGTGAGGACTCCTCGAAGGTCCGGGCCCAGTCCCGGCCCCGCAACCTCGCCACCCTCCGTAACCTCACCACGGGCCTCATCCGCCAGGCCGGCCGCAGCGACATCGCCGCCACCATCCGCGAAGCCGAATACGACAACGACCTGCTCCACGCCCTGCTACGCCTCACCCCGGACCTGTGAACAGCAGAAATGACTTTGTCCGCAGCCCTGTCGTTGTGGAGCAGGCCCAGTCGAGGTGCCCTAAACAGGAGAAACGCACATGATCGGACTCGGTGCAGAACGACGGGGTTTGCTGGGGTGATACCCGTCGTACGGTTCTTACGGTTGAATTGGGTACTGCGGACGGAAGGGTGGCGCATGCGTCTGGGGCGGCTGCTGCTGGTCGTGGTGGCGGGGCTACTAGCGGCTGTGGCGGGCACGGTGCTGACGGTGGCGGTGAACGCCGCTACCGGCGGGACTGTGTTGTGGTTCCCGGCGGTTGAGCGTGACCCACTGTGGTGGACAGCGGGGTCGACGGTTGCCGTGGCCGCCTGCGGGCTGCTGGTGTGGCAGGGGCAGCGGTTGTACGACGCGGGGCTGCGTGAGGTGGTTCCGGCGGTGCAGCGGCCCGAGTCGTGGGTGGTGGACCGGCCAGCTGAGGTCATGAAGGCTGCGGCCGCAGTCCGTGCGGGGGGGACGGTTGGGGTCACGACGGCGGTCCACGGGGCGGGTGGTTTCGGCAAGACCACGATTGCCAAGATGGTGCGGGCTGACCCGCGGGTTCTGCGCCGATTCGGGGGGCGTGTGTACTGGGTGACGGTGGGCCGCGATGCGGGCAGGCAAGCGCTTACAGGGATGGTCAATGACCTAATCAAGAGGCTGGAGCCGGACCGGCCCGTCAGCTTCATTGATGTGCGGCAGGCCGCAGAGTACCTGGCGGCGATTCTCGGGAAAGGGCCTCGTCGGCTCCTGGTCCTGGATGATGTCTGGTCACAGGAGCAGCTTGACGTGTTCCCGGTCGTGGGCCGGTGCGCCCGGCTGATCACCACGCGGAACGCCTTCCTCCTCGGCGGCAGCGGGCGCCCAGTCCTAGTGGACCGGATGACGGAACGACAGGCGCACGCGGTCCTCACGGCAGGGCTGCCGGGGCTTGCGCCCATTCTCGCCGGGCAGCTGGTCGCGGAGGCCGGATGCTGGCCGCTGCTGCTGCGGCTGGTCAACAAGATCCTCATCGACCGGGCACGGATGCTGTCTGATGTCAACGCCGCTGGCGGGGAACTGCTCGCTATGCTGCGGCAGGGCCACGCACTGAAGATGGATCGCCTGTCCGGAGCTGGACCCGCCCAGCTGGATGTCGGCAACGCAGCCCAGCGGGCCTGGTCGGTGCGCTTGACGATCGAGGCGAGCACCGGCCTGCTTAATCCCGGCCAGCGTGCCCAGTTCGCCGAACTGACCGTCTTCGCTGAGGACGAGACCGTCCCGGTCGATCTCGCGGTGGGCCTGTGGCAGGCAGCCGGCGGGCTCGGCGAGGACGAGGCTTACGCCCTGCTCGCCCGGTTCGGTGAGCTCGCCTTGCTGACCCTGGACACTTCTCCCGGCGGCAGCACCGTCCAGCTGCACGACGTGATCAGGGACTTCCTGCGGGAAGAACTCGGTCAAGACCGGCTGCGGCAGTTGCACCAGGCCCTGCTCAGCAGTGCAGCTGCCTGCCTCCCCAAGACCCTGCCCGGCAGCGGGGAGAGCACGGTAACCGCCTGGTGGGAGCTCCCCGAGCGGTCCCGCTACCTGCGTGACCACCTCATCGAGCACATGATCGCCGCCCAGGACCACCAGGGCGCCCAACGTATTGCCACCGACTTGCGCTGGGCTGTCCGCGTACAGCCTCTGCGCCGCCTAGGTCTGTAGCCTGACCAGGCTCTCTACGTAACCCGTCCTACCAGGTTCTAACGAATGTCAGACAAGAAGTCAGAACCGGCAGCCCGCGCCAAATCGGTGTCGGGTCGTGGAGGACCTTGGCGGCGACTCCGCGGAATCGTGCTCTCGCTCCTCATCGCGGGTCGGCCGGGAGCACTTGTCAGGACCTGTGGGTGGGAGCCGCGCCGACCCAGCGGTGATAGGCGTCTGGGTCGACGTTGCTGCCGCACACGATGGTGACTACGTGCAGGCCGGCGAAGCGGTCACGGTCTTCGAGGATCGCCGCGATGCCGAGCGCGGCCGACGGTTCGGCGACGAGGCCGGCGTGGTCCAGGAGCATCCGCATGCCGGCGATGATCGACGCCTCGGAGACCAGGACGGCGTCGTCAGCGACCAGGAGGAGGTCCTCCAGGACGGCCGGGATGGGACGCCGGCCGGCGACGCCGTCAGCGATGGTGCTGGCCGGGCCGGTGGTGACGACGCGCCGCTGGCGCCACGAGTATGTCATCGCCGGTGCGCCCAGCGGCTGGACGCAGATCACCTCGACGTCGGGCGCCCGGGCCTTGATCACATGACCCACACCGGTGGCCAGCGCCCCGCCGCCGAGAGCGATCAGGACGGTGTTGAAGGCCGGCACGGTGCCCGCCAGTTCCAGGCCGATGGTCGCCGCGCCCTCGCAGGTCTCGATGTCGGCGCTGTCTTCGACCAGCCGGATGCCGTCGTACCGCGCGATGGCCGCCGCCCGCTCGCGAGCCATGTCGAAGTCGCCGTCCACCAGCTCCAGCCTGGCGTCCAAGGCGCGGATGCGATCAAGCTTGGCCGCAGGCGCACAGCGGGATGCCACGACGGTGACGTCGAGCCCCCGGCCGCGACCGGACCAGGCCAGGGCCTGGCCAAGGTTGCCCGCGCTGGCGCACACCACCGCTCGCGAGCCATTGCCGGCGAGCAGGCTCGCGACGACCTCGGTGCCGCGGGCCTTGAAGCTGCGGACCGGGTTCGCCGTTTCGAGCTTGATGCTCACCGCGCACCCGAGGCCGGGCTCCAGCGCCTCGCACCGGTACAGCGGAGTGTCGAGAAAAACCGGGTCGATCACCCGGCGAGCCGCCCGGATCCGGGCAGTGTCCAGGCGCGTCTCCTGCACGACACACCAGCGTAGCGCCGCCGCCGCTGTTCCATCTGGGGCAACGCCCGGCGACCGGTGCCCGTACCGGGAGGTGAGCCAGCACCGGCGGGAGAGGGAATGCTGTGCGATCTGCCGGCCTGCCACCGTGGTGACCGCAGCCTTACTGTGCCTTGGCCTGGCAGCCCGAGCTTGCGTGGCGCCATGACCTGATTGCCAGGCCGCCAAAGCGAGCAGGGAGGCGGGCGCCGCCAAGTGCCCGGGCTGCGTCCGCTGACCACGTCGGTTCACAGCCGCCGGTGCGCATCCCGGTGCGCGGGATCCATCCGGGCCCAGGCATCGTCCCTGACCCTCAGATTCCGCAGCGCCACGGTGATCCAGGCGATCTCGAGTCGGTCGTGGCGCCGTAGCGGCGGGGGTAGACGGCGATCTGCGGCCTACTGCGACCAGCCCTCGGCGGCGATGATGTGCCGCTCGGCGCTATGCGGGAGGACGTACCTTTTGCTACACGGGTCTAGACCTATGGTCATCAGGATCGCCAAGACCGCACTCTCCGCCCGGTTTGGCGGCCTGGCAGTCCGGTAATGGCGCCATGCAAGCTCGGCCGACCCGGCTGCGGCCGGTGGCGAGGAAGCCGCGCGCGGCAGCAGCCCCGGCGTCCGTAGGGCCTGCGTCCGAAGGACGCGAGCGAAGCTGATGTGACGCCAATCACGATGCAATTTCTCCGCTAGCGGATCGCCTCCTGCAACGCGTCGTGGTACCGCTGCTCATGCGTCCGGGAATCTTCCGCGCCGGCCGGGGCGGACAGCGCGTCCAGCACCGCGCCGACCACCGCGGCGCACTGCGGGGTCAGGTCCCCGTGCAGTACCCCCGCCCCGTCGAACGTGGTCACCAGCCGGACCGCGCGGTCCTCGAACGCCCTGCCCGGGTCCTCATCGGGCTTATCCAGGCCGGTACCGGTCCAGGATCTGCCAGGCCAGCCCGGCCAGCTCCGGCAGCCCCATCCCGGCTGCGGCGGCGGCCAGCAGAATGTCATCGGCGGTCTGGCGGCAGTCCTGCGGCAGCGTACCGGTCCAGGTGCAGATCGCCCGGCCGAACGACTCCGACAGCTCCCCGGCCGCCAGCGCCGCCACCACCTGCGGGTGCGCCGCCACCCGCCGCGCCCACGCGGTATGCCCCACCGCCGCGCCTTTGGTGATCCGGGTCTTGTGGATCAGCCACGCCCGCGGGCTGTAATCCGCATCCGCGGCATACCCCTGACCCGAGGTGAACGCGGCCAGGATCGACGCCCGCGCCGCGGTACCCATCGCGGTGGCCTGCTCGAGCGCCTGCAGGCACCCGGCCTGCTCCTCGGCCGCCATCGCCGTCGCGTCCGCCGCGGACAGGTACCCCATCGCCGACCTCAGCATCCCCAGCGCCTCGGCGGCGCTGCCAGGCGGCACGACCGTGCTCATCGACATCGTCACCTCCCTCCAGGATGCTCGCGGACCGGCGGGGCTCATGATCAAGATGGTTCCTGGGTGTCGCTCCCTTCCGGCGGCGCCTTAGGCTCGTTAAGCTGATGATCTTGTTTGGAATCTTTGTTCTATTCTAGTAGCCGATACCGACATTTCTAGAACGCCACGCCGATGCGGCTCCGTGCCAGTATTGCGCTGCCGGCCGGGGGAGCATCAGCTGGGCTTGGTACCCGGGGACCTGTCGCCGTGGTCCGCCGGGTCGTCACGGGCGGCCCACCGTCGGGTATCTGCCCAAAGCGCCGCGAGCGGCGCGAAAGTAAGGGTCCGGGCTGCAGCGGCACGGCCAGCGCGAGGACCACACCCGCTTCAGGCCCTCCCGTGTGCTCCCGATGACCGCTTTCCCGCATCCGGGCCAGCTACCCCGAAACCCGCGCAAGCCGCCTCGCGCGGCATCAACGGCGTTGCATGATCATGCATTCATGTGCATATACTTGCACTCGTGTCCAAGGTGCTCACCTCTCTGCCCGTCGGTGAACGTGTCGGTATCGCCTTCTCCGGCGGCCTCGACACCTCGGTAGCGGTCGCGTGGATGCGCGAGAAGGGTGCGGTGCCGTGTACCTACACCGCCGACATCGGCCAGTACGACGAGCCTGACATCGCCTCGGTGCCCGGGCGGGCCGCGGTGTACGGCGCGGAGGCCGCCCGGCTGGTCGACTGCCGGGCGGCCCTGGTGGAGGAGGGACTCGCGGCCCTGGCCTGCGGGGCATTCCATATCCGGACTGGCGGCCGCGCCTACTTCAACACCACCCCGCTCGGCCGGGCCGTCACGGGCACCCTGCTGGTGCGGGCAATGCTCGAGGACGACGTGCGGATCTGGGGAGACGGCTCCACCTATAAGGGCAACGACATCGAGCGATTCTATCGCTACGGCCTGCTAGCTAACCCCTCCCTGCGGATCTACAAGCCCTGGCTGGACGCCGGCTTCGTCAGCGAACTCGGCGGTCGCAGGGAGATGTCCGAGTGGCTGCTCGCCCGTGGCCTGCCCTATCGGGACAGCGCGGAGAAGGCCTACTCCACCGACGCGAACATCTGGGGCGCGACCCATGAGGCCAAGGTGCTCGAGCACCTCGACACGGGCATCGAGATCGTCGATCCGATCATGGGTGTGCGGTTCTGGGACCCCGCCATCGAGATAGCCGCCGAGGATGTCACGATCGCCTTCGAGCAGGGACGACCGGTGATGATCAACGGCAAGGAGTTCACCTCCGCCGTTGACCTGGTACTGGAAGCCAACGCCATCGGCGGCCGGCACGGCATGGGCATGTCCGACCAGATCGAGAACCGGGTCATCGAGGCCAAAAGCCGGGGCATCTACGAGGCACCGGGAATGGCGTTGCTGCACGCGTCGTACGAGCGGCTGCTCAACGCGATCCACAACGAGGACACCGTTGCCAGCTACCATAACGAGGGACGGCGGCTCGGCAGGCTGCTGTACGAAGGCCGCTGGCTGGACCCGCAGGCGCTGATGCTGCGCGAATCACTGCAGCGCTGGGTCGGGACGGCGGTCACCGGCGAGGTCACCCTCCGGCTGCGGCGCGGTGAGGACTATTCCATCCTGGACACTTCCGGGCCGGCGTTCAGCTACCACCCGGACAAGCTCTCCATGGAACGGACTGAGGACTCTGCCTTCGGGCCCGCCGACCGCATCGGCCAGCTGACCATGCGCAACCTCGACATCGCCGACTCGCGCGCCAAGCTCGAGCAGTACGCCGGACTCGGCATCCTCGGCAGCTCACACCCGGCGCTGGCCGGCGCCGCACAGGCGGCCCCGGCCGCGCTCATCGGCGCGATGCCCGAGGGAGGAGCCGAGGCGATCGCCTCGCGCGGCAGCGTTCCCGCCGACGAGCTGCTTGATCACGCCGCAATGGAATCCGGCACAGACTGACCAGCCACGACCCAGACAGCCCAGCTGACCGCGCTGGAACCTATAATGACCCATAGCGGACTCCTGTTGCGTCGGTGTGAGACCGGCGCGGGCCTCAGGCTCGAGGCCCTCGGTGACCGGATCGGTTACCGGCTGCCCGGCTGCCCGCCGGGTCAGCTCGAAGGCGAAGGCGGTCAGGCCCAGCCAGGTGATGCCGAGGGCCCAGCCGCCCAGGACGTCGGAGACGTAGTGCACGCCAAGCAGGATCCGGCTGATCCCGATCAGGGCGACCAGGGTGCCGATCCCGCTATGAAGACACGGCGCCACCGCCCGCGGACCGCGGGCAGGAAGACGAGCAAGATAGCCCCGTAGCAGACGATCGAACCGAGCGAGTGCCCGCTGGGGAAGCTGTGGCGCGGACGTTCACACCTGGCCCGGATGAGCCGGCGATTAGCTGGTATAGACCTGTTTCACCCCGGCGCTCCCCGGGCAGGGCAGTACTCGACCTGCGGCAGCAGCGCGGCTGTGCGTGCCAGGTACAAACGATCCCGGGAGTGCGCAATGACCAATCCGGATATGTCACGTCACGTCGAAGTCAAGGACGGCGACCGGACGGTCGCGGCCGCCGAGGTGACGACGGCGCAGGGTCCGGAGGGGACCGCCCGGACCTCGCTGCGCGCGACGTCCGAGCATGTCGCTCCCGGTTACCGGGCCAACCTGGTCGATGCCGTCATGGACCTCCCCGAGGTCCAGGCGAGCACCCGCCTGGAGGCCACCGTCCCGCTAGGCGATAGTGAACTGCTCGGGCGGCTGCGGGAGCGGACTGAGGATGCGGTCACGCGGGCGGCTGGCTCGACCGCCCTGCTGGACGCGAACATCCCCCCGGGTAGCCTGCCGACCGCTGGTCCAGAAGCCGGCAGTGCGACGCACGCCCCCTGACCTCACCGCCAGGCATGCTCGGAACAGCCGGATAGGTGTGGGACCGGCCCGATCCGGGCAGGGGCCACGTCGAGCCGCCGCGGCAACGTCGCCGTGGCGGTGCCCCCACGCCGGAAGGAGGAATCGTGGCGATCGCGACCATCAACCCCGCCACTGGGCAGACGCTGAAGACCTATGACGAGATGAGTGAGGCGGACGTCGAGCGCTGCCTGGCCGCCGCGGCGACGGCGCACGAAAGCTACCGCCTGACCAGTTTTGCCGAACGGGCCGGGTGGATGCGCAACGCCGCCGACATCCTGGACAAAGAACAAGACCTGATCGCGGCCATGATGACCACCGAGATGGGCAAGACGCTGGCCGCCGCCAAGGCCGAAGTCGCCAAGTGCGCCACCGCCTGCCGGTATTACGCCGAACACGCCGCCGGCCTCCTCGCCGACGAGCCCGCCGACGCCGCTGCCGTCGGCGCGAAGAACGCTTACGTTGCCTATCAGCCGCTCGGCCCGGTCCTGGCCATCATGCCGTGGAACTTCCCGCTCTGGCAGGCGATGCGCTTCGCCGCCCCGGCCCTGATGGCGGGTAACGTCGGGCTGCTCAAGCATGCCTCGAACGTGCCGCAGACCGCGCTGTTCCTGCAGGACCTGTTCGCCCGGGCCGGGTTCCCCGAGGGGACGTTCCAGACCCTGCTCGTGAGCTCCGGCCGGGTCGAGGCGATCCTGCGCGACCGCCGGGTGATGGCCGCGACGCTCACCGGGTCCGGGCCGGCCGGGTCGTCGGTGGCGTCCATCGCCGGCAGCGAGGTCAAGAAGGTCGTGCTCGAACTGGGCGGCAGCGACCCGTTCATCGTCATGCCCTCTGCGGACGTGCGCCAGGCCGCCGAAACCGGCACCGCGGCGCGCCTGCTGAACAACGGCCAGTCCTGCATCAACGCCAAGCGCTTCATCGTGCACGACGCGGTCTACGACGAGTTCGAGCGGCTGTTCACCGAACAGATGTCGGCCAAGACCGTCGGCGATCCGATGCTGGACACCACCGACGTGGGCCCGCTGGCCTCCGAGCAGCAGCGCGACGACGTCGAGCATCTCGTGGCGGACGCGGTGGCCAAGGGCGCCAGGGCGCTGTGCGGCGGCGCCGCGCCCGAGGGTCCCGGCTTCTACTACCCGCCGACCGTGCTGGCCGGGATCACCCCGGAGATGCGCCTGTACCGCGAGGAGGTCTTCGGCCCGGTGGCCAGCCTCTACCGGGTCGCGGACATCGACGCGGCAATCGGACTCGCCAACGGCACCGAGTTCGGACTCGGCGCCAACGCGTGGACCAGCGACGACAGCGAACGCAGCCGGTTCATCCGGGATCTCGCGGCCGGGATGGTCTTCGTCAACGGCAACGTGACCTCCTATCCCCAGCTGCCGTTCGGCGGTATCAAGACCTCCGGCCACGGCCGGGAGTTGTCCTACCACGGCATCCGCGAGTTCTGCAACATCAAGTCCGTGTGGATCGGCGACTGACATCCGGACGCGACTGACATCCGGGCAGCGACTGACATCTGGGCCTTAAGGCCCTTGCCTTCGCCAGTCCGGGTGTGCCGACCATAGCCTCGTCCGATCATGATCCGGAGCGGCCCATGCCCAGCCAGCGCGTGCTCGAATGCCGCGGCTTGCGGCGGTGCTTCGGCAAGCTTGTCGCGGTCGACGGGGTCGGGTTCCACATCGACCCCGGCGAGACCTACGGGCTCCTCGGGCCGAACGGGGCAGGCAAGACGACGTCCATCGCGATGATCGCCGGATTGCTCGAACGCGACGCGGGCGAGGTCCTGGTGGCCGGCGCACCGATGACGACCCGCTCCGTCCGGGCCAAGAACGCGCTCGGTTACGTGCCGCAGGACCTGGCCATCTACCCGGACCTGTCAGGCCGGGAGAACCTGATGTTCTTCGCCCGGCTCTACGGCATGCCAACCTCGCAGGCGAAGCGCCGCACCGATGAGGTGCTTGCCCTCACCGGCCTGGCCGACCGGGCCGGCGATCAGACCAAGCAGTACTCCGGCGGGATGAAACGGCGCCTGAACATCGGCATCGGGCTGCTGCATCAGCCGAAGCTCCTGATCCTGGACGAGCCGACGGTCGGGGTCGACCCGCAGAGCCGGAACGCGATCCTGGAGAGCGTGGCGGGGCTGTCCGGAGCCGGGATGGCGGTGCTGTACACCACGCACTACATGGAGGAAGCCGAGCGCCTGTGCGACCGGATCGGGATCATCGACCACGGCAAGCTGATTGCCGAGGGCACTCGTGCCGAACTCGTGGGCATGGTCGGCGAGGGGGACCAGGTGCGGCTGTCCGCGACCGGCAACCTGGAGGAAGCCGCCGATGTCCTGGCCGCGCGATCATGGGTCCGCCGGGCCAAGGCGCTCGGCGGCACCATCGACCTGGTGGTGGAGAACGCGCGCAGCGAGCTTCCGGCCATCTTGACCGACGTGGCGGCGGCTGGCGCGACCGTCAGGTCCGTCGAGGTCGCCGAACCGGACCTCGAGGCGGTCTTCCTGCACCTGACCGGCCGGGCCCTCCGGGACTAGGAGAAGACCGATGCGAGCCGCCTGGCTTATCTGCCTGAAGGACCTCAGGACCCGGCTGCGGGACCGTTCGGCCGTCCTGATCGGCATCGTGGTCCCGCTCGGCCTGGCGTTCATCTTCAATTCGATCTTCAGCGGGATCTCGGGTGCCTCGGACGTCATCAGCGTCGGGGTGGTCAGCGCCGATCACGGCGCCGTCAGCCAGCAGTTCACCGGGCAGGTCCTGCCGGCCGTCGGGCGGAGCGGGCTGATCGCCATCCACACCGAAGCCACCGTGGCCCAGGCGCGGGCGCTGGCGGCAAAGGGGACGCTGGCCGCCGTCATCGTCATCCCGGCCGGCTTCTCCGCCCGGGTCCAGGCCAACCAGGCCGCCTCGATGCAGGTCATCGGCAACATCGACGCCCCCATCTCCACGCAGGTCGCCCGGTCGATCGCCGAGAGCTTCGCCGCGGACCTGAACCGGATCCGGCTGTCGGTCGCCACCGTGGCCGCCGGGAACCCCCGCGCGCCGCTGTCGCCCGCGCAGATCCAGGCGCTCGCCGCCCGGGCGGCCGCGGTCGCCGCGCCGGTGGCGGTCAGCGACGTGTCGGCGCAGACGAAGGAACTGGATCAGAAGTCGTTCTTCGCCGCGGGGATGGCCGTGTTCTTCCTGTTCTTCACCGTCCAGTTCGGCGTGACCAGCCTGCTCGAGGAGCGCAACGACGGGACGCTTGCCCGGTTGCTGGCCGCCCCGATCAGCCGGAACTCGATCCTTGGCGGGAAGCTGCTGACCAGCTTCGGTCTCGGCGTCATCAGCATGACCGTGCTCGTAGTGGCCACCACCTTGTTGTTCGGAGCATCCTGGGGGAACCCGCTCGGCGTCGCGGTACTGGTCGTGGCCGCGATCCTGGCGGCCACCGGGATCATGGCCCTGATCGCCACCCTGGCCAGGAACGCCGAGCAGGCCGCCAACTGGCAGGCGGTGGTGGCGGTCATCCTGGGCCTGATCGGCGGCACGTTCTTCCCGGTCTCCCAGGCACCCGGCGTGCTGTCCCGGCTTACCTTCGTCGCGCCCCAGGCGTGGTTCCTGCGCGGGCTCGGCGACCTGCGCGGCGGCAGCATCTCGGTGGTGTGGATACCGGCGCTGGCCATGCTCGTATTCGCCGTGGTGACCGGGGGCCTGGCCATGACGCGGCTCAGGCGCATGGCGGAGGTGTAGAACGTGAAAGCGCTCTGGATCGCCCTGGCGAACCTGCGCCGGATGTTCCGGGTGCGAACCAACATCTTCTTCGTGTTCGTCTTCCCGATGGTCCTGATCCTGATACTCGGGGCCACCTTCGGCGGTTCGTCCACCCCGCGGCTCGGCGTGGTGACCACCGGTTCCGGGCCGCTCGGCACGGCCCTCATGCACCAACTCGGGCAGACGCCTCATCTGCGGGTGGTGGCCGTGTCCGACCCTGCGGCGCTGCTGACGCAGGTCGAGCGGGGAAACATGGCCGCGGGCGTGGTCATTCCTCCCGGCTACGACGGCGCCGTCCGCGCCGGGCAGGCCGTGACCCTGCGCTACCTGGCCCGGCCGGACCAGTCCTCCCAGCGACTCGGCGAGACGGTGCGCGGGGCGGTCGCCGGGCAGGCGGCCCTGCTCGGCGCCGCCCTGTTCGCCGTCAGGCAGCACTCCGCCCCCAGCTTCGGCGCCGGCCTCGCGGCGGCGACCAGGATCGCCCCGGCGGTCCCTTCGGTCTCGGTGACCCAGACGACCGCGGGAACGGCGCTATTCTCCCGGACCCTCGGCCAGTTCGATGAGGGAGCCTGGACCGAGCTCCTGCTCTTCCTGTTCCTCATCGCCATGACCGGCGCGGTCGCCCTGATCGAATCCCGCAGGCTTGGCGTATCCCGCCGGATGCTCGCCACCCCGACGTCGCCGGCCACGGTTATCGCCGGGGAAACCCTCGGCCGGGTGCTGATCTCCTGCGTCCAGGCGCTGGTGATCATCGCCGGTTCCGCGCTGCTCTTCGGGGTCAACTGGGGCCAGCCGGTCGGCGTGGTCGCGGTCGTGATCCTGTTCGCCCTGGTAGCGTCGGGAGCCGGCATCTTGCTGGGAACGTTGTTCCGTAACGAGCAGCAGGCGATCGGCGTCTCGCTGCTCCTGGGCCTGGGCCTCGGTGCCCTCGGCGGCTGCATGGTCCCGCTCGAAGTCTTCTCCCCGGCCATGCGGCGGGTCGCCCACATCACCCCCCAGGCCTGGGGCAACGATGCCTTCGCCCGGCTGGTCGGCCACGGCGCGTCCATCGCCGGCATCCTGCCCCAACTCGGGATCCTCGCGGCCTACGCCGCGGTCCTGCTGGGCCTCGCCGCCTGGCGGCTCCGCCGCGTCCTTTCCGCGTAGCCGGGCTAGGGCGCGCCCATCGTCGCCGCGTGCGTGACCACCGTCACTACCATGTACCTGCCGTGGGGGAGAAGAACGCGCGCCCAGCCCTTGACAGAGTAGTGATTCATCACTACCTTAAAAGCATGACCGAGACCAAGCACGAGACGAGGCAGCGGATGCCTGCGGCGGAGCGCCGCGAGCTGGTCCTCGAGGCCGCGGTCGCCGATTTCGCGGTCCACGGGCTGGCGGGCACCTCCACCGAAGACGTCGCCAAGCGGGCCGGGATCAGCCAGCCGTACCTGTTCCGGCTGTTCCCGACCAAGAAGGCGCTGTTCCTCGCGCTCGTGGAGCGGTGCTTCCGCCGGGTAGAGGACACCTTTACCGCGGCGGCAGGCGACCGCACCGGCGAGGAGGCGCTGATGGCCATGGCCGATGCCTACGAGGTTCTCCTCGAGGACCGGACGCTGCTGCTGATGCAGATGCAGGCGTATGCCGCCTGCGACGACCCTGAGATCCGGGCCGCGACCCGGGCCGGCTACAAGAAGCTCTGGGAGCTGACCGAGAGGCTGACCGGGCTGCCCTTCCAGCGCGTGGTGGACTTCTTCGCCGTCGGCATGCTGATGAACGTCGCCGCGGCCATGGACCTGCCGTCCGTGGACGAGCGGTGGACCAGCTGGTGCCCGAAGGACTCCCCGGGGTAATTTTTTTTTAACCTCACAAGGTAGTGATCACTCAATACCTAGGAGACGGGAAATGACTACCAGACACCGCACCGCATGGACCTTCGCTATTACCTCGACCGCCCTGTTCATGGCCTCACTGGACAATCTCGTGGTGACCACGGCGCTGCCGTCGATCCGGGCGCACTTGCACGCCTCGCTCGAGGGCCTGCAGTGGACGGTGAACGCCTACACCCTCACCTTCGCGGTCCTGCTGCTCACCGGGGCCACGCTCGGCGAGCGGTACGGCCGCCGCCGCCTGTTCACGATCGGCCTCGCCTTGTTCACCGCCGGGTCGGCGGCCGCCGCGCTGGCGCCCGGCATCGGCGCCCTGGTGGCCGCCCGGGCAGTGCAGGGCGTCGGCGCCGCCATCGTGATCCCGCTGACCCTCACGCTGCTGTCCGCGGCGGTGTCCCCGCAGCGCCGCGGCCTTGCCCTGGGCGCCTGGGGCGCCGTCGGCGGCCTGGCCATCGCTATCGGCCCGCTGGTCGGCGGGGCGGTCGTGGAAGGCGCGTCCTGGCAGTGGATCTTCTGGCTGAACGTGCCCATCGGCGTCGCGCTGCTGCCGATCGCCCGGCTCCGGCTCACCGAGAGCCGCGGGCCCTCGACCAGCCTGGACCTGCCGGGCCTGGTGCTGGCCAGCGTCGGCCTGCTCGGCATCGTGCTCGGCGTCGTCCGCGGCAACGACCACGGCTGGACCGGCGTCACCGTCCTGCCGCCTCTGGTGATCGGCGCGCTGCTCGTGGCCGCATTCATCGGCTGGGAACTGCGGGCGCGTGAGCCGATGCTGCCGCTGCACCTTTTCCGCAGCCGCGGTTTCGCCGTAACCAACGCGGCGTCGCTGCTGATGTTCTTCGGAATGTTCGGCTCGATCTTCCTGCTCGCGCAGTTCCTCCAGGTCGTTCAGCATTACAGCCCGCTGCAGGCCGGACTGCGGACGCTGCCCTGGACCGCCATGCCGGTGTTCATTGCCCCGGTCGCGGGCGCGCTGTCGGACCGCATCGGCGGGAGGGCGCTGCTGGCCACGGGGCTCGGCCTGCAGGCCATCGGACTCGGCTGGCTGGCCGCGGTGGCCAGCCCCACCGTGCCCTACCTGACCCTGGTCCCGGCGTTCGTGGTCTCCGGTGTCGGCATGTCCCTGTTCTTCGCGCCCGTTGCCAACGTCGTGCTCAGCTCGGTGCGGCGGGACCAGGAAGGCATCGCCTCCGGTGCCAACAACGCGATCAGGGAACTCGGCGGCGTGTTCGGAATCGCGGTGCTCGGCGCGGTGTTCTCCGCCCGCGGCGGTTACGCCAGCGGAACGGCGTTCGTCGCCGGCCTGGCGCCCGCGGTCTGGGTCGGCGCCGCGGCAGTGGCCGTCGCCGCGGCCGCCGCGCTGCTCCTGCCGCGGCTCCGCAAGGCGGAAGTCATCACTGCCGCCGAGCTGGCTCCGGAGCTCGACCTCGTTCGCTGACCCCCCAGGAGATAGAGCCCGGATCCCGCCGCCGGGATCCGGGCTCCGGCGCCTACCGCTCGGCGGTCCTGTCCAGGACCGGTTTCACGTTGATCACCGGTGTCCCGTCGGGGCCTCCCGGCCGCCTACCTGGATCCGCAGCCCCCGCGGTGACCGGTAACCGCCGCGCCGCCGCAGCTCAGCCAGGCACGAATCCGCTTACTGTATATCTGGTTAAAGCACTTTCCTGCGGTTAGATAATGCTATGGTCCTCTAGCCGGATAGGCCTGGATTATTACCTGCAGTCCTATCATCGGAATAAGCCTGAATTTGGTACTTACGCGGGGAGTAGCCATGTACCTGGCTTATGGGGCACGGGTTTTGGCGGCGGCAGCGCTTGGCGTGGCGGTAGCCGCCACTGCCGCGGCGGGGCCTGCGCTCACCTCGCCGGGGCCGGCCGCCGCGGTACGAACCCAGGCCAGCGTGATCATCACCCCCGGGGTGCGGCACCTTCAGCGGGAGTCCAGGCAGGGTCCGTCGACCACGGCGCAGTGCGAGCAGTCGATGCAGATCGCCTGCTACAACGCGGCGCAGATCCAGCAGGCCTACAACCTGCCGGCACTGTACTCCCACGGGATCACCGGCAAGGGCACGACGATCGTCATCGTCGACCCCTACGGCTCGCCGACGATCGGCCGCGACCTGCGCGACTTCGACAGCGCCGAGGGTGTGCCCAACCCGCCGTCGCTGCGGATCATCAGGCCCGCCGGCCGGGTCCCCGCCTTCAACGCGAACAACGCCAACATGGTCGGCTGGGCCAGCGAAACCACGCTCGACGTCGAGTACGCGCACGCGATCGCGCCCGGCGCGAAGATCCTGCTCGTCGAGACACCGGGGGGTGGGAGGACCGGGACGGTCAGCATGCCGCAGATCGTCACGGCCGAGGAGTACGTGATCAGGCATCACCTCGGCGACGTGATCAGCCAGAGCTTCGTGGCCAGCGAACAGGCCATCGGGTCCGCCGCGATCCAGTCGCTGCGCGGCGCCTACCTGGCCGCCTTTTCCGGCCACGTCACGGTGCTGGCCGGCTCGGGCGACAGCGGCGCGGCCGGCTTCGGGTCGAACCAGCAGGGCTACTACACCCATCCGGTGACATCCTGGCCGGCCAGCGACCCGCTGGTGACCGCCGTCGGCGGCACCCGGCTCAACCTGGACGCCAACGGCCACCGCAACTCCGCGGACACGGTGTGGAACGATACCTACAGCCGGACGGCGAACCAGCTGGTCAACGGCAACAACGGGCCGAACCCGCTAGCCGGCGGCGGCGGCAAGTCGGTCATCTTCGGGCGCCCCTCGTACCAGAGCCGGGTCCGCGGTGTCGTGGGCAGCCATCGCGGCGTGCCCGACATCTCGATGAGCGCCGCCTGCACCGGCGCGGTCAACGTGTTCCAGGGCTTCGGCGGCCAGCCGGCCGGCTGGTACGCGCTGTGCGGCACCAGTGAGTCCGCGCCCCTGTTCGCCGGAATCGTGGCGCTCGCCGACCAGGTGGCCGGCCACCCGCTCGGCCTGATCAACCCGGCGCTGTACAAGCTGGCGTCCGAGCGCGTCCGGGGCATCGTGAGCGTGCGGTCGGGCAACAACACGGTGTCGTTCCGCCAGCGCGGCCGTTCTCACACGGTGCCCGGCTTCAGCGCCCGGTCCGGGTACAATCTGGCCACCGGCCTGGGCACGGTGAATGCCTTCTACTTCGTCGCCGGGCTGGCCCGCCTGGCGGGCCGCTAAAGGGAACGCAGGGGGGCAACTAATCGCTCAGATTGGTCGTTAGGTCGTTATTTGTCACTGAGGTGATCTCAGCGAAATAGGTTCGGACAGCCGGGCTTTATCCTGCCCAAGCGGGAAAATTCGGGACGACACGCGGACGAACCGGGCCAAGCGGAGACCCGGCAACTGGTATGCCCGGCGGCGCGACGATGACACGGAGCTGCGGGCGGACACTGCGGAGGAGCTGGACGGCATGCTCGCGCTGGACCACCAGCAGCGGCCCGTGGCGCCGGTCCCGCCCAGGTACCCCCGTCGCGCCGCCGCCGCCAGCCGGCCCGCCAGTCCTTTACTAACTTAGGCTCAGCCCGGTTCGCCATGTCCTCCCGGCCGTGTCAAGGCAGCTAGCCTCAATTCGACCGCATTGAGGAAGGAGTCGACCTCTTCCTCGTCATAGCCAGGCCGCAGACGGGTTGTCGAGAACTGCTTATTTCGAATCTCATCTGTTGTCAGAGATGGTTCCCTTATCCCGAGGAACGTCTGACGAATAGCTTCGAGGAAGGCGTCAACCTCCTCGATGTCGTAGCCAGGCCGCAGGCGGGTAGTGGAAAAATCCCCGGACCCGGCCCACTCGCTGAGAATAATGCTGCCAGCTTCCGGGCCTGGTACAGGCTCTTTGGAGACAACCCCGGTCAGGGCCGCCTGTATCCCGTAGCGCTCAGCGGCCTCGCCGATCGCGGTCAGCGTCTGGGGGCTGGGCGTCCCCGACCTGGTCGTGCCCCTCGCGGTGACGGTCCTCCCATCACGCAGAACAACACATAGCGCCCACCACTGTTGAGACTCTCCGCCAAGGGCCGATCCGTCGGTGAAGCAGCTCACCTCAGCCAGGCTGAACCGGTAGATGCGGAAGAAATTACGGACCGTCACGCTGTCTTGGTCGACACGCAGTCCGATGCGCCAGCCCCGGATACAGCCCCAGATCAACACGGCGGCGAGGATGACCAGGTAGGTGGCAACGGCCGGGCGGGGGGCGTGCCTGACCCAATGCGGCCCGTCGCTCACCTGGATTCCGGCGAGGACGCAGGCGCCAACCGTGCACACGATCGCCAAAACCCGTGGCTCGACGGTGGCGATTGTGGCAGGTCGCGACCTGCCATGCTTGGGCATAGCGCATTATGGTCGGTGGCGCTCCATCGTGGCAACGGCAGACCGCACCCCATGTCGCCGGGCAATCGAACCGGCGCGACAATCCCTGTGCCTCTTCCTGGTCAAGCCGGAGGACACGTTCGCCGCGGTGAGCAGCGCGCTGGAGGCGGGCTACCGGCACATCGACACCGCGGAGATGTACGGCAACGAGAAGGAGGTCGGCGAGGCAATCGCCAAGTCCGGCCTCGGCCGCGGCGACGTGTTCGTCACCAGCAAGCTGAGCAACGACGCTCACGGGCCCGACGACGCCCGCCGCGCCTTCGACCGTACGCTCGAGGCACTCGGTTTCGACTACATCGACTTGTTCCTGATCCACTGGCCGTTGCCGACCAGGCACGACGGGGACTACGTGTCGACATGGCGGGCGCTGGAGGAGTTCTACCGCGACGGCCGGGCCCGTTCCATCGGCGTCTCCAACTTCCAGCCGCGCCATCTGCGTCGGCTGCACACCGAGGGTCAGGTCCCCCCGGCGGTTAACCAGATCGAAGTCAACCCCTACCTGACCCAGGACGAGGTGCGCGGGTTCTGCGCCGAGCACCAAATCGCGGTCGAGGCCTGGTCGCCGCTGGGGAGCGGCAACGTGCTCAGCGATCCGGTGATCGAGTCGATCGCCGGCCGGACCGGCAAGACCCCGGCTCAGGTCGTACTGCGCTGGCATGTCGAGCGCGGTGACATCATTTTCCCCAAGTCGGTCACCCCGGCCCGGATCAGGGAGAACATCGACATCTTCGACTTCGAGCTGTCCGGCGCCGACGTCGAGGCGATCAGCCTGCTGAACCGGGACGAGCGCACCGGACCCGACCCGGACACGTTCGACATGATCTGACCGGGTCACCTCGCCGCGGCGGGGTCAACTCCGGCCGTCAGGCCGCTGCCGTCCGCCGCCCAGCTGACCGGCATCGGGTCGCTGATCTCCCCGACGAAGCTGCCTGCTTCCTGATTGCGGAAGGCGAGCATGACCCACTGCCCGGCCCGGTCGCGGATCAGCCGCCCGCTGTACAGCTCTTCGCCGGCCAGCGGGACAGCGCGGCCGGTGTCGAACGGGCCGAGCACGGAGTCGGCCGGTACACACCAGATCGCGCCAGGCCGGCTCGCCCGCCGCTCCGCGGACAGCTGACCCGGCAGGCAGGAGAAGATCAGCACCGGACGCCCGCCGACCACCTCGACCTGCTGAACCTCGAGGTGCCAGAAGCCGGCATCGGGCCGGCTCAGCGGCGGCTGGGCCTGCCAGCGCACCAGGTCCGCCGAACGGGCATGCCCGACCACGCCGCGCTGGCCCACGGCGCCGCCGCCGGACCTGGCGGTCACCAGCATGTGCCAGCCGTCCCCGCCGGGGTCGGGGAACACCCACGGGTCCCGCCACGCCTCGTCCCGGCCCGGGCCGAGGAGCTCGTACCAGCGGGCGTCGCACCCGAGCACGGGGGAGGTGGGATGTCGGCGCCAGCGGTACAGGTCCACGGAGGTGGCCAGGCCGATGCGCTGCTTGACGCCGTCCGGGGTATTCGTGCCGCCGGTGTAGAACATGCACCAGGCGCCGTCGGGGCCGCGGAGCACCGAGCCGGTCCAGGTGGCGACATCGTCGAACGCCGGGCTTGCGGCCGGAGCCAGCACGTCGCAGGCCTCGGTCCAGTGGATCAGGTCTCCGGAGGTCGCGTGGCCGATGGCCACGTTGAGGTGCCGTAGTTCCGGATCGACGAGAGAGCGGGCGGCCTTGAGGAAGAACACGTGGTACGTGCGGCCGTCATCGGCGAACCAGAAATCCCATATCCATGAATCGGCCAGTCGCAGCACGGCGCGCCTTTCGGTTCGGAGCCGGCCGCGCTGTTGCCGCCGGATGCAGGCTGAGGCAATCCTGCCGCACCGCACGGCCCCGCGTCAGGGCGCCGCGGACCAGTGGATGACGAAGCCGGCCAGCGTGTAGCCGAGAGCGTTCACGGTCGGCTGGATGAAGTTGTTCCGGATGATCTGCGCCGCCTGGACCTCGGCGGCCCTTATCAGCGGACGGGTGATCTGCGGGTTGTGGCTGACTTGCGCGAACGCCAGATTCTGCGCCTGGCCGTAGAGCACCGACGGCGCGAACTGCGGTCGTATCAGGGCGCCGCACCCGAGCCCCGGATAGGTCCAGCTATGCTGCACGTCGATCGGGTGCGACAGCGTGTTGTCGACGGTGACCTCGTGTACGGACTGCGGCAGCTGCGGCTGGGGCAGGACGATGGCGACGCTGACCCGGCCGGGTATGCCGGTCACCGGGCGGCTGAGGACCTGCAGCCGGTAGTGTCCGGACGCGGGGGTCCACCAGCTCGGCCCGGGGTTGAGGTCCACCGTGGCCGACGCGTGGCCGACGGTGGCAAAGGTGCTCGAATACCAGCAGGGCCAGATGCCAATGCTCTGTGACACCTTGTGGGTGAAGGTGAAGTTGAAGTTCTCGGTGCCGAGGGCCGGCCGGGAGATGCCCTCGATCTTCTGCAGCACCCAGGGGCCGACGTCGGTATCGGTGGTGGTCCCGGCGCTGACCGACTGCCAGGGCCAGCCGAACCCGATATGCGGCAAGTGGACGTTGATCCCGACTAGGTGCAGGGTCGCGGACAGCGCCGCCAGCGCCGCCCAGGCGACCGCCTTGCGGAAGATCAGGGCCGCCACGACCAGGACCGCCGCCCACTTCAGTGTGGGCGGGATGCGTCGGCGCCGCGGGAAGGTGCGGTCCCGCGGAACCGGCAGTGTGCCGGGCTCGCGGAACGGCCGCTGCGGCTCGGGGGGGAAATACCAGGTGTCGCCGTTTGGGTCGTCGGGGTGCGGGCCGGGAAGCGCGCCGTGGCCGTACGATTCGTCGGGTCGCGGGAAAGCCGTCCTCATTCCGCCCCGGCGGTTCGTGGACAGCATCCCCACCAGGAAAATCAGGAAGCGCAGCATCTGGTCTACCTTCTATTCGCTGATCATGGAGAGCTAGGCGATCGCCGGGTAACCGAGGCAGAGCGCGACGGGCACCGCCCCGAACGGCGCCCGGAATCGCGTGCCGGGCTTATCCGGAGCGTTGGGTTCCTTGATGTCGGGCCAGCGCATCTTGACGTGCTGTGCGGTCAGGCCTGCCACCGAGTACGGGAACTCCATGGCGGATATGCCGTGCAGCTTGAGCAGCCCGCCCCAGCGGAAGGCCGCGAAGACCCTGGCGAGGTCACCGACCGACAGCGGCCGCCGCGCGGTGATATCGAGCCAGTAGACGGCCATCGCCAGCTCGACCAGGTCGCTGGCGCACTGGCCGAGCGCCTCGGACTTCGTACGGTAGACCGTTCCGTCCGCGTTGACGGTGCCCAGCTTCTCCCCGTGGACGGGCGAGTGGCGCGGCTGGGCCTGGCACTGCATCCAGTCGCACGCGGCCAGCAGCTCCCAGCGGATGCCGCTGCGGCTGGCCACGTCGTCGTACAGCGGCTCGGCCCGGCTCAATGGCGCCTTCGCCGTGCTGAGGAAGGCGGTCGTGACGGCCCGCGGGATCTGCGGCACGTACCGGCTGGCCCGGGCCGCCGTCCGGGTCTGCCGCGGGGCGACCCTCGCCGCCGGTCGGCTTGCCTGCGGGGCCCGTCCCGCCGCGGCTGCCGGGGCGCTCACCGCGGGCCCGACGGTATACGCGTCGAGAACGCCGGGAATGGTCGCCGAGCCTTCGTGCGAACCGCCCGCCGGGGCTTGGCTCGGGGTCCCGCCCTGGATGACGGCTCCGTTCGGGCTAACCGTTCCGCCCGGGCTGCTCGTGCTCTGCGGCGCCGCCGGTGTCGAGGCGCCGTAGCTGTACAGGTTGTACAGCCGCATGATCGCGATGAGGTTCGCGCCGTATTGCGGGTCGGTCGCGTAAACGCCGGTCAGGTCGGTCGCGAAGGCGTCCGGAAGGTGCCGGTCGGCCATCGCGTGCTGGTAGCTCGGGCCGCTGGCGAGAAGCTGGCCGTGATCGGCAATGCTCTCTGCCACGTTGTGGTACACGCGAAACGGCGCGCTCTGTGTCACCCACTGGCCGTTCTGGTATTCGCGCGTGGGCAGCATGTCACTGCCTGCCGGGCCGGTGCCCTTGATGCCGAACAGGTTGTGATCCCTGATCGCCAGCGCGCTCTGACCCCAGCTCGATTCGTCGATCGCCTGGGCGATCGTAACCGCCGCCGGGATGCCGTACCGGCTCTGCGCGGCAATGGCGCCCGGAGCCACCTCGCTGATGAAGGCCTGCTGGCTCGAGGTGTCCGGCACATGCGCCGTGGCCTTGGGGGGGTCATGCCTGGTATACGAGGGTGCCGCCGGCGAGGACGAGCCGCCGGACCCGTTATCGGCTGCCGCCTGCAGCCCAGGAATATCCGCCGTGCCGGCCCGCTGGCCGTTGCTCGCCCGTGCTCCGTTACCCGACCGCGCTCCGGTGCTCGCCCGCGCTCCGGTGCTCGCCCGCGCTCCGGTGCTCGCCCGCGCTCGGTGCTGCCCGCCCGTGGCAGCCCCGGACGCCGTGCCTGCCCTGGACCCGGTACTACCTGCCCGGGTCGCGGTGCGGGCCTGGGATCCGGCCCGGGCGGAGTTCACCGTGTCCCGACCCGGCCCGGGCCGCGCCGCCCGGGCTCGCCATGCGGGTGCCGCCCGCCACGCCCGGCCCAGCCGTCCCGCCGGTCCCAGCCATCCCACCCGTGACAGTCGTCCCGCCGGTGCCGGCCATCCCGCCAGTGCCGGCCATGGCGCCGTAGCCCGTCACGATGCCGGCGTCGGCCATGATGCCCGGCATGGTCACTATGCTCTGGGTGCCGACGCTGCCCGCCCAGCCCGCTGTGCCCACCATCCTGGTCGTACCTTTCCTGGCCGTCGCGTCGGCCGCCGGGCTGCCGTTCGACGTCAGCGCCGCCGTCTGCGTCCCCGGAACCGCCGCGCCGCCCGTGTGCGGCGGTTCCGGGTCCGTCTGGCCCTGGGCCGGAATTCCCGCCATCTCGGCCCGAGCCGACCCGCCGTCGCCCGCCGACCCGGCGGCCGGGGTGCCGCCCGTCGCGGGGCTCACCGCACCGAGCAACTCGCCGTTGTTCACGAAGCCGGTCACGCCCTGGGCGGCCAGCGGACCGTTCAGCCGGTGCGCGTTGACGGAGAGGTTTGGCATGGAGTCCCCGCCTATGGTGTCGAGGCCGCCGGCCGAGTAGCCGGTGACCACTTCGACATGGCCCTCGAACATCACCCAGTCGCCGGGCTGGGGCTGGTAACCGTCGCCGATCGGATGCCAGCGGTGATGCGCTTGCGCGTCCTGCAAGACCGAGATGATCTGGGGTGAGGCGGGGTTGGGGTCGACGCGCACATCGGCCCACTGGCGCAGCGGCCACGGATAGGTCGTGCCTCCGGTCACCCAGCTCTGCTGGCCGGTGGACTGGGCGCCGAGCGCCAGCGTGAGGCTGGCGAAGGCGGCGCAGGATTGGCCGTGATCGACGCCGTCGACACTGTTGTGTCCCCAGATCATCGCCTGCATTTCGGCCGGGCTCATGGACTGCGCCATGCGGAGGTAGTAGTTGGCTACCTTGACGATGGCCGACCGCAGTGCGCTGTCATTTGCCGCGACCGGCTGGGCTGGTTTCTCCAGGGCGAGCAGGTGGACCGGCATCCGCGTCGGTGACGTCATCTCGTCGACCGTTCCGTGGGCGAAGGCCAACCCTGTCATCGCTCCGCACGTACTGAGGCTGACCAGCGCGGTCGCCTGCTGCCACGTTGGTTTCCTCACGTGCTGCACAAGATCACCTTCTTCCGCGTTCCAGTCCGTCCGGCTGGCCTCGCCAACGAGGCTGGGTGGGTACTCCGCTCCGGTCAGCTCGCGCCAGGCAGCGTCTTGAGGATCGCCTGGACCTGCGCGTTTCCGGGGTTGTTCGCGTTCGCGAACAGCACGCTGACGTCATAGGCCGCCGCGGGCGTGGCGCCGACCATCCACTGCCGGTACACGTCGGCGACGAGTGCCGCCTGCCCGGTCGTGCTGGCCACTGGCTGCGCGCACAGGCTGGGAAAACCCGCGTGCGAGACGATCGCCGACGATCCGGTGTACTTGGCGCAGTTGGCGGGGTTGCTTTCCAGCCCGGGCTGGACCGTCGGCTTGCCGTTGCTGCCGGTGAGGGTAGCGCCGCCAACGATGTTGTTGATGGCCCTGGCCGCCACCTGGAGGCTGTCGACCGGGTCCACGGGGTTGTAGGGGTGATGCAGGTTCAGCGACCATGCCACCTCGCCGCCCTGGGCGGGGGTGATCGGCTCCAGTCCCTGCCTGCCGGTCTTCGCGTCGGTATACTGCGGGTTATCGCCGCTGGTCATCAACGCGAAGACCCACAGGATCTGGCTCGTGGCCTTGGCGCAGGCGAAATTGACCTGTCCTGGTTCGGAGGCCACGTTGGGGTTCTGGCAGGCGGTCGTGATCTCCCCCTCGACGGTTGCCACGCTTGGCGGCCAGGACGGGCTCGAGCGGAAGATGAACACCGACGCGATGACGATGACGGCGGTGAGTGCGGCCACGGTCAGCACGACCTTGCGCGAGCGCGATTTCCTGGCCCGGCTGGCGCTACGTCGCCCACGATCGATGAGCACCTGAGTGCGCTCCGCAGCGGACGGCCCGCGGCGTCCGGACTCAGGCCAGCCCGGCCGGGCTCCGGTCTGGATGATCGTCCTCAGATCGTCGTCCGGCTCCGGGTCCTCGTTATCGATAAGGTGATGCAGTCCCTGGCCGGGCTGCTCGTCAAGCGGCCGGGCCCGCCTGGGCGGCGCCGACCGGGGCTGCGGTGGCCCAGGCCGCGCCCGGAGCATCCCGGGCCTGCCGTCCGCGGTCGGGCGCGGTGCCCCGTCCCGGCCATGGCTGGTTTCCGCGAGTTCCCTGGCATGGGCCTCGCGCCAGTCGTACAGCTCGTTCTCGAGGTCCGTGGCCCTGAGTTCTAGTTCATCGAGCCAATCGTCATTATGATCGTCAAAGTTTTCGAATTCTTCGGTCATCGTCTTCACCTCCAGCGTCTGGCTTGAACGGGGCACTCCGGACAACGGGCCGGCGTGCGGTCTGGCGGCAGTTACCCAGGCGGGCGGCATTCGCCAAGGCGCGAGCGGGGCCGGTATATCATCGGTACCCGCCCGACCGGGTCCGTGCTCCTGCCTCGCCGTGCCGACCCATGTCTGCTATTAGAACACAAGATCGATCCTGGTGAAAAGAGTCAGCCGGGATAGCTTAGCTGCGTTCGAATCCCGCCGGCGAGGGCCGTCCGGGATCAGCGCGGGGCGGCCCGGACTGGGCGTCCCGGCCGGGCGTCCGCCACGATGCCGCCGCGTGGGTGAAGGTGGGCAGGCCGGCTTCGGCGGCGAGTCCGGCGATGCCTAGGTACTCTGCCGGGCTGGCCGCGGGCGCGTAGCCGAATAGCACGCCGACGTCCCGTACCGCGTCCAGGCCGGATTCTGGATCGATCACCCGGCCGCCGCGCAGCACCAGGTCCCAGTCGCCCACCGACGCCTCCACGGCAAACGTGTGCCAGGGGCCGCCGGCTGTTAGCCTATCCAGGCCGGCCGCGGACGGCGGGCGTCGGACGGGTCGGCCGGCGGGAGGGGCAGATGACGAGCGGCGAAACGCTCCCACGGGGCGGCGCGACCCACGGCCCGGACTCGATCCACGGCGTCGTCGTGGTCGCCCACGGCGGCCAGGCGTCGAGTACCGCCCCCACCTCGGCGCGGTACCCGGCCGTGCTCCGCATGATCCCCATCGCCGCGGCGATCCGGCACGCGCTACGGGACAGCGGTGCCGTCGTGCAGCGGCCGCGCTTCCGGGTCCGTGGCTGGAACGGCGCCTTGGCCTCGCCAGTCGCCGACCTTAACGAGACCCTCGACGCCATCGCCGCCTCCGGCTCCGTCCCGGTCGTGCTCATCGGGCACTCAATGGGAGCGCGTGCCGCGGTCCGCGCCGCCGGGCATCCCGCGGTGTCGGCGGTGGCCGGGCTGGCGCCCTGGCTGCCCAGCGGCGAGCCGGTCGACCAGTTGGCCGGCCTGCGGGTGCTGCTGGTGCACGGCACCGCCGACGGCATCACCAGCCCGGCCGAGACCTGGGCCTATGTCGAGCGCGCCCGCGCGGTTACCCAGGTGGCGGCCATCGAGGTGCGGGACGGCGACCACCCGATGCTGCGCCGCGCTCGGCTATGGCACGCGATCGCGGCCGAGTTCGCCCGCGCGGCTCTCGGCCTGCCCGCCGGGGACCTGGCCGCCGCCGTGACGGCGACGCCCGGAGACCCGTCGCGCACCGTGCTGTGACAAGGAGCCCGCTCAGGCCGGCACCAGTTCGGACCGGATGAGGCGACCTCCATGGCCTACTCGAACGGGCAGTGGCAACGTGCCCCGTCTGCGGGCGTTCACGGGGGATGGCGCGGTTAAGTGAGATCTTCGAGTTGCCTGACTCCTGCTGATGGTGGTGCGGTGGCGTCGATCTCGAGGGTCGCGGTCGCGCCCAGCAGTGGTTGCACCTCCGCGAGGTGCCGCAGGATCAGGGCAGTTCGCCGGGGTGTTTCCCGTACGGGTTGCTCATCCGTGCCGCTCAGGGCGCGCGGCGCGTGCACCCGGCCGTGCCCGGGTGCAATAGACAGGGCGATGGCCCCCTCACTCGTTCGGGACAATGATGACTCCGTGGCCGGCCCGCCTGTTCCGGACCGAGCTCAGCCGCAACGCGACCTGGGTCCTGCTGCTGCCCGCTCCGGCAGCCCGCTGGGCGAGCCGGAGCGGGCCACCGGGCAGTGGCTGCCGTGGCTGCGGCTCGGCACCGTTCTCGCGCTGACCGGCGCCGGGTGCGGCGCGCTGGCGGTGGGTGCGGTCGGCGGCCACCTGGCCATCGGTTCGCCGGCCCTGCTCCGTGACCTGGCCGGCCGGACCGAAACCGATCCCTGCTCGCGATGATCTTGTTTAGCCCGGGACCGGCGGGTAGCAGCCTGATATGCGGAAGGAGCTGCCTGTGGCTCGGATCGACGTGCTGACCGACCGGCCGATCGGCACGGTCGACCGGCGGATCTTCGGAAGCTTCACCGTCCTCGAGGTGCAACTGGCATGAGATCAGCGCCGTCTTTCTACCGGTGGCCGGCGAGACCGGTTCCCCCGATGGCCATCTGATAAGCGCGGCAGTGCTGCGCGCAGCGCCACCGCGTCCGCGGGCCGGTTGGTGATCAGCACGGTGACCCGCGGGTCGGCCAGCCAGCGCTTCATCTCCGCCATCACATCCGCCACCCGCGGCACCTCGTACCCGGCCAGCTCGCACAGCCGGGCGCAGCTGGTGGCGGCCAGTGCCTTGCCCTGGCACGTCCTCGCGTCGTGATAGGCGGCCAGTTCCCCGTCCGCGGTCCGCCGGATGTCGAACTCGACGTATTCCGCGCCCGTCTCCAGCGCGCTCGCGTACGCCGCGATGGTCCCGGCCCGAGGTCCGTGCGCAGAAATAGCCGCCTGGCCCGCCATGCACGGTCCCCCTCCTCGGCCGGGCCGTGATTTTCGCCCGGTGCTCATAAGCGACGTCGCCCTGTTTGAAGCTGCAGCTTGCCTCGATAGTATTTAAGATTAATAAGATGAATTGTCGCGGATAAAGGGGTTTGGCATGTAGATGGCCAGGTCGGGGCTTTCTGGTGGCTAAAGGTCTCGGTAACGGTTCGTGTACGATCGCCGGCCAGGGCTACTGGATGATCACATCCCTGCCATAGAGTCCGGCTTGCAGCTCGCGTGCGCAGGAAGTGAGAATGTCGTGACTTTTCCCGATCCGTACGCCCCGGGGTCAGGGCCAGAGGCCATTCAGCCGCCGCCAGGCGAGGGACTTGACCCGCCGCCGCCGAGCCCCGGCTATGGCCAGGCCAACCAGGCGTACGGCCAGGCGCCGCCGAGCGCCGGATTTACCCCTGCCCCGCCCGTGGCCGCCGGCTACGGCTACGGACAGTATGCAGTACCCCAGGGGATGTACCTCGACCAGATGTCGGGCCTGGCGCTGCCTGAGGGCACGCAGCTAGCCAGCGTGGGCCGCCGCATCGGCGCTTGGTTCCTGACTATTCCGCTTGTCATCGTCACGCTGGGCATCGGCTACGTCATCTGGGGCCTCATCATCTGGGGCAACGGGCAGACTCCCACGCTGCAGGTGCTCGGGATGCGCGTGTGGCGGCCGGAGACCAACCGGGTGGCTGGCTTCTGGCACATGGCGTTGCGCGAGATCGTCGGCCGCTTGGCGACCGTTATCTTGGGTCTCATCACCGAGATCACCTCGTTCGTGCTCTTCATCGCGGGCAAGGAGCACAAGGCGCTGCACGATCACATCGCCGGCACGGTGGTATTGCACGACCCGAACAAGATCCTCGCTAGCTGACGATTCGCGGTCACCGAGCCGGTTCCGGCTACGCGGGGCTGGCCTGTGCCACGCCTGCGGCGCCGGCATATTGAGCAGTGCGAGGTCTGCGGGCAGTGCAAGCGCCGGGAACTGACGCCTGCGCTGTTCGCTGGCGCCTTGCCAGTGGTCGCGCTGGTCCCGGGGTTCCGTGCGCAGGTGCTGAGGGTGCTGGCCGATCGCTCGCCCGCCGGACTGGCTCATCGTCTGACGGTGGCGAATCGGGCAGGCCCGTTCGGTCCCCATGGTTTTCCCAAGCCGATCAGCCCGCCCGCGGCCGGACCGTGGCACCAGGTCCTGCACCATCCGCGCGCCATCACGGTCGGCGCGACCACGTCGGTTATGGCGGCCGGGGCCATCGTGGTGGGCGTCATCGTCGGCCCGCATCACGGCCCCCCGTCAGCAGCGGGAATTTCGCCTGGCGCGCCCGTCAGCGCGACCCCGGCCCCCGCGCACGGCGGCGCCTCCGGCAACAAGGGCAGCAACGGTAACGGCAGCAACGGTGACGGCGGGCAGGAACTGGTGCCCTCGGCCTCGACGCGTGGCGGCACGACTACCCCGGTCGTCCTGCGGTCGCCGGGGGCGCCGAGTTCGGCCGCCGCCACTACGAACCCGGCGCCGACGCCGGCCTCCTCGTCCGCGCCGCCGAACGCAGGCACGTTGTCGGCCTCGACCGGCCAGCTCGACCTGGTGTCGGTAAGCGGCACCGCGACCGGGAGGTTTACGCTCAATGCCAAGGGCGGCCCGGTCAGCGCCTGCTCGATCACGGTCGGCTCCACGCTGGCAGGCAGCATCAGCGTCTCGCCGTCCTCGGGTTCGCTGGCCGCCGGCGCCAGCGTGACGATCACCGTGACCTCGACCAGCCTGGTCGCGCTGGACGGGCAGCTCACCGTGAACCCAGGCGGCCAGACGATCACGGTGGTGCTCAGCGTCAGCCTGTAGCCCAGCCGCGACCCGCCAGGACGACGTGCGTGGACTCCAGACGGCAGTGGCGTCACGCCGGCAACGTCTGGCACAACTCGGGGGGTGCGCGGCATGCTGCAGACCGTGGCCAGGCCGTTCAAGCGCATGACGAGCCCGTTCAAGCGCATGACGAGCCTGCCCAACGGGTAACTGAGCAGGCATGCGAGGGGACCTGGACGCGGTGGTCGTCGGCAGCGGGCCGAACGGCCTGGCCGCCGCGGTCACGATGGCGGCGGCCGGCCTGCGGGTGCAGGTCATCGAGGGGGCGCCGACCATCGGCGGCGGCTGCCGGACCGAGGAGCTGACGCTGCCCGGCTTCTGGCACGACGTCTGCTCGGCCGGCCACCCGCTCGCGGTGGCTTCGCCATTCTTCCGCCGCTTCGACCTGGCCGCGCGCGGGGTCATGCTCGCCTGGCCGGAGGTGGAGTTCGCTCAGCCGCTCGACGGTGGACGGGCCGCGGTCGTGACGAGATCCGTCGATGACACCGCCGCCCGCCTCGGTGCCGACGGCCGCGCCTACCAGCGCTTGCTGGGGCCGATCACCGACCACCTAGAGGAGATCCTGGCCGCCATCCTGGCGCCGCTGCGCCGCCTGCCCGCCCATCCGCTGGCCGCCGCCGACTACGGACGTCGCGCCATCCTGCCCGCTTCCGCGGTAGCCAGGCGCTGGCGTGGCCAGGAGGCCCGCGCGATCATGGCCGGAGCCGCCGCTCACGCGATGATGCCGCTCACCGCCGTCCCCACCGCGGGCATCGGGCTGATGCTGGTCGCGCTGGCCCACGGCGTGGGCTGGCCGGTCGTCGCGGGCGGCAGCGCCCGGATCACCGACGCGATGGCGGCTGCGCTGACCGCGGCCGGCGGCAGCATCGAGACCGGCTGCTGGGTCCGCTCGCTGGCCGAACTCCCCTCCGCCCGCGCGGTCCTGCTCGACGTCTCGCCCCGCTCGCTTGCGCTGCTGGCCGGTGATCGGCTGCCCAGCCGGTACCGCGCCGCGCTGCGCCGGTTCCGCTACGGTCCTGGGGTCTGCAAGGTGGACTTCGCGCTGTCCGGCCCGGTGCCCTGGACCAACGAGGACTGCCGTCGGGCCGGAACCCTGCACCTGGGCGGCCCCTTCGAGCAGGTTGCTGCGGCCGAGGCCGTAGTGGCCGCCGGCAAGCACCCGCAGGACCCATACGTGCTCGTACTGCAGCCCGGCGTCGCCGATCCCTCCCGCGCGCCGGCTGGCCGCCAGACTCTGTGGACCTACTGTCACGTCCCGTCCGGCTCCGATGTCGACATGACCGACCGGATCGAGGCGCAGATCGAGCGCTTCGCGCCCGGCTTCCGCGACCTCGTCCTGGCCCGCGCGGTCCGCACCGCCGCCGATGAGGAGGCCGGCAACCCGAACTACGTCGGCGGCGACATCAGCGTCGGCCTGCAGACCATCCGCCAGACCATCCTGCGCCCGGTGGCCAGGTGGAACCCGTACCGCACCCCGATCCGCGGCGTCTACCTGTGCTCCTCCGCGACCCCGCCGATCCCTGGCGTGCACGGCCGCTGCGGCGAACTGGCCGCGCTGACCGCGCTGCGGGACATCTTCGGCATCCGTGGCCTCCCCGACATCGGCCCCGGCCCGCCTCCGTACCGACCCGGCAGCGGCCGTCCCGCGTTAACGACAATTCCGGACCGAACGGCCCTGGCGCGTGCCCCGGCGCCGCTGCGAGCCTACTTGGCGGTGCCCTTGATCGACGCGTTCAGGGGGGCGCCGGCCGGCTGCGCGGTGGTGGCGTAATAGGCGACGCAGTGCAGCCCTCGATCGCCGCCCGGCCAGGTGGACGCGTCCGGCACGATATCGGTCCAGGTGTACTGCGACTTCGAGTACGCGATGCCCACGTAGGACTGGAACGCGCCGTCGCATGCCGCGGTAGCGTCCTTCTTGATAGCGGCGTCGCCGGGAAAAGCGCCGGCCTTGGCCCAGTATTTGGTGTTCGCGTAGAAAACCTCGGCGGTGTGCGTCTGGCTGCACGGCACGCCCTCGGTGACCTTCGGCCACGGGGCACTGGTGTTCAGCTGCATGTTCGCCCCGGTCAGGCAGTCACCGGCCTGGAACTGGGCGAGCTGCAGGCTGCCCACGGTCGGGGTCGCGCTAGCGCTGGGCGAGGCGCTGTGCGTCTGGGTCGGGGGCGCACTCGAGGCCGAGTCGGCCGTGGTCTTGGGGGAGCCGGAGCCCAGCGTCAGGACCAGCGCGACCACGATCACCAGGATGGCCGCGGCCGCCCCGGCCGGGATCAGCCAGCGCGGCCGCTTGCGCGGCCGGCCCGGCCCGGCGGGCGGACCGTACCACTGGTCGGATCCGGGCATGCCGGGTCCGCCGGGCATCCCCTGGGCGGGGACCGGGGTCTGCGGCACGCCCCCTGGCTGCTGGCCGGACCACCATGAACCACCCTGCGGCGCCTGGAACCCGGAACCGCCCGGAGCGACCGGATCGTCGTGGACCCCTGGGCCCCCATGGACCCCGTGGCCCGTCTGGTAGCCCTGCGGCTCGGGGTACTGCTGCTGCCCCGGGTAGCTCTGCTGGCCGGAGTATCCCTGCGGGCCCGGGTAGCCCTGCTGCCCGGGGTAGCTCTGCTGCCCGGGATGACCCTGCTCCCCGGAATAACCCTGCTGACCCGGATAGCCCTGCTGACCCGGATAGCCCTGCTGGCCAGCGTATCCCTGGGCCGGCTGCCCCGGCGATGACGGATAGCCCTGGGCGCCGGGGGGCATCGCGGTGGGCGGCGGCGGGGTTGGCGGCGACAGCGTGGTCCGGGTCGGCGGGTCGATCGTGGCGTTGCCGCCTGTCGCGGGTTCGTCCTCCATCGCGTCGGCCGCCACGGCCATTGGCGCCATCGCGTCCGCGGCTGGCGCCACCGGGTCCGCCATCGCCGGGTCGTACCGGTCGGCCACAGAACCGCCGGCCACAGAACCGCCGGCCACAGAACCGCCGGCCACAGAACCGCCGGCCACAGAACCGCCGCCGGGCGCGGGCGGGCGCAGGCTCGCCTCCACCGGGGCGGTGCCGGCCGCCGACGGGTCGAGGATCCGGGCGGGCAGCCAGTCAGTCAGGTCCGCGGCGGAGGGGAACGCGGCCGACAGGTCGGTGAGGAACTGGGTCGCCGTGGGCCTGCGCTTGGGGTCCCGGGACAGGCTCCGCTTGATCAGCGGCCGGAGGTTGTCGGGAACGTGGTCGATGTTCGGCTTGCCGTGCACGACGCGGTAGAGCAGCGCGGCGGTGTCGCCGCTGCCGAACGGGCCCTCGCCCCGGGCGGCGTAGATCAGCACGCCGGCCAGGCTGAAGATGTCGCTGGCCGGGCCGACGGTGAGGCCCTCGGCCTGCTCAGGTGACATGAACCCGGGTGAGCCGATCATGAAGCCGGTGCCGGTCAGCGCCGTCGCCTCGGCGGCGGAAGAAATGCCGAAGTCGATGATCCGCGGCCCGTCCTGGGCCAGCAGCACGTTGGAGGGCTTGAGGTCGCGGTGAATCACGCCCGCCGCGTGGATCGCGCTCAGCCCCTCGGCCAGCCCGGCGGCCAGCGCGAGCACGGAAGCCTCGGGCAGCGGGCCCTGCCGCTCCACCGCGTCCGACAGCGACGTGCCGGGTACATAGGCGGTCACCAGCCAGGGCACCGGCCCGTCGACGTCGGCGTCGACGACCGCCGCGGTGAACAGGCCGCCGACCTTGGCTGCGGCCGAGACCTCGCGCGCGAAGCGGGCCCGGAAGCCGGCGTCCTCGGCCAGGTTCGAGCGGATGACTTTGACCGCCACCGTGCGGCCGCCGGGGGAGCGGGCCAGATAGACCCGGCCCATCCCGCCGCTGCCCAGCCTGCCGAGCAGCACGTAGGGCCCAATGCGCTGGGGATCGCCGGGCTGTAGCGCCGCCAAACTGGTCACCCCCACCTAACTGTCGTGCATCGCGCCAGCTTGCGCTAGTTCGCAGGATTACACATACCACAGATCCCTGTTGCGGTCAGGCCCCCGGATGGGTGCTACAACTCGCCCTCCGCTCGCTGACTGCAACAGTAGTGCGGATTGCGTGCAAACGGGAGGTAAGGCGGCAACCGACGGGGCCGGGCGCCCGGTCGAGCCGCGGACGAGGAGTTCAGGTTCGCCGAGCAGTTCGCCGCGGCGATACCATCGCGAAACGGTGCCTCCGCGGCGGCAATCGCGGCTTCTTACCGCCTCCCGAGCGTGGCCCCGGCACGTGCAGCTCGCCGGGCCCTCGACAACGAGCACACTAGTAACGAGGACTCCAGTTCCGCCGTGGTGCTGGACGCTCAGCCGGATCGGTCAGGGCAAATGGATCAGTCAGGGCAGCTAGACCAGCCCGAGCAGCGCAGAAGCCCGGTCATGCTGGCCGTCGGCGTGGCCCTGCTGATGGCGGCCTCGGCCTTCGCGGCCGTGATGGCGGCCGACCCGGCCCATCCTCCTACCGCCGGGCTCGACCGATGGTGGCTGTCGGTGGTTACCACGTGGCAGTCATCGGCGCTCACCCGGGCCGGGGAGGTGCTGAGCTATGTCGCTGGCCCATGGGGCGGCACGGTCGTGGTGGCCATCCTGGTCGTGCTGCTGCTGTGGCGCCGGCGCGTCTGGACAGCTGTGTTCCTGGCCCTGGCCGAGGCCTGCGGATCGGGCGCTTCCCAGCTGATCAAGCATCTGGTGAAACGTCCGCGGCCACCGCACCCCCTCGTCCAGGCTGATTTCGGTTCGTTCCCGTCAGGTCACGTCATCACCACCGTCGTTGTGGGACTCGCCTTGGTCGCGGCCCTGAGCCGCCCTGGCCACCGGAGGCTCCCTCTAATCGGCGTGGCGATTGCCGCCGTCCTGATGATGTGCTGCCGGACCTACCTGCGTGCACACTGGCTGACTGACACCTTCGAGAGCGTCTTGGTCGGCTCGGGGATCGCTCTGGTCCTCTGGTGGCTCTTCACCCCGGCACTGCTGCGGGACCAGCGCATACCCGTGACGCACCGCTGATCACGCCCCCCGAGGTGCTCGCGGCCCTCCACGGGCCCGGTTCCGGCCAGCTTGTGGGGATTCAGCTCCACCGATCTTCCAGGGTCAGCCCCGTCACGCCGGCTCAGGGTGGCCGAGCCGGCTGGGCTGCCGCTTGCGGGCCTTGCCGCCCTTGAACAGGTCCCGCGAGTCGGATTTGGAGACCTCCACGTCGTAGCGTTTCGCGGCGGCGAGGATCCGCCTCCACGCCTCGTCCCGCTCGGCATCGCTTACGCCCTCGACCTGGTCAAATCGTGCGCCTCTCGAGATGAGTCCTGGCCGCCGCGCCTACCCGGGACCTGCGTCCGCATTCAGGCGACTCGCCTGGAATTCCAGGCGACTGGATGGAAGGCGAACGCCATCGGCATCAGCCGCTGGTCAGCTCCGGCGGTGAGCTGGCCGGGCCGATCTGGGCCTTCAGCGCGGCGAGCTCGTTGTCCACGTCCGCGGCCGTTCCGGCCTCGTCCAGCTCCTTCTGGATGTCGTCGGTGTCACCGCCGACGTCTTCGAGCACCCCGGACTGCAGCAGTTCGTCCAGCGCGTCGGCGCGTGCCTGCATGGTCGCGATCTTGTCCTGGGCCCGCTGCAGTGCCGCTCCTGAATCATCCAGCGTGCTCGAAATTCCGGCCACGCTCTCGTCCACCGAGGTCATCGCGCTGGCCGCCGTGTACTGGGCCTTCAGCACTTCCTTCTGCGTCCGGAAGGTGTTCACCCTCTGCTGTAGCGCCTGCAGCGTCTGCTCCAGCTTCTCCTGCTGCTCGGTGAGCTGCTGGTGCTGCGCTTCCATCGGATCGATCTGGGCCTGGGCGGCGGCCTTGCGGGTCAGCGCCTCCCGGGCCAGGTCCTCCCTGCCCAGTGACAGCGCCGTCATGGCCTGCTCCTGCAGGTGGTCCGCCGAATGCTGCAGCTGCTGCTCCTGCAGCTCGATCTGCTTTCGGGACGCCGCGATGGTGACCAGGGCCTGCCGGACCTTAGTGATTTGGTCGAGCATCTGCTCATAGGAGAGGTCGAGCATCTCGTCTGGCTTCTCGGCGGCATCGAGCGTCTTGTTGGCCTTGGCCGCGAGTATGTCGTGGGCCCTTTGGAAGAGAGACATGTCGATCTGCTCCTTATCGGCGGCGACGGCGCCCGGATGGCTCTGGCGGCTGCCTTCTGGCAGGGCGGCCCGGAATCTATGCTGTAAATCTAGCCGCCCCGCCCGGCCACCCGCCCGCGGCCACCTCGAGGACATGCACCGCCGGATCGCCGGGCCGCGGCGGGCGATCATCGAGGACGCGTCCCACCTCTGCTTCGCCGAGCAGCTGGCCACACAGGAGCGGCTAACGGCCTGACCGAGCTGGCCGGGCCAACAGCCGCCGGGCGGCCACGGCGATGACCACGGCCAGCAGGGCGGAGAACCCGAGCAGCGCGGTCCGCGCGCTGAGCGCCTGGGTCGCGAGGCCGAGACCGAGCACTGGCACCGCCAGCCCAAGGTAGGCGGCCAGGAACAGCCCGGCCAGGACCTCGCCCCGGGACTGGGCGGGCGCGATGTCGAGGGCGGTGGAGATGCTGCCCTTGAACACCGCGCCCGCCCCGGCGCCGGCCAGCGTCCCGCCGAGCAGCAGCAGCGGCAGGCTCGGCTGCCAGATGGCCGCGGTCACCCCGGTCAGCCCGAGCGCCAGCAGGCCCATCCCGATGCCGAGCTGACGGCGCAGGGCCATCCGGCTGGTCGCGATCTGCGTGAGCGCGGCCGCGCCGAACACCACGAAAGTGGCGGCGCCCGCGAGCGCGTGCGAGTGGTCCTGCAGGGTACCGGCGATGAAGCCGGGCGCCAGCGAAGTGAACAGGCCGAACACCGCGAACGCGACCGCGGTGGCGACCGAGGCCGCGTAGAACGTGCCCCGGCTGGCGGGCGGAACGGCGACTCGCTGCGGGCGGTACCGGTGCCTGCGCTCCGGCGTTCGCACCGTCTCCGGCGTGGCCGCCAGGGCCACGCAGCCCAACCACATGAGCGCCTCGAACACGAGGTAAGGCACCTGTAGCGGCGCGCCCGCGTACTGGGCGAGCAGCCCGGCGGCGAGCGGCCCGAGGCCCAGGCCTCCCAGGCTGGCCGCGGCCGCCACCATCTCCGCGCGGGTCCGCGGCGCGCCGGGCCGGGCCGCGGCGTGCAGTTCGCTCAGGTACGCGGTGGCGGTGGCGCTGAGCATGCCGATGCTGATGCCGGAGATGACCCGGCCGACGATCAGGCCGGGGATCGCGGGCCAGCCGATGAACAGCAGCCCCGCCGCCATGTTGACGCCGACCGCGATGAGCAGGATCCGCCGCCGCCCGAGCCAGTCCGACACATGGCCGACCAGGAACAGGCTCCCGGCCACGCCCAGCGCGTAGGCCGAGAAGATGATTGTGACCAGCAGCGAGCCGAAGTGATCCCGCGCCTGATACAGGACGTACAGCGGTGCGGGCACGGCCGAGAATGCCATCGTGATGGCGAACACGTAGCCGGCCAGCCAGAACCCGATCCCGTGCCGGCGGCTGGGAGCCGCAGGCGGCGTCTGGGTTGTTACCTCCGCCCGCTGGTACCTGCTTCCCCGCACTAGCGCCGTGGCCATGTCAACCTCCAAGATCGGAACTGTCCTCCATTCCAGGTTCAACGCCATCAGTCATCTACGCCAACGAATCTTTCTGCTCACCAGCATCTGGATATGAGATAATCATCGGATGGAGCTGCGACACCTCGAGGTCTTCGTCGCGGTCGCGGAGGAGCTGTCCTTCACCCGCGCCTCGGCCCGGCTGCACCTGGTGCAATCGGGCGTCTCCAGCGCGGTTAAGGCCCTGGAGCGCGACCTGGGCGCGGCCCTGTTCGACCGGGACCGCCATCGGGTCGTGCTGACCGACGCAGGGCAGGTGCTGCTGCCCGAGGCCCGCGCCACGCTAGCCGCCGCCCAGGCGGCCCGGGACGCGGTCAGCCAGGCTCAGGGCGGCCTGCGCGGCACCGTCACGGTCGGCACGATGCTGTCCACCGGCCCGCTCGACCTGCCCGGCCTGCTCGGGCGCTTCCATCAGACTCATCCGGGGGTGACGGTCAAGCTGCGCATGTCCGCCAGCGGCTCGGCCGGGCTGGCGCGCGAGGTGCTCGACGGGAGCCTCGACCTGGCGGTGGTGTCACTGCCCGGTCCGCCGCCCGCCGGGCTGAGCCTGCGCCGGGTGGCCGAGGAGCCACTGGTGGCCGTGGGCCAGCCGGGGCACCCGCTGGCGGCCGGGCCGGCCACCATAGCTGAGTTGGCCGCCGAGCCGTTCATCGACTACCCGCCGGGCTGGGGCACCCGCGCGTTCGCCGATCGGGCCTTCGCCGCGGCCGGGCTTGACCGCGAGGTCATGTTCGAGGCGGCAGAGTTCACCGTGGCCGTCAACCTGGTCCGGGGCGGGCTGGGCGTCGCCTTCCTGCCGGCCTCGGTGGCCGCCAGCCAGGGCGCCGGCCTGGCCGTGATCGAGATCTCCGATCACGCTTTCGCCTGGGTCGTCTCCGTCGCCGTACCGTCCGACCGCCGGATATCGGCCGCGGCCCGGGCCCTCCTGGCCGAGCTGCCGCCGGCCGAAACCCTCGCCGGCCTCGCTGATCGCGTTAGCCGATAGCCGTTAACGCCGTCTGCTATCACCGCGCCGGAAGACACCGGCCCCCGCGCTGTTGCACCTAGCAAACGCGTCTTCCGGCGCGACACCGAAGACACAGCGACACCGAAGACACAGCGACACCGAAGACACAGCGACACCGAAGACACAGCGACACCGAAGACACAGCGACACCGAAGACACAGCGACACCGAAGACACAGCGACACCGAAGACACAAGGAGAAAGCGAAATGCGTTACCGGACGATCGGCGGGACGAGGGTCAGCGCCATCGGCCTCGGCGGGATGCCCATGTCCATCGAGGGCCGGCCCGAGGAGGAGCGCTCCATCAGGACCGTTCATGCTGCCCTAGACGCGGGCGTGACGCTCATCGACACCGCCGATGCTTACCACCTGCTGCCCGGCGAGACCGGCCACAACGAGCGGCTGATCGCCAAGGCCCTGGCCAGCTACCCCGGCGACACTAGCAGCGTGCTGGTCGCGACCAAGGGCGGCCACGTCCGCCCCGGCGACGGCTCCTGGCAGGTCGACGGCTCGCCCGCGCACCTGCGGCAGGCCGCCGAGGCCTCGCTGAAGGCCCTTGGCGTGGACACGATCGGCCTGTACCAGTTCCACCGGCCCGATCCGAAGGTGCCCTACGCGGAGTCCATCGGCGCGGTGAAGGAACTGCTCGATGAGGGGAAGATCCGGCTGGCCGGCATCTCCAACGCCACCATCGAGCAGATCGACATCGCCCGCAAGATCCTCGGCGAGCAGAACCTGGCCAGCGTGCAGAACCAGTTCTCGCCCGCGTTCCGCTCCAGCGAGGAGGAACTCGCCCACTGCGCCGAACTCGGCATCGCTTTCCTGCCCTACAGCCCGCTCGGCGGTATCTCTCAGGCCGGCCAGCTCGGCCGCCGGCATGACGCGTTCCAGCAGGTCGCCGACGCGCACGGAATCTCGCCCCAGCAGGTCGCGCTGGCCTGGATGCTGGCCAAGGCCCCGGTGGTTATCCCGATTCCCGGCGCCAGCCGCCCCGAGTCCATCACCGACTCCGCCCGGGCCGCCGACCTCACCCTCACTCCCGCCCAACTAGCTGCCCTCGACCACTCCTGACCTACCAGCTCCCTGACCAAGCCAGGTGCCTCGTTCGTGGCGGCGCCAGAGCGGTTAGCGGTGTTCGACTACGACGGCACGTTGTGGTGTGAGAAGCCGATGTGCCCGCAAGCCGATTTCCTGACCGCCCTGCATTGCGCGCGCCCCTGCTGGCCGACGGCCCGGGCCGCATATCCCTCGCCAGCCACCAAGTAGCGGTCATCGATGAGCAGGACAAGCCGACCATCCTCGGCGCGGCCAAGGCCGGAAATGCCAACTCACAATGGTCACCGGGAAAGCCGACGCCAGCTTCGGAGAGGGCGACGACCGCGAGGCCCGGCAAAGCCAGCCGACGCTAGCGCTGAAAAGTCAGGACATTCCACTGGCGCGGCCATGAACGTCTTGCCCGAAGCAGCAACCGCCCTGATCAGGCGGGAGTGTGCGCTTCACATAAATCGAGGTACCGTCACGGAGTGTGGATACCCGGCCCGGCCGGGGTCACTCCACTCGCAGTGTCCGATAATGCATCCCATCGCCTACCGGACAGTAGGTGGGGCCGCACGGGTTGATCGCCTGGCTGGCAAGGTCACAATGAGATATGACCTCGGGCTGGACGCCGGCCGCCCCGCCCCCGGTGGCGCCGGACGGGGCCGCGGCACAGGGTGAGAACTGGTGGCCGGTGGCGCTGGCGATCGCGGCCGCCGCGGTTCTCCACGTAGCGCTGCCCGCGAAGTACCGGGTGGACCCAGCCTGGGTAGTGCCGGCCGTGCTGCTCGCGTTGCTGGCCGCGCTGATCATCGGGGACCCGGGCCGTATCGACCGGCAGAAGACCTGGCTGCGGATCGTCACCGGCGCCGTCATCGCCTTCATCACAGTGGCGAACCTGTTCGCCGCCGTGCACCTCGTCCATGACATCCTCACCAACAACAAGCTGTACGCCAGCAACGCCACCGGGTTGCTGGCTACCGGCGGGGTGATATGGGCCACGAACGTGATCGCGTTCGGGCTGTGGTACTGGGATCTGGATCGGGGCGGCGCCGCCGCCCGCGCGCACCACCCGCAGGCAAACCCGGCGTTCATCTTCCCGGAGATGCTGCACACCCAGTACGTGCCCGCCGCCTGGGTGCCGACGTTCGCCGACTACCTGTCGCTGGGCTTCTGGACCGCCACCGCGTTCAGCCCGACCGACATCTCCGCGATCAGGCCGTGGGCCAAGCTGCTGATGATCACCGAAGCGGCCGCGTCCCTGGTCATCGGCGGGCTCGTGATCGCCCGCGCGATCAACATCTTGGCGTAGCAAGCTGCGAATCACCGGCTGGGATGCTTGGCATCAAGACCGGAGTCCAGTTTCCGTCACCGGAGCGAGCACGTTAGCGCTGGCAGGAGGGGAGATCGGCCGGAATCACGGCGCGCAGCGCCCGCACGAGCGGGCGCCGTGCTGTGCTGCCGGTATGCGGGGTATGCCTGGAGGCATGTGCGGGAGGCAGGCGGAGCCTGGCGCCCCGCGCCATCCGAAGCGCTCCTTCCCGATATCCCCAGCCACCGGACAGCCGCGGGCGACCTCGCACCGTCCCAGGCCAGGCCCGACGGCCGGCCCGGCCGGTGACCGTTACCATCTCACAGCTGTCCTGGCCGGGGAACCCGCTGTCACGTCCGGCCACCACCAGGCCGCGGGCGGGGGGAAATTTCGCGAAATAGACCGGGAACGCGTGCGCTGTCGCCTCAGGTTGTGGATCGTCTACCTGCTGGCCGTCGCGCTGGGCTTCGTCAACCTGGGCGGGGTGATCGCCGCGGCCATCGGGCTGGCCCTGTGCTTTGCCCGCAACGCCCTCTGCTACGGGGCCGTGCTGATCTCCCTGGTCGCCATGCGCAAGACCGAGCTGTTCCCGGCAAAGCGGGTCGCCCGCCAGAAAAGGCAGGTCCGGCAGGGCCTGCGTTACGTGCAGATCGACCCCCGAGCTGCTAATCCCGCTCGTCATGATCGCGGTGATCGGCATGCTGGCCCGGGAGTTCCAGGTGACGCTGCCGCTGATGGCCAGCCAGGTGTTCCACCGCGGGGCCGCCGCCTACGGCGTGATGGCCTCGGTGATCGGGCGCTGGCGCGGTCGTCGGCGGCCTGCCCACCCTGGCCTGCGGGATCCTGGCCCTGCCCGCCCTGACCCGGATCGACCGGCGGGCCAGCCGTACCGCCAGCCCGGCGGAGGCGGATCAGGCGCCCGTGATCAGCTCGGTCAGTCCGGCCGGGTAAAGCGGCGGGCTGACCGCGCCGTCCGGCCGCCACAACACCCGGCTCTTGGGCTCGGTGTCGTCCCGGATGAGCTGCTCCTCGATCTGGTAAGCCGCCTCATCGGCAAAGGCCGCGCCGAAGATGAACACCACCTCATGCTCGGTCCCGTCCCGCCACGGAAAGATGTTCTCCAGCACGCCGAGCAGCCGCACATCGGTCACGACCTGGCCGATCTCCTCGAGGAACTCCCGGTGAATCGTGTCCACCGCGTACTCCCCGAACTCCACGTGGCCGCCGAGCGGCCGCTGGAACAGCGGCTCCGACGACTCGGACACCAGCAGCGCCCCGTCCCGTTGCCGCCTGATGACCGCCATCGCCTTGATGATCTGCCGTTTCCCGCTCACCGACCCGTCCTATCACGCGGGGCCGATGAGTTTCCCGCCCGCCGGCCCGCTGCAACAGATAAGAGAAAAAGCGGCCCGGGTGACGCAGGCGATGTTCGGCATGACCCAGTACGACGTCGCCGCCCTGGAGCGGCCTTACGCCGGCGCATGACGGTCCTTACCATTTTGTTACCCAGGCCGTTGAACCTTGGCGCCGGCGGCCACGTCTTCACAGTTGTGGGGAGCATCAGGGGGCCGTCACTGCCCCGGCGGTCCTGGTACGGGATCGCCGGGGCGGCACTACTTGTCGCCTCAGGAGCCATTCACCTTGACCTGTACCTGACGGGATATCGGTCGATACCTACCATCGGCTGGCTGTTCCTCCTGCAGGTCATCACCGCGTTCGCGCTGGCCATCGCCATCCCGCTCACCGGGAGCTGGCTGCTGGAGGCGGTCGGCGCCGGGTTCGCGCTCAGCATCCTGGGCGGCTACCTGCTGTCGCTCCGGTTCGGCCTTTTCGGCTTCACCGAGGTGCGCACGACCGCGGGCATCGTTTCCGGGATCATCGACGTGGCCGCCTTCGCCGCGTTCGCGCTGGCTCTAGCGCCTGCGCTGAACCTCGGCCGGCGTCTGGTGCCAGCCGTCGCCGCCGCCTCGGTCGTCGCGCTCGCCCTGCTCGCAGCCGCCGTCGCCACGCCGAAGACGCAGCCCGCCGTCGCGAGCGGCGGGCAGACGCTGGACGCCAGGCAGGTCGGCGGCGTGATGCTGCTCACCAACGCCAAGGGCTTCACGCTCTACTGGTTCGCCCCGGACAGCCCGGACAAGTCCGTGTGCTACGGCGACTGCGCTGCCTACTGGCCGCCGGTGGCCGGGAACGAGACGGCCGGGACCGGGGTCACCGGGAAGATCGGCACGATCACCCGCACCGACGGCACCACACAGGCCACCTATGACGGGCATCCGCTGTACACCTACGTCGGCGACAACGCGCCCGGCAAGGCCGCCGGCAACAACATCAACCTGAACGGCGGGCTCTGGCGCGACGTGCCGGTCTCCGCCGGGTAGGGGCGCGTGCGCCTGTCAATCCCGGCGCGCCCGGTACGCCTCGACCGTCTGCAGCTTGTGCCAGCGCGCGTAGCGCTCGACCTCGGCCGGGTCGCCGCTCTCCAGCAGGTCGATCAGCCGGCCGTGCTCGCGCGTCGCCTCGGCGGCGCGCTCGGGCAGGTAGGCGAACATGGTGGAGCGGACCCGGTCCAGCCGGCTGTGGGTCTGGCCGAGCAGGTCCAGCAGGCAGTCGTTGCCGCACCGCGCCACGATGGCCTCGTGCAAGCGCCGGTTCAGCTGGCCGAACCGGGCCGGGTCGGCCTGGCTCTCCATGTCGGCGGTGATCTTCCGCAGCCGGGTGAAGTCGGACGTGCGCAGGTGCCGCTGCGCCGCGGCGGTGGCCGCGCCCTCCAGGATGGCCAGCGCCACCATGGCCTGCTCCCACGACGTGGCGTCCACCGGCGAGACGATGGCGCCGGCGTTGGGCTTGAACTGGACCCAGCCCTGCGCTTCGAGCCGGCGCAGCGCCTCGCGCACCGGTATCGGGCTCACCCCGAGGTCACGCGCGAGCGCGTCGATGTTGAGCCGGGCCATCGGAGCGTAGACCCCGGTGTGAATGCGGTCCCGCAGGATCTCGTAGGTCCGCTCCTGCTTGTTCACGGCGGGCCGGGTAGCTAACCGGTTTTGTCGGCCACGCAGGGGTTGACGCACTCGCCGAGGCCTTCGATCCAGGTGCGCAGCACGTTGCCCGGCTGCAGGTAGACCGGCGGCTTCCGGGCGTCGCCCACTCCGCCCGGCGTTCCCGTGGCGAACAGGTCGCCTGGCCGCAGCGTGATCGCCTGGCTCGCGTAGGCGATGATCTCGGCCGGCGTGAACAGCAGGTCCGAAGTCCGAGACTGCTGCATCACGGCGCCGTCGACCTCGCACCTGACCTCCAGGTCCGCCGCGTCGCCAACCTCGTCCGGCGTGACGAGATAGGGACCGGCCGGCGTGGAATGCTCGAACATCTTGCCCTGCAGCCACTGCAAGGTGCGCCGCTGCCAGTCCCGCATCGACACGTCGTTGACCACCGTGTACCCGGCGATGGCCGCCGCGGCCTCCTCGGGCGTGGCCCGGTACACCGGCCGGCCGATGACGGCCCCGAGTTCGACCTCCCAGTCGACCCGCCCGCTCACCGCGGGCAGCACCAGGTCGTCACGGGGCCCCATCAGGGTCTCGGCGAACTTGGCGAACAGCGTCGGGTACTTGGGCAGCTCCCGCCCGGTCTCCAGGATGTGCGACCGGTAGTTCAGCCCGACGCAGATCACCTTGCCGGGCCGGGTGACCACCGGCGCGAAGTCCGCCTCCGCGGCCGGCACTGGCCGGGCTCCCGCGCGCTCCTGCGCGCCGCCCGCCGCGAGCAGTTCCCCGACGTCGTCCGCGGCCAGTGGTATCAGGTCGTCCCCGTCGAGCCGGGCAGCGGTAGTCCCGTTATCAGTCCGGATGGTGGCGAATCGCATAGCGCGACTCTAACGCGCCAGACCCAGCCCGCTGAACATGGCCAGCCGAGAGGTGTTCATATATGATTTGGCGCACCATGGCTGCCCTGGAACACGTTCCCGGCAAGGTCGTCGCGGTGCACGTCAGTTACCGCAGCCGCGCGGCCGAACGCGGCACGATGCCGGCCTGGCCGTCCTACTTCCTCAAGCCCTCCTCCTCGCTCGCCGAGAGCGGCGACCTGGTCGCGCGGCCGCCCGGCTGCGAGCTCCTCGCCTTCGAGGGCGAGGTGGCGCTGGTCATCGGGCGCCGGGCCCGCCGGGTCAGCCGCGCGGACGGCTGGGATCACGTGGCCTGGATCACCGCCGCGAACGACTTCGGCGTCTACGACCTCCGGTATGCCGACCGGGGCTCCAACGTGCGGTCCAAGGGGATCGACGGCTTCACCCCGCTCGGCCCGCAGCTGATCGACGCGCGCGCCGTCGACCTGGCCACCGTCCGGCTGCGCACCTGGGTCAACGGGAACCTGGTCCAGGACGCCTGGCCGGCGCGGGACATGCTGTTCGGTTTCGGTGACATCGTGGCCGACCTGTCCCGGCTGGTCACCCTGGAACCCGGCGACGTCATCCTGACCGGCACCCCGGCCGGCTCGACCGTGGTGAACCCCGGCGACGTGGTGGAGGTCGAGGTCACCACGGGGGACAGGTCCTCGGGCCGCCTCCGCAGCCCCATCGCCGAGGCGGACTACCGCCTCGGCCCGCCCGGCGCCATGCCCCGCGCTGACGCCGCGGCACGCGAGGCGGCCTACGGCGCGCGCCACGATCAGGAAAGCGCGCCCCAGGACATCCTCGCCGGGCTGCGCCAGGTCTCCACCGCCACGCTGGCCTCGCTGCTGCGCAAGCGCGGCCTGAACGGGCTCACCCTGGACGGGCTGCGGTCCACCCGGCCCGGGACACCGATGGCCGGGTACGCCAGGACGGTGCGCTACCTGCCGCTGCGTGAGGACCTGCTGGCCAGGTACGCCGGGCTGAACGCGCAGAAGCGCGCGATCGAGGAACTCCGGCCCGGCGAGGTGCTGGTCATCGAGGCCCGCGGCGACCCGACCGCGGGCACCATCGGCGACATCCTCGCGCTGCGCGCCCAGGTCCGCGGTGCGGTCGGCATCGTCACCGACGGCGCGATCAGGGACAGCGCGGCGCTGTCCCGGCTGGAGATCCCCACCTATCACGCCGCCGCCCACCCGGCCGTCCTCGGCCGGCGGCACGTCCCGTGGGAATCCGGCGTCGCGGTGGCCTGCGCCGGCGTGACGATCCAGCCCGGCGACATTCTCGTCGGCGACGCCGACGGGGTGGTCGTGCTCCCGCCCGCCATCGCGGCCGAGGTGCTGGCCGACGCCCGGGAGCAGGAACGCCAGGAAGAGTTCATCGCCGCCCGGGTCGCGCAGGGCGAGTCCATCGACGGCCTCTATCCCCTCGGCGACGCCCACCGCGCCGGCTACCAGGCCTGGCTCGCCCAGCAACCTTCCTCCGCACCCAACCAGCCACCCCCCGCAGCCAACCAGCCACCCCCCGCACCCCCCGGCGAGCCTCACCCCGGCCAGGACATACCTGGTGCTGCTGGTGCAGGAGAGATCTCGTGAACGTCCCGCCCGGTCTGCCCGCCAAGCTCGAGCACTTCATCGCCGGCCAGCCCGCCGGAAGCGTGGACGGCGCCACGTTCGAGGTCGCCAACCCGGTCACCAACCAGCCGTACGCCGCCGTGGCCGCAGGCGGGGTCAAGGACGTGGACCGCGCCGTCGCCGCCGCCCGGGCCGCGTTCAGCAACGGCCCCTGGCCGGACCTGCCCGCCCGCGCCCGGGCGCGGATCCTGAACCGGATCGCCGACGAGATCGAGGGACGCGCCGACCGGATCGCCGAACTCGAGACGTTCGACACCGGCCTGCCCATCACCCAGGCCCGCGGCCAGGCCGCCCGGGCGGCGGAGAACTTCAGGTTCTTCGCCGACATGGCGGTGACGCTGCATGAGGACGCGTTCTCCTCACCAGGCCAGTTCGGCTACGTCATCCGCAAGCCGGCCGGGGTGGCCGGGCTGATCACGCCATGGAACACGCCGTTCATGCTGGAGACCTGGAAGCTCGCGCCCGCGCTGGCGGCGGGCTGCCCGGTTGTGCTCAAGCCAGCCGAGTGGACGCCGCTGTCGGCCAGCCTGCTGCCGGAGATCATGACCAAGGCCGGCCTGGCCGACGGGGTATTCAACATGGTCCACGGCATCGGCGAGGTCGCGGGCGCGGCGCTGGTCACGCACCCGGGCGTGCCCCGCATCTCGTTCACCGGCGAGACCAGCACCGGGCAGACGATCATGGCCGCGGCCGCGCCGCACCTGGCGGGCCTGTCGATGGAACTGGGCGGCAAGTCGCCGTGCGTCATCTTCGCCGACGCCGACCTGGACCAGGCGGTCGACAGCGCGCTGTTCGGCGTCTTCTCACTGAACGGCGAGAGGTGTACGGCCGGCTCCCGGATTTTGGCCGAACGGGCCGTCTACGATGCCCTGGTCACCCGGCTTGCCTCCCGGGCCGAACGCATCCGGGTGGGCAACCCCGCCGACCCGCGGACCGAGATCGGCGCGCTGGTGCACCCCGAGCACTACCGGCGGGTGCTCGGCTACGTGCGAGCCGGGCTGGACGAGGGCGCCCGGCTGGTGGCCGGCGGGGAACGCCCGCCGCATCTGGAGTCCGGGAACTACCTGGCCGCGACGGTGTTCGCCGACGTCGAGCCGTCGATGCGGATCTTCCGCGAGGAGATCTTCGGGCCGGTGGTGTGCATCACCCCGTTCGGCGACGAGGCCGAGGCGGTCGCCCTGGCCAACGCGACCCCCTACGGGCTGGCCGCCTACATCTGGACCCGGGACCTGGCCCGGGCACACCGGGTCGCGCACGCGGTGGAGGCGGGCATGACCTGGGTCAACTCGCACAACGTGCGGGACCTGCGGACCCCGTTCGGCGGCGTGAAGGCGAGCGGCGTGGGGCGCGAAGGCGGTCCGCACAGCCTGGACTTTTACACCGAGTCGCGTATCGTCCATATCCCGCTGGGGGACACGCATGTGCCCCGGTTCGGAGCCTGACCATGGACCTGACACCCCCGAACATCGTCCGGGCCGCCTACGCCGAGCTAGTCGTCACCGACCTCGCCGAATCGCGGCGGTTCTGGGTGGACCTGCTCGGCTTCGCGGTCAGCTCGGACGCCGGCGATGCGCTGTACCTGCGCGGATACGACGAGCTCATCCATCACAACCTGATCCTGCGCCAGGGCGAGGAGGCGGCCGCGGCGCGGCTGGCCTACCGGGTACGGACCGCGGCCGACCTGGACCTGGCCGAGGCGTTCTTCGCCGCCCTCGGCTCGCGGACGGCGCGGGTGCCGGCCGGCGTCACGCCGGGCGTGGGGGAGGCGGTCCGGGCCGAGGACCCGCTCGGCTTCACCGTCGAGTTCTTCTTCGACGCCGAATACGCCGAGCGCCTGCAGCAGCGTTACGACCTGCGGCGCGGGGCCGAGCCCGCCCGGCTCGACCACTTCAACATCGTGGTCCCCGACGTGCGCGCGGCCTACGAGTACTACACGTCGCTGGGTTTCGGCCTGTCCGAGACGATCGAGGACGCCCAGACGCTCTACGCAGCCTGGATGTTCCGCAAGCAGACCGTGCACGACGTGGCGTTCACCGGGGGATCGGGGCCGCGCCTGCACCACCTCGGGTTCTTCGCCCACGAGTCGCACCAGGTGCTGCGGATCTGCGACATCCTCGGTTCGCTGCACGAGGAATTCCTGATCGAGCGCGGGCCCGGCCGGCACGGCGTGTCCAACGCCTTCTACGTGTACCTGCGCGACCCGGACGGGCACCGGGTGGAGATCTACACCAGCGATTACTTCACCGGCGACCCCGGCCACCCGGTGCTGCGCTGGTCGGTCCGCGACCCGCGGCGCCGGGACTTCTGGGGCCACCCGGTGGTCCCGTCCTGGTACACCGAAGCCAGCACCGTGCTCGACCTGGACGGCCGCCCGCGCCCGCTGCTGGCCCAAAAGCAGGCAGCGGAGCAGACCGCCGAGGTGACAGTCGGCGCGGACGGCTTTACCCGGTTACCTCGTTGACCCGCTCGGCTCTCTACCCGCTCGACTGGCAGGAGATCCACTTACCGGGCGGTACGGTAAGACCGCACCCCGATCTACGTCAATTGTTGCTGAGGCGGAGGAACACCATGCCACGCCAGATCGTCCTCGCCTCGCGGCCGTCCGGCTGGCCGACCGCGGACAACTTCGCGCTGACCGAGACGGCCCGCCCCGACCTGGCCGACGGGCAGGTCCGGGTCCGTAACCTGTTCCTGTCGGTGGACCCCTACATGCGCGGCCGGATGAACGACGTGAAGTCCTACGTCCCGCCGTTCCGGCTGGGCGAGCCGATGGAGGGCGGCGCGATCGGCACGGTCATCGAGTCCCGCTCGCCGGACCTGGCCAAGGGTGACCTGGTGATGCACATGCTGGGCTGGCGGGACGAGGCGGTGCTGCCCGCCCGGCAGGCCCGCAAGGTGACCGCCGCGAAGGGCCTGTCCCCGTCGGTTTACCTGGGCGTGCTGGGCATGCCCACGCTGACCGCCTACGTGGGCCTGCTGGACATCGCCCAGCTGAAACCGGGCGACGTGGTGTTCGTCTCCGGCGCGGCGGGCGCGGTGGGCAGCATGGCCGGCCAGATCGCCAAGCTCAAGGGCGCTTCCCGGGTGATCGGCAGCGCGGGCAGCGATGACAAGGTCCGCTGGCTGCGGGAGGCCGGATTCGACGCCGCCTTCAACTACCGGGCGGCCAATGTCCTGGAGCAGCTGCGCGCGGCCGCGCCTGACGGCATCGACGTCTACTTCGACAACGTCGGCGCCGACCACCTGGACGCCGCCCTGGTGGTGCTCAACAACCACGGCCGGGTCGCCATGTCCGGCGCGATCGCCCAGTACAACGCCACCGAGCCGCAGCCCGGGCCCAGCAACATCGCCCTGGTCATCACCAAGCGGCTCGCCCTGCGCGGATTCATCGTCAGCGACCACGCCGCCCGGCTGCCCGACATGATCGGCGACGTCAGCGCCTGGCTCCGGGACGGCACGCTCACCCACGCCGAGACCATCGTCGATGGCCTCGAGCACGCCCCCGGCGCCTTCATCGACCTCCTCCGCGGCGCCAACACCGGCAAGATGCTCGTCCGGCTGTGACGCGCGTTCGGCGATTGTGCCTCGCTTTGATCACAATTCACTCTTTCGCCGCGAGTTGCGTTTAAGCAGCCTTGGGCCGGGAAGCACCACCATCCCCAGTTCGGCCAGGACCCCGCCAGAACATCGTGGTGGGTACCCGTGTGGGAGGAACCATGGCCGCACCTGCCTCATCAGCGGCATCGACGCAGTACGAGGGCGACCTCGGCTCCTTGCAAGCGGCGACGTGCGCCCTGTGCGGCCTCGAGCTGCCGCTTGGCCTGATGGTGCCCGACGGCGGTCCTGCGTGCGACGACCTTCGCTGGTATTGCCAGGATGCCCGATCGTGCACCCAGCGCTGGACGTCTCAGCTAGCGGCCGAGCGTCAGCGCTCCCCCTGATCGCGGTCTGTTCTGGTCGCGAGTTCGCGTTCCACCAGCGCGACCAGCTCCGGGTGGGCGCTCAGCCCCCACAGCACCTCCGCCGGGACGCCGAGTCGCCGGGCCGCCAGCCCCACCACCGGCTGGAGCATGCCCAGCGCCTGGGCCAGCCCCTCGTCCCGGGCATACGCCGCCGGCAGGTCGTCGAGAGACAGTTCGTCCGGCCGCCGGAACGTCCCGTCTCGCCCCGGCAGCCACGCCTCGCGCTCGGCGGCGGCCGCGAGCGCCGACGTCACCCTCGCCTGGCTGGCGTCCGAGAACGACGGGAGCACCGATCGTTCCACCACGCCGGCTATCAGACGGCGGTTCGGCGCGAGCAGGACGTTCCAGATGTATTCCGAACGGGCGTGACTGGGGTGCCCTAGCGCGAAGTCCAGGCCGTCGATCTCCGCGCGAGGGTCGAAGCCGTCCAGCCCGCGCTCGTTCCGGCCGAATTCGACCGTGATGATCACGTAGCCGAGCTGGTTCGGCGTCCGCGTGCGAACCTCGACGGCCTGCCGCACGCCCATCCCGCGCAGCTGGGCTAGCCACGGCCCGTAGCGGTCGCCGGCGAACCAGGCGTCGGGGTTCCCCTCGAAGTAGACCTCCAGCTCCTTGCTCCGCTGGTACAGCCCGGGCGGCGGCACCAGGCGCTGCTCGCCGGTGGCGGCGTTCTCCCCGATCAGGAACGCGGTCTGCCGGATGTGCTTGAGTAGTTCCTCCCGCCGCCCGGCGGCTGCGTCATCCAGGGCGCGGATGACGCATTCAAGGTCGGCGTCATGCTGAACCGGGTCCAGTTCCGCGAGGTCCAGGCTGTCGTACCTGGGCAGGATGATCTGGAGTACCTCCGCTATCAGGTCCGGTTCGGCGAGGTTCAGCGCCGTCAGGAACTGCCGGGCTGCGGGCGAGTCAGCGATCGCGCGGCGTACGGTGGGCAGGCTGCTGGCCACCGGCCCGGGCAGGTAGACCACCGGGCGCTGCTGCCCGTCGAACGGCACGACCTGACGTCCGTCTTCGAGCCGGATAATCGGCTTGGCCCGCGCCGCCCGCCACAGACCGGGATGGGCGAACAGGAAGACGTACAAGCGCGTGATCCACTCATCGGCTTGCGTCTGGAGGAATTCGCGGGTCACTCGCGAAACCACCTCCGCGGGCGTGATCTCATCGAGGCCGATCTCATCCCGCAGGTAGCGCCACAGGACCGGGGTGAGATGCTCGCTGATGGACTCATCCGCGAACCAGATGAGCCGGTCCGCACCGCACAGCGCGCCCAGCTGATCAGGTGCCAGCAGCTCGTGCACCTCCGCGCGGCCGGACAGTTCCAGGTCGACCGCCACACCGTAACCGCCTCCGGCGACCGGAATCAGGGCTTCGGCGGTCACCATCTCACACACCGCATCGAACAGCGGGCGGAACATCGAGCCGGCCGGGAAGCGCGCGGCGTCCAGCGGCAGGGCCAGCAGGGCTTCCACCGTGAGCAGGCCCTCGTCGCGCAGCGAGCGCAGCACATCGCACAGCAGCGCGGCCGTCTCACGCACCAGGACCTGGTTCGACGGATCGTGCTCGGGGACGTTGTCGCGGGCAGGCGTGGTCCGGTACGGCCCCTGGACTCCGAAGCCGAGGAACGTCTCCTTCTCGGTCGGGAAGAACACGGTGAGCGGCGAGCTGTCACCCGGCATGAGCCGGCCGCCGTCCGCCCGGAAGGCGATCTCGACCGGCGGCGCGGGCAGGCCAAGGCTCTGGACCTGGCGGTGCCAAGCCAGCCACTCCTCACGCCGCTGCCCGCTCCCGGGCTGTCCGCTCCCGGGCTGTCCGCTCCCGGGCTGTCCGCTCCCGGGCTGTCCGCTCCCGGGCTGTCCGCTCCCGGGGCGCCCGCTCCTGGTCAGCGTGATCCGCCGCCGTGAGCCCGGCCCGGCCACGACCGAGCGCTCGATGACCGACGCGGGCAGCCCGGCGCCCCCCACCCGCAGCTGCCCGATGTTCCGCAGGAACAGCAGGATCCGGGGCTGTATCGCGGCCAGCGCCGCGGCTATCTCCCGGGTGGCCATCGCGGCGGGCACGGTGTCGAGGTCGAAGGGGAAGACGAAGAGCGTCCCGGCGGAAGGCGGCGGCTGCGGTTCCACCGGAAACGGCCGGACGTAGTTCTCGATCCGGAAATGCTCGCCCGCGCTGTGGATGCGCGGGGATTTCGTGTACGCGTACACCGACTTGAAGCCGATACCGAACTGCCCGATCGCGGTGAGGTCGCCGGACTTACCGCTCTTGCCGACCCCGCATACGCCGCGGACGTCGGCCTCGGTGAACGGCCGCCCGTTGTGCCGCAGCTCCAGCCGGTCCGCGAACAGCTCGAAGGCCAGTTCGGTCGCGCCGGCGTCCTCGGCGTTCTGGATCAGCTCGAAGATGAAGTGGGTGCGCTCGCTGTACAGCTGACCGAGCAGGTCGAGCACGGCGGTGTCCCAGCCGTACCTGGCGATGTTCTCCGCGCGGATCTTCTCGTAATCGGCCGACACCGCCGTCCTTTCCTGCCGCAGGCACCTGGGTTGAATGTAGGCCATCCTGCGGCGGGACAGTGATTATCCGGCGATGCCGTCCTGGGCCTCGTCAGCCCTGCAGCAGGGGGAGTCAGTCCAGCGCCAGCGTGGCCGCCGCGGCCAGCACGCCGACCGCCCGGCCCCAGTCCCCGGTGATGTGCACGTCGAGTTCGGCCGGGGTGACCCGGTTGCCCGCTCAGCCGGCAGAACCCAACCGCGTCGGTCACGATGGCGACGTCGACCGGATCGGGCGGACTCTGGCCGACCGTGATCTCCCAGGTTCCGCCGCCGGGCCCGGTCAGCACCAAGTGCACGTCCACTGGCTCCCGCAGCCCCGTCCTGGCCGCGGCATACGGCAGCAGCCGGGCGGCCAGATCGCTCATCAGGCGCAGCACCGGCGCATCGGGGACCGAGGGCGGCAGCCCGACGGCGCCGCGGATGTCGTTGTCGTGCACCCACAGCTCGAAGGCCCGGACCACGAGCAGCGCGTCTACCGGAAGCCGGATGCCGTGCACCGCCACCTTGGCGTCGGACCCGGCGGCGAGATCCAGCGTGCGGTCCGCGGTGCGGCGCCACTCGTCCCTGGTCAGGGCGGGGGAGCGGCCAGCCTGGCGGATGGCCTTGCCCTGGGTCGACTCAACGTGGTCGACCCCGGCCACGGCCGGGTCCCCGGCCATGCCGCGCTGCACGTCCTCCTCGACCCCGATCAGGTGGCCGACCAGGCCCTGGACGTCGAGGCCGCGCAGGGCCGGCTTCTTCCAGTCCTCCTCGGCAAGGGTGCACAGCAGTCCGTAGAACGCGTCGGCGGCGCGGCCGAACGCCTCGGCCGCGGAGATCTCCGGCACCGCGGGCACCGGCTGGCCGACGCTCCGGGCCAGCAGGGACGCCGCCATGACACGCTCCCGCAGGCCTTTCGGCAGGGCCGCCGGCTCCTGGTTCGCCGCGGTCATGACGACTCCAGCAGCTGCCGGTCCAGCACGGTTTCCAGTTTGGCCATCGCCAGCCTGAGCCGCGACTTGGCGGTTCCTTCCGGGATGCCCATCACGCTTGCCACCTCACGGCAGGTCAGCCCCTGGAAGTAGGCCAGCTCGACGACCTGGCGCTGCCCGTCGGGCAGCAGCCGCACCGCCGCCCGCACGACGGACGCCGTCTCGGCCGCCAGCACCTCGTCGCTGACCGACCCCGCCGGGTCCGCCGGGGTCAGCCGGTAGTGCCGCTCCTGGCGCGCCACGCGGCGCAGTTCGCTGCGCATCACGTCCACGGCGCGGTGCCGGGCCAGCACCATCAGGTAAGTACGCAGCGACCCGGCCGCCGGGTCGTACTTGTCCGGATGCCGCCAGAGTTCGACGAACACGTCCTGCACAACGTCCTGTGCCGCGCTGCCGTTCCCCAGCACGCGCAGCGCACCGCCGTACACACTCGATGCCAGCTGGTCGAACACCTCAGCCAGAGCACGATCGTCTCCAGCCGCCAGACGCGCCGCCAGCAGGGCGTCGCTCCCCTCCACCCCTCGGACGCTAGCGTGATACCGGGCCCGCGGGCAATGCCCCGGCACGGGGGTTGCCTGCGGGGCCGCCACCGCTACCGCGATCCAGCCGGTGACCGGATCGTCAAGACACAGCTGAGCCGACGCCATCACCGTGCCCTCTGTTCTGTATACCGGCAATCTCACTGGGGGTACGTCACCGCCCCCCGGGCCGGATCAGTAAGGTCGCGCCGCCTGGCGGAGCAGGTACTCCCAGCCCGCCTATATCTGCCGGTCGGACCAGACGTCGGCGCGCCTGGCCACGGTGTCCTGCTCACCGCCCCAGCGTCGCAGCGGGCCCGCCGCCATCGCGGTCAGCTGGGTCCGGCAGGCACATCGACCCGATCCGGGACGTTAATTCGGTGGACTGCGCGGGACGGGTCGTTATCCTGGTCACATGATTGCCGCAGGACACCTGCTTCTTGCCAGGCCGCGCTGACCGATCGGCACGATCCGGCCCCAAGGCCATCGCCCCCATCGCCAGCGCGGCAGCCCCTCATGCCTGAGGGGCTTTTTCATTTCACTGCGGAATCAACGGGAGGACCGATGGACCAGGACGGGCCGCCGTTCCGGTATGACGCCCGCCTGGCCGGCCAGATCGAGCTGCGCTGGCAGGAGCGCTGGGAACACGAAGGGACCTTCCACGCGGCGAACCCGGCCGGCGTCCTGTCCGGCGGCGCTCGGTCCGCCGGATTCGGCGACGAGGCCGGACGGCCCAAGTTCTACCTGCTCGACTTCTTCCCGTACCCCAGCGGCATCGGGCTGCACGTGGGACATCCGCTGGGCTATATCGGCACCGACGTGTTCGGGCGCTACCTGCGCATGACCGGCCATCATGTGCTGCACCCCTTCGGCTTCGACACGTTCGGCCTGCCCGCCGAGCAGTATGCGATCGACACCGGCCAGCACCCGGCCGCCACCGTGCGGCAGAACGCCGCCGTCATGAGTCGCCAGCTGCGGCGGCTGGGCCTGGCGCACGACCGGCGCCGCGAGATCATGACCAGCGACCCGTCCTACTACCGCTGGACGCAGTGGATCTTCCTGCGCATCTTCAACGGCTGGTACGACCCGGCCGCGGGGCCCCGGGGACGAGCCCGGCCTGTCAGCGAACTGGCCGCCGAGTTCGCCTCCGGGCAACGCGCCACCCCGGACGGCCGGCCATGGCGGCAGCTGACCTCGGCGGAGCAGGCCGACGCGGTCGACGCGCACCGGCTGGCCTACCTGTCGGAGCAGGTCGTCAACTGGTGCCCGGGGCTGGGCACGGTGCTGGCCGACGAGGAGGTGACCGCCGACGGCCGCAGCGCGGTCGGCAACTACCCGGTGTACCGCAGGCCGCTGCGGCAGTGGATGCTGCGCATCACCGCGTTCGCCGAGCGCCTGCTGGCCGACCTGGACGAGGTGGACTGGCCGGAGCACGTCAAGCGCCTGCAGCGGAACTGGATCGGCCCGAGTGGCGGCCCCTACCACCTGAAGGACTGGCTGTTCTCCCGGCAGCGCTACTGGGGCGAGCCATTCCCCATCGTGTACGACGAGGCCGAACCGGCCCGGCCGGTCGCGCTGCCCGACGACATGCTGCCGGTGACACTGCCGGAGATGACGGACTTCCGGCCGGTGCCGCAGGATGACGCCAGCGACCCGGTGCCCGCGCTGGCCCGCGCGCCCGGCTGGGCGGAGGTCACGCTGGACCTGGGCGACGGCCCCCGGCGCTACCGGCGCGAGCTGAACGTCATGCCGCAGTGGGCCGGCTCGTGCTGGTATTACCTGCGCTACCTGGATCCCTTGAACGGGACCGCCCTGGCCGACCCGGACAACGAGCGGTACTGGATGTCGCCGTCCGGAGTCGACCTGTACGTCGGCGGCGTCGAGCATGCCGTGCTGCACCTGCTATACGCGCGGTTCTGGCACAAGGTGCTCTTCGATTACGGCGTCGCGGGGACCCCGGAACCGTTCGGTAGATTGTTTAATCAGGGATATATCCTGGCCGACGCCTTTACCGATGCGCGCGGCCTGTACGTACCGGCCGCCGAGGTGACCCGCACACCTGGCGGCTGGGAATACGCCGGGCAGCCGGTCACCCGGCGAGCCGGGAAGATGGGCAAGAGCCTGAAGAACGGCATCAGTCCCGACGACATCTACCTGTCCTACGGCGCCGACACGCTGCGGCTGTACGAGATGGCGATGGGTCCGCTGGACGGCGACCGGCCCTGGCACACCGACGACATCACCGGCATGCACCGTTTCCTGCGCCGCCTGTGGCGCCTGATCATCGACGAGTCAACCGGCCAGCCCCTGGTGAGCCCCGAGCCCTCCGACACCGAGCCACTGGACCCGGCCACCGCGCGGCTGGTGCACCGGACCATCGCCGCCGTGCGGGAAGACTTCGCCGCGCTGCGCTTCCACATCGCGATCGCGCGGATCATCGAGCTGACCGCGCACGCGTCCCGGCTGCCGCGCGTGCCGCGCGCGCTGGCCGAGCCGCTGGTGCTGATGGTGGCGCCGCTGGCCCCGCACATCGCCGAGGAGCTGTGGCAGCGGCTCGGCCACCCGGACTCCCTGGCCTTCGAGCCCTTCCCGCAAGCTGACCCGGCCCTGGTCACGGCAGCCACCGTGACGCTGCCCGTCCAGGTCAACGGAAAGGTCCGCTTCACCCTCGAGGTGCCCGCGTCCGCGACCCGCGACGACATCGCCGAACTGCTGGCGAGCCACCCCGCCTACCCCAGCGGCGAGGTAGCCCGCCTGGTCATCGTGCCCGGCAAGATCGCCAGTATCGTCCTGCGCTGACCGGTTGGCTCAATGCTCGCCGCCGAGAAGCACCCGGCGCAGTCCAATGGGCCCATCAGCCCGCGGCGCGCCCACGGTAACCCGGGATGCCGTCGCGGGGGCTCCTCATCCCACGCCTCGTTCGGGTCGTCCGGCTGCTCATCCCAGGTCCCGCCCGGGTGGTCCGGCTGCTCATCCCACGTCCCGCCCGGATGGTCCGGCTGCTCGTCCCACGCAGGACGCCAGGGGCGGCGCCTGCGCCGCGGTCCGCGTGGCCGTAGCAGGTTCAGCAGGTCCAGTCGGTCGCTCATCGTGCCTCCCGTTGAGCGGCGCGTCCGGTTCGGCGCACCTGTCACCATTGTCACCCGAACGGACCGGGCTCACGTTCGCCCGGAATGATCGCTCTCGCCGCGGATGGCGCCCAGGACGTTCCTGACGGCGGACCGCGCGTCCTTGGCCGCCTGCCGGGCGATGAGGCTGGCCACCTTGGCCGGGTTGACCGGCCCGGGCGGCTCGTCGTCTGGATCATCCACGACCCGCATGCCATCGGGGATGTCGGCCCGGAAATCGCCCGGCTCGCCGACGGCTATGTCCCGCAGTTCGTACCGTGACACCGGCCTGGATCCCGCGTGGGAGGTCGAGCACAGCACGATGCCGAGCTCGGCGTCCACCACAACCTCGTCGGCGACGAACATCCCGCCGCGGGACGGGTCATCGGACGTGACGCCGAGCCGGTAGCCGCGGCGGCCGCCGGTCACCGTCTCCGCGCCGCCCGCCAGGTGGTGTTCCAGCAGCCAGGAGGCGTCGAACAGGTTCGCGATCTCACGCGGCGGCGGCGCGGCGCGCCCGGCGGCCGCCTCCTCCTCGCCGATCCGCCACCGCCGCTCCCCGTCGCAGATGATCGTCTCCGGGCGCTGGCCGGGACTGGTCACGGGTTCGATCCGGTACTGGCCGGAGCCGCCGAGGTGAACCGGGAAACCATGTGCAAGGTGGCGATCCGCTCGCTCGCCGCGTCAATGAGGAAGCCGAGCCCGCCGAACCCGTGCGCCGCGCGCTGTCCGGGACCTGGGAAAGGTCACTGGCTCGCCAGGTTCCAGGGTGAAGCCGGTGAGCAGCCTCGATGGCCGCAGCAGGCTCGCCACTGGCGGCCCGGGCCCGCCGGCCGCCTCGACCTTCCAGCCGCCGTCGCTCTCCACCCCGTGCCATCGGCGGCCAGGCCCAACCGCGCCCAGTCCGCGCGGTACAGCAGGCTGACCGGGTCCGGCTCGTCACTCATCGTGTCTCCCGCTTCGGCGCGCGGCGGCAGAGCCGTGCTCCGTCGCACTGCACATCTTTGCACCGGACCGACCGCCCTTCCACCGCCAGGACCGCCGCATGGCAGACTCGTAACCGATGTGTACGGTCGTGGTCAGCCTGGCGCCGAAAGCCCCGGTGCCGTTGCTGCTCCTTGGCATCCGCGACGAGTTCGCCGGCCGCCCCTGGCAGCCGCCGGCCCGGCACTGGCCCGGTCCGGAGTGGTCGCCGCTGATCGGCGGTCGCGACGAGCAGGCCGGCGGGACCTGGCTCGCGGTCCATCCCGGCCTGTCGCGGGTCGGCTGCGTCCTGAACGGCCGGGGCGAGTTCGCCCCGCCGGACCGCCGTCGCTCCCGCGGTGAGCTGCCGCTGCGCGCGGCGGCCGAGGGGCACGACGCGCTCAGGAAGCTGCAAGAAGATCCGGACGCGCTGGCCCGCTACGATCCGTTCTACCTGGTCAGCGCCGACCTGAACCCTTTCCCCGCGGTGCTCTTGCTGGGCTGGGACGGCGTGAGCGCCGGGCTCACCGAGCTCGGGCCGGCCACCCACGTGCTGACCAACCTCGGCCACATGTACCCGCCAGGCCCCGGCAACCTGCGCACGCCGGCCGATGAGAAGGCCGCGCGCTTCGGCCCGAAGTTCGCCGCGCACCGGCCTTCCGGCGACCCGGCCGCCACCCTCGAGGACGCCTGGGCGGACTGGCTCCCCCTAGCCGACGGCGACGGCCTGTCCGCCGCCGAACCCGGCGCGATCATCGTCCGCCGCGAGCTGCCCGACGGCCGGGTGTGGGGGAGCACCTCGGCCACCCTCGTGGCCCTGGCCGCGGACGGCCGCCTGCGCTACGACTTCCAGGCCGACCCGAAGACCCCGCCGGACCCTGCGACCTGGTACTCGGTGGACGCGAAATAACGTGCACGCGAAGTTACAAGGCTCAGAAGAACTCGAAGTACTCGCGCATCTCCCAGTCGCTGACATCCTGGCCGTCCGGTACGGGGAGCTCGGCCAGCGCCTCGGAGTACCGCCCGATCTCGAATCGCTTCATCATGACCAGGTAGGAGACCAGGGTGTCGCCGAACGCCTTCCGGTAGAACGCGTCCGCGTCCAGCGCGTTCACCGCCTCGGCCAGCGACGCGGGCAGCGGGGGCGCGTCGAGCGTGTACGGGTCGGCTTCGGCGGCGGGCGGCGGCTCCGCCCCGCGCCGGATGCCGTCCAGGCCGGCCGCGACGTTCGACGCCAGGTAGAAGTACGGGTTCGCGGCCGGCTCGCCGAGCCGCATCTCCACGTGGCTGCTGGTGTCGCCGGGGGAGCCCTGCACCCGGACCAGCGCGCCGCGGTTCTCCACCGCCCAGCACACCCGGTCCGGAGCGAACGAGTACGGGCGGAACCGCTTGTAGCCGTTGACCGTCGGTGCCGCGAACACCGCCATCGGCACCGCATGCGACAGCAGCCCGGCCACGTACTGCCGGCCGAGGTCAGACAACGGCGCCGACCCAGAGGCGAACGCGTTCGTGCCGTCCGGGCGGGACAGCAGCGACTGGTGCAGATGCCAGCCGGAGGAGAAGAAGTTCGGCAGCGCCGGCCGGCACATGAACGTGGCCAGCAGTCCGCGCCGCTGGCAGACCTGCTTGACCGCCGACCGGAACAGCACCGCGGCGTCGGCCGCGGCCAGCCCGGCCATGGGGGCGAAGCTGAACTCAAGCTGGCCTGGACCCCACTCATCCTCCATCGACCGCGGCGGCAAGCCGATGTCGAAAAGCGCGTCCCGGAGGGCCTCGAGCGTGCCGCCCATGCCGTCCAGCCGCACCTCGGACAGGAACTGGTAGCCCCGCTCGAACACGCTGACCGGCGGCGGGGGCGGGGTGAACCCGGCGTTCTCCGGCGCCAGCTGCTCGGCCGAGCGGATAACGACGCTGAACTCGACCTCGAGGCCGGCCAGGTAGTCGTAGCCGGCGTCGGCGAGGTCACCGAGCATCCGGCGGAGCAGGCCGCGGCCGTCGAGCGGCATCGGCTGCCCGTTGCCGAAGTAGACGTCGCACAGCATCCAGCCGGTCCGGTCCGCCCACGGGAGCACCCGGAAGGTGGCCGGGTCGGGCACCACCACGACGTCGGGGAAGCCGGTGAACTCCGCGATGCCGAACCCGCCGCCGCGGGCGAACGCGGGCACGAACACCTGGTTGCCGGTGTCCAGGCTGTAGATGGCGCCGGAGAAGTCGAGCCCGTTCGACATCGCGGCGATGGCCGCCGCGGGGGACATCATCTTGCCGCGCGGGACCCCGTGCTGGTCGACGACCGCCAGCCGGACGGTGCGCAGGTCAAGCTCGCGGATCCGCGCCGCGACCTCCTCGACCGCGGCGTCCCGCCCGGATCCGGCCAGACCCGCCGCCCCGTAGCGGGCCACGAACCCGGGCTGCCCTACGCCGGAAATGCCGCCAGGAGTATCTGTGCTCACCCGGCCTAGCTTAGGTGCGGCGGCAGTCCGAACGCAGCGAAGATCCGCTCGGTGTCCAGGAAGAACGTCAGGCGGCTGATCCGCCCGCCGGACACCTCGTGCACCTGCAGCGCCCACGGCGCGCGGCCGCCGGCCGGGTCCGGCTTGTACTGTGCCCACGCCTGGACGCCGTTGACCTGCCCGGCCGGCACCATAATGGAATCCCGGCAGGCGCTTGGCGACGGCTCGAGCATCCAGCGGGTGATGTTCTCCGCGCCCCTGATCCACATGGCGTACGGCGGCATCGTCATCAGCGCGTCGTCGTGCAGCAGCGTGACCAGCTGCTCCATGTCGTACCGCTGGAACGCGTCGACGTACTTGGCGAGCAGTTCGCTCTGGTCCGCGTCGACCGACGCCGGGCGCTGCTCCTCCGGCAGCGCGGCCAGCGTGGCCCGGGCCCGCTGCAGCGCGCTGTTCACCGCGGCCACGCTGGTGCCGAGGGTGGCCGCCGCCTCGGCCGCGGGCATCTTCAGCACCTCGCACAGGATCAGCGTGGCCCGCTGCCTGGCCGGCAGGTGCTGCAGCGCGGTCACGAACGCCAGCCTGATCGTGTCCCGCGCCACCGCGATGTCGGCCGGGTCGCCGTGCTCGGGTACCACCTTGCCGTCGGCGATCGGGGAGATCCAGATGTCGTCCGGGTGCCACCCGCCGAGCAGCGCCTCGACCGGCGGCGAAGCCGGCCCGAGGTCGATCGGCAGCGCCCGCCGCTGCCGCCCGCGCAGCATGTCCAGGCAGATGTTGGTGGCAATCCGGTACAGCCAGGACCGCACGCTCGACCGGCCCTCGAACCCGTCGGCCGCGCGCCAGGCCCGCAGCATCGTCTCCTGCACGGCGTCGTCGGCTTCGAAACCCGACCCCAGCATGCGGTAGCAGTAACCGGTCAGCTCCCGGCGGTACTGCTCGAGCGTGTCCGGGCTGACCTCAGCAGGTGCGGTAGGTGACATAGTTCCTCACCCTACGTCGGCCCTCGGACATTTCAGCGCGCGGTCAGCAGGCGGCCCCGGCCAGCTGGCAGGGTCCCCGATGGCACGATGCTCGTGATGATGCCTATTCTGCCTGTGTGAGCGACCTGCTGGCCGACGCGGAGGCCGAACTCTACGAAGCCGACCCGGACGGCTTCACCGCGCGCCGCGCCGAACTCGCCGACGGCGCCCGCGACGCGGGCGAGCCAGCCGCGGCCAGGCAGATTACGGCGCTGCGTAAACCCACCCGTTCGGCCTGGGTGGTGAACCGCCTGGTGCGGTCGGACCCCGAGGTACGGTCCCGGCTCGACGCCCTGGCCGCCGATCTGCGGGCCGCGGCCGACGGCGCCAGGATCAGGGAACTTACCGCGGCCCGGGCCCGGCTGGTCGACGAGCTCACCCGGACGGCGCTGCAGGTGGCGGAGCTGCCCGCGCCGCCGGCGGCGCTGCGCGAGGAGGTGACCGCCACCCTCGACGCGGCCATCGCCGATCCCGAGGTGGCCGCCCGCCTGGGTACCCTGGTCCGCGCCGCGCACTACGCCGGCTTCGGCCTGGCGCCGCTGACCGACGGCGGGCCCGCCTCGGCCCGCAATGCCAGGAAAACCAAGGCCCCGAAGCCGGCTGAGACCGGGACCGAGCGCGAGGACCGCCGCCAGGAGAAGATCAAGGCGGCCGAACGGTCCTTGGCTGATGCCGATCATGACGTCGAAGCCGCCACTGCGGCCGAACGCGACCTGGAGGACACTGTCCGCGGCCTGGAAGCCGGACTCGCCGGCGCCCGTCAGCGCCTGGCCGAGGCGCGGCGGCAGTCCTACCGGGCCGAGTCCAGGCAGCAGCGCGCCGCCCAGCAACTCAGTCGGCTGACGGAATAGACCATCCGGTCGGCCGAAGGAGTAAACCCTCCAGCCAGGCCGGTGTCTCTTACTACACGTGAGGGTTGAGGCTTGCGGGGCTATGGAGGTGTTGCCGGTGGATGGTCGTCCGTCTGAACCGGACGGGTTCCGTGACTTCGTCGAGGCACGGTCGAACGCGCTGCTGCGGTCGGGCTGGCTGCTGACTGGCGACTGGCCGAGCGCCGAGGACCTCGTGCAGACCGCCCTGGCCGCGGCCTGGCCCCGGTGGGCCAACCTGACCAGGCAGGACGCGCCGGAACTCTATGTGCGGAAGATCATGATCAACACATTCCTGCGCTGGCGGCAGCGCCGCTGGAACGGCGAGATCGCCACCGGGCGGCTGCCCGACCTGCAGGCGTACGGGGACGCGTTCGCGCAGATCGACGCCCGGCAGGCGCTGATCGCGGCGCTGGACCGGCTGCCGCCCAGGCAGCGGGCCGTAGTCGTGCTCCGGTATTTCGCCGATCAGACGGAGGCGCAGACCGCGGCGGCGATGGGCTGCTCGGTGGGGGCGGTGAAGGCTCATGCGTCGAAGGCGCTGGCCCGGCTGCGAGACGCGCCCGGGCTGGCCGAGCTCATGACCGGAGGTGTGGCGTCGTGAATACCGAGGAACGGCAGCTAACGGAGATGCTGCACCAGGTCACTCCCGAGCCGCCGCGCCGGGTGACCGTAGAGGATGTCGCCTCCCGGCTGGCCGGCGAGACCGGCCAGCCGGGGCGGGGCCGCGGCGGGTTCCGGGAGCCGCGCCCGCGGCGCGGGTTCGCCAGCTGGAATCGCGGCTGGGCGCCGCTGCTGGCCGCGGCCAGCGTCGTGGTCGTGGCCGGGGCCAGCGCCGGCATCGCGACCGCGCTGACCTCGCACCCCAGCCACGCCGGCTCGCCGCGGGACGGGATCCCGCCGTCATCCGCAGTGGTGTCGTCCGCGCCGTCCTCGAGCGCGCCGTCGTCGCCGCCGGCCTCGGCCGGGACGCCGCTGCGGATCGCCGGAGGGATGTGGGGTGCCGAGCTGATCAACCGCCGGCCGTTCACCCAGGACTCGCTGGTCGGCGGCGCCGACTCGCTGTACGCGATCAGCGATGGCTCGCTCGACCGGATCGATCCGGTCACCGGGAACATCGTGCAGACCACCCCGTACAACCCGCCGGTCCCGAACCGGCCGGTCGTCATGGGGAACACCGTGTGGGTGGTGTCGGCTTACAGCGGCGGCAACGTGGTCCTGCACGGCTACGATGCCCGGACGCTCGCCGAGGTCAGGTCGGTGTCGGTGCCGGCTATCGGCCGGGTGTCCAGCATGGCTGGGGGCGTGCTGGCCGGCGGACCCGACGGCCACCTCTACCTGGCCGCGGGCGACACCGTGGCGGTGGTGGACCCGGCCGCCGGCCACCTGATCCGGCGGATCTACCTGGTCGCGGGCCCGGCCAGCTCGGTCGCGGTCTCACCCGACGCGAGCACGCTGTATGTCGGCCTGACTACGACGAACTCCCTACAGATGCTGACCTACGACCTCGCCACCGGTGTGCAGGCGGCGTCGTCCACGATGACCGCCGGCGGTGCCGAGATCGTGATCGCGACCTCGGGTGGTGTCTGGGGAACGGCCGGCAGCGGGATGAGCGAGTGGGCCTGGTTCGCGCCCGGCGGCGACCTGTCTAGTTCCTTCCATGTGAGCCAGGGCGCGGGTGCCGGCCTGGACTCGGTGCCGACGCTCAGCGGCGGCGCCGTATGGATCGGCGGTTCGCACGAGCTCGCCTGCGTGAACCCCGCCACGGGGAAGGTGCTGGCGAGCACGGTCATTCCCGCCGACCACGGCATCGTGGAGTACTTCGGCAGCGTCACCGTGCTGAGCAGCGGCCGCGCCTACGCCCTGTACCAGGACCAGGCGGCTCAGCTGTCCGGCGCGGCCACCCTCACGCCGCCCGCGGCCTGCACTCTGTTATTCGGGGGGCGACCCCCCGGAACCCCCGATCCTGGGGGGATGCCATCCCCCCAGACCCCCCAGACCCCCCAGACCCCCCAGACCCCCCAGACCCCCCAGACCCCCCCCAGACCCCCAGACCCCCCAGACCCCCCTGGCCCCTTGGCCCTGCCAGTCCGCGCGGCCTAACTGCCGGGTCCGTCCGTCACTCGCTCCGCGAGCGGCGGCGGACCCGGCGGCGTCCCGTCGCCGAACGGGCTCCCGCCGAGTTCCTCGCGGTGGTGCGGGGTGAGCCAGCCGGACAGGTCGGGGCCGGCCGGGATGATCTGCGACGGGTTCAGGCCGGTGTGCACCCGGTAGTAGTGCGCCTTGGTCTGGGCGAAGTCGATCGTGTCGCCGAACCCGGGTGTCTGGTACAGGTCGCGCGCGTACGCCCACAGCACCGGCATCTCGGTGAGCTTGTTCCGGTTGCACTTGAAGTGGCCGTGGTAGACCGCGTCGAACCTGACCAGCGTGGGCCAGAGCCGCACGTCCGCCTCGGTGATCGTGTCCCCGGCCAGGTAGCGGCGGGTGGCGAGCCGCTCGGACAGCGCATCGAGCCGGCCGAAGAGCGTGCGGTAAGCGTCCTCGTAGGCGGCCTGGGTACCGGCGAACCCGCACTTGTACACGCCGTTGTTCAGGTCCTCGTAGACACCGGCGCTGATGTCCTCGATCTCGTCGCGCAGCTTGTCCGGGTATAGGTCGGGCGCGCCCGCCCGGTGGAACGCCGTCCACTCGTGCTCAAGGTCCAGCGTGATCTGCCGGTAGTCGGCGGTCACCACCGCGCCCGACGGGATCTCCACGATGGCCGGGACGGTGACGCCCCGGTCGTAGCCCGGCACTGCCTTGTCATAAGCGTCCCGCAGCCATCCGATGCCGAGTACCGGGTCGACCTCGCCCGGGTCCAGGTCGAACGTCCAGCTCCGCCAGTCGTGTTCGGGCCCGCAGATGCCCATCGACAGCGCCGCCTCGAGCCCGAGCAGCCGCCGCACGATCATGGTCCGGTTGGCCCACGGACACGCCCGCGCCACCACGAGCCGGTACCGCCCCGCCTCGGCTGGCAGCGTCCCGTCCCGCCCGTCCGCCGTGATCCGCCCGTTCAGGTATGTGGTATCCCGTACGAACTCTCCCGTAGTGCTCACTCTTTCGACGCTACCCCATGCTCCCGTTTTCAAATATCCGCCCCGCTCTTGGGCGGAGCCCTCGGTTAGCGGAGGGTGGTCCAAAGGGTGCGTTCGTCGCCATCGGGGTCGTCGGCGGGGGTGGCAGTCTCGGTGACCGGCAACTCGCGCCATCCGGCCGGGGAATTAAGGCAAGGCAATTGCCAGGGCGTGCCGCAACTGACAGGCTTGTCCCTGTTGTCGGGCGACTACTCAGCGGGGGTGCCCATGGCGACGGCGGACCGCCTGACCGTTCGCGCGGTCGGCCTGCTGGCCGGAATGGCCCTGGCCGCGTCCGCCGCGCTGACCGCCGCCGCCCCCGCCGCGAGTGCCGTGCCCACGGCCGCCGGGCCGGGTGGCGTCGGTGCGAGGTCGGCCGCGGTGGAGAACGCGGCTAACGGCAGGCTGCTGTGGAGCCGTGGCCTGAACACTGAGCGCCCGATGGCCAGCATCACCAAGGTGATGACCGCCTTCCTGGTGATCAGGGCGGGCCGACTGGACCGGAAGATCACCGTCCCGTCCGCCGTGGTCGGGTACGTGCGCACGTACGACGCCAGTAACGCGGGCCTGCGGCCAGGCGATAAGCTCACCGCCCGCCAGCTCCTCTACGGGATGCTGCTCCCGTCCGGCGCCGATGCCGCCTACGCCCTCGCCGAGGTCTACGGCCCGGGCATCCCGGCGTTCATCACCAAGATGAACGCCGCCGCGCGGCATCTGGGCATGCGCCGGACGCACTTCAGCAACTTCGACGGGCTGCCTTATCCGACCCCGTACTCGAACTACTCCACCGCCGCGAACCTGCTCACCCTCGGCCGCGCCGCGATGCTGCTGCCGACCTTCCGGTCGGTCGTGAACCAGCGCCGCTACCGGATCACGGCCGGGTCGGGGCATCACGCCTACTTCTGGAAGAACCTCAACCCGCTGCTCGGCCGGTACCCGGGCGCGATCGGCATCAAGCCCGGGTATACCGGTGCCGCCGGGCAGTGCCTGCTGTTCGAGGCCATCAGGAATGGCCACTCCGTCATCGGCGTCACCCTGCACAGCCCCGGCTCCATCAGCAGCCTCAACGCGGCCGACGCCACCCGCATCCTGAACTGGGCCTTCAGCTTCCTGCGTTAGCGCGAAGATTCGCAGCCGACGGCGACGGGCACGGCGGCTGGCGTCTTCGCGGGCCGGTGCAGCAGCAGGCCGGCCAGGGCCAGGACGGCGAGCAGGATGACAGCCGATCCGTACTCCCTGACCGCAAGCGCGTACACGGCCGAACACCACCGTCGTCGCCAGCAGCGCGGCGCCCTGTGCATCGGGACATAGCGCCGCGGGACAGGTTGACCGCGACAACAGGACAGACCGATCTGTCTATTCCACGCCTTCGCCGTGGATGGGGTGTCGGTAAGAACGGTGTCAGGAACCACGTTAAAGCGTCCAGTTTGCTGAACACGGCCTCCCGGCAGGGTGCTATGCGTACGAGCCCGGCTGGCGGTGACGGAACGGGTTGTACGCCTGATAGGAGGGGGCCGGTTTCGCCGCGCCGGTAGCGTTCAGCGGCGAACAGGTCCCAGGAGCGCTCGGACTGGGGCAGCTTGCTGCGGCGGCAGAACTCCCGGAAGTCCAGGTCCGGTTCTGCTGCCCGGCGCCGTCGTTCGGCGCGCCGGTCATCCAGCACCGCCGCGGCGTCCAGGTCGGCCACGCGGCGGGCGCGGGCCAGCTCATCTACATCGGCAGCAATCCGGTTCAGGATCGCCGCGACCCGGGGCAGGCCGGCGGGAGATCGATCGGACCGCTGTCGACGGTCGTGGCCGAGATCCCGGCCGTGGCCACCACCCGGAACCGACACCTGGCGCGAGATGGCAGGTGCGCCTCGTTCACGACGATCTCGTCGTCCGGGTCGACGCCCACCGGCCACCACGTCGCTCCGTCGTCGCCGGTGACGAGGACGACGACGGTCGGCCGAGCCTGGGGGTGCCGGACGGACAGCCGCAGCCTGACGGTGCCGGCCACGCGCTCGGGCTCGGCGAGCTCGACCTCGGGCGGTTCGCCGGACGACACGACGAGCAGCGGCTCGGCGCCGTCGTGGAAGCTCAGCGACGCAGCGCCGTCTGGAAGCTCGACAACGTCGTCGATGTCCCACCACGGCTCGCGCTCGGGGCTGACGACGCGGCCGCCGCAGCCCCCGCACCCGCCGCAGGACCCTTACCGGCGCCCCTTCTTGGCCGCGATGGCCTGGTTTACTGTCGGGTGGATGCCGAAGACCTGCGTCAGCCCGGTGATCCGGAAAATCTTCAGTATCGGCTCCTGGGTGCAGACCAGATCCAGCGAGCCGTCGTGCGCCCGCACCCGCTTCAGGCCCCCGACCAGCACCCCGAGGCCGGTGGAGTCCAGGAACCCGACCTTCTCCAGGTTGACGATGAGCTGGTAGCTGTTCTTGCTGACCAGATCGATGAGCAGCTCACGCAGCCGCGGCGCCGTGTAGATATCGATCTCGCCGCCGACGTCGATGACCTCGATGCCGTCCTTGCTGTAGTGACCCAGCTTCAGATCCACGAATCCTCCAGCGCCATGCACGGCGTCATCTCAGCGTCCATCCCGGCGAACGGGCCGGGGTGGCCCGGGCCAGGGCGTGATCCCCTGCCGCGTCCAGCCACGCTCCGTCATCATGTTTATACGAGATCTTGCCTGCGGGCATCCCCCGGCGGATGACACGCTGAAAACCTCGCCGGCGATCACGCCAGTGGCCCCCCGGCCGGGGCCCGGGCCAGGCCGCGGCGGCACGAACGTCGCCGCCGTGCTCATCGCGCGTGATGACCCGCCCGGCATCTACGCGGTAGGGACAACGCCGTATCTTCACGGGCGCCGTCTTAACATCGACAGGTTCGGGCGTCGCAAGAGGCAGATGGACCTCCTGCGTCAGGACCATCGGCCCTGCTTCTTTGTCGTCCTGCCGCACGAGCCTGAGGACTGCGGGTGCCGGAATGACCCGGTGCCCGGGGCTCCAGGGGGAAAGATGAGTACCACACGTTCGGCGGCCGCACTGGCCGCGGCGGCGTGCCTGGTCGTGCTCGCCGCCGGGTGTGCCAGTCACGGCAGCGCGCCGGGGGCGGGCGCCACTCGCTCGCCGGGCACCAGCACGACCGCGGCACCATCAGCGGCTGCCAGCACCCCCGCCGCGGCGGCGCCGGCCGCGACGGCGCCGGCCGGCCAGGCCGCGGCGTCGCGCTGTCACATCAGCCAGCTGTCCATGGCCTTCACCGGCCTGAACGCCGCCATGGGCGGCGTGCGGGGGATGACGCTGATCCTGACCAACCGCTCCGGCGCCAGCTGCTCCGTCTACGGCTACCCGGGACTGGCGTTCGCCAAGAGCGGCGACGTCCCGATGGCCACCCACGTGACCTGGGTGAAACAACCCCACGCCACGGTCGTGCTGCGCCCGGGCGGCAACGCGCAGGCCCTGCTGACCTGGCGGGTGAACGTGGGCGCCCCCACCGCGTTTAGCCCGGACATCGTGCACATCACCCCGCCGGATGAGTACGCCAACCTGTGGGCGGACTGGGAAGGCGGCCCCGTGCAAGGCGGCGCCATCGCCGCCTGGCCGCTGCGCGCGGCCCCGGCCGGACCCTTCCCCGGCGGCACCGGCACCATCGCCAACCCGTTCAACGGCATGTGCGTGACCCTGGCCGCCGACCGCACCACCGTGGTGGCCTGGAAATGCAGCCCCGGCGCCAGCACCCAGCAGTGGACCAGCTACAGCAACGGCACGCTGCGGATCGGCGGCAGGTGCCTGGACCTCACCGGCCCCGGGATCGGCGCGAAGGCCAAGGCCGCGGCGTGCACCGGGACGGCCAGCCAGAAATGGGCGATCGGCCAGGTGTCCTCCAACGACTTCGGGCCCCTCATCAACACCGGCACCGGCACGGCGCTGACCGACCCCGGCGGCAGCACCACCAACGGCACCCCGCTGGTCACGGGACCCAACCGCGGCGATCAAAGCTACCCGTGGCGGGTCTCCTTCCACCACTACAGTCCCTGGCCAGGCGCCAGGCCGGAGGCCGTCCCATCCGCAGCCAGCTAACCCGCCATCATCAGTTACACCGAAGATAAGGTTCCCCATGCTTCCGGCCCTCGGGCATGTCGGCGCCTTCCGGGGGGTAGCGCGGACGCCGGGCGGGCACTAGTGGGGGTGCTGGCGCGCCGCGGCGAGGTTGCCGCGCACGACCTTGGTCTGGGGGTGGTCGGCGCCCAGCACCCGCACGCTGTCGGCCAGGGTCTGCTCGTACAGCGGGATGGCCCGGCCCAGGTCCCCCGCCGCCTGCCAGGCGCCGGCGAGGTTGTTCCGCGAGGTCAGGGTGTCGGGGTGGTCGGCGCCCAGCACCCGCAGGTAACCGGCCAGGGCACGCTGGAGATACCCGGCCGCGCGGCCGGGCTGGCCCTGGCCGTCGACGAACAGTCCGGCCTGGTTGAGGAGGTAGGCGGTGTCCTGGGTGTCGGTGTCCGGCGGGGCGTGACTGGCCAGGGCGTCGATGTGCGGGAGCAGCATCCGCCAGCCCGGCCAGCCCGGCCAGCCCGCCGGGTCCTGCCAGCCGGGGAGGGCGCCGGCGAGCTGGCCGGTGGCCTGGTGGCAGGCGGCGTCTATCGCCTGGGGGTCACGATGGGGGTCACCCGGGCTGGGGGTCCGGGCCACGGCCTGCACCAGCCGGTGCACGGCCAGGGTGCCCGCGCCGGCGGTGAGCATGCTGAAGGCGGCCAGCCGGCCGACCGCGGCCAGCAGCGCCGGGGGGTCGGCCAGCCCGTCCAGCAGGGTCCGCGGGATGCCGTCGGGGGCGTACCAGGCCAGGATCCGCAGCACCTGCCCGGCCAGCGGGTCACCGGCCAGCCGGTCCAAGGTGACGTGCCAGATCCGGGCGATGGTACGGGCGGCGTCGCCGCCTTCGGCGGCGGCCTGGTACATGGCGGCCGGGTACCGGGCCAGCAGGTCCAGGTACTCCCGCGGGGTGGCGCCGGCCTGGGCGAGGAAAGCACCAGCCTGCTCGATGGCCAGCGGCAGAAAGCCCAGCTCCGCGCACAGCTCCCCGATGCCATCCAGGTCGCGCGGCGGGTCCTGGGTGAGGATCGCGGTGAGCAGGGCCCGCGCCTCGGCCGGGTCCAGCACATCCAGCCGGACCGGCACGGCGGTGCCGTGCCAGCCCGTCGCGCGGCTGGTGATCAGGTACCGGCCCGCCGGGGCCCGGGCCAGCAGCGGCGCGACATCAGCCGGGCCGGTCACGTTGTCCAGGACCAGCAGCCACCCGGAGCGGGCGGCCAGCCACTGCACCGCCCCTTCCCGCAGCGCCTCCAGCGGCAGCACACCGGACAGCGCCGGCTGCAGCGCGACGGCCAGGGCCGCCAGCCCGGCGTCGATATCAGCCGGCGTAGCGGCGGTGATCCACCAGGTCAGGGTGTAGTCGCTAGCGTGGGCGGCGGCCCAGTACGCGGCCAGGGTACACTTGCCGATCCCGCCCAGGCCGTGCACGGCCTGCACCACCACCCCGCCCGGCCCGGCCAGGGCCGCATCCAGCCGGGCCAGTTCCCCGGCCCGGCCCACGAACAGCCCCGGCCGGGCCGGCAGGTTCGCCAGGCCCGGCGGGGCGGCCAGCTCTGCCCACGGCCGGAACGCTTGCTCCGGCAGCGGCGGCGGCTGGTTGATCTGCTGGCCGATCTGGGTGAGCGTGCTGGAGTCGCGGGCTTCGGCGTGCATCTCGACCCGGGTACCGCCCGGAGGATTCCCGTCTGGTGCCTCGCCCGGAGCGGTGGTCATTGCCGGTTGTAATTGGTCTGGGTGCCGATCTGGGTGAACGTGCTGGAGTCATGCGAGCTGCCCGTCATCATGATGGTCCCGATCCGGGTCTGCTCGGCCGGGGTCAGCGCGGGGGTCAGGACCTGGTCCAGGACGCGCCGCAGCTCGGCGGCCAGGGTGGGGTCGGCTCGCAGCAGCTGCTGCAACCGCACCTGCCAGGCCCCCTCCAGGGCCCTCTCGGTATCTGTGTCGCCGTCGCGGCGCGCCAGCAGGACCTGCTCCCGCAGTTCGTCCAGCTCGGTGCCGGTGTCGCCGGCCTTCTGCTGCGGGTGTCCGCGCCGCCACAAGCCAGCGACCGCTTCCCGGACCCGTGGCCAGGCGTCGGTGGCGATCGCCCCGACCAGCGCCGGGCCGAACGCGAGCACGACCGGATCCATGATGACCCCTTCCCCGGCGGGCAACATTGCCTGCCGCTCCCGATCCTTGACCTACGGTAGCGCTCCGCATAGCTAGGCGGGCTGTGCCGAAACGGTCGTTACCCCCACACCGGGACGGCCAGCGGCCCGGCCGAGATCATCGCTAGCGCCAACGGCTGCAGGGATCTTTGGCCGTCGACCTCGCACGGGTGCGGGCGGTCATCGACCGCATCGCCGCCGACGTAGACGAACTCGCCCGGGCCCGGCGGGTCCAGGACCTGAACACCGCCGCGGTGCTGCCCGACCCGCGGGCGGAACGCCGCCGCCGGCTGGCCGAGCCGGACCTGGAGTTCCGGGCCTACACCCACCGGCTTCCGCCCGGATCGACATGTAGCCGGATCGGCACCCTAGCCGGAGTGGTGCTGCAGGAACGCCAGTGTCCGCGCGTTGAACTCGTCGATTCTTTCGTAGATCGGGGCGTGCGCGCAGCCTTCGAACACCGCGACTTCGCTGTTGCTGATCCCCTTCTTGAGTGGATCGGCGAAGCGGGTCGACGTCACCATGTCCCTGCGCCCGAACGTGATCAGGGTCGGCGTATGGATAAAGCGGAGTTCCGCCTGCGCGTCGTGACCCAGGACCGCATCCGACTGGCGGAAGAAGGCATCGACGGGCGGCATCGGCCGGCTCCGGACGAACTCAGCGAGCGACTCGATGAACTCAGGACGGGAATCGTAAAGCTCAGGGGTGAGGCACCACGGGAAGATTCCCTTGATTACCATGTCGGTGACACTGCCGAGCCCTTGAGCCATGATGCGCCAGCCGTCGACGACGACGCGCAGGAACGGGTCCGTCTTCGGCCACGCGCTGTGCAGTGAGAGCGACTTCACCCGGGCGGGGTACTTGGCCGCAAGCCACATTCCCGTCGCAGCGCCGAGCGACAGCCCGGTGATGTGAGCACGTTCCACACCGGCCGCGTGCATGAAGGCAGCGACGTCGTCCGCGAACAGTTCCGTTGTGTAGGCGCCGTCGGGCTTGCCGCTGCGGCCCGCGCCACGAAGGTCCACCGTGAAGCACGTGAAGTGCTTCGCGTACTCCTGCACCTGGAACGCGTAACATTGCTGATCGGCTGCGAGGTAGGGGATGAGCACAACAGGCTCACCTTCGCCTTGGACCTCATAGTAAATGTCGATGCTGTTCGCATGGACGGTTGGCACGTGATTCCTCCCCGGACCCTGGCGTCCCCCCACGGCTGATCCTCCCATCATGCCCCAGTTGCGCAGCGCAGCGCCCTCGCCTTATCGACGCGCAGGGCGTTGTGCAGCAGCAGCCGCACCGCGGCCGCGGTGCGCAGCGCCTGGGCGCCGGTGTCGGCATCGGCGGCGGCGACCAGGGCCCGGGCCTGGTCCCGGTCCAGGCCGACGGTGGCCGTGTAGTCCGGATCCACCGCCGGCCGCGCCACGCCTTCTGTGGGGACTCGGCCGGTCAGGTCATGGGCCGCGCAGTACCGGTAGAACGAGGACAGCGCCGACAGGCGGCGGCGCACGCTGGAGGCCGCCGCGCCATCATCGAGCTGGGTGGCGGCCCACAGGTCCACGTGCACCCGCCCGGCCGCCAGCGCCCCGGTGTCCCGTCCGGCCAGCCAGCCGAGCCAGGCCGTCAGAGTGGCTGAAGGTTCTTCACCGTAGCCGCGGGCGATCTCACGAACCCGTCGACTGTTGCGTGCCCTAGCCGGTGAAGATGCTCTTCCAGCTGCTGTCATCCAGGTCGCCGTGCTGGTCGGCTTCCTCGATGGCGTTGCTGAGGTAGGTGGCGGCGTGGTCCCACCAACTCCCGTGGTAGCTGTGAGGGTCCAGCGCGAGGTGCAGCGTCCCTTCCGGCGGGTCCTGCGGAGTGCGCGGCAGTTCGATCACCTGATAGGCCGCGACGCTTTGGGCGTTGACGGACTTCAGCCGGGCCAGGGCTTCCTCGCGGCGGAGGTCAGGCTCGCCGCGGTAGGAGGGGGCTAGGAGGTGCGGCGCAATGTGCGGCCGGAGGACGTCGTGGGCGATGGGCAGGGCGATGAGTGCGATGTTGTCCAGGTCCTTGCCCTGCTCAGGAGGGATGACCAGGAAGGTGAGAGTAACGGGCGTCAGGAGAGTTCTGAACAGCGGCAAACGTGACCGGAACTCCTCCAGCCGGTCCCGGATCAGCCGGGCGAAGTCCTCTGCTTCCCCGGTCACCCTGGGCAGTGCGGGCAGCGGCAGCGTAAACGGGCCTGACAGGAGCAGTTCGCGGCTGCTCGCCTGCGATTTCTCGAAGATCGCGGCCAGTTGCTCGGGCAGGTCGTCCTTGGCCAGCCATTCCAGGTACATGCTTAGGCCCGTGATGAGACTCGCGTTGGTGCGCGCGAGGATGGCCTCCTGCATATCCGCGATGTAGTCAAAGCGGAACGCTTCCGCCAGGTACCGCTCTTCCGGGGTGCCGGGGTTGGTCAGCGGCCAGCCCGGCTCAGGGTCGTCAGGCAGATCGGGTGTCCAGAACGGGGAGTCCTCGTCCTCGTCGTGGTGCTCGCGGCTGAGGCGCCCGGCCATGCACAGGTCAGTGATCACGTCGCTGGCGCGCCGGGCGACGATGAAAACTGACCCCGGGCGGCCGTCTTCGCCGCTGTTCCGCGTCCAGTTCTGGTCCAGGCCGGCGTAGAGGAACTTGACCTGCCGGTCGTCGTGGTACAGGACGCTGCGGCGGCGCGGCCGCTCGCAGCCTGGCAGCGCCGCGCCGAGGATGTCCAGGGTGTGCTTGGCGGCCCGCTGGACAGTTGGCGGGTTTTTCCGGGCGGCCCGGAAGTGCAGGTCCAGGGCGACATGCCCGGTCATCGGGTACCGGCGGTAGCACTCCATCTGATCCATCACCTGCCGCTGGAATTCAGGCACAGATCGCTTGCCGGCGGGACCCTTGCCCGCGGGCTCGACGTCAAACTGCATGATGAGCTTGCGTAGCTGGCGGTAACCCCACCAGAGCCTCCAGAATTCGTCCGGGACATCCCATGACCGGCCAGGTCGCATCGTCATCCCTCCGACCGGCGAACGATAGCGCAGGATCCTCCAGGGCGAATCTGCGATGCGGGCCGCTGGCGGGCCGAGGAGCTACCGGACCAGCTGAAACGACGTGACCGAGCTGCTGTTGGCTGGCCTACCGGCGCCGCGCTGGGTCCCGCTCAGCATGGCTGAGGGGGACGCCATCGGCGGCCATGGTGAGGAGGCCGACCGTTCCCATGACCGGGCGCTATCAGAGGTAATGGCCCATTATCCCTGATAGGCCGGAAGCGCTGGGCAGGCCTTCTGTAAATGACGGCAGCACGGTGCGCTGCTGGCGGGAGCCATCGTGTCCGGGGTGATGTTGCGCGAACTGCGCCCGGCAGCTTCTGCGATTCCGCTCCTGCTGCTGGCGGCGGTCCCCCTCGCTGTCAGATGCGAGTCGTCGTACGTCCGTGTTTGGTGGCCCATTCGAGCGCGTAGTCTGCGACGGCCTCCCATCCGGGGGCGGCGCAGGTCCAGTGGTCTCTGCCCGCGAACTCGAAGTAGTCGGTGAGCGCTGGCGAGTTCTTGTAGTGCCTGGCGTTGGACTTGTTGACCGACGGCGGCATGATGTGATCTTTCTCGCCGCCGATGAACAGCAGAGGGCACGGCCCTGGTCGTAGTCGACCCATGTCTCCTGGTGGCCCGGCTTGAAGTTCGCGATCAGGCCGTACACCCAGACCCAGTGGCCCGGCGCGGCGATGGCGTATCGCTTCCACGCTGCGTTGGAGTCCTCGGCACTCAAGGTGTTTGGCGAAGGCGTAGTTGTCCAGCACCGCATCCGCCTCGGCGTCACCACCCCCGATCATGCGCCGCCACCAGGTCCGGAACCCGCCCGCCGTGTTCCCCATCGGGTAGCAGGCGTTGAGCACGATCCGGTCAACGCAGTCGTAGAGCCGGCCAGCAGGCCCGTATAGCGGGCCGCGAAGTCATCAGCCACCCGCCGACCGTAGGACCCCGTGGCAGCTCACGTCAGCCAGACTGCCCCGAGGGGCCATTCCTTCCGGGCGAAGTCCCGGACGGAACGTAGTAGCTTACTGAGTGGTCTCGGGGCTCGGCATCGTCGCGCCATCGGGGGCGTGACCGTTTCCTCCGGCCGGCGCGGCGGGCGCGGGGTTCTGGGCCGTTCGTGCCTTGCGACGACGTTGCAGGACCAGCGCGGAGGCCGCGGCGGATGCGAGCAGGGTGCCGGCCACCATCCACGGTGGGTTGAGACCGTGACCCAGCCGGGCATCGAGCGACCAATCGCCGGGCCCGGTGAGAGCCAGGGCGGCGGCGGACAGGCCGAGCAGGGCCGGGTACTCATAGCCGCCGCCGGTGGCGAAGAAACCGCTGGGCGCGTGAACGGCCGCGGCCGGGATCATTGTGCCCGCGGCCGCTGCACCGGCTGCCGGGGTGAAAAGACCCAGCACGATGAGTGCCCCGCCGCCGGCCTCACCCAGCCCCGCTGCGACGGCGCTCTGCCGGCCGGGCCGGAATCCCATCTGCTCGAACGCAGCCGCGGTGCCCGTGAGCCCGGGGCCGCCCAGCCATCCGAACAGCTTCTGTACACCGTGCGCGATGAGCACCCCACCGACGCCGGCACGCAGGGTGAGTAGGCCCACGTTCTGGATGTTGCTCGTCATGGCTCTCCTCAGGGCCGCGCGGGAACGATCAAGATGTGTCGTCTGGATGGGCCCGCGCGGCCTTGTCGCATCGTATCTGCACCGGTCTGCCCCGTCGCCGTCTGGGCAAGCTGATCGCCGAGCTGGCCGGCCCGTGGGCCGCGCAGCAGGAATCGGCCCGCCGGTAGTAACCATTCGGCCATTGGCGTTAATGAGCCGCCAGGGCGAGAGATAACGCCAACCACCGTTCGAAAGCAGGGGTGGCGGCTTAGCCTCGACCAGCGACGCGTGCGGACCGGCGAGCACCCGGGGCCGTCTACGGTGCACTACAACCGTGCCGGATTCGGCTGGAACGACGAAGAGGCGGCCGCTTCGGCAGCACGCATCCTGCGCACCCCGCAGAGCTGATTCCAGGACGTCACCGGTCCTTGGTCTCCTGGCGTGACTGTCCGCCCCGATGTTCCTCGCGCGGGCCCACCCTTAGCGGAGGATCTTGTACTGCTCCCGCACCTCTGCGACGGCCGGGCCACGGCTGGCGGCGAACCCGGGTCAAAATTCCGGGATCGGTACCTGAGCGCAGCAAGGGCAGAACGTCACTCCTCATGGTCATCGGGTGCGTCGGGGTCGCGGAGTTCGCGGATGGTGCCGGGCTCCAAGTCGGGCAGGGCGAACGAGTACGTCCCGTGCACCCCCAGATGCTTGCGCACGAACGGGGACAGCCGCGCGGCATCCTCCTCACGCACCGGATAGCCCTGGGCCTTGAGCTGGGTGATCGCGGCGTTCAGGTACACCGTGGTCCACAGGACAACGCAATTGAGGACGAGTCCGAGCACGCCGAGCTGATTTTCGAGCCCTCGTTCGTAGCGGTGGAACAGCTCGCCCTTCTTGCCGTGGCAGATGGTGCGGGCCAGGTCGTGGCGGCCTTCCTGCAGGTTGCGGATGTGCTTGATGTCGCGGCGATAGGTCTCGTCGGCGTCGATGTAAGCCAGGATGTGCAGCGACTTGAAGATCCGGCCGTAGGCGGCCAGGGCCTCGCCCAGCGCCGTGGGGTGCCCGTCGCGCTGCAGCATGGTCACCACGTCGTAGGCTCGCACCTTGCCGGTGTAGATGGAGGCGATCACCCGCAGGATGTCGCCCCAGTGCCTGCGGACCCGGGCCAGGTCGATCTTGCCGCGGGCGAAGGTGTTCAGCGGCCCGTAGTCGGCCTCGGCGTTGATCCGCCAGCCCTTCTGATCGGGCAGGTCGGCCAGCGCGGGCCGGTAGGAGATGCCCAGCAGCTGCAGGATCCCGAAGATCAGGTCGCTGTAAGAATGCGTATCCGAAACCACGATCTCCGGGAGCTCCCCGCCGTCCAGCCCGAAGATCACATCGACCATGTGCAGCGAGTCGCGCACGGTGCCCGACACCACCCTGGCGCCCCGCCCCATTCCTTGATCGTTAATTGCGTTGAGCCAGGTCATCCCGCGTTTGGGACCGAAGAACTTCCGGTTGGGCCGGGCGAACAGCGCCGGGACCGGCACCACGAACCGCATGCCGTCCACGGCGGCCACCAGGCCGCCGCCCCACGCCTGCGCCAAGGCGATGCCGGCCTGGCGGGCGACCATCGGCGTGTTGGCCGGGCCGATGGTCTCGGGCCGGAAGTAGTTCTGGAACACGTGCGACAGGCGGGATGACTCCAGGGCGGGCACGCCCTTCTTGGCGATCGGCCGGTACCCGACGTTCATCGCATGCGCCGCCAGGCAGGCGGCGATCGAGGTATCCAGGCCCTCCAGGCGGGTCCGGCCGCCGGAGACCGCGGTGAACGCCGCGGGGATGCCCGGCTCCCAGCTCATCACCTCCAAGATGACCTCAGGCAGGTCGACCCTGGGCAGCATCGACGCGGTCCGCTTGCGCAGATCCACCAGGGACGTGGCCTCCTCGACCGCCTTCACCCCACTCAGGTGGATCTTGCCGTCATGATCGATGTCGACGGCGTCATTGGCCTTCAGGCGGCCGCCGACTTCCCGGTAGGTCGCATCGAGCGTGCGGATGTGCGCGGCCAGCAACGCGCCGGGATCCTCCGGCAGCCCCAGCGTGGTCAGCACCTCCTGCTTCACCGCCTCCAAGGCGGACCCGTCCAGCAGCCCGGCCTGGGGGTTGCGCCACCGGGTGGAGGCACCGGCGTAGATCTCCCGCCGCTTCAGGTGCCGCCAGAACTGCTCCAGCACGCAGAAGGTGTAGGCGTTGCGGTCCACCGAGCCGTCTCCCCGCGCTGGGTGCCCGAACACCAGGTGTTTCCACGGCCCGCTCACCACCGCCGCGTCGATCAGCGTGCCCGGCACCAGCCACGCCGGGCTCTTGCGGGCCCGGTAGGCCAGCATGTCCGGCAGGGCCTGCATCGCCTTCAGGGCCTGTTCGCCTTCGGCGTTGGCGCCGAAGGCGGTGACGGAGGTGAGCAGCTTGACGAACCCCGACGCCGCGGAGATGCGGCCAGTCAGCTCGGCCCGCCAGTCATCGGCTTCGGCCTCGGCATCCGGCGGTGGCACCATCTCGTGGGCGGTCTTGACCGCGGCCCGCAGCTCGGCCCGGGACATGACCGCCTCGACCGCTTCCCACACCGCGGCCACCACGACCTCGTCCTCGCTGCCCCACTCCTCGGATTCCACCAGGGCCCCGGCCGCGACCAGCAGCCTGGACGCCACCTTGGCCAGCGCCGGATGCTTGCGGACCTTCTCCTTGTCCGCCGCCGTGTGCGCCTTGCCGAGCAGCTCAGTGGTCATCAGCAGGTCCAGCAGCTCCAAGGTGTCATCGACCGACTTGGCCTCCAGGTGCCGCACCGTCGCCATCAGCGTGGCCACCCGGCGCGCGGCCGGGTGCCGGCGCATCTGCTGCGCCTTGGCCGTCATCCCGTAGCGGGACAGGTCAGCCAGCCGCCGCGGCGGCACGAGGTCCTCGATCCGCAGGGCCGCCAGCTCCAGCCCCATGATCTCGGCCACCTGGTCCAGCGCCTTGATGATCGACGGGCCGCTGCCCCGTGGCGCCGGCCCCTTGCGCCAGCGCTCCAGGTCCGACACCCGCGCCCCCGGCGGCACCTCCAGGAGCTGATCCAGCACATGCCGCTGGCCCGCCGTCAGCAGCGACTCCAGCATCTTCCACAGCCGCTGGGTGGTCTCCTCCCGCACGTTTCGTGACCAGCCGGGCCAGCGTGGTCACCCCCGGCAGCAGCACATCGCGTTCCCCCAGCCACCGCACCGCATCGGTGAAGATTGCCTTCGGACCGTCCCCGCTCGTCCACGACCGGGCCGCCACCCATTTCCGCAGCCCGGGCTCGGCCTCCGCGAACTCCTTCAGCTCACAGGCCTGCCGGATCTCCCAGGCGTGATCGAACCGGGTCTTCTCCCGCTCGGTGTATCGCTTCACACATGACGGGTCCTCGATACCCAGCTGGCCGGCGACGAAGTCCACCACCTCGGCCGGGACATCGAGCGGGTCCTCCAAGAACAACCCCACGTACCGCGCTGTCACCAGCTGCAGGGCGAACCCCAGCTTCATGTGCGGACCACGGCGGCGATCGACCAGCGCCCGGTCCTCGTCATCGAGGAAGAAGATCTTCTCCAGCTCCGCCTGCGACGGTGCCCCCGCGTACCGGCCGTACGCGGCCGCCTCATCATCCGTCAGGAACTCAACCGGCATCGCCGCAAACTACGGCCGACCCGCCAGTAACCAACCCACAGCAACCAAGCTTTTACAAGATACGTAGAGCCTGGTCCAGGAGCTTTCGAACGCTGGTTGGCGTTATCTCTCGCCCTGGCGGCTCGCTAACGCCAATGGCCGAATGGTTACTACCGGCGGGTCGCTGCCTGTCAGGGCCCGCTGTGACAGCCTGGCGTGACAGTGAACCGGCCGGGGCGAACTGCCGGATTCCGGTCTTTGGGGGCACGGGTCCGGCGGCAGGATCCGGCGGCGCCGCCGGCGATCCGGCGGCCCGGGCCGGCGCTCAGGCGGCCGGGCTCGGGCAGCTGCTCGAGCGCCTCGGCGCCTGGTACGTGGCCGACATCTCGCCGGGCGGCGGCCGCCACGTCTACGTCCCGTTTGCCGCTGCGCTGCCGTGGCTCGACCTGCGGGATCTCGCCCGCGCGCTGGCGCTGCGCTTCCCCGCGATCGACCCGGCGCCGATGTCCGGCCTCGGCGGCCAGATCAGCCCGCCCGGGTCCCGGCACAAGTCCGGCGGCTGGCGGGTGCTCTCGATGCCGCTGGAGGATGCCGCGGCGGCTGTCGGGCGCCCGAACGGGCCGCAGGTGTGGGCCTCCCTGCTGGAGGAGCTCGCGGCCGAGCTGCGCCAGATTGAACGCGGGACGAAGAGTCGCGACTTCTCGTCCGCAGACGAGGCCGAGCTGGACGGCACCGGCGTCCCGTGGGTGCCCTGCCTCGGCGGCCGCGCCCCTCTCGGCGCTGACCTTGAGCAGGTCGCCCGCGCCGGCACGTGGGACCGGTCGCGCTATGCGGGGCGCAGCGAGGCCCGTATAGCTGTCCTGGGCGCGGCCGCGGCCCGCGGCTGGCGGCTGGGCGAGGTGCGCTGGGCGGTCGCGTCCGGGGCGTGGAAGGGCCTGGCCGGGCTGTATGAGCGGCGGTCAGAGCCGGGCCGGATGGAACGGCTCTTGCCGCTGGAATGGCGAAAATGCGCCGGCGGATCGCGCGGGAGGAAAACGTCCGCGGATGGCCCACTAGCGACCTCAGTACACGCCCCCCCCGCAGCCGAACCGGTCTTCTCGGCGGAGTACGGGCTGATCCGGCAGTGGATGACGGCGGTCCTGTGCGCGGCCGGGGACCCGGAGCGGGTCAGGGGCCGGGGCGGGCGCGCCATCGCGGTCCGGCTGGTGCTGCTCGCGCTGGGCCAGGCGGCGATGGTGTCCGGCTCGAGCACGATTGAGTTCGGATGCCGGAACCTGGCCTTGCACTGTGCCCTGAGCCACCGGACGGTCGCCCGGGTGCTGAGGCTGCTCGCGGATGAGGATGACCCGCTGATCGACCTGGTGAGCCCGCGCAGGCTGGCCCGGGCCGACCGCTACGCCCTGCGGATCCCGGACCGGTACGCGGACAGTGTCCGCTGGCGGCGCCGGCGAGCTGGCCGCATCGAGGCGATCCACCCGGCGTTCCTGGTCCTCGGCGGTACCGCCGGGCTCGTCTACCAGGTCCTCGGCCCGGACCCTGCCCGCGGCGCCGAGGTGGCCAGGTCGGCCCGGCTGAGCGCGTCGGCAGTATCGGCCGCGCTGCGGATCCTCGCCGGGCACGGGCTCGCCGAGCGCGGGCCGGGCGGATGGCGCCGCGGTGGTGTCGCGCTGGCCGACGTCGCCGAGTCGACCGGCGCGGCCGGCCTGCAGCGGGAGCGGGAGGAGCGGTACCAGCAGGACCGGGAGGGCTGGCGGGCGCGGCTCCGGCGGTACCAGGCGGCCCGGCACAGGGCCGTGAACGAGCGGGACGGCTGGTGGTCCCTGGATGATCCGGATGAGTACGACTTCATGGCCTGCCGGTGGCCGGTGCTCACCGGCGGCGTCCGCGGGCCACCCCCGGCCGGCATCGCCCGGGAGAGCGCGTAAGGCGACTCTTAGCCATACCTTGCTGCCTACAGGGGGCCCGGCAGCGGCTGCAGCCGCTGCCGGCGGTGGCGGTCCCGGGCGGCACGTCGGTGTTCAACCGGCTGAAGAAGCATCCACACCCTGCGGCGCAACCTCGCCCACGCCCACCAGGGCAAGCTGCGACGGCGGTATCCCGAGCAGCAGAGTGAACAGATGTGGTGCCTCACGCTGGCGACCAACGCGATCGTGTGCTGGATGAGCGAATACCTCGGCCTGGCCGTCGCCGCCCTGCGCGCCACCGGACGCCACATCGATGACGAGACCCTGGCCCACGTCTGGCCCACCCACCACGAGAACGTGCTGCTCTACGGCACCCACACCGTCGACATCGACGCCGAACTCGCCGGCCTGGACGCCATCGGCTACCGGCCCCTGCGCCTACCGGCCAGCGACGAGCCCATCGTGTGCCTCGACGGCGCCGGGAACGTCGGCATGAGATGCGAGTGGGTTGGTCTTCGTTAGCTCAGCCCCCCGGGATGCAGCTTCCTAATTGATGGCCGTTGTGCCGCGCGGCCCGGGCCCGGAGCCTGGTCGCTGTCCCCCCCATCAGCGGCGGCATGCAATCCTTCGCGGCTCCGGCGGCGGCAGCCGCGCCCAGCTGGTGATACGCTTCAAACTCCTTCGCGTCGTACAGTTGCTCCACCGTGCTGTCGCACGGGAAGGTCGGGTGGCTTCTGGCGTAGGCCAGGACATCCCACGGCGCGCCTTCCCACCAGCCGAGCTTGCACACCCAGATCCGTCCCTGCCGCGGCAGACCGTCTTCGGGGTTCGCCCTGGTGAAGGTGCCGTGTGCCCAGGGATGGACGACCTGGCCGGGATCCAGGCCGGGCTTGCTCATCGTGGCCGGATTCAGATTGATATCCACCCCGGCGTCGGCCCTGGCCAGGGCGATGGCGCCGCCGAGAGTGAACCACGTGTCGGCCTTGTCGCCGGATGCGTCGAGCACCACGATCCGATCGGCCCCGCGGTGCAGCGCCTCCACAAGCCCGAGGTTGTCGTAGTGGCCGCCGTCCGTCACATACATCCAGGTGTCGCGGTAGCTCAGTCTCCCGGCCGCCATCGTCCACAGCAGGCCCAATGCGGGCTGCATCAACCGGTACCACAATGCGCCGCGCCACTGCCTCCTGTGCCTGCGGTCTAGCACATGAGCCCAGAGCCTGGCCTCCCGCCCTTCGATCCTGGCCTGGTGGGTGTACCGGAGGGGATGCGGTGACAGGTACCACAACAGCAGGAGCAGCGGCCGGTAGGCCCACCGTGAGTCCTTGTCCTGGCCGTCGAGCGGCCGGAGGTTCTTGATCCGGCTGCCCCACTTGGACTTTCCGGGCTCCCCGAGCTTGTCGAGCTGTTCACGTGCGCGGTGGACGACGTTCGGGTGCGGCAGCCACACGCCGAGGCAGACGTTGGTGAAGGTGAACAGGATGCGGTAGGCGCGCCGCGTCGCGGCCCCCATCAGAGGCGAGATGGCTGCGCCGCTGATCGCGGTCACGTCGAACAGGGTGCACCGGCGCACACCAATGAGATCCTCGTAGTCCGACGTCAGGGCCTGCGCGCAGTCATCCTTCGAGGCCGCCGCGGCGGCGTCCTTCGGGGATTGCGCGCTGGCATCCTTCGGGCACTGCTTCCGCTTCAGGCCCTGTTCCCGGCGGAGCGTCACGTGCTCCGCGTCGATGGCGATGCAGAACCCGTCCTGGCCCCGCGGCACCTCGCGAGCGGCATTGATGTTGGCCGTGCCGCAGATCACCAGTTTCGGTTCGGGCTCCTCAGGTCCGGCCCGCAGCCCGGAAAAACGGGCCGCCGATGCTTCGTTGAACAGCTTGCGTGCCTGCGCCAGATCTCGCGCCTCCGCCGCCTGCCGGGTCACGGCAAAGGCGTCAGCCAGTCGCCACCGGTAGAAATTATGCATCGACAGGCGGTTGATATTGACGCCGACGCGGGTGAACAGCATGATGACCAGGGCGCCGAGCAGGTACCACAGCTGGGTCTTGCTGAATCCCGCCCGGACCCCATCGGTGGTCCACAAGAGGGCCAGGTAAAAGCCGAAAAGCACGATGACGGCGCTGGCTACCCACGGCATCAGCCGCTGGCGGAGCCAGGTGCCCAGCTTCGCGAGTGGCCCCGGCTGCGGCGCTGACTGGCTCTGGGCCGCGCCGGTCATGGCGCTCCACTTGGCCAGGCCAGCGTGGGCGTACTTGGCCACCGCGGCCACCGCGCTGAGCAGGGCCGCCAGCGTCGGCAGGGACCAGACTGGTCTCCCGCCGAAACCGACGGACTGCGCGATCGTTCCCAGCGGCCCGTTGCTGCGGTTGAGCCACGAGATCAGCGGCGGGACAGCGAGCATGGCCACGGCCAGTCCGGCGGTCAGGATGGCCACCCAGCTCACTACCTTGGCCCGGTTGGTCCCGCGGTCACGGTCATTCAGTTCCGGCAAGTACCGCCGGGCCCGCCGGACCAGCCGGACCAGCCGGCCCCCCCAGACCAGCCGGCACCGCTTGTCCAGCCAGGCCAGCCAGGCCAGCCAGGACGACATTTCCCCCTTGCGAACGTACGGATGGAGCGTCCACCACCAGATCATGAACAGCAACAGCGTGATCCCGGCCCCGATCGCCGACGGCACCAACCATCCCACGGAGGTCACGTGCGCGCTGATGACCTGCTTCTCGGACGGGACGGCCACGCCCTGCGAGCGCAGCAGCCACCCCCACATATGCGCCAGCGCATACACCGGGGCAAGCGCGACGATGAAGGTGAAGATCACCCCGAGAAGCAACGACAGCACGCCAACCAGCACCGTTGCCCCGTCGGGCGCGATGTACCCGGTGTCGAGGCGAAGGGTTCGCTCTTCGGGGGTACCGGGTGCGTAGGCTGGGCGCTTGTCCTCTGGAAGCGGAGGCTTGTCCGGAAGAAGGTAACGCGCCACGAGCGCCCGGGAGGCGGCGATATAGCTTCCCCCGGACACGCCCAGGATCCATTTCGCCTGCGTTAATAGGCCATCCTGCTGCAGGCTTTGCAGGGCCCCGAGGCAGTAGGCAGCCGAACGCACGCCACCTCCCGAGCAGCATATGGCCCACGTTTCCTCGGCCCCCGCGCCATCTGCCGCCGTTACGTCTGCCTGCGCACGTCTTGTTTTCGGCAACGTCACAACGCTACCTCCCCCCTTTGCCACATGCGGAAAAGGTCTTCTCCTAACAGGACAGAGGTCGCTGCAGGGCGCTTAAATACAGCACTGAACTTGACGGATCAGGGCGGGAAGCGACCAGACCGTTTCCATCACCTCAGCGTTATCAGAGGAAATGACGCATTACCTCTGGTAACGCGGATCGCGTCCTGCGGGAACGCCTGCCCTCGTGTGACTTTCAGAACTTACCGCCGAAGGTCACAGCCGTGCGGTGCCGCACCGACCGGCCGTGTCGGGGTAACAGTCGTTTCCACTACACTGCCGAGGCCTGCGGCTGGCCCCGTCCTTTCCTCCTTAGATGACGCTGGGTTCCCCTGGTATTGACAGCGGCCTCGGCGCGGGTTACGGTCCTCGTCGGAATTGTCCCGTCATGATCCCTGGGGGGGCCTCATCATGCTGCTGCGACGAATCCTCACGCTCGGCGCCGTTCTCGCCGTCTCAGTGCCGCTGACCGCTGCGACACTCCCCGCGAGCGCCAGTGAGGCAGCCGGACAGGCGCTGTCCTGCCCGCGAGTAGTGCTCATCGGCCTGCACGGGATCGCAGAGGGTCCCAGCCCGACCGACTCGCAGAAGTCACCGACGATCCAGGCGACGTTTACCGCGTTCGCCAATGAGGTCAAGAAGCTGCCCAACGATGGGACCAGCCACACCTACCGGCTGCAGTGGTTCGCCTACCCCACGGTGCCCAGGAGCGACTTCAACTCTTACTCCGGTTTGCAGAACGCCATGAGCGTGGTGGGCACCACCGCCACTCAGCTGTACAACTACGTCTCCGGCCAAGTCGCCGCCTGCTCCGGCACCCTCGTGTCGGTCGTCGGCTTCTCGCTGGGCGCCTGGGTCGTCAACGTCGCGCTGACCCAGCACTACTACATGGCAGGGCTGCTGAACCTGGCGGCGATGGAGGGCGACCCGTGCTGGAGCAACACGGGCGACGGGTCAGCCGGGCTGGCCCAGCGGGCGCAGGAGGCCGGGGCGCAGCTGGGCTGCCTGAACGCGGACACCTACCCCTACCTGACCTTCGCCAACCCGTACACCGCGCAGTCCGTGTGCGTGTCCAAGGACCCGGTGTGCGGGGAGGGCTTTAACCTGCTCACCCTCGCCCAGCAGTTCACCGCCGCCAAGAACTGCACTGAGACTGACGGCTGCCCGCACTTCGCCTACCCCACGGACGGGGCAGCGGCCTACACCGGGAAGTGGCTGGCCGACAACGCCTTCACGTAGGCCGGGACGATGTGTTCGGCATGGCAGTGACCAATGCCCCGCCGTTCAAGTTCTCGGTCAGCACGCTGGAGGCCCGGGTCACCGCCACGGTCGGGGCCGGGTGCGAGGTGATGGTGACGGCGGCCGCTAACGCGAACAGCTCGGCATATAAGTTGGAGCAGCGCGTCACCCAGGAGAGCAACAACGCATTAGCTCGGCTTAGTCGGCGTAGCCGACATTTTCGAGTCAATTGTGATGCTGGCGTCGGGTGCCGGGGTTGCGGCTGGTGGTGTCAGGCGGCGAGGTGGGCCTGGCGGGCGAGGTCGTCGTAGGCGGCCTGGTAGGCGCGGGCGGCTGCGCGCAGCTTGGCGGGCGCGGGCGGGCTGGGGTCGGCGGTCTGGGCCAGGCCGGGGCGGAGCAGGTGGTCGTGCGCGTGGGTGAACAGCAGCGCGTCGTGCAGTCCGGTGTCGGTGACCTGGTAGCGGCGGGTGTGCGGGATGCGGGCGATGAGCCCGTGTTCGCGGAGGCGGCGCAGGTCATAGGTCATCTTGCCGGCGGTGATGTCCTCGGGCGTGGCGCCGAGGAGGGGCGCGATCAAGGTGCGCAGCTCGCGGTTGGTGAAGCCGCGGGGCAGCAGCCGGTGGATGAGCAGGGCCTGCAGCAGCGCGTGGACGCGCGGGTCGCCGAACCGCAGCCCGGGGATGCGGGTGCCGGCGGGGGTGATCAGCGGCGCGGTCAGGGCGGTGAAGGCCCGGGCGCCGCGGATGGGGTCGTGGCTGATGGTCTGGACGCCGAGCAGGCGCCGGTTGGCCGCGAAGCCGATCTGCCGGAGAGCCGGCAGGCTGGTCAGCCGCTTGGGGATGCCGAAGTCGGCGGGAGCGTCGTTGATGGTGGTCTCGGTCCGGAGCGCCCGGCCGAGATAATTGTGGTACTGCTTGATCTTGGTGTGCTTGTAGTCGATGTGCAGGCTCGGGACGACCCCGGCGGTGATGACCCGGGTGCGGAACCGGCCCGGCGTGGCGAAGCGGCCCTTGCGGACGACCCTGCGGGCGAAGACCAGCGCGACCTGGTCCGGGCGGCCGACGTCGAGGTTGTCCCGGATGACCTGCTCGAAGAAGATCCGCCCGGCGGCCGGTGCGTCCAGGACCTGGGTGAGGGAGAACTCGGCCTGCAAGATGGACAGCTCGTAGCCGTAGCCGGCGGCGATGTCGTCGCCGGTGAACGGGTGCGGCAGGATGCGCAGCCACTTATCCAGCAGGGCGCCGATGTCGCGCGGGCCGAGCCGGTCGCAGATGGCCTGCAGCGCGCCAGGGTCCTGGCACGAGGCGAACCCGTTGTCCAGGGCCTCGAAGCTGATCCCGGCCCGGGCGGCCTGCCGCTTGGCCCACTCATGGCCGTTGATGCACAGCTTGGCGGTATAGGGGAAGTACGTGCAGAACTTGATGAAGAACGGGCCGAAGTCCGCATCGACGCAATAGAAATAGAAGAAGCTGGCCAGCGCGCTGGTTTTCACCAGCCACGCGTAGGAGCTGCCGTCGGGGTGATAGCGGCGCTGGGTCCGCCACACCGTTGCCTTCTCCTGCGCCCGCCCCGCGTACAGCACCCCCTCGGTGCCGGTGAAGCCCGCCAGGTACCGCTGCGTCACCTCGTCCTTGCGCTCCTTGCCGAAATGCACCAGGTCGACCCCGGCCGAGGCGATGAAGTGGTGGATGTCCGCGACGAACGCCTTGGTCATCGGGTCCATCAGCGCCGTGCTGGCGTAGGCGTGGCCGCGGTGGCTGGTGAAGAACGCGGCCGCTCCCGCGCCGTGCTGCAGCCGGGGCTGCCACACGTTCAGGTACATCCGGTCGATCGACTCGACCTCGAACACGACATGCCCGGAAAGGACATCGGCAGCAGAACGCGGTAGCGTCATGACAGGCTCCGGTCAGGCACAGGCCCAAAGGCCACCAACCGCCCTCAGGCGGTCATAGACGTGACACAGCGTGTCACCGTCCCGCACTGGCCGGAGCACTTTTCGCGCACATCACCCCAACGAGTACGCCTCGTCGGGTTGGGGGCGGGAGCCCCCGCTAGTTAGTTAGCAAAGATGGCCGTCAGCAACGCCTCCCAAAGCCGTCGTCCTCGCGCCCGTGGGCTGGAGCGGACAACGGCCCGGCCCGGCAGGCTCAACTGGAAGCGGCCTAATTCAGCGCGCTCCTAGGTGAGCAGGGCTGTTACGCCAGGTAGGAGGCGACGGTGTAGGCGGCGTTGCGGTCCAGGCTGTCGCGGGAGACTACTGGCGTAGCGGCGGGTGGTGCGGGGGTCTTTGTGGCCGGCGAAGAAAAATGGGGAAGTTTCCCGAGAGAGCTAAACACCTGCAGGTCTCATACGACTCCCCGGGCATGAGGATGTCCACGCCCGCGACTCGGAACTGGGTCGAACGCAGCGCGCCGTTCATGGTGCATGCCACTACCTGGTGGACGGCGCTAACGGTGGCCGGGATCGTGCTCGCCGTCCTGGTCTACCGGTTGCTCGCCGAACGCGGGCGGCGGAAGACGCTGGAGGCAACGTTCCAGGCCCCCGCGGGCACGATGGTGGCCCTGGGCGAGGGGCCAGGCCCCTCGATGCTGGTCTTGGTTGGCGAAGGGCAGCGCCCCGAGCAGCCTGTCCCAGCTATCTGGGTATGCCACCGGTCAGCTACGCAGGTGAGATCCGGAGGCAGGCGTGAGTGAGCAGGTGCCGCCAGAACCCCTCGAGCAACCCCCGCCGGAATGGCGGAAAGAGGTCGAGGAATGCTTCAGGGCCGCAGCGCCTGTGGTCTATGGCGTTCTGTTCCGCTTCGCGCAAGGGGATCGCGAGCTTACTTCCGTCTTGGTACAGGAAACCTTTCATGAGGCGACGCGGAAATGGGCCGAACTACATGCTGAAGATGAGGAGAAACGCACCGCATGGCTGATCCGGGTAGCCTTGGTACAGGAAACCTTTCATGAGGCGACGCGGAAATGGGCCGAACTACATGCTGAAGATGAGGAGAAACGCACCGCATGGCTGATCCGGGTAGCCGTGAACGTAAACATTCACCCCCTTCGCGTTGCGAGTCGCTGCGCATGCGCCGGGTGATTGCGGGCGGGGTTGCGATGTTTACTTAGAGTCGGCTGAGCGTGTCGGCTTGACTACTATGGGCCGGCGATGGACGATCGCGTCTCGTGTCCGAGATGCCGCCTCCTGCCCCGGGTTGTGCTAGCTGCGCTGCCCGTGAGGAGGAGATCGCCGGGCTCGTGGCGCAGGCGGCGGAGCTCGCGGACCTGCGGGCGCATGTGGCGGGGCTCGGTGAGCTGCGGGAGGAACTGCGGGCAGCGGAAGAGCAGGTCAGTCAGCTCCGCGAGCAGGTGGCCCGGCTAGAGCGGATCGTGTCGCGCAACAGCGGCAACTCCTCGATGCCCCCCTCCGGGGACGACGTCCCGGGGCGCAAGCCGCCGCGCAAGCAGCGCCGCGCCGCCGAGCGTGAAGAAGCGAAGAAGCGCAGGCGGGGCAAGCAGCCCGGCGCGCCAGGATCGGCGATGTGCTGGGCCGAGCCGGACGACATCCGCGACTACTACCCGCAGGGCGCGTGCGAGTGCGGCGCGGACCTGCACGGCGCGGCCGGCCTGGGGGTGGCCCGGTCGTTCCAGCAGCTGGAGATCCCCGAGCCGTCCGCCATGCGGATCCAGCACGACCTGCACGAGACGGTGTGCGGCTGCGGCCGGCATCACGTGGCGGCCCGCCCGGCGGGCGTGCCGGACTCCCCGGTCTCGATCGGGCCGAACCTGCGTGCCCTGGCCGTCTACCTGATCGTCTTCCAGCACGTCCCGGTCGAGCGGTGCCGCGAGCTGATCACCGACGCCGCCGGGGCGCAGGTCTCGACCGGGTTCATCCATTCCTGCCTGCGCAAGGCCGCCGGCATGGCCGCGGACGTGATCAAGCTGATCGCGACGCTGATCACCGCCGCCGGTGTCGCCGGGTTCGATGAGACCACGCTGCGGGCAGGCCCAGCCGGGCAGAAGAAGTACGTGCTGGGCGCGTTCACCGAGCAGTACTCGCTGCTGCACCTGGGCGACCGCGACCTCGGCTCCTTCCGCGACTTCGGGATCCTCACCGACTTCGCCGGCGTCGTCGTCTCTGACCGCTACGTGAACTACTGGCACGCCGGGTGGGAGCACATCGCCGGGCACCAGGCCTGCCTGGCTCACATCCTCAGGGATTTCCAGGACGCCGCCGAGACCTACCCGGACGCGCACTGGCCCGCCCAGGCGCAGCGGGCGCTGCGCGGCCTCATCCACGCCTGGAACGACGCCCGCGACAACGGCCTGCCAGCCGTCCCCGAAGACAAAGCCGCGCCGCTGATCACCGAGTTCCGCCGCGCCCGCGCCGTCGGCCTGGCCGCCGTCCCCCGCATCCCCGGACCGAAGAACACCACCGCCCAGCACCCCGGCCGCGACCTGCTCGAATTCTGCCGCGACCGCGAGGACGACGTGCTCCGCTTCACGCATGACACCACCGTGTGGCCGACGAACGATCTGGCTTCATACTGCACCTCTTGTGGTGGCTGGAGAGTATGGGGGCTGGCGGGGCGTTCGGGTCGCTGTGGTACTGGTGGTTTGAGTATCGCTGGGGGGTCTGACATTTTGCCTTGGTTTGCGGGGGCGCCCGGATTTGCGGTGGGGGTTGCGGCGGCCTGAGCGGTGGTCGTCGCCGAGGCGCTTGCGGGCGTTCTGGGTGTCGGTGCCGGATGGGCGGGCCTGGCCGGGGTGGTAGCGGAAGACGCCGCGGTCGTCGGCTTGCTCGCCGGTGATCAGGCCGAGCCGGTGCCAGCGTTTGATGCTGCTGGGGTGGGCGTCAAGGCCGGCGGCGATCTGGCTGAGGGTGAGCAGCCCGCGGTCTTGCAGGCGCTGGTCGTGGCTGGGCATCTGGTGGTAGCCGGCCAGCTTGGCGACGCGGTCGCCGTCCCAGGGGTGCCCGTCGCTGCTGGTGTGGCCTGCGGCGTTGAGCTCGCCGGCGATCTGGGCGTAGGTGTGGCTGTCGAGCAGCTGGCCGATCAGCCCGGTGATCTGGCTGGGGGTTTTCCGGCGCTGCCAGGCGGTCTGCGGGAGGGGCAGGCGGAGGACGTGGTGACGGCCGCCGGGGAAGCGGACGGCGGCAGTCATGGAGTCATCATTGCGGGTTAGCGTGACGTCGGTGATCAGCAGGCGGATCAGTCGCTTGCGTTCGCGCACCGGGGTTGCGGGGTCGTTCCATAGGGCGGGCAGGTCGGTGGCGAGCGCGCGGATCTTGTCGCGCTGCTGCTGGCCGGGGCTGGTGGCGGCGGCGGTGGCCTTGCGGTAGTCCTGGCGGGCGGCGGCGAGGGCGCGCAGGGCGGTGTTCCAGTCGGCTTCCAGCGCGTCAGCGACGAGCCGGTTGGCGGCGTCGACGGCGAGGTAGCGGTGCCGGGCGGCGTCGGCGGCCTGTTCGGCGCGCTGGACGTGCGCGCGGCGGAGCTGGTCGGCGCGTGCGGCCTGGGCGGTCAGCTCGTCGCTGACGGCGAGAGAGACCTCGATGGCCGCGGGGGTGAGGGCGGCGAGGATGAGGTCGCTGGCGGCGGCGTCGATGATGTCCCCGGCCAGGTGCTGGCAGATCGGCTGCGCGGTGCGGATGCCGTCGTTCTGGCAGACGTAGCTGGGGATCTGGGTGCCGTGCCGGGGTGTGGTAGCGGATGGTCATCCGCCGCCCGCACCGGCCGCAGACGACCAGGCCCTGCAGCAGGGCGGTGCCTTCGCGGGGCGGGCCGGCGGCGCGGTCGTCGCCGCGGGCGGCGGCGTTGGCGGCCAGGACGGCGAGGTTGGCCTCGTACTGTGCCCAGGTGAGGTACCCGGGGTGGTGGTCTTTGATCAGGACCGTCCACTCCGGGACGGGCCTGGCGGTGGTGTGGTGGTGTCCGTCCAGGCCGGTGGCGTGGCTGGCCCGCCCGTAGGCGTAGGCGCCGGCGTAGGCGGGGTTGTGCAGGATGGTGAGGACCCGGTCGTGGGTGAGCGGCTGGAAGAACAGCTCGCCGCTGCGGGGTCCGCGGTGGTGCCGGGCGGGGAAGGTCAGCTGCTGTTCGCGGAATGCCCTGACGACGCCGAACGCCGATCCGGTGGCGGTGAAGGTGCCGAACAGCAGCCGCACGGCGTCGCGCACGCCCGCGTCGGGGTCCAGCGTCACCTGGCCGTGGTGGTCGCGGACCAGGCCGGCCGGGAGGGCGAGCGCGAGCTCGCCGCGGCGGGCCTTGGCGAGGATCCCGCCGCGCATCCTGGCGCGCAGGAAATGGAGTTCGAATTCCGAGATCTGGCCTTTCATGCCCAGCAGGACGCGGTCGTTGAAGATGGCCGGGTCATACAGGCCGTCTTCGTCGAGGATGAGCGTGTCGGCGTGGGCGCAGATCTTGACGAGCTGCTGCCAGTCGGCGGAGTCGCGGGCCAGCCGGGAGCATTCCAGGCCGAGCACGATGCCGGCCCGGCCGAGGGAGACCTCGGCGACCAGGTGCTGGAACCCGGCCCGGTCGGCGGCGCTGGCGCCGGAGCGGCCCTGGTCGATGTCGATGACGTGGATCTTGTCCTCGGGCCAGCCGAGCGCAACCGCGCGGCCTTTCAGGTCGTATTGCCGCCCGGTCGACTCGGTGTTGTGGATGACCTGGTAGAGGGTGGACTGGCGGATGTAGAGGTAGGTTCTCGCGGCGCAGCCGCGCGGGAGTCACCTTGGTGGCGTCGTCGCTCATGGTCGGGCCTTCCTTGCCGGGGGGCGGGCGGGTGGCTGTCAGCGGGCATGGTGGAGCGCCATCTGCGCGAGCACCGCGACGATCTCCGCGGTGAGCGGCAGCGACGTGCAGGCCGGCGGGCGGGCATCACCTCCGTTCGTGCTGGTACCGGGCAGGACAGGGTCGGGGGCGGACAGGGACGGGCCGGCCTGCGGCATCGCTGCTGCCCGGAGGTCGCCGGCGCAGGGGCCGGCGGGCCCCTGGGCCAGCCAGGACGCCATTCCCCGGGCGGCCAGCACGGGCAGCTGATACCGCCAGCCGCCGCCGGCGCTGGCCAGCGCGATCGCGCGCAGGGCCTCATAGCGCCCGGCCGCCGGATCGGCGCCTGGCCAGGACAGCGGTCCCGGCTGGTCCGCCGCGCTGCCGCTTTCAGCCGTGCTGGCCGCTTTTGGGCGCCGCCGGCCCGGCGGTCCCGGCCCCGCGGCCGGCGGACCGCCGTTCCAGCGCCCGGCGCACCGAGCGGGGATGCACCTGGATGCCGAACCGCTGCGCGGCCTGCGCGGCCAGCTCGCCGGACGTCAGCCGGGGATCTTGCTCCAGCAGGGCCTCCAGATGGTCCAGTACCGGCCCGGTGAGCTTGTGCCCGCCCTTGGGCCCGGGCCTGGCCGGGATCAGCGCAGCGAAGATCGGACGGCTCGGGTCAGCCGGGTGTTGCTGGCCTGGCGGGGCAAAGCCCAGCTGCCTGGCTCCCCGGCGCGGCGCCTCGCCGCCCCCGCCTCCGGAGCGCCGACGGGCCTTGCCGCGCCGCTCGTAAACAGCCCACTGGGCCCCGGTCGGACCACTCCATATTGGCCCTTACGGAGTAGCTCGGGCATGGCAGGTCAGCTATTCATAAATTTCCCTTTGCGGGGGATAGAACGATAACTACGCCACTTAGTTTCCCGCATCTGGCCTGGCAGGCATTCGAGGCTTGTCCAGCAGCGCCGACACCAGTGACGTAAATTACCTGTGTAGGAGGCAGCCCGAGCTCGATCAGCCGGTTTCGGACAGCGAGTGCGCGTTGAGACGACAGGGCCAAGTTGTAGGCGGCGGTACCGACGCCGGGGGAAGCGTACCCGGTGATTGATACCGCTAGATGCTGGCTGATGGCTCGCTGGGTAAGAGGCTGCAAGGCTTCGTCGGCTGCGGCGGTGAGAGCCGCCCTGTTGATGCCGAAAAGCAGCGTGTCCGGCACACTGACGGCAGTAGCACCGTGGAGGTCTTGCACAATGGCCGCTGCGGGTACTGTCACCACCGGGAGCGGCCGCGGGCCGGTAAGGACCAACTCGATGACTGCGGCGGCGAGAGTAGCACCTGCAATCACTCCGACCGTAAACCTAAACCGGCCTGCAGCAGGAACAGCAGGACGGGCCACTGGGCCGGAATCGCGATCGGCGCGTGTGCCGTGCTTCCTGCCCTTGGGCTCATCGGCGGTCTGCCGGTAGTCAGCCACCGCGCTGCGCCTGCGGACCGCCGAGACCGACCAGGTACTGCGCCGCTTCATGAAGGGCGGCGGCCCCAAGCACCCGGTCTACCTCGCCCTGGAGGAACTCGGCCGGGCCGTGCGGACCATCTTCGCCTGCGACTACCTCGCCGACCCGCAGCTGCGCCGCGAGATCCACACCGGCCTGCAGGTCGTGGAGAACTGGAACTCCGCCAACGACAAGATCTACTACGGCCGCGAAGGCGTCCTCACCGGCGACGACCGCGAGCACGCCGAGGTCTCCATGCTCGCGCTCCACCTGCTGCAATCGAGCCTGGTCTTCATCAACACCCAGCTCCTTCAGGCGGTCCTGCGCGACCCGCAGTGGGCCGGGAAGCTGACCGAAGAAGACCGGCGAGGGCTGTCCCCGCTGTTCTGGTCGCACGTGAACCCCTACGGGCGGTTCCGCCTCGACATGGATACCCGCCTCGACCTCACCGCCGCCTGATGACGACGGCTGACGGCCCAGATTGAAGCAAGGCCGGGAACCCAAACCCCCATTACCCTGAGTTACTTTGCCCTTGGCCGTAGCTATAGGAGGCCTGGGCCGTATCGGCGTGCACGGTCTCCGGCTGGATGCCGGAGTCGTTTTGGAGGAGCCCGTCGAGGATGTACACCGCCTCCCACACCCCGCACGGGATGAACCGGGTGAACAACGCAACATAGGTGTCCGAAATATGCCGGTATGCGATTTTCCCGAACGATCCGTAGCGGATGCTGGTCTCGGCCAGCAGGTTGTTTTCCCAGGTGGGCACCTGTGCGCCGTCGGTGCCTACCGTCGATCCGTCTCCCCACAAGCCGGTGATGTCCAGCCGGCTGTAGGCGTTGATCACGTCGGTCTCGGCCGAGTGCAGCCGGTCAAGGCCGCAGTGCTGGTGAAACGCCCGGGCCAGCTCGCGGGCGGTGACCTGTTCGGGCATGTGGCGGGCCAGCTCGGCCGGGCCCAGGAAGGTGCCGTAGCAGAACGTGGTGGCCACGTAGCGGCCGAGGGCGTCGCGCAGTTTGGGATCCGACCCGGAGGCGGGGCCGAAGTGGCGGGCCCAGCCGGTCTGGTAGGCGGTGCGGGTCAGGATCGCCAGCAGCTCCCGCTGCGGCAGCCGCTGGTGCACCGCGGTCTCCAGCGCCAGGGCGGAGGCGCGGCGGTCCCGCCCCGCGCGGCGTTTGAGCACCGGACGCCCGTCGGAGATGATCAGGTCGGCGTTGCCGGGGTAGCCGGCGTCCACCTGCTCGGCCAGGTCGGTCAGCTGCTGTTTCCATGCGGTGACGCATCCGGCGGCGGTGTCAGGCAGCCCGGCCTGGGCGCAGTACCCGGCCACCAGCGGCTCGCACTGCTGCCAGGACATCAGCTGGGCGTGCAGGTTGGCGTACTCCTGCGAGCCGGTCACCGCGATGTTCCCGTTGCCCAGCTCGGCGGCCAGGTGGGCAAACACGCACACCTCGAAATGCCGCCGCCGCAACTTGCCCGGCCGGCGCCGGTCGCCCAGCGTCGCCCGCCACGCTTCGCTGGCGAACGACAGGTCGATCGGCTTCCCGTCGTGATGGCCGGGGATGTATTCGCCGATCCGCCTCCGGTTGGCCCGCAGCACCGCCACCGCGTCGGTCACCGCGCGGTCGGTGCTGGCCGGCTCCAGCTCGAGCACCTCGAGCATGGCGAACAGGGCGGCCCGGTGGGAACGGTAGTAGCGCTCCATCAGCGGGGTGTAGTTGTTGCCGTGGTGCGCCGAGACCTCCTCGTGCGCGGCCGACAGCCCGGCCACCCCGCCGGCCTCGTGCAAGGTCTTCAGCAGCATCCGCCCGGCGCGTTCGGCCACCACCGCGATCGGCTCGGCTTCTACCGGGGCAGTCTGCTCACCGCCTGCGTCTACTTCCTCGCCTGTGGTGCTGCCTTGTTCGGCCTCGGCGGGGCCGAGGGTTTCCCGGACCCCGGCCAGCACGTCCCCGAAGACGCCCAGCAGCCGTTCGGATTCCGCTCGGTGTGCCTCCCGCAGCTCCTCGAGCTTGTCCCGGGCCTTGCTGGTGATGGCGGCCATGCGCTTGCAGAACATGGTCACCACCTCGTCCCGGGCGCGGGTGCGGGCGGTATGCACCACACAGGCCAGCAACGTCAGCCGCTTGTCCTCGCTGACCCCGGCCAGCTCGCCGGCGTCCAGTACCGCGGCCTCCCCGGCGAAATGGCTGATCTTCGCCGGCGGCACCCCGGCCAGCCAGTCCCCGCTCGCCCCGAAATCGTCCAGCCAGGCCAAGAAGGCGACGTGCTGCTTCAGCCGGCTCACCGTCGCCCGGCCCGCCGGCCGGGTCAACTTCGGCAACGCGCTTTGCCGGGTCAACGGGTCCACGACCAGCATCCCGGCCAGCCCTGCCCGCGCGCTGTCGTCCAGCCGGCCGGCTACCAGCTGGTGAAACCCGTCGTTGATCTCGGCCCGCAACCTCCCGGCCAGGCGATCCAGCATCGAATAGGCCGGCAACTCGCAATCCCTGGCCGTTCAGCGCCTCCAACGCCACGTTGATCACATCGGCCGGGTTGTCCTTGCCCTGCAGCGCCTGGCGCATCGCGGTCTCGGCCACCGCCCGCACCCGGTCCGGATCCCACACCGCGCCGGTGCGCTGGCGGACCAGTTCCCGGCATCGCCGGATCGTCCGGTCAGATCGCTGCCCCTGCGAGTCGATGCGGTCCCTTACCAGCTCTGCGGCCCGGGCGTGCACGTGCTCGGTCACCTCCGGCGGTACCCGGTCCGGCTGCAGGAAATATCCCAACCGCTGATAGCACTTGAGCATCACCAGCAACGTCAGGCGAGTCCCCCGCTCGACGATCTTCGCGCACGCCCACCGCACCTCCTCGGCCGTCGGCGTGAAGGTCTCCGCCAGCTCCCGAGCCGAGACCGTGGACGGCAACCGCGGATACGCCGTCCGGTCAACCAGAGCCATCCAGCCACCACGCGCACGAAGAGTCCGACTATGTGACCTAACGCACCCTAGCCCAACGCGTACCCGGCGACACCACTTCAACACAGTGGCCTGGACGGACGGCGCGCGAAGGGACCGCATAAGGACGAAACGGGCAACGGGATGATCGTGCAGGTCGTCCGCCCCGGAGGCCGATGCTCGGCTACTGCCAGCCCCTCAGCAATGCCTCCAGGCCGAGTTCGAGGTCGGACTTGGCGAGCACGGCCTCGATCGCTGTACGGGTGAGCTGGCCGGCGGCGGCCAGCACATCGCTGTTGACCTGGCGCAACTGCGCGAGCGCGGCCTCATAGCCGGCCACATCGGCCCGTTGCGCCGCGGTGAGGCCGGGCAGCGCCTTCCACTTATCCGCCTGGTGCTGGAAATAGACCAGGTCACCGGCCTGGTCCTGGTGGACCCGGATGATCCGGGCCACAGTGGAATCGTCAAGCCGCCCCGGCCGGGCCAGGGCGGGCTGCAGCAGCTCCAGCTGGTGCCCGGTGACGGCGATGCCCTCTCGGATGTGCGCGGTGAACCAGCCCACTTGACGGACCGGGTACCAGTTCTGCTCACGTTCTTCTGGCGCGCTCACCCTGCCGAGCCTGCGAGCGCGCCGCCGCGTGCGAGGCAGCGCCGGGGAATCCGGTGTGACCTGCTGCCGGTTCCGGGACGAGCTGTCAGTCACCGAGGGCTTCGGTCAGCTTGCGGCGTTGCTGCTCGCCGAGGCCACCGATCCGGCGCATGTCAGGGATGCCGGCCTGCGCCAGTACGGCAGCGGCCTTGGCCGGACCGTACCCGGGCAGCGCCTTCACCGCGGCCGCCACCTTGGTCTTCTTCGCCACGTCGTCCTCGCGGGCCAGCACCTCGGTCATGCCGATTGTGCCGGCCTTCAAGGCGGCGAGCAGCTCCGAACGGGCTTTCCGAGCCTCGCGCGCTTTCTCCAGGGCGCCCTGACGTTGCTCGGGGTCAAGGTGGGCAGGGCCATCAGAATCCTCGTTCCCTGGTCGGTGGCGTCGCGGCACACCATACGACACGCCACCGACAACCCCGTCACGTCACGCCCGGGCGCCGCCGGGTACGCAAGGGATCCTGACGCGCCGACGCCACGTGCGCGGCGATGCCACTTCAGTACCCCTGACTAGCGCCGATGGCCCGATTACTCCTGTCCGCGCCGCAGTCGTCACCGGCGGCTGGGCTGCGGACCGGTTCCTGTGGGCTGTCCGGTGAGCTACGGGGCTGTCCTGTGCGCCCTCACGTGTGGTGATCACCCGGCCGGCGGCTGACAGTGGAGCCAGCCGGCCAGATCGGACCGGCGCTCGGGGGCCCTCATCTGAGGGCCCCCTCGGGGAAAGGACATCATCGTGAAGTTCGGTTCAGGGGAAGTTCGTATCAGGAAGGTTCTGGCTATCGCCGCGGTCGGCGTGGCCGGGTCCTGTGGCGTGGCAGCGTGCGCCTCCGCAAGTCCGGCGGGCAGCCGGCCAGGCCCGGCGGCATCGGTGCTGACGCCGGGGGCGCCGGCGGGTCACGACGCGGTGGCCCGGGATATCGCGAGGATCGCGGCCGGGAAGGGCGGGCTTCCCGCGCTGTACAACGGCAACGGTCAGGCCACCATGGCGTACTGCGACCCGGGCACCGTGCCGGATCGGCTCCACGCCGGCAAGCCGGTGTCCGCTTCCTGCGGGGTCAATTACTCTGACGGGTCAGTCTGGCAGCAGACAGTCACTGTGACCTTCGACGGCCGCGGCATCCCGGTTGCCGACCGGGCCAGCCTGGGGACCGAAGTGCTGCAGCCTACGGGCGGGTGAGGACGGTTGTGGCGGGCGACGCGCCTGCTCGGGGCGGGTGCCCGAGACGGTGCCCGCCCCGGCGCCAGGGCGTTCGGGCAGTGTGCCGGCTTGCTGCGCATTCCCGACGGCGGTGATCGGCCCGGCAGCCTCCGCCGCGCCCCCGGAGGGGTATCGCCGTGCCTGATTGTTCACGATGATCAGGACGTTCGCGCCCGCCGCGGGGAGGAACTCGCCGAGCGCGGATCCTGGGGGTCTGCCACCGCGATGCTGGCGGTGGCGGGCCGGCAGGATCGGCAGCCCATTCCGGGGCTGGCTGGGGTAGCGGGGAGCTGGTGAGCGTTGGGTGACTTGGTTAACCTTGCTGTAGATTCTGCCGGCGCTGCGCCAGGTTGCCGCGCGGCGGGATCAGGGCACCTGGAGGGGAGTGCCGACGATGGCACAGCAGTCTGTGCTCGAATTCGCCGGCCTGCTGCGGCAGCTGCGGGCCGAGGCCAAGCTGACACAGGAGGAGCTGGCGGATGCGGCGGGCCTGAGCCCGCGGTCGGTCAGTGACCTGGAGCGGGGCATCAACCGCACCGCCCGCAAGGACACCGCCGAGCTGCTGGCCCGCGCGCTGGGCCTGGCCGAGCCGGCCCGGGCGGTGTTCGTGGCGGCGGCCCGCGGGCGGGCCCCGGCCGCGGAGGTCCTGGCGGCCATGCGAGGGGAGGCCAGTCCGGCACCTGAAACTCCGGCGCCTGGCGAGAGCCTGGTGTGGTCGGGGTGCCCGTACCTGGGGCTGGTGCCATTTGAAGAGCGGGACGCGCGGGTTTTCTACGGGCGCGGCGAGATGGTGGCCCAGCTGGTGCAGCGGCTTTCCGGGCGGCTGGACGGGCCGGGGATCCTGCTGGTGGCCGGGGAGTCGGGGGCGGGCAAGTCCTCGCTGCTGCGGGCGGGATTGATGCCGTGGCTGGCGGCTGGTGCGCTGGGGCCGGGATCGCAGCGGTGGCCGCGCCGGGTGATCCGGCCGGCGGGCAGGCCGCTGCGGGAACTGGCGATGCAGCTGGCCGACATGGCGGGCGCGGATCCGGTGTCGGTGTACCGGTCGCTGTCGGCGGCGCCTGATGAGGCGCCGATGCTGGTCGAGCAGGCGGTGAGGATCGCGGCAGGCCGCGGTCCGATCCCGGGACCGGGCGGGCCGGCTGACGCCGCCTGCGCGCCACCGCGCCTGGTGCTGGTGGTCGACCAGTTCGAGGAGCTGTTCACCGCGGGCGGGGACACGGAGGCCGGCCGGGTGGAGCGGGAGGCGTTCATCGCGGCATTGGACGCGGCGGCCACCGTCCCGGCCGGCCCGCAGGCACTCCCGGCGGCGCTGGTGGTCGCGGCGGTGCGCGTGGATTTCCTCGGCCGCCTCGTCGCCTACCCGCCGCTGAAGGCCGCGCTGGAGGCCGGGCCGTTCATGGTCGGGCCGATGAGCGAAGCCGAACTGCGGCTCGCGATCACCGGCCCTGCCGCTGAGGCCGGCCTGGCCGTGGAACCCGCCCTGGACGATGCGGTGATCGCCGAGCTGCGCGAGGGCACCGACGGCGGGCCGGGCCGCGGGGTGCTGCCGCTGATGTCGCAGGCGATGGCCGCCACCTGGCAGCACCGGGAGGGCAGCAAGCTGACCCTGCGCGGCTACCGGCGCGCGGGCGGGGTAGCCGACGCGGTCAACCGCAGCGCCCAAGCCGCCTACGACACCCTGACCGGCCCGCAGAAAGACGCGGCCCGTCTGGTGTTCACCCAGCTGACCGTCATCACCCCCGATGGCCAGCTCGCGCGGCGCCGGTGCCGCCGGGCCGATCTGCACGCCCCGGGATCACCGATGGCGGCCGGCATCAACGCGGTCATCGACCTCTTCAGCGCCCAGCGCCTGCTGGTCCTCGGACAGGACAGCGTCGAGATTGCCCATGACGCGCTGCTGCAGGCCTGGAAACAGCTCCGGGACTGGCTCGGCGACGACCAGCTCGACCGGGCCCTGTACAGCCAGGTCATCACCGACGCGGACACGTGGGACAGCAACGGCCGGGACCCCTCATACCTGTACCGGCCGGGGCGGCTGGCCACCATCGACGCTGCCACTACCCGCTGGCAGCGTGCGCCCGCCCGCTACCCCCCGCTACCGGGCACCACCAAGGCGTTCGTTGCCGCCGCTCACCACGCCGCCCGCCGCAACGCCCGGCGTCGGCGGAGCGGTGTCGCGATCCTGGCCCTGCTGACCGCCTTGGCGGTGACGGCATCGGCCGTCGCCTTCAATCAGCGCGCGGCCGCGGTCCGGCAACGTGACCAGGCCATCTACAACCAGGTCGTCGCCGAAGCCCTCCAGCTCGGCACCAGCGACACCGCGCTCGCGGCACAGCTCAACCTCGCCGCCTACCGCATCCAGCCGACCCAGGACCTCGCCTCACGCCTGGTGAATACCGAAAACACCCCCCTGCCCTCCCCCTTGGCTGCTGGCGGCGGGGTCGTCTACTCGGTGGCGTTCAGCCCCGGCGGGCACACGCTGGCCAGCGGCAACGGCGACGGCTCGATCCGGCTGTGGGATGTCGCCGATCCGGCGCACCCCCGGCCGCTCGGCCAGCCGCTGACCAGCGGCACCGGCGCCGCCGGGTCGGTCGCGTTCAGCGCCGACGGGCACACGCTGGCCAGCGGCAACGGCGACGGCTCGATCCGGCTGTGGGATGTCGCCGATCCGGCGCACCCCCGGCCGCTCGGCCAGCCGCTGACCAGCGGCACCGGCGCCGCCGGGTCGGTCGCGTTCAGCGCCGACGGGCACACGCTGGCCAGCGGCACCGGCGACGGCTCGATCCGGCTGTGGGACATCGCCGATCCCACGCACCCCCGGCCGCTCGGCCAGCCGCTGACCAGCGTCGGCGGCATAAGCGTCGATTCGGTGGCGTTCAGCCCCGGCGGGCACACGCTGGCCAGCGGCAACGGCGACGGCTCGATCCGGCTGTGGGACATCGCCGATCCCACGCACCCCCGGCCGCTCGGCCAGCCGCTGACCAGCGTCGGCGGCATAAGCGTCGATTCGGTGGCGTTCAGCCCCGGCGGGCACACGCTGGCCAGCGGCAACGGCGACGGCTCGATCCGGCTGTGGGACATCGCCGATCCGGCGCACCCCCGGCCGCTCGGCCCGATTCTGACAGGCGGCAGCTCCGTTGCCTCGGTGACCTTCGGCTTGCACGGGAGCATCCTGGCGAGCGGTAGCATCGATGGCACCATCCGGCTCTGGAATGTCGCCGATCCCAAATTGCCCAGTCCGCTCGGCCAGCCCCTGACTGGCGGCACCGCCGCCGTCGAGTCGGTCGCGTTCAGCGCTGACGGGCACACGCTGGCCAGCGGCAGCGTCGACGGCACCATCCGGCTCTGGAGCCTTCCTCAGACCGTCGTAACCGGCAGCACCCTTGGCCGCAACTCGGTGGCGTTCAACCCCGACGGGCACACGCTGGCCAGCGGCGACGACGCCGGGGCTGTCCGGCTGTGGGATGTCGCCGATCCGGCGCACCCCCGGCCGCTCGGCCAGCCGCTGACCGGCGGCACCGGCGCCGCCTGGTCCGCGGCGTTCAGCCCTGATGGCCACACGCTGGCCAGCGGCAACAACGACGGCTCGATCCGGCTGTGGGATGTCACCGATCCCGCGCATTCGCGGCCGCTCGGCATTCCTCTGCTCGGCGGCGCCGACGCCGCCGGGTCCGTGGCGTTCAGCGCGGATGGCCACACGCTGGCCAGCGGCAACTACGACGGCTCGATCCGGCTGTGGGATGTCACCGATCCCGCCCATCCCCGGCCGCTCGGCTCGGACCTGGGCGGCGAGCCGGGCGTTTACGTTTACTCGGTGGCGTTCAGCCCTGCTGGACACACGCTGGCCGTCGGTAATTCGGACGGTACGGTCCGGCTGTGGGATGTCACCGATCCCGTGTACCCCCGAACGCTCGGCCCGGTCCAGGCCAGCGCCGACGGCATAAGCGTCGAGTCGGTGACGTTCAGCCCCGACGGGCACACGCTGGCCAGCGGCGACGACGCCGGGACGGTCCGGCTGTGGGAAGTCGCCGATCCCGTGCGTCTCCGGCCGCTCGGCCAGCCCCTGACCGGCGCTGCGGCCGCCGTAGGCTCGCTGGCGTTCAGCCTCCATGGCAGCCTTCTGGCCAGCGGCAGCCTGGACGGCGCGGTCCGGCTGTGGGAAGTCGCCGATCCCGCGCAGCCCCGGCCGCTCGGCCAGCCCCTGACCGGCAGCGCTGCTGCCGTAGGTTCGCTGGCGTTCAGCCCCGACGGGCATACGCTAGCCAGCGGCAGCGACGATGGCACGACCCGGCTATGGAACTTGAGTGTCCAGTACGCCATCGACCGGATTTGCTCAACAGCCGGCAGCCTCACGGCCCGCCAGTGGAACGAGTACATCCCCCAGCTGCGCTACCAGCCATCCTGCACTCATTAGCGCCGGCCATCTCGGCTAGCATCGCCGGACTGCGCCTAGGGATGCCGGTAAGAACAGTGTCTGGCCCCCCACGATCAACTCATGGCGGACTTTGTGCTCATCTTGGCTGCACCCCAGGATGTTCGCCCGGCCGCGGTAGGTAGCGTTGCTGTGCCTGAGCCGAGGTGGTGCGCCCGGGGGCGGAGCGGTGGTCCTGGACGTCACGCAGCTGGAGGGTCCCCGTAGTTCTGAAGAAATATCCAACGGATATAGCCCTGACCTGCGGTGATGGGGTCCCCGTAGGGGACTGCCGTGAATCCAGCGAAGTAGCTGGTGGCCTGCACTGATGCTGAGGGTGCAGGCCGGAGAAGCTTTCAGCGCTTGCGGCGGGGCGGGCCGAGGGTGCTGGTGATCTCGGCGACGGCCTCGCCGCCGGGTTTGACGTACCGCATGACGGTGCGGGGTTCTTGTGGCGGGTCTTGGCCATGATGAGCTGCAGCAGCACGACACGCCACCCGACAATCCCGCAGCGACACTCCCGGGCACGGCGATGCCACTCAACACCTTGACCAGCACCGATGGCCCGATTACACGTATCTGGTCGCTACCCGTACTACCAGGACAGCTACGGCCGGGTGCACCGCGCCCGCTCCGCCGAGCGCAGCCGTGGCCTGCCCGCCGCCCCGGTCGTCAAGTTCCTGATGATCCTGGCCGTCCTCGTCGTGCTCGCGTCCCTGGTGCCCTAAACCCGCCCGGCTTGGCTCCGATCGCCCCCGCTGGCCGGGGTGCTCCGCGTTCCCGGGCGGGCTGCTCAGCCGGCGCGCCACCCGGCATTAACTGCCTGGGCTGAGCCTGGCGGCTGCGGCGCCAGGCCCATGCCCGCTGGTCAGCCTGCGTTGTCCCGGCGGCGGAGGGGCCGGGCGGGTCATCACGCGCGATGAGCACGGCGGCGTTCGTGCCGCCGCGGCCGGGCCCGGGACCCGGCTGGGGTGACCGGCGTGATCGCCCGGCGCAGGTTTTCAGTTTTTCAGTGTGTCACCCGCTGGGGGATACCTGAAGGCATGATTTCGTATAGAGAAGATGACGGAGCGTGGTTGAATGTGGCAGGGGATCACGCCCCGGCTGTGGCTACGCCGGCCCATTCGCCCGGGATGGACGTTTGCGATTACGCCGATGACGCCGCGCATGGCGGCTGGAGGACGTGTGGATCTGAAGCTGGGTCACCACGCCAAGGACGGCATCGAGGTCATCGACGTGCAGGGTGAGATCGATATGTATACCGCGCCGCGGCTGCGGGACCTGCTCATCAACCTGGTCAGCAAGGGCAGCTACCAGCTCGTCGTCAACTTGGACAAGGTCGGGTTCCTCGACTCCACCGGCCTCGGGGTACTGGTCGGGGGCCTGAAGCGGGTGCGGGCCCACGACGGCTCGCTGGATCTGGTCTGCACGCAGCAGCGGATCCTGAAGATCTTCCGGATCACCGGACTGACGGAGGTCTTCGGCATCTACCAGACGGTGGACCAGGCCATCGCGGCCACGAAGGGCCGCCGGTAAGGAACGCGTCGCCGGGGGCGAAGCAGCCGAAGGCTTCGGGGCTATCGGCGGGGAGGCACGGTTACACCTCCGGACTGCGAAACAAACAGTCCCGGCCCGATTATCAACAACGCCGACTTTGCAACGTCTTTTCCGACAGTCTCTGGGCGGCGTCCCGGCCCGGTCCGGGCGCCCGCCGGTGATCATGTAGCAATACGTTCGATTTACAACACAGAGAGCCGCCCTGGGGAATGGACACCCGCTTGGATCTGGCGGGCCAGCCCGGCTGAGACACCCGAAGCGATGAGAAGGGCCGGTGGGCCGGTATCCAGGCACCTTGCGGGGTTGTCCCGATCCGGGCGATCGGGCAGGATGTGATCTGTCCTGTACAGGGCGTGAGGAACAGCGGGTGGTTAGCGTGGTGATCGAGGCCGGTGTGATCGTGGGATATGTGATCGCCTGGATGGTACGCAAGGCCAAACGGGCCGGCGGGCGTCTGGACGCCGAGGTGGACACGGCCATGGACGCCGGGCTGGACAAGCTGCACCACGTCGTGGCCGCCAAGCTCGGCACCGACCCCGCCCTCACCGACGCCCAGGAGGAGGCCACCACCGGGCAGGTCAGTGAGCTGACCCGCCAGCGGGTGGAGTTGTCGATCCAGGCCGCCGCCGGCAAGGACCCCGCCTTCGCGCAGACGGTGGCTGAGCTGGTCGAGCAGCTGCAGGCGGCGGAGAAGGCTGGCGGTCAGGTCGCGGTCGGACATCGCTCTGCGAATGTCGTCGGGAACGTCGACATTCACGCCGAGGACGGGTCCGCTGCGGCGTGGAACATGGGCGACGTGTCCTTCGGGCAGCCGCCAGCCGACCCTCACCGGCCGGACCGGTCCCGCGACTGACCGCACCCGGCACCCCGCCCTCTCCGTCGCTGCCTGGCCCGCGGGCCGAGACTGCCGCGCCTGGGGCCGGGCAGACGTCCTGGAGCGTTCACGCCGAGGAGGACAGCGTCGCGGCGTACTCGATCGACACCCTCTACGTGGGCACGGGCCGAGTGGCGGTGCGGTCGGCGTACCGCAAGCAGGTGGAGCGGATCGCCCCGCCGGAATTGATCGGCCGCCAGAGCGAGCTGCGGGAGCTGGCGGCGTTCTGCACTGAACCCGGCCGCGGCCCGTACGTGTGGTGGCGGGCACCGGCCTGGGAGGGCAAGTCGGCGCTGCTGTCGACCTTCGTGCTGCACCCCCCGGAAGGGGTGCGGGTGGTGTCGTTCTTCATCACCGCCCGTCTGGCCGCGCAGGACACCCGGGAGGCTTTCACCCAGGTTGTGATCGAACAACTGGCCGACCTGCTGGGACAGGACCTGCCGCCGGCGCTGACGACCGCCACCGCGGATGCCCACCTGCTGGGGATGCTGGACCAGGCTGCACACGCCCTAGGTGACCGGCTGGTCCTCGTAGTGGACGGGCTGGACGAGGACCGCGGTGTCACCACCGGCCCGGACGCGCACAGTATCGCCGCGCTGCTGCCGGCTAATCCACCGGCCGGGATGCGCGTGGTGGTCGCGGGCCGCCCCAACCCCCCGATCCCGGACGACGTGCCCGCCTGGCATCCGCTGCATGATCCGGGGATCGTGCGACTCCTGGCCAGATCCGAGTACGCCCAAGACGTCAGGAAGCTGGCGCAGCAGGAACTCCGGCGGCTGCTGCACGGCACACCCGCCCAACAGGCTCTGCTCGGGCTGCTGGCCGCGGCCCGGGGCGGCCTCAGCGGCCCCGACCTGGTCGAGTTGACCGGCGAGCCTCTCTGGGAGATCGAGGACGTCCTGCACGGGGTATCCGGGCGAACCTTCACCCGCAGGGTCAGCCAATGGCAGCCCGACACCGGCCCCGACGTGTACCTGCTGGGGCACGAGGAACTGCTTAGCGCCGCCTGCAGCTATCTCGGCACCTCGGGGGTGACCGGGTACCGGGACCGTCTGCACACATGGGCCACGACCTACCAGGCTGATGGATGGCCGACAGGTACACCGGAATACCTGCTCCGCGGCTATTTCCGGATGCTGCAAGCCAGCGGCGACACCCGCCGCCTGATAGCCTGCGCCGCCGACACCGCCCGCCACGACCGGATGCTCGATCTCACCGGCGGTGACACAGCAGGCTTCGCCGAGATCGCCACCACGATGGACGCCATCGTCCGCCGGCCCGACGCCGACGTGGCTGCTATGGCGCGCTTGGCCGTGCACCGCGATGATCTCGCGAACCGCAACTTCGACATGCCCGCGGAGCTGCCCGCTGTCTGGGTTAGCCTCGGCGAGCACAGCCGTGCAGAGACGCTCGCTCACTGTCTTGACCCCTACAATCGGCCCCGGGCACTAGCAATGGTTGCGCAGGCACTTGCCGCCGCTGGCGTACACGACCGGGCAGTTCAGGTGGCGGGTGAGGCCAAGACCGCGACGCGATCAATGATGGATGAGACGGCCCCGACCCCGTTCACGCTCGCGGGCGAGCTAACCGAGGTGGCCGAGGCGCTGGCAGTCACCGGCCAGTATGAGCTTGCCGAGACCGTAGTCCGCTCGATCCCGGAACCGGATAAGCGGCCTGGAGTACTCGCCAGGGTGGCACAGACGCTGGCCATCACAGGCCTGCACGACGGGGCAGTCCAGCTGGCGGTCAAGGCCGCGACCGGGGCCCGCTCGATCGCGGACGACCCAGCCGAGCAAGCGGACGTGTTGAGCAAGGTGGCCGAGGCGCTGGCAGCCGCTGGCCAGCATGAACGCGCCACGCAAGTCGCAGGTGAAGCCGAGAGCGCGGCGCGCTTGATCACCGCGCCCTACACGCGCGGGTCGAGGCTCAGCGGCGTAGCGAAGACGCTGGCAGCCGCGGGCATGCACGAGCAGGCAGGCCGCGTGGCGGGCGAGGCCGAAAGCACGGCGTACTCGATCACGGACGACTGGCCCTCGGGTGGAGGATTGTTGGCCGAGGTGGCCGGGGCGCTGGCGGCCGCTGGCCTGCACGAACGGGCCGTGCAGGCGGCGAATCTTGCCCTGAGTGCCGCACGCCGGGCTGAGAATGATCGCGAGCTTGCCGACGTGGTGAGCAGCCTGGCAGCCGTCGGCCTGCACGAGCAAGCGGCCGCCGCGATCCGGTCGATTACCGGACTGGGCGATAGGGCGCTGGCACTGAGCGAGATCGCAGAAGCCCTGGCAGCAGCCGGGCTACAGGCCCGGGCGCAGCAGGCCGCAGCTGAAGCTGAGACCGCAGCCCGTTCGCGCGGCGAACCATACGTGCTGGCCCTGGCCGCGCGTGCGCTGGCCGCCGCTGGCCTGCACGATCGGGCCCGGCAGGTATTGGGCGAAGCCGAGACTGCGGCGCGTTTGCGCGGCGATCTGCAAGGGCGCGATGAGGTACTCGCCGCGGTGGCGGAAGCGCTAGCAGCCACTGGCCTGCCCGAGCTGGCAGAAACCGCGGTCCGCGCGATTAAACAGGTGGACGAGCAGGCGCGCGCGCTTCACGCCGTCGCGCCGGCGCTGGCGGCGGCGGGCCTGCAGGAGCGGGTTGCGCGACTCGCGGCCGAACAAGTTGCGTCCGCCCGCACGACCACCCACGGACACTATTGGTGGTGGGTAGCAGAAAAGGCGATCGAGGCACTGGCTCTTGCTGGGCTCTCCGACCGCGCAGCACAGATGGCAGCTGGGGTCGAGGCCGACGCGCGCTCTTTCACCAACTCAAAAGAACAAGGCTCGGCACTCCAGGCGGTAGCTACGGCGCTGGCAGCCGCCGGCCTGCACCAGCAAGCCGAAAGGGCGGTCCGCTCGATCAGGGACCCGGATGAGCGGGCCGCGGCCCTCGGCAAGGTGGCGCGCGTGCTGGCATCGGCTGGCCTACAAGATCGGGCGCGAGAGCTAGCGACCGCGGCCGAGACCGCCGCCCGTTCTATCAGCCCCTGGTCAAGGGCGCATACGCTGAGTGAGGTGGCCACGGCGCTCGCTGCTGCAGGCCTGCAGCAGCGAGCAGCACAAGTGGCGACCGACGCTGAAACCGCGGCGCGCGCTCATCCAGGCCCGCGCGGCCAGGGCCAGGGCCATTCCGAGCTCGTCGAGGTGGCAAGTGCGCTAGCAGCGAGCGGCCTGCACATGCGAGCTGAGGCTGTGGCACGGTCCATAACTGATTCATGGCCGCGGGGGTATGCGATGGCCGAAATCGCGAAACGCCTGGCAGAGGCTGGGCTGTACGAACGCGCCGAGAATATGGCGCGTTCAACAAGCAACTTGCTATGGCGGGCTGACGCGCTCGCCGCAGTGACGTCGGCGCTGGTGACCGCGGGCCTGGATGAGCGCGCCAGGCAAATAGCAGGTGAAGCCGAAAGCACCGCGCGCTCAATTAGTGAGCCGTATTTGCGCGCGCGGGGGCTCGCCAGCGCTGCTTACGCATGGAATGCGGCCGGGCAGGCCGACAGGGCACGGTGGATGATCGCGCTCGCGCTGGCAGCCGCCCCCTTGACGAGCGTCCTAGGTGCGCTCGCAGAACTCGCGCCGGAGGCTCTCATCACCGTGAGGTGGCTCCTCCTGGGAGATGATTAAGAGCATGGCCGAGGGACCGACCTGCTGCTGTATTGCGGCCCGGCCGAGGCCGACGCCGCCTGGCCGGGAAGGTATCGACCCTGGCCGGTGGTCTCCGGATGAGCCGGTCCATCAGCAGGGAAGCCGTCGAAACCGGCCCGCGAGCCTCTCGTCATCGAACGCCCTGACCCATGACGGCCCAGGCCTCCTATAGCTACGGCCAAGGGCAAAGTAACTCAGGGTAATGGGGGTTTGGGTTCCCGGCCTTGCTTCAATCTGGGCCGTCAGCCGTCGTCATCAGGCGGCGGTGAGGTCGAGGCGGGTATCCATGTCGAGGCGGAACCGCCCGTAGGGGTTCACGTGCGACCAGAACAGCGGGGACAGCCCTCGCCGGTCTTCTTCGGTCAGCTTCCCGGCCCACTGCGGGTCGCGCAGGACCGCCTGCAGGAGCTGGGTGTTGATGAAGACCAGGCTCGATTGCAGCAGGTGGAGCGCGAGCATGGAGACCTCGGCGTGCTCGCGGTCGTCGCCGGTGAGGACGCCTTCGCGGCCGTAGTAGATCTTGTCGTTGGCGGAGTTCCAGTTCTCCACGACCTGCAGGCCGGTGTGGATCTCGCGGCGCAGCTGCGGGTCGGCGAGGTAGTCGCAGGCGAAGATGGTCCGCACGGCCCGGCCGAGTTCCTCCAGCGCGAGGTAGACCGGGTGCTTGGGGCCGCCGCCCTTAGTGAAGCGGCGCAGTACCTGGTCGGTCTCGGCGGTCCGCAGGCGCAGCGCGGTGGCGTACTTGACCATCTGGTCGTAGTTGCGGGCGATCAGGTCCCAGTCGATGGGCCGCTTCTTGAGGATCTTCTCCAGCCGGGGCCACCCCGCCTGGGCGGCGTCGGGTGCGTAGAGCTGGATCGCGCCGATGTTCTTCAGCCGGGGCAGGAGCTTGAAGCCGAGCAGCTCGGTGAAGGCGAACCCCACGAGGCTGGCGCCGTGAGTATCGGTGTAGTTGGCCTCGATCTCGGCGTCGGTGCCGTGCCGCAGCAGGCCCTCGATCATCGCGGCGACCTCGGAGGACGAGCAGGACTTGAGCTGGGAGTAGACGCACAGGCGGCCCCGCTCGACGTGCCAGTAGATCATCACGCCGTAGCCGCCGTAGCCGCCGTAGCGGGCGTGGAACTCGGTCATCAGGTTGGAGTCCCAGGAGGCGAACCGCTTGGAGTCCGACGCGGTGCTGGTCGCCTCGCCCCACCATTCCGGGTCGCGGGCCTCGAGGGTCGCGTTGACGACGGCGGTGACCGCCGCCCGCAAGTTCTCGCGGGTGACGTAGGTGGCGCGGACGTGCCGGAGCTCGGCCTCGCCGACGCCGTGCTCGCCGGTGACGGCCATCTGCCGGATGCCCATGTTGGTGCCGAGCGCGAACAGCACCAGCAGCAGCCGCCGGTTCAAGGTGGCGCGGTCGAGCACCTCGCGGCTGGCGACGGAGGCGAACGAGTCGGTGAAGTCGGTGATGAACGCGGTGTCCTTCAGGATGTCGAGCAGGTCGATGGTGCCCCACCGGCGCTCGACCTCGGCCTTGAGCGCGCCCAGGTTCCTGGGCTCGGGGAGCTTGTCGAGCTTCGGGACGCTCACCCAGGGGCTGCCCTGCCGGGTAATGATCCGCACCCCGCCGCTGGTGCCCCTGGCCAGGGCGGTGTCGAGCCGGGTAAGCGCCTCGCCGAGGCGCTTCTTCAGGCCGCCGGTGAACTCGGCGGCGTCCAGGGGCATGGCCAGCTCGGCGTAGTGGACGTCGCGGTTGTCCTCGAAGTCGCCCGGCAGGTCCTCGTCCGGGTCCTTCCAGCGCCCGGCGCCCTGGACGTAGACCTCGCGGCGGCGCAGCGCGTCCCGCAGGGCAATCAGCACGCACAGCTCGTAGGGGATGCGCTCCACCCGGCCGTCGTCGACGACGCCGTCCAGCCAGGCCTTCGGCACCACCCCGTCGACCGGCACCTTCTCCCCGGCCGCGTCGAGCCTCTGGTCGCTGTCGGCGCCCGCGTAGCGGGCGAGCAGGTCGAGGGCGTCCATGACAGGCCGGTAGGCGCTGTTGTTGCAGCGGAACTCCAGCGCGGCCAGCAGCGGGGCGAGCATCCGCCGGTAGTAGTGCGAGTAGGAGCCGCGGAGCTGGTAGCGGACCCGCTCGGCCACCGCCCGCTCGGTTGCCTTCAGCTCCCGGGCCAGCGCGCTCAGCGTCTTCACCCCGCCCGGCACTACCGGGTACAGGGCTTCCCGCACCGTGTCGTCGGGACGCTCCAGGGCGGCGTCGACCATCCTGGTGAAGATGCCGCGCTTGCCCGGCACGTTCGCCAGCTCGCCGATCAGCTCCTTCTCCACCCGCCGCTCGGCGCGTGCGTTGATCCGGTGGATCAGCCCGATCAGCAGCTCCACCAGGCCGTCGACGAGCTCGGCCTGCCGGGTCCAGCACAGCGCCGCCAGCAGCGCGTACCGCACCGGCTCCGGGCAGTCGGCGAAGTCCGAGGGGTACATGCGGCCGCCCGCGCCCGCCAGGCCGCCACGATCCGGTCCGAGGCGTCGCCGAACACCGCCTCGGTCAGCCCGAGCGCCCGCACCATCGACAGCTTGCCGATCTCCGCCAGCAGCGTGTCCAGCCCCAGCGGCCCCGGGTCGGACTTCAGCTCCGCCAGCACGTTCGGCCGTGACAGCAGGTCCTCCAGTCGGCCGCACACCACGGGCCTCAGCCGCCCGGCGGCCGTCGCGGCGAAGTCATCGTCGAACCGGCGGCACGCCGAGGCGACTACGCGCTCGACCTGGCCGATGCTCGGCGGCTCCACCTTCTCGCTCCTGCAGCGCCGCCTCAGCGCGGCCCTCAGCGCGGCCGCCAGCCGGTCCTGGTTCGTCTCGGCCGGGCACAACTCCGCGGCCAGCCACTGCGCCCAGCGGTCCTCGTCATCCTCGGTCGGCGGCCGCGTCCCGTACACTTTGCGGATCTGGGACCTGTGGTACTTGATCGACCGGCCCGTCCAGGTGTAATTGGCGAACAGCGCCGGATCGACCTTCACGAGTGACCCGAGATAGCTGACCGCGGCGGGCGGGACCTCTTGGGGATAGGCCGGGAAGCGGCCCTCGATCTCGTAGAACTTCAGCATCACCGCGAAGCCGAGCCGGGTCACGCCCGCCTTGTTCGCGATCAGGTCCCAGTCGTTCCCGGTCAGCGTCCATGCGTCGATCAGCTCATCCGGCTCCCACTCAGCTTGCACCCCGTGGCCCCCTCGTTAGCGATCACGGAAAGACGATCGCCACCACGATCAGGAACAGGGGCTATCTACACCGTCGGTATGCCTCACTTGTGACCGCTACGTACCGAATCCGATAGATGTCTCAGCGCTACTTTGCCCTTGGCCGTAGCTATAGGAGTTCCAGGCCTAGCCGGGCTGCCATGCGGCCGAGGAACAAAACCCTGCGGGTTCACGCGAACCCAAGGGCCGGAACAGCCCATAGAGCGTGAAGAACCTCATGTTCATGTCGAAGATCCCTCAGTTCACATGAACTCTGGGAATTCAGGTAAACATCGTGGTCGCAGCGACATTGAAGTTTTCGCACAGCACGGGCAGATTTCTCTCACGGCATCATCGAATATTGACAAGCGTTCCGTCTGATGACACAAAGGAACGGCAAGCGGCGGTCCGCCGTCCGGAGCGCTCCTTCACCATCTAGCGCAGCGAGTTCCGATGGTCATGACCCGTATACTGCGGCAACCTTGGAGGTGCTCATGCGGAGGAGACGCTGGCGGCGAGTTCTGGCATACGTCGCCACGCTCGGCCTGGCGGCAGTGGGCTCGGTCGGGTTCGCACTGCCCGGGGCACAAGCCTCGATTCGGCTTAGCCACGCCACGTCGCTCGTGTCCAACGACAGTCACCTGTTCGCGACGGCCGAGGAGGGATGGTCCGGCAGCGGCCAGTTCTCCCAGGGCGTGGTGCGGACCCGCGCTGGCGCACCCGGGCCGTGGGAGCACTTCGCGCTCAACTACGTCCACGACTGGGACGGCAGTGCGCCGGCCAACGAGGTGCTGCTCTATTCCTATGGCGCGAACAACTACGTGAGCGCCGAGTTTGCCTGGCCGGGCAGTAATCGCGGCATCCTGCGCGCCCGGCCCGGTTCGACCACCGTTGGTCCGTGGGAGACCTTCTACATCACCAACAACAGCGACGGCACGGTCAGCTTCTCCGTCTACGACTCCAGCGGCGCGCGGTACTACGTCTCGGCTGAGGACGGCTGGACCGGCAACGGGTATGGCACCCTGCGCGCCCGCGCCACCTCGATCGGGCCGTGGGAGAAGTTCGTGGCCAACGGTCTGTTCGTCGACGCCCACGACGACTACCCGTGGGCGTCCACCACCCCGGATACCTGGATCGGCGGGTGGCAGTACACCCGGGAATGCGATTCCTTCGTGGCGTGGAAGGTCTACGAGAACGACGGCGGGCCGGCGCGGCCGAAGAGCACCGACATGACCCCGGGCGACTACAAGACCTATTCGGTCGACATCAACGGACCGCCCGGCGGTATCGGCCCCAATGCCGGGGACTGGGCCAGCACCGCTCCCGCGCTCGGCATTGCGGTCAACGGAACGCCGACGGTCGGGTCTGCCGCCCAATGGAACAACAACGGCGACGGCGGCCGGTTCAAGGTCGGCCACGTCGCGTTGGTGACCGCGGTGTTCCCAGACGGCTCCATCGACATCGCGCAATACAACCTGCTCGAAGACCACCAGTACAGCACGCTGCACCTGCCACGCGGCGGAACCACCTTCGCAGGATTGCCCGTGTCCTGGCCGGACAACTTCGTCCACGTCAAGGGCTTCTAACCGTCACGGTGAAACGATCGGTGGTCGGATCGAGAGCTTGATCCGACCACCGACGGTGTCCGTAAGGGGACCCCCGGGCGAGACATGCAGAAGCACGAGCACCGGGACCGCTGACCTGCGGCAGCGTCGTCTCATATAGGCGGTCCGCGAGACTGTCCGGTGAGGGGAGGCTAACCGGCCCGCTGCCGGGGCGGGAGAGCTCACCGGCTATGCCAGATGCTCCATGGTCCTGCGGCCGGCGCCAGGAAGCCCGCGCCTGCCCGGTCAGAACAGAGGAGCGCAGCCGGCGGGGGGAATACGCAGGCGCGGGCGCAGCGGCCGGCCCGGCGCGCCGGCGCGGAGCGCGGCCTGGACGGCGTCGGCGACGAGCTGGGCGGTCTCGGCGTCGATGGCGATGTTGCGGCGGAGCAGCACCCGGCGGACCACCTGCCCGGCCTGCCGGGGCGCGTCCTGCAGGCCGTCAGCCATGTCAGTCCTCTTTCTTGAGGTAGTCGTAGACGGTGGTGCGGTGGACGCCGACGGCCTCGGCGATCTCGGCGACGGTGTGCTGCCGCTTGCCGCCCGGGCCGGCAGCGGCGTACATGCGGCGGACGGTGGCGGCCTGCCGGTCGTTCAGCTTGGGCTTGCGGCCGCCGGTGCGGCCGCGGGCCCGGGCCGCGGCCAGGCCCTCGCGGGTGCCCTCGACGATCAGCTCGCGCTGGAACTCATCGATCGCGCCGAGGAGATGGAAGACCACGCCCCCAACACAGTTGGCAATTTCTGTTTCGATGTGACGCTGGGTTACCGGCGGCTGGAGCGTGGCCGGTGAGCGCGGCGGGGCCGGGGGTGCCGGCCGGGCCGGTGGAGACGCCGCCGCGCGGGTTCGTGCCGCAGGCGGAACAGGCCGAGATCCTGGCCGGGGTGCTGGCCGGGATCGAGCTGGGCGCCTGGGACCGGCGGATCCTGGAGTGGATGGCGAGCTGGGATGCGTCCACGGTGCTGACCGTGGCGTCGTGGATCGCGCGGTCGCGGGCGGCAGGGACGCCGCGGTGATCTGCGGGGACGCCATGCCACGCAGAGATGCTGACATGTCCGGTAGTACGATTGCGGCATGGCTGGTGACCGGGTTCGCGCCGGCGAGTACGCCGTGCGCATCAACGCCGCCGCGGACCTGGTGGAGGCCGGGGTGCCGGTTGCCGAGGCGGCCCGGGTGCTGGCGGGCCGGTTCGGCTGCTCGGTGCGGCAGGGCCGCCGCTATGCCGGGCAGGCGGCCCAGGCGGGGCGGGCCGAGATACCGCAGGACACGGTGGTGTTCACGGTCAAGCTGCCGGCGGGGCTGGCCGGGCGGGTGCGCGCGCATGCCCGGCAGGCCGGCCTGGCCATCTCCGCGGTGGTGGCCCAGGCGCTGGAGGAATATCTCGCCCGGGACCAGAAGAACCATCCGCGCAGGTGAACAGCCGGAAGGTCGAGGCGGAGTTCGTCTTCGACCGGAACGCGGCCACCGATTTGTCGGTGGCCTACGCCATATTGGTTCCGCAGCGGCGGGCCCGCACCGGGCGGCCTGGCCAGGAAGGACACGCGGATGACAAGCGCGGCGCTGTATGCACGGGTCTCCAGCGCCCGGCAGAAGAAGGATCAGACCATCGGGTCGCAGACCCAGGCGCTGCGGGCGCACGCCCGGCAGCTGGGGCTTGAGGTCCCGCAGGACTGGATCTTCGAAGACGAGGGGCATTCCGGTGCCACGCTGCTCCGCCCGGCCCTGGAGGCGCTGCGGGACCTGGCCGCCCAGGGCTGCGTCGATGTGGTGCTGTGCTACTCGCCGGACCGGCTGGCCCGCAAGTTCGCCTACCAGGCGCTGCTGATCGAGGAGTTCAACCGGGCCGGGGTCCGGGTGGAGTTCGTCAGCGGCCCGCGCGGGGACAGCCCCGAAGACCAGCTGCTGGTGCAGTTCCAGGGCATGTTCGCCGAGTACGAGAAGGCCCAGCTGATGGAGCGGTACCGGCGCGGCAAGGCTTACCGGGCCCGGTCCGGGTCGGTCAACGTGCTGGGCGGCGCCCCGTTCGGCTACCGGTACGTCCGCAAGACCCCCGATTCCGCCGCCCGGTACGAGATCCTCCAGCACGAGGCCGTGCTGGTGGCGGAGATGTTCCGCCGCTACGCCGACGACGGCGCCACCATCGCGGACCTGGCCCGCTGGCTGACCAGCCAGGGCGTTCCCACCCGGACCGGCAAGCACCGCTGGGACCGGTCGGTGATCTGGGGCATGCTGCGCAACCCCGCCTACGCGGGCCGCGCGGTGTTCGGCAAGACCCAGATCATCCATGAGCAGCCGGGGCTGAACCGGGTCGCCCGGCTGCAGGGACGCACCGTGCCGCGGCCAGTCAAGGCCGTGGACCGGCCGCGCGAGGAGTGGACCGAGATCGCGGTCCCGGCGATCGTGGACCAGGACACCTTCGCCCGGGTGCAGCAGCGGCTGGAAGACAACAAGAAATTCGCGACCCGCGGCGCCAGGGTCCCGTCCCTGCTGCAGGGCCTGGCCGCCTGCGCGGCCTGCGGCTACGGCTACTATCGCACGTCCACCCGGACCGCCCGCAAGAAGATCTACTACTACCGCTGCCTGGGCTCGGACAACTACCGGTACGAAGGCGGCCGGGTGTGCGGCAACAAGCCAGTCCGCGCCGACTACCTCAACCAGGTCGTCTGGGACCACATCACCGGCCTGCTCGCCGACCCGGCCCTGATCCGTGCCGAGATCGCCAGGCGGCTCGAACAGGCCCGCACCTCCGACCCGGTCACCCGCCAGCGCACGCAGATCGAACTGGCCCTGGCCAAGGCCGCCACCTCGATCACCGCGATGATCCAGGCCTACTCCGAGCAGCTGATCACCATCGACGAGCTGCGCGCCAAGATGCCGCACCTGCGCGCCCGCGAGGCCAGCCTGCGCGGCCAGCTCGACGCCCTTGACGCCCAGGCCGCCGACCGCGACGCCTACCTCAAGCTCGCCGGCGACCTGGAGGGCTTCCTCGCCCAGCTGCGCGGCAGTACCGGCACCGCACGCACCGAAGACCGCCGGCGGGTGCTGCGGCTGCTGGTCAAGGACGTCCTCATCGGACCCGAGAAGATCACCATCCGCCACCGCATCCCCGTCCGGGAACCAGCCACCAGCGGCGGCGGCCACCACGACACCACCGACACGGAGGGTGACATGCGCGAAAGTTATGAACTGTGTTGGGGGCGTGACCAGCCGTCCTTGCGGGGTGGTGGTGTCGATCTGCTGCTTCAGGACGACCAGGCCGGCGCCGCGCTCGCGCAGCTCGTCGGCCAGCGCCAGCAGGTGCTTGAGCGACCGCATGGCGCGGGACAGGCGGGTGATGACGAATACGTCGCCGGCGCGCAGGTAGGCCAGCGCCCTGTCGAGCTCGGGGCGGGCGGCGTGCTTGCCGGAGGCGGTGTCGGTGAAGATCTTCTTGCACCCGTAGGCGGTCAGGTCATCGACCTGGCTGTCGTCGTTCTGGCCGCGGGTGGACACCCGCGCGTACCCGATCTTCGCCATCACGCCGGGGTGAGGAGCCGGGCCGCTGCCATGCCCCTGACTGTAGCGTAAACGGTGATTCCAGCCTAGTCAGGCGGCATAGTTTTCCCGACACGGTTTCCCGACATCGTGACCTGCGGGGCCCGGCGCGGCGCCGCGCCGGGCGGCGGTGTCGGGGTAACGCTCGATTCTCGACACTACCGGCCTGGATGGAATCGTGCCGGTCGGCGGGGTGTTCGTTGGCCGGTCGTCATACGGACAGACCCTCAAGGCCGATCCGGAGCCGCCTTCAATATGGACGGGGCCATCGCTCGCTTGCTCTTCGCAGTAGCTTTCTCCCAGCCAGGCTCTGGCAGCTTCGGCATTGGCGTTTGTGCTGTCGTGATGGCCCCTGCGCGGAGGGCGGCCGGGAACCGGGCCGGCGGTTCGATCCGGCATCCAGGCGCGGGACGTGTGGTTTGTCATGGCCGGCCCGTGCGGATGTCACCGGGACTGGTGATGGCGGGCACGGGCGGGAGTCCCGGTTCGCCACGATGCTGGACCTATGAGCCCGGGTTCATCCCCGGGGACGTGACTGAACGGAGTCTGCCATGAAGAACTCGCAACTTGCTGGATCTCAGGATGATCGTGCAGGTACTGGCTGGGTGCGCCGCTGGTGGACCGGGGAGAAGCTCAGCGTGCGCCTGTTCAAGGTGGCGTTCGTTCTTGTCCTGACCGGGGCGATGGCGTGGGTGGAGTGGTTCGCTAGGTATGCGTGACACCCTGGAGGGGTGACGGCGATGTGGCGGCGACGGAACGAGCGGGGCAGTCTCGGATGGTTCGAGTTCCGGACCCGGGCCGGCGTGTACGTGCTGCTCGCCGCCGTGCCGGTACTCGCGGTGGTCCTGGCCGCCGGGCAGCCCCGGGTGCGGGGACCCGGCCTGGCCGTTTTCCTGCTGCTGTCGGTGGCGCAGGCAGGCGTCTGCATCGCGTTGCTGCACGCGGGCCTGGGCCGCTACCTGGCCGCGGGACCGCCGCCGGGCAGGTGGCTGGTCGCCTCAGCCGCCGCGCTGACCGCGGCCGGCGTGCTCGCGGGAGCGGCGGCCTTCCCGGCCTTCACCCGGCCCCCCGGGACCGCGTTCCCGGTGAGCATGCTGGTAACCATGCTCTTCAGCGGCGCCCTGATGCTGGCGCTCACGCCGCTGCTCAGCCTGCGCGCGCTGCTCGCCCTGGTCCTGGTGAGCGCGGCCGCGGCCAGCGGCTTGACCGCGAGCATCGGCCGGGCCAGCGCCGGCCCCCACGGGGACTTCCTCGTCGCGGCATCCCTGGTCTACGCCTTCATCGTCGGCATCGGCGTGCTCACCTGCCGCTCGACCGCGTCGACGCTGCGGATCATGTCCGAGCTCGACCGCTCCCGGACCGCGCACGCCCGGCTGGCGGTCGCCGAGGAGCGGCTGCGCTTCGCCCGCGACCTGCACGACGTGCTCGGCCGGAACCTGTCCCTGATAGCCGTCCAGAGCGAGCTCGCCGCGGAGCTGGCGCGCCGGGGCGGCCAGGACGCCGCCGGGCAGATGCTCCAGGTGCGCCAGGTGGCCCATGAGTCGCTGCGGGAAATGCGCGCGGTCGTCAGCGGATACCGCACCGCCGACCTGGGCACCGAGCTGGCCGGCGCGCAGGAGGTCCTGCGGTCTGCGGGGATGAACTGCCGCGTCACCGGCGACGCGGCGGGCCTTCCTGCTGACGTGCAGGCCGCCCTGGGCTGGGTGGTCCGCGAGGGCACCACCAACATCATCCGCCACAGCGACGCCACCGCCTGCACGATCGAGCTGCACATCCTGGATTCCCCGGGCGCCCCCCGCGCGGTGACGCTCCGCATGGACAACGACCGCGTGCACACGCCGGCCGCCGGATCTGGCGGCAGCGGGCTGGCCGGGCTCGGCGAGCGGCTGGCCGGCCTGGGCGGCAGCATCACCACCGGGCATCCCCGCAACGGCCACTTCCGGCTGCAGGCCCGCCTGCCCGCCTGCGGCGCCGCACCGGTGCCGCCCGGCCCGGCCCAGAGCGGCACCGGTGTCACGCCAGAGGCGCCCGCGCCGTGATCCGCGTGCTCCTGGCCGACGACGAGAACCTCATCCGCACCGCGCTGGCCTCCCTGCTGGCGATCCAGGACGACCTGGAGGTCGTGGCCCAGGCCGCCTCCGGCGACGAGGCCCTCGCGATGGCCCGCCGGCACCGCCCGGACGTGGCCGTGCTGGATCTGCAGATGCCCGGCCTGGACGGGATCGCCGTCGCCGAGCAGCTGGTCACCGAGCTGCCCGCCTGCGGCAGCCTCATCCTGACCAGCTACGGACGGCCCGGGCACCTCAAACGGGCCCTCGCCGCCGGCGTCCGCGGGTTCCTGCCCAAGACCGTCTCGGCCCAGGTCCTGGCCAACGTGGTCCGCACCGTCCACCGCGGCGGCCGCTACGTCGACCCCGAACTCGCCGCCGACGCCATCAGCGCCGGCGACAGCCCGCTCACCCCCCGCGAAGCCGACGTCCTGGAACTCGCGGCAGGCGGCGCCCCCGTCGATGAAATCGCCAGACGCGCGGCCCTGACCCCCGGCACAGTCCGCAACTACCTCTCCTCCGCCGCCGCCAAGCTCGGCGCCGCCAACCGCCACGAAGCGGTCCAGCTCGCCCGCTCCCGCGGCTGGATCTGACCGCCCACCCGACCGCATCCCCCGCACATACCGGCTTGCCGTCTCCGTCGTGATCGGGGAAGGCCAGCCGCAGCCGGCAGATCCCGTCAACGGGATCGTGACATCCGAGACCGCCGCTTCGCAGAGGCAGCTCCGCCGACGGCGGCGGTGATGATCAGCACCGTGGACCACGTGGCATTTTGGCTGGCGGACGCGAACCACCCCGCCCACACCAGCGCCCCGGTCAGGACAAGAACGAACGCCACCTCGGACAGGCGCACGCTGAGCTTGTCCCCGGTCCACCAGCGGCGCACCCAGCCAGTACCGGCACGATGATCCTGAGATCCAGCAAGTTGCGAGTTCTTCATGACAGACTCCGTTCAGTCACGTCCCGGGATGAACCCGGGCTCATAGGTCAAGCATCGCGGCGAACCGGGACTCCCGCCCGTGCCCGCCATCACCAGTCCCGGTGACATCCGCACGGGCCGGCCATGACAAACCACACGTCCCGCGCCTGGATCCCTTACCGGACACTCCCCAGGTGGCCTATTCCTTGCCAGCGCGGCGCCGCGGCCAGCTGTGACAGCTGGCCGCGGCGGGTGGGTACGCGGTCAGGCGCGGGCGCCGGCCGGGACGGCAACGGCGGGGGCCGCTGAGCCGGCGGCCAGCCGGCGGCCGCGCAGGTAGATGACGACCAGCCGGGTCAGCACGTCGGCCAGGGCCATCATCACCAGGGCCGCGATCCAGGCGGCCGAGCCGGTGATGTGGTGCGCGACGGAAAACCGGGTGATGGCCGGGCCTGCGCCGTTGCCCGCAGCGATGGCGAAGGCCAGCCTGGCGCCCACGCCGCCGATCCACATGCTGGCGGCCAGCCAGCCGGCGCGGCCCAGCGGCAGGCCGTCGGCGTCCAGGCGCAGCCGGGTGGCCAGCCCGCCGATGGCGCCCATCGCCGCGCCGGCCGGCACGGCCGCCGCCTCCAGCGCCAGGTCGCTGCCGCCGGCGGGGATGGTGTGCAGGAACATGACCGCGGCGGCGCCCACCGCGAGCACCGGGACCGCCAGCGACCGCGCGTCCAGGGGGTGCTCGCGGATCTGGCGGATGACCAGGAGGATGAGGCTTGCGCTGACCAGGTACGTGGTGATGTTGCTCATGCCCTCAGCGTGCTCCCGGGCACCCGTCCGCGGCGTCGGCCCGCGGGTGGGAGTCAGGGTTGATACCTGGCCTCAACCCCCGGGTTGACCGTGGCTGTGAGCATCCGCACCGGGCCAGTTGCCGTCATATCCGGTCTGTCGAGAATCGGTCGTTACCCCTACACCGGGACGGCCAGCGGCCCGGCCGAGATCATCGCTAGCGCCAACGGCTGTACCGATCTCCTCCGGGCCCCTTAAGACGCGTCCACCACCACGCGCGCAGGGCCAACCTTGTCGAGCCGGGTCACCTCCCTCACTAGGCCCCGGACCCGGCCATCACCCCGCGGCCCTTTCTGGCGTATTCCGGTCGCAACGCAATATGGATGTTTACGTTCGCGCAAGGCCGGTAACGCGATCAGAAGCCCGGTTCCCTCCCCCCGCTCCAGGAGCCGGGTACCGGAGCCCGGTCTCTGCCCCCGTGGGCCGGGCTTCCTGGTGGCCCCGGGCTAGAGAGCTAGCTCAGGCGTATGTCGGGTTGGTTCTGGTGAACGGCCAGTGGCGATAGCAAGCTGAAGACCGCTGGGTTACCGCCACTGGCCGTTCGGATACAGGTGGGTGCCGGCTACGTCGCCGAGCGCCTCGCCGCCTTCCGCGAGTCCGGCGTGACCACCCTCAACGTCACCCTGCTCGCGCCCGCTCACGAGGCCCGGGCCCGCCTGATCGAGCAGGTCCGAGCCCTCGCGGACTAGCCGTCCGGCCTGCAGACCGGGGGCAGGTGGTCGCCCAGGACCGTGTCGTCGACGCCGATCCCGAGGTCCGGCCGGCCCGGGGTCCAGGTCACCTGGATCAGTATCGCGTCGCCGGGCGGAATCGCGGCCGGGTTGATGGTCACGGCATAGCCCTGGTCGGGCGCGCCGCCGGCCGGGAACGGGAAGACCGCTTCCACGACCTTCCCCGGCACGCTGGGATAGATGGTCGCCTGGAAGCAGTCCTCCGCTGGATAGGCGGTGGCCGGCCCGGACGGCTTGGACACCCACGGCACGTACTTGACGTAGGCATCGATGCCGTCGGCCTTCAGCGCCGCCTGCAGCCCCGCCGCGTCGCGGGCCTGCTTGAAGGTGACCTTGATGGTCCCGTTGGGGTTGCGCTGGATCGCCCACGCCGTCGTGGCGAGCGGGCCGCCGCCTGTGCCGAGCAGGACCGCGGGTGCCACGATGGCGGCACCGGCCACGACCGCGATCGCGCCCGCCGCCAGCAGCATCGTCCGCCGGCGCGGCCGGGCGGACCACCGCCAGCCTCCCCGCCTGCCCGGCTGCTCCCCGGTTTCCCCGAACGCCCCGACCAGCCGCGCCCGGGCCGCCTCGACCAGTTGGCCGGCGTCCTCGGGCGGCGCCGGGCGCAGCGACGCGAACAGCGTGATCTCATCCATGGCCGACCTCCTCCTCAGCCAGCGCCGGGTTGGCTCCGCCCAGCGCCTCACGAGCCTTGATCCTGATCCGGTGCAGCCACGACTTCACCGCGCTGACGGTCAGGCCTAGCGCCTCGGCCGCCTCGTCGTAGCTCAGCCCGGCCCAGGCCACGAGCAGCAGCAGGTCGCGGTCTTGACGGGGCAGCCCGCAGAGCACTGTGGCCAGCCGCGGCCGCAGCTTTTCCGCGGTCACCCGCTCCGCGGCGCGGACGCCGAAGTCCTCGGCCGTGACCTCCGCGGGTGCCGACCTCAGCAGCTTCAGCTGCCGGGACAGCGCGCGCCGGTGCTTGCCGATCTGCCGCACCGCGATCCCGTACAGCCACGGCCGCGCGTCGGGCAGGCTGGTGTCGTAGCGGTCCCGGCGCCTGAAGGCGTCCAGGAACGTCTCCGCGGTCACGTCCTCAGCCAGGTCCGAGCCGAGCCTGGCGTGTGCGTAGCGCAGGATCTCGTCGGCGTGCCGGTCGAAGATCGTGGCGAAGCAGCCCGGGTCCTGGCGGGACCGACCGATTAGGTCCGCGTCGCTGAGTTGCTCCATCAGCCTCCCCTCAACCCATACTCACCCGCCGAGCCAGGTTGAGTTGCGCGGCGATCGGGCAGGGCGAGCCGGATGACCCAAATAATCAACCGGCTGGCCCTGGTCACCGGCGGCTCGCGGGGAATCTCGGGGCTGATGTAGCAGCGGCTCGGGGCTGATGTAGCAGCGGAACGAATACTCACGGTCAGGAGCGCGGCGGCCGGGCTTGCTGTGACTGGTCGTTCCAACCTTACGGTCGGCGGGCTCCGCCGGTCATTCATACCGCGGTGAGAGCAGCGCTGCAGGCGGGTCGCAGCCACCGTGGTTCTTCTGTGTAAAGGACCCCACCTACCGCAAGGAGACGGACACGTTGAAAACCAGGCCAGGCAAGATCATCATCGCCACCGCAGTCGGAGCGGGTGCGCTCGGCGTGGGCTTGGGCGGCTCTCTCGCCGTCGCCAGCGCCGCGACATCAAACTCGTCCCCGGTGACGTCGACGACCTCGTCCTCGACGTCACCGGCGACGACGGCGGCAACTCCCTCTCCGTCGGCCACGCACCACTGCCCGAACATCAACGGGAGCGCGAGCACCGCCAGCTAGAACTCCGGTGACCAGCCTGGCCTTCTCCGTCCGGGGGTCCCCGGAGAGGCTAGGCTTCCTGCGACGCGCCAGGGCTGGACTAGATGCACTCCCGGCGGCCGGCAACGTCACCCTCAACCGCTATGCCCGCCGGTCACCGATAGCCGCCAGCATCCAGTCACGCGACGCTCAGGATCCTGTACCGATCCTCGTCACAGGCCAACTAGGGGTCTCTTACGCGGTGAACCGCAGCGGTGGCCGGGGCCTGCACTTACCCGGTTCTCCAGGGGATCGGTGACATCCGCTGGATGCAGGAGGTGTCGGGTCGCTGGAGTGGCTGGTGGAGGAAGTTTGCCTCCACGGATAGCACACAGGGGTTTTCGGGGATGTGGGCCAGGCCGGGGAACTCGGTGAGATAGCCGCGGGTCAAGGTGGCGGCGGCGAGGCGGCCGTAGGCAGGCGGAGTGGGCGGGTCGTACTGTCCGGTGACGATCAGGGTGGGGATGCCGCTGTGCACCGGGGTGTGCCCGGCGGGGTTGACCGGCCCGGTGGGCCAGCGGGCACACAGGTCAAACCACCAGGCCGGTTGCAGGAACACGTGGTGCTGTTCGGGGTGCGCGGCGCCGATGGCCCGCGCCCGCTGCCGGTTAACGAAGGGCGCCTCGTCGGCGCACAGGACCGACTGGCTCATCCCCACGCTGGATCCGACGTCCGGGGCGTTCCCGGCCGTGGCGATCTGCGCCCAGTCGGTCAGGTTCCCGCCGGTGGCCGCATGGTGGATCAGCCTGGGCAGGATGGCCATCTCGCCCAGATAGATACCGCCGGAGATCAGGCGGACGAGTAGCTGGCCGTCGAGCCGCTCTGTGACGTCCGTGCCGTTGATGCGCGCCGTGAGCTGTCGCGGGCGGGCGTCGAGCCGGGCTACGGCGGTGCGGAAGTCGCGGGCGAGCTGCGGGTAGGCCGCCGCGCACCGCGGGTCGTGCGCGCAGCCGTCGAACAGTGCCTGGAACGCCCGGGCTTCGTCGTCGGGGAAGTCGGTGAGGTAGTCCGCCTGCGGCGGCAAGGGCGAGGCAAGGATGACGCTGCGGATGCCGTGCGGGTGCTCGCGCATCACGGTCAGCGCCAGCCGTGAGCCGTAGGAGTAGCCGAACAGGTTCACCTGCCGGTAGCCCAGCGCCGGGCCGAGTTCGGCGACATCGGCCGCGTCCTCCTCGGTGGTGAAGGCGCTGAGATCGATCCCGCGGGCGGTGAGCCGGTTACGGCAGGCCAGCCCGGAGGCCAGGTCGTAGATGGTGGCGCAGTCCAGTGCCGGGCGGGAATGGCCGACTTCCCGCTGGTCGAGCAGAATGAGGTCCCGGTCGGCCTGCCAGCCGGTGAGCAGCCGGATCGGCGCGTACCCGGTTAGCACCGAGTTCCCGTTCCCCGCCAGGGTGCCACCGGGACCACCGGCCAGCACCACCACCGGGTCTGGCTGGGGATGCGGGTTCGGCGTGTGGATTACCTCGACGGCCAGCTCGATCGACCGGCCGCCGGGCCGGTCATGATGCAGCGGCACGGTGAGGTAGCCGCAGTCGATGCGCAGCTTAGTGCCCGCAAATGAATAACACGCTGGTTCAGGTAGGGTCCGTTGGGCCAGGGACGAGGCAGTAGTTCCACTCGCCGTGAAAGTCGTGGCGGCGGAGCACTTTCCGCTTCTCGAGATCCTTGATCTCCCGGTCGGGGATCTTGATGCCCTTGGGGTAGTCGCTGGTGTCGAGCTCAGCGCTGACGGTCAGCCCGGTGCGGGTGGTGGTCGCGGCAATGGTCTGCACGATGACCTCGTGGCTGGTCAGCGGCCGCCCGCGCCAGTTCATCGAGATGTGGGAGAACAGCCGGTGCTCTATCTTGTTCCACTTGGATGTGCCCGGCGGCAGGTGGCAGACGGTGATCTGCAGGCCGGTATCCGCGGAGAGGGCGGCCAGCTCGGTCTTCCACAGCCGGGTCCGGTACCCGTTGGACCCGCCACCGTCGGCGGTGATCAGCAGCCGCTGCGCATCGGGGTAGGCCGCCTGGCCGGCCCTGTCCCACCAGGTGCGGATCGTGGCCACGGCAAAGGCGGCGGTGTCGTGATCGGTGCCCACCGAAACCCAGCCCGCGTTGCCGGCCACGTCGTACACCCCGTAGGGGGTCACTTTGCCCAGCTCCTTGTCGATGAAGTCATGGACGTTCACCCGTTCCGGGGCGCCCTGGGGCTGCCATTCCCGGCCGCCGTTCTTAAACCCCCCGACGTTCTCCTTCTTCTTGGCGTCCACGCTGATCACCGGGTCGCCAGCGTCCATGTGCTCCCTGGCTCGGGCGTTGATGTAGCGGAACTGCGCGTCCCGGTCGGCGTGCTGGCGCCCTTCGAGCGTCTTGGCATTGCCCTGCAGGCTGAAGCCCTCCTTCTTCAGCAGTACCGCCACCGTCGGCGCCGACACCTTGTGCCCGGCCGCGGTCAGCGCATCCGCCAGGTTGCGGGTCGACTTGACCGTCCACCGCAGCGGCGACTCCGGGTCCCCCCGCGACTCCGGGTCCACCAGCCCCAGCAGCGCCGCAACCAGCCCCGGATCGGTCTCGGCGACCCGCTTGCGGCCGCCGCCCGGGCGGCGGGCCCGGCCCAGCGGCTCGCCGCCGCCCTCCAGCTCGGCCACGCCCCGCGACACCGTCACCGCGCTGACATCCGCCGCCCGCGCCACCACATTGATCCCGCCATGCCCCAGCACCCGCGCCTCGGCACCCATCACCAGCCGCCGCTGCCGCTCATCCAGGTGCGGAAACACCGCCCCGAACTTGGCAGCCAGCGACTCCTCCGCATCCACAGGCACCGCCATACCACAAGCATGGCAGTCTACGTATCAAAAGTAAACGTTATTCTTTAGCAGTCACTTAGCGTCGTTGTGGAACCAGCAGGTCACCGGACGCCAGCGGTCCGACCGTGCCGGTGATCCGCCTCCGCAGCCGGTAAGCAGGCCGCCGGCAAGCAGCCCGGACACGATCACCGCCAGGCACCGGTACGCGAAGCGAGGCATCGCCTGCCTCCTCACCCAGGCCGATGAGTTTTCACGCTCCACGGCATCGCGGGCCGAGATAGAGGCAAAGGTCCCGTCTCGCCTGTCAGGCGGGCGTGTCCGGGTACGGCGGCGGGGCTGGGTGTGCTGGTGGCGGCGCGGTTCAGGACCCGGTAGACGGTGGCGCGGCCGACGGAGAACACCTCCATGAGGTCGGCGATAGTGTAGCCGCCGGCGGCGTGCATGCGGGTGAGCTCGGCTTGCTGGCGGGCGGTGAGCTTGGGCTTCTTGCCTTTGAGCCTGCCGCGGGCGCGGGCGGTGGCCATGCCCTCGCGGGTGCGCATCTTGAGCAGGTCGGCTTCGAACTCGGCGAACACGGCCAGCATGTTGAAGAACATCTTGGACATGGGGTCGGCGGGATCGTAGATGGTGCCGCCGAGGGACAGGCGGACGCCGCGGGTGACGAGGGTGTCGCCGATGTCGCGGGCGTCGGGGACGGAGCGGGCGAGCCGGTCGAGCTTGGGGACCGGGGTGCGCCCACAATGGAACCGTTTTGGGCGTTAGCGGGCCGAGCGCCGCCGAGTTACCGCCCGGGACGGTTCCGATGTGGGTCGATCGCGGGCGTGTGTACTTGTAACGGTTTGATCGCTCTGGGTAAGGCGGTCGTGGTTGCGCCGTTACGGTGCGTTCTATGCCAGTTGAGTTCCTGACGGATGATGAGGCGGCGGCGTACGGCCGGTACGCGGGGAGCCCGTCTCAGGCGGACCTGGAGCGGGTGTTCTTCCTCGATGACGAGGACATGGCGCTCGTTGACCAGCGGCGCGGTGACCACATGAAGGTCGGTTTCGCGCTGCAGCTGGTGACTGTCCGCTGGCTGGGGACGTTCCTGGATGACCCGCTGGACGTGCCGGGCGCAGTGCTGGAGTTCGTGGCCGGGCAGCTGGGCGTGGCGGATCCGCTGGTGGTGAATAAATACGGCGAGCGGGTGAAGACGCTCTCGGACCACCAGCTGGAGATCCGGCGGGCGGAGAGGCTGCGGGACTTCACCGAGGCTCAGGATGAGCTGGCCGGCTGGGTGGCAGCCCGTTCATGGACGTCGGGGGACGGACGGGCCGAAGGCGATCTTCCTCGACGCGATGGAGTGGATGCGCGAGCGGAAGATCCTGCTTCCCGGCGTGTCGCGGCTGGCGCGGCTGGTCGCGCGGGTGCGCGATGACACGACGCACCGGCTGTGGGCCGAGCTGGAGGGGCCGCTGACGGCTGCCCAGCGGCGGGTGCTGGACGGGCTGCTGGAGGTCGCGCCGGGGATGCGGGTGTCGGACCTGAAGCGGTGGCGCAAGGGGCCGCCGCCGCGGGGAAGCGGACCGGCGATCATCGCGGCGCTGGACCAGGCGGCGGAGATCCAGGGGCTCAGGCGGGCTGGCCTGGGGGCGGAGTCGGCCGTGCCACCGCGGCGGCTGGGCGAGCTGGCCCGGTACGGGATGATCGCGGACGCCTGGCTGATCCGCCGTCATCCGGATGACCGCCGGCTGGCCACGGCCCGGTACCTGGAGGCCAAGTCGGTCGATGACGCGCTGGAGCTGCTGGACCTGCTGATGTCGGCCGAGCTGCTGGGCAGGGCGCAGCGGGAGGCGGACAGGGACAAGGCGCGCAAGCACCCCCGGCTCGCCAGGGCGTCGGCGAGGCTCGCGGTGGCGGTGGAGGCGCTGTTCGAGTCCGAGGGCTGGGGCGGGCCGGACGAGGAGCCGCGGGTGTCGCAGGTATGGGAGGCGATCGAGGCGGTCGTCTCGCGCGCCGACCTGCGCGCCGCGCTGGCGGTGGTGAGCGAGACCGTGCCGCCGCCCGGCGCGGAAGACCCGGACGACTGGCGGACCGAGCTGCTGGGCCGCTACCAGACGGTGATCGGCTTCCTGAAGCTGCTGCCGTCGGCGATCTCGTTCGGGGCGACCGCTGAGGGCGCGACGGTGCTGGCGGCGATGCGGGCGCTGCCCGACGTGCTGGCCTACCGCAGCCGGCTGACCGCGCCGCTGATCCCCGGTCGGCTGATCGACGACGGCGTTGTGAACGGGCCGTGGCGGCGGCTGGTGTTCGGCCACCCCGCGCACGAGGACGGCGCGGTCAGCCGGCATGCCTATGCCTTCTGCGTACTGGAGCAGTTCTGGCGGGGACTCAAGCGCCGCGACATCTACGCCGACGCCTCCACGAGGTGGCGCAACCCGCAGACCCGGCTCCTGGAGGGCGATGCGTGGACCGCGATCCGCGGCGACGTGCTGACCACCCTCGAACTGCCCGGCGACCCGGACGCGCTGCTGGCCGGGCACGCCCGGGCGCTGGACGCCGCCTACCGGGAAGCCGGCGGGCGGCTGGCCGTGAACACCGAGGTCAGCATCGACGCCGAGGGGAAGATCCACCTCACCGGGGTCAAGGCTGTCGAGGAGCCTCCGTCCCTTGTCGACCTGCGCGGCCGGACGACGGCCATGCTGCCGCGCGTCGACCTGCCGGAGGTGATCCTCGAGGTCATGTCCTGGGCGCCGGAGGTCGCGGAGGCCTTCACCGCCGTCTCCGGCGGCCGGTCCCGGCTGGACGACCTGCCCACCTCGGTCGCCGCGTGCCTGGCCGCCCACTCCATGAACGTGGGGTACCGGCCGATCGCCAAGAAGGGCGTCCCGGGGCTGGAGCGCTCCCGGCTGTCCCACGTCTTCCAGAACTACGTCCGGCCCGAGACGCTGGCAGCGGCGAACGCCCCGCTGGTCGCCCGGCAGGCCGGGCTCCCGCTCGCGCAGGCGTGGGGCGGCGGCCTGGTCGCCGCCGTCGACGGGATGCGGTTCGTCGTCCCGGTCCCGGCCGCGTTCGCCCGGCCCAACAGGAAGTATTTCGGGTCAAAGCGGGGCATGACCTGGCTGAACGCCATGAACGACCGGGGAATGGGGCGCGGCGCGAAGATCGTGTCGGGGACGGTGCGGGACTCCCTGCACATGGTCGACGTCATCTTCGGCCTGGACGGCGGCGACCTCCCCGAGATCGTCGTCACCGACACCGGCTCCTACTCCGACGTGGTCTTCGGCCTCCTGGAGCTGCTGGGCATCTCCTACCGGCCCGCGCTCGCGGACCTGCCCGACCAGAAGGGCTGGAGAATTAAGGCCGACGCGGACTACGGCCCGCTGAGCACCTTCGCCCGGGGGAAGATCGACACGGCGAAGATCCGCCGGAACTGGGAGGACATCCTGCGGGTCGTCGCCTCGATCTACACCGGCACCGTCCGCGCGTACGACGTGGTCACCATTGCTCCAGCGCGACGGGCACCCGACCGCGCTCTGCGAGGCGATCGCGATGTACGGGCGGATCTTCAAGTCGCTGCACATCCTGAGCTACATCGACACAGACGAAACCTACCGGCGCGACATCAAGGGCATCCGCAACCTGCAGGAAGGCCGCCACGCCCTGGCCCGGAAGATCTGCCACGGGAAGAAGGGCGAACTGTACCACCGGTACGAGCGCGGCCTGGAGAACCAGCTCGGCGCCCTCGGCCTGGTGCTGAACTGCGTCGTGCTCTGGACCACCGTCTACCTCGACGCCGCCGTCCGGCAGCTCAGGGCCCAGGGGTACCCCGTGCGCGAGGAGGACATGGCCCGCCTGTCCCCGTTCGTCAGCAGCCACTTGGGTGTCCACGGCGCGTACAGCTTCGTGCTTCCAGACCTGGCCCCCGGTGCCATCCGGGATCTCCGTGACCCCGACTCCGGAGACGAGGACGACGAATGACCAGCGCGAGCGGGAAGCGGTCGCCCCGGGGTCATCTTCGTCTCTCGCACTGTCCGGCGAACCGCGACTCGCTTACACGAATACCGGGCGGCCGGTGGCTTTCACAGTCGCCGGACGCGCAGCACGCCGGTCAGCATCGGGAGGGTGAACTCGCCGCGGGCGGTCTCCGGCCTGCTCGCGAGGAACGCGCGGATCCGGCCGAGCGTGGCCTCTTGTTCCTGTTCTGGCATGACCAGCAACCCCGCCCTCGTCGCGATTGCCGCGACGAGGGAGTCGGCGGTGCGGCGCTGCCCGTGCGGGAACTCGGCCTGCTCCGGCGAGCCGAACCGGGCGGCCAGGCCGGTGCCTGGAAGGTGCGCGTCTGCCGTCTGGGCGCGCCAGCTGCTGAGCAGGTCACGCGGGCCGATGGCCGCGCTCCCGCTGACCCGCCCGAGTCCGGCAACCCAGTTGACCCGGTCGTCCATGACGTTCCACAGGCCAGCCAGGATGCCGCCGGGTACGAGGACCCTGGCTAGCTCGGGTCCCGCGACGTCCATGTCGAACCAGTGCAGGGCATGGCCGCCTAGTGTCCCGGTCCGGAGATCCGTTCACAGTAGCGTCCGATCGCGTCGATGATCTGGTCGGCGGTCTTGGTCCACTTGAAGGGTTTGGCGTTGTCGTTCCAGAACTTGATCCACTGTTCGAGCGCGCTGGTCAGCTCGTCGATCGAGCAGAAGACACCGCGGTCCAGGCGGCGGCGCTGCAGTTCGGCGAACCACCGCTCGACCTGGTTCAGCCACGAGGAGTAGGCCGGGGTGAAGTGCAGCGCGAAGCGCGGGTGTTCCAGCAGCCACCGCTTGACCGCGGGGGCCTTGTGCACGGAGAGGTTGTCGCAGATCAGGTGGACCGCCAGGCCGGGCTCGACGGTGTGGTCGATCCGTTCGAGGAAGTCTTTGAAGTCCTCGGCCGTGTGCTGGGCGGAGGTTTTCCCGATCACCTTGCCGGTCGCGGTGTTCAGCGCGGCGAACAGGTCCACGGTGCCGTGCCGCTCGTAGTCGTGACTGCGCCGCTCCGGGGTCCCCGGGACCATCGGCAGCACCGGGGCGGTCCGCTCCAGCGCCTGGATCTGCGGCTTCTCATCAACCGAGAACACCGCCGCGTTCGCGGGCGGGGCCAGGTACAGGCCCACCACGTCGCGCACTTTATCGATCAGGAACGGGTCGGTGGAGACCTTGAACTCCTCCACCAGCCAGGGCTTGAGCCCGAAAGCGCGCCAGATCCGGTGGATCGTGGTCGGCGAGAGCCCGACCTGCCTGGCCAGCTCCCGCTTGGACCAGTGCGTGGCCCCCTCGGGTACCTCCTCCAGGGTCCGCACCACCACCTCCTCGATCTGCGCGTCGGTGATCGTGCGCGGCACCCCGGGCCGGGGCTCGTCGCTCAGCCCCGCGAACCGCGCGGTGACGAACCGGTTGCGCCACTTCCCGGCGGTCACGCGGGTGATCCCCAGCTCGGCGGCCACTGCGGTGTTGCTCTTGCCCTCGGCGCACAGCAGTACGATGCGCGCCCGCTGGGCCAGGCCCTGCGCGGTCTTGCGCCGCCTGGCCCACCCCTCCAACGTCCGCCGCTCGGCATCCGTGAGCACGAGCGGGAGTCTCGGCTTGCCTGCCATAACTAGATTAGAACACAGAACTCAGGACCGGGACACTAGCACGGCATCGACGGACGCGTCCGGCAGCGGTACCGCCTCGGCACTGCCCGGCAGGGCACGGACAGCCGGCAGGGCGCGGCGCAGCTCGGTCAGCATCGCCGGGTCGGGCTCGACCGCGATGACTTCGGCGCCCAGCGCGACCAGCGTGGCGGTTAGCTTGCCGGTTCCGGCGCCGAGGTCGAGCACCCGCGGGCCGGACGCGGGCTCGAGCGCCCAGCGCACCGCGGCCTGCGCGTAGTCCGGGCGGTGCTCGGCGTATGCGGCCGCCGCTGCGCCGAACGACGAGCTGAGAAGTAGCCGTCCGTCCTGTTCCACGCGGTGACCCTATCTGTGCCCCTGCCGGTGCACCACCCTTGGACTTGCGGCGGCGGTCGCGCAGGGCCTTCTGGGCCGCGAGGAGAGCCGGCGCCGACACGATGGCTGGGCAGTCCATGTAGTGACATCCCGCGCGCTCAACACGGCCAGCGTACGTCCAGTTCCGGGTGATCGACACGACGAGCCCCCTTGGTCGCGCCCCTCGACCCCGCGGGCGCGAAGCCATGCGGCGATATCGCGGAGCGACGATCCGTTGATGGCCTTCTCGAAGACGCCCCGACGAGCGCGCGCTTGGTCTCGTCGACCACGAGGTGCTTGCGGTACAGGTCCCCGACGATCAGGTACCCGAACGGCGCTCGCCCGAGGTAGTGCCCGGACTCCTCGGTGGCCCTCGCGTCCGTCGACGGCACCGGGACCAGAAGAGGTGGGATGCTGAATACGAGCGAAAGGGGCCACGGAGCGACCTGACGCCTCCCGTCCGACGGGCAGAGGCACTGTGACCGATGCTCCGCCGGCTAATCGGATGACAGGCCTGCGTGGCGGTTGCCATTATGGCCGGGTGGACCTGGATGCTTTCGTGCGGGACGGGTACGTGGCCGTCCGCGGGGCGGTGGACGCGGACACGGCGGCGGCGTGCCGGGAGCTGACCTGGGCGGCGATGGAGCGGCGCGGCGTCCGCCGGGATGACCCCGGCAGCTGGCCCCCGCTCGTGGAGGGCATGGACGACCTGGCAGGCGAGCCGCTCGTCGCGGCGTACCTGGCGCCGGCGCTGACCGCCGCCTACGACGAGCTGATCGGCCCCGGCCGGTGGAAGCGCTCGGTGCGCCCGGCGGACCTGGGGAAGTCGGTGGTCGTGCGGTTCCCGGCCGAAGACGAGCGGGCCAACGCCGGGTACCACATCGAGGGCAGCTACGTCGCCCCGGACGGGTCCGGCGCGGGCTGGGTCGACATCCGGTCCAGGGCCCGCGGCCTGCTGGCGCTGATCCTGTTCACCGACGTCGGCCGCCACGACGCGCCCACCCGGCTGCTGTGCGGCTCGCACCTGGCCGTCCCGCGGTTCCTGGCACCCTACGGCGAGGCGGGCACCGACGGCGACGCCGAGTTCTGGCGGCCGTCGACGCTGTGCATGAACGCGGCGCACGCCACCGGGAAGGCCGGGGACGTCTTCCTGTGCCACCCGTTCATGGTGCACACGGCGACCTGGCCGCACCAGGGCACCGGGCCGCGGATGATCGCCCAGCCCGCAGTCAACGCCCCCGCCGGCTTCGCGCTGGACGGCTCCGATCCCTCGCCGGTGGCCCGGGCCATCGTCAAGGGCCTGGCGATGGCGGACTGAGATCACGCTGATCCCGGTCCTGGCGGGAACGGCCGGGCGGCGCGTCCGCAGGATCAGCTGAGTATCAGCCCCGTCCCCTCGCTGACGCAGGCCTGCTCGTGTGACCACCAGGTCCCCTCTCCTCGCGCTGGCCGCCTGCGGGTCATCGCGGGGCGGCCATTCCACGGCCGGCTACGCCCCGGCCGGGACGACGGCTGCCGCGGCGGTCTTCTCGTCATGTTCGCGTAGCATGCGCATCACGGTGGCCGGCGAGGGATGCCGGCCTTTCTTCTTGCCAGTGGCGATGACGAGGCGGCCGGCGATGTCGCGCAGGCTCAGCTCCTGCCCGCGCAGGTGGATCGCGGCGGCGAGCATCGCCTCATCGGTGACGGCCGCGCCGCCGATCGACTTGCCGCGGGCGCGGGCTGACTCGTGGCCTTCCAGGGTGCGGTCCCGGATGTACTCGCGTTCCATCCCCGACAGCGCGGCGAGCACGGTGAACACGACCCCGGAGGGATCGTGCGAGCCCTGCAGCTCGCCGGTGAGGAACTCCAGGCCGATGCCGTCGGCGCGCAGCTGCTCGGCGAGCGCAAGGGACATCAGGAACTGCCGTCGCTCACCCGCAGATCGTTTCATGTGCCCGTTTCACATGTCCTCCCGTATGCAACAACCCATGAAACGCAGTCTGCCCTGCTCGGCCCCGTGGAGCCAGGGTGTTTCATAGGTGCTCACTTATGAATCACGGGCATCCGCATCGCGTTCGTCGCCTTCTTGCGTCGGCATACCTGAGGCGCAGTCTTCTCCGACGACTTCGCCGCCGACCGCATCGGCCAGGGTGCGGTAAGAATGTCCGGAGGCGGCGCGTCCGGGACTTCGGCCGGAGCACCGCCGGGGAGGCTGCGTGTGGTGCGGCCTTCAGAACCAGTAAGTGCCGACTGCATAAGTCAAGACGGAGCTTCGCCGAGAGGGGAGCCTTCGCCTATCCAGACAGTGTCCGTTACGGAGTGTGCATCCCGCCGGGCGGACGGCCCAGGCATTCGGCCATACCGTTCTGGTCTTTGGTCAGGCGCATTGGGGTCCTTAGCCACTACCGGCCGCTGCCTGTGGAGTCACCAGCCTGGAATCAGAACATTGCCGGAGTTACCTCGGGTCGGGGGTGATCTGAATGCTCGGCTTCGACGGGGTCAGTAAGCAGTTCGGTCCAGTGATGGCCCTGAATGGCTGCACGTTCGCCGCCCGGCCGGGCCGGCTGACCGGCTTCCTGGGTCCCAACGGCGCTGGCAAGACAACAGCGATGCGGGCGGTGTTCGGGCTTATCGAGCTGGACGCGGGAACGGTCCGGTGGCACGGCCGCCCCGTTTCGGCCGCGGAGCGGACGCGGTTCGGGTACATGCCGGAGGAGCGGGGCCTGTATCCGCGGATGCGGGTGCGGGACCAGCTGGTGTACCTGGGCGAGCTGTGCGGGCGCGGGGCCAGGGATGTGGCCCGCAGCGTGGATTCCTGGCTGGAGCGGCTGGGCCTGGCCGACCGGGCAGCCGACCGGCTGGATGCGCTGTCGCACGGCAACCAGCAGCGGGTGCAGCTGATCGCCGCGCTGGTGAACGACCCGGACCTGCTGGTGCTCGATGAGCCGTTTTCCGGCCTGGACCCGATCGCCATGAGCGCCATGAGCGAGTTGCTGGCGGAACTGGCGGGCGGGGGCGCGACGGTGCTGTTCTCCAGCCACCAGCTGGACCTGGTCGAGGACCTGTGCCAGGACGTGGTGATCATCGACCACGGCCGGATCGTGCTGGCCGGCGAGCTGGCCGGGCTGCGGGCCGAGGTACCGGACCGGTTCGTCGACGTCCGCTACCAGGGCCCGGCGCCGGACTGGACCCAGCTAGCCCCGCTGGAACTCGTCGAGTCCAAGGACGGCCAGGCCCGGCTGCGGGTCGGCCGCGACACCGACCTGGCCGCGGTTGTCGCCGCCGCCGGTGACCGCGCCGGCATCGTCTCGTTCGCTTACCAGCCCCCGACGCTGTCGGAGCTGTTCCGGAAGGCGGTGGCGGCATGAACGGCATGCGGCAGGGCTGGCTGGTGGCCAGGCGGGAGATACGCGAACGGAGCCGCTCGAAGGTCTTCCGGGCCGGGATCGTGATCACGCTCGCCCTCGTGATCACCGCCATCGTCATGGCCGCGAAGATCCACACCGGCAACGTCACCCGGGACGTCGGCTTCACCGGCACCACCCCCGCCGCGCTCCCTGCTGCCGTCATCGACCAGGGCAAAGCCGTCGATGTGACCGTGCGCCCCCGCTACTACGGCGGCGTGGCCGCCGGGGAGCAGGCCGTCCGCGGCCAGAACATCACCGTGCTCGTCGTGGACGCCCGCACGCTGACCTGGCGGGGCCAGCCAGACGAGCGACTGCGCGCGATCGTCACCGCAGCCATCCAGCTGGTCACCGTCCAGCAGCGTGCCGCCGCCGCCGGGATCGATCCCGGCCAGCTGCACGCGGTCATGGCCCCGGTGCCCGTCCAGAACCAGCAGCTTGGCGTGACTGCCGGGCGCAGCACTGGCAACGCGACCGCCGCCATCATCATGAGCGCGCTGTTGCTGCTGGCCATCGTCCTGTACGGCAACCTGGTGCTGACCGGCGTGGCGGAAGAAAAGAGCAGCCGCGTCGTCGAGGTGCTGCTCGCCCGGATGCCAGCCCGCAACCTGCTGGCCGGCAAGGTCGCCGGCATCGGTTTCCTCGGGTTCGCCCAGTTCGCCGTGACCGCGCTGGCAGCCCTCGTCGCTGCCCTCGCCGTCCACCCAGCCGGCATCCCCGCCGTCAGCGGCGGCGTGCTCGCCTGGGTCATCGTATGGTTCGTCCTGGGCTACGCCCTCTACGCCATGGCCTACGGCGCACTCGGATCGCTCGCATCGCGGGCAGAAGACGCGGCGAACGTCGCCGCACCCGTGAGCTACGTGCTCCTCGCCGCCTACTGGGCCTCCCTCATGGTGGTCAACAGCAACCCCGACAGCGTCGGCTCGAAGCTGGTCTCCCTCTTCCCGGCCACCGCACCATTTGCCATGTCCGGCCGCATCGCCATCGGCGCCGCCGCCTGGTGGGAGCCCGTGATCGCCGTCGCCCTCACCGTTGCCGCCATCGCCGGCCTCGTCGTGCTCGCCGGGCGCGTCTATACCGGCGCCATCCTGCACACCGGACCGACCCTCAAGCTGAGCGACGCCTGGAACGCCGCAACCCGGCCAGGTCCAAGCGCGGCGCAGCCCCCCGCGCGCCACACGGGCCCGCGGATGCGGAACCTCGTGCCCCGACGGCATCAATAGCCGAGCAAGAGGCTGCGCCGTAAGCGCGCCGTACGAGCGGTACCCGCTGACGCCACCAGGCCGTTACCCGGGCCATACGCCCCGTAGACACATGACGGATGGCTCTAGACCGCATCGTGCGGAGCGGCCCACGCTGGGCCTCAAGGAGACCTGCCGTTCAGGGGCAAACGGAGATGCTGTCATGAAGCGTCGTCGGCTCTCCATGATCGTTGCCGCAGTGGCGCTCTTCCCTTTGAGCATGGCGGTCGCGCAAATTGGCCCAACTGCCGTGTGGATCACAGTGTTCGTGGTAGCGGGCCTGGTATCTAGCTGGTTGTGGCCGCGCCCATGGTGGTCGCGCGGCCCGGCCGGGCGGCGGTGACGTCTCTAGCTGAGCCGCCCACGAGGTCGGCCGTGTCCTCGGACGCCTTACGTCCGTGTGGTTGTTAGAGCCTGTCCAATGCCTCCGACGTGCTAATACGCACTCCTGCCCTACCGTCCAGGACGGCCATGAACTGAGCTGTCACCCGCTGACAGTGCCGGGCACAGCGGCAAGAACCGGGCGCGCGATAGCCCAGGCTGGATCGTTCGCGCCGGGCGCACCGGGAACTCAGCGCGACGCGAGAGCCGCCGCGGAAAGCCCGAATGCGGCCGCGGGGGGCCGCTGCATCCTGGTGCGGGCCTGCCGCAGCCGTCCGCCCTGCTCCGGGTACTTGATCTCCAGCCCGAACGCAGAGAGCAGGTGCCCGCAGCAGCTGCTCAGCGTGTCCTCCGCGGCGACGGACGCGTACAGCTGCGGGCCCGCGCTTATCGGTGGCGGACAGGCGACGCCGATACGCAGGACCGGCTGCCCACAAACCCGGGGGCAAGTCGAGAACCTAGCGCTGTGGCTGCCGCTGATCGCGGTCACCGCGGCGCGACCGCGGCAGCGCCGGTCCTGGGGTTTCCCTGGTCATCGGCGTGACCCCGGTCATGTGGGTCCTGAAAAAGCACCATCGCGGTGGGCCAGTGGTTCGGGCATGCCGGCCCACATCCGACCGGCCAGTGGCGGTGACCTGGGCGGTCTCAGCTCGCTATCGCCCGTGGCCGTTCCGTTGTGGGTCAAGCCCAAACTTTCCCGGCGGATCCGGCGCGGAAGTAGCGGGCGCTAGTGTCCACTGCGGCGTGCCGGTTCCGGATCAGCGCCGCCGCCTCGGCGGGCGGCACCCTCCGCGCGCCCGGGTCGGCGCTCGCCGAGGTTCTCACCGCGGTGGTGACGAATACCGGCACCAGGCCGTCCCCGCTCCAGCGGTGCACGATGCGGGTAGCTGGCGGAGGGTCGGCCACAGAGCGTGACGCAGAGGGAGGCGACCCCCACGCATTTCCGGTGCCAGAGCTCCGACTCTGCGCTGCCTGCGAATGGTGCGTTCAGCGCGGCGCTAACCCTACGAGAAGCCGCCGCCGCCGAAGCTGCCGCCGCCGAAGCCGCCGCCGCCGAAGCTGCCGCCGCCGCCGCCGCCGAAGCCGCCGCCGCCGAAGCCGCCGCCGCCGCCGAAGCTGCCGCCGCCGAAGAAGCCCGACGTGAACGCCTGCCCGAGCGCGAACCCGGTGAACAGGCCAGGGCTGAAGCCGTAGCCGCCCCAGTACGCCGGGGCGAAGCGGGAGTCGAGGTAGCTGACCGGGGCGCCGCGCACCTCGACCTGGCGTATCTCCGGCTCGATACCCTGCTCGACCTTGTGAGCGCAGTCGATGCAGGCTGGGACCTGACGGCTGGACCCGCCCGCCGCCGGCGTCCACTGTACGTCACGCACCGAGATGCCGTGCCGCGGATCGAAGAAGCACGATGGCCGCCGGTCTGGCCGCGGCTGGCCGTTGGCGAGAGCTGTGGCGCAGGCCAGGTGGTAGTGGCCTTCGGCGATGGCGCGGCTGACCGCCCCCATGTCGCTGGCCCGCCGGGCGGCATCCAGGGCCCTGGTTCCGCGCTCGTACCCGTCCAGCGCGGCGCCCTGCTCCTCGGCCGCCTCCGGGCTGCCCTGGACGGAGGTGTCGGTGCGAAGGTCGGTAACCGCGGTGCTGAGAGCGATCAGGTCGTCCTGGGCGGCGGTCTTGGCCTCCGCAAGCTCCCGTTGCAGGCGCCTGCGAACAGGGCGCCCAACCAGGAAGATCCCAAGAACCATCATCACGATAACCACGCCGGCGCCGATCAGGACAGTGGTCAGCGCCTGAGAAGAGGTGCTAGCGGTACCTACGGGGCCTGAGCGGGCTGCTTTCTGCACATCGGTCACGAAATCCGTCAGCGCGGCGTAGACGTTCTGGTCCGCCTGATGCTGCGCCATCACCCCGGTGGCAATGTCGGCGGCGCCGTGAGCGGGCAGCATCCCCTTGTTGTACGCGCCGAAATACATCAGCCCGCTGTCCATGAAGCCGACGGTGAACTGCCTGTGCCCGTTCAGCGTGGCCATGATCTGCCTCATGGCGCTGTCGTAGCCAGCCGAGCCCGATGCGGCGACTACCAGGTAGATGTCAGCGCCGCCGATCTGCCGCTGCAACCGGGCCTCCTGCGCCTGGGAGATGAGCGCACGGCCGTCGCTGTTGACGCAGACGTGCTGCCGGGCGAGGCAGTCTGCCAGCGTGCTGGCGCTGGCCTGGGACGGGTAGAGCCACAACACTGCGAGCGCAGCCACCGCGAAAGCAAGCAACCCTCTCATGGCCGTCTTACGAAGATGCAGAACCTCGATCGCGGCCTCGGTTTCGGGAGCAGAGCCGGGTCGGGCCGCCCGGCTTCCTGTCGTCATCGGGCTCATCACGGCCCCCTCTCCTGTCTTTGTCACACGATCGCGCTCGCCGACCGGGTGCTATAGAGTCGGCCGGCCGGGGTCTATAGAGCTGAAAGGCCCGGATATAGGGGACGATGGAACTTTCTCCTGATCGCCTTCGGAGCCGTGAGTCCCGCCAACGGCGGCCAGCTCGCCCATCGCATAGCAGCGCAGCGGATCGCGCCGGGGGCCAGATCGGGCAGCAGGAAGCTAGGCGCCGTGCGCAGGACGAGTCCGGGGACGCCGGGCTGGTTCTCCAGGCCCCGCTCGTAGCGGTGGTACAGCTTGCCCTTCTTGCCGTGGCAGATCTTGCGGGCGAGGGCGTGGCGGCCTTCCTGCAGATTGCGATGCCCTGAACGGAACTACTGCGCGCCTGCCGCTGCCGGGACCCGGGCATCGGGCCGGCGCGAGCGGCCCGGCTGGTGGCCGGACAGCGTCTCACGGGCGAGTGCGGTGATGAACGCGGGCGTGGATGCGGCGCGGGTGAACAGGGCCCGCTGGCGGTCGGCTCCGGTCCCCCGGTCATCGAGCCGGCGCAGCAGCCTGGTGATCGTCTCGGTGTCGCCATGGTCCCTGAGCGCGGGATAGACATGATCCAGCAGGCGGGAGCGAAGCGCCGGCGCATCGGCGGCCTGCCCGGTGACCGGGTCGGCTCCGGCCCCGGCGAGCCCCTGCCGGGCCGCGGCGCCCAGCGCCGCGGCGACCTGCCCGGCCTGCGGCGCCGCCGCCGGCGTGCCCCGGCGGACCTCGGCCAGGGCGGTGGCGACCAGGGCGCGGGTCAGCCCGGCCAGCAGCACCGCGGTGCCGGCGTCCAGGCAGACGTCGGCGACCCGGACCTCGACGGTGGGGTAGCGCGGGGACAGCCGGGCCAGGAAGTAGACGCTCCGCTCGTCCAGCGCCGCGCCCCGGGCGATGAGGCGGCGGACCGCCGCGTCGTAGGCGGCCGCGTCCGGCCACGCCGCGGGCGGGGTCGCGGTCGGCCAGCGTGACTGGATCACATACCGCCAGCTGGCCCATCCGGTATCGTGCCCGCCGGCGATCGGGGAGTTGGCGGAGACGGCGAGCAGCGGCGCGAGCCAGGGCCGCAGCCGCGCCAGCACCTGGACGCCCAGGTCCCGGGAGGGGACCCCGACGTGCACGTGGCAGCCGCAGGTGCCGGCCTCGGCCACCACCGGCCCGTACCGGCGGGCCAGCTCCCGGTAACGGGGCTGGCCGGTCACGGCGGCCAGCCCGGGCGTGCGGTACGGCGCGACCCCGGAGGCCACCAGGCGGCAGCCCAGCCGCGCCGCGGCGGCCGCGGCGAGCCGCCGGAGCCGGAGCAGCTCGCCGCCGAGGTCCTCCAGGCCGGTGCACACCCTGGTGCCGGTCTCCACCTGGAACCGCATCAGCTCTTGCTGCACCCCCGGCTCCCCGCCGAGCATCCGCACCAGATCCGGGCCGGCCAGCACGGTGGCGCCGGTGGACGGGTCCAGGAGCACGAACTCCTCCTCCACCCCCAGCGTGATCGCGCCGGCCGCGCGCACCTCCCCCGGCGCGCCGCCGGGCACCGTCGCGTCCCGTCGCGCACCTCCCGATCCGGGCCTTACCGCGACACCTGCTGTTCCGGGATCGGGCGTAGCGGCAGCCATGGGCCCAGCGCGCTGGCCAGGCCGGCCATTGCGTGGGCTGCGGGGATCAGCGGCCACAACAGTGCGGCCAGCGTGATGGAGGCTGCCGCCTGCACGGCCGCCGCCTCGGCGCCGGCCAGCGTGACAACTTGCCCGGCGGCCTTCCAGGTTGCGTCCAGCGGCTGCTCGGCCGGGATCGGCAGGGCCTGGGCCATTGTCTCGTCCTTTCTGTCGTTGAGGACACCCCGTGAGTCCCCGGCTACTTCGCCTCCGGTGACACGTTTCTTACCGGCTTGTCCGGATACCAGGCTCGCGCCATTCTGCTGCGCTGGAAGGGCCCCCGGCCCCCGGGTCGCTCAGCCTGGCCGCGGCCGGGCTGCTGCCCGGACGGCGCGCGACCACGCACTGGCTGGCCCTGGATAAGCTCGGCCGGCTCGGCGCCACGCCGGTCAGCGAGCGGGTGGTGTTCGACGGCAAGTACGTGACCGCGGCGGGCGCGTCGTCCGGCATCGACATGGGCCTGTCCCTGGCCGGCCGCATCGCCGGCGACGAGACAGCCCAGGCCATCCAGCTCATGATCGAGTACGACCCGCAGCCTCCCTACCACGTGGGCTCCCCGGACCGCGCGCCGGCCGGGATCGTCAGCCACCTGCGCGCCCGCAGCCGCTTCATCCTGACCGGCCGGGCCGGCTAACCCTGCGTCGCCCAGACGTCGGCGAACACACCCTCGCGCCGGTCGTAGTCGTACCGGTAGATCTCCCGTCCGTCCTGGTAGGCCCGCTCCGCCCGGCTCATCACGTCCAGCGGGTCGCCGGACCAGATGACCACGTCGGCGTCCTTGCCGACCTCAAGCGAGCCGATCCGGTCGGCGCAGCCGATGATCCTGGCCGGGTGGATCGTCACGGCGCGCAGCGCGGTCACCGGGTCCAGGCCCTCCTTAACCGCCAGGGTGGCCTGGAGGATGAGGAAGTAGATCGGGACCACCGGATGATCGGTGGTGATGGCGATCGTCACCCCGGCCGCCGCGAGTCGGCCCGGGTTGGCCAGCGACCGGTTGCGCAGCTCCACCTTGGACCGGCTGGTGAACAGCGGGCCGATGATCACCGGGATCGACGCGGCCGCGATCTGGTCGGCCAGCAGGTGCGCTTCGGTGCCGTGGTCGATCACCAGGTCATAACCGAACTCCCTGGCCATCCGCATCGCCGTCGCGATATCGTCGGCCCGGTGGCAGTGCTGCCGCCACGGGATCTCCCGGCGCAGCACCCGGCTGAGCGCCTCGAGCTTGAGGTCCCGCTCCGCCGGAGCCGAGTCCTCCATGGCCGCGGCCAGCTTGGCCTGGTAGTTCTGCGCGGCCACGAACGCGCCGCGGATCACCGCGGCGGTGCCCAGCCTGGTCGACGGGGTCTCGTTCCGCTCGCCGTAGACGCGCTTGGGGTTCTCGCCGAGCGCGGACTTCAGGCCGGCCGGCTCACGCAGGACCATCTCGTCGACGGTGCGGCCCCAGCACTTGATCGCGACGGTCTGGCCGCCGATCGGGTTGGCCGAGCCCGGGTTGACGTTGACCGCGAGCACGCCGCCGGTGATGGCGTCACGGAAGCCCTGGTCGCCTGGGTTGATCGCGTCGAGCGCACGGACCTGGGCGGTGACCGGTTCGGTCCGCTCGTTGGTGTCCTGGCCCGCCCAGCCTTCGGCCTCCTCGGCCACGCCGGCGTGGGCGTGCGCGTCGATGAAGCCGGGCAGCACCCACTTCCCGGTCGCGTCGACCGTGTCGGCGCCGTCCGGCACCGCGAAACCCGGACCCTCGACCGCCGCTATCTTCCCGTCCCGCAGCAGGACGGTCCCTCCGTCCATCGGGTCGCCCTCGATCGGCACGACCCGGCCACCGGTAATCGCGATAGTCTGCGCCACGCTTGTGCCTCCGCACCCCAGCCGATGTCCGGCTTGTCCCCGGAGCGCCGTGGTCCTATGCGCCCTTGCTGATCGCGTCAACCTCGTCCGGGTCCAGCCCGACGGCCGCGGCGGCGATGTTCTCCTCCGCGTGCCGGGGTGAGCCGGTGCCCGGGATGGGCAGGATCTGCGGCGACATGGCCAGCAGCCAGGCCAGCACGATCTGGTGCTGGGTCACGCCGTGCCGCTCGGCGGCCGCGGCCACCGCCGGGTTCTTGTCGGACTCCTGCACCGGCGCCCACGGCAGGAACACCAGCTGCTCCTGCTCGCACAGGTCGATCAGCGACTCGGACCGGCGGTCGGACGCGTTGTACCTGTTCTGCACCGACACGATCGGGACGATCTGCTGCGCCTCGCGCAGCTGGGACTCCGACACGTTGGAGATCCCGACATGCCGGATCTTGCCCTCGTTCTTCAGTTCGGTGATCGCGCCGATCGATTCGGCCAGCGGCACCGCTGGGTCGGGGCGGTGGAACTGGTACAGCGGGATCTGCTCGAGCCTGAGCCGTCGCAGGCTGCCCTCGCAGACCTCGCGGAGGTGCTCGGGCCGCCCGTTGGCCTCCCAGCGGTTCGGGCCGGGCCGGATCAGGCCGCCCTTAGTCGCGATGACCAGGTCGTCTGGGTAGGGGTAGAGCGCCTCGGCGATCAGGGTCTCGCTGATCTCGGGGCCGTAGGAGTCGGCGGTATCGATGAAGTTGACGCCGAGTTCCACCACCCGCCGGAGCGTGGCGATGGCTTGATCCCGGTTGGGCGGGTCGCCCCAGATGCCGGGCCCGGTGATCCGCATGGCCCCGAACCCCAGCCGGTTGACAGTCAGGTCGCCGCCCACGTCGATGGTTCCGGCCGCCGCGGCGGTTGGCTGCGCGCTCACGCGATACCTCCTCCTCGTCCTCACCGTCAGCCTTTCACGTCCTCCTCTCGAGTGCGGGCGCGGGGGGAGGAGTTAAGCGTGTCGCGGAATTCAGGCGCTGATTTTCGCCCGGGCCAGGGCGAGTTTTACCGCCTTTTTCAGCGTTTGTATGTCATAGGCGCCGTAATGCCGCCTGCCGTTGACGAAGAACGTCGGAGTGCCCGATACGCCGGACAAGTCGGCGGATTCCAGGTCCTCCTCGACGTGCGCCCGCCCCACGTGCTTGCGCAGGTCGGCGGCAAACTGATCGGCGTCCAGGCCGAGCGAGGCCGCGTACCCGACCAGGTCGCGGGGGTGCAGCGCGTCCTGGTGGTCCAGGAGCAGGTCGTGCATCTCCCAGAACGCTCCCTGCCGCCCGGCGGCCTCGGTGGCCTCGGCCGCGAGTTGCGCGTTCGGGTGCACGTCGTTCAGCGGCAGGTGCCGCCACACGTACCGGATCTCGCCGAAATCCTGCAGCAGTTCCCGCACCGCCGGCTCGGCCATGCCGCAGTACGGGCACTCGAAGTCGCCGTACTCGACCATGGTGACCGGCGATTCCTCCGGGCCGCGGATGTGGTCCCGGTCCGGGTCCACCGGCACCATGAGGTCGGTGATGACCTCGGCCGTGCCCAGCAGCGCGCGCAGCCGGGCCCGCAGCGGCAGCCGGTTCACCAGGCGGAAGGTGACCCAGGTCAGGGCCGTCGCGGCCACCGCGGCGGACAGGATGCCGAGCTTCGCTTCCGCCAGCAAAGTGCCCTTCAGCGCGAGCGAGGCGATCAGCAGGGACACCGTGAAGCCGATCCCGGCTACCGTCCCGGCGCCCAGCACCGCGCCCCAGCCGACCGACGGCCGCGTCCGGCCGTGGCTGAGCTTGGTGACCAGCCACGCGGTCCCGGCCGTGCCGAGCGGCTTGCCCACCAGGTAGCCGACACCGATGCCGAGCGTGACCGGCGAGGTGTAGGCCTGGGCCAGGAACCTGCTGTCCAGCACGATGCCCGCGTTGGCCAGCGCGAACAGCGGCACGATGACGTAACTGGTCCAGGGGTGGAAGAGCTGGGCCAGCCGGTCGTTCGGCGAGATCGCGACGCGTACCACGTCGCGCGCCGACTGGGCCAGTTCGGCGGTGGGCTGCTCGCGGAACATCCGGAACGCCTCGGAGGCCTGCTCCAGCGACTCCCGGCTCGCCGAATACGCATAGGTCAGCAGGCCGAAGATCAGGCCGACCACGATCGGGTCCACGCCCGACTTGAAGAACGCCACCCAGGCGGCGATCCCGATGAGCAGGTACAGGAGCCCGTGCCGGTTGCCGCGCGCCCGCAGCACCACGACCACGGCGATGAGCCCGAGCCCGCAGGCCAGCGGCACCGCCTCGATGTGCCCGCTGTACGCGACCGCGATGACCACCAGCCCGGCCAGGTCGTCGACCACGGAGAAGGTGAGCAGGTAGGTGCGGACGCGATCGGGCAGCCTGCGGCCGACCAGCGCGAGCGCGCCGAGCGCGAAGGCGGTGTCGGTCGACATCGACATGCCCCAGGCGTGTTCGGTGGACCGCCCGGCGTTAAAGAGCAGGTAGATGACGACCGGCACGGCCATGCCGCCCAGCCCGATCAGCACCGGGAGCGTGAGCCTGCTCCGTATCCGCAGTTCGCCCACGTCGAACTCGCGCCGCGCCTCCAGCCCGACGACCAGGAAGAAGAAGGCCATCAGCCCGGAGTTCACGAACTCGCGCAGGTCAAGCGTCATGCCCCGGTGGCCGACGAAGACGGCGAGTGGGGTCGCCCAGAACCTGTCATAACTGGAGATGCTGATGTTCGCCCAGATCAGGGCGAGCACGGTGGCGGCGGCCAGCACCGAGGCGCTGCCCGTCTCGGTCCGCAGGAACGTGCGCAGCGGCGTCTCCAGCCGCCGCGCCCAGGCAGTGCGCCCGGAAAACGGCCCCCCTGCCGCGGCTGCGGCCGCCTCCGCAGCCGCAGCGGCCTCAGGGTCCTCAGCGTTCTCGAGATCCTCGGCCGTAATCTCAGAAGTATCAACAGCCTCAGCAGATCCGTCATCCTCAGGCGCCTCTGACGACGACTCGCTCACGGTCGTTTCTCCGCTCGCTGTCTCACAGGGTTTCCCGCTCGCCTCACAGGCGCCCCGCGTCGGTGATGCGGCGCAGGAAGCGCCGGGTTCGTTCGTCCGACGGCTCGCTGAACAGCCGGGCGGGCGGCGCCTGCTCGACGATCTGCCCGTCGGCGAGGAAGCACACCTGGCTGGCGATGTCGCGCGCGAACCCCATCTCGTGCGTGGCGATCAGCATCGTCATCCCGCCTTCGGCCAGTTCCCTGATTACGTCGAGCACGTCGGCCACGAGTTCCGGGTCGAGCGCGCTCGTCACCTCGTCGAGCAGCATGAGCCGCGGTCGCATGGCCAGCGCCCGGACGATCGCGACCCGCTGCTGCTGCCCGCCGGACAGCCGGTCCGGGTAGTCTGCCCGCTTTTCGCCCAGACCGAACCGGCCGAGCAACTCCGCCGCCCGCGAGACGGCTTCGGCCCGGGACAGGCCGAGCACCTTCATCGGCGCCAGCGTCACGTTCCGCTCCACCGTCATGTGCGGAAACAGGTTGAACGACTGGAACACGATGCCGATGTGCCGCCGGACCCGGTTCTCGTCCACGCCCGGCCGGGTAATCGCCTGGCCGTCCAGCCAGATCGTGCCCGCATCGATCCGCTCCAGCAGGTTCACGCAGCGCAGCAGCGTCGACTTGCCCGACCCCGAGGCCCCGATCAGGCAGATGACCTCGTGCGCGGCCACGGCCAGGTCGACCCCGCGGAGCACCTCATGAGGCCCGAACGACTTCCGGAGCCCCTCGATCCGCAGTGCGTCAGCCGATCCCGCGGACTCAGAAACGCCAGGGCTGGCACCTGCGCCCGTTCGGTCCATAATTGACCAGCCCCGGCGAGACGGCGCGCCCGGTCGCGGGCGATCAGGTGGTCGGTGAACCGGGCCAGCGGAATGGTCAGCAGCAGGAACAAGATCGCGGCCACCGTGTAGCTCGAGTAGTTGAACACGGTGTCGCTGAAGATCTCGGCCGCCTTGTTCGCCTCGATCGCGCCGAGCAGGCCGACCAGCGCGGTGTCCTTCTGCAGGCTGATGAAGTCGTTGAGCAGCGGCGGGACGATGGTCCGGATGGCCTGCGGCAGGATCACGTACCGCATCGAGGCCCACTGCGACAGGCCGAGCGAGCGGGCCGCCGCGACCTGGCTGCGGTGCACCGCGTTGATGCCGGCCCGGTACACCTCGGACACGTAGGCCGAATACGAGAACACCAGCGCGGCCACGCCGTAGACCGCCGCCGACTGCGACGAGACGCCCTGGAGCTGCAGGGCCGGGACGCCGAACCCGATCGCGAAGATGGCCAGGATCAGCGGCACGCCGCGGGCGACGTCCACGTACACGGTGGTGACCACCCGCAGCGGTAGCAGCACCGGACCGGTGGACAGCCGGACGATCGCCACCACCAGCGCCACGATCAGGATCAGGATCTCGGCGGCGACGAACATCCGGATGTTCAGCCACAGCGCCGCGCCGACCGAGTAGTAGCCGGCCTTCGGGTCGCCCACGAAGGACCGCCACATGTCGGTGGGGTTGAAGAACGTATGCCTGACCGCGCCGCTGCCCGGCGCCAGCAGGAAGACGGCCAGCAGCGCCGCGAGCACCACGACGGTGCTCGCGGTCGACAGGGCCAGCCCCCGGCGGCTGCTGTCGCCCAGCAGCCGGGACCGCCGGGCCGACAGGTCGGGAAGTCCCTGCGCCTCCAACTTACGGCTTGATGGTCGGGACGCTGGTGTAGACCTGCAGGTACTTCGCTGTCAGCGTGGCCAGCGTGCCGTTGCTCTTCAGCGTGGCCAGCGCCTTGTTCACGCAGCTGACCAGCGGGTTGCCCTTGGCGAACAGCAGGCCGTAGTGCTCGCCGGTGGACGGGAACTGGGCCACCATGACCGAGCCACCGATCTCCGAGGAGGAGATGAACTGCGCGGTCGGCGTGTCGGTGACCAGCGCCGCGATCTGCTTGGTCTGCAGCGCTTGCTTCACGGCGTTCAGGCTCTCGAACACCTTCGGCGTCTGGCTGGGCTGGATCTGGCTGTTGATGAACGCGAGGCTGGTGGTGCCCACCTGGTCGCCGTAGACGTAGGTCTTCAGGTCGGCCGGGCTGTGCTTGGTGGCGATCGGGCTGTTCTTCAGCGCCACCAGCGCCTCGCGCTGCTGCTCGTGCTGCTCGCGCAGCCCGCCAGCCCCGCGCTCGCGGTCAGCACGGCGAACGCGGCTATCGCCGATATGGTCACCTGTCTCATCTGGGCACTCCTCGTCCGCGCCGGCAGGATCAAGAGAATCATTATCCCGAACGGGTGCCCGCGTGCCCCGGCGACCGCCCAGACCGGTACGGTAACGTTCCCGGAACGCTGCCGGCGTAGCGTGGCGTCCGTGACCGGCGGGGTCCACGACGGTGACCTTAGCCTCTAGGCAAGACCCCCGAAGCGCGCAAGCCTGATCCTGGGGACTTGTCTCCGGAGGTCGCCATGACCACCTTGAAGCCTCGGTCTGCCCTTGCCGACGTTCTGGCCGCCTGGGCGTGGATCGCTGTGGCGCTGACGCCAGTCGGATGGTTCTACGGTTTTCTTGCCATCGCGTACAGCCACCTGGGCGACGTGACGGACGTAAGCATGATGACTGAGGGGGTTGTGCTGTTCGTCGCCACTCCCACGAGCGCGGTCATCCTGGCCGTCTATGCGGCACGTGCCGGGCACCGGTCCGGCAAGATCGCCGTGATAGTGTCCGGGCTGCTGCTCCTGGCCACGCTTGTTGTCCTCACGTTGGTGTTCTGGTGGGTCGGCCTACCCGTGACCGCGGCGGTCGCGGTGCTGGTTCTCGCCTGGGTGCGCTCCCGCAGGATCGCCGTGGTGGTGTCCGGGCTGCTGCTCCTGGCCATACTTGCTTTCTCCGCGTGGCTGCGCGGCGGATGGGTCAATGTAGCCGTGATCACCGTGATGGCGGTGGTCGCGGTGCTGGTTTTCGTCTGGGCGCGCTCCCGCAACAAGCCGCCGCCCGGGCAGGACGGTGCACAGCGCGAGGAGGGATCGCCTGCGGCTACTGCACCGCCAGGGCATTTTGACGGACTTCGTGAGCTACCCAGCGAGAACCAAATCCCGAGGTCAGCAGCACGTCCCGGGTGAATAGCCTGCCTGCGAACCGGACCGGCATACGGCAGGTGCCCGCGATAGGGGTAGTAACCATCTACGATCCTGTGGCGAGGGAGGCGCGGATGGCTCTGATGTTCCTCAACGGGGACGGGATGCGCGGCGGGCGCGCGCACTACACGATCCAGGGCGTGCCGCTGGTGGGGGAGCGGCGCACCGCGCCGCGGTACCGGTTCTTCTCGGTCCGCGACGAGTTCCCCGCCCTCTACCCGGCCGCCGAGGGCGGCCAGCCGGTCCTCGGCGAACTGTACGACGTGCCGATGGGCCCGCTCAGCGCGCTGCTGGCCACCGAACCTTCCGAGCTCGAGCTCTCCGTCATCGAGCTCGAGGACGGCGAGCTGTCCTTCGCCATGGTGCTCCGCGAGGCTGAGCACGCCCTCGGCATCCACAAGGACATCACCAGCCACGGCGGCTGGCGAGCCTACCGCGCCAGCCTGGGCTCTTAGACCCGAGCCGCGGCGGCTAGGCCTGAGCTCCGGCGGCTAGGCCTGAGCTCCGGCGGCGCGCTCGCCGCGGATCCAGACGGCGGCTACGTCGGCCGGGGTTGCCAGGGCGAAGATCCGCGCCAGGGCGTCGGCCGTGTCGCGGGCGTGGCGCAGGTTGACCGCCAGCGTGCTCCCGTCGGCCGGGCGCAGCCAGACCGCGTCGAAGTCCTTGCCGACCGCGAGGTCGCCGACCCGGTCCTCGAGCCCGAGCGCCCGGGCGCCGGCCCGGGTCGCCAGGTAGAGCAGGTGCACTGGCGTCAGCGGGAGACCCGCGGCGCCGAGCAGCTGCTGGATGAAGTAGGCCTGCAGCGCCTCCTTGGGCAGGAACAGGCCCGCGCCCGCGCCCACGTCGGAGCCGAGCGCGACGTGGACCCCGTGCTCCACATGCCGGCGCAGCGGGAACAGGCCGCTGCCCAGGGCGCTGTTGCTGGTCGGGCAGTGCGCGACCGACGCGCCGTGCTCGGCCAGCAGGGTGAGCTCGGCGTCGCCGGGGTGGACGTTGTGCGCGAACACGCTGCGCGCGGTGACCAGGCCGTGCCGGCAGTAGGTGTCCAGGTAGTGCCGCGTCCCGGGGAACAGCCCGGCTACCGTCGCGATCTCGGCCAGGTTCTCGTTGACGTGCGAGGTGAACCAGACGCCCTTGCCGAGCAGCTGCGCGCAGGCGTCGAGCATGTCGTCCGAGGCCGACAGCGAGAACCGCGGCGTGACCGCGTAGCGCAGCCGTCCTCGGTCGTGCCAGCGCAAGATCAGGTCGGCGCTGTCGGCCAGCGCGGTCTCCGGCGAGTTCAGCAGGTCGGGACGCAGGTTCCGGTCGCTGACCACCAGGCCCGAGGTGATGTTCAGGCCCCGCTGCGCGGCCGCGGTGAACAGCTCGTCCATGGCCGGGGCGAAGTGCGAGCCGAACACCAGGGCGCTGGTCGTCCCCGACGCCACCAGTCCGTCGAGGAACTCCGCGGCCACCGCCCGCGCATACGCCTGGTCGGCCAGCTTGCTCTCCTCGGGCAGCGCGCACTGTTCCAGCCAGTCCAGCAGCGGCAGGCCCAGGCCGCCGATCGCGCGGATCTGCGGGAAGTGGACGTGGGTGTCGACGAAGCCGGGGACGAGCAACCCGCCGTCCAGGCGGGTGACCGGCTCGCCGGGATGGGCGGCGCGCAGCGCGGCGAGTGAGCCCCGGGCCGCGATGACGCCGTCGCGGACCAGCAGGGCACCGTCCTGCGCCAGCGCGGCGGACGGGTCGCCGGCGAACGGGTCACCCGGCGTGTCCACGACGGTCGCTCCATATATGGTCACTGTCTTCCCCACTCGCCTCCGGGCGCCCTTGAGGCGACTCCTTCCCTCCTCGCTCCTGCGTCGCTCGTCAGTCCAGTCGTCGCCGGCGCCCTTTGGCTCGCGGGGAGGACTGCCAGCAGCGCGGCGGCGACCGCGACGGCGATCACGGCGGGATCCTTGCCGGTGATCCCGGGCTGGCCGATGGGGCAGGTGATACGGGCAATCGTCTCGGGGCTGTGCCCAGCTGCGGCAAGTTGAGCCTGGAACCGCGTCCACTTGGCGCTCGAGCCGATGAGCCCGATGCCGGTCAGCGGCTGCGGCAGCCGCAGGGCCGCGTCGCACAGCGCGAAGTCCTCCGCGTGATCGTGCGTCATGATGACCACGTACGCGCCGCGCGGCAGCTGCTCGAGCACCTGCTCGCCGAGCAGCGTGCGGTAGATGCCGACGTCCGCGGTGCCGTCGATCACGTCCGCCAGCCGGACCCGGTCCAGCTGCTCGGGGCGCGAGTCGACCAGCAGCAGCCGGACCGGCAGCCGGGACAGGATGCGGGCCAGTTCGTAGCCGACGTGCCCGAGGCCGAACAGGGCGATGACCGGCCGGACCGTGAGCGGCTCGAGCAGCAGCCTGACGACGCCGCCGCAGCACTGGCGGCCGTGCTCGTTCCTGGCGTGCGGGCTGAGCCTGGCCTCGAGCATCTCCGGCCCGGCGGCCCCGGACTCGATTAGCTCCCGGGCCCGCACGACGGCGCTCGCCTCCAGGTTGCCGCCGCCGACGCTGCCCCAGGTACGGTCCCGGCCGACCACCATCTTGGCCCCGGCCTCGCGCGGCGCGTGGCCGCGCACCTCGGCCACGGTCACCAGCACGCCCGGCTGGCCGTCGTCGCGCAACTGCCGGACAGCGCCGAGCCAGTCCATCGTCAGACCTCCGCGTAGGCCGGAGCGGCGGAGCCATCCCCGGCCGGGGCGGCGGCATCGCGGGCGGCCTGGACGGCCCAGTAGACGGCTTCTGGAGTGGACGGGCAGCCGAGGTCGACGCTCCAGCCGCGGCCCGAACTCGGCCACCGCCTGCCGCAGCGCCTCGCGCACGCTGAACGCCTCCATCAGCGGCGGCTCGCCGACCGCCTTGGAGCCGTAGACCACGCCGGATTCGGTGGCCCGCTCGAACAGGTGCACGTTGAACACCGGCGGCATCTCGGACAAGCTCGGGATCTTGTAAGTGCTCGCCGCCTGGGTGTTCAGCCGGCCCCGGTTCTTGCCGTCGGTCTCGTCCCAGAGCAGCTCCTCCAGCGTCAGCCAGCCGACGCCCTGCACGAAGCCGCCCTCGACCTGGCCGAGGTCGACCAGCGGGGACAGGCTGTCGCCGACGTCGTGCACGATGTCCGCGCGCCGCAGCCGGTAGGCACCGGTGAACCCGTCCACCTCCACCTCGGCCACCGCGGCGCCGTAGGCGAAGTACTTGAACGGCTCGCCCTGCATTCGCTCGGCGTCCCAGTGCAGCCCGGCCGTGCGGTAGAAGCCGGCCGCCCACAGCTGGACCCGCCGGAAGTACGCGTCGCGGACCAGGTCGGCCCAGGCGAGCCGCTTGTCACCGAAGCCGATGCCGGTGACCACGCCGTTGGCGAAGCGCACGTCGTCGGGGTGCACGCCGAGCTGGCCCGCCGCCACCACGGCGAGCCGCTCGCGGATCTGGTCACAGGCGTCCTTGACCGCGCCGCCGTTGATGTCCGCGCCGGAGCTGGCCGCGGTGGCCGAGGTGTTAGGCACCTTGTCGGTTCGCGTCGGCGCCAGCCGGACCATGGCCATCGGCACGCCCAGCGCGGTCGCCGCGACCTGGATCATCTTGGTGTGCAGGCCCTGGCCCATCTCGGTGCCGCCGTGGTTGATCAGCACCGAGCCGTCCTTGTACACGTGCACCAGCGCGCCGGCCTGGTTGAACGCGGTCAGGTTGAACGAGATGCCGAACTTGACCGGGGTGATCGCCAGCCCGCGCTTGGTGTCCGGGTGAGCGGCGTTGAACGCGGCCACCTCGGCCTGGCGGCGGGCGAACTCGCTGCGCTCCATCACCTGGGACCAGATCGCCTCGAGCCGCTCGGCGTGCCGCACCGGCTGCCCGTACGGGGTGGCCTGGCCGGGCGCGTAGAAGTTCCGGTGCCGCAGCTCGTGCGGTTCGACACCGAGCACGGGCGCGCAGCGGCCCAGGATGTCCTCGATGACGATCATGCCCTGCGGCCCGCCGAAGCCGCGGAACGCGGTGTTCGAGGGCCGGTTGGTCTTGGCGATCCGGCCGGTGACCTCGATGTCACCGATCCAGTACGCGTTGTCGATGTGGCACAGTGCGCGGGCCAGCACCGGCTCGGACAGGTCCAGGCTCCAGCCGCCATTGCTGGTCAGCGTGGCCCGCAGCGCGCACAGCCGGTGGCTCGCGTCGAAGCCGGCCTCCCAGCTGGCGAAGAACGGGTGCCGCTTGCCGGTCATGGTGATGTCCTGGGTGCGGTTCAGCCGCAGGCTCACCGGGTGCCCGGTGAGGGTGGCGCCGAGCGCGGCGACCGCGGCCAGCCCGTGCGGCTGGAACTCCTTGCCGCCGAAGCCGCCGCCCATCCGCAGGCACTGCACGGTGACCTGGTGGGCGGGCAGGCCGAGCACGTGCGCCACAATGTCCTGGGTCTCGGACGGGTGCTGAGTGCTGGACTGCACGAAGATCTGGCCGTTCTCGTCGACCAGCGCCAGCGCGGCCTGGGTCTCCAGGTAGAAGTGCTCCTGGCCGCCGATCTCGAGCTCGCCGCTGAACCGGTACGCGGCCCGCTCCAGCGCGGCGGCCGCGTCGCCGCGGCTGACCGTCCGCTGGTGGCCCTGGTAGCTCCCAGCGTCGATGGCGTCGTGCACGCTGACCAGCGCGGGCAGCGGCTCGTAGTCCGCCTCGACCGCATCGGCGCCCTGCCTGGCCGCCTCCAGCGTCTCGCCGAGCACCCAGCAGACCGCGTGCCCGTAGTACATGACCTCGCTGGGGAACAGCGGCTCGTCGTGCTTCTCGCCGGCGTCATTGAGTCCGGGCACGTCCTGCCCGGTCAGCACCCGGACCACGCCCGGCACGTCGCAGGCGGTACCGGTGCGCAGGCCGGTGACCCGCGCGTGCGCGTGCGGGGCCTGGACCGGCCAGGCGTGCAGCGTGCCGTGGGTGCGGCCGGCCAGGTCCTGGGTGTACAGCGCGGCGCCGGTGACGTGCAGGTCCGCGCTCTCGTGGGAGACGGCCAGGCCCACCACGGGCTGGTCGGGGCGGTCGGCCAGCGGTCCGTATTCCTTGCTCATGACCGGGCCTGTCCCTTCGGCTCGCCGGTTTCGGCGTAGAACTTCAGCAGCGAGTTGCGCAGCATCGCGATCCGGTAGGCCTCGCTGGCGCGGTGGTCGCTCATCGGCGTGCCGGCCCGGGCCATCTCCTCCGCGGCCGCCGCCACCACCTCGCGGGTCCACGGCCGGCCGCCAGCGCCTGCTCGGCTGCCAGCGCGCGGATCGGCGTGGCCGCCACCCCGCCCAGCCCGATCCGGATCGAGGCCACCGATTGCCCGCCGGCACTGCCGGCCTGGCTGGCAGCGTCATCGAGCCTGAGCGCGTACGCCACCGCGACGCCGGAGATGTCGTCGAACCGGCGCTTGGCGATCTTGTGGAACGCGGTGACCGGGGCGACGGGCAGCGGGACGCGGATCGTCTTGATCAGCTCGTCCGGCCGCTTGACGCTCTGCCGGTAGCCGGCGAAGTAGCCGGCCAGCGGCACCTCGCGCTCGCCCTGGCTGGAGGCCAGCACCAGGGAGGCGTCCAGCGCGAGCAGCGCGGGCGGGGTGTCGCCGATCGGCGAGGCAGTGCCGAGGTTGCCGCCGAGCGTGGCCCCGTTGCGGATCAGCCGGGACGCGAACTGCGGCCACAGCTGGTCCAGCAGCGGCACCCGGACCCTTGAACCGGCCAGCCGGGCCTCGATCTCGGACAGGCTCAGCGCCGCGCCGATGTCGATGCTGTCGCGGCCGGCGGTGAACTCGCGCAGCTCGGCGATCCGGTCGATGCCGATGGTCAGCGCGGCCCTGGCGTGCCTGATGTTCAGCTCGACGCCCCAGTCGGTGGACCCGGCCACCAGCTGGGCGTCCGGCTCGGCGGCCAGCAGCTCGAGGGCCTCGGCCAGGCCGGCCGGGCGGACGTAGCGGCCCTGCGTGTTCGAGCTCGTGGTGACGGCGGGAGCCGGGGCGGGTCCGGCCAGCCGGGCCAGGAACGGGTCGTCTGCCTCGGGCTGGCCGAGGGCGTAGGCCGCGTCCCTGATCGGCCGGTACCCGGTGCACCGGCACAGGTTGCCGCTGAGGGCGTGCAGGTCGAAGCCGTTCGGACCGTGCTCGTCGTCGGCCGCGGCGCCGCCGTCCGGGCGCTCGCCGTGGGCCGTGGCGGGGATTCCCGACCCGTTCGGACCATGACCAAGCGCACCTGTGACCGGCGAGCTCGATCCGTTCGGTGTCCCGCCCGTCGCGGGGGACCGGTCCGGCCGGTAGTACTCGGCCGCCATCGCGCAGATGAAGCCGGGCGTGCAGTATCCGCACTGCGAGCCGCCCCGTTCGGCCATCTCGCGCTGGACCGGGTGCAGCCGTCCCGGCTGGCCCAGGCCCTCCGACGTCACGACCTCCTGCTGGTCGAACGCCGCGGCCGGCACCAGGCAGGCGTTGATCGCGACCCAGCGGGTCCGCCCCGGCATGTCCGGCCCGTCGTCGCGGGCCACCAGCACCGCGCAGGCGCCGCACTCGCCCTCGGCGCAGCCTTCCTTGCCGCCGGTCAGCCCGCTGTCGCGCAGCCACTCCAGCAGGGTGACGTGACCGCCGACCTCGCCGAGCTCACGAGTCCGGCCGTTGACCACTAGTCGGGGCTCCACCGCACACGCTCCTGCCTCCGCCGCCGTCACCCTGCCAGCCGTCCTGGGGCGGTCCGGCAGAACGCGCCGGCGCGTTCTGTTGCCTACCTACCGACGATAGCTCTTGGGGATCTAAATTCGCCAGACCAGAATGAAAACTCTTTTCCGTATGATGGATACCTTAGAAGCCGGGGACGGCCTGCCAGGCCCGGCCGGGCCCGGGCGCGTCGTCGCGGGTCACCGTGCCCTCGATCAGCCCGTATGGGCGGTCCGCCGGGTAGTACACCTCGTTCTCGTTGGGCAGGCCGAACGGGCTCAGGTCGACCAGGAAGTGGTGCCTGTTCGGCATCGACATGCGGATCTCGGCCACCTCGGGATGCGCCTCAAGCACCTGCTCGCCCAGGTAGTACAGGGTCTGCTGCAGCGCCAGGCTGTGCTTGACCGCGAATGACTCGATCAGGATGCGCCGGACGTCGGCATAGCTCTTGGCCCAGTCGACGTCGGTGCCCGCGTAGCGCCAGCGGGCGGTGACCGCGGTGGCCAGGATGCGGTCCGTGGTCTCGGCCAGCGAGGTGTACCGGTCGCGCGGGAAGCCCCAGAACTCCGACCCGGTCGACTTCAGCACGACCAGGCCAGTCAGGCCGGACACCACCCAGGCCTGGTCGCCGTCGATGGTGACGTCGGTGGTCCTGGTGCCGCCGCCGGCCCGGGAGAACGCGTGCCCGTGCTCGGTGCCGTCGACCGAGATCCGGTCCCAGCCGTACTCCTCGATGCTGATCTTCGCGCCGGTTACCCACTCGAAGTCGGCTGTGAAGTGCCTGCCCAGCCGGAGCCCGAACTCCTCGATCTCGCCCACCCCGTACTGCTGGGCGAAGGCGTAGACGGTGTTCTTCTGCGTGTCGGTGGCGACGATCTTGGCGTTGTCGCCGATCAGGTGGGCGTCGGCGAAGTCGCCGCGCAGCGCGGAGGACACGTTCAGGTCCTTGATCTGGTGCCGGTCACCGTCGCGGGTGATGTGCACCAGGCGGACCTCCGCCTTGCCGTACTGGTTGTCGCCGAAGGTGATGGCCATGATGAGCTCCCGCGATTGGTCTCGTTTAACGGAAATAAATTATCGTCATGTGGATAACTGGAGCCGGAAGAGCTCCCGGGCCACTCCTGTCGTCCTGAGAGCTGCTCGACCAGCTTGAGCAGCGCCGAATGGTCCAGCCCGCCCTCTCCTTGCGCCTTCAGCGACGCGACCAGCTGCGCGGCGACGGCGCCGAGCGGGATTACCACGCCGGCCTCGCGGGCGGCGGCGGTGACGATGCCCATGTCCTTGTCGTGCAGCTCGATCCGGAAGCCGGGCTTGAATTCGCGGGCCAGCATCGTGGCCCCCTTGCGCTGCAGCACGGTGCTGCCGGCCAGCCCGCCGCCCAGCACGCGCAGCGCCGCCTCGGTGTCGACGCCGTAGGCCTCGAGGAACACGATGGCCTCTGCCAGCAGCTCGAGGTGACCGGCCACCATGAGCTGGTTCGCGGCCTTGACCGTCTGACCCGAGCCCGCGGGCCCGACGTGCACGACAGTCTTGCCCACCGCGTCGAACACCGGCGCCGCGGCCCCGAAGTCCTCGGCGGCGCCGCCCACCATGATGGACAGCACGCCCTCGATCGCGCCCTGCTCGCCGCCGGACACCGGCGCGTCGAGCACCCGGAACCCGCGCTCGGCGCCCTCGGCGGCCAGTGCCGCGGCCACGTCAGGCCGGATGCTGGAGAAGTCGATGACCAGTGCCCCGGATGGCGCGCTCGCGAAGACGCCGCCCTCGCCCGCAAGCACCGCCCGGACGTCGGGCGAGTCGGGGACCATGGTGGCCACCACGTCGGCCTCCCGCACCGCCTCGGCGATGTCCGTGGCGCCGCGGCCGCCGGCCGCCACGAGCTGTTCGGTCCTGGCCGGGCTGCGGTTGTACCCGGTGACCTCAAACCCGGCCTTGACCAGGTTGGCGGCCATCGGACCGCCCATGATGCCCAGCCCGATGAACCCGATTTTGGTGCTCACGTGTCATCCTCCTGTGCCGGCGCGGACCGGCGCTCCCGCGGCAGCCAGGCCAGGCTCGCCTCGGTGGTCCCGGTGGGCTTGTACTCCAGGCTGACCCAGCCCCGGTAGCCGCGTCCGGCCAGGTCGGCCAGGTACCGGTCCAGGTCGAGCCGGCCGCTGCCCGGCTCGCCTCGTCCGGGAGCGTCGGCGATCTGCACGTGCGCGATGTACTCGGCGTACGCGGCGATCGCGGCGTCGATGTCGTCTCCGTTGCTGGCCAGGTGGTACAGGTCGCACAGGAAACCGACGTTGGCGGCGCCCGCGGCACGGGCCCGCCGGACCACCGCCACCGCGTCGGCGGCGGTGCGCAGCGGATAGGGCTTCGGCCCGCTCACCGGCTCGATCAGCACCGTGCCGCCGAAGGACGCCACCGCCTTCGCCGCCACCCCGATGCTCTCCGTCGCCAGACCGTCTTGGGCCGCCGGGTCCGCTCCGTCGACGCGGTTCCCGTACAGCGCGTTGAACCCGCGTACGCCCAGCCGTTCGCCGATGCCGGCCACCACGTCGATGTTGTCGCGGAACTCCGCGCTGCGCCCGGGGATCGACAGCACGCCGCAATCCGGGCCCGCCAGGTCGCCGGCGAAGAAGTTCAGGCCCGCCAGCGCCACGCCGGCCTCCTCGACCGCCGCGGTGAACGCGTCCACCTCACGGTCGGCGGGCACCGGCGTCGCGAACGGCCACCAGAACTCCACCGCCCCGAACCCCGCGGCGCGGGCCGCGGCCGGACGCCGGAGCAGCGGTTCCTCGGTGAACATCAGCGAGCAGTTGGCCAGGTAAGGAAGCAAATGATCAGACATGTTTTCCGTATCCTGAAAGTTTTTTTCCATTTCTTGGATAAAAGAGTAGACTGCGGCCGGCCGCTCGTCAACCGCCCCCGGTGTCGTTTCGCCGGCATCACGAGTAGTGTCGGCCCCGGGAAGGCGGAACGGCCAGAAGCAGGGCCCGACGCGCCGCTACCGTCCCGGCCACTTCCGGCCCGCCACCCCGCCATCCCGGGGCACTTCTGACATGTGAATTACGTTTTCTGTATCATGGAAGATGTGAACGATTCGACCCCGGACGTCGAGCTGGCGTCAGCTGGTCACCGCGCTGCTGCTCACAACGGCACCGGCCGCGCCGCCTCGGGAGCGGCGGGCGGCGTGCAGTCCATCGAGCGGGCCTTCGACCTGCTCGAGATGCTGGCCGACGCCGGCGGCGCGCTCGGCCTGTCCGAGCTCTCCACCGTCTCCGGGCTCCCGCTGCCCACCGTGCACCGGCTGATGCGGACGCTGGTCAACCGGGGTTACGTCCGGCAGGAGGCGTCGCGGCGGTACACGCTGGGCTCGCGGCTGATCAGGCTGGGCGAGATCTCCAGCCAGATGCTCGGCACCTGGCTGCGGCCGTACCTGGCCCAGCTGGTCCGGCTCACCGGCGAGACGGCCAACCTGGCCATGCTCGACGGCGACGAGGTCGTCTACATCGCCCAGGTGCCCAGCCCGCACTCGATGCGGATGTTCACCGAGTCAGGCCGCCGGGTTCAGCCGCACTGCACCGCGGTCGGCAAGGCCCTGCTCGCCCAGCTTCCGCCCGGCGAGGCCCGCGCGCTGCTCGAGCGGGACGGCTTGCCCGCCTACACGCCCGCCACGATCACCGACCCGGACCTGCTGATCGCTCACCTGGAGGTGATCCGCAAGCAGGGATTCGCCGTCGACGAGGGCGAGCAGGAGGTCGGCGTGCGCTGCTTCGCGGTGGCCGTGCCGGACGCGCCGGGCTCGCTGGCCATCTCCACCTCCGGCCCGCAGACCCGGATGACCGACGACGCCGCGGCCCGCATCGTGCCCGCGCTCAAGCGCACCGCCCGCGAGATCTCCGAGACCATCGCGGCCGAGGGCGCGGGCTGAGCCATCGCTCATCACCCGCGCCTCCCGGCCGCCGGTCCCTGAGGTCCCTCCGTCACACTCCCCGGTCAAGGCCAGGGGTCACTTCTGCGAACGCTCTTGCCGGCGACCGAGCCCGAAGCCTAGACTGAACGTTCAGTCAAGTAGGGGAGTCCTCGTGACCACCGACACCAAGCTGAAAGAGATCATCGCGGAGCAGGAGGAGATCTTCGTCCGCCGTCAGCCGGCCTCCGCCCGCCTCGCCAGGCAGGCCCAGAAATGCCTCACCGGCGGCGTCACCTCGAGCTGGCAGATCACCGCCCCGCAGCCGGTCTGGCTGAGCCACGGCCGCGGTTCGAAGGTCTACGATGTCGACGGCAACGAGTACGTCGACCTGCACGGCGGCTACGGCGCCGCGCTGGCCGGCCACGCCCACCCGGCCATCGCCCAGGCCATCACCGAGCAAGCCGGGAACGGCACGCACTTCGCCCAGCCGACACCGGACGCCATCGCGGTCGCGACCGAACTCGCCCGCCGGTTCGGCCTGCCTCGATGGCGCTTCGCCAACTCCGGCACCGAAGCCACCATGGACGCCGTCCACCTCATGCGCTCGATCACCGGCCGGGACCTGATCATCAAGATAGAGGGGTGCTACCACGGCCACCACGACTCGGTGCAGGTCTCGGTCGCCCCGGACCCCAACGAAGCCGGGCCGCAGAACAAGCCCGCCAGTGCCCCCTCCTCCTCCGGCATCCCGAAGGCCATCACCGACCTGACGCTGATCGCCGCCTTCAACGACACCGACAGCGTGGCCCGCCTCCTGGACGAGCACCCAGGCCAGGTCGCGGGCATGATCCTCGAACCGGTCATGATGAACGCCGGGATCATCAAGCCCGCGCCCGGCTACCTTGCCAGCCTGAAACAACTGCTGCACTCCCGCGGGGCGCTGCTCACCTTCGACGAGGTCAAGACCGGCCTCACCGTCGGCTCAGGCGGGGTCACCCGGGCGGAGAACGTCCAGCCCGACCTGATCACCCTGGCCAAGTCGCTGGGCGGCGGCGTGTCCGTCGCGGCCATCGGCGGCACCGAGCGCGTCATGGATCACGTGGCCGCGGGCGGTTACGAGATGGTGGGTACCTTCAACGGGAACCCGCTGGCCATGGCCGCGACCCGGGCCATGCTGACCGAGGTGGCCACGACGGAGGCGTACGACAGAATCGAGACGCTCCGCCAGCGCGCCGCCACCGGCATCCAGCAGGCCATCGACGAAAACGGGCTGACCGCCCACGTGGTCACCGCGGGCGCCAAGGGCTGCGTCGTCTTCGCCGCAGAACCGGTCACCAACTACCGCGGCTTCCTCGGCGTGAACGACAGGTACAGCCACGCGCACTGGCTCTACCAGCACAACGGCGGGGTTTTCCTGCCGCCCTGGGGCAAGATCGAGCAGTGGCTGATCTCGGTGCAGCACAATGAGTCAGACATCGACCGCCTGATCGAGAACTTCGCCGTCTTCGCCCAGGCCGTGAGCACCCAGGCGGTAAGAAACCAGGCAGCAGAAACCGAGGGCTGACACCAATGGCGCACCCGAGAGAGGGCTGGCAGGGCCACGGCGCCCCCAGGAAGCTCACCCGCAGGTCCTTCCTCGGCACCACCGGCGGCGCGCTCGCGGCCCTCGGCGCCGCCCCGCTGCTCGAGGCGTGCTCCTCCGCCCTGGCCGGGACCGGCACGGTGCCGCTGCCGCGCCCGTACAACCCGGTCACATGGCCTGTCTTCCAGGACAACCACGCCATCGCGTCCGGCCTGCCCCCCGAGCCCGGCGCGACGCTGCAGATTTACACCTGGGTCGCCTATATCAACCAAGCCGTCGTCAACGCCTTCGCCAAGAAGCACAAGGTCAAGGTGCAGATCACCACGTTCAACACCATGAACGAGGCGCTGTCCAAGCTGCGCAGCGGGCTGTCCTACGACCTGCTGATCGGCGGCACCGTTGACGTGCTCGGCCAGCTCATCGAGTCCAAGCTGGTCCAGCCGCTCAACCAGTCCTATATCCCGAACATCACCCAGGCCTGGCCCGACTTCACCAGCCCGTTCTACGACCAGGGCTGGCAGTACACGGTGCCGTACACGATCTACACGACCGGGATCGCCTGGCGCAAGGACCTGGTGAGCGAGAACCCGTACGCGATGCGGAACCCCTGGGCCATGCCCTGGCAGGCCAAGTACAAGGGCCGGGTCGCCATCCTGGACGACTACCGGGAATCCATCAGCCTGGGCCTGATGAAGAACGGCATCTTCGACCTCAACACCACCGACTACCGGCAGATCGCACTATCCCGCAAGGCGCTCGAGGAGCTCAGCAGCCTGGTCAACGTCCGCATCGACAACAACGACTACACCGAAGTCCCCAGCGGCGACACCTGGATCCACCATGCCTGGTCCGGGGACATGGCGGCGGCGGCGTCCTACATGCCCAAGGGGGTCCCGGTCAAATACGTCGGCTACTGGTTCCCCACCGACGGCAACGGACCGGTCGCCAACGACACTAACCTCATCCTCCGCTCGGCGGCCAACCCGGTGCTGGCCCACATGTTCCTCAACTACATGCTCGACCTGCCGAACGTGCTGGAGAACATCAGCTTCAACGGGTACATGCAGCCGATGACAGGCGTGACCCCGCAGGTCCTGGTCAAGGAGCAGATCCTGCCCCCGGAACTGCTGTCCACGGTGGTGCTGCCGTCGTACTTCCGCCGCGGCGTGTCCCAGCTGCAGCTCCCCGTCGACGCGGACGCGCTGTGGCAGCAGGCCTGGCTTGTCGTGAGCAACGGAATCTGAAGGACAACCGATGAGACGCAAGAACGCGTTCTGGATCGCACTGGCCGCGCCGGGGATCATCTGGCTGGTGCTGCTGTTCATCGTGCCGTTCTACGCGGTGCTCGCGATCGCGATGGGCAAGCTCGACCAGCTCTTCGAGTCTCCGGTCGCGGTGTGGAACCCGTTCGCGTGGAGCTCGGAGAACGTCATCGACGTCTCCCGCGACCTGGTGGGCAGCACGGCGTTCGCCGGCCCGATCGTGGCCAGGACGGTGGTCTACGTGGCCGTCGCCAGCCTGCTCTGC
>CAWDBS010000049.1:0-77647 GCA_963800415.1 uncultured Actinomycetes bacterium
TCGCCCGCATCACCAAGCGGCAGCTCGCCCAGCCCCCCGAGAAACACCGCGTGACCGATGTATGAGACCGATAACGGCGTAGGACCTCCGACCGGACCCGCGCTACCGGCTGCCCAGGACGGGCCGCTGCCCGACCTTGCCCTGTACGAGCGGCTCATCGACGACGGCATCGCCGAAGCCGACAGCCGCGGCACCATCGTCGACCACGTCACCGCCCGGCGGCTGGCCATCTGGCTGGCCGCCCGGCCGCAAGAACCCGTCTTCGCCCACGGCCTGGTCCGCTTCGTCGAAACCGGAGCGATCCACCCGCACCTGAAGAACGAGCTGCGCAAACACGCCCGCTCCGGCAGCTTCCCGGACCAGCCGCACGCCGCCCGGCTCCTGAGATACGCAACAACCGGGGCGCCGAACTCGGCCCGATCGGGGAGAACTTCGCCGCCGTCTGCGACCAGATCGACCGCGCGGACGTGATACTCGCCCAGTTCCACGACCGGGTCCGGCACGGCCGCGTCCATCCTGAGCAGGCCTGGCCCGACAACGACGGTCCCCGGATCCTTGCGCTGGCCCGCCGGGACCCTGAGACCCAGACGGTCAGCCTGGTCCTGGACGACACGACGGCCAACATCGCCCTGTTCGCCATCGCCGCGCACGCCGACGAGCGAGAGGCCCACGTCCGCGAAGTCGAGCGGTCCGGCCGCAACCTGCCCGAGGGCTCCTACGGCCAGCGCAACCGCCAGGCCATCGCCGCCCGCGAGACCCGGGTCGCCGCCCGGCTCCGCGCCATCGAGCAGGCCTACCGCGCCGCCATCGAGCGCGGCACACAGGCCAAGGCGAAGGAGCCCACCCGGACACTGCGTCCTCCTCAGCTTCAGGCCGGCACGGAGATCGAGCTGGAGGCCGAACCATGACCGAACTGATCCGCCGGCGAGCTCGCCATGCCGACTGTCCCAGGACCTTCACCAGCCGGGACGGCTGCATGATGGGGGAGCAGCGGGACCGTGCGTACGGCAAAGGCGCCCGCATGCTGCTCGCCAACCTCGCCGCGTGCCGGGACGTGGTCATCTGGGCCATCGACCTCAGACGAGGCGCAGAACTGCGGCCCTGGGCACCCTGCCCCGGCCGCCTCGCGACCACACCAGCCGAAGCCGCCGCACTGCCGGCCGGCGCGGTCACCATCTTGTTCGCCCGCGCCCAGCACCTCGCCGGCCACGGCAAACGCGAGTGGCAACCATCACCCGCCAGGCCGGCCCTGGTGATCATCATCAACGAGTACGCCGAGCTCGCCGACGACGCGCCCGACGCGATGAGCGACACCGGCACGATCGCCCGGCTCGGCCGCGCGCCCGCCGTGACCCTCGCCGCCGCGACCCAGCGGCCAACCCAGAAGGTCATGGGACAAGGCGCGGTGCGCTCCCAGATGAACATCCGGATCTCGTTCCGCGTCGAAGAACAACGCGACGTTGACCTCATCCTCGGACAAGGCAAGCTCAAGGCCGGCTGGCACGCCCGTAAGCTCAGCGCCCCCGGAAAGTTCCTCATCTCCTCTCCGGAGCACGACACCCCCCGCCGCGCCCGCGCCTACCTCATCACCGGGGACGACGTGACGGCCACGGTCGCGCGCTACGCAGCCACCCGCCCCCCACTCGACCGCGTCTCGCGTCTCGCCGTCGCCGCAGGCTCGCCTCCGCCGACGCCGCGACCCGCCGGTAACCCGAGCCCAGATCATCACGCCGCCAGGCGAGATGACTCCGTCACAGAGGAACCACCCGCCTCAGACGAGCAGGAAGACCCGGACGCGATCCTGCGACGCGCGCTGTCAGCCGCACCAGCCGAAGGCGTTCCCGTCAGTGACCTCATCACGGTTACCGGCATGAGCCGGCGGTGGGTCTTCTGCCGGCTCCGCCAGCTCGCCGCTGAAGGCTTCGCCATCCAGACCGTACGCGGCTACTGGCGCGCCGCGAGATGACCATCCGTAACCGGGAGTGCAAGGTGCAAGTGCACGCCCTCCCGTGCGTCTGCACGTATAGCGGCATCATCAGCGCGTGCACTTGCACTAAGCCCGCCTCCCGCGCGGTCACCAACCGTTATCACCGAGCTCCCCGGCTCGCGACCAATCGGGGGAGTCATCGTGCGTGATCCTCTCCCGCCGATGACCGGTGAACACATCGCGCCCAACGCGCGCGGCGGGCGTCTGAGCCCGTGGGCAGACGCGGCGGCCGACGCGCCGGGATGGCAGATCACCACCCGGTCACGCCGTCTGGCCGCGGCCGTGGCCACCACCCTTTCCGGCAGGACCGTTCACGGCCACGAGAAAGGCGAATGGCAGGCCCGCACTCCGCAAACGGTCCTCATGGTCATGGTCATAGCTGCCGACGCCGACACGCTACGGTGCCGTCTCAGCGCCCAGCCGCATTACGGCGTCTTCGTCCTGGCCTTCGCGCCCTGGCCCGTTGCAACCGTGCTGAAATGCCCCCTGGCCGCGTTGCCGGCGCAGGGACAGCTATCGGTACGCGACGTGCGGGTAATCACCCGCATGGGCCGCACGGTGCGCTACCTGGTCCCAGCATTCGCCCCGTCCTGAAACCGCCTGCAGGCCAGATCGCCTGTCCGACCTTCCGTTTTTCAGGGAACAGAGCTACCACGCCCTGAGCAGGCAAGACGCCGCACGATGGGCTGGCCTGGGCGTGTATCGGGCATGATCAAGCACTCAGAGCCAATCTGACGGCCCGTCGCCGCACCTGTCATGCATCCATGGCACCAACGCCCGAACGCGCCGCTACGACCGTCTCCGCCGCCCATGTCACGGCGGACAAGAGCTGGTAAAGCACGCAGGCGCGGACCAAAGATCATCGACCGATCCCTTCGATACGAGGTCGGCGCGGGGCGTGCCAGGCGGGCCGTCAGACGGCTGCTGCCCAAGCCCATGAATCCTCCGGTGGTCTCAAGGACCCGCTGCTCAGAAGATCAGGCCAATACGGGCGGCATCAGCTTGACGTAGGACTGTTGTTGACTCTTAGCCTCGATCCACCGGTCAAATAGTGGTGATTACGGGCGTGTCAACGTGAAAGGTGCCCCCTGACCTTGGAGAATGGGAGTATCTGACACTTCCAGCACCCGGTTCGAGAGGACACCCTGTAAGTGCGATTGTTGCATAGCCTGACCAAGACGCACGCGTCGTTCGACGACCCGAATCTCGTGTCGCACGCCGGGCTGGTCCCGGTGATGGCCCTGGCGCAGCGCGCCGGGCTCGGTGACCTGGTCGCGGAGCTCGTCCGCCCGGGCGGGGAATGCGGCGTCAACGCGCACCTGAAGGTCCCGTGCCTGGTCGCCGGGATGGCGGCGGGCGCGGACAGCATCGATGACATGGGCTTGCTGCGGCACGGCGCGATGAGCACGCTGTTCGGCGGCATCCGGGCGCCGTCCTCGCTGGGCTCGCACCTGCGCTCCTATACCTGGGGCAACGTCACCCAGCTGGAGAAGGCGGGCCGGGAGTTCCTGGCAGAGCTGGCGCGGCGATCACCGCTGCTGCCCGGCGCGGGCACGCTGGCGTTCACCGGCATCGACTCCATGCAGAAGCGCGTCTACGGCCATCACAAGCAGGGCGCCAGGTTCGGGCACACCAAGATCCAGGGGAAGTCGCTGCTGGTCCGGGGCCTGAACGCGCTGGCCGCGGTGATCAGCACGCCGATCGCCGCGCCGGTGATCGGCGCCACCCGGCTGCGCGGCGGGAACGCCGCCTCCGCCCGCGGCGCGGCCAGCCTGGCCGCCCGCGCCATCGGCACCGCGCGGGACTGCGGCTGCTCTGGCACGATCATCGTCCGGATGGACTCCGCCTACTACAACGCCGCGGTGATCGGCGCGATCCGCCGCGGCGGCGCACGGTTCTCCGTCACCGCTCCCATGAACGCCAGCATCCGCGCCGCGATCGCCGCCATCCCCGAAGACGCCTGGACGCCGATCCGCTACCCGCGCGCGATCTGGGACGACCAGCTGGATGCCTGGGTCTCCGACGCCGAGGTCGCGAGACGGAATACACGGCGTTCGCGTCGAAGAAAGGCCAGGCCGTCACCGCGCGGCTGATCGTCCGCCGGGTCCGCGACCTGAACAAGCAGGCCGCGGCCGGGCAGGACGAGCTGTTCCCCGTCTGGCGCTACCACGCGGTGTTCACCGACTCGCCGTTTAGCTCATTCGCCGGGGTCGCCGTCCACGACGCCTGGGCGCCGTATGACAGCTACACCGCGCCTGATCACCAGCTTTGCTGCGCGCACGCCCGGCGCGAGCTGCAAGCCGTCACCGATGCCGCGCCGCAAGGCCAGTGGTGCTGGGCCACCCAGGCCGCCGAGGCGCTCACCGCGATGCAGGACCAGGTGCGCGAAGCGATCAGCCAGGGACGAGACGCCGTTGACCCGGCCGCGCTGGCCGCCCAGACCCGCCTGTTCCGCTCCGCGGTCCTGGCCGGGGCCAGCCAGACCGCCGCCCGCTGCGGGCCGCTGATGAAAAAACACAACGCGCTGGCCCGCCGCCTGCGCGACCGCCAGGACGACTACCTACGATTTACCACCGACCTCCGCACGCCGCCGGACAACAACGGCACCTACGCGACATCCGGATGGCCAAGCTGAAACAGAAAATATCCGGCTGCCTGCGCACCATGACCGGCGCCCGCCAATTCTGCGCCATCCGCAGCTACCTGTCCACCGCCGCCAAACACGGCCTCAGCTTCTTCGACGCCCTGGTCATGCTCACCGAAGGCGAGCCCTGGATGCCCGCTGCCGCCTGATCAAACAACAACGATTTCAGGCACCTGACCAGTTACTCTTGAAGAAGGGTCGAATGTAGTTTTTATCGGGAAGCCGACCATCTCCTCGCTAGGAGCGACATCACCGGGTACGGTATCCCTCATCGCATCAAAGGCGCCTACCTGTCCGGCTCTAACATCACCGTGTTGGCCGCTTACATCCGTGTCCTGCAACGTGGGGGGGTCGAAGAGAATCGACTGGAGCGATTTTCGTCCGGCAGGACTGCTGCTGGGACATACCGGAAGCTTCTCTGGAGCGCCACGGTCACACTAGCCAGCAGCGCGTCGGCTTCCTCGTCGCCGAGCAGAGGGACGGGACGGCGGTGGCGGCGCCAGCTCAGCCGCTTCCCGCTGTTCGTCTTCTGGCCAGACACGCTCCGTTGTACGCTCCAATCTCTGAGGGCATTCATGCAACGGAGCGTGTCTGGCCTGAGCCTGAGCCTGTTCCTGAATTATCCTGATTGGCTCAGGGCCCTCAAAGATTGGGTTACTCATCAGCGATACTTCCTAGCATCATTTATCCTCAACGTGCAGCGGATGCGTGCCGACCACTAGAGCCATTGGTCATGTGCGCTTCGACTTTCGTCACATATACGCCAGGACTCACGGCAGTTTGGGGAGTGTTCGTTTTGTAGTCACTCACTTATTTGCCTGCTGACCCGCTGCCAATCAAGATTGACCAGGATGGATGCTACACGCGGTAGCTACAGGCACGCGGTGCTCGGTCCTGGCCATCCCTCCGACTGGTGCCCCGGCGGGGTCGTTGGAGGCCCATAACCGGTACGTCCATCCGGGGCAGACGAGTGTCGGCTCGCGGGCCGCCCACCGCTCTGAGGACGGCTCTGGCCGCGTCTTGCTGCTGGGAGTCCGCGACGTTGAGCATTGGCGCAAGGAGCTGTTGGGTGATCGCGGGGTATCCAGCCCGTCCAACGTGGAAGCCGCCTAGTGGTGCGGCGAGTGTCCCGCGGGCGCATCGCGCCGTCCACTTCCCGCCAGTGCGCCTGCACTTCCAGGCCATGTCGTGTACACCCGGTCACACGCCGCCAGGTAGGGCCATTGAGGCCAATAGGGCGAACGGTTCACGAGCAGGCGACTCATCTAGCTTGCCCTGACCAGGCGCGATGTGATGCAGCGGGCTAACCTGGGCGCGTATCGGGCATGGTCAAGCATCTCAGAGTCGACCTGCAAGCGGGCGCGCCTGTCTGAATTAGGAGGCTATGCCTCGGCGCGTGACAGCGACGTAGAGGCAGCGAAACCGCCCAGGCCACCGAGGTAGGTGCCGGTCGGTTTCGTCGCCGTGCTGGCGTGTCAGCCTGTATGCTCCAGCCCGTCCAGGCTTATCTCCATGCCGGTAACCGCCGCGCGCGGTTCGTGCCCCATGGGGTGCAGGACCACGCGGACCTCGAACTCTGCGAGCATTTCGCGCCGTCGCGCGTTATCGGCCGCGTCCCATTCCTGGGCTATGGTGCGGCCCGTGGGCACCAGGCGCATGCCCGGCTTGCGCTCCGGCAGCGCCGTCAGCGCCGTGATTTCCTCCCCGAGCCGGCGGTATTCGGTGCGGTACCATTCCGCGTCCTCCGCCGAGTCATACAGTCCGGCCTGGCGGTCCTCGCGCAGCCGCGTGCGGGTGGCCTCCAGCTCCGCGATCTGCGCCGCGTGCCCGGTCCCCGGATCGTAGACCTTCCGCATGACCTCCCCGGACCCGTACCGGGCCAGGAACCATCCGCTGGCCAGCGCATCGGCTGCCGTGAGCGCCATGGCCGGGGCGGGCCTGCACTGCGCCGAGGCGCGGATCCCGCGGATCCGCGCGGTGCACTCATACGCGTACCGCGAATGGCCGCGTCCGGTGACATGCAGCCGCGCCCCGCAGTTCCCGCAGAACGCCGCCCCGGTCAGCAGCCGCATGCCCTTCGGCGCGCGCGTGCCGTCGCGTTTGGGCGCGGTCGCCGTCACCAGCGCGTCGTGCGTCGCACGGTCCCACAACGGCTCCGCGAGCCGCACCGGCCGCCCGTCCGCGCCGAGGACGGGCCTGCCGCCGTGCATGAGGTACCCCAGCGCCGCCTCGCTGCACAAAATATGCTTGAGGGTATGCCCGGTCCACGGGCCGCCCTTCACAGGGCGGCCGTACAACTGGGCGCGCCGGTCGCCCGGAGACGGAATCCCCTCCCGGGTCAGGCGCACCGCCTCTGTCCCGATCGTGATCTTTCGCGTCTCATCGGCCAGGATCCGCCGCGCCACCTCCCGGATGATCTCCGCGCCGACCTCATCGAGCGCCACGTGATCGACCTTCGCCATCGGGGCAGGCCGCACATACATGTACCCGTACGAGGGTCGCTGCTTGGGTTCGCCCGCCTTCCGTGCCCGGATGGCCTCATCGCGGTTGCGTTTTTGGATCGCGCGCAGCTCCATCTGCGACCCCCACGCCTTGGCCAGCCACTCGTTTTCCTGATTCGGGTCCGAGAAATCCCACACCCCGACGTGATCGGCCGTCACCACCACGCGGCCCTGACCGGTCAGCAGCGTCTGCGTATTCAGCGTGTCGCGGACATTGCGGCCCACCCGGTCCACCGACGCGGCCACGACGCCGTCGTACGGCCCCATCTCCCCCCGCAGCCAGGGCCCGAACCCCCGCCGCGTCAGCGGGTCCGTCGCCCCGGACACCTCCCAGTCATCGGCCCATGCGATGATGTGGCCGCCGACGCCGGCCGTGGCGTCAAGGATCTGGTCTCCTTGACGCGCCGGGCTGCTGGTCTTGTCGGTCTTGCGGCTCAGCCGGCGGACCCCCACCAGGCACCGGCCGCACCCGTCGTAGTCCGTGGTCAGCATGTCTTCCATGATGCCTGCTCCGCCTCCTGTGTGGATTACGGAAGCATCCGGGCGGCTGCGACCAGCCCGCCGCCGCCTGCGAAGTCCACCACATCACCCACAAAGCCGACGGCGGCAAGACCAGCGTCAGAGACTGCGCCCTGTTCTGCTCCTTCCACCACCAGGTGGTCATCCACCAGCAGGGCTGGACCGTCGTGCTGAACCCCGACGGCACCACCACCGCCTGGAACAAGGACCGGACGAAGGTCCTGCACAGCCACGGCCCCCCGGAGCGGCCGGGGTAACACCCCCCAGGCCGCGAGGGCGCAGGTTCCACCCAGCCCTGGCCTGGCCGCGATAGGGCCTAGATCTGCCGTGGGCGCCGCAGAGGCAACGTCTGCCAGCGTCATCACCGAGAAAGCCGAGCGAGCCGAACCACCATGCCATGGTGACGGTGCATTCGTGCGCGCCCTCACCACTCTTACCGCGAGACGGTCAACCTCGCTTGAGGCTTCCGATGCTGAGGGATCCACTCCGGTGAGCCTGCCCTTCCTCCACCTCGCGGACGTAGGTAGCCGGGTCTTTGTCCACGGCGGGGATCCCGGCGTAGTTCCGCGCCTCGAAGGCGGCGAAGGCGACCGCGAGCTGATGGCGGCGTTGCAATCCGGCCAGACGGCGGAAATCGGTCAGACCCTCGCGTTCCTCCTCGGCCATGTGATCACTGTTGGCCAGGTTCGCCGCACCGACCGCGGCAAACCATTCGTCGGTGCCGACTTGATGGCGTGCCGCTTCGGCGACCGCGTCCCTGATCTCGTTGTGATCGTGGATGGCGTCGATGGTCTCTCCCTCCACCCCGGCCGTCCGGTATGCCGCGAGACCTACTTGCAGCAGCGCGGGATAGAAGATCTCCTCCTCGGCCGCCGCGTGCAACTCGAGGAACGCAGCCAACCGGTCCCATACGGCAGACAGCACGCCTGTCTCGGCGCGGTCGATCTGCTCCAGGATCGCGAACAGCCGCCGCTGCTCATGATGGTCATCAAGGATTAGCTGGGTGATGTCCACAGTCCCTCCAGGCGCCGTGTTCCTGTTCGGCAGGCATGCCCACCCGAAGCCGACGATAACGCACGGCAGTCCAGGTTCTATCGCGGTGTCCGGCAGGGGCGCGCACGTTGCACAAATCATCCGTGCTGCCCCACCGCGATGTGCAGAGTCCGGAACGTTAAGTTCTAGCCCTGGACGTTCAGCTGCTCGATGGGATCGGTGGGCATGCTCATCGCTTCCAGCAGTGCACGCAGTTCATCTCTTTCATCAGGAGTAACAGGCATATTGTGCGCGGCCAGCGATGCGGCAATTTCTATGGTCAGCAAACCGTATTCGCCACCACCGCGCATACGCTTGACGCTCCACAGCGCGCTCTCGGTCAAGCGATCGGCGAAACGTTCGGGTAGTGCTTCGGCCTGATCGATTATCTCATCTTCAGTCACGAGATCCCTTTCCTGGGATTGCGTACCACGCCGGGGCTGCCCTCTTCAGGCCAACCGGTCAAGATGTTGCCCGCTGCGTTCGACCACGGCTGAAACCTCCACGTTGTCACGGGTGCCGGTGCAGAGCCACGTGTCATTCCAATCCTGACGCGTAGGTGGCTTATCGGGTCTACGTGCGACATCCAGCAGAGCTCGATGATTTTCGTGTCGTCCCAGCTAGCGGGAAACTCAGTCTTGCCAGGCTTGCCGACTCCGTGACGGTGCCCGCCCCCGCCCTCGGCCCCGTCACCGTCGAGTATGTGCATAGTGCGTTCGGGGCTGACGCGGATGGCCTCCGCGAGCGGCCGATCCGCGGCATCTACCGCATCCCAGCCGGAATGATCCGTTCGCGAATCGGCCGTATCAGGTTCGTCAGCCGACCCACCTCCAGCCGGCCCGCCGTCACCAGGCCCGCGTCACCAGGCCCGCCGTCAGTCGCCCCGCCGTCACCAGGCCCACGGTCAGCAGGGCCGCGGTCAGCCGCGCGCAGCACCTCGTCGTACTCCTCGCGGGTCCGCGGCTCCACTGCCTCAGCTCGGGCCGCCGCCGCCGCGCCGCCGCTGTCCGCACTGCGACGCGGAAGATGCTGGTCAGGCCGGGCATCACCCGCCTCGAAGTCGTCGTCGGGCCGGTCTAGTGCCATCAGGCACTCCGAGATCCAGCTAGCACACAAAGTGTTCTATTCATCGCAATGTGTTGATATTACGGCCGTCCGGCTGGTCACATGCCCGATCGCGGCGCCAGTTTCCGGAGCCGTAATAACTTCCGGCCGGAACCCGGCAGCGGAACCCGGGCAGCGGAACCCGGCCAGAACCCGGGCAGCGGAACCCCAGGCAGCGGAACCCCAGGCAGCGGAACCCCAGGCAGCAGACGTCATCCGGAACCTATCCAACGGACGGGACCTTGGTCCCTAAACCTGATGACTCACATCACTACAAGGTGCCTTCTGACACGGACCAAACTCATCGCAACGATTTGTTTGCCGCGCGGAACTGGTCCGCGGTGGCCGACCAGGAGGCTACGGTGATATCCATCGCTATGGCGGGACACGCTCCCGCCGCCATCGATCTGAACCACCCTGGTTCTTACCTGAACTGGAACATCTTCACGATTTCTGTGTCGAACCTCGTGCTGATAGCGGTGATGGTGGCCATCTTCGGTGCCGCGCTGCTGCTGCCGTTCCCGGGGCGCCACCGTGCTCTCGAGCCAGCCCAGGAGGCAACGGAACCAGAGGAGCCTGCTGCCTACCAGGCGGCCCCGGGGGATGAGCGGATGTGGACGGCGCGGGTACGCCGCGGGGCGATGACCACGCTGCCGCCGAACAAGATGCTGCCCGATCGCCAGCCCGCCTACGTCGCCTCCTGGGTGTACGTGTTCGGCGTCGCGTCTTTGGCCGCGCTTGGCATCGTCATCGTGAGCGGTTTCGCTCTCGCGCTCGGCGGCCCCGACTGGTGGCACACCAACTCGGTCGGGCACTTCTTCAACAGCCTGCACATGTGGAGCGTCGAGCTGTTCATGGCGCTGCTGGTCATCCACCTGTGGGGCAAGTTCTGGATGGCCGCCTGGCGCGGCCGCCGGGCCATGACCTGGATAACCGGTGTGGTCGCCTTCCTCGCCTCCATCGTGGAGTGCTTCACCGGGTACCTGTCCCAGCAGAACTTCGACTCCCAGTGGATCGCCACCAACGGCAAGGATGCGTTCAACGAGGTCGGAGTCGGGGCGTTCTTCAACCTGATGAACTTCGGCCAGATGCTGATGTGGCACATCGTGCTGCTCCCGATCATCCTCATCGCGATCATCGGCGCGCACGTGCTGCTGGTCCGGATGCGCGGCGTCAGCCACCCGCTGCCCGTCAGCAGGCCCAAGGGCGTGGCCGCCAGGCTCGCGGCCACGAAAGCCGACCGGGCGGCGTGGCGCGGCCCGACCAGGCGTTACGACATCCTGAAGGAAGGCACCATCGCGACCGTGGTGATCCTGGTGCTCACCGTTGGCCTCGCCGCCCTGCTGTCCTCGCCCGATGACCCGCCGGTCACGGTCCGCAGCTGGACCCAGGTCGCCCCCGCCGACTTCCTGGCCACCGCGGCCAGCGAACTGAACGGCACCAGCCTGACCGCGACCTACGGGCCGCCTTACAACACCAACGGAACCCCGCAGAGCCTATGGTTCGCCCCCGCGAACATTGCCGGTGTGCGGCAGCCCATCGACCCGGCGAAGACCTTCGTGCTGGACCCGCTGACCAAGGCCGCTCCCACCGACCCGGCGCTGGCCGCAGCCCTGGCCACCTGGAACGCTGCGTCCGCCGACCAGCAGAACAAGTGGGCGACCAACTACCTGAACGCGATGCCCAAGGTCAAGTTCGTCAACGGAACGCCGGTGCTTCCCGCGGGCGACTACGGTCCCGTCCCGGCCATGCTCGCCACCTCGCTGACACTGGCCCGTAGCGGCGCCATCGACGCCGCCCTGAGCGGGGCCCAGCCGTTCTACGGCACCGACTTCACCAAGCCGCTGCTGTACCTCGAGGACGGCGCTTACTACGCCGACCAGGCGACCGCCGCTCACCTCACCGGCGACCAGTGGGGCGTGATGAACGAGACCGGCAGTTACCCCGGCCAGCCCTGGCTGTGGCTGTTCCAGATGTGGTACCACGTTCATGGCTGGAGTAACTCCGACAACATCGACCTGATCGCCATCTACATGACCGGCCTGGCCACCCTGCTGCTGCTGGCCATCCCGTTCATTCCCGGGCCTGCGTGACATCCCGAGGTGGATCCCGATGCACCGGCTCGTCTGGCGCAACTGGAACCAGCAGTCCGCCGCCGGACCCGCTCGCCGCAGAGCCGGACCAAGCCCGAACCCGCCGGGCAGAAATAACGAAAGGCCCTGGCCCGGGTGCGAGGGAGAGTCTTCCCTCGCACCCGGGCTTTGCATGGCTGGGAAGATGGCGGGATGCTCGCCGTCAGCTGGGACACCGTCCGGCTGTTCCTGCATGTGCTGGCCGCGCTGTTCCTCGGCGTGCTCCTGGCCGGCTAGAGTGACCCGCCGAAAAGCGTCCTGCTGCAAGGGTGTGGCCGGATGCTGATCCACCGTAACCTGGCTGCACGACCTGGACTGGAGGGAACGGCCGCCGTGCGCGATGACCCTTTCCCGGTGGAATGGACGGGGCGGCTGGCTGTCGTCGCCTTCCCCGTTCATGTCGACGTGTCCAACGCGGGCCAGCTCCGGGACCGGCTGCTGGCCGTGATCAACCGCGGGGCCGCCGTCCTGGTCGCGGATATGACCGGCACCGCGTCGTGCGACCACTCAGCCGTGGAGGCCCTCGCGCGGGCCTGCCAGCGGGCGGCGATCAGCGGGACGCAGGTCAGGCTGGTGGTCACCGCGCCGGTCGTCCGGCGCGTCCTCAGCATCGAAGGACTGGACCGGCTGGTTTCCATCTATCCCACGCTGGAGGCGGCCGCCGCCGCCGGGCCGGGAGCCGGAGGCGAAACACACGCTACGGAGCCCGTCGCATCCCAACCCGACGGCCGGCCCGCGGCCGCCGCAGAGACGGCGGGCGCGATCACCCCGGCCGTCCTCTGGCAGCTGTTCGACGCCCTCGGCGACGGCCTGTTGCTGACCAGACACGACGGGAAGATCGCCCTGGTCAACCGGCGGTGCGCGGAGATGTTCGGCTACCAGCGGGAGGAGCTGATCGGGCTGCCGGTCGACTCGCTGGTCCCGTCGGACCTGCGGGCCGCTCACCACGGCTACCGGGTCGGCTACCAGGACGCGCCGCAGGCCAGGCCGATGGCCGAACGGGCCCGGCTGGTCGCCCTGCGCAAGGACGGAGCCACGCTGCCGATCCAGATCAGCCTGAGCCCGGTGCCGACCGCCTCGGAGAACTTCGTCCTGGCGGTGATCCGTGACCCTAGCCAGACGCGGCGGCGGAAGGATCTCGCGGACCTGGCCCGGGACGCCGCGGCCGGAAATCCGCGGGCCACCGCCGATCTCATGAACCGGGTGGTGCATCGCCTGTTCCAGGTCGGGCTGAGCTTGCAGACCGCGGCGAGCCTGCCCGCCGATGTGGTGCGCGACCGCCTCGGCCAAGCACTGGACCAGCTAGACGACGTGATCCACGAGGTCAGGGACTACGCATTCATCTCCGGCGGCGACAGCGGAAGTGCGGACCCGGCGCCGTTAGGGACAGGCTGCCCGGTGAGCTGAGCCGCTACCCGGGCCAGGAAACTCCGGACGGTCGTGGCCGCGACCCGGTGCAGGAGGGTCCGGTCGAGCGCCTCGCCCAGCGGGCCGAACGGTGCCCGGTAGGACCCGGCCATCGTCAGCATCGTGCCCTCTTCGACAGGAGCGAGCTTCAGGTCGGCGTCCAGGACCGGGAACAACCCGCCGCCGGGGCCGGTAGCCTCCCACCGCAGCGCCATCCCCGCCGATCGGTCGGTCCACGACAGCTCGCGGGCCTGCACCCGGACCAGCTTGGAGACGCCGGGCACGCCCACCCGGGTCAGGCCGGTGTAGGCGTCCTCCGAAGGCCCGAACAGGGCACCGCTCTCGCTGAGCCGCCCCAGCCTTTCCCGGGCGACGGCGAAGCTGACGTCCAGCTTCACCTCATCGCCAACAAACATCTTTGCATTGCACCGGCCCGCAGACCTGGACGGCCAGGGACGAAGGTCCCGATTCGCCAGACCCGGAACCCCAAGGCACACGCCAGCACAGGCCAGCAGGGCAAAGAAGGCGCTACCTGAGCATTTCCCTGGCGATGACGAGCTGCTGGATCTGGCTGGTGCCCTCGTAGATCCGGAACAGCCGGACGTCGCGGTAGAGCCGCTCCACCGGGACGCCGCGGATGTACCCGGAGCCGCCGTGGATCTGGACCGCGCGGTCGGCGATCCGGCCGACCGCCTCGCTGGCGAAGTACTTCGCCGCCGAGGGCGCGAGCCGCCGGTCGGTGCCCGCGTCGTACCGGGCGGCGGCGTCGAGCACCAGCGAGCGGGCCGCGAGGTACTCGGTCTGCGAGTCCGCGAGCATCGCCTGGACCAGCTGGTATTCGCCGATCGGGTGGCCGCCCTGGGAGCGTTCCTTGGCGTAGCTGACGCTCTCGTCGATCAGCCGCGCCGCGACGCCCACGCACATGGCCGCGATGACCAGCCGTCCGTGCGCCAGGCTCCGCATGGCGGTGGCATAGCCGGCCTGAGCCGCCTCGCCGACCAGCGCGTCGCCGGGGACCCGGACGCCGGTGAAGGCGACATCGGCGGTCCACGCGCCGGCCTGGCCCATCTTGTGATCCCGCGCCGCCACCGCCACGCCGCCGGCGTGAGCGGGCACGATGAACACGCCGATGCCCTTGCCGGGCGGCGCCTGCGGGTCGGTGCGCGCGAACACCACGAATACGTCCGCCGCCGGGGCGTTGGTGATGTAGCGCTTGAGGCCGTCGATGACCCAGCCGTCACCCTCCGGCTTCGCCGTCGTCGTCAGGCGGCTCGGGTCGGATCCCGCGTCCGGCTCGGTCAGCGCGAACGACGCAACCACCTCGCCGGAGGCCAGCCGCGGCAGCCACTGCTTGCGCTGCTCGTCGGTGCCGGCCAGGACCAGGACCTGCCCGGCGATGCCGTTGTTGGTGCCGAACAGCGACCGGAACGCCGGGCTGGTGTAGCCGAGCTCGATGGTGACCAGGACCTGCTGCTCGACCGACAGGCCCAGGCCGCCGTACTCCGTGGGCAGCGCGTAGCCGTACAGGCCCATCTCCTTGGCCTGCGCGATCAGCCGGCCCGGGATCTCGTCGGAGGAGTCGATGCCGGCCTCGGCGGGCATCACCTCGCTCCGGATGAAGTCCCGCAGCACCTCGATCAGCTCATCGAACTCCGTCGTGCTCACCATGAGCCCAGTCTCGGACCAGGAGCGAGCCGGTGTCTAGCAGAAACTCCTCCAGGAGGGGCCAGGGTGAAATACGGTTCGATCACGCCCCTTGCGCCAGCCTGACCCGCACGTGATGATCTTTCCCATGCGACGCCGGACCGTCATCGCCGCCGCGGCGACGGCCGCGGTCCTGGCGCCGACCGGCTGCACGTCATCACAATCGCAGCCGCCGAGGCAGACCCTCCGCTTCTTCACCAGCCACCAGGCCGCCGTCGTCGCGGACGCCACCGCGCGGATCGCCCCCGGCCCCCGGGACGACCCGGCCGAGACCGGCCATCCAGGTGCTCGTGAAGCCGACGTGACCGGCTACATCGACACGATGCTGGGCGCGCTCGGCGGGCTCCAGGACACCAAGACGCCAGCAAGAATCTTCGCGGGCGGACCGTGGAGCAACCGGCACACGTCCGGCCCCGACCTCATGGCCTTCTTCGTGAAGCTCGATCCAGTCGCCACGATCGCCTGGCGCCAGCGCCTGACCGCCTGGCAAAGCCAGTACCAGCACGGCATCGCCGCGCTGGACAAGCTCGCAGGCGGCGACTTCACCAAGGCGCCCCCCAGGGAACAGGACAAGATCCTGGCTACCCAGTCCGTGGGCACGTTCACGGCCCTGCTGTTCGAGCACACCATCGAGGGCCTCTACGCCGGGCCCGAGTACGGCGGCAACCGCGGCCTGGCCGGCTGGCGGGAGATCGGCTTCCCCGGCGACATCCAGCCGCGCGGCTACACCCCCGACGAGGTGGAGCAGTCCGACGGCCACGACCCGGTCGACAGCACCGGGATCGTGGCCGACGTGCTGAAGCTCCTCGGCGCCCTGTGAGCGGCGCGATGCGCAAGGCGGTAGTGATCGGCAGCGGCGCGGGCGGGTCGTTCGCCGCGATGGAGCTCGCGCAGGCCGGGTGGCAGGTAGTCCTGTTCGAGAAGGGCCCCAACCACTTCACCAACCTGGCCGGCCAGGGGCCGATCGGCACCGTGTTCGCTAACGACAGCCTGGCGATGATCGTGCGCAACTTCGCCCTCCCGGATCCGGAGGTGTTCCCGCGCACCTGGCGGCCGAACCCGTCCGCACCCGTCCAGTACACCGGCAGCGTCGATGAGCTGCCCCAGGTCGTCGGTGGCGGGACCGTGCACTGGGACGCCAAGGTGCCCAGGTTCTGGGACATCGACTTCCAGCAGCTGGCCGCGCTGGGACCGGTGCCGGGTGCCGACCTGGCCGACTGGCCGTTCAGCTACGCCGAGATCGCGCCCTACTACGACGAGGTGGAGCAGCTCATCGGCGTGCAGGGCGACATCGGCGCACTGCCCGGGATCGTGAAAAAGCACGCACCGAGAAAAACCCAGTACCCGATGCCGCCGGGCCCGCAGATGCGCGCGTCGATGGCCGTGGCCGCGGGCGCCACCGCCGTCGGCCTGCACCCGTACCCGTTCCCGATGGCGGCCAACTCAACGTCCTACAACGGCCAGCACGCCTGCAACAACTGCGGGTTCTGCAGCAGCTTCGGCTGCCCGGTGGTGGCCCGGCCGTCGGCGCTCATCCCGCTGCGCCAGGCGCTGCGGACCGGCCGGGTCACGCTGGTCCCGGAGACGATGGTGACCAAGGTCAACCTCACCGGGTCAGGGGCAACCGGGGTCAGCTGGATCACGATGACCGAACGAGGTGCGGTGACGGGCACCGAGAACGCCGACATCGTCGTGATGGCGGCGTCGGCCATCGAAACGGTCCGCCTCGCCCTCATCTCGGAGTTCCCGGACCGCAGTGGCAAGCTCGGCCGCCGGCTGATGCTGCATGCGTTCATCGACGGCACCGCGATCTTCCTCGACGAGCGGATGCACGCCTATCGCGGCCGGTCGGTGACGCAATGCGTGGAGGACGCCGCCGACCCGGACTTCCCCGGCGCCCGGGCCTTCGCCAAGGCGCACGGGCTGCCCTACATCCGCGGCGGCCTGATGGAGCTCGGCGGCAGCCAGGATCCGATCAGCGAGGGGCAGTCCTATCAGACCCTGCTCGGCTTGCTTCGCTCGGCCAAGCCGTTCGGTACCGAGTTCAAGCAGCTCATGCGCTCCTCGATCCTGCGCGACCGGCTGGCAGGCTGCTCGTTCATCGGCCATGACCTGCCCTACCTGGGCCACACGGTGACCCTCGACCCGAAGGTCAGGGACGTCTTCGGGCTGCCGGTGGCCCGGGTCACCTGGAGCGCGGGCCAGCACGAGCAGGTGGCCCAGCAGTTCTGGATCCCGCGGCTGAAGCAGATGATGACCAAGGCCGGCGCCGGGGTGGCCCTGGCCGTGCCCGCCACGGAGAACAGCGGCGGCCTGCCCACTGGCAACCACGTGATGGGCGGCATGATGATGGGTACCAACCCGGCCACCAGCGTGACCGACGCCTACGGCCGGGTGCACGCCCTGGACAACGTCTACGTGGCCGACGGCTCCGTCTTCGTCACCTCCGGCGCGCACAACCCGACGAACACCATCATGGCCGTGGCCCTGCGCAACATGCGTCACCTGGCCGGACGGAGCTGACCTGGATCGGCACTACTGGTCGCGGCACCCGGCCGAGGCGGTCGGCGTCCTCGGGCTAGGGCTCGCCGACCACGGCCGCCGACCTGGTGATCGCGCCCGCGCCGGCCAGCCGGGCCGCGAGGACCACCGGGATGATCGTCAGCAGGATGACCACCGACACCACCGCGTTCACCTCGGGCAGCTGCTGCCCGAGCCGGATCGCGCCGAAGATCCACAACGGCAGCGTGTTCTGCGCACCCGCGGTGAACACCGTGACGATGACCTCGTCGAATGACAGCCCGAACGCGAGCAGCGCGCCGGACACCAGCGCGGTCGCGCAGAGCGGCAGCGTGACGAAGCGCAGCGTCTGCCAGCCGCGCGCGCCGAGGTCCATGGACGCCTCGGCCAGCGATCCCGGCGTCCGGCGGAGCCTGGCGATCAGGTTGTTGTACACCAGGACGATGCAGAACGTGGTGTGCCCGGCGATGATGGTCAGCGTGCCGAGCTGGACCCCGGTGAAGGCGAAGAAGGAGTTCAGCGCGATCCCGGTGATGATGCCGGGCAGCGCGAGCGGCAGCACCAGCAGGAACGAGATGGCCTCGCGGCCGAAGAAGGCGAACGCGTGCAGCGCGTACGCCACGGCGGAGCCGAGCAGCAGGGCCAGCGCGGTCGCCACCAGCCCGACCCTGACCGACAGCAGGAAGGCGCTGCGCACCTGGGGGTCGTGCCAGGCCACGCCGAACCAGTGCAGAGAGAAGCCCGCGATGGGCCAGCTCTCGATGTTCGAGGAGTTGAACGCGTACAGCACGATGAGCGCGATCGGGACGAACAGGAACGCCAGCGCCAGCGTGACCCAGATCCGCAGCGCCGCGCGCAGACCCTTGGACTCCACGCCTCAGACCTCCTCGAACGCGCCGAGCGCCCGCGCGCCGAGCAGGTAGATGGCCATGATCGCCATCGGCACCAGGGCCATGGCGGCGGCGAACGGCACGTTGTTCGCGATCCCGATGTTGGAGTAGATGACGTTGCCGATGAAGGTCGCGCTGGTCCCGCCGACCAGCAGCGGCGTGATGTAGTCGCCGAGGGTCAGCGAGAAGGTGAAGATCGACCCGGCCACGATGCCGGGCAGGGCCAGCGGCAGCAGCACGCTCCGGGTGGTCCGCCAGGTCCGCGCGCCCAGGTCCTGCGACGCCTCGATCTGCGAGGGCGGGATCCGCTCCAGCGCCGCGTACACCGGGATGATCATGAACGGCAGCCAGAGGTAGCAGAACACCACGAACACGGCCCAGTTGGTGTAGATCAGGTGCACGTTCAGGACCGAGTCGAGCACCCCGCCCTTGGTGAAGATCAGCAGCCAGGAGTACACCTTGGCCAGGTAGCTCGCCCACAGCGGCAGCAGGATCGCCACGAACAGGGCCGTCCTGGTCCGCGGCGACGCGACCCGGGCCATGTAGTAGGCGAACGGGAAGGCGGCAACGGCGTCCGCCACGGTGACCGCCGCCGCCATCCCCACGGTCCGCGCGATGATACGCAGGTAGGCCGGGCTGGTGAAGATCGTCGTGAGGTTGTTCAGGCTCCAGACCCGCTCGATGTTGGTGGTGAACGGGTTGATCTGCCAGAAGGCCGTGATCAGCAGCACGACCAGCGCGGCCAGGTAGACCAGGACGAACCAGGCCAGCGGCGGGGTGAGCAGGATGGTGGCCCGCGCCCACGGCCGGCGCCACAGTGCCGACGAAAGCCGTGCCGCCGGGACGCGGGCCCGGGTCCCTCCTCCTGGTTTTTCTGGTCTTACTTGACCTGCGTAGTCCACGCGGCCACCCACTGCGCGTAGGGCACGCAATCCGGCTTGCCGTTGTCGCAGGTCGCGATCGGCGTCTTCCACAGGCTGATCGAGTCGAGATAGCTGGCCGGCGCGTTGGCGTGGTATTCCGCGCACGACCCCGCCTGCAGCTTGTCCATATACGGGCAGGCGAGCTTGTTGTCCGGCGTCTCGCCGTAAGTGACGGCCTGCAGCGCCTGGACCTGCGGCGTGCTGATGTACTGCATCCACTTGTAGGCGCAGTTCGGGTGGGGTGCCTTGGCCGCGAGCATCCAGGTGTCCGCCCAGCCGGTGGCCCCCTCGCTCGGCACCACGGAACCGATCGTGAACTTGTCCGCCTTCAGCGTGCTGACCTGGTAGGGCCACCCCGCGCCGACGATCGCGTTGCCGCTCTTGAAGTCGAAGATCTCCTGGGAGGCCAGGCCCCAGTACTTCTCGATCAGCGGGCGCTGCTGGGCCAGCAGGCCCACCGCCGCCTGGAACTGCGGCTGGGTCAGCTCGTACGGGTCGGTGATGCCCAGCGACGGCTGGTGGGTCTTCAGGTACAGCGCCGCGTCGGCGATCTGGATCGGGTTGTCCGGCACCGTCACCTGGCCCTTGTACTTGGAGTCGTAGATGACGCTCCAGGACGGCGGTGCGGTCGGGAAGTTCTTGGTGTTGTACATCAGCACGTTCGGGCCCCACTGCAGGGAGACCCCGTAGTGCACGCCGTTGATGGTGTTGAACGGCGGCGACTGGAAGGCGGGGTAGAAGTCCTTCCAGCTCGGGATCAGGTTGATGTTCACCGGGTGCGCGTCGCCCGCGTACAGGATGCGCAGGTCGGCGTCGCCCGAGGAGGACACCATGTCGTACTGGCCGCCGCCGCCGTTCTTCATCAGCGCGACCATCTCGTCCGAGCTGCCCGCGTACTTCGCGTTCACCTGGCAGCCGGTCTGCTGCTCGAACGGCTTGACCCACTTGGGATCGAGGTAGCCCTCCCAGGCGATCAGGTTGAGCTGGCCCTCGCCCGTGCCGATCGTCTGCAGCGCCGGCAGGTTCGCGGTGGGCACGGTCTGCCCGGCCACCGCGCCCCCGCCGTTCTGGCTGGCGCTCCCGGTGGCTCCGCCGCCACCGCTGCTGCTCGTGCTGCCGCCGCTGCTGCAGCCCGCCGCGATGACGGACACGACCGCGAGTCCGAGCGCTATTGTCATCGGGCGGCTCCGCCCGCTGATTCTCCTCATCATTAGCCCTCCCCTGAAGGGATCGTGAATGCCTGCTCCGGCCGCCAGGCGAGCCGCACACGGGCGCCCCGCAGGTCGCCGGAGACGGGTCCCTCGGTGTTCTGCCGGCTGACTACCAGCTCGCCGCCGCCGTCCAGGTCCACGACGTAGCGGGTGAGCACGCCGGCGTAGATGACCTCCCTGATCTGGCCAGGCTCGACATGCGTGCCGGGCGGGTCCGGCTCGCCGCCGGGGACCAGGGTGATCTTCTCCGGCCGCACGGTGATCGTGTGGCCGTCGCGCTGGATCAGGTTGGAGACGCCGATGAACCCGGCCACGAACGCGGTCCGCGGCCGCTCGTACACCTCGGCGGGCCCGCCGGTCTGCTCGATGCGGCCACCGCTGAGCACCGCGATGCGGTCGCTCATCGTCAGTGCCTCTTCCTGGTCGTGCGTGACGTAGACGAACGTGATGCCCACCTCGCGCTGCACCCGCTGCAGCTCGAGCTGCATCTCCTGGCGGAGCTTGAGGTCCAGCGCGCCGAGCGGCTCGTCGAGCAGCAGCACCTCAGGCTCGTTGACGATGGCCCGGGCCAGCGCGACGCGCTGCCGCTGGCCGCCGGACAGCTGGGCCGGCTTGCGGCCGCCGAGCCCGGGCAGCCGGACCATCTCCAGCGCGCGGCCGGCCTTCTCCCGCCGCTCCGCCTTGGGTACCCGGCGCACCCGCAGCCCGTACTCGATGTTCTGCGCCACCGTCATGTGCGGGAACAATGCGTAGTCCTGGAACACGGTGTTGACGTTCCTGGCGTACGGCGGCACCTGCGTGACGTCGCGGCCGGCCAGCTCGATCCGCCCCCCGTCCGGGCGCTCGAACCCGGCGATCAGCCGGAGCAGCGTGGTCTTGCCCGACCCGGACGGGCCGAGCAGGGTGAAGAACTCGCCTTCTCGCACCACCAGGTCGACGTCGGCGAGCGCGGTCACCTCGCCGTAGCGCTTCCGCAGGCTGGTGACATGGATCGCCGACGCCGCGGCGGCCGGATCACCTGCAGCGGCGGGCTGCGGGCCCGGAACCGTGATCATCCGGCTCGTTGTACCACGGTTCAGCCAGCACCCGCAATGAGCGTCATACGCTGGACGTCATGGAATGGACGGGACAGGTTTACGCGGACTGTCCGGCCGTGGCGGCCGAGATCCGCATCGAGGCGCCGCCCGGGCGGGTGTGGGGCATGGTCAGCGACATCTTCCTGATGCCGCAGCTGAGCTCTGAGCTGCAGGAGGTGACCTGGCTGGACGGCGTGACCAGCCCGGCGGTCGGCTGCCGGTTCACCGGCCGCAACGCCAACGAGTACCGCGGGACATGGGAGACGGTCAGCACGATCACCGAGTGCGACCCGCCGCGCCGCTTCACCTGGACGGTCGGGGACCCCGGCCATCCGATGGCGACCTGGCGGTTCACCCTGCGGCCCGACGGGGCGGGCACGCTGCTCGAGCAGTGGGCGCGGATGGGCCCGGGCCGCTCCGGCCTGAGCATCGCCATCGACGCGATGCCGGACAAGGAACAGAAGATCGTCTTCGTCCGGCTCCGGGAGTGGGAGGCCGCCATGCAGCACAACCTGGAGGTCATCAAAGACAGGGCCGAACGGTAGGTGCGCACCGCCACCACCATCGAGGCCTCGGCCGGCAAAAACGCCGTCGAGTTCGCCGTCGAGGCCGAGCGACTCGGCCTGGACGTCTGCTGGGTCGCCGAGGCCTGGGGCGCGGACGCCCCCTCGCCGCTCGGCTACCTCGCCGCCCGCACCGAGACGATGCTGCTCGGCTCGGGCGTGATCCAGGTCGGCACCCGTTCCCCGGTCACCATCGCGCAGACCGCGATGACGCTGGCCCACCTGTCCGGCGGCCGGTTCCTGCTCGGCCTGGGGGTATCAGGGCCCCAGGTGATGGAGGGGCTGCACGGCATCCCGTTCGGTCATCCGCTGGGCCGGATGCGGGAGACGGTCGAGATCGTCCGGGCCGTCTTCACCGGGGAGAAGGTCACCTACGCCGGCCGGCACTACGACCTCCCGCTGCCCGGGGCCCGGCCGATGCGGGTTAGCCTGCCGCCGGTGTCCGTGCCGGTGTACCTGGCCACGCTGTCGCCGAAGATGCTGGCGCTGACCGGTGAGATCGCCGACGGCTGGCTCGGCACCAGCTTCGTTCCCGAGCGGGCCGACGCCTACTTCAGCCAGCTGGACGCGGGCCTGGCCCGGGCGGGCAGGAGCCGCGCCGACCTGGACGTCTGCCAGGGCGCCGAGATCAGCCTGGTGGAAGAGGCCGACCTGGCCCGGACCCTGGCCAGCCGCAAGGAGGAGCTGGCCTTCTCCCTGGGCGGCATGGGGTCGGCCACGGCCAACTTCTACAACGACGCCTACAGCCGCCAGGGCTGGGCGCAGGTCGCCGCCCAGGTGCGCCAGCGCTGGCAGGCGGGTGACCGGGATAGCGCGGCCGCCCTGGTCACCGACGAGATGGTGCTGGCCACCACGCTGATCGGCACCGAGGACATGGTCCGCGCCCGGCTGCGCGCCTGGCGCGAGGCCGGCGTGGACACCGTCCGCCTCTACCCGTCCGGCGACACCCTGGCCGCCCGGCTGGACACCCTTGGCCGGGGCATCGACCTGGTCAGGAACCTGGAGCCGGCCGGCAGTTGATCACCCGGACGGGGCGTGCTGCCGGGCGCGCGTTGAGTCCGGGATCAGCCAGGTATTCGCGGGTTCGTCGCTGACGTGCAGGTACATGTTCAGCCCGGTGAGGCTCAGCAGCAGGTATCCGCGATCAGGCCGCTGTAGCCGCGCAGGGCGCCGATGTCTGAATCGTCCCACTCCGTGGGCTCCTCGCGGTAGACGTTCAGCGTGCCGACCGGGCTGCCGCCGAGCAGGATCGGGATGCCGGCCACCGCCCGTACCCGGGCAGGCAGCTGTGCGCGCAGGGCCGGCCAGCGGTCGTCCGGCCGCAGGTCGTTGCTGGTGATCTCCCGGGCGTAGACGTAAGAGTCGTAGCAGGGGCCTTGCCCGGCCGCCGCCTGGGCCTCCTCGAGCTGCCGGCCGCCCTCGTCCGAAGCGGCTACGTAGGCCAGATGCCCGGACTCGGTGATGAACATGATCCCGGCGCCGCTGTAGCCGAATACCTCATGCACCGCGTTGACCGTCCGCTTCAGGACCGCGACCACGTCCGCGTCGAAGGCCGCCTGACGCAGCCGCTCCAGGCTTGACTGCAGGGCCTCCTCGTCGATGTGGACCATGACTGGCAGGCTACCGGGTCAGCGCGCTCTCGTCGGCGCCCGCGCACAGTTCCGCGCCCGGCCGGTGGTAACACCATTGTCTGGCGATGGTAGAAGTCTGCTATGAGATCCGCGAGCAGCCGGGCGATGACCGGCCTGGCGCACGACCTCTGCCCTGGCGCACGACCTCTGCTACTTCTGATCGCCCTCGTCATGACCGAGCAGATAACGGATGCCGTTGTCGTCGGGGGTGACGTGCCGTATGTTCGCGATGGCGGAGAATCCGGCGTCGGCCGATACGAGAGCATCAGCCCCGGCCGCATGTGCCGCCGCGGCCAGCACCGCATCGAACGCCCCGATACCAGCGCTGTCCTCGAACAGGCGCAGGCCTTCACGCAGGTCGGGCTCTTCCACGACGAGCAGCGGCGATAGCAGCTCGATGTAATCGCGGGCCAGTTCTGCCGCGTCCTTGCGATCCCGGCGGCGGGCGCGGACGTGAGCGAACTCCTGAATCACCTCGACGGTGGTGGTCGCCGTGACCTCGCCGTTGGCTATCGCGCGCACCAGCTGTCGGCATGGCATCTGCAGCGGGTGGTCCGCCCCGACGGCATAGGCGAGGACGGTGGTATCCAGGACGATCACGCGTGGCGTCCGCGCAGGTCGTCCAGCTCGGCGATGAGGTCTTCTACCGGCATGGGCTCCGCGGCGAGAATCCGCCGGGCCGCCGCTGATCGCCTGCGCTGCGTCGCGGGCAGGCCTCGGTCGAGAGCCTCCCGGATCACCGCGGCGACGGACGTCCCGCGTTGGCGGGCCAGGGTTTGCACGCGTTGGTAACGCTCGTCGTCGAGCAGCAGCTGCAGTCGATGAGTCAGCATACACATACATTAGCATGCACATGTCAGGCGGGCTGAATGAGGCCGGTGGCGGTGGTACGGCCCGCGCCGTCGCGGGCCGTGACCCGGATCGCGACCTCACTTGCCGGCGCGCTCATCCCAGGGTGAAGGGGTCGCGGGTGCCGCCGGTGAGCTCGACCCAGATGGCCTTGGTCTGGGTGTACTCGTGCACCGCCTCGATGCCGTTCTCCCGGCCGAGGCCGGAAAGCCCGAACCCGCCGAACGGCACGTCCGGGCCGACCACCCGGTAGGCGTTGATCCACACGGTGCCGGCGCGCAGCGCGTGCGCCACCCGGTGCCCGCGGTGGATGTCCTTGGTCCACACCGCCCCGGCCAGGCCGTACCGGCTGTCGTTGGCCAGCGCGACGGCCTCGTCCTCGGTATCGAAACCGATGACCGACAGCACCGGGCCGAACACCTCCTCGCACGCCACCGTCATGGTCGGCTTGACGTTGGTGAGCACCGTGGGCTGGACGAAGAAGCCGCCGAGCGCGTCGTCGGCGTGCCCGCCGGCCGCGACGGTGGCGCCCTCGCCGGCCGCCGACTCCAGGAACGACAGCACCTTGCGGTACTGCGGCTCGGTCGCCACCGGGCCCATCTCGGTCTCGGCCGCGCGCGGGTCACCGAGCCGGATCGACCGGGCCCGCTCCGCGATGCGCTCCACCAGCGCGTCGTGCACCGGCCGGCTGACCAGCAGCCGCGAGCCGGCCATGCACGTCTGCCCGGTGGCGGCGAACACCCCGGCCAGCACCCCGTTGCAGGCCGCGTCCAGGTCGGCGTCATCGAAGACCAGGTGCGCGGACTTACCGCCCAGCTCAAGCAGCACGCCGGTGATGTTCGCCGCGGCGGCCTTGGCCACCTCGGCACCGACCAGGGTGGAGCCGGTGAACGCGATCTTGTCCACGCCGGGGTGGGCGGCCAGCGCCTTCCCGACCGCGGGCCCGAACCCGGTCACGACGTTGAACACGCCCGGCGGGAACCCGGCCTCGTCCATCAGCGCGGCCAGCTCGACCGCCGAGGCGGGGGAGTAGTCGCTCGGCTTGGCCACCATCGTGCAGCCCGCGGCCAGGGCCGGGGCCAGCTTCCAGCACAGCAGCAGCAGCGGGGAGTTCCACGGCACGATCGCCCCGACCACGCCGGCCGGCTCGCGCCGGGTATAGACGAGGAAGTTCGGCTTGTCGCCGGGGATGGTCGTGCCTTCTATCTTGTCGGCCAGCCCGGAGAAGTAGTAGAACCACTGCGGGATGCTGCCCAGCTGCCCGCGCATCTCGCGCAGCAGCTTGCCGGTGTCCCGGGTCTCAACGTCGGCCAGCCGGTCCGCGTCCCGCGCGATCAGGTCCGCGAGCCGGCGCATCAGCCGGGCCCGGCCGAACCCGGTGAGCTGGCCCCACGGGCCGGCCAGCGCCCGGCGGGCGGCCGCCACCGCGGCATCGACGTCGGCGGCGTCGCCGTCGGCCGCAGAAGCCCACGGTGCGCCCAGGTAGGGGTCGACCGAGTCGTACCGCTGCCCGGACGCCGCCTCGACCCGGCGCCCGTCTATGACGAGCTGGTACTGGGGCGTGCTGGTCATCGTCATGATGTCCTCCTGGGTAGGAATTCGGCGAGGACGGAGTCGGTGTGCTCGCCCAGCGCCGGGACGGCGCCCATGGCCGCCTCCCGGCCGGGCACGGTCACCGGCGGGAGCAGCGCCCGGACCGGGCCGGCCGGGGTGCCCACCTCGCGCCACCTGGGCGCCAGCTGCGGATGGGCGGCGAATTCCGCCGGGGTGCGCAGCCGGGCCGACGCGATGCCTGCCGCGTCCAGCCGGGCCACCACCTCGTCCGGGGTCAGCCCGGCCAGCACGGCTTCGATGATCGCGGTCAGCTCGCCGTCGTGGGCCACCCGGTCCGGGTTGGTGGCGAACCGCTCGTCGGTGACCAGGTCCGGCCGGCCCAGCACGTGCTCGCACAGCACCGCCCACTCGCGTTCGTTCTGCAGGCCCAGGAACACCTCCCCGCCGCATGCCTTATACGGCCCGTACGGGGAGATCGAGGCGTGCCGGGCGCCGGTACGCCGGGGCTCCTGCCCGCCGTAGACCGTGTAGTAGTACGGCTGGCTCATCCACTCGCCGAGCGCGTCCAGCAGGGACACCTCGAAACTGGAGCCGCGCCCGGTGCGCTCCCGCTCGTACAACGCGGCCAGCACCCCGCTGTAGGCGTACATGCCGGCCGCGATGTCGGCCACCGAGATCCCCGCCTTGCACGGCGTCTGCGGGGTGCCGGTGACCGACAGCAGCCCGGCCTCGCACTGCACAAGCAGGTCGTAGGCCTTCTTGCCGGCGTAGGGGCCGTCCGGCCCGTAGCCGGAGACCGAGCAGCAGATCAGCCGCGGGTGACGGGCCAGCAGCGAGCCGGGGGCCAGGCCCAGCCGTTCGGCCGCGCCGGGTGCGAGGTTCTGCACGAAGACGTCCGCCCCGGCCAGCAGCGCGGCCAGCGCCGCCTGGCCTTCGGGGGCCTTGACGTCCAGCTCCACCGATTCCTTGCCCCGGTTCAGCCACACGAAGTAGCTGGCCTGGCCGAGCACCGACCGGTCGTAGCCGCGGGCGAAGTCACCGGCACCGGGCCGCTCCACCTTGATGACCCGGGCGCCGAGGTCGGCGAGCTGCCGGGTGGCGAACGGGACCGCGACAGCCTGCTCCAGCGCCACGACCACGAGCCCGGCCAGCGGGAGCCCCATCAAGGGCCGACCGGGTGGCGCTGGATCAGCTGGCGGGCGATGACGTTGCGCTGGATCTCGTTGGTGCCCTCGCCGACGAGCATCAGCGGCGCGTCGCGGAAGTAGCGTTCCACGTCGAACTCGGTGGAGTACCCGTAGCCGCCGTGGATGCGCACCGCGTCCAGGGCGATCTCCATCGCGACCTCCGAGGCGAACAGCTTGGCCATGCCGGCCTCCAGGTCCGCGCGCCGCCCGGAGTCGTAGCACCGCGCGGCGTACAGGACGAGCTGGCGGGCCGCGGTGAGCTTGGTCGCCATATCGGCCAGGTAATTGCCGATGGACTGATGCTTCCAGATCGGCTTGCCGAACGCCTCCCGCTGCTGGGCGTAGCGCAGCGCGTCGTCCAGCGCGGCCTGGCCCACGCCGAGCGCGCGGGAGGCGACCTGGATCCGGCCGATCTCCAGGCCGCGCATCATCTGCCCGAACCCCTCGCCTTCACGCCCGCCCAGCAGTGCCGAGTCGGGGACCCGGTAGTCGGTGAAGGTGAGCTCGCAGCTCTCCACGCCCTTGTAGCCGAGCTTGGGCAGGTCGCGGGAGACGGTGAACCCGGGGCCTGGCTCGGCCAGGATGATGCTGATGCCGGCGTGCGCGGGCCGGGCCGCCGGGTTGGTCTTGCACAGCAGCGCGGTCAGCCCGGAGCGGCGGGCGTTGGTGATCCAGGTCTTGGACCCGTTGACGACGTAGCCCGCCCCGTCCCGGCGGGCCGACGTCCGCAGCGCCTGCAGGTCGGACCCGCCGCCCGGTTCGGTCAGCGCCATGGTCGCCCGCAGCTCGCCGGTGGCCATCCGCGGCAGGTAGGCGCGCTGCTGCTGCTGCGTCCCGAACGCCAGCAGCAGCTTGGCCACCACCGTGTGGCCGCCCATGGCCCCGGCCAGGCTCATCCACCCGCGCGCCAGCTCCTCGGTGATCCGCGCGTAGCAGGACGTGCTGACCTGAGCGTCCCCCCACGGCTCACCGATGGCCAGGCCGAAGATGCCGAGCTGCTTCATCTGCTCGATGAGCTTGTCCGGGTAGGTGTTGGCGTGCTCAAGCTCGCGGACGACCGGCTTGACCTCGCGGTTGACGAAGTCCCGGACGAGCTGCACCATGGCGCGCTCGTCCTCGTTCAGCTCATCCATGCCTGCTCACTTCCCCGGCGCGCCGGGGACGAACCGCCGCAGTAGGCCGGGTGCGTCCGGCCAGGTCCACGCGGCCGGGTCGGTGTCCAGGCCGCGCACGCAGCCGGCCAGCTTGGCCTGCAGCTGGCCCGCGGTGGGCGGCCGCGCCGGGGAACCCGGCGGGAACTGCTGGCTGGCCCGCAGGACCGTCCCGTCGCCCAGGTGGATCTCCGCCTCCAGTACGCCGTCGAGCAGCCAGTCGCCGCCAGGGTCGAGCTTGGTCTCGACCAGGCCGACCAGCCGCCGGGCGGCGTCCCGGCGGACCGCGGCGTCGGTGAAGCTGCCGAACCCGGGATACCCGTCGAGCAGCGCGGCCGCGGCCGCGTACTCCAGGCTGAACTTGCCCTGCAACCCGGAGTCCGGCCGGTGATGGATCAGCGGCACCACCGTGGCCTCCGGGGTGCGCAGCACGATCCGGCGGACCTGGGCGGGGTCGAGCCCGGTGTGCTCGGACCCTGCTAGTTCGGACCCTGCTAGTTCGGACCCTGCTAGTTCGGACCCTGCTAGTTCGGACCCTGCTAGTTCGGATAGGGCGCTGATCGGCCGTTGCAGGGCATAACAGCAGGGGTAGAGCTTGATCGCCAGGCCGTTCGGCACGGCTGGTCCGGCCGGGTCCACCGCGGCCGGGTCGCCGCCCACCAGGCCCAGCCACGCGTCGAGGGCGGCGGGGTCGGCCTGCGCGCCGGCGGCCGCCAGCCGGGCCGCCCGGATTCCGGCCTCGACGGCGAAGCCGACCTGCAGCGACTTGGCGTCGGTGCCGAAGGCGCGCTGGACCCCGCCGGCGGCGGGCACGGCCAGCGCCATGGCCACCGCGATCTGCTCGGCGGGCAGGCCCAGTGCGACCGCCGCGCCGGCGGCGCTGGCCGGCGCCCCGGCCGTGCAGGTCGCATGCCAGCCGGCCGAATAGTGCCGCCAGCCCAGCGCCGTGCCCAGCCGCGCCATCACGCCCGCCGCGGCCAGGTAGGCGCGCGACCCGCCGCCGGTGGCCAGGGCCGTCGGCACGCAGACCGCGCTGACGTGGGTGGTCGACGGCATGTGCAGGTCGTCGAAGTCCAGGACGTGCCCGGCGACGGCCCACCGCGCGCCGTCCGGCAGGCTCGCGGCCAGGCGGGTCACCCGGTGGTCGCGGGCGGCGAGCGTGACCGCCACGGTGTCCAGCAGGGACCGGTCGGCCAGCTCCTCCTCGCCCGGTCCCGGCTCCAGCTGCGCGGCCCACCGGGCCAGGGTCACGGCCACGGACGTCATCGGATCCTGCTCCCTCTGCCGGCCACGGCCTCTGCCGGCCACGGCCTCTGCTGGCCACGGCACGGGGCTGGCCGACTTAATGAGAAATATGTACGGCCATTTAGTCACAAAAGTACGGCTCACGTCAATCCGGAGCGTACGCTCGAGGGCATGGAGCTGCGCCCCGTCGCCTACCGGACCCTGGCCGCCCAGATCCGCACTGCGATCCGCGACGGCGACTACGCCGACGGCCGCCAGCTGCCCACCGAGGAGCAGCTGGCGGCCAGCTACTCGGTCAGCAGGCAGACCGTCCGGCGGGCGATGCAGGACCTGGTGTCGGAGGGGATCATCTACCGGGTAGCCGGCCGGGGCACCTACCCCGTCGCCGAGCAGGACAGGTACGTCAACCATTTCGGCTCCGTGGAGGAGCTGATGGCGCTGTCGCTGGACACCGAGTGCCAGGTCGTCAGCCCGCTGCAGGGCCGGGTCGACGTGGAGACCGCCAGCCGGCTCCGGCTTGGATCGGACGAGATCTTCACCGTGACGCTGGTCCGGCGGCACGCCGACGTCCCGTTCTGCTTCACCTCGGTCTACCTGCCGCCGCCGATCGGGCAACTGCTGACCGGGGCCGACGAGCTGTCCGCGGCGGCTGGCGCAGCCGGGTAACGGTTATCGGGCTGATCGACGCCCTGCTGACCGAAACGGGGCTGAGCGGATCCATCGCCGCCGCCGAGCAGAGCGTCAGCGCGGCCGGCGCTCCCGCGTTGGCCGCCCGGCATCTGGGCTGCGACACCGGTGAGCCGCTGCTGCGGATCGACCGCCTGTACTTCGACGGCGAGGACACCCCGGTCGAGCTCGCGATCAGCTACTTCGACCCGGAGCACTACTCCTACCGGGTCAAGCTCCGCCGCCGGTCCCGGTAGCCGAGCCGCGCTGGCTGCCCGGGTGGCCCTGCTGACCGACCACGTTTTCAGGCCGATGCCGCCGATGCCCTTCGAATACGAAGGCCGGGACGTGGTGGCCCGCTGCCGCGCCAGCCTGTTCCGCGCGGGCCGCAGGATCTGCGGTGGGCTGTCGGTGGTGTCCGTTGCCGGCCGTGGCCGGGAGGCTTAGCGTGGGACACAGGAATGGGCGCGTCCTTGTCAGTACCAGCCCAGGCCAGGCGTTCCTGACCGCGCGCGAAACGGGGAGAACAGATGAGCAGGCTGAGGAAGATCGCGGAGATTCCGGCCGGGAGCTGGACCAAGTGGGTGGTCGTGGGCTTCTGGATCGTCGTGCTCGTCCTGGCCTTCCCGCTGTCCAAGAAGCTCACCGGGGTGGAGAAGAACGACCTGAAGTACTGGCTGCCCGCCAACGCGGAGTCGACCAAGGTCCTGGACGTGGAGTCGCGCTTCCAGTCACCCAACGTCTACGCCGGAGTTGTCGTCTACCTGCGCCCCTCCGGCCTGACCCCGGCGGACCGGGCCAAGGCGGCCGCGGACGCCCGGAAGTTCGCCGCTATTCCCGGCGCCGTGCCCGGTTCCGTCGTGGGCCCGATCCCGTCGGCAGACGGCAAGGCCATCCAGACCATCCTCCAGGTGAACCTGGGCACGCAGGGCTGGGCCGCCGCGACCACGGTCGTCGATGATATCCGCGCGATCACCAACTCGAACGCGAACGGCCTGGTCTCTCACGTCACCGGCCCGCTCGGGAACGCGGCCGACAACAACAATGTGTTCAAGGGCATTGCCGGAACGCTGCTGTACTCGGCCGTGGCCGTGGTCATCCTGATCTTGCTGATCACCTACCGCAGTCCGGTGCTCTGGCTGCTGCCGGTGATCTCCTCCGGGGTGGCGCTGATCATCGCCCAGGCGGTGATCTACCTCCTCGCGGCCCACGCCGGCCTCGTGGTCAACGCGCAGAGCGCCGGCATCTTGGAGGTGCTGGTCTTCGGCGCGAGCACGGATTATGCGCTGCTGATCGTCGCGCGGTACCGGGAGGAACTGCGCCGCCACGACCGCCGTCACGCGGCGATGGCCGAGGCGCTGCGGCGGGCCGGCCCGGCGATCATCGCCAGCGCCGCCACCGTCATCCTGGCGCTGCTGACGCTGCTCGTCGCGGAGCTGAACTCGACGAAGGACCTGGGACCGGTGCTGGCCGTCGGCGTCGCGGTCGGCATGCTCATCATGATCACCCTCTTGCCCGCCCTGCTGGTGATCGTCCCCCGTGGTGTTTTCTGGCCGTACAAGCCCACCTACGGCTCACCCGAGCCGACGACCAGAGGGCTGTGGGCGCGGGTCGGCTGGAGCATCGCCACCCGGGCCAGGCTCACCTGGATCGTCACCGCCGTGATCCTGGGCGTCCTGGCCCTCGGCCTGACCGGCCTGAAGGCCGATGGCCTGACCAACGCGCAAGCCTTCCGCGGGCATCCCGATTCGGTAGTCGGCGAAACCGTGCTCGGCGCGCATTTCCCGGCCGGCGCGGGCGCGCCCGTCATCGTGATCGGCAACGCCAGCGCGGCGGCCCCGCTGCGGTCCGCCTTCGCCGCCACCCCGGGGATCGCCAGCGTGTCGCCGCCGGCGGTCCGGGCGGGCTACGTCTATCTTCAGGGCACGCTGACCGCGCCGCCCGACAGCCAGGCCGGGTACGACACCGTCGACCGGGTCCGGTCCGCGGTGCACGCCGTTCCCGGCGCCGACGCCCTGGTCGGTGGCGTCACCGCGATCAGCCTGGACGTCAAGCGGGCGACCGCGCACGACCGTAACGTTGTCATCCCGCTCATCCTCGTGGTGGTGTTCGTCATCCTCGGGCTGTTGCTGCGGGCGCTGGTGGCGCCCTTGGTCCTGACCGCCACGGTGGTGCTCTCGTTCGCCGCCGCCCTCGGCGTCAGCGCCTTCTTCTTCAACCACGTGTTCGGGTTCGGCGGCGCCGATACCTCGTTCCCGCTGTTCGTGTTCGTGTTCCTCGTCGCGCTGGGCATCGACTACAACATCTTCCTGATGACCAGGGTGCGGGAGGAGGCGATCAGGCGCGACGCCCGGCACGGCGCGATCGTCGGGCTCGCCGCGACCGGCGGGGTGATCACCTCGGCGGGCTTCGTGCTGGCCGGCACGTTCGCCGTCCTGGCCACGATTCCGTCCACGTTCCTGACCGAGCTGGGCTTCGCGGTCGCGTTCGGCATCCTGCTCGACACGATCGTCGTCCGGTCCGTGCTGGTCACCGCGCTGAACCTGGACATCGGCCGGTGGATGTGGTGGCCGAGCAAGCTGGCGCAAAAGCCCGATCCGGCACCAGGTGAGCTGAGTAAGGAGCGCGCCCAAGCCACCGTCGCAGGCTGATCCGAGGCCGGCCTGGGACCCGGCCGTCCGGCATCAGTTCTTTAATTCCGAACGGTCCGGGTGTGACGCCTACCCGCCACCAGGGGTTCACCTCAAGCCGGGGAAGCCCGCGCCCGGCTGTCGCGTTACAGTGCGTGGTGAGATGGCCGATAAGGCTTAACGACGAGCGGAGGTGACCATGGCGCTGCCGCAAGATTCCGCGCCCAAGTTCGGTGAGTACGCCCACCCGGAGATGATCGTGTCGACCGAGTGGGTCGCGGCGCACCTGGACGACCCCGGCCTGGTGGTGGCGGAGTCCGACGAGGACGTGCTGCTGTACGAGACCGGCCACATCCCGGGCGCGGTCAAGCTGGACTGGCATACCGAACTCAACGACCCGGTCACCCGCGACTACGTGGACGGGGCCGGCTTCGCCGCGCTGATGTCCGGCAAGGGGATCGGCCGGGATACCACGCTGGTGATCTACGGCGACCGGAACAACTGGTGGGCGGCGTACGCGCTGTGGGTATGCTCGCTGTTCGGGCACCCGGACGTGCGCCTGGTCGACGGCGGCCGGGCCAAGTGGATCGCCGAGGGCCGCCCGGTCAGCACCGGCACGCCGAAGCGCCCGGCGGCCGACTACCCGGTCGTGGACCGCGACGACCAGCGGATCCGCGCCTTCAAGGACCAGGTCCTGGACCACCTCGGCCAGCCGATGATCGACGTGCGGTCACCCGGCGAGTACACCGGCGAGCTGCTGCACATGCCGGACTACCCGCAAGAGGGCGCGCTGCGCGGCGGCCACATCCCGGGAGCGCGGAGCATCCCCTGGGCCCGCGCCGCCGCCGAGGACGCCACCTTCCGCACCCGGGCCGAACTCGAGGCCATCTACCAGGGCGAGGCCGGGCTGCGCCCCGATGACGACGTGGTCGTCTACTGCCGCATCGGCGAGCGGTCCAGCCACACCTGGTTCGTGCTCCAGCACCTGCTCGGCTACCCGCACGTGCGCAACTACGACGGCTCGTGGACCGAGTGGGGGAACAGCGTCCGGGTGCCCATCACCCGCGGGGACAGCCCGTGACCGCACCGCCCGAGACCCCACCGCCCGAGAACGGCGCCACCCTGCACCCCCGCCTGCAGGAGATCGTCGAGGACTTCCACTCGGTGCCGGATAAGGACCGGCTGCAGCTGCTGCTGGAGTTCTCCCAGGAGCTGCCCGCCCTGCCGGAGCGTTACGCCGAGCATCGTGACCTGCTCGAGCAGGTACCCGAGTGCCAGACGCCGCTGTTCCTGGCCGTCGAGACCGGACCGGATGCGGCCGTGCACCTGTTCTTCGACGCGCCGCGGGAGGCGCCGACCACTCGCGGCTTCGCCGCCATCCTGCACGCCGGCCTGGACGGGCTCGACGCGGAGGAGGTGCTGGCCACGCCGGCCGAGTTCTCCAGCCAGCTCGGGCTGCAGGACCTGGTGAGCCCGCTGCGGCTGCGCGGCATGGCCGCGATGCTGGCCCGGATCAAGCGCCAGGTCCGCGACCAGCGCGGCTGACCAGCGACGGCAGGACTTCACCCGCCCAGGGTGACGGCCGATCCGGTGCACCTGTGATCGTCTGGGGATAGGAGGCGATGGCAGCAGGGCTGGACGTCTCCGGCCACGGATAGGTGGGTGGACGGCCATGGTTCTTGACCTTCTGTTGATCGGCGTGGCGGTAGCGCTCGATCCGCTGCCGCTGACGGCATTCCTGGTTGTGCTGCCCTCCAAGCGCGGCGTGCGGAAGGGCACCGCATTCCTGTTCGGCTGGCTGGTGTCCCTGGCCATCGTGGTCACGGTCACCGTGCTCGCGACCGGCAATAACCCGCCCAAGCCGAACACGGCCCCGTCGCTGGCGTCGCTGGCGGTGAAGATCGCCATCGGAGCCTTCCTGGTCTGGTTCGCGATCCGGCAGCGGCGGCGGATGCGGGGGCCGAAGAAGCAGAAGAAGCCGCCGAAGTGGCAGGAGCACGTGGACAACATGTCGCCGTGGTTCGCCATGGGCCTGGCCCCTGCGCTTCAGCCCTGGACCCTGATCGCCGCGGGGGCGGCCACTGTCGTGGAGGCCAAGCTGGCCAGCTGGGAGAGCTTTCTCGCGCTGATCGGGTTCTGCGTGCTGGGCTCGGCGTCCTACATCGCCATGGTGATCTACGCCGCCTTCTGGCCCGGCCCGGCCCAGGCGTTCCTGGCCAGGGCCAGGGCATGGATAGAGCGCCATACCGACCAGGCGATCGTCATAGGGTGCCTGGTCCTCGGCTTGTGGCTCATCGCGAACAGCATCTACCTGATCGTCACCTGAGGGGCCTGCCTACCGGGAGGACGTAGCGTCCGTGGTCATCGTGTTCGCTCTGCTGGCGGCTCTGTCCAACGCGGTCAACGTCACCACTCAGCACATGGCCAGCACCGCCGATCCGCGCGGGTCCTCGGGCTGGCGGCTGGTCCTTTACCTGTTCCGCAGTCCCCTGTGGCTTTTCGGCTGGGTGGCCCTGGCGGCGGCGTTCGTGTTCCAGGCCCTGGCCCTGAACGCTGGCCTGCTGTCGGTCGTGCAGCCGCTGATGGCCACGGAACTCATTTTCGCGCTGGTCTTGCGCCAGTTCTGGATTCACCAGTCGATCCTGAAGATTACCTGGGGCGGCGCCGCTTTGGCCTGCGTGGGCCTGGGCGTGTTCATCGTCGCCGGTGAGCCCCGCGGCGGTCGTCCCACACCGACGAGTCAGCACTGGATCGCGGCCGTAGTGGCCTGCGGCGCCACTGCCGCCGTGCTGGCCGCCCTGGCGCAGCGGGGATCCGCGAACTGGCGCGCTGCTGCGTTTGCGTCGGCGGCCGGGACGATCTGGGCGCTCGTGGCGACGTTCATCAAGACCACGACGGACACGCTGACCCAGTTCGGCGTGGCCGGAATGTTCACCCACTGGCCGGTATACGCCCTGGCCGTGGGGGCCGTGGCAGGCACCCTGCTGCAGCAGGCGGCACTTCACGTCGGACCGTTGAAGGTCTCTCAGCCTTTTCTGGTGATCATCGATCCGATCGTCAGCATCACCCTGAGCGTGTGGTTGTTCGCCGAGTACTTCACATCCAGCGCCGCGGTCCTGGCCGCAGCGGCGGCCGCCTTCGCCGTGATGTGCGCCGGGGTGGTCCTGCTGACCCAGACCGCACCAGCGACCATGGACGCCGCTCCCCGCGGCTAGCTGCTGATCCGGGCGGCGGCTGGCCTGTTACGATGCTCGGCACCGGCCTCTTACCCCAGGGATCGCCTCACGCGGATGACTGCTCCGAACGCGGTAACGTCAGCTTCCGGTTTGCCGACACGAGACCGGGGAGGCGCGGGACGCCTTCCTCCGCGAGCGGCACCGCTACGAGGAGCGGATCCGGGACCTGTTCGCGGCGGCCGTCGAGGCCGGCGAACTGCGCCGGGACCTCGACCTGGACGACGCCACGCTGGTCTTCCTGTCCGTGGCCAACTGGGCGTACACCTGGCTCATGCCCGAGACCGACGTCGGGGCGCTGACCTCGAGGCTGATCTCGATGCTGCTCGGCGGGATAGGCCGGGAGCGCCCCTGACCGGGCCGCCGGGCGGCCCGGTCACATCATCGGGGACAGGTTGTCACTGGTGCACGTAGGTGCCCGGGGCTGGCTCTTTCGCCGGGAAGCGACGGCTGCCGACGGACTTGGGTGCCGCGATCTGCTCACCGGAGCGGTCGGCCAGCCAGCCGGCCCAGTGCTCCCACCAGGAGCCCTCGTGCCGCTGGGCGCCCGCCAGCCACTGCTCGGCGTCGGGCGGGGTCTCCGGATTGACGTAGTACCCGAGCCGGGGGTGCTTCGGGTCGGCCACCACGGTCTGGATGTGGCCGCTGGAGCACAGCACGAACTGAGAGCGGCCGGAGACCAGCTGGGTGGTCCGGTAGCAGGTCTGCCACGGCGTGATGTGGTCGGTCATCCCGGCCGCCACGTACGTGTCGCAGTTGATCCGGGAGAGGTCGATCGGCGTGCCGAGGACCTTCAGGGCACCCGGGTGCACTAGCTCGTTGCCTGCCACCATGTCGAGCAGCTGATGGTGGAAGGCGGAAGTCAGCCGGGTCGTGTCGGCGTTCCAGGCGAGGATGTCGAAGGTCGGCGGGTCCTTGCCGAGCAGGTAGTTGTTCACCCAGTAGTTCCACACCAGGTCGTTGGGGCGCAGCCAGGCGAACATCTGCCCCATCTGCCAGCCGTCGATCACCCCGCTGCGTTGCGAGACCTTCTTGGCCACCGCGAGGGTCTGTGGCGATGCGAACAGGAACATCCGCCCATCAGACTCGCAGTCGAGCAGGGTGACGAACATCGTGGCAGAGTGAACCTTGTCCTCCCCCAGGGCGGCGAGGTGCGCCTGCGTGACCGCGGCCGTCATCCCGCCCAGGCAGCCGCCCATGATGTTCACATCCGGCGAACCGGAGACCGCGCGGGCCACGTCGAGCGCCTCGATCGTCGCCTGCGCATAGGTGTCGAAATCCCAGTCGCGCTGCGCCCCCGTCGGGTTGCGCCAGCTTATCCCGAACACGCCGATGCCGCGCTTGAGCAGGTATTCGTACAGGCTGCGGCCTGGTGACAGGTCAAGCGCGTAGAACTTGTTCACCTGCGGGGGCACCATGAGTATGGGGCGCTGGTAGACGGTGTTGGTTTGCGGGGTGTACTGGATCAGCTCGAAGACCTCGGTCCGGTGAATGACCGCGCCGGGCGTCGCCGCGATGGTCTCGCCTACCTTGAACGGCCTGCGGTCAACCATCGACGGCATGCCGCGGTTGTGCCGTACATCGCCGACCCAGTTGGCGATCCCCTTGCCGACGCTGCCGCCGCCGGTGTCGAACCCGCGCTTGATGGCCGCGGGATTGCCCAGGAAGGAGTTGGTCGGCGCCAGGCTCTCCCGGAGCAACATCAGCGCGAAGCGCGCCCGCTCGCGGTTCACGCCCTCGATGCCGAGACTGTCGACGAAGGGGTCGACCCTTGACCCGTAGTAGAGATACGTCTGCATCATCCTGCGGTACAGCGGGTTCTCCCGCCACGCCGCATCGGCAAATCGCTTATCTCCCTTTTCCGGTGTCACCTGCGACGTGCCGAGCGCGATCCGCAGCAGTTCCTGGGCCGCCCCGGGCGTGTCCCGCACCAGCGTCAGCGGCTCCCGCACCGCCTGCTGGCCGAGGAACCGCACTGCGCCGATGGCCGCGCGGGGGCTCAGGCCAGCGAAGGGGCCCGGTCCGGGGGCCGCCTGTGCGCCGCCTGCCGGCTGAGCCGCGGTGTCCGCGAGGGCGTGCTGCGGCTGCGGGCCGGCCTCCGCGATCTTGTGCGTACTTGACGCCGTGGACCTGGGTGCGCCTGCTTTACGTCCGTTGGGACTGGTCTTGGTGTGCGGTGCCTTGCCGCGCTGAGTTGTCATGACAGCCTCTCTATGATGATGGCCATGCCCTGGCCGCCGCCGACGCACATCGTTTCCAGCCCGATCGTCTGGTCCCGGGTGCGCAGGTCGTTCAGCAGCGTGGCCAGGATGCGCACCCCGGTCATGCCGAACGGGTGGCCGAGCGCGATGGCGCCGCCGTGCGGGTTGAGCTTGTCGCCGAACGGGTCGACACCGAGTTCTCTCGCCGACGGGATGACCTGCGCCGCGAACGCCTCGTTGATCTCGACCACGTCCACGTCATCGATGGTCATCCCGGCCCGGGCTAGCGCTTGCCGGCTGGACTGGATCGGGCCCAGGCCCATCATCTCGGGCTCCAGGGCGCTGACGCCGGTGCAGACGATGCGGGCCAGCGGGGTGATCCCGAGCTGCCCGGCCAGAGCCCGCGACATCACCACGGCCGCCGCCGCGCCGTCGTTAAGCGGGCAGGCGTTCCCCGCGGTCACCCGGCCGTTCTCGCGGAACACCGGCTTCAGCGAGGCCAGCCTGTCCAGCGTGGTGTCCGGCCGGGGGCCGTCGTCCTTGGTCATGGTGGCCCCGGAGGACAGCGGCACCGGGATGATCTCCCGGGCGAAGATCCCGTCCTTGGTGGCCGTGACCGCGCGCAGGTGGCTCTGCAGGGCGTACCGGTCCATCTCCTCGCGGGTGACGCCGTAGTAGTCGGCCACGTTCTCGGCCGTCTCGCCCATGCTCATGTAGGCCTGGGGGAGCCCCTCCGCGTTCCCGGCGAACAGCCGCGGGTTCTGCGTTCCCGGCTGGTCGGCGAACACCCCGAGCGGCGAGCGGGTGCTCGACTCCACGCCGGCGCACACGAACGCCGAGCCCTCGTCCGCCTTGATGGCGTGGAAGGCCATCCGGACGGCCAGCAGCGACGACGCGCAGTAGCGGTTGACCGTGGTGCCCGGAGCATTCACCCGGGCCAGGATGCTGATGATCCGTCCCAGGTTGTGTCCCTGCTCACCGCCGGGCAGCGCGCAGCCGCAGATCACATCCTCGATCTGGCCGCGGTCCAGCTGCGGGATCTGCTTGAGCACCTCGTCGACGACGTAGCCGCCCAGGTCATCGGGCCGCTGATCGATCAGCGAGCCCTTGACGGCGCGGCCGATCGGTGTGCGGCCGATGGCGGCGATAACGACTTCTGACATCACGAACTCCTCTGGTCATGGGGATTGCGGGCCGTGGCGTCGCTGGTCACGACGTCGAGGCTGCCCTGCGTGTTGCGCTCCCGCAGCAGCTTCTTGTCGTGCTTGCCCACGCTGGTGCGGGGCACCTCGTCCAGGAACACCCACTGCTCGGGCAGCCACCACTTGACCACCAGGCCGGCCAGGTGCTCCCGGAGCTCCTCGGCGCTCACCGACTGGCCCGGTGCGCGGACGATGCACGCCAGCGGCCGCTCACCCCAGCGTTCATCGGGCGCGGCGATGACCGCGGCCTCGCGGACCGCCGGGTGGGTGAGGATGGCGGCCTCCAGCTCGAGCGTGGAGATCCATTCACCGCCCGACTTGACCACGTCTTTGGCCCGGTCGCTGATCGTGATGTAGCCCCTGGCGTCTATCCGGCCGACGTCGCCGGTGCGCAGCCACCCGTCCCGGAACTTCTCCGGCGCCGGGTCCTTGTAGTAGCCGCCCGTCACCCACGGCCCGCGCACCTCGATCTCGCCGGTGGCGTGCCCGTCGCGGGGCAGCGCCTTGCCCTCGTCGTCCACGACCCGGGCCTCCACGCCGCCCAGCGGGCGGCCCGCGGTGGCCCGGTAGTCGATCGCGCGTTCCGCCGGGACGTTCTTGGGCGGGAACGACAGGGCCGCGACCGGACTCGTCTCGGTCAGGCCCCAGCCCTGGACGATCCGGACGCCGAACCGCTGCTCGTAAGCCTCGATCAGGCTGCGCGGGACGGCCGCGCCGCCGCACAGGATCATGCGCAGCGAGGCCAGGTCGACGCTGCCCGGGTCCAGCCCGAGAACGTCGAACCACACCGTGGGGACGGCCATCGCCATGGTGGCCCGCTCCGCCGCGATGAACCGGGCCAGCGGGGCGGCCTGGGTGAACCGGTTCGGCAGCAGCAGGTCGGCGCCGACCAGCCAGGCGGCGTACGGCATTCCCCAGGCGTTGCCGTGGAACATGGGCACCACCGGCAGCAGCCGGTCGTACTGGCTGAGCCCGAGGGCCTCACCGGAGCACAAGCCGAGCGAGTGCAGGAACGTGGAACGGTGGCTGTACACGACGCCCTTCGGCCAGCCCGTGGTCCCGCTGGTGTAGCACATCGCGGCGGCCGCCGTCTCGTCGATCTCCGGCCACGGGTACCCCGGCCGTTCCGCGGCCAGCAGCTCCTCGTAGTCGATGGGCCCGGGCAGCCTGGAACGGTCACCCTGGCCGTACACGACGAGATGGCGGACGGTCTTGAGCTCATCCCCGCCGGCCGCCAGCACCGGCGCGAGGACCGGCGCGAGGTTGGCGTCAGCGATGATCACGGTGTCCTCGGCGTGGCCGATGATGTACCGGATCTGCTCCGCCGCCAGCCGGATGTTGATGGTGTGCATCACCGCGCCCATGCCGGGAATGGCGAAGTAGGCCTCCTGGTGCTCCTGGCTGTTCCAGCCGAAGGTGGCGACCCGGTCGCCGGGCCGGACGCCCAGGCGGCGCAGGCCGGCCGCCAGCTGATCCGCGCGGTCCGCCAGGGCCCCGAACTCGATGCGGCGCACCCCGTCGGCCTCGTTGGTGACGACGACGCTGTCCGCGTAGTTGGTCCGGCCGTGCTCGAAGATGTGCCTCACCGTGAGCGGAAAGTCCATCATGGTACTGCGCATGTGCTCTAGCCTCCTGAGACTTGTGCGTGCTGGCCTGCCCAGTGCGGTTCGCGCAGCTCCCGTTTGAGGATCTTGCCGGCCGCCGACTTGGGCAGCGGCCCGGTGCGCAACTCGATGTACCTGGGCACCTTGAATCCGGCGATCCGCTCGCGGCAGTGCGCGACCAGTTCCTCAGGCGTCACGTCCCGCCGGGAGAACACGACCGCGTAGACCGACTCGCCCCAGCGTGGGTCGGGAACGCCGAAGACGGCCACCTCCTCGACCGCCGGATGGGTGGTCAGCGCGTCTTCCACCTCGGTGGAGTAGATGTTCTCGCCGCCGCTGATGATCATGTCCTTGGCCCGGTCGACCAGGTAGATGTAGGAGTACTCGTCCCGGTACCCGAGGTCGCCGGTCAGGTACCAGTCGCCGCGCATGACCTCGGCCGTCTCCTCGGATTTGTGCCAGTAACCGGCCATCACGCTCGGACTGCGGACGGTGATCTGGCCGACCGCGCCGGGCGGCAGGTCGGTCATGGCGTCGTCGACGACCCGCATCTCCACGCCCGCGGCGGGCTGGCCGCACGAGCGGATCAGCGGGGTGTCGAGGATGCGCTCCTCGTGCGGCAGCAGCGTGGTGATCGGGGTGGTTTCCGTGGTGCCGTACACGTGCAGCAGTTCGGCGCCGGGGAAGGCCTGGCGGGTCCGCCGGAGCGTCTCGGCGGAGATGGGCGAGGCACCGTGGCTCAGGTACCGCAGCGAGCTGACGTCCCGCGGCCGGGCCAGCTGGGCGGTGGCCGCCCTGGCCAGCATGGTGGGGACGAGCAGCGTGTGCGTGACCGCCTCGCGCTCGATGAGGTCGAGCGCCAGGTCGGGGTCGAACGCGGGCATGATGACATGGGTGCCGCCCGCCCAGACGGTGGCCAGCGTGGCGATTATCCCGCCGGTATGGAACATCGGCGAGGCCACCAGCCACCGCGTCTGCCGGTCAAAGGGCCAGGCGGCCATGAAGTGCAGTGCGCTCGAGACCAGGCTCCGGTGGGTGTGCGTGGCGCCCTTGGCCGCCCCCGTGGTGCCCGAGGTGTAGAACAGGGCGGCCAGGTCGTTCTCGGTCACCGCGTCGTTGAAGGGCAGCTCGTCGGCCGCGGCGAGCAGGTCCTCGTAGTCGTCCGGGATCGTCAGCACCTGGCTGACTCCAGTTACTCCCGCGGCACCCGGGTAATCCGCGTCGGCGAAGACCACGCTGACCTCGGAGTCCTCCAGGATGGCCCGCATCTCGGCGGGCGCGAGCCGCGAGTTGACCGGGACCAGCACGTAACCGGCCGCCGGGAGCCCGAGGTAGAGCTCGAGGTAGCGGTCGGAGTTGAGGGCGATCACGCCGACCCGGTCCTGCGGCGCGAGGCCGAGCTTGCGCATCGCGCCGGCCAGGCGGCGGCATCGCGCGCCGAGCTCGGCGTAGGTACGGCGATTGTCCTGGCAGACGACGGCGCAGGATCCCCCGGCGGTGCTGAGGGCCCGGTTGAGCGGCTGCGTGAATGTGTACATCGGCTTACCTCCAGAGCAGGGGCTGGTGCTCTTTCGTTCTCGCCGGTTACGGCTGGCTGGGACCCTCGATGTACCAGACGCTACCGATCGTTCGGTTGGCTGGAAGGGGCCGAACGTCCTGTTGTCCAAGGCTGAGGTCCGTAGGCTCCTCCAACGCGCATCACGGGTATTACGCTCAACATGAGTACCAACCGATCGTTCGGTCATGTTACCGTTCGGTAAGGTTAGGGGAGGTTTCAGATGACAGCCGTCATGCCGGCCGCGCCGGCCAGGGATGTGCAGCTACGCATCAGGGGACTGCGGATCCACGCTCAGGTCTGCGGCGAAGGCGAGCCGCTGCTGCTCTACTCCGGCATCTGGGGCGAGGTGCGGCTGTGGGAACGGCTGCTTCCGCATCTGGAAGGGTTCCAGACGATCGCATTCGACCCGCCGGGCATCGGCCGGTCGCAGCGGCCCTCCTTCCCGCTGAGCATGTGGTCACTGGCCCACATGGGCACCGCGGTGCTCGACGAATTCGGCATCGGCGCCGCCCACGTGCTCGGTGCCTCGTTCGGCGGCGCGGTCGCGCAGCAGATGGCGTTCTCGCACCCCCGCCGGGTGCGCAGGCTGGTGCTGGCCTCGACGTCCTTCGGCGGCTTCGCCATGCCCGGCAGCCTGGAAGCGGCCTGGCACTTCATCCACCCGCGCAGCTATCACCCGGAACGGCTGGAGCGGGTGGCCGGCGCCATGTTCGGCGGGCGGATGCGCACCGAGCCCGAGCTTGTCCGCTCGATGCACATCCGGCGCCCGACCGATACCCGGGCCGCCCTGTACCGGATGGCCGGGCTCTTCGGCTGGACGAGCCTGCCGTGGCTGTGGGCCATCGGCCAGCCCACGCTGGTCATCGCCGGTGACGACGACCCGGTCACGCCGCTGATCAATCACCGGGTCATCGCCTCGCTGATGCCGCGGGCGCGGCTGCACCGGGTGAGCGGCGGCGGCCACCTGGTCCTGCTGGACAGCGCTGACCAGATCGGGCCGTTGATCACCAGCTTCCTCCGGCAGGACAGCGCGGCCACCTGATCCAGGCGGTCAGCGGCGGCGCGCAAGCGGGAACGCGGAGCCCGTTGATCACCCTAGTGGCCGGGGCGGCCGGGATCACCCGAGGCCGCCGGATCGGTCCCGGCCGCAGCGATCCCCGGACGTGCGGCTTAGTCTCGGGACGTGACACAATCCCCGCGCAGCACGGCCGCCCTCATCGTCGAGTGTCTGGAGAACGAGGGGGTCACGCATGTCTTCGGCATCCCGGGCGAGGAGAACATCAGGCTGGTGGACGCCATCTCCCGCTCCTCCATCCGGTACGTGCTGACCCGCCACGAGCAGGGTGCGTCGTTCATGGCCGAGGCCTACGGACGGCTGACGGGCCGCGCCGGGGTGTGCTCCGCGACGCTGGGCCCGGGAGCGATCAATCTGCTGCTGGGTACCGCGGATGCGACCACCAACTCCACGCCGCTGATCGCGCTGTCGGCGCAGGTCGGCATGAACCGCAGTTTCAAGGAATCCCACCAGGGCGTGGACCTGGTGCCGATGTTCGCGCCGGCCGTCAAGTGGTCAGCGCTGGTGGCGACGCCCGGCGCGGTGCCGGAGATGATCCGCAAGGCGTTCAAGCTGGCCCAGACCGAACGGCCCGGGGCTGTCTACCTGGCCATCCCCGAGGACGTTGAAGCGGCTCCGGCGCCGGGTCAGCAGCAGCCGCTGCCGGTGAACGTGCCGCGGCCGGATGAGCCGTCCCCCGGGCAGGTCGAGCGGGCGGCGGCGCTGCTGCGCGCGGCGCGCACCCCGGTCGTGCTGGCCGGGCACGGAGCCGCGCGGGCGGATGCGGGCCCCGCCCTGCGCCGCTTCGCCGAGACGCTGAGCATACCGGTGGCGACCACGTTCCACGGCAAGGGCGTGTTTCCCGATGACCACCCGCTGGCGCTGGGCGCGGTGGGGTTCATGCGCCACGATTACGTGAATTTCGGCTTCGACCGCGCGGACCTGATCATCGCGGTCGGGTACGAGCTGCAGGAGTTCGACCCGGCGCGGATCAACCCGCGCGGGGACACCAAGATCATTCACCTGCACCGGTCTCCGGCCGAGGTGGATGCGCACTACGACGTCGCCGTCGGGCTGCATTCCGACATCGGGCGCAGCCTGGATGCGCTCGCCGACGCGGCCGGGCCGCGCGCCGACGCCATCCCGGGCCGCGATCGCATCCGGGCCCTGCTGGCCGATGAGCTGGCCCGCGGTCGCCGCGACGACCGGTTCCCGATGGCGCCGGCCCGGATCGTGGCCGATACCCGGGCGGCGCTGCGCCGCGAGGACATCGTGCTGGTCGACACCGGGGCGCTGAAGATGTGGATGGCGCGTCTGTACCCGACGTATGAGCCGAACACCTGCCTGATCTCCAATGGCCTGTCCACGATGGCCTGGACGGTGCCCGGCGCGATCGGCGCGAAGATAGCCCGGCCGCAGTGCCGGGTGCTCGTCGCCACCGGTGACGGCGCGTTCCTGATGAACTCCCAGGAGATCGAGACCGCGCTGCGGCTGCGGCTGGCGTTCGTCATCCTGATCTGGGTTGACAACGCCTACGGGCTGATCAGCTGGAAGATGGACCTGGAAATCGGCCGCAACGTCGACACCACCTTCAACAACCCGGACTTCGTCGCCTACGCCGAGAGCTTCGGCGCGACCGGATACCGGATCGGGTCGGCCGCCGAACTGCTCCCCACGCTGCGCGCCGCCCTGGCGGCCGACACGGTGTCGGTGATCGCCTGCCCCGTCGACTACTCCGCGAACCTCGAGCTCATCGAGTCGCTCGGCGACCTAGATGACACATTCTCCTGACGGCCAGATCTACTCCCGATCCGGACGATGACGATCCTGGCCGCGGGCGGGAACCCTGGTGGCCGCGCGTGAAACGGGCGCGCCGGCCCCGCCGACCTGCCATTGCCCCGGCATTCCTAATCTCATTTCTGTCATCTCATTGTCGCCTGCCGTTTCCCTGTAATTGTTGTTAAGTTCATCCACGGGCTTGGAGTAGCTGGCAGTGCGGCGCGTTCCCTGAGTCGCCAGGGCAAAGCCCTCGGCAGTTTCTTGGGCGTCAATCACCCGTGCTGGGCGATGGCGCGTCCTGGTATCGCTGGTAAACCTGGGTAGCGATGAGAATGAGTCCAAGGCCGGGGAGATCACGAGTCCGCCATGGTGGCGCTCGGGTACGGGTTCCGATGGCCTTTGCCTCAGTCGATGCCCTCAAGAGCGCCGTCACGGCCGTATCATCCGGTCCCTCCGCCACGCAGATCGCCACCGCCACCGAAGACGCGGGACGGCGTAGTGAGCGTGATGAAGAGCTTCATGGACGCGTCCATTTCGAATTGCAGCTGACTACCCAGGCGGCAGGTATCCCGCCTGGCCCGGGTGATGCCCTGTTCCAGTCCGGCCGATTGGCGCAGTCATCTCTCGATCTGGCCAAGGCGTCGGCCGTCAGGACCGAAGCAAACCGGGAAGCCTACCTGGCCGCCGACCTGAAGAATTTCGATGCGCTGACGTTCAATGCCTGGTTCACGGCATATGTCTTCGGAAACAAGAACGCCATGCGGGTGGCCGAGCAGCGTTTCCGGCCGCAGTTCCTGGTCGCGTTCGACGCCTGGATTGCGACGCATCCGTTCACGAACCCTAATGCGCCGAAGGGGCCGACCTACATGCCCCAGTATGCCCAGCCGGAACTGTCCCAGTCCAACCTGCTCGATGCTCGCGCCGATCACTACTACTCGCTCGGCGAGACAGCGGGCAGCAATGCCGACGGCTATGTCCGGACCACGGTCTACCTGGCCAGCGTGCTGTTCCTGGTGGGAATCAGCGGCCACTTCCGCGTCCGCGGAGCCCGGAGAGGGCTTGTCGCCGTCGGCGGGGTCATCCTGGCGGTCTCCGTCGTCTTGCTGATCCTGGCCCCGAGGCCACCGGTATGACCCGGCGGGGCGATCGTGGCGGCCACCACTCAGTGACGAGAGGCTGTACCTGACGACGAAGGGACAAAGAAGCATGTCTGAGGGGCTTAACTTGCCTGCGGTGGCCGATCCGGTGTCGCTGACGGCCGAGGAGCGGCGGCTGCGGGAGGCCCGGACGGGGGTTCCGTGGCGTGCCTGGGGGCCTTACCTCAGTGAACGTCAGTGGGGGACAGTCCGGGAGGATTACAGCGACAGCGAAGACGCCTGGTCGTATTTCAGTCATGATCAGGCGCGGTCCCGCGCGTACCGGTGGGGTGAGGATGGCATTGCCGGGATCAGCGACGACAAGCAACGGCTGTGCCTGGCTGTTGCGTTGTGGAATGAGCGGGACCCCATCGTGAAGGAGCGGCTGTTCGGCTTGACCAATGCCGAGGGCAACCATGGCGAGGATGTCAAGGAGTACTACTTCTACGTCGATAACCTCCCGACGCACAGCTACCAGCGCTACCTCTACAAGTACCCGCAGGCCGAGTTCCCCTACAACGAACTGGTGGCGGTGAACCAGGCCCGGTCACGGCACGAATTGGAGTACGAGCTCATCGATACAGGGGTCTTCGATGACGGCCGTTATTTCGATGTCGAGGTGGAGCACGCCAAGGCCGGGCCCGAAGACATCCTGTGCCGCATCACCGTGCGCAACCGCTCGTCCCAGGACGCCGGGCTGCACGTGCTGCCGACGCTGTGGTTCCGCAACACCTGGTCATGGGGAGATGGCGGCCCCAAGCCGCGGCTCGCTCGCGTCGAGTCGGAATATCCGGTCGTCCGGGCCGAGCACCAGAAGGTTGGCGTTTTCTACCTCCACGCCGAGCCGGAAGCGGCCCTGCTGTTTTGCGAGAACGAAACGAACATGGCGCGGGTATTTGGCGCCGAGCCTGCGACACCCTTCGCCAAGGACGGCATAGGCGATCACCTCCTGCGCGGCGCGGACACCGTTAATCCCGACGGCGAGGGGACCAAGGTGGCGGCTCACGTCCGGCTGGTCGTGCCGGCTAGGGGCCAGGCTGCGGTGCTGGTGCGGCTCACCCGGGAGGGACCGGAGACCCTTACGGCGCCGTTCGCCGGCGCGGATGAGCTGATCGCGCGGCGGCGGGCCGAGGCGGACGAATTCTACCAGGCCATCACGCCGCCGGCCGTGACCGATGACGCGAAGGCGGTCATGCGCCAGGCGCTGGCCGGGATGCTGTGGTCCAAGCAGTGCTACTACTTCGACGTGGACCGCTGGTTGCGTGAGCGCCACCTCCACCCACTCCGGTCGCCGACCCGCCGGGGGAGCCGTAACGAGTCGTGGTTCCACATGTTCAACCATGATGTCGTGTCTATGCCCGACAAGTGGGAGTACCCGTGGTACGCGGCCTGGGACCTGGCGTTTCATTGCATCCCGCTCGCCATGGTCGACCCGGACTTCGCGAAGAGCCAGATCGACCTGATGCTGTCCCGGGAATACCTCCACCCGGGGGGGCAGATGCCCGCCTATGAGTGGAATTTCGGCGACGTGAACCCCCCGGTGCACGCCTTCGCGGCTCTGTTCCTGCAGAATCTGGAGGCCGACCTCGGCGAGGTGGACCTTTCCTTCCTCCAGGAAAGCTTCTCGAGGTTGCTGCTGAACTTCACCTGGTGGGTGAACCGCAAGGATCCCTCCGGCCACAACGTGTTCGAGGGAGGCTTCCTCGGCCTGGACAACATCGGCGTGTTCGACCGCAGCGCGGCCCTGCCCACCGGCGGGCGGCTGGAGCAGGCGGACGGCACGGCCTGGATGGCGATGTTCAGCCAGAACATGCTCGAGCTGGCCCTGGCTCTCCTGCCGCATGATAAGAGCTATGAGGAATTTGTGCTCAAGTTCGTCGAGCGCTTCTTCTGGATCGCCGCCGCCGTGGACCCGATCGGGGAGCACCCCGATGAGATGTGGGACGAGGAGGACGGCTTCTTCTACGACGTGCTGCGCATGCCCGACGGCACCGGAATGCGACTCAAGGTGCGGTCCCTGGTGGGCCTGCTGCCCATCTGCGCCACCACCGTGATCGAGGCCGACCTCCTCGACCGCTACCCGCAGATCACCGAGCAGGTGGCTACCTTCCTCCAGCGCAACCAGGACCTGCTGGCCAATATCGCCGACCCGACCGTATCCGGCGTCCAGGGCCGGCGGATCCTGTCCCTGGTGAACGAGGACAAGCTGCGGCGCATCCTGGCCCGGATGCTGGACGAGGAGCGCTTCCTCGGCCCGCACGGGATCCGCTCGATCTCGCGCTGGCACCTTGACCATCCCTATACCTTCCATGTCGCCGGGGCCGAGTACCGGGTGCGGTACGAGCCGGCCGAGTCGACCACCGGAATGTTCGGCGGCAACTCTAACTGGCGCGGGCCGGTCTGGTTCCCGATCAACCTGCTTCTGATCCGGGCGCTGATCCAGCACTACCGGTACTACGGCAACGATCTGAAGGTTGAATGCCCGACCGGCTCCGGGAAGATGATGACACTGTTCGAAGTGGCCCAGGAGCTGTCACGCCGCCTCGCCGGTACCTTCCTGCGCGACGAGGACGGCCGGCGCCCCGTCTACGGCGGGACCAAGCTATTCCAGGAGGACCCGCACTGGCGAGACCTGGTTCTGTTCTATGAGTACTTCCACGGCGACAACGGGGCCGGGCTCGGTGCCTCGCACCAGACCGGATGGACCGGCCTGGTGGCCAGGCTGATCCAGAGCATGGGCCAGTTCGACGCTGACAGCGTGCTCCAGGACCATCAATGGCCGATGGCCCGGCCATACCGGCGCCTGGCCGCCGAATCCATGCCCGACGTCACCACGGCTCGCGAGGCCCGCGGCGCGACCGAACCACAATCACCTCACTGACCGCACGACGCTCAATCGCCGGGCCCGTATCTCGATCGGCCACGGGCCCCGCCTCGTTCATTCGCGACGGGTGATCCGGGCCGTTGGCTGGCCGGGGGATGATGGCGGATTCCAGCCCGTTGGTACGCATGGAGGTGTCGACCGCCGCGGGAAAGGAGCCGGCCCGGGCCACCCTCAGGCCCATCACTTAAGGTCACCGGGAGCGGATATGAAAGCCGTCGGGGTGTTTCCAGGATCTCAACAGGTCAAGCTCGTCGAGCAGGAAGTACCCAGGCTTTCCGAGCCCGACCACGTCATGTTGCGGATGCTGGACATCGGCATCTGCGGCACCGACAAGGAGATCTGCTCCTTTGAGTACGGCACTCCGCCGCCCGGGGATGATCACCTGGTGATCGGCCACGAGTCGGTAGCCGAGGTCGTGCGGGTTGGCTCGGCCGTGCAGCGCTTGCAAGCGGGAGATCTCGTTGTGCCATCGGTGCGCCGCCCGTGTCCCCATCCCGGCTGCCTTGCCTGCCGTTCCGGACACCAGGATTACTGCTACACGGGCGACTTCAGCGAGCGCGGCATCAAGGAAGCGCACGGCTACATGGCCGAGTACGTCGTGGACCACGAGCGGTACATGAACGTCGTGCCGCCGGGTCTGCGGGAGATCGCGGTGCTGGCTGAGCCGCTGACCATCGCGGAGAAGGCGCTCGCGCAGATTTTCTGGATGATGCAGCATCGCCCGCCCTGGCTCGACCCGCAAACCCCTGGCCAGGAGCAAGGCCGGGGGCTTTCCGCGCTGGTGCTCGGCATCGGTCCGGTCGGGCTGCTGGGAGCGATGAAGCTGGCTACGGCCGGCTTTAGCACCTACGTCTACTCACGCGAGGTGCCTCCCAGTCCGCGGATTGACCTGGTCAACGCCATCGGCGCGACCTATGTCAGCTCCCGGACCGCAACGTTCCCGCACCTGGCGGCGCAGATGGGCAACATCGACCTGGTCTATGAAGCGGTCGGGCATTCCCACTTCGCCCTGCAGGCGTTGCAGGTCCTGGGAACCAACGGCATTTTTGTGCTGACCGGTGTCCCTGGCCTGCAGGCGTTTGTCGAGGCGGATCCGGCTCGCCTCATGCGCGACATGGTGCTGAAGAACCAGGTGCTGCTCGGTACGGTAAACGCCGGGCAGGAGGCCTTCGCATCCGCGCTACGAAACCTTGATGCCTTCCGGCGGCGCTGGCCGGACGTGGTACGGACGCTCATTGCCGGCCGCTACCCGCCGGAGCAGGCACCGGACCTGATTCTCGGCAGGCCGGCAGGCATCAAGAGCGTGATCGCCTTCGACGTACCTGCGTGACGTCGTGCCTTCGGCCGCCGTGAACCGCGCGGCCCGGAATCACCCCACCCGGGTGATCCGCGCCGCCGTGGGCCGGCGGCACCCTGGCAGTCTGCTGGCCATTTCCCGAACCGTGGGTCGGGCCGGAACTCGCGACGGCAGCGAGCGAAATGGTGAACGACATGATCCATGAGGCGCGTCAGCGACTGGTCAACGACGTTGGAGCCGCCGTCGTAGGCGAAATCCCACACCGCGTCGATGATCTGCGAGCGGGACTATACCTCGGTGAGCGGGACCGGGGGGCCCGATGACAGGGTGGCCGGACCAGCCGGTGATCTACGAGATCAACACCGCGGTCTGGCTGGGCGACTTGTCGCGGGCGGCCGGTCGGCGGGTGACGCTGGCCGACGTGCCGGCCTCCGCCTGGGACGATGTCACGCTGGCCGGCATCGACGCGGTTCGGCTGATGGGCGTGTGGGAACGAAGCCCGGCCGGCCTCCAGCTGGCGAGCGCGAACACGGGGCTGCAGGCCTCGTTCCGTGACGCGCTGCCTGACATGCGGCCTGACGACGTGATCGGATCGCCGTACTGCGTACGCCGGTACGTCGCCGACGAGTCGTTCGGCGGCCCCCGGGCCCTCGCCCAGGCGCGCTCCACGCTGGCTGCCCGCGGCATCCGGCTGCTCCTGGACTACGTGCCCAACCACGTGGCGCCCGACCATCCCTGGGTCACGACCCACCCGGAGCTGTTCGTCAGCGGCAGCGAGGCCGACATCGAGGCCGAGCCGACAGCGTGGGTGCGGGTCGCCGGGCACATCCTGGCCCACGGTCGCGACCCGTACTTCCCGCCGTGGCCCGATGTCGTGCAGCTCGACGCGTTCTCGCCAGCCCTGCGCACGGCGACCGCGCAGACCCTGACGGACATCGCCGGGCAGTGCGACGGGATCCGCTGCGACATGGCCATGCTGATGACCAACCAGGTCTTCGCCAAGACCTGGGGCGGCCGCGCCGGCCAGGAGCTAAGCGAGGAGTTCTGGCCGACCGTCATCGCAGGCCTTCGCAGTCGGCACCCGGAGACCGTACTCGTCGCCGAGGCCTACTGGGACATGGAGTGGACACTTCAGCAGCAGGGCTTCGACTTCTGCTACGACAAGCGGCTCTACGACCGGATCGTCGGCCGAGACGTGTCCGGGGTCCGCGATCACCTGCGGGCCGACCTGGCCTACCAGTCGCGCCTCGTCCGTTTCCTGGAGAATCACGACGAGCCGCGCATCGCGGACCTGCTCCCCGGCGACGCTGAGCGGGCCGCGGCGGTGGCCATCGCGACCCTCCCGGGCGCCACCCTGTGGCACGAGGGACAGTTCGAGGGCCGGCGTGTGCGCCCGCCGGTCTTCCTGTCGCGCCGGCCCGGCCAACCACCCGATCCCGGCCTGGTCGGCTGGTACTGGCGGCTGCTGCCCGCCGTCGCCAGCCACCGGGTTCGGGCGGGTAGCTGGCAGCTGCTCGAGGTCGGCGGCTGGCCCGACAACGATTCCTGCCGTAACCTCCTCGCCTGGTCGTGGGCCGCGGACGGTGCGCGCGGTGACGGTTCTGACGACGCCGGTCGGCACCTGGTGGTGGTCAACCTCTCCGACGAGCCCGCCGAGGGGCGAGTGGGGCTCGGCTGGACCGACCTGCGCGACCGCACCTGGAAACTCACCGACCTGCTCGATGACCACGAGTTCGAGCGGAGCGGCGACGAGCTAGCTGACCAGGGGCTGTTCGTCGCCTTGCCGCCCTGGGGCTGCCACCTGCTCGCTATGCTGCTGCCGCAGCCAGCGAACTCAAACTGGGATTCCCGGGAAGGAGTTAATTGAGCATGACGACATCACAGCCGGCATCAGAGGACGAACTGGGGCCGGTCGACTTCCTCGCGATCGAGTTTCCGGACGGCCGGCTCACCGCTCCGGGCTTTGAGAGGCTGCTTTCGCTGGCCAGCCAGGGCGTCATCGACATCCTGGACATGGAGTTCATCGCGAAGGACGCCGAAGGCAAGAGCAAGAAGGTTGACGTCTGGGAGTTCGCCGTACCCGACGGTGTGGACCTGACTGCCTGGGCCGGGGCATCGTCGGGCTTGCTCGATGACTCAGACGTCGGCGAGATCTCTGCGGCGATGCAGCCTGGCAGTGTTGCCGTCGTTGTGATCTACGAGAATCGGTGGGTTCTCAGCCTGGTGGACGACTGGCGGCGGGACGGCGCGCGGCTGATCGCCGATGGCGGATTGTCCGCGGATGACATTGTCGCTGCCCTTGATGCGACCGAGTCCTCCTGACGCCAGCGACTGCTGACTGACTCCAGCGACTGCTGACTGACTCCAGCGACCAAGCCAACGACGAGGAGATCACCATGGGCCTCTTGAAGACCGCCGCTACCGTCGCGGTCGCCAGCTCCGTGCACGGCCGGATTCAGCGTCGGCAGCAAACCCGGTGGGCTGCCCGGGACCAGGCCCCGGCGGACGTGCCCGCCCCGCCGCCGCCAGCGCCGTACCCGGCCCAGCCGCAGCCGGCCCAGCCGCAGCCGCAGCCGCAGCCGGCCTACGCCGAGCCCGTCCCGCCGCCGGCACCAGCCGCCCCGGCGCAGCCAGTCGACATGAATGACCGGCTCGCCCAGCTGAAGCAGCTCGGTGAGCTGCTGTCGGCTGGCGTGCTGACCCAGGCCGAGTTCGAGCAGCAGAAAGCGCGCATCCTGAACGGCTGACCGTGCGGCCGCGGCAGCCGGGCGTGACGCGATCGCGTAGCCCGTTACATGCTCGGCCTGACGTGGCAGCGCACCCCGGGGCTCCGCGCTGCTCGGCTGGGTAGGGTACGGGCCTGCCTAGCCCCAAGTTACGCGCGCCCAGCGCATCAGGAGGTGGTTGTCCAGCGATCATGACCTGATCAGAAGCTCGTCGTCGCCTGCCGGTGTAAGTCCGGCCCGGGTAATCGCCAGGGAGCCCGGTAGCAGGCTGGCGGTCCGGCCTGGAAACGGGCCGGGCCGGAGCCCAGCGTCGAAAGCCACGGTGGTGGGAGCAACTGAGCGGTCCGTAGCGTAAAGCGAAGCCTGCCGCGTCGTTAGGGGACAAGACAGTGCCGAGCCGCGGTAATCACGGCGAAGGCCATGGAAGCGGTGTAGATCCTGGAAGCGCAGCCGCGAGGGACTGTCCGGCGTACGGGGCGCGGAACGTTCAGAAGGTGATGGCGGGAACTGGGGAGGCCCTCCCCGGCCGGAGCGGGCGCGCGGTGCCCGTGGAAGAGCGCTGTCTTATAACCGGTGAGGAGCCGGGAAATAGGCGGGGTGCCGGGAGGGAGTCGGAGGCGGCCGTAGTACCGGTCGGACCTGCGGGACAACACAACCTGCGGGGAGGAAAGGGCCGCTGCTTCGTTCACGCACGAGTTGGGAGGCCCGGATCGGTGAGTGCCGCGAATACGGCTAGGTCCACCCTGGCGGCCGTCCACGGGGACGGGGTCCGCGCATTTCAGCATGTGCTTTACCGGGCGGCCAGGGCCGATCCGGACAGGCGGTTCCATTCGCTGCGGAGACAAGGTCTACCGCGAGGATGTCTTGTGGCGGGCGTGGATCGCGGTGCGCCGTAACAATGGCGCACCGGGCATCGACAAGACCACCCTGGCTGATGTCGAGGAGTACGGGGTGACCCGGCTGCTCGGCGAGCTGGCCGGGGAGTTGCGGGCCGGGACGTGGCGCCCGCTGCCTGCGCGGAGGGTGCTGATCCCCAAGCCGGGCAGCGCCGAGCGCAGGCCGCTGGCGATCTCTGCGGTCCGGGACCGGATCGTGCAGGCCGCGGTGAAGATCGTGCTAGAGCCGGTCTTCGAGGCGGACTTCGCTCCGTGCAGCTTCGGGTTCCGCCCGGGGCGGTCCGCGCACGATGCCCTGCAGGTCCTCATCGACGAGGCCTGGCAGGGTCGGCGGTGGGTGGTCGAGACGGACATCGCGAACTGCTTTTCCGCGATTCCGCAGGACAAGTTGATGCGAGCGGTCGAGGAGCGCATCAGCGACCAGGGCGTCTTGAAGCTGCTGCGCGCGATGCTGCGCGCCGGGGTGATGGAGGACGGGCAGGTTCGGCGGGAGGTGACCGGGGCTGCGCAAGGCGGCCCGGCATCGCCGTTGCTCTGCAACATCTACCTGCACCGGCTGGACCGGGTGTGGGACGCGGGCCAGCACGGGGTGCTGGTGCGTTACTGCGATGACCTGGTGGTGATGTGCAGTACCCGGCGGCAGGCCGAGGCGGCGCTGGCGCGGCTGCGGTCTGTGCTGGGCGGGCTGGGGCTGGAGCTTAAGCAGTCCAAGACCCGGATCGTTCACCTGGCCGAGGGCAAGGACGCCGAGGGTTTTGATTTCCTGGGCTTCCATCACCGGTGGGTGCGCGCCCGGGGCACAGTCAAGCCCAGCCGGGTCTGCTTTCTCGCCCGCTGGCCCTCGCGCAAGGCGGCGCAGCATGCCCGTGACCGGATCCGGCAGATCACCGACCGGAAGCGGCTGCTGCTGGCCGACGAATGGATCGTGGAGGAACTGAACTGGTTCCTGCGCGGCTGGGGCGGGTATTTCCGGTACGGGAATTCCGCCCGGATATTCGATGCGATCAGCCAGTACGCCCTGGAACGGCTGGCCGGATTTGTGGGCAAGCGCCACAAACGCAGCCGTATCTGGGGCATGCGCCTGGTGACCTGCGGGTCTCCAGACAACCTCGGGCTGATCACCTTGTGCGGAACCGTCATCGCCCCCAGGCCGTTCCGGCCCTGGCGGGCACCGGCCGGACGCCGACGGTGAAGAGCGTCGGAGAGCCGTGTGCGGGAAAACCGCATGCACGGTTCGACGGGGAGGGACTGGAAACGGAGCTCCGGCCACCGCGCCAGTCCCTCACCCTACGTCGGTGTGTCGCTTGAAAAGGGGACATGAGCTGCAGAAACGCTGCGTTTGGGCCGCGAAGATGTAGCCAGAAGAATCTGGAGCTGCCCTCGGGGTGATACCAAGTTGATCATCGCCGGACGGCCGGATGCCGCGCCGGACAGCGGCATGTAGCCAGAACGCCGACTTGCCTCACCTATCGTTTGCCCAGGTCACTGCCGGCATTCGCATCCGCTGGGTCACGTAACTTCGGCCTAGCTGCTGCGATAGCAAGCCCGCGAATGATTGCTGCCGCCGTGCCAGCCGTCAATCGCCCGGACCGCTGCCCGTCGCTGACTCAGGGTGCTGGCGTCCGCGGTGCACCTCGATAACATGCGCGCCGAAGGTCTCAAGCCTGGCCAGCAGCCCTTGCAGCGCCGCAAAATCGGGAAGCTCGCCGTACAGCATGGTCTCAACCGGTTCCACCGAAGCGGAGAGGTACCCAAAGTCGAGCAGCGCCTCGGGCGGGAGAATCCCGGAAACGCGGATCTCGTAATGAGGTGAAGCCACGGCGGGCCTCCCAGGCTATCGGAACGGGCCAATCACTGGATCACACGATGCCGCGGTTCCGGCCCCGGCGCGCCACCCGGACCGGGTGACTCTCACCTGCTGCCGGGACGGATGCATCACCGCGACGGCATGAGGACCGGTCCTGACCTTTCCAGCAGGCCCAGTTCGCGGGACCGGCTTACCGCCTGGCTGCGTGAGGAGGCGCCCAGCTTGCGGTAGATGGACATCGCCTGCGATTTGACGGTGTTGGCAGATAGGAACATCTCCTCGGCGATCTGGGGGAATGACAGGTGAGTCAGGAGCAACGGCAGCAGGCGGAGCTCGGCGGCGGTCAGGGCCGAGGCTCCCGGGGCGAATGAACCGCGGGCCTGGGCGAGCTCGGCCCGGAGGTCCTCGGCCTGCCTGGTGAACACACCTAGGCCAGGGCGCCGGGTGAGGATCTCGCTGATCTCCTGGAGGAGGATCCGCGCCGCGGCGACGTCGGACAGCGCGAGGTGGCACCTGGCGAGCTCGATCCGGGCCTGGACGGCCAGGTGCGGCAGAGCGTAGGTCAGGCCCGGCCGGAGGCGCTGCGCCTGGGTCAGTTCCATGATGGCGCGCGGCCGGTCGGCCTGATGCAGCGCTATCCGCGCGGCCACGGCATGCAGGAACGCGACGAGGGGATAGTCTTCCAAATTGGCGTCGCGGGCTAGCGACTGGGCGTCGGACAGGTGCCGCTCGCCTGCCTTCCAGGCGCCCCTGTCGATCGCCAGCAGTGACCGCTCGGCAAGCGCGACGCAGGCACCGATGGTAGCCCCGCCAGCCCGGCCTCCGGCGGCAGCGTCCTGGAATAGGAGATCGGCCCGGTCCGTCTCGCCGGCCATCAGGTGCGCCATGGCCAGGTACAGGATCGCTGCGGTCCGCCAGAAACTGTCGGCGGCCATGGTCCTGGCCGCGAGTTCGGCGTCGGCCCGCATCTGTTCTGCCCCGTCGCGGCACAGCAGCGCCCGGAGCAGCGCGAGCCACGGCTCGCTTGAGGGGCTCCCGTCCGGCATGCTGGCCACGGCGGATCCCCGCTCGGCGACCTCGGCCCAGTGTTCGGCCTCGCCTGGTTTCCCGGTCAAGGCCGAGATCATCGCCGCCAAGACAGCGGCCGCCGGGTAGTTTGCCGTGGGCGTATGATTCCCCAGCCATCTGAACCACCGCTCAGCGGTAGCGACCCTGCCCTGCTGGTAGGCGGGAAACGCCAGCGTGCCGATAAGGCGAGCCGCCGAATCCGCCTCGCCCGCCTGCATCCAGTACCGTAGCGCCTCCGCGGGCTCCCCGTTGCGCTCGTGCCACTGCGCGGCCCGCCGGTGGAGGACGGGTATCAGGCCAGGCTCGAGGCGGTGCAACTCGGCCAGGAGCATATCGCGGAGCAGATGATGGTAGCGGTACCACTGCCCACGCCGGTCCAGCGGCACTAGCAGCAAGTTCGACTGCTCCAGCTCGGCCAGCGCTGCCGCGGACCCGCTTCCCTCGAGCACCGCGTCGCACAGCGGCCCGCACATGCGCTCCAGCACCGCGGTCCGGGTCAGGAACGCACGTCGCGGCCGGGAGATCCGGGCCAGGAACTCCGACTCCATGTACTCGCTCACCAGCCGGTCATCTCCGCCGAACGAAACAGCCGCACCCGCGAAGGGACCGTCCTCCCGCAGGTACAGAGCCGCGAGGTACAGCCCGGCCGGCCAGCCCTCGGTCCGCCGGTGAAGGTCGGTCACGTCGTCCTCGCCGACCGTGATGTCAGCGTTGTGCAGCAGCAAGGACGCCTCGTCACGGTCGAGCGACAGGTCTCCGGGGCCGATCTCCAGGATCTTTCCCTCGGCCCGCAGCCGCGGCACGCGCAGCGGTGGTCGGCCCCGCCCGGCCACCGCCAGCCGGGAGCCGCCCGGCACGTGATCGGCCAGCACCGACAGCGCCGCCTGGCATTCCCGGTTGCGCAGCATGTGCACGTCGTCCAGGACCAGCGCGACCGGCGAGGTCATCGACGAGAACGCCGACCCGAGCCGCGGGACCACCGAGCCAGGCACCGAACTGCCCGGCGAGGCCAGCGCATCGAAGACCCGCTGGTCGATCGGCTCGACCCTATTGAGCGCCTCGGCGACATAAGTGAGCAGGACCTTCGGATCGTTGTCCCGTTCATCGACCGACACCCAGGCGAAAGACTGGCCGTTGCGCTCGGCCCACTGCGCCAGGACCGTGGTCTTGCCGTAGCCGGGCGGCGCAACTACCGAAACGATTGGACGCCGATCGCCCCGCGCCAGCCGTTCGATCAGCAGCGAACGGCGCACCGTCCCGTGCCGCACCAGCGGAGGGCGCAGCTTCGACGCGACCAGATCGAACACCGAGTCACCCGCGCGGCGCGACCGGGCCTCGTACTCACCCACGTCGCTGTCGCTCATGCCTCAACCGTGTCCTCAGAAAATCTGCCGCTGTATGGTCTTCCGAAGCCCCAGACCAGGTCAAGCGTAATTAAGACCTGCCCTGCCACCCCGCGCTGGAAGCCGACGTGGGGACACGTCCCGCGGCGAGGCGGTCACCCGCGCGCACCAACTGTTCGCGAAAGCCGTCCAAACGGCAGTCTACGACGCGGACCGGCTGCCGTCCCAGGACCACCGGGCCGCCACGGCCGGGCTGACCGGGTTCGGACACCAGCGCCCGGGCGATCTCCAGCCGCCGCCGCTGGCCGCCGCTGTAGCTGTCCACTGTCCGGCCGATCATTTCGGAGAGCCCGAGGGCGCCGGCGAGTTCGGTCGATGCCACGGACGGCCGCGCCGCGGTTTGCGCACCTCGCCCAGCCTAGCCGGTGACCCTCGCGAAGGCGCACCCTCGCAGCGCGTCTCGCGTCCACCGCGGCATCCCGGCTGCCACCGCGGGAGCCACCAGCGCCGGCGCTGTACCGAACCTGGCTCATGGGTCAAGGTCTCCCGGCGCCCGGTGCGGGCGCCGGGAACGCCACGACCCGCCCGCTAGGTTGCGGCGACCCGGGTTCGCCCCAGGTCTGGCCGACGACGAACAAGCGCGGGTCTTCCCCGCGGCTGAGCGCGCAGGCGAAGGCGCCGCGATCCAGGTCCACTGTAGCCAGCACCTCACCGCCGTCACGCACACGAACACAGTGCTGGTTGCCGACGTCGGCGTACCAGACGGCACCCTCGGCATCCATGCAGATTCCGTCCGGGTGGTCGCCGGGCGTCTCCGCCCACACACGCCGGTTACCGAGGCCACCGGCGCTGCCGATGCCGTAGGCGGTGAGCTGGTTCGCGTACGACTCGGCGACGACCAGAGTGGCACCGTCTGGGCTGATCGCCATGCCGTTGGGAAACGCGAGATCATCGGCTACCGGGCCGACGTTGCCGTCCGGGGTGACGAGCACGACCAGGCCCGGCGCGAACTCACCGCCGGGAAAGTCGAAACCGATGGTGTTGACATAGGCGTTGCCCCGGTCGTCGACCACGATATCGTTCCACGGCTTCTCCGAGACTCCGGAAAGGTCGGCATGCTCGACTAGCGAGCCGTCAGGCTCACGGCGCAGCAGCCGTCGCTGTGCTGAGTCCACGACGAGCAGCCGCCCGTCCGGCAGGAAGTCGATGCACATCGGGAACGACGGGACAGTCACCACCACCTCGTGGCTGCCGTCGGCGTCAAGCGCGATCACCTGGTTCGCGCCCCAGTCGGAGAACCAGACTCGCCCGTCGTGCCAGCGCGGTGACTCGCCGAACACGACCCCTTCCATCAGGACTTCAGGTGCGCTCACCACAACTTCTCCCTCTGCTCGGTATCGGGATAGACCGGGCCGGGCAGCAGAACTCATCGGATCCCCGGCCAACCGCCAACCTCGCTGCCGGGTGAGCCGGTCGAAGGCCTTCACCCCTTTCTGGACGGCGGCCAGGTCGGCCGACTTGACCAGGGGTGATCTGGCCGAAGTCGGCGGGCAGGATCACCCACGACCGGGTCGCAGGCGCGTACGGCAACTCCAAGCCGTAAGGCGCGTCATTACCAGCATCCGGCATCCGGCCCCCTACAGCACTGAGAATCTGCACCCTAGGTGCCGTCCCAGCGTGCGGTGAGATTCGGGCCTGTGGTCAGCAGGTGCGTGCACACGGTTTATGACAGAAGGACCTTTGGCCCTATGCTCCCCGCCGGGCCCGGCGCGACCATGCGGGGGATCGCCGTGACCAGCATGGGAAGACCGCGGAAGCGTGGTAGGGGCATGACATCTGACTCGCGCTTTACTCTCAGTGAAGCCCGCGCCGCGGGCGAGCGGATCGGCATCGACTGGGACGCGTCGCCGTTCGATCCCGGGCAGTTCCGGAAGGGGATGGACATCGAGCTCGAGCACGGCACGCGTGATCCGCAGACCAACGTGACCGATGACGATGTCACCATGACGGCGAAGATCGCCCGGGCGCACCTCAACGAGTTCCCGGACTATTACACCCGCCTGGCGAAGATGGAAGCCGAAGCGGAGGCGGACCACGCCGCGCCGGGTGACTGAAGCAGCACCGGAGATCGTGGCCCTCAGGCGCGCCCGACCAGGCGCCGGGACGAGAGCGGGATCTGCAGGAGGTCCGGTTCTGGCCGGCGCCGCACCAGCGTTCACCGTGCGGCTCTCGCGGCTCGCTGGCAATGGCGGTCGCGCCGTATCGGCCAGGTAGGCCGCGGTCGCGCCCGACCTCAGCCACCGTGAATGTTGAGGTTCGCATCGCTCAGGTTCCGGCAGGCTGTGACCTGGCGTGACCGGATGAGGCAGCTTAGCGATGGGCTTAGGTTCGTCTGCCGCATGCGCGCGCCGGGATCAGCAAGGTAGTCAGTCCAGGCGGATGAGAAGATTTGCCGGCCCTGGAGAAAACCCGCCAGTCTTGCGGTTTCGTCCCGGGCTGCGGCGCTGCGGTCACCTCCGGGCCTGGCTTGGGCCCCAGCGGCTGCTGACCGGCCCGCGCGTGGTGGCAGTGGCTCGTGATGAGGCCGCAGTCATCGCGTTCCGGTTGGCGAGCGCGGACGCGTGGTCTAGCCTGCTGTGACTATGGCCGGTGTAGCTGCTTCCGGTAACTCGGCGTGCGGGCACCCCGTGCAGCCGGGATTTCGGTTCTGCCCGGTCTGCGGACAGCCGGCCAGCGGCAGCACTGCGCCGTCTCAGTCGTCGGCGGTGCCGTTGCCAGTGGTCCCCGCCTGGCCGCAGTCCACATTGCCGCCGTCAGTGTCACCCATGGCCGCTCCGCTGCCGCAGCCAGAGTCCGAGCCCTGGGACTCCTGGTATGCGCCTCGGTGGCCGCCGCCCCCGCCGCCACCGGGCGCTGTGCAGCCGCCACCCGCCGACCCGGATGCGACACGGGTGGATGGCCTGGGTCCGGTGCCGTCTGGCGACCTGCCCACGGCGATGCTCGGCGGCCTGCGACTGGCGCCTGCCTCTGGCGCCCCGCGGCGTTCCCGCCGCCCGCTGGTCCCGGTGATCGTGGCCGCCGCGCTCGTGGCGGTCCTGGCCGGGGCCGTCATCTTCCGGGCTCACTCGGGTAGCACCGCCGCAACGGGCACCACGCCGTCTAGCTCGTCGCAGGCCGCGTGGCGGCAGGTGGCGGTGCGGCTGTCCGGGCTGCTGGCGCGCAGCGTCACCGACCGTGCCGCCGTCATTGATGCGGCCGCGGACGTGCGCGGCTGCGGCCCGTCCCTGCGCCTGGACGCGCGGACCTTCGCCAGCGCAGCCAGCTCCCGGCAGCGGCTTCTGTCCCGGCTGGGGAGCCTGCCCGGCCGTTCCCTGCTGCCGGCCGCGATGCTGCAGGACCTGACCGGCGCCTGGCAGGCGTCAGCCCAGGTGGACACCGATCTTGCCCGGTGGGCGGAGGGCAAGATCGCCCGCGGCTGCCACCTCAACAGCCGATCCGACGCCCGCCTGCGAGCCTCCTACATCCCAGAGGGCCAGGCGACCGCCGGCAAGCAGGCGTTCGCCAGCCTCTGGAACCCGGTCGCCAGACGATACGGCCTCACCACCTACCAGCCGAACCAGCTCTAAACGGTCCCCTTCCTACCCGGTGCCGGTCGTGGGCAGCGCGGGCATTCCGACGTGACAAGCCGTTGCAAGAGGCCCCCAGTTCGAGCGGCACCGGAACTGCCGTCGTGCGCCCCGGCTGGAGCGTGGCGGTGCGCCCGAGCCACCCGCAGATCTGGCTGAACAGCGCGGCAGCCTGCGCTCGGCCGGTGCCGATGAGCGGATGGCGGGGCGGTGCTGGGGCCGCGGCACACCGGACAGTTGCGCCTGAGAGTCTTGTTCATCCCGGCGAGCTCGCCCTCGGTCGCCTGTGCGATATTGGGCGCATGACGGCGTGGAAGGACGTCGAGCGCGCGGAGCCTGAGTTCGCGCAGCGCGTGCGGGGGCTCTTCGACAGGCACAGGCACAAGACGATTGCCACCTTGCGAGCCGACGGGTCGCCGCGGATCTCCGGAATCGAGGTGGCCTTCGAGGACGGCGAGCTCGCCTTCGGCTCGATGCCGGACGCGCGCAAGGGCGCGGATCTGGGCCGGGATCCGCGGTTCGCACTGCACAGCGCCACGATCGACCCGGTCGATGGCGCGGAAGCGCAGTGGCCGGGTGAGGCGAAGATCTCCGGGCGGGCGATCTATGCCGGGCCACTGACCGGGGGATCCGACGGCGACCGCTTCTACGCCGACATCGCCGAGGTCGTACACACCCACCTCAACGAGAAGGCCACGATGCTCGTCGTTGAGTGGTGGACCCCTGCGCACGGGCTGCGCAGGATTGAACGCGAGTAATCTCCGGCCGAGGGCACTCCGCACCCCGGCTTCGCCAGACGACGGAAAGCTCTTCCGGGTGCGCCGCACGGTCGAGCCCACCGCCAGCGGCAGGCTGAGCGCGACGAGGTCCCCAGCATGTCCGCGGCGGCTCTACCCGCCGGTTCGCCCAGGACGCGGGCATCGTCGGGCATGGCCAGGCCGTCGGCGATCCGTTCCAGGACGTCGAGGCCCACGCCAACGGCCCGAACAGGTCTTGTGATGGCCGCCATCCCGGCGGTCGCCCCGATGGTCGATGTAGATGCCGTCTTCGCCCTAGCCGCGGCGCGCAGCCCCAGCCATACCGGAAGCCTGCAACCTGGCTCCCACAATGGCTCCCAAGCCGAGAGCCAAAAGCTCGAACGGGCCGCCTGACCTGCAATTTCTCGGTGGAGCTGAGGGGATTTGAACCCCTGACCCCCTCGATGCGAAGGGGGTCCAGCCGACCTGCCGACCAGGCGATTCGGTGAAAGGCCAGATCAGAGGCTCTAGTTCAGCTCGGTTGGGAGAGGTTCGGGACGGTTCGCGCCGGATGCGGCCTCCCAAATTCCTCCCAACCGGCCGTGGAGGAGGAGCCCATGTACGACCCCGGTCCCAGCCGGCCCGATGTCTGTTCGATCCGCACTACCGCCGAGCAAGCGGAGTTCGCGCAAGCAGCCCGCGGCGTGCTCGGCGCCGGTGGCTGCCCGCCGACCGATGGCGACCACCCGTTGCCCGGCCGCGATCGGCGCGTCCCTTACCGGCGCCTCCGCCAAGTGGTGAACGCGGCTCTCGCCAGCATCCCGCACGGGTTCAGGTACCCGATCCGGCGACTCGGCACCGGAGGCGCGTCGCTGGTGGCCGACAACCGCGGACAAGGGACGGGGGCAGGACGATGACCGTATTCGCCGCGGCCGCCGACGGCTACCGTACGAATGCGACGAGCAGCATCGACCGCGCCATCCGCCTGTCCACGGCGGCGGCCGTGCTCGCCGTGGCGGGAATCGCAGCATATGTCTCCTACTGGCACGCGTATGCGGTCGTCCGGGCACACGGCGAGAGCGGAATCACCGCCCGGCTGGAGCCGGCCACGATCGACGGCCTCGTTTACGCTAGTTCGATGGTGGTGCTGTACGCGGCACGGCACCGGATCCCGGTACCCTCCCTGGCCCGCTGGCTGCTCGGCCTGGGGATCGCAGCTACCCTCACGGCGAACGTGGCTCAGGGCTGGTCCCACGGTCCCATCGGGGCGGTAGTCGCGGCCTGGCCAGCGGTCAGCCTCGTGGGCTCCTATGAGCTCCTGGTCTGGGTCATCCGCACATCCGGGACAGTAGAACACAGGCCGCCGGCCGAGCACCTCTGCGAAGCCCCGGCCTGCCGCGCTGCAGCGCGTTCTGCCAAGACCGCAGCCACTAGCGCCGAGTTCCCCCGCCGCGGCGAGCGCGACACACCAGACCAGACACGGCAGCCTGCCGCTCAGGTCGCCGGCCGGTCGGCCATCCCCGCCAGCGGGCAGCGCGACAAGGCGGTACCTGAGGCCGCCGCCGTCAATGACGCCGCGGTGACCGCGTACCGGCTGAGCGCCCAAGCCGGCAATCCGCTCTCCGAACGCAAGCTGGCCCAGATGTTCGGACGCACCTCCCGCCGCTGGGCGCGCGCCAGAATCACCGAAGCACGGCGAGTACCGTCTTCAGGGCTCACCGAGGATCCGGCAATCACCGTCGGCGGCCAATCCCCGTAGTGCTCCGCGGCGGGATCCTCAGGGATGCTCTACCGGCGATGGCGCGCCTGGAGTGGGCGGACCGGGTCCGCTCGGGACGGGCGCTAGTTCAGCCTTCCTGGTGCGCGCACGAGTCGGATCAGCTCGTGGGCTTGTCGACGATCCGGTGCCCGTGAACCGGCCCCGAGTCATGCGCAGGCGTCCGTGAGGGCGCAGGTGAAGCGTTGACAGGGGTACGCGCAGGCGGGGCTATTGAGCCGCGAAATGTCGACGTCCGGGGTGCCGACGCCGTGTCTCTGAGCGGAAGGCAACATCGCCGTCAGCGTCAGCGCGAGCTGGCGGCGGACCCCGCGGCTCGCTACAGATAGTGACAGCTCGCCAGTCGCGCGGCACGCGATATCCGCCTTATTGGGGGTGCAGGATCCTCGACGGTGTTCCGCTGGGGCGCGCAGAACGGAATGATCTGCGTGCATGGCAGTTTCTGGAACCGGCGCCTTATGCCGCGCGCGTTGCCGCGCGGGAGGCGGGTAAGGTTCCGGCATGGCTGTCTCGTCACTGATGGTCCCGCTCGGCACGCAGGCGCCCGGCTTCACCCTCCCCGACACCAGCGGTGTGATGACAGGCCTTGACGACTTCGCCGCCGCGCCCGCATTGCTGGTCGCCTTCTTGTGCAACCACTGTCCCTATGTCCGCCACATCGAGACCGGGCTGGGCGCGCTGCTGTCGCGCTACCCTGACCTGGCCGTAGTGGGCATCTGCACCAACGACGCCGATGCCTATCCCGGTGACCGGCCGCAGGAGCTTGCCGGGCAGGCCCGGCGCGCCGGCTGGGCTTTCCCGTACCTAGTCGACGCCGGCCAGGCTGCCGGCCGCGCTTACCATGCGGCCTGCACGCCAGACTTCTTCCTCTACGACAGCGCGCGCCGGCTGGCCTACCGCGGAGCGTTCGACCAGTCCACACCCGGTAACGGCAAGCCGGTCACCGGCGAGCTGCTCCGCGCGGCCATCGAGCTGACCCTGGCCGGCCAGCCGGTGCCCGAGCCGCACCGGCCCAGCATGGGCTGCTCCATCAAATGGCGGTCCTGACCGTCTTCATGACCAGCCCAGCCCTAGCGCCGCGTCTTCCGCCCGGCGTGCGACGGGCGGCACCCGCCAGCGAAGGGCAGGGGAGACAGGCTGGTTGTCGTGGACGCCGCGGCATGGCCAGGCATCCCGGTCGCGTCGTGGCCGCCAGCGGTGCCCGGGAAGCCGTTCGTTCCCCCGTCCGGCCGGGGCTCACCCCGGCTGATCAGTACCGGGAACTCGGGGCGCTGCCAAGCCTGCGGGTACGCGGTCAGGTTGCGCCTCGACGGGAGGACCATCGCCCACAAGAACGCTGCCGGCGACTGCCCCGGCAGCGGCGAGCAGCCCGCTAGCGACGCGCCGCTGGCCTGCTGGCTGCCGGTCAAGGACGGGCTGACGCCTCACGGCCTCAGACACAGCCACAAGACATGGATGGCTGAGGGCGGCATTCCCGAGATCCTGGCCGAGCAGCGGCTAGGGCATCAGGTGCCCGGGATGCGCGGCCTGTACGCCCACGCCTCGCAGCGGATGCGCGACGAGCTGACCGCCGACCTTCAGGCCCGGTGGGAGGAATCCCTGCAGGAGCGTGCCGCCATCGACCCGCACTCTACGGTCCCGCTGCTCGACACCCTGCTGGCGCCATTCCGGACCGAACCAGCCGGGCACCCCAGGTCGGCATCCTCCCGGCTGACCATTGCCGCTAACTAACACGATGTCATCGGTCTATTTATCCGGGTACGGATCGGTGATCAGTGGCAACGTTCTTTCGTGACGGCTATCCCAGGCCGTGCCGCCCGGCTTTCAGGATCACGAAGACATCCGAGGCAGTATGCATGCAGGACGCCCTCAGCGAATGGCCGACGACGGCCAGACGCCGGGTTTGTGGCGACGACCACGGAACGTGATTCACTCGGTCGGCCCGGCGGACACGAAGTTCGCACAGAACCATGCCGACTCGGTGTGCGGTTACCGGACTGAGCGTGAGGTAGTCGGCCAGCACAGATCCGCCAGTTCGGTTCGGGTTTCTGCCATGAGATCGAGTGCTGCGCCGGGGAACGTCCGCTAGGACGGCTTTGTATGTGCGTGATGGTCGAACTCGCTGGATCTGGGCATCTGAGACCGACAATGGCGGCGACCCAGAACGCGTGGCCCAGGAACTCCGGTCATTCTTCGCGAGCTGAGCCAGGCCCGGGTCGTGGTGCGGCGCTTCCCGCACTCGCTCTGAAGGAGCACATCACGACCCGGGGCGGTGGGTCTGATAGGGGGTCGGCAGTGGTTATGTCACCTTGGCGCCGAGTTCGAGCACGTTGGTGTCGAACCCGATATAGGTCTCCTCGGGGCCGGGTTTTACGCCTGCCTGCTGGAACGCCGGCATGAGCCGCTCGGCTGCGAAGCGGTCGGCGTGGGCTTTGCTGTCCCAGACGTCTACGATGTGCAAGGCGCTGTCGGCCTCTCCGACGATGAGGGCGAGGCGACCGGCTGGGGGCTCGGGGCCGAGCACGTCGGCGACCGCCTGATAATCGCCGAGGCTGTGGCCGGGAACGTGGCTGATGTGGGTGTACGGCATCGTGTTCTCCTTTTGGTTGTGGTTGTTCAAGGAGAACGATGACAGGAGACGGCGTGGCGTTCGTCCGCCGAATTACTCAATCGCGTTACTCATCTAGCTGGCGGGCGATGACCCATGACGTGATCTGGCTGCGGTTTGAGAAGCCGAGCTTGGTGAGGATGTGCTGCACGTGGTTCTGGGCGGTCCGCTCCGACAGGAACAGGGCCGAGGCGACCTCGCGGTTGGACTTGCCCGCCGCGACCAGCCCGGCCACCTCCAGCTCTCGCGCCGTCAGCGTTGACGCCGCCGCCGGCTGACGGGCGGCCCTTGGGCAAGGGCCCGGGCCCGCTGCAGCCAAGGGTGCATCCCGAGTTTGGACGCGGCGGCTGCGGCACGCTGGGCAAGCTGGCGGGCCCGCTCGGCATCGTCGTCGCCGCCCCGCCGGGCCAGCGCGGCGGCCAGCTCACAGTCCGCCTCGACGGCGAAGGCGGTGGCGCCCATGGCCCGGCTCACCTCGCCCGCGGCCGTGAGCTCCGATTCGGCCTCGTTCCAACGCCTGAGGTGGGCGGCGGTCCGGCCGCTGTGCAGCTCAACCGGACCGAAGTAGCTAGCGTTGCCCGCCCCCGTGACGGCATGACGGCCCCGGTTGGCCAGCAGCCGGTCGCGCAGCAAGGCGACATCATCATCCTCGCCGAGGGCAACCGCCACCACCGACCCGACGACCCAGGCCGGGACCCTGAAGTAGGGCGGCGGCCGCCACGAGGCCGCCGGGCCGGCCCGCCGGTAAGCCACCGCCGCATCGTCCAGCCGGCCGGACTCCGCCAGTACCAGGGCGGGACCGATATGGCCGAACAGCTCGTTACGCACCTCAGTGGTGTCAGGAGGCGTACCGGCCAGCACTGTGAGTGCACCGGTCCGGTCGTGACCGATGTGGTGGCCAAGCGCCGTGACCAGGCTCAGGTAGGTGCCCAGCGCTCCCGGGTGGCCGACGGCGCGGAGAGTGTCGAACGCGGCCCGGCCCAACTCCCGGGCCGAGGTGAACTCGCCGCGTGCCTGGGCCAGCGCCGCCTTGGTGCACAGCAGATGCCACACAGGGAAGGGGCCGCCGACTTGCCTGGCGCACCATTCCAGCCGCCCGAGCGTCGCCGCGATCCCGGCCAGATCGCCACGTTCCCACAGGGTATCGACGACCCACAGCCGGCCCCGCAGTTCCACCGTTGCGCGCCGCCGGGCAACACCGATCTCAACCATCCGCGCGGCGATGATGTCGCGCTCGGCCAGGTTTTCCGGGGCGCTGCACGCCAACTGGCGGGCGCCCAGGGCGGCGATGACCGCGGTGCCGTCGGCCGATCGGTCGGCGAGCGCCAGCGCCGTCCGGCTGGCCTGGTCGGCGGCGGCGTGCTCACCGAGGTAAATTGACGCCTCGGTGGCCCGAGCCAGCAGCCGCGCCCGATACGCCGTCTCCGACTCGGGGGCTGCTGACAGGGCGTCATCGCACCAGCGGCGCACATTGAGATCCCAGGCCAGGTCGCCGATCGGTTCGACGGTGAGGGCAACATCACCAACCAGATCGGGCCGCCCGATGCGATGCGCGATGGCGACGGCCTTCTCGCACGCCGTCCGGCAACCTTCCAGGTCGCTCGACCGCCACTGGGCGTCGGCGAGGTCGATCAGCAAGCGGCAACGCTGCTCCTCGCCCAGGTCGGGGTCGCCGATATCCAGCGCCATCTGAAACAGGCGGGTCCCTCCTCATAAGCCAGGCCCCGCACCGCTTCGTGCCCAGCCCTGCTGGCCCACTCGACGGCGTTGGCCCGCTCGCCGGTGACCGCGACCGCGGCCCAGTGCCGGGCTAGATCGGCCAGCCGGGGGCGCAGGTCGCCGGCATAGCTACGCTCGATCGCCTGCGCGGCCATCCGGTGCAGGTCAACTTTCTCCGCTACCGGCAGGCCGGTCTCCACAGCGTCGCGTACCAGGCCATGAGCGAAGCGCCACGCGCCCGCCGTCGCGGTCGCTTCCAGCAAGCCGGAGTCCCTCGCCTCTTCGAATGGCTGCATGCAGGCCATGACCGGCTGATCGATAAGGGAGGCGACCACCTCGACCGCGAACTGCTCGCCCAGCACGGCAGCGGCCCCCAGCAGCCGCCGGGTCAGCGGCGCGAGCCGCTCGATGCGAGCGGTAATCAGGCCGGTTACCGAGGCCGGTACCGTCACATCGCTCCCGGCCGAAGCCGCCAGATTCCGCGCCACCTCCCGCACGAAGAACGGATTGCCGCCGGTCATGCTGTGCAGCGCCGCCCCGACCGCGCCGGGCAGGGGCCGGTCCGAGATGGCCTCGGCGCAGCGGGCCGTGTCAGCCGCCGACAGCCCGCTCAGCTCGATCTGCTCAGTGACCGGCTCGCGAATGAGGTCTGGCAAAACGACCCGCCAGCCGGCGGTGGTGTCGGCTCTCGTCGTCCGGTAGGTCGCCACCACGAGCAACCGAACCTCGCGCAACTCCCGGGCCACGTGCCGCAGCAGCAGCAGCGACGGCTGATCCGCCCAGTGCACATCGTCCAGGACCAGCAACACCGCCCCGCCAGCCGCCGCCGCGAACAATTGCCGGGTCGCGTCGTCAAAAAGCGCGAAGCGCTCCGCCGCCTGCCCCAGCTCGCCCCGGTTAATGCCACTGGCGGACAGGACCGCAGAAGACGGCAACGCCTGTCGCCACAGCCAGAACGGCGGAGCACCGCCGTCTTCCGGCGCCCGCGCCCACACCACCCCCGCGCCGTAGCTCGCCGAGGCCACCTCCGCCAGCTCCGACGCCAGGCGGGTCTTGCCGATCCCCGGCTCACCACCGCACAACACCAGCCTGGGCTGCCCTTCGACCGCCGCCGTGAGCCAGCCGCGCAAGTACGCCAGCTCCCGGCGCCGACCCACGAACTCGTCCCGGACCACAGCTTCGACCTTACGTGCCAAGTCCCGGCGACGACGCCGGGCGGGGATAGCCCGACGTGCGACAGGCCAGCCCGAACCTCGCTCAGAACGCCTGCCACCATCAGGTCAGAGCCGGGCGGTGCCTCCTGACGCGGCCGCGGGGCCTTCGGTGCAACCGCGTGTGGTGGCACGGACAGCAAGTGGCGTCTTGCTCATCAGATCATCCGGGGGCCAGGTCGTGTGCGGCTGCCTGTGCGGCTAGTTCGGCGCGGGTAGTGATGCCGAGCTTGGCGAAGATGTGGGTCAGGTGCACCTTGACGGTGCCGGGGGCGATGAACAGCCGCTGGGCGATGGCGTCGTTGCGCAGGCCTTCGCCGACGAGGCGGATGACCTCCCGTTCGGCGGGGGTCAGGCTGGCCCAGCCGGTGGCGGGTCGTTTGCGTCCGCCGCCCTTGCGGGCGGCGTAGGCCACTGCCTCGTCGAGGGTGAGTTGCTGGCCTTCGTCCCATGCCTGGGTGAAGCGGTCGTCGCCGAGGATCTGCCGGGCCTGGGGGGGCGGGCGGCGGCGCCGCGGTTGGCGGTGAATCCGGGGGTCAGGTATTGCAGTGGCCGCCGGGCCGCGGCGGCGGCGGCGAGCAGGCGGGCGGCGTCGGGGAAGCGCTCGCGGGCGGCGGCGAGCACGCCGAGGAGCTCGATGCCATCGCTGGCGTCCATCCGGTCGCCGCCGCGGTGCCATTGCACGGTGGCCTCCCGGGCCAGGTGCTCGGCGTCGGCGAACTCGCCCCGGTGCCAGGCCATGACACCCTCGGCGTAGCGCAGCGCAGCGGCGATGAGCGCCTGGCGGCGCCCGCCGAGCTCGGCACGCGCCTCGCCGACGGCGGCAGCCGCCGTGGCCAGGTCACCGGCGCCGGCGGCCAGGCAGGCCAGGCAGGCCAGGGCGGTGGGAACGAACATGACCACCTCGGCGCGGCGCCCGCCGTCGGCGGCACGGCGCAGCGCGCCGACGACGGCAGCGATATCGTCCCGGGCGGCGGCGACGCGCGCTTCAGCCAGCGAAGCGAGGACTTCCACCCCCCGGACGGCGTCCTGTCCCGCGGCCCAGCACAATCCGACCTCGGTTTCGGCCGCGTCGAGCTCGCCCAAAGTGGCGAACAGCCGTGCCCGCAGATGGCGCATCACCATCTCGGTGAAGCGGTCCGAGTGCGCCGCCGTCAGATTCGCAGCCTCGTCGAGCGCGGCTACGGTGGCAGGCTGGATGCCCAGCCCGGCGATCGTGCACATTGACCAGGCGGACAACGCGAGGGCCAGCCCTTCCCGGCCAACCGCGGTCCGGGCGAGCTCAATCGCGAGCCGGCCGATGCCGGTCCTGCTCGGCCAGGTCGCCGGCCAGGAAGGCCGCGTTAGCCAGCATGACTTCGGCCCGTGCCGCGAGCGCCGGATCGGCCGGGCCGGACAGGACCCGGCTGGCTTCGAGTTCGGCGACGATCCGGTCCGCGTCGCCCGCGGACCAGGCCAGGCCGGCCAGCAGGTTGCGGCCCCAGACCTCCAGCTGCGGTTCGCCGGCCTGCCGGGCACAGGCGACGCCGTCGGCGGCCAGCGGGGCCGCCCGCCGGTTGTCGCCCCGGCTGTAGGCCGACCAGGCGCCGCCGAGCAGCACCCGGGCCTGGATACCGGGAGCCGCTTCGGCCGGGACGCCGGCCGCCGTGGTCAGGAACTGGCTCGCTTCGCTGCACCGGCCGGTGGCGATCCACCACCGGGCCAGCCGGGCGGCCAGCTCCCGTCCCGCCTCCGGCTCGGCGCCGCCCAGCGCCCAGGACAACGCGGCACGGATGCTGGCCTGCCCGGCGGACAGCCGGCCGGACCAGCCGGCCCGCTCGGCGCCCGGCGGGGCCGCCTCCGCCGACCGGGCCACCTCCAGCGCCCATTCCAGCAGCCGGGCGTGCACCGCCGTCTCCTCACCGGAAGCGGCCAGCCGGCCGACGGCGAACTGGCGGACCGTCTCCAGCAGCCAATAGCGCACCACCGGGCCGGCTTGGACCTGCACCAGCGACTTGCCGGCCAGGCTGGCCAGCAGGCCGGCGACCGCCTGCGGCGCCAGTAGCTCGCCGCCGCAAACCCGCTCGGCCACCTCCAGGTCGAATCCGCCGCGCAGCACCGACAGCCGGGCCAGCAACCGCCGTTCGGCCTCGCCGAGCAGGTCATAGCTCCAGGACACCAAGGCCTCGAGCGAGCGGTGCCGGCCCGGCCGGGCCGCGCCGCCAGACAGCAGCCCGGGGTGGCCCTCCAGGCGGGCCGCGAGCTGCACAGGCCCGAGCGCCGGGCACCGCGCCGCGGCCAGCTCGATGGCCAGCGGCATGCCGTCCAGCCGGGAGCACACCTCGGCGACCGCGGCCGCGTCGCCGTCGGTCAGCGCGAACGCCGGGCTCGCCGCCCGGGCCCGAGTCACGAACAAGCGGCCAGCCTCCGACGCGGCCACCGCGCGGACCGACCCGTCCTCAGGCAGGCCCAGCGGCGGCACCGGGAAGACCAGCTCACCGGGCACGTCCAGGCGTTCCCGGCTAGTGGCCAGGATGCGCACCCGGGGACACTGCCCGGCCAGCATGACCACCACCTGGCCGGCCGCCCCTAGGACGTGCTCGCAGTTGTCCAGCACGATCAGCAGCTCGCGGCCGGCCAGCACCCGCACGATGGCCGCCATCGGGTCCGCGGCATCTCGTTCCGGCACGCCCAGCGCCTCCGCGACGGACGCGGGAACCAGCGCGGCATCGGTGAGAGAGGCCAGCTCGACCAGCCAGGCACCGTCCTCGAAACCGTCGGCGGCCAGCGCCGCCACCCGCAGGGCCAGCCGGGACTTGCCGCACCCGCCGGGACCGGTCAGCGTCACCACGCGGGAAGCGCGCAGGCCGTCAAGGACCGCGGCAATCTGCGGACCGCGGCCGACCAGCGAGCTCACCTCGGCCGGCAACCCCGGCTGCCACCGCACAAGACCTGACGTCTGGACACCCCCTTCACCGTCTCGGCCGGTAGCACGTTTCCTATCACCCGGCTGACCGCCTCCTATGACCTGGCCGGGCCAGAGATACCTCCTTCGGCAGATGCTGGCACGAACCCGAACCGCAAGTCTGTTCCTCACCGGCACATCACCGATCCGGGAGGACCTGATGAACCGCACCTCACGCGAGCCGGCAGTGCTCACTATGACTCGCTGCTGGCAGAACTGTCCACGCTGTCGGCATCGCACGGCCACGGCATCCGCCCGTGCGCCTGGGCCACGCGATCAACGGAGGCCACGATGATGTTCCTTGACTGCCCGGCCTACCTGGACCACGACGGCACCCTGCGATGCGGGCTGCCCGCCGAGGTCAGATGCCGGTTCATCATGCACTCCACCGACGGGCCCCTCGAAAGCGCCATGATCAGGTGCCCGGCCGGCCACTACTTCTGCGGGGCCATCGAATCCCTCACCTGGCACGGCAAGGACAAGCACGACCCGGGCAGCGCCGCAATGACATCCCGCGCCGCGCGCGACAGCGTCCAGGGCAGCCATGACAGCCGTCACGGCGGCGGATCCCACTCGGGCGATGTCCCCGCCCAGCCGGAGCGTGACGCCCGCCGCCCGAACACCGCTCCCGCCTACTACCTGGGCCACCCTGCCGCCCTATGGATCACCGCCATGCGCCTGCACCGCAGGCGCACCGTCCCCCGTTACCCGATGAGAGTTGCCGTCAGCGGCGGTAACCCAATCCCGGACTCCGGCGTACTCCGGCATAGTTGACTCCCCAGTCACCGGCACAGGTCACGGCGGCTGCGCCCCATCTAACCGCTGCAGGTACCGCCTGTCGCGGTCAGCCGGGTGATCGCGCCCAGATCGCCTAGTTCCGCGCAGACCGCAGACGAATCCGCCATACATCCCCTGCCGCGCATATCGGCGGCAGTGTGCGCGCTCTCCGTGGCTCTCGTGGTCACTCAGCGTGGTGTCATTCTGTCGACGCGACCCCGGGCACCGCTCGCACTGGGCTGGCCGCCGTGTGGCCCGGGCGGGGCCCGGGCTACAAGGTCTGGATCAGGCCGCCGTCGATGACGAAGTCAGCGCCGGTGATGTTCGAGGCGCGGTCGCTAGCCAGGAAGAGCACCAAGTCAGCTACTTCGTCGGGACGGGTGAAGCGGCCTGTCACCATCTGGCTGGCGGCCTGGCTGGCCACCTCCTGCGGCGCGGCGCCGGTCGCCGCGCTCACGGTCTGGGCCACTCCGCCCTGCCCGAGCCACAGATCGGTAGCCACCGGGCCGGGGCTGACGGTATTAACGCGAATTCCCCGGGGCCCGACTTCCTTGGACAGCGCCTTGCAGAAGCTAGCCAGGCCGGCTTTAGCCACGCTGTAGTCCATCACGGCCGGATCGGGCAGCCGGGCGTTCACTGAGCAGGTGCTGACGATCACGCCGGTGCCCGCGGCGAGCATGGCCGGCAGCGCGGCGCGGGTGGTGCGCACGGCCGCCATCAGGTCCAGTTCGATCGTGGCGTGCCAGTCCGCATCGGTGATGGACAGGAATCCCCCGGTCCGGGCCGGGGCGCCGCCGACGTTGTTGACCAGGACATCGATCCGGTCTCCGGCCTGCCCGATCAGCCCGGCCGGGCCCGCGGGGTCAGCCAGATCGGCCAGCACGACCCGCACCTGGCCGGTTCGCGCGAGCTCGTCAAGGCCGCCGGAGGATTTCCGGGCGCCTACGGTGACCCGCGCACCAGCCGCCGCCAGCCCGCGGACTATGGCCAGGCCGATTCCCTTGCTCCCGCCGGTGACGACGGCACTGCGCCCCGCCAGACCCAGATCCATGGCGTGCCTTCCTTCCCGATGCCCGCAAGCCTATGAGGCATCTGCGCCAGTCCTCCGGCAGGGTCGGACACGCCGCGGGCACACAGACGGACGCTGCCCGCACGTCAGTCGAGCGGCCCGTCCGCGACGGGTGAACATGCGGGAGCTTGTTGTCGCCTGCCCGGCTCGTACGAGATGACCAGAGCCGAGCCTCGGCCCCATACGCCGCGCCATGATTGCCTTTTACATGCGCGTAGGCAGGGCCACATTCACTGCATGGGGTTGAACGAGGCCGCCGCGTGGGGGTTGCTGGTGGGTTGGCCGCCGGGCTCATCGCCCCGTCGACGGCGGTGGACAACAGCCGCGTTCCGCTGGCCCGGTCGAGCGGCCAGATGGCCAGCCGCCGGGCGGTGAGGTAATCGACGGCGCTGATCCGGCGTGAGCTGCAGCGATACCGTCATCGATGAGACGCTCGTACAGTGGCAGGTCTGGGAGCGGTCCATGCTGAGGCCGTCGGTAGGCGCGTCCTGCCGTAGGTTCTGCGCTGTTATCTGCCGTTGGCATGGTTCATGCGGCGTTTCCGGGGATATGGAGAACCTGGCAAGCGGTGTAGTTGTTGCTCACGGTTCGCCCGCCAGGAACGCTGCCGTGACGCCGCGCCTGGCCGACCATGGCCACGGAAGGTGACCGCGCCGGGATGTCACGGACAGGCAGAGCGCGCGGAACGATGCTCTTATGTTTGTCAAGGGGACTCGGGAGCCAATTCAAATCTCAGCGGTGAGGGTTGGCGTGGCTGGTTGTTTCTTTGTTCGGGGCGGGGCTGCTGGGTTGCGGACAAGACAGGGATGGGCCGCTCGGGTGGAGGACAAGCTCTTATAAGGTCACGCCCAGCAGGGCTGGTGGTGCCCGGGGACGGCCGGCAGATCGATAGCAGGCCAGCAGCGGATGCGGCAGCCGAATAGCGGGCCAGGCCGTCCCCGGATAGCTACGTCAGCCGGCGGGGCGGAGGTAGCGGTAGACCTCGCGGGCAACGTAACGCTTCAGGCAGCGGATGATCTCCGCCTTGGATTTCCCTTCGGCCGTGCGGCGTTCGGCGTAGGCGCGGGTGGCCGGGTCAGAGCCCAGGCGGGTGAACACGATCCGCCACAAGGCATGGTTGGCCTGCCGGTCACCGCCGGGGTTGAGCCGGTGGCGGCTGACCTTCCCCGACGAAGCGGGGATCGGGGCGGCACCGCACAGGTGGGCCCAGGCCGCCTCGCTGCGCAGCCGGCCCGGGTGATCCCCGGCCGCGATGAGCAGCAGCGCCGCGGTGTTGGGGCCGACCCCGTAGAGGGCGAGCAGCCCGGGAGCATGGGCGGTCACGAGAGGGACGATGAGCTCGTCAAGGCGCTCAAGCTGGCTGTCAAGGAACTGTGCGCGCCGCCCCAGCTCGCGCAGCGCGACGCGGGTGGCGTGGCCGGCGACGTCGCCGCCGGGGCGGGGCCGCAGCGACGCCAGCCCTGCTACCAGCGCAGCTGGCGTATGCGCGGCGAAGCGGGCCCGCAGGTCATCGGGCCCGGTCACGACCAGGGCCCTGGCTTGGTTGATCGTCCGGGTACGTTCTCCTGCGGCGCTGCGCTTGGCGACCATCAGCGCCCGGATCGCCTCCACGGAGCCGTCCCGGCCCTTGGACGCGCCGCGGGCCCGGCCGGACTGCGCGGCCCGGGCAGCGCTGACCGCATCCAGCGGGTCGGACTTGCCCTGCCGGCGCCGGTCCTGCCGGTCGGAACGATCTACCTCGACGATCCGGACACCAGCGGCGGTGATGTGGCGGGCCAGGCCCGCACCGTAACTGCCGGTCCCCTCGATCCCGACCAGGCATACGGTGCCGAACTCGCCCAGCCAGCCCAGCAGGCGGGCGTAGCCCGCAGCAGTGGCGGGGAATTCCTCGACGCCGAGCAGCCCCCCGATCGGATCGAGCGCAGCGGCGACATGCACATCGGCGTGAGTGTCCACGCCGCCGGTGATGGCGCGTGCGTCTTCTACGATGGTCACAGCCGTCCCTTTCTCAGGTTGAGGGATGGCACGCACCCGCTGGCCGTCGGATCTGTGAACCCCGGCCTCTTGCACAGGACGGGCAGATCGCCGGCACCGCCGGTGGGTGCCGTAAACCTGGGGCCCGGCCGACAGATCGTCTCGCAGGACAGCCCGGACGGCGTCAGCCGACTCGGAGGTCAGGCCGGGACCCAGGCTCCCGACCCTACGCCCGTACTCGGTCAAGATCGGGGAAGCCGGGCCGGAAGCACTTACCCACAGTCTCCCTGC
>CAWDBS010000050.1:0-145960 GCA_963800415.1 uncultured Actinomycetes bacterium
CTGGTCTGCCTGCTCGATGTGCTGCGCGAGCTGGGGGGTGCCGGCGGCTGGCGAACCGGTGCGGGCGGACTCGCCGCGAGGTGCTGCGGGCCGGGTTCGGGCGGTACCTAGCGGCTGAGCGTGGCCTGGCGGGGGGCACCATCCGGGGTTACGAGAGCAATGCCCGCCGGTTCCTGGACGGGCTGCCTGCCTGGCACCGGCCTGGCCTGCGTGTGCGCCAAGGACGTGATCGAGGCGGTGCTGCGGCGGTCAGCGGCGGTGTCGGTCAGCGCCACTCAGTTCTTCGTGGCCGGGTTGCGGTCGAGCCGCCAAGGTGACCCGCCGTAAGCGGCTCAGGGTTCAACCGGGGGTCTCGCCGGTGCGGGGCGGCAGCTTTCGCCGCGTCCTTCGGACGCAAGCCCTACGGCGCGGCGGCTGTCGCGCACGGCACCCCGGTGACCGGCCGCCTGCGGTCCCCGCCGTATCCCGCTGCCGCGCCCGCCAGCACCACGGCCAGGCCGTCATGCTCGCGCTAGGCGCGCCGGGAGCCGTGAAGATGTCACAGTGACCGGGGGAACGCCGCGCATTGTCCGGGCTGGCCCCTCCAGCCTCAACGGTGCTCCGCATCCCGCTGCGCGGGACACGCCTTCGGCGCGCCGTTGACCCTGGAGCCTCTGCAGCCCAGCGGGCCTGACGGCGAGGGCCAGGCCAGAGGCCAGGCCCGATACGCGCGCGGCGAACCTCCGGTCAATGAGTTCAGGCCACTGGCCGGTCACTAAGTCGCCGCGAATTAATAAGAGTGCGTTTTGCCTCTGGGGCGTCTAGGCTTGTGGTATGGCCGTCGCCGCGGGCGTGCAGGAGGAGCTGGCCGCGGAGTTCGCGGCCTTGTTCCGCACCTGGATGAGCGGCAGCGGCGGCTGGCGATGGGGGCGAGGGCGCGCTCGCTGGGTCATGGCGGGATCACGGTGGTGGCCCGCGCGGCGGGGGTGAACGCGGTGACGGTCTCGCGGGGCGTGGCGGAGCCGGAGTCCGGCGGCGAGCCGTCGCGGCGGGCACGCCGGCCGGGCGCGGGGCGCAAGGACATCACCGAGACCGACCCGGGGCTGGCGCCGGCGCTGCTGGCGCTGGTGGACCCGGCCGCGCGGGGAGATCCGGAGTCGCCGCTGCGCTGGACGGTGAAGTCGACCCGCCCCTGGCCGGTGAGCTGGCCCGGCAGGGTCACCGGGTGTCGGACCGCACCGTGGCCAGGCTGCTGGCCGCGGAGGGCTTCAGCCTTCAGGGCAACGCCAGGCAGGTGGAAGGCAGCCAGCACCCGGACCGGGATGCCCGGTTCCGTTACATCAGCGGCCAGGCCGGCAGCCACATGGCGGCCGGGCAGCCGGTGATCAGCGTGGACGCCAAGAAGAAGGAGAACGTCGGCAGGTTCAAGAACGGCGGGCGGAATGGCGGCCCCGCGGCGAGCCCGAGCGGGTGAACGTCTACGACTTCATCGATAAGGACCTGGGCAAGGTCACTCCCTACGGGGTGTACGACATCGCCGCTGACGCCGGGTGGGTCAGCGTGGGCACCGACCATGACACCGCCGCGTTCGCGGTCCAGACGATCCGCACCTGGTGGCAGAAAGCCGGGCAGCCCGCCTACCCAGGCGCGAGCAGGCTGCTGATCTGCGCCGGCGGTGGCGGCTCCAACGGCTACCGCACCCGGCTGCGGGAGGCTCGAGCTGGCGGCGCTGGCCGCCGGGACCGGGCTGGAGATCACCGTATGCCACTTCCCGCCCGGCACGTCCAGGTGGAATAAGATCGAGCACCGGCTGTTCAGCCAGATCTCGATGAACTGGCGCGGCCGGCCGCTGGAAAGCCACGAGGTCATCGTCAGCCTGATCGCCAGCACCCGGACCAGGACCGGGCTGACCGCCGGGGCAGCCCTTGACACGGGCGAGTACCCCAAGGGCATCAAAATCAGCGACAAGGCGATGCGGGACCTGGAGACCAATTCCATCCAGCGCCACCCGTTCCACGGGGAGTGGAACTAAACACTGCCGCCGGCCCGCCCGCCGTGAACCAGCGTGTTATTAATTCGCAGCCCCTAACGACTAGCGAATACCCGCAACCAGCCAAAACCTTGAGTTGCCGCGACGTCCACATTTTGCTTTCCGTCGGCGCTAGTGATCACGACCTCGGTCGGGTTGGTAAGGGCGATACAGCAGTAGTTGCCGCCCTCTTGCTGGACGCTAATAGACAGCAAGCGTCGATTGTTAACCTGCTGCCAGTCTTCCATGCAGGCATATAGTGCGCGCATGGAAGAATTCTCGAAATAGACGAGGTTGCGTTTGTTCGTATCTGACATGAGGCCGATACCTCCCCCTCCGATGGGGATCGCCGCGCCTGGATACGCCAGCTTGCCGGTGGCTATGGACCACACGCGGACCAGCGTCCCAGCCTAGTCGTCTGTTGGCCAGCTAGTGGCTCTAGCAGCCAACCACCTCCGGAGTCGTGAGCCTGGATGCTGACCACCATCGTTGACGACAACGACATACGACTCCGGCCGATGGAGTCAGACGACGGAAAGCCATGTTCCCAGGTGGACGAGAGTAGCCGACAGGGTGCCAGTAGCTTACAAGCGAGGGGTTCGCCGAGTAGGCCCGGAAGGACAGCGCGAAATCAGCAGAACACGTACCCGGCCGACCTGCCGGTGTAATGGCAGGAGTCCACTGTCCCGCCGTGCGAGTCGGCCAGCGTCGCAGTGTCGCCGGTGTTGTTCCAGATGTACCAGCTCCGGTTCCAGTAGCGGTGGGTCTGGGTGCGGGTGCCGTGCCCGGTGTGGATCTTTACGTAGCTGTGGGCGCCGAGGGTATAGGCGGCGAACGTGAAGACGTGCCCGGCGGCGTCGCCCATCGTCCAGTTGGTGAGGCTGATCTTCGAGCTAGAGGTGTTGTACAGCCGTTAGTTCTGCACGCAAGGGGTCACTGGCCGGGGACGGTCCTCATCGCGGCATTTTCGGGTGTTCGAACACGGAGCCTTATTTCATCCTCCGATTTCGCGGGTTTGAAGAACGTGGATTGCCTTGGCCAGCTGCCCGGCTTTCCGGGGGCGGCAGCGGAGCTTGCGTAGGATGCGCCAGGATTTGAGCTGGGCGTTGGCGCGTTCGCGGGTCCGCGGAGCCGCGCATGGGCGCGGTTTGCCTCCTTCTGGGAGGCGGGCTTGTTCCTGCCTTTGCACGGGGTCCGGATGTGCTCGTCAGCGCCGGGGTAGCCCTTGCCTGCCAGCACCGCCAGCCCGGAAGCGGCCGGTTCCCGCACGATGCCCCGGGTCCGGGCCGCGGTCAGGTCGTGGACGGCGCCGGGCAGCGGGCCGGGCACCCGCACGATGTCCCCGGTCGGGTGAGGGGTGCGGGGGCACGAACCCCGGTCCGTCCGGCAAGAAGATGTCCTTGTCCGGAACGGGCCGGGATGTTACCCGCGCCGCCCTGCGCGCGGCGGCCGCCCGGCCCGGACGGCCCCGGGTGTCACGTCCCCAGCGACGCGATCTGGTCCTGCAGCCAGCGGGCGGGCGGGGCCGCGGCGGCGGTGGCGGCCAGCGCGGCGCTGCGGCGCTGGCGCTCGGCGTCCGGCATGGCCAGCGCCTGGTGCAGGGCCGCGGCGGTCTCGCTGACGTCGTAGGGGTTGACCAGCAACGCGTGGTCGCCGAGGGTCGCGGCGGCGCCCGCCTCGCGGGATAGCACCAGCGCGCAGCCGCGCTGCGACAGCACCGGGCCTTCCTGCGCCACCAGGTTCATGCCGTCGCTGATCGGGTTCACCAGCAGCACGTCGGCCACCGCGCAGGCGGCCAGCGACCGCGGGTAGTCGTCTCTCACCTCGAGGATCAGCGGATTCCAGTCCGGCGTGCGGAACTCCTCGACGATCTCCTGCGCGATCTGCCTCACCTGCTCGGTGTAGGCGCGGTACTGGGGTATCGCGGACCTGGACGGGTAGGCGAAGGCCAGGTGGAGTACCCGGCCGTGCCATTCCGGCCTGGTCGCGAGCAGCTCGCGGTACGCGGCCAGGCCGCGCACGATGTTCTTGGACAGCTCGGTCCGGTCCACCCTGACGATCAGCTTCCTCCCGCGGGCCACCTGGTTGATCGCGGCGACGTACGCCTGTACGTCGCCGGCCGCTGCGCGGGCGCGCAGCGCGGGGGCGTCCACCCCGAGCGGGTGCACGCCCACCTCGGTGACGTGCCCCCGGTGGACGACCCGCCCGACCGCGTCCGCCGAGCCGGGCCGGCTGACGTCGGCGCCCAGGATCGCCTCGCAGCAATCGAGGAACGCGGCGGCCCACCACTCGGCGTGAAAGCCCAGGTGATCCGCGCCGAGCATGCCATCAAGCAGGGCCCGGCCCACCTCGCGGGGCAGCAACCGGTAGTAGCGGGGCGGCGCCCAGGGGGTGTGCGAGAAGTGCGCCACGCCAATGTCGCGGGCGGTGTCACCCAGCCTTTCCCGCAGCAGCCGCGGGGCCAGGCTGAGGTGGTAGTCCTGGATCAGGGCGCAAGTGCCCGCCGGGGGCGCCTGCCCGCGCCGCGCGCCCCCCGCCAGGGCCTCGTCCGCCAGCGCATCGGCGAACGCCTGGTTATAGGCCAGGTAGGACTCCCAGTCGCGCCGGAACTCACGGCCGAACACGGGCTGGTACGGGGTGTCGAACAGCATGTGGTGAACGAACCACAGGGCCGAGTTGGCCACGTTGTTGTACGCGCGGTGGAAGGTGTCCCGCGGGATGTCGAGCATCCGCACGGGAACATCGCCGGCGATCCGGGTGCCCTGGGCGCCCAGGGTGGCCGGCGGGTCGGCGGGGTCCTCGGAGCCGGCGCCCCACCGGTGTGCGGCCGCGCGGTCCGCGTCGGTGAACGCCGCGCAGATCCAGATCACCTCGGCTTGCGCCGCCACCGCCGCCACCCCCGGCGTCATCCCGCTGATCAGGCCGCCGCCGCCGCGCCGGCCGATCAGCGTGCCATCGGCGCCGAACCAGTAAGAAAACGGACCGCGATTAGACGCCAGGAGAACCCGTTGCCTCATAGTCCGGCAGGCTAGTGCAAGTTCATCCGGACATCTCATGCGGAGCGGATGGTACGCCTGCGGCATCTATGCGCTGTCTGGCATGCACCCGGATACCGCCCGTCCAGAGGGGTGGAGGGATGGGCAAAGCTGTGCGGGTTTCCAGCCGCTATCGGTGTGCCGGGCAGCGGGACTGAGCAGCGGGACGAAGGAAGGGAAGTGGCAGGACTTTTGCCCCTGCAAACCGGCGTGTAACGGGGATGTGGTTACGCCAGCCCAGGAGAGGCGCTATCGGTTCCGGGCCGGGAGGTGTCCGCGATCGATATGACACAAGACTGGTCGGTGGCAGAGTGGCAACTCGACCCGCCATTCGCCGAGGCGGTCAGGCACGTCCACTCACCGCTATGCGGCGGTCATCCTCGCGTCGTGGTGGGGGTCGACAATTCTGCTGAGTCAGTGGCGGCCCTTCGGCGGGCAGGCTGGGAAGCCCGGCTTCGGGGAACCCGTCTTCACGTCGTGAACGCCTGGGAACCGCACGGCTCCCAGGGCCGGGTTCAGCGCAGGCAGCGGCAGCGGCAAGCGAGGAGGCTGATGCGCCAAGCGCTGGATAGGGCATTCCCCCGGCTCCTTGTGCATGTGGAGCCGGTGACGGTCCGCAGTCGCCCGGCGGAAGTCCTTGTCGCGGCGAGTCACGGCGCGGCCCTGCTCGTCGTCGGCTCCCGCGAGCGCGGGCCGTTCGGGCACATGCTCAGGTCGATGGCGGGGCGTGGCGCAGCATTCCCGGCCTGCCCCGTGGCGGTCGTGCGGGAGGGGCGGCACGAGCATCCTGGCTCCGGCAAGGTTGCGGCCGGGATTGACGGCTCATTCACCTCCTGGGACGCACTGCGCTGGGCCGCGACGGAGGCGCAGTACCGCGATGCCGAACTGAAGGTGGTGCATGTAGCTTTCCTCCGGCCGGGGATGCTGCCGCAGGACCTGCCGCATGACGAAGGCCAGATGCTGGCCCGTATGCTCGGCGAGGTCCTGGCCGGGCCGCTGGCCGGGGTGACGGTCAGCGTTGACCCAGAGCCCGCGTACCGCCGTACCTTCGGCGATCGGGCGGAAAGGGATAAGCCGATGGGCGTGGTCCTGGCCAGGGCGGCGGCGGACGCGGACCTGCTCGTCGTGGGTTCGCATGGATACGGGAACGTCAACGGCGGGGTGACCGGCCCGGTCACCAATGACTGCCTGGCTGCGGCAGCGTGCCCTGTCGTCGTCATCGCGGCGTGCCGCGAGGATGAGCCTGACCCTGTCCGGGATGCCGGGCTCGCCGTGGAGCGGGGGCCTGCTCCGGCCCTGTACCCTCCGGGCAGTACGACCCCGCCGCTTGTTCCGGACATGACCGGCCTGGCCGATCATGCGGGGCTTGAAACCTTGCCGCTGGAGGTGTGCCTGCGGCTGCTGGAGCCGGTCCCGGTCGGGCGGGTCAGCTTCTATGCCGGCGGCGAGGTGGTCACCCTGCCGGTGAACCATGTGGTGGACGGGCAGGACGTCGTTTTCCGCGCAGACCGCGGATCCAAGCTGTCAGCGGCCGACCGCAAGGATCACGTCGCGTTCGAAGCTGATGACTACGATCTGCGGACCCGGACCGGGTGGAGCGTTCTGCTCAACGGCCGCGCGGAGGTGATCCACGAGGATTCCGAGATCCAGCGGCTCGGCCACCTCGGCCTATACCCGTGGGTCACCGCCGTGGACCGCCCCTTCTGGATCCGGATACGCCCGGCCTCGGTAACAGGGCGGCACACACCACTGACCACGCCCCGGCTAGGCTGAGCCGGCCTGGCACACGCCTGAAGCGGCCGGGCAACCGGTTGTGCCGGCTGGATAGCCGGCTATCACCGGCATGCTCCTGCAGCGGCGGCAGCAGTCCGGGCCTGAGTGTCATCAAGTGGTCCGGCCGCACAGACCGGCGGACAGTTCTGGCAGTCGTCGCAGCACTTGACGGGTTCGGGGGTGCGACGACCCGCCAGACCGGAGCTACGGCCAGTTGGCACGCCTTTCCGGTCAATGGACGGCGGAAACGGACCAGGCGATGACCGGATACCCGGCGAAGCGCGGGAGGGGCGAAGGAGTCCTGGTGGATCACGGTGCCTGTTCTTCCGGGCGACCTGGCACGCTCGGTGGTTCGGGGACGTCGCACGCAGCATCGCAGAAGGGCTGGCGGGCACTGCGAGTGCACCGGCACAGTGCCGCCCGGGTATCGGTCACCCAGCTGCCGGCTGCCTGTATCCGCAAATCGCCGCGGAGGAGGAAAGGGCCGCCCTCGACGGCGCGGATGGTGGCCGGGACATCCGGCTGCTCACCGGGAATACCCGGTGCCTGGTAGTGCAGGGCCCCGGACGGGCAGCGGCGGATGACCTCGGCTACCAGCGCCGCGCTCGCGGCGTCCGGGGCGATCCAGGGCCGCTGCCTGGCATTGAACACCCCCGGAAGCCCGCGGAGGCACTCAGCGAAATGCCGGCATCGCTTCGGGTCGAAGTACACAGTGAGCTTGTTTCATCCTCGTTTGCGCAGCGCAGCGGTTGTTTGACAGGTCGCGTGGATCTCTTTGCCGCTGGCTAGCCCGGGCGCCGGGCCGGGCAGGGCGGTACGCGTGCCGGCGGCGGGCTGACGGTAACGATCCGGCCGGAAGATGATCACGTTACGGCAGCGCCCGGTGATGCCCCTGTGAATGCAGGCGGCTCCTGGTACACGGATTGTGTCGAGTAATCCCGGTCCAGGAGCCTTGCATGACTGTATATCAGGGAACGTCGTTCACGCCCGAGCGCACCGTGACGGGGTATGCCCTGTTCCGGGCCGGGGTGAAGGTCAGCGCCGGGACCTGCGATGATCTCGCGGGGTCGCTGCGGCGGCGGCACGAGCGGAACGGCACGCGGTGGCGGCTGCTGGATCCAGTGGCGCAGGCGGTGCTGGTCATCGCGTTCCTGCGCACGAACCTGACCTACGCGGAGCTGGCCGCCGGGTTCGGGATCTCCCCGGCGACGTGCTGGCGGAACGTCGCGGAGGGGATCAGCGTGCTGGCGGACCGGGCCGGCGGATCAGCCTGCGCGACGTGGCCCGGCTGGCCGTGAAAATGGGCTGGGACTACCTCATCGTCGACGGGGTGCACGTGCCCACGGTGACCTTCGGGCGGAAAACAGGAGGCCAGCGGGCCTTCTATTCCGGCAAGCACAAGCGGCACGGGCTGAACGTGCAGACCGTCTGCTCCCCGGACGGCGAGCTGCTGTGGGCCGCCACGCCGGCCCCGGGCGCGACCGTGGACGTCACCGCCGCGCGGAAGGCGGGGATCGCCGCCATCCTCACCTCCGTGATCGGGGTGCTCGCCGACCTGGGCTATCTCGGCTGGGACGAGGCGGTGATCACCGGGCGGCGCAAGCCGCGCGGGAAGGAGATGACGGCGGCGCAGCGGGCTGCGAACCGGCTGCAGGCCCAGCTCCGCTGCGTCGGCGAGCGCGGCAACGCCCGGCTGAAATACTGGAAAGTCCTGGCCAGCGAGCTGCGCTGCGGCCCGGGGCGCTGCACCGCCGTGGTCAAGGCCGTCCTGGCCCTGCACTACATGGAACACGACCCGTTCGCCGCCCTCCGCGCCGCGTAACCAAGCCCTATCGTTACCAGGCCGCAACACCGGCACCGCCAGCACCGCCGTACCCCGGGGACGCGCGAAAAGTTCCCGGAGCCAGCGGAAAGAACCAGGACCAGAACTGTCAAAACGGGGCTTACCCTGCGAGAACCCAGGATGAAAGAGGTTCAGTGATCTCACTGCCCTGGTATGCCTTCCCCGGCCATGGCCCGGCTGACGGCGATCCCGGGCCGGCATCGGATGCCGCCATAGGATCAGGCTAAGCCACGACCCCCGTCCTGATCGGCCGGGGCACCGTACGAAACGCCAGGCCCTTGGAGGCGCTCGCCTTGCGGGCGGTGTCATCAGTCACCAGCAGGGCGAATCCCTTTCCCGGTGTGCACGGTCATCGCGCGTCTCGATACGGTCCGGATCAGCCACCATCATTCCGGACTCTGCATCCGGGCCAGGCAGCACTCATATCGACACGGTGACAGGCCGAGCCGCCCGGACCACGCCCCAGCCGCGCGCAGATCACCCAGTTCGGCACACAGGTGAGGCGGTTGCACCAGCGGCGGTCTGCCGACCATATCGGCAGGGACGGCGGGCGTTCGTGCTGGCCGTATCTGTGACATAGCGTGACGTGATTCCGTCGGTGGACTCTCCGCTGGCCGAACTGGTGTGGCTTGTCCTGGGTGTCGTGCGTAAGGATGCCCTTAGTAGCTAGCGCGGCCAGGGATAAAATGGTTCCGTTCCCCAGTCTGGGATGCGCCGAGCGTCGGAGCGGAAGATGACAAACCGCGATGACCTCGTTCGCGCGAGTCTGCCCCGGTCCGGCGCAGAACGGGCGGCCGGGTGATTGGCGGGACTGTACGCGTCGCTATGACCGTCGGTCAGGCGCCCGGCCGGTGAGGCTGTCGCCTGGTTGTTGTCATGCGGCGGTGGCGGTGTCGCTGACGGGCAGCCGGATGGTCCTGTCACCGAAGTCGGCCACGAGGTCCAGCCGGCCGCCCAGGGCCTCGACGTAGCGGGCGATGACCTCGAAGGAGGTGACCTCGCCGTGCTCGATCTGGGACACCCGGGCGACGCTGACGCCCATGGCGGCGGCGATCTGCTTCTGGCCCAGGCCCAGCTGCTTGCGGGTCTCGGCGAGCTGGTGCCCGCGCGCCTGGGCGAGCAACTGGCGCGCACCAGCCTCGATCTCCGCGGGGGAGACCCCGGCAGCGTGCAGCTCGCGCTCCAGGTCTTACCAGTCCAGGGGGGTGCGCTTAGGCATAGCGGGCTACTCCTCTTTCTCTGCGGTGTATTCTTTCTCTGCGGTGTATTCCAGATACAGTCGCTCGGCGACCGGGATGTTTTCCCGATACCAGCGCTGCCAGTTCCCGGCCTTGTCGCCGCCGAGCAGCAGCAGCGCGGACCGGGCGGGATCGAACGCGAAGAGCACCCTGATCTCGGACCGGCCTCCGGAGCCGGGCCGCAGCTCCTTGAGGTGATGGATCCTGCTGCCCTGGATGCGGTCCACCAGCGGTCGGCCGAGCGTGGGTCCTTCCTCCCGCAGGGCCGCGACCGCCTGGGCGACCTGGGTGGCGGAGGCCAGGTCGTCTTTGATCAAGGCGGTGAACCACGCGGCGTCCTCCTCGGTGACCTTGACGCTCCACGCCACACGGTCCCCTCTCTGCTTAAGGGTAGGCTTAATTCAAGAGATGCCTTAACTTTATGACTGCGGTCGACCTCGGGCAACCGGCAGGCAGCCTGACGCAGGCTTATCGAGGCATGATCCAGGTCGGCCTCGCGTACTCCCGGGATACAAGGCCCAGGGAGTGCTTGCCCGGCTGGGTCAGACCGGGCGAGGCGGTGGCCGCGCTGAGTTAGTTTAGGGCACCCGGACATTAGCGTTGCTAACGAGATTTCGGGGAGCCGAACGGGGAGCCAACGACCACAGATCCGGGGCCGCATCAGGCCACATCCAGCCACTGCTTGTATAGCCGAGTGGCACGTCAGGCCACACCTGGCACCACCCGGCCACACTTCGAAAGTGCCTCCTAAGCAGTAGGTCCCGCGTTCGAGTCACGGTCGGGGTGCAAATAGTACAGGTAGATATTGATATCCGAAACTAAGATCGTTCTATTGATGTACTGCTCGCAGGCAATCACTCAATCTGACGCACCACCTTGCGGATGAACAGGCGGGTACGCGCTCACCAGGCAGAACTGCGATCCAGATATGCGCCGCGAAGGTGGTCCGCCACCAGGGAGCCAAACGGGGAGCCAACGGCATCTGCTGAAGCCATGTATCGTGACGCTTTCCCAGGCCCGCCCGCGGCCACAGCACCTGCGCCGGCGGTGCCCGGGTCGCGGCAGCGCTAGCCGCCGATACTGCCTTCTCGCACGTGCTGGGCGAAGCATCGCAGCGGCACTTTGGCGGCCGTGGAGTGATCACTGCGGTCTGCATGCCATCTCTTCCCTGGCTGCCTGAGCTCAACCCTGTCTGCGGTCATGTGAGTGCATTCGCATTTGCGTTGAGGCGAGGCCGGACTTGGTCATGGCCGCAGTGCGGCGTCGGGTCGGCATCGGCTTCACCGTTTGACGGGCGAGGGGCCCTGGGGCCGTCAGCTGGCCATGTAGATGAGCTCGAGCTGGATGTTGTCGGGATCCCTGAACACGACCACCGAATAGGGTATCGGCTTATCGGTGTCTATCACCCCGGAGTGCTCGATGCTGAGTTCGTCGAGCCAGCTTGCCCATGCGTCCAAGGCTGGCGCGATCAGCGACGCCGAATGAGATGTGGTCCAGGCCGGTCTGGCTCTCGTTGAAGGGCTGGCCGGGGTTGGCTTCGTGGTGGTGCAGGCCGATCGCGATGCCGGAGCGGGGGTCGATGAGGAGCACGGCGTACCCGCCCTCCTCGGCGCCGTAGTGGGGAAACGTGACCGGTACCCGGTTCATCCCGAAGACCCGCTCGTACCATTGAGCGCTGGCCTCCACATCGGACACGGTCGGCGAGAAGTGATGGAAGCCGGTGACGGCCGGTGCCGCGGTGGTCTCGGTCAAGGCTGGCTCCTTCATCAGCTGCGCACACGTGGCGGAGTTGACGACAATACTCTCGCGCCTGGCCGGCTCTGGCCAGCCTCAAGCCCCGAATCGGGGTCGGCGCGTGAACCTAGCCCCATCATCTCGGCGCGCTCTCGCTCCCCGTCACGCGACGCGCTGGCATACCACCACAGCCCGCTCGGCTGCATGTCAGTGCGGCGTCGGTGGCCTGACGCTACCCACCCGCTCATCGGCATTCTCGGACGTCGGCCGACGGTTCCGGCCATGCAAGTGCCGTACATAGATGGCGCCGTTACGCGTGCCGGTGGCCAGCCGGGCGCTGTCTCATCCAGGCGTACCTGACGGCGGGTCTGTGCGGGCTGCCGGGGGTTTCGATCAGGCTCCGTGCCTGCGGCGTGTTACCCAAGGCGGCAGCAACGCGGTGCCGTACCGGGGCCGCACCCTGGATCAAGGTCACACGCGAGGTCGTCCGGTCCGTGCTGCCCGCTGCGAGCTCCGGCGGTAGGACGGCAGGCTAGATGCCAAGGTCATTGGTCTTGACTGGATCGCGGGTGGCGGGCATCGCCTGGTCAGCGACATGCTCCGGTCAATTCTCCTGGCAGGGGTTCTCGTGCAGGTGACCCAGGTGCTGCACCGCTTGTTGCAGCAGGAGCCGGACCGCCCGGCCCCCTCCCGGACGGTTCAGTCCGCATGCAGCTCAGCTTCACCGTCGGCAGCACTGATGCGGAGAACGGGGTGAAGATGGCCTGCCGCGACCGGTTCGGGGGTGACGGCGGCGGGGACGCAGCACCCGCGGCCGGTGACACCGCGGGAACTGCGGGTGCGGGCGGGGACGCCGGGCCGGGGAGCACCCGGGACGCCGGGCCGGCCGGCGCTCCGGGCCTGGCGGCGGATACCGCAGATCAGCAGCATGCGCAGGCGCCCGCCGGGCCGGCTGGCGCCCCGCAGGGCACGCATGACCAGGCGCAGCCGGCGAGCGCGCGGCACGGGGAGGGGCTGGAAGTCTACGGCGACTCGGCCTACGGCAGCGGGGAGGCCCGCGCCGCTTACCGGGACGCCGGGCACGACACCGTCATCAAGCCCGGGCCGGTGCGCCCGGCCGTGCCAATGCCGCGTCGTTAGGCGTGGCCGGCGGGTGTCAACCGCTCCCGGTCACGTTCAGGTCACGGGTTGCGTACTGTCCCCGGTGCGCGGCGGAGCTCCTGTAGATCAAGGGATTGCGACATCACCTTCGATCTGAACAGGAGCTCCGTTGAATCAGTCTGCCATGGTTACCGTGCCGTGCCTGGTGACGGTCGCCGCGGGCGTCTTTGCTCCGGGTCACCTGGGTGAGCTGACCCGGTACTTGCCGTTCGAGCTGGTCGATGACGTGCTGGAGAGCACCGGGGCGGTGCAGAAGCGGATGCGGGCGCTGCCGTCGCGTGTCGGGATGTACTTCGTGCTGGCGATGACGCTGTTCCCCGGGATCGGGTACCTGAGGGTCTGGGGCAAGATGACCGCCGCGCTGGGAGACCTGGGCCTGCCCGGCCCGTCGGAGAAGGCACTGCGGGACCTGCGCCGCCGCCTGGGCCCGGCCCCGGCGAAGGCCGTATTCGAGGCGGTCGCGGTCCCGCTGGCATCACCGTGGACCCCGGGTGTGACCTGGCGCGGGCTGCGCACGGTCGCGTTCGATGGCCTGAACTCGGTCAAGGTGCCTGATAGTGACCGGAACCGGTGCTGGCTGGGGAAGACGATGACCCGGCTGGGCCTGGCCGGGTATCCCGCGATGCGGATCGTGGCGCTGGCCGAGACCGGGACCCGCGGGCTGCTCGGGGCGGTGATCGGCGGCACCGGCGAGCGCGCTGAGGTGCCGCTGGCCCGCAAGCTGGTCCCGCTGCTGCGCGAGGGCATGCTGCTGCTGGCCGACCGTGCCTATGACGCGGCCGGCCTGCTCGCTGCGATCGCCGTAACCGGGGCGCACGTCCTGGTCCGCGGCAGCGCCAGCCGCAAACCCGAAGTCGGGCAGATCCTGCCCGACGGGTCCTACCTGTCCCAGGTGGACGGGCTGCGGGTGCGGATCATCGAAGCGGACCTCGATGTGCACGGCGCCGACGGGACCCGGATCGGGGACAGCTACCGGCTGCTCACCACGCTGCTGGACTGGCGCCGCTACCCCGCCGGGGAGCTGATCCGCCTGTACCATGAGCGCTGGGTGCGACACGAAGTCGCTTGGAGCGAGTGGAACTCGCAGAAGGAGGACCGGCTTATGTCGGTGACGTAGTTCCCGGTCCAGTGTGCACGGACCGTCCCCGCCCTGGCGTGCGCTGCGGGTAACCGCAGGGTGCGAAGCCCGGGGAAATGCCCAAGGGCCCCTGTTCCGTCCGGGGGTCACAGGCTGGGGAAGGCCGGACGGGTGAACGCAAGTGAATCGTCGATGACGCCTCGTTACGTGGACTCCCGCAGGCGGAATGCAGGGGGCGGGAGAATAGGGACCGCCGCTGGAAGGCGGCAGGTGCCGACCGGGGTCCAACGGCCGGTCGGGAGCGCACCACCGTCCCCGGGGTTCAGGCGGCACCCACCCCGGCCGCATCTCGACCATGCGGAACGTGACAACCCCGACGGGGTCCGGCAGGCTGCGCCTGCCGGTAAGCCGGACGTAAGAAAGGCTCAACTCCCCGGCGGGCGCAGGATGACCCGAGAAGCGAATGCCGGCGGCCGAAAGGCAGCGGGAAACCGGGACCGGATGCTGGCTCCTCCGTCAGCGGCTCCCGCATAACCGGCCGGATAGGGATCATGTCCCGTCCTGAAAGGGCGCTGACGCGGGTCTGGTGGGCCTGCGGAGGAAAGCAAGCTGCAACGCCGGAACCGAAGGGCAAGTTGGACACCATGAACGGCACTCCTGGCGCGGCAGCGCCAGCGCCGGTCCCGGTGAACGGACCGGAGGACGGCTTTCCGGAATGGGACCAGGTGGACTGGGGCCAGGCCGAGAAGAACGTACGGCGGCTGCGGTGGCGGATCTTCGCGGCATCGCGGGCCGGGGACCTGAAGAAGGCCCGCAGCCTGCAGAAACTGATGCTCCGGTCCCGCAGCAACGCGCTGGTGAGCGTACGGCGGGTCACGGAGGTCAACGCTGGCCGCAAGACGGCCGGGGTCGACGGGCGCATCGTGCTGGCAAGCTGGGAGAAGGCCGACATGGCCGCCTGGCTCCGGCACGGCGCGTCCGCGTGGAGGCCCCTGCCTGTCAGGCGGGTGTATGTGCCCAAGAGCAACGGGCGGCGTCGCGGCCTCGGGATACCAGTGATCGCCGACCGGGCGCTTCAGGCCCTGGCGGTGAACGCGCTGGAACCCGAGTGGGAGTCCAGGTTCGAGCCGAAGTCCTACGGGTTCCGGCCGGGCCGGGGCTGCCACGACGCGATCGTGGCCATCCACACCACCGCGAGCGGCAAGTCCGCGAAGCGGCTGTGGGCGCTGGACGCCGACCTCCAGTCGGCGTTCGACCGGCTCAGCCACGATCACATCCTCACGTCACTGGGCACCTTCCCCGCACGGGGCCTGGTGCGCCAGTGGCTGAAAGCGGGCGTGATCGAGGACGGGGTCTTGTCCCCGACCGGTGAGGGCGCCCCACAGGGCGGGGTGGCAAGTCCGTTGCTCATGAACGTGGCATTGCACGGCATCGAGCAGGCGGCCGGGGTCCGGTACTACCGGGACGGCACCGCCGCACCCGGCTGCCCGATCCTGGTCCGCTACGCCGACGATCTGATCGCTCTCTGTCACTCCAGGCAGCAGGCCGAGCAGGTCCAGGCGCGGCTCGCCGACTGGCTGGAACCCCGTGGCCTGGCCTTCAACCAGGACAAGACGAAGATCACCCACCTGGATCAGGGGGTGGACTTCCTGGGGTTCGAGATCCGCCGGTTCGGCGGCAAGCTGCTGACCAAGCCGAGCAAGGACGCAATGCGGCAGATCCGGAACAGGCTGTCCGCCGAGGCAGTAGCCCTGCGAGGGGCCAACGCCAACGCGGTCATCGCCCGGTTGAACCCGATAGTCACCGGGTGGGCCGCTTATTACCGGATCGGGGTGTCCAGCCGCGCCTACGGCAAGCTGGACGCCCACATGTGGCGGCTGGCCTGGAAATGGGCCAGGCACGCGCACCCGAACAAGTCGCGGCACTGGGTCACCGCCCGGTACTTCGGCATGTTCAACCCGTCCAGGACCGACAAGTGGCTGTTCGGCAGCCGGGACACCGGCCGCTACCTCCGCAGGTTCTCCTGGACGAAAATCGTCCGGCACGTGATGGTCGCCGGGAGGGCATCCCCCGATGACCCTGGCCTGGCCGGATACTGGGCCAAGCGCCGCGAGCGCAACCGGCCCCCGGTCAGCCCCGCGACCTGGCACCTGCTGCGCCGCCAGCGCGGCCGGTGCCCGCTATGCCGGGGGCTGCTGCTCTACGCCAGCCACGAACCGCATGACGAGCGCGAGTGGGAGCAGTGGCACACCGTCATCCGGAAAGCGATCCGCAAGGAAGCGGTCGCCTCCGTGATGGACCTCGGCACGCCTGGCGAGCAAGTCGCATACCGTCTCATCCACGCACACTGCCGCCGCCGAATCGACGGCGGCAAGCCTGGCATTCCCGCCATAGGGCCTGCTTGAGCCGAGCTGCGGAGAAAGTCCGCATGGCCGGTTCTTAGGGGGCGGCGGCGCGGTAACGCGCCGCCGCTACCCGACGAAATCGAGGTCGCCTACCTCGCGCTGCGGCACACCCTGCTCGGCGGGTACGTGCTCCGCTCCCGCGACCGGGCCGGCGCCGAGCAGGAGCTATGGGCGCTGCTGACCGTCTACCAGGCGCTGCGGATGGCGATGACCGCTGCCGCCGAGTCCGCTGGAGCCGACCCGGACCGGGCCAGCTTCACCATCGCGCTGGAGGCCGCCCGGGACCAGGTCACCGCAGCCCGCGGCGTCGCGGACTCCGCAGACCCGGGCGACACCGGCCGGATCGGCCGTGCCGTCCTGGCAGGCCTGCTGCCCGCCCGCCGGCCGCGCTACAGCGCGCGCAAGGTCAAATGCTCCACCTCCCGCTACCACGTCCGCGACCAGGACCGGCCCTGCCAGTCCGTGACGATCTCCCGGGTGCAGATCACCATCATCGCCCCGCCCCCGGACCGGCCCGCCGCCCGTCCCCGCAGCCGGAAGGACCAGCCGCCCGGTCCCCGCCAGCCCCGGCCTGACACCAGAAGAGACCAGGTCACCCGCATCATGGCCAGCCAGCCCGGACGCGACTGGGCCGGACGCGACCTCGCGGCCCTGCTCGGCATCAAGCCCCGCAACATGCTCACCCAGCTCGCCGAATGGACCCGCCTGGGCTTCCTGGCCAAGACCGGCCCCGGCCGGTATGCGCTGCCCGGCCAGGCCACCGCGTCAGCCGCCGCGGCCGCCGGACAGCAAGATCCCGCGCCGGCCGGCATCATCACCGCAGCCGCCAAAGCGGGGGAAGCAGCAGCCACCCGCGCCCCCTCGCCACCCCTTCCAGCGCCGTTTCCCGCCCCTGCGAGCCCCGCGTCACCGGCGGCGAGCCGGCCCCGCGCCCAGGGCCGCTCACCATCCGGGCACCCCAAGGGGCCCGGCAGCAAGCCGTTCCCGTCCGCCGGCACGCCTACGGCAACCACGAAACTGCGTACAGCCAACAATCGTGACTGTGCGCCAGCGTCGAAGTCGTGCCCGCGCACCAGGACACTCTCGGGCCTGCTGCCCGCCCCGTAACCCAAACGTGACCCGCTACCGGTTGACGGCCAACGGCCACGCCTAACGACGCGGCATTGCCGGCCGTGCCCGGCGGGTTCACCCTTGATGACTTCACCGTCGATGAGGAGAAGGGCACCATGACCTGCCCGGCGGGGCAGGTCCGCCAGATGAGCAGGAGCCGGGCCGTCGCCTTCGGCGCCGCGTGCGCGGCGTGCCCGCTGCGGGAGCGGTGCACCACCGCCAAAGACGGCAGGTCGATGAGCATCCACCGGCACGATGGGCTGCTGCGCGCCGCCCGCGCCCAGGCCCGCACCGCCGGATTCCGGCAGGGCCTACCCCACCCGGTCAGCGATCGAGCGGATCATCTCCTGGACCGCGACCCAGAACGGCCGCCGGGTCCGGCTCCGCTACATCGGCACCGCCAAGAACGACGCCTGGCTGCACAACCGGTGCGCCGCGATCAACCTGCGCACCCTGCTGCGGCACGGGCTGACCCGACAGGACGGGGCCTGGGTGCTGGCCGGCCGGCCAGCACCCGGCACCGAGCCCTGCCGCAATGGCCTGCGCCGCCCCCTGAAGCGCTCCCCGGACCGCTGCCAGAAGCCATCCCAGCGGACGGCGGGCAATTCCGGGTGCCAGAGCCGGATCAGCTGGCCACAAGGCCAGCCACCGGATCCGGGTTATTCAGAGGCGTCCTAGCTCTGTCCCGGGCGGCGAGCGTGTGGGGCAGCTGGCACGAGATGGCACCACCTGTACGTTTCTGAGCAAGCGTGGCGGACGGCGGTGGTGGCGGCTCAGGTCCATTTAGATGAATCGCTGAGACTCTCCTTGGACACTCATACCGTCAGGTCGCTTCGCTTCGTGCCTGAAGCAAGGTCAGCACTTCATTCAGGTGGTCCGCCAGAACCTCGCTCGCTTCCCAGTCGCTGCATCTGAGCCACACATGTCGGCCGATTGCGTTCTGCATGCGTCGCTGGCCGAATTCTCCATCGGTGCTGATAATGACCGCCTGATGCTCGGCGGCCCACACCGTCAGCTCGTCATCTTTTGCTCGTGCCAGGCCAGCGGAACCTGCTGTCCAGCACTCATGGCCACGGTGCCGCAGCATCTGTCCTACTGCGGCGTCCACGTCGTGATCAAGCAGGAATCGCACTAGCCCACTGCGGCGAGCTGTCGCCTGGCTTCGTCGACGTCTTCCACCCGGAGGTCCGGAAATGCGTTCAGGATCGCGTCGGTTTCGTATCCCTGCTGCAGGTACCGCTGCACCGTTGCGACCCGGATCCGGGTGCCGGCGAACACCGGAGCGCTGGCGTGCACTCCCCGGCGCTTCTCTACACGGCCTGCGTCGTCGGCGGAACGCCGGGCCGCCTGATGGATGCGCAATCGGAGCGGATCGAGTCGGATCACTTCCTCGAGGATGATCTGATCCGGCTGCAGGTCGCCTTCCCATGTGCCGTCGGGATGCTGAAAGTAGATCTCGTGGCTGACGGTCGCGAACCTGAGCTCGCGCAGCGGCTCGTTGTAGCCACGGGACCGCAGATGCCTGACGACCCGGCGGATCGTCTGGAGGGACATGTCCCGCTCGGTGCGTAGTGCGCTTACTACCAGCAGGGCCAGCAGGTCCTGGTAGCTGTAAAGCCGCACCGTGTTGTGGTCGCTGAGGCGGCGCTTGATCGAGGGAACGATCAGGCCGACCTGTTCCCAGTACCGCAGCCTGCGCATGGACACGCCGGCGAGTCGGCGGGCCTGGGTGTCGGGGAACGCGAGAACTTCCTCACCAGCATCAGGCATCGCATGAGCTCTTTCTTCGGCTGCTCCGATGGTAAACGAGGATCACGACGGTAGGTGGGAGCCAGGCCGTCAAGGCTGAACGAAATCAGGGCTCTGCCGACGCGTTCGATCGCTTGTTGTTAGCTCTGGTAACGATATTCCGGGAGCCTAACGGGGAGCCAACGACTACAGGCACTGGGCCACGCCAAGCCGCATCCAGCCATTCCCGCTGTAGTCGACTGACACGTCAGGCCATATCTGGCACCACCCGGCCATATTTCGAAAGTGTCTCCTAAGTAGTAGGTCCCGTGTTCGAGTCGCGGTCGGTGCGCCAATAATGCTGGTAGATCTTCATATTCGAATTTAAGATTGTTCGATTGATGTACTGCTCGCGGGCAATTACTCACATGTGATGTGGCCTCGGGGGCCGGTCGGCCGGACGCCCTCACCAGGCAGAATGGTGGTCCGCGGGCCTGCGCCGGCTGGTGGTCCGTCACCGGGGAGCCAAACGGGGAGCCATGCGGTCGAGGTGCAGCCCCGTGGCGGGAAGGGAAACCGGCCCACTGCCGACATGCAGGTGCGCTCTGCTGCATGGCTTCGCCCTTGGGCACGGCAGGCGACGGTAACAGACCGTGAGGAACAATCTGTGACTAATCGGTCGCCGTGCGCGCATATCCCTGCCGATTATTTACGGGCCTCTATGTTCGGTTGCCGGTGCTTGGACTGAATGCGGGGTGGCCTGGCCTGGCGCCACGGGCTGCCAGTCTGAGCGGCTCCAGCAGGCAGGCCGGCATCGCGGTCCGCACGCGGGGGTGCCGGTTTGGTGATCTCGGAAGCGATCGTGAGTGGGCGGCACCCCACCTCAGGGCTGACGTTGCCTGGGGTGTTACCAGTCGGCGAGGGTGGCGGCGATGAGGGCTTGGGCCATCCACACGAGGAGCTCGATGGCCTGGTCGCGGGGTAGCTGGGCTATGTCGGTGGTCCAGACAACGGCGTCGGATCCGAACAGCGGGATGAGCGCGGCCGCCAGGCGGTCGCGGGCGGCGGCCGGGACATCGGGGGGCAGGCCTTCGAGCAGCGCGCTGATCCAGCGGCCGCGGTTGGTCAGGCCCCGCCGGGGTTGCTCGTTCTCGCGTTCGGGTGCCAGCGACAGGCGGAGCATGGTGCGCAGCTCGGTCTCGTGGTCGAAGGCCCACGCTGCGGTCGCCCGCACCAGGTCGGCGGCCCTGGCGCCGAGCTCGACGGGCGACGCGGCCGTGGGCGGGGTCCAGCCGGCGTCGGCTAGCGGGTCGTCGGCCAGGGACATCGTGGCGTGCAGCACCACGGAGTCGTTGCTGGGGAAGTAGCGGTAGGCGGTCGCCCGTGACACGCCGGCGAGCTCGGCCGCTGCCGGCACGGTGAGCGGGCCCCCGGTGCGCAGCAGCTCCCGGGCGGCCTGCCGCAGCAGGCGCAGGGTGCGTTCCCTGGGACCGGTCAGCGCCCCGGTGCCGGGTGAGCCGTCCATGGTTGTGCTCCCTTGACACGGAAGATCCTCCGGGTTCATGATACTTGAAGTCTCGTCGCGAGACTAGATGTCTCACACATCTGGCCGGGACGAACCACCCTGCCGAGGGGGGCACCATGACCACCGCTACCGGCAAGTCCCCGACGAGCCGGGCCGTCCCGGCGGTGACCGGACTGCACCATCTGGGCCTGACGGTCCGCGACATCGCCGCCAGCGAGGCCTGGTACACCCAGGTCCCGGGGCTGGCGGGCGCCTTCGCCGAACCGCACCCGGCCGGCGGCGGCTACGCCGCCGTGATGACCCGTCCCGGCACCGGGCTGTTCGTGGGCTGGACCACCTGGCGCTTCAGCTCGCCAGCCGGGACGACATCGACGCGTGGATCACCCACGTGGACGTCATCGGCGTCGAGCACGGAGCGCTGTCCGAGAGCGCGGAGCCGGCGCCGCACGCCCTGGTGGTGTTCCGCGACCCGGACGGGATACCGGTCGAGCTGTTCTGGTCCGGCGGCTGAGATGGCCGCGCCGCTGCACCTGCCGCCGCGGGCCGGGTCCCGGCCGCGCACCAGCACCAGATCCCGCACTGCCAGCCCGGCCGGCAACCCGGCGACGCCCAGGCACACAGACGCCATCCTCGCCGAGGCACTGACCTGGCCATCGGTGCACGAACAGCGATCCGCGATCTCGGTCGACGGCGCCCGCGCACTGACACTGGACGCCGCCACCGCCGCCGGGCCCGCCGAGGCATTCATGGCCGGGCGGGAGTTCTGCCACGTGCACGCCCAGGGCGACTTCAGCCTGCACGCCACCTTGCCGCTCGCGCTGGCCGCCGCCGGGCGCGCCGGCTGGGCCGGACCGCACTTCCTGGTGCGCACCGGCCAGGCGCCCGCGACCGTCGTCATGCTCTACGCCCCCCGCGACGACCTCGAGCGCAACGTCGTCCTGCGGCCGGTCCGCGCGTCCTACCATTCGCCCTCGCCCCGGGCCGCCAGCCCGTAGCGGGCACTGACGATCGTCCGCCCGCACACAACGTCCATCTGACTCATTAGGAGCAGCCATGTCCATCCATGTCGTAGGACCCGACGGCGGCGAGCAGTCCGGCGGCGGGCCGATCCGGTGCCGCATCATCGAGGACGGCTCCCGCACCCAGCACCGCCTGGGCCTGATCGAGGCGGTCGTGCCACCTGGCCCGGGCGGGCCACCCCAGCACGTCCACCGTGAGCACGACGAGATCTTCATCGTGACCCAGGGCAAGCTCAGGTTCACCTCCGGAACCGACAGCGTCGACGTCGAGGCAGGGTCGTGCGTCACGATCCCGCCGGGCACGCCGCACACCTTCGCCAACCCCTTCGGCGAGCCAGCCAGGTTCATCGGCACCCTCACACCCGACCTGTACGTCGAGTACTTCCGTGACCTGGGCAGGCTTCCCGTCGATGACAAGGGACAGCTCAACCCCGCCGACATCGGCCGGACCATGGCCAGATACGCCACCGAGGTAATCCGGTAATCCGGTAACCCGCAAGCACAACCCGTGATCGGCACCGCAACCCTGGCCTGTCCGGCGAGATCAGCCCGGACGTCCACGCGATGCGCATGGATGCGGCCGGCTCCGCGTCCGGCGCCATGCTGCGCTATCTCGACAGCGGGGCGGCGGCAGTGCTGATCATCGGCACCTGCGGCGCGGCCGGATCTGCCGTGGTCGGAGCCGACCGCGCCGCCGGCCAGCCGGGCCGCCCCAGCCTGCCGTCGGCGGTCATCTAGGACGCACGGTCCCTGCTGGGCTGCCGCCACACGGCATCCAGAACCTACCGCCCCGGCGGCGAGAAAGGCGGCACCGGCATCCGCGTCTGGATGGCATCCCACCCACAGGCGTGAGCCCGGCGCCGAGCACGAGCCTGGCAGCACGGCCCCGGTCACGCCAGCGCACACCTCAGCAGCGGGCCACCAGCGGCGGCTCCGCCGCAACGGCAGCTCCACCCTGGCAGGAAAGCCCCAGCCACAGGCAGGCCCGCGGATCCGGCAGCCGAGCGCGGATAAGATGGACCAGGAAACCTGAACGGGCTGATGCCCGCCGCGACCCTTCGCACCGGCCGTATCCCCTGGCATTCTCCCCTCAGCATTTTGCCGGTGATCTCCGATCACCATGCGCCCGCCGAACCACATAATGTCCTGTTCGGCGCTGTGCTGACGGCGGCCCGGCAGACCAGGGATTGCGCGCCGATCGGCGGTTCACGTGCGTCATGCAACTCATAAGGCGACGACGCAGCGTGACGTGCGGGCGGCGTCACTGCGCTGCACCGGTCGGCGGCGGGCATCGGCCGGCAAGGCCGCCCGGTGACCGGTGGTTCTGCCCTACTGTCGGGATATGCCTGCCAGGAAGCGGCCGACCCCGGAGGACACTGTGACCGCCCGCCAGACCCTGCTCGACGGGCTGGCCCGCGACGCCGACATCTTCGAGCTGGTGAGCGAGCTTGCGCCGCTGCACCCGCGGGACAACACCTTCCCCGGCGAGGTGTTCCTGCACCTGGCGGCGGACGCGCTGGACTGGTGCGGGGCCAGCCGGTCCGGCCCGCTGGCCTTGGAGGGACTGCGCGAGCAGTTCCTGCCCGAGTGCACGTTCCGCGGCCGGCAAAATAAGAAGTTCCAGTACGCGGTGCTGGCCGCGGCGGCCCTCCATGGCGGGACCGAACCGGATCTGCTGGATGAGGTCGCCTGGTGGCAGACCGATGACTTCTGGCAGTACGGCCTGTTCGCGGCGGTCGGCTACATCCGCGCCGCCGCGAGCCGGGCGGGCGTGCCGGTGCGTCAGGCATGCCAGGACCTGGCCGGGCGCCCTGGCCACCCAGCGCCATAACGACCAGTTCAGGAGGCTGTGGAAGCGGTCATCTGACGGCGGGGCGGCCGATCATAACGGCGGCTATTGTCCGGCACGTTTGCAGTGGTGGTCATACTGGCCACGGGGCTGCACGACGATGGCGGGGCATCGCAGGCCTGGCCGATGCGTTGCCTGCCGCTGCCAGTTGCTGGTACTCGCGGGCGCGAGACCGGACGTGGGCTGCCTGGACGCTGGCAGGCCCATCGCTTCTGCCTCGGTGCGGCCGAGACGGACCGGGCCGTGAGGTGGCATGAATAAGGCGCCGCGGTCGGCGGCGCCTGATCGGGACGGTGGGGCTGTGCGGGCCAGAGGCTAGCTCAGGCGCCGGCGCCGGCCTGGGCAGGTGCCGCGAGGACCGGGGTGCTGGGGGTGAGCCGGCGGCCGCGGAGGTAAACGACGGCCAGCCGGGTGAGCACGTCGGCCAGCGCCATCATGACCAGCGCGGCGGTCCAGGCGCCGGGGCCGGTGATGTGGTGCGCGACGCTGAACCGGGCAATGGCCGGGCCGGCCCCGTGGGTCGCGGCGAAGTAGAAGACCATCCGGGCGCCGACGCCGGCGATCCACATGCTCGCCGCCAGGACGCCGGCGCGGCCCAGCGGCCGGCCGTCGGCGCCGACCCGCAGGTGCGTAGCCAGGCCGCCGACCGCGCCCAGGGCCGCGCCGGCCGACAGGCAGAGCAGGTCCAGCGCGATGTCGCTGCCGCCGCCCGGCACCGAGTGCAGGAACATCACGGCGGCGGCGCCGACGGCCAGGACCGGGACGGCCAGGGCCCGCAGGTCGAGCTGGTGCTCGCGGATCTGGCGGACGACGAGGAGGACGAGCAGCGCGTTGATCAGGTAAATGTTCATGCCGCCAGCGTGCCGCGCGGGCCCGGTCGGGCGCGTCATCCCGTGGATGGGAGTCCGGGTTGATGCCCAGGGTCAACCCTCGGGTTGACCAGCCTGTCTCGGTACCGCACACCAGCGCTGACTACAGAAAGTGAGACCGCAGCGTCCCGGCCCCGTTCGTGATCGCCGATTCCGCGCGGGCCGGGATGGGCGTCTTCCATGGTGCTTAAGCACACCGATTGCCCGGTTCTGCGCCCGGCTCATGCTCGGCTCGCGCCGGGTCAGCCGGGATGTGGCGGGTGGCCGTGTGGCTGGATGAGGCCGCTGTCGTAGGCGGCGATGGTGAGCTGGCCCCGGTTAGGCAGGCCGAGCTTGGCCGGCATGTTCTGGACAGCCGTCTTGACGGTGGACTCAGCGAGGACCAGTGTGGCAGCGATCTCGGCGTTGGACAGGCCGCGGCGCCCGGGCCGGCGGCCGTGCCTCCGCGCGTACAGGCACGGCCCCTCGGCAGCCCTGGGGAAAGGGCCTGGCCGGTGCCGTACGTCCCATCAGCTGCCGCGGCCCTCGTGACCGTCTTCCTGATCGCCGTTGCCGGGAAGGCGGCAGGCCGCGGCTCGTTCAGGGAATTCACCGGCTCGGTGGCCGCTATGCGCGTCCTCCCCTCGCGCGTGGCCGCCGCGGCGGCGGTCACGATGCCGGCCGAAGCGCTGGTGATCGCATTGGCGGCCGGAAGTGCCCGGTCAGCGCAGCACTGGGTGCCCCGGGCCGGCAGGCGCGTTGCGGCTCAGCTGACGGCGATCTCCAGGCCGAACCGGGGCGCGAGCTCAAGCGCCCGGGCCATCTCTTCGGGCCCGGGCGGCGGCGCCTGGCCGCCGGGTACGGCCTGCTGGCCGACGGCGAGGAAGAATCGTTCGAAACCTGCAGGCGTGATGCCGACGACCAGCCGGGCCGGTTTGGCGGATCGGTTGCGAAAGGTGTGCAGCGTTCCCCGGGGGACAAAGACAAACGAGCCGGCGCGTGCGGTGAAGGTCCGGTCCCTGTCGAGCACTTCCAGCTCTCCGTCGAGGACGTAGTAGAACTCGTCCTCGTCGCGATGAACGTGCGGCGGCGGCCCCGATTCGGGCGGGACGGTGGCATCGAAGAAGGCGAGGCTGCCGCCGGTGTCGTCGGCCGTCGCCTTGAACGTGTAGGTGTCGCCGACGACCCATAGGCTCTCGCCTGCTTCATCGGGGACGTGACGCACGTGCTGCATGGATAACCGCTCCTTTCGGTGAGGACAACGTCCCGGCGGCACCCGCCAGGCACCCGTTCGCCAGAGCCCCCGTTACGTCATTGCGCTGGCGACCAGTGCATCGAGGGTTGCCTGCCGGGGTGGCGCGGCAACCGGGGCTCCCGCGAGCGCGCGGATCCGGTCAAACCCGTCGGTAATTGCGGGGCCAGTGAGGATCGGGCCGTGGGCTGAGGCGACGGCGATGAGTCCCATGGCCTCGACGGCGTCCGCGTGAGCGCGGAACGAGCCGCGATCGACAAGAGCGTGCCATGGGGCGGCCATGCTGTTCAGCGCGCGGAACGTCTCACGGTACAGATCCACCGGGATTTCCTCGACGAAATGCACCGGGCCGGGGGCCAGGGAGGCGAAGCAGTCGGCCGCCCACAGCACGCCGGTGGAGTCGTCGTAGACGCCGCGCGTGGTCGGCGAGTCGAACAGCGGCGGGAGAACGGCGTGCAGACGGCGATCGCCGATGTCGAGCGATTCGCCCGGTTCAAGCCACCGCAGGCGGGACAGCGGCAACGGGGCGGCGGCCACCATCCGTTCGCACATGAAGAAGCTGGCGACGATCCTGGCGCCAGGACACGCTGTCAGGACCGGCTCGAGGTTGCCGGCGTGATCGACATCATCGTGGGACAGGAACACCCAGCGGACATCGGCGGGGTCGACGACGGAGAACACGGCGTCGAGCCAGCGGTCCCGGTGTACCGGAGCGCCGGTATCTACCAGCACCGGCTCGGCGCCGGTGATGACCATCGAATTGACCGGCACGATCAGCTCAGGGCCCGCCGGCAGCGAGTTGGGGATCAGCCACGTGTCGCCGGTGATGCGCACCGGGCCCGTCCCGGCTGCGGTCAAGGAGTTCATCTGCTGGCTCCGCTAGGCGTTGTCGTCCTGTAGCCGAAACCCTGGCCCGTCTCGTGTCGCCATCCCATCCCCAGCGCGAGGGATCGTGGCTGCGCGAGAACCCCTCGATCGGGGGTGGGCGACAGCGCGGCCAGCCCGTAACGTGGAAGATTGTGACCAACGGGGCGGATCTGGCGGGGCAGCGCGACGAGATCCTGCGGGCCTGCCGCAAGGCCGGGTCAGCTGACGAGCTGTTCGCACGCGTCGCCGAGCCGCTCCGGCGGGCCGTCCCGTTCGAGGGCTCAGCCTGGTTCGGAATGGATCCGGCGATGCTGCTGCCCACCGCGCCGGCCCGTATCGAGAATGTCGCGCCCGGACACTGCGAGTCGTTCTGGCAGCGTGAGTTCCTCGTGGAAGACACCAACCTGTTCCAGTCGCTCGCGCGGGACAGCAAGCCAGCGGCGGCGTTGCTGGACGCGACCCGGAACCGCCCGGCCCGCAGTGCCCGCTACCGGGAGTTCCTGCAACCGCAGGGCTACGGCGACGAGCTGCGCGCCGTGCTGCGGACCGGTACCTCGGTGTGGGGCACGCTCAGCCTTTCCGCGATCACTATGCGGCTCCGTTCACCCTCAGGAGGCCGCGTTCGTGGCCAGCGTCTCGGCGCCGCTGGCCGAGTCGCTCAAGGCCCGCCTCATCACCGAAGGCTCGCCGGGGCGCGCTGAGCCCGGCGGCCCTGGCGTGCTGATGTTCGACCGGACTGGCCGGCTTATCAGCAGCAACGCCGAGGCGGACGGGTGGCTAGCCCTGCTGCCCGGCGCCATACCGGAATCGAACGTTCTGCCGGTGCCGGTGGTCGTCCTCACCGCACGAGCGATCGCCGTATCCGAGGGCCGCGAGCGGGGCATTCCCAGCATGCGGCTGCGCTCTCGATACGGCCGCTGGCTCGTGCTGCACGCCTCCTGCCTGCCCGGGGCGGTTCCGGCCAGCGACGTGATTGTCATGGTCATCGAGCCGGCTAGCAGCTTCGAGATCGCCCCGATCATCGTCGAGGCGTACGGGCTGACCGCACGAGAGCAGGAGATCACCCTGGCCCTCGCCCGGGGACTAAGCACGATCGACGTCGCCGGCGAGCTGCTCCTGTCCACCCACACCGTGCGCGATCACATCAAATCGATCTTTGCCAAGCTCGCCGTCTCCAGCCGCGGCGAACTCGTCGCCAAGATCTTCGCCGACTACTACGGGCCCGCGCTGCACCGGCTCGACCCGCACATCGACACGAATTAGGCTGCCCGCCGGCCCCCGGATAACAGCGAGTGCCAGACCATCAACTGGCCGGCGGCGCGGGCTCCACCGCCGGGGCTCGCTCTCAGTCGGCCTGCCGCGCGGACCGCAACAGCGCTCCGCAAGGAAGGCGCCTGAGCGGCCTGTGACGCCGTAGGCGACCCAGCGCCGCGCGGAGATCATCCGCGCATCGCTGGCCTTTCGCGCTGACGCTGCCGCTGGGGCCAGGTAGCGGTGCAGGCAGGTCCTGGGAATGCCGGTCTTGGCAGCGATCTGGCTGAGGCTGCCGCCGCGGCCCTCGAGCAGCCGTGCGTACTCGATCTTGTCGGCGGGGTGAGCGAGAGGGCGGCCGATCTGCCGTCCGGCGGCCTGGGCCACAGCGCGGGAGCGGGCGGCGCGATCTGTCTCAGCGGCTGGGCGTGCTGCGGGCCGGCGACCCGGGTGACAAGCGCGCCTACAGCAAACCCCACCGCAGCGGCACGTTCACCGAACTGCTCATCGTCGATGGAGCCCGACCGGCTGTCAGCCGTGCCGGGCATCCGCGGCCGCACAGATCACCCGCCGTTAGGGCGCGCAGGTGATTAACCCGTAGCTTCGCGTTCCGGCTGTCATTGTTGTGGTATGCGAGTTGCGGAGGGGTTTGAGGAGTCGCTGTCGGCGAAGTTCACGGTGCTGTTCCCGCACCTGGATGAACGGCAGCGCCGCCTGCTGATGGGGGCCGGGGCCCGGGCGCTGGGTCACGGCGGGATCAGGCTGGTGGCGCGGGCCGCCGGGGTGCGTGAGGCGACGGTGGCGCTAGGCGTGACCGAGCTGGATTCCGGCGAGGAGCCGCTGGGCCGTGCCCGTCGGCCGGGCGGGGGGCGCAAGCGGGTGGCTGACCTGGACGCGGGGCTACGGCCTGCGCTGTTGGCTTTGGTCCAGCTGGGCAGCCGGGGTGATCCGATGTCGCCGCTGCAGTGGACAACGAAGTCGACCCGCCACCTAGCCGCCGAGCTGACCCGGCAGGGCCACGAGGTTTCGGCTGACACGGTGGGTGATCTGCTGCGGGAGGAGGGTTTCAGCCTGCAGGGCAACGCCAAGACCATCGAGGGCCGCCAGCACCCGGACCGGGACGCCCAGTTCCGTTACATAAGCGACCAGGTTGCCGCGCGCCTTGCCGCCGGCCAGCCGGTGATCAGCGTCGACACCAAGAAGAAGGAGAAGGTCGGCAACTTCGCCAATAACGGAGCGGAGTGGGAGCCTAAAGGCCATCCGGTCCAGGTGAACGACCACGACTTCCCCGACAAGAAGCTCGGCAAGGCGGTCCCGTACGGGATCTACGATGTGGCGGCCAATACCGGCTGGGTGAACGTGGGCACCGACGGCGACACCGCGGCGTTTGCGGTCGAGTCGATCCGCCGCTGGTGGCAGGCGGTCGGCTCGCCCGGCTACCCTGCGGCGGACGGGCTGCTGATCACTGCCGATGCCGGGGGATCCAACGGTTACCGCACGCGCGCCTGGAAGGCCGAGCTAGCGGCGCTAGCTGCCGAGACCGGGCTGGACATCACGGTGTGCCACTTCCCGCCCGGCACCTCCAAGTGGAACAAGATCGAGCACCGGCTGTTCTCCGCGATCTCGATGAACTGGCGCGGCCGGCCGCTGACCAGCCACGAAGTCATCGTCGAGACCATCGCCGCGACCACTACCCGCACCGGCCTGACCGTACGCGCGCAGCTCGACACCGGCTCCTACCCGACCGGTGTCAAGATCAGCGACCAGGAGATGGCCGCCCTGCCCATCACCCGCCACGACTTCCACGGCGACTGGAATTACTGCCTGCACCCGGACACGGGCCAGGCGCGGGGGCCCGCGGAACCGGGGCCGCAAGCCCCCGCCGGATGGGACCGCGCCACACTGGCTCACCCCGCGCTGACCGGGCTGCCCCGCAACGACCTGCATGATCTGGCCGCCGCGCTGGCAGGCCCCTGGAGGACACAGCGAGAGCAGGACCGGAACCAGCGGCGCGGCAGCGACCGGCAACGGGCACCCGGAGCCGGCCCCCCTCCCAAACTGACGCTCGCCGACCGGGTCCTGGCCACCCTGCTCCACCAGCACCTCGCTCTTCCATACCCCCTGCTGGCCCAGCTGCTCGGCGTGGACCGGACCACTGTCAGCCGGGCGATCCAGGAGACCCGGCCGCTACTGGACCAGCACAGGCTCGCCACCGCCGGACCGCCCGCAACCCGCCTCCACACACTCGCCGACATCTCCGCGTACGCCACCAGCCAGGGCATCACGCCCGTGCCGGAATCGAAATAAGCGTGTTAATAATCTGCGAGCGCTTATGCGCGGTACCGACCATTAGTCCATCTTGACCCTCGACGATACATATCGGCGGCTCGGGATCGCAGGTATCGCCCGGTGGCGGTCGCCAAGCGTGACTGATCCGGGAAAGAAGGCAGGCCATCGCGCTCGAGAGGCATCACGGGTATCTGTATCTCAGCGGCCAGTGCCCCAGCAGCTGGCCTGCCGCCTGGGCGCGGCGGCTTCCAGCACGACCCTCTCCTCGCCCTAGTGTGCGATCATGCCTGGTGTGCCGCTGACGTCTGATGAACTGCTGACCACTACCCGGTCCGTACGCAAGCGCCTGGACCTGACCCGCCCCGTGCCGCTCGACCAAGTGAAGGAGCGCCTGGAGATCGCACTGCAGGCGCCGAACGGCGGCATGCGCGAGGGCTGGCACTGGATCGTGGTGACCGATCCGCAGGTACGTGCGCAGATCGGGGACTTCTACCGGCGCTCGGCCGAGCCCTACCTGGCCAGCGCGGCCGCCGACCCGAGCCGGGGCGCCGGGGTCGGGGGCGAGGTCATGGCCCGGGTGAGCAGCAGCAGCGCGTACCTCGCCCAGCACATGGGCCAGGTGCCGGTGCTGGTGATCCCGTGCATCACGGTGCGGCCCGCCTGGCCGGCGGGAGAGACGCAGGCCGGGCTGTGGGGATCGCTGCTGCCTGCCGCGTGGAGCTACATGCTGGCCTGCCGGGCCAGGGGACTCGGGACCGCGTGGACCACGCTGCACCTGCAGTACGAGACCGAGATCGCCGCGCTGCTTGGGCTGCCTGAAGACACCCGCCAGGGCGCGCTGATCCCTACCGCCTACTACACCGGCGATACCTTCCGCCCCGCCGCACGCCGGCCGCTGGCAGACGTGCTGCACGTCGATCACTGGTAGCCGCCATCGCTGATCTCTGCGAGCCGTACGCGCAAGGCACAAGCAGAAACCCGCCGTAAGCCCCGCCTCCGGTCACGCCAGGTCACAGTCCACCGCAGCCGTGGTCGACCCCAGTCACCATCGAGATTCTCGATAACGCCGACTTTGTGCTCTCTGGCGATCCACGAAGCTAGCAGCCCGGCGCGCGGCAGATCGACCGGTTATGCGCGTCCGCCCGGGATGGCTATTGGAGGGCGGCCGGCTCACCGGAGAGCAGCTCCTGGTGCCCGGGCGGAGGAGATCATAGCCGGGTTCATCCGCCGTTTCCGCGGGCGCGACGCCCTAGGGCCGCCAGGACAGCCATCGAGGTCGCCGCCTGCCAGCAGCGCAATGACCTGGTTCCTGACCAGATCGTGTTCGGCCTGCGCATCCCAGTCGTGGCCAGGTGCTCACCGGCACCACCAGCCCGCTGATCACCTGCTACCGCCATGACGGGGATCCTCGTCAAGGCGGATGCCGGCCAGCTCCCTGAGTCCGTTACGGCCGAGATCTAAGCCCGCCTGAACCACCTGCTACGACGCACGCAACCGGGCGCAATGGATGATTCCTGCCGAGCCGGGCAGGCCCGGACAGGGGGCGACGCCTCAGCCGCGGGAACGCAGGCGGACGCTGGGCAGCTCGGGTGCGGGAAGCGTGTGCTCCCACACGTCCGGAAACGCGCCGTAACGCCCCGGAGCGCCGGGCGTCCGGCCGGCTCGCTGGCGCTGCCATTCCTCGCGGAAGGCGACTACCTCCTCGTGGCTGCGGCCGATGAAGTTCCACCACATGACGATCTGCTCACCGAACGGCTTACCCCCCAGGACCAGGACCCGCGTGGACTCCGACGGGCTCGCCTGGAGGGTAATCGCCGAGGCGCCCGCGGGCTGGAACACGATCTCACCCGGCTGGGCCACGGCGCCGCCCACAGCCAGGCTGCCGGTATCGCACAGGAATCCGTGCTCGTGGCCCGCGTCGAGCTTGACGTCAAGCGAATGCCCGCCCGCCAGGGTCACCTCCGCCCCGACCAGAGCCGAATACACCGGCACCGGCGACGTCTGCCCGAACAGGCTGCCGAGGAAGACCAGGACCTTCGCTCCGCCGACGTCGGTGACCGGCGGCTCATAATGCGAGAACCCGGGAGCGGCGAACCGGTCCGCTCCGGGCAGCGCGATCCACAGCTGCGCGCCGTGGAGCACAGTCGTCGCCGGCGTGGAGTACTCCGAGTGGGCGATGCCGGAGCCGGCGGTCATCAGGTTCAGCTGCCCCGGGCGGACCAGCGCGTGGGTGCCGGTCGTGTCGCGGTGCTCGACCTCGCCGGTGAACAGCCAAGAGGCAGTCTGCAGCCCGGTGTGCGGGTGGCCGGGCACCGCCATCCCGCCGGTCAGGGACACGTCGTCGGGCCCGTAGTGGTCCACGAAGCACCACGCCCCGATGAGCGACCGCGCCCTTTGCGGCAGGCTGCGCCGCACCGTCATCGCCCGCGGACCGCCGAGGGGCACGCTCCGGCAGGGCAGCACGACAGGCCCGGCTGAAGCATCCTCATGCCGTTCGCACATGAGCTCGGTCGGAGACCGGTCCAGGTTGCTCACCGGCTCAGCCTAACCTCAGGGGTGCCGGCGTTATGCCCGCCTTCGCCCGCGCTGATGACCGCTGTCACGTCTGGCCGCCGAGCCGGCAGGCAGGCACGTCTGGCGTTTTTCGGCGCAGAGCATCCTGGTCAGATGGCCCGTTACGGAAAGTGAACACCCTGCATAAAGGGTAACCACACATACCGGGCACCCTCCCTGCCGAATATTTGCGACTCTCCACGTGCGTGCACCAGTGCCGCTTCAAGTACAGATCGTCCTTATGTGCGAACGCAGCAACCGATCTACCGTCTGGCCCAGGGCGTGTAGTCGGGCAGCTCAATGTCTGCAGCCTTGGCGAATTGCCCGGCCAGCAGTTTCCGCATCGGCCAGCGGCTCATCCAGCGCATCGATGCATTCCGCAGGCCGATGGCGATGACGCTGTCCGGCGCGTAACCCTTGATTCCGCCCGGGGGCAGCTGCTGGCCCCGGGCGACATAGGGCCGCATGATCTGCTCGTAGCGGGCGAAGGCGACGTGGTGATCGCCTTCGGCTGTGGCGAGTTCGCCAGCGAGAACATAAGCGCCGGCCAGGGCAAGGCTGGTGCCCAGCCCAGTGAGCGGCGTCGGGCAGTATCCGGCATCGCCGACCAGCACGGTCCGGCGGCTGGACCAGCGGTCGATGCGCACCTGGCCGATCGGGTCAAAGAAGAAGTCGGGCGCAGTGCGCATGGCCTTGAGCAGCCGTGGGACCTCCCATCCCACGCTGGAAAAACGGGAGGCCAGGATGTCCATCTGCCGGGCGATGTCGCGGCGGTGATAGTCAATGGGCGCCGAGCGGAAGGTGAGTCCTGCCTTGATCTCGCCAGGGACCCGTCCCGGCCGTATCGAGGCCACGAGCCCGCCGGGGGCGTTGTGCATGAGAAACCAGCCGCCAAGATCGAACTCGGCAACGGCGGTGAACCAGGCCGTATAGCAGCCGAGCGGGCGGACGTAGTGCGACTCCGGGCCGAACGCCAGGCCGCGTATCGCCGAGTTCAGCCCGTCAGCTCCGATGACCAGGCCAAACCGCCGCGGGCGTGCCTTCTCGAAGGTGACCGTGACGCCTTTGTCGTCCTGGTCAAGCCTGCAGGCCGTGTCATCGAACAGGTACTCGGCGGCCGGGACGGTCGCCTCGTAGAGAATCTGGCCAAGATCACCACGCAACACCTCGATGTCGGAGACGATCCCCTCGCCGCCGAATAGCTCCGCCGGCATCCGCGCCGCGATCTGGCCGTCAGCACCGACGAAGGCGATGCCGCGCTGGTCCAGGCTCACCCCCCGCACCCGGTCCATCAATCCCATCCGCTCGATGACAGTACGTCCTGCCCCGCGCAGGTCGACCGTCTGGCCCCCGGTGCGAGGGGCCGGCGCACGCTCCACCACGGTCGTGGTGAAGCCGTGCTGGCTTAGCCAGTACGCCAGAGCGGGCCCGGCGATGCTAGCGCCGGAGATGAGCACGTCCCTGTTCTGCATAGGGCGGAGCGTATAGCGTACTCATTAGTCGGTCAAGCGATCTAGCCTGTTGCATATGGAGATAACGATAGCGTGAACTAGTGCATTGGTGCACAATCAAGACTACTTTCTGAGTTCGCGGCTATCGGCGCGGCTGGCCAGCCGCTTCCCCGCGCACCCGTATCGCACTAGTACGGAGGAGGTAGTATGAGCGACATGAAACTGCCGCCCTACGCCCAGATCGTTGCAGAGCTACGGGATCAGATCGAGACGGGCGCTCTGGCTCCTGGCGACCGCGTGCCTTCCACTCGCACGATCACCCAGCGGTGGGGCGTGGCGATGGCCACCGCCACCAAGGCGCTCACCGCGCTCCGCCAGGAAGGCATAGTCCGCCCGATTCCCGGCGTGGGCACCGTCGTCGTCGGCCGCCGGCCTGCCCACGGACATCCCCTAGCCCCCGCGCCGCCCGCCGCCCCCCCCGGCCCGGCCGCAGCCCGCCGGCGCGGCACATCTGACCCGAGGCTGGCACCCGACCGGATCGTCGCCGCAGCCATGGCTGTCGCGGACGCAGAAGGCCTGTCCGGGCTGTCAATGCGCCGCGTCGCGACCGAGATCGGGGTGGCGACGATGTCGCTCTACCGGCACGTCGCCGACAAGGACGACCTGCTGCTGCAGATGATGGATGCAGCGTTCGGCGAGTGCCGCTTCCCGGCCCATCCCCCAGACGGCTGGAGGGACCAGCTCGAGCTCGCCGCGCGGACACTCTGGGCGATGTTCCATCGCCACCCCTGGCTAGCTCCGGCGTTGTCGGTGACCCGCCCGCAGCCGATTGCGCGCGGGCTAGCCTGCACCGAGTGGGTGCTCAACGCTCTCGATGGCCGCGGCCTCGACCTGTCCACGATGCTCACGATCCACATCACGCTGGTCAACTATGTGCGCGGCACCGCCGTGAATCTCGAACTCGAGGCGGACGCCGAAGCGACCAGCGGCTTGAACAGCGAAGAGTGGATGGATACCCAGGGACCGATGTTGCGATCCATCGTGGAGGCGGGCCGCTTCCCGCTCTTCGAGCGCCTCATCGCAACCGAGTACGAGTTCAACCTGGAGAACCTGTTCGAGTTCGGGCTGCAACGCTTGCTAGACGGCCTCGCCGCACTCATCGATGGCCGCCAGGTTGAGCCGGTGGCGGACGGTCTTGCCTGACAGGTCATCCGCGACCAGATCCCAGCTTGCCGACCCGGCAGCGGACTAGGACCGAGCCGCAGCGGGCCAAGCATGGCGCAGAGGTCATCGTCCGTCTCGCCACCATCGGACCTGAAGGTCGGGCTGGCACCTTCCGGGAGCGCGACGGCAAGCTGTGCTGACGATCTGACGGCAGGCAGGTGCGGGGCGGCGAGTCAAGGCTCGTCGCCCCTCTTCATGTCCCCTGGGCCGCCGAGGTCCCGACGGATCATCAGGATCCTGATAATCGATACTGACTAATTAGCCATGAATGATTATACTCGGCCATAGGCCGTCTGAGGCGGCGAGATCGTTGGCCGAGGAGAATCGTGGCTGGGAACCGCAAGGTGTCAAACCCGTTGGCCTTGACAGTGCTGTCGTATCTGACCAGGGGGCCGATGCACCCCTACAACCTGGTCCGCACGCTGCGCGATAACGCGGACGGACGAAGCGTGAAGTTCACGCCGGCGTCGGTATACATGGTGGTCCGGCAGCTGGAGAAGGCCGGGTTCGTTGTCGAGCACGAGACTCTGCGCACCGGGATGCGCCCCGAGCGCACCACCTACGCGCTGACCGGGGCCGGCCGGGAGGAATGGCACGACTGGTTGCGAGAACTCATCGAGGACCCGCGCCACGAATACCCGCAGTTCGTTGTGGCCCTGGCTCTGCTGGCCGCACTCCCGCCGGGCGAGGTGGTCGACCTGCTGCGTGAGCGCTCGCATCGTGTCACTCAGGTCCGGGCCGAGACGCAGGCAATGATCAGCGAAGCCATCGCCGGGGGCCTGGCACCGCTGTTCCTGGTCGATGAGGAATACCGCGTGGCACTCCTCGATGCCGAGACGGCATTCCTCGAGAGATTGATAAAGCGGATCACCGACCCGGAGAAGGGCTGGGCCGGGCCGTGGGCCGAGCACCTCACCGAAACTCACCTGGCCTGATCCCTGCCGGCCGCACTCCTCTCTATCGAGCCGCCTGATAAAGAACCGGGAGAACCCCCATGGGCGCAATGCCTTTCACGACCCACGCCGTCCCCTCCAAGGACGGCACCACGATCGGCTACCGGCAGCTCGGCCAGGGCCCCGGCATCGTCGTGCTGCACGGATCCATGTCATCCGGCTACTACCACCTCGAGCTGGCTGAAGCGCTCTCCGACGCCTTCACCATCTATCTGCCAGACCGCCGCGGCCGCGGCCTCAGCGGCGCTTACCAGGCCGGCGACGGCCTCCAGCGAGAGGTGGAGGACCTGGAAGCGGTGCTGGCCAGGACCGGCGCGCAGAACGTCTTCGGTGTCAGCGTTGGAGCGGACATAGCGCTGCAGGCGGCCCTGGCCCTGCCCGCCATCAGCAGACTGGCCCTGTACGAACCTCTCCTGCTCCCGGACGCGACGGCAGCAAGTACGATGATGGCCCGCTATGACCAGCAGATGGCCGCTGGCAAGGTCACCGCAGCGCTCAGCACCGCGATGAAGGGAGCCCAGATGGGCTCAGCCGTCATGAACGCTATGCCGCACTGGCTGCTGTCCATCCTGACCAGGCCCATGGCGAACTGGACACCGAAGGGGGAGTACATCGCCTTTGCAGACCTCGCGTCCGCGCTGCATTACGAAGGCCACGAGATAGTCCAGATGAGCGGCTCGCTGGACATTATGAAGGACGTGCACGCCGACGTGCTGCTGCTGGGCGGAAGCAAGAGCTCGGCACAGATCAAGAACGCCCTCACCCGGGTCGAGCGCGCAGTGCCCGGCACCCGGCGCATCGAGCTGCCTGACCTCAACCACTCCGCACCGTGCAACAAGCAGGTCCGGGGCAACCCCGAACCGGTGGCACGTGTCCTGCGGAAGTTCTTCCAGGCTGCCGGTTAATGCCAGCTACGCCCAAACAACTGTTTGAGCAGCCGTACGTGTGTTCGGATCGGTAGCTTCCCCCGGGCCAGGGCTGCCGGCAGCACACCGGATTCCAGGCGCCGGAGCGGCGTTGGTCCGCCCGTCACCTGGGCAATTTCCCGTCTTGTCGGTCCCGTGACTCTTGCCACCCGGTTACCGCGGGGCCCTTCTGGAGGGCTTTTCGGCCGGTGGCTGTTGCCGCATTTGCAAGTGGTCCGGCTGCGCTGGCGGTCCTGGCGGTCCGGTCCACTCTCCGGGGCCGCGCCTGCTGGCCAGGGCCGCGTGTTCGCTGACGGTGGGCGCGGCGCGGCGATGGTGTCAGTCCGGCGCTGTGCCCGCTGACACGCTGCGCTGCTCAGGCGCAGGGTTGCGCCGCGGCGCGACCCTGCGCGCCTGCAGGCGCGCTGGTGCGCCACGTAGGAACCAGGGGCGCGCGGCGGACGGGACCCGGCCGGGCGCCGGCCGCCCCCAGGGTTTTGACGCTGCCGATGCCAGGTCCTCGCCAGCGTCGATGGCTGGCTGGCGGCACCGCCGCGCAGCTCACGCCGTGCCAGAGCCTCGCCGGGAGTCCAGTGAATACAGGCGGTAAGCGCAGCCGATCTTAGATAGGCCGGGAACACCTGCCGACTCGGTGCGAGTTGGCAAATGGTGCGAAGAGCTTAGACGGGCGGCCAGATGTCAAGGGACCAGTTCTGTTTCTCGGTTTTCCTGCGTCCTGGGGGGATGATTGACCAGGGGCGTACCTGGCAGCGTTGGGCTCAGACGGCTGGTTCGATCCGGTAGCGGCCGGCGAGCCGACGCTCGGCGTGCTTGCGGCACTTCTCGGCGTCGCCCAGCTTCCGGCCCTGGCTCAGACGGCCCAGATGGCGTCAAACGCGTGCTGGTCGAGCGGGAGCAGCCAGCACGCTGTGATGTGCTGATCGATGACGTCATACAAGCCCACGGTGGACCAGCGATGGTCGACGTTGCGGATCGTGGCGAAGCCATAGGTGAGCGCGGCGATCCGGTCTCCGTCGCCAACGAGAACGTCTCGCCGCTTCATCTGAAACGTGCGATCGGCGAGGTCTCGTCGTCTTCGGAAGTAGCCGAGCACGTCCTCGAGTCCACGGTAGGTCCCGGCGATGCGATTGTCGCCAGGGACAGTCCACATGATGTTGGGAGCGAGGAGCTGCTGAAGGGCAGCGCCGGAGCCGTCCGCGTAGAACTCGTTCCGCGCCTTATGCAGTCGGTCGGGAAGGCCGGTGGCAGTGTCCCGGTTCATGGCTGGCGCGGGCGCCTCTCCGAGCAGTTGGCCTGCTCGAGGAAGTCCCGCACGACCTGTCGATGCGGGGCGCGATTCCGGCCCACAGTGCGCGTGCGATGCGGTTCTCCAGTTGTACGAAGGTGGCGAAAAGCAGCGTGTGCTGCTGGTGTTCGAAGAGGGCCCATTGCTCGCCCGTGCGGTCCTGAACCGGGCCGGTTTCGACGAGGAAGGCGTCCTCGTAGTCGACGTGGCAGAGCGTGCTGAGCGCTCGCGTGGCCGACGGCAGTGTGGACCTGGCGCACTCTGCCCAGCGCCTCCACGTGCGGGTCGTTCGGATGGCTGTCTGTACCCGCGGTCACGTCGATCTCCTCCTTAACTGAAGTACTTGGCGCGGTGATAGGTAAATCGAGTGCGTCGCAGAAGGCCGATGGCGGTGTCCCGGTTCATGGCCGGCACCGGAGCCCCTGTTCTGTCCCGTAGCACTGGATCCCGGATCCGGGATTTCGAATAGACCATCTGAGCTACGCGTGCGCCGGTGCCGGATCGCCGGGGAGCGCCCGCCAGCCCCGCCCGATCTCCCGCAGCATCGGCGGGTACACGATCAGGTGCCGGAACGGCCTGATCGCGGCCATGTAGCCGGTCCCGAGCAGCCCGTTTGGCTTGACCAGGACGGCCATCTGGACGCGGTAGCCGCCGGTCCCATCCGGAACCCAGCCGAGGTGCATGACCCCGTGAACGGTCCGGTTGACGATCTCCGCAGCCCACTCGTCGCCGGTCAGGTACAGCGAGGTGAAGGGGAGGGCAGCGAAGTCCGGGCCGGATGGGGCCTCGCGCAGATCCGCCGGCAACCGGTCGCGGAGCGTCGGCCGCTCCGAGCCGGGGCCGGCGTCCGGGCCATCCCAGCCGAGCAGCTCCCCGGCCTTCCAGCGGATCGCCCAGAGCGTGCGGACGGCGCAGGAGGCGGAGGCTTGCGACGGGTCACCGCGCGAAGCCCACCACTGCACCAGCCGAGGGAAGTCATCCGGACCGCCCGGCGTCGGCAGTGCCCACACGTCCTCGAGGCGGAAGTCGCCCGTGAGCTCGTGGATGCGCCAGGGCCGGGAGGTGTGCGCGGTGTTCAGGAGCCTCATGCGCGAACCTCCATATATACGGTATCGTATATATGGACGCTAGCACCATCAGCGGCGCTGTCAACTCCCGGGGGTGAATTCACAGCTCATGGCCGCCATCACCCGGACGCCCCGTAGCAGGTGGATCGAGGAAGGCTTGCGGGCACTTGCGGCCGGCGGCCCGGATGCCGTCCGGGTCGAGGCCCTGGCACAGGCCCTCAGCGTGACCAAGGGCGGCTTCTACGGGCATTTCGCCGACCGGAACGCGTTGCTCGGCGAGATGCTCGACACGTGGGAGCGGATGAGCACCGATGAGGTGCTCGAGCGCGTCGAGCGCCATGGCGGCGACGTCAGGGCCAAGCTGCGGCTGGCGGGCGCGCTCACCTTCTCCAGCGAGCTGCTGCCGATCGACCTGGCAATCCGCGACTGGTCCCGGCGTGACCAGGCGGTCGCCGAGCGCCTCCGGCGCGTCGACAACCAGCGCATGGATTACCTGCGCCTGCTGTTCGGCGCCCTCTGCCCCGACGAGGACGAGGTCGAGGCCCGCAGCATGCTCGCCTTCTCACTAGTGATCGGCAACCACTTCATGGCCGCCGATCACGGCGCACGCAGCCACGCAGACGTGCTGGAGCTTGCCGTGAGGTGGCTCCTGGCGTAATAACGCCGTGAGCGGTGCGAGCCTGACCGGGCGTTGTTCCTCATCTTGCGGCGGTCAGCAGCGCTCCGGCTCCAACCCGGTGGCCCCTCCGTGTCACATAGCGAAAACCCTCCGGGACATTGCCGCTGGGAGGCCAGTGCCCGCGATAAGCAGCAGCTCGGGCGCGACTGCACCCGTCCGGCTGCCGACTCCACCCCGCAGTAGTCCCGCACAGAACCCCCGGTTCGGTGCGGCACGGGCAGCAATGCCGATCGGTGACGGCCCCGCATACAGCATCGGATCTCGCGCAGGCCCGCAGCACAGACTGACCACGCTCCGTGACTCGGAGTTCCCGGGTCGGGCCGCGGCAAAGTCGCCTTGGGCGGACCACGCCTGCGGAAACAGCGAGATTAGTGCCAGGTCTGCACCGGCGGTTACCGGGACGGCAGGCCGGGCGCTTCGGGATGGACCCGGCGGTAATGCTCGGTCAGGACCTCGCGGAGGCTGCCCGGCCGGGACGGGAAGGGCCCCGTGTTGACGGCACGTCTATCTGGGCACCGGGTCATGATCGACGGCTATGCTCTTTCTCCACCGCTCTGTGGCTGTGATCCCGGCCGGCGCGGAACCGCGGTCCAGGTAGAGGGCCACATCGAAGCGAGCACGAGCGTCCGGCGGCCATCACAGGCGGGTAACCAGATTCCCCTGGCGGCTGCGTAACCGTCCGCTGCCGAACGATTTGCGCGGATTCGGAGCGGCCGGCCGAAGACTTGCTCAGGCCGTGCGCGCCGGGTCTGGCTGGCGAAGGTCAGTGTCGAGTAGCTGCAAAGCCACTCGGCGGATGAGGCCGCTGAAGGGGCCGATGACCATCCAGTAGCGGCGGAAGCGCCGCAGGCTCGCGGCATCGGTCAACGCGACCCGGGTTTCCATCGTGAGGATCGACGATGTGGTCCCGCGAGGATCTGCCCGCAGGCTGAGGGCGACCTTGGCGTAGCCGGGCTCACCAAAGGCGGCGAACTCGGCCGGCGCGGCCACCGGGCCGCCTGTGGCCCCAGCCGCCTTCCAGGGACGGCCGATCTGGCCAAGGACGATCTCGCCGGGGTTCTCACCGAGCAGATCCCAGCCGTAGCGGGTCATATCTTCGACCCGGAACGTGGCGGGGACGTGGTCCCCGCTATCACGGCGCCCGGTCAGGCGGCTGGCGGCACGCTGGGGCAGTGCCCGCAGGTCCAGCAGCACCCTGATGGCGGGGTGCCGGAACAGGTCAAGGTTGCGGGCCGCCCGCAGGCAAACCCCGGGCCGGACGCGGAACACCTGCGCGTGCACGACGGCGAACTCATAGCGCGGCAGGAACTGATCGATCAGCAACCGCGGTCCCTGCGCTGCCCCGGCGGGGACCTCAGGTTGCGGCGCCGGGAGCGCGTCAAAGGCGGGCATCGTGTTGTCCGTCAGCTGTCCGCGCCGATCCGGCACCCCCGGCGCCGAGCGCGGAGTCGCGGGCGATGCCGCTGGCCCAGGCCTGGATCTGGGCCCAGTCGCGGAAGTCGCCCTCAGGGAGCAGGGCGCGGCCGGCCGGCAGCTTCCGCAGCGCCCGCTCACCCAGCCCGAGCCTGCCCGGGTCCAGCACACCGAAGAACACCTGGTGGCCGCGGGGAGCAATCGCCTGCCTGAATTCGCCGATCTCCCTGGGCTCAGCGGCAGCGGTCAGATCCTGGCCCTGGGCGTCGGCGGGTCCGGTGCCCAGCGGCCCGCTGCTGAACAGCCACACCGGGCGGCCAGCCAGCACGGCACGGTTGCGCCGGACAAATTCCACCGCCTCCTTCTGCCAGTGCCCCAAATATACGGCGCTGCCGACCACGAAGGCGTCATAGCCCGCCAGGTCGCCCGCCGCTGATACCGGGCGCACCTGCGCCTGCTGTCCCGCCGCCGCCAGCGTCTGCGCGATCCGCTCGGCGATCTCCCCGGTGGCACCATGCTTGCTGGCGTATACGACCAGGACCGGCATCTCGATCACCTCTTCACCCGGCACCTATTTGCTTCCACCGTGACACCGGGGGGGCGAGGAGCTAGAGGCGAACGTCCCACCGGACTCGCCAACTGCGCGCCGGGCGCGATGGAAGCCTGCTCATGGCCGCTGCCAGGCCCAGATGGCCGCCAACACCAGGCCCGGCGCAAGATTGAGCTGCCGGAGGAGCGCGGGATGCTCACCGAGCCTTGCCGAAGCGTCCCCGCAGAATACAGCCGCTGGATCTGCAGATAACGAGGTCGCTAGCACCCCGGCGGCTGGCGGCCCAGCCCGCCAGACCCGGCGGGTTTCCCGGACAGCCACCGATCAAGAACGGGCGATGCCGCTCCCCGCAGATGATCTTGTGCCCTCTCCGGTGGTGCAGGCCACCCATGCCGTCGCGCATGGCAGCTGCCGCGCTGGGGGCGCTAAATTTAGCTGCTCCTGCCGGTTGGTTCTGGCCGGAAGCTGTCGATGACAAGGTTGAGCAGCCGGGTGGCCTGGGCCTTCCCCTCCTCTCCTTGCCCGGCGCGCCAGAGAAACCCCATCAGGAGCAGGACGTCGCCGGGGTCGAGGCCGGGGCGGACGCTGCCCGCGTCTTCGCCGGCCTTCAGCAGTTCGCCGATAGCTCCGGTGACGGGCCCATAGGTTTCGCTCACGATGTCTTGCGCGGTGGCGGCGTGGAGGGCGTCGCCGAGGCCGTGCTTGATCTTCACGTACTCGGCGAGGCGTTCGAACCACAGCCGCAGGGCGCCCAACGGTGGGTGTTCGCTGAGCAGTGCGGGGACGGATTCCACGAGCCGCTGGACGTCGTGCCGGTAGACGGCGAGTATCAGCGCCTCACGGGTGGGGAAGTGGCGGTACAGGGTTCCTGCGCCAACGCCGGCCCTCTTCGCGATCGAGTTCAGCGAGGCGTCGCCCGACTCGGCGAAGGCCTCGTGGGCGGCCTGCAGGATGCGCTCGCGGTTGTGCCGGGCGTCCGCCCGCAGGGGCTCGTGCTGGCTCCGGGCCACGTTCTCCTCCCGCGGGAATGGCCGGCCCCTCCCGCGGGAACCGCCTGCCGGTATTGCTAACCGGAGAATTCTCCGGTACGGTCGAGCCCGAATCGGAGAGTTCTCCGGTCCTGCTGTGAACACTTTAGGAGAGCCCATGCGCTACATCAAGCTCGGCAGCACCGGCCTGGACGTCTCACCCATCGCCATCGGCGCCATGACCTACGGGGAGCCGGGCCGCGGCCACCCGGTCTGGTCACTGGGCGAGGAGGATAGCCGCCCGCTCATCAAGCACGCGCTCGAAGCGGGCCTCAACTTCTTCGACACCGCGAACATGTACTCCCAGGGTTCCAGCGAGGAGATCCTCGGCCGGGCCCTGAACGACTTCGCCGACCGGGACTGGGTTGTCATCGCCACCAAGGTCCGGCATCCCATGCGCCTGGGCCCCAACGGCGCGGGCCTGTCGCGGAAGGCGGTCTTTGCCGAGATCGACCACAGCCTGCGCCGCCTCGGCACCGACTACGTCGACCTGTACCAGATTCACCGCATGGACAACTCGACCCCCCTGGAAGAGACCCTCGAAGCGCTGCACGACGTGGTGAAGACCGGCAAGGCCCGGTATCTCGGCGCCTCGTCCATGCCCGCGTGGCAGTTCAGCAAGGCGCTGCATGCGCAAAAGCAGCACGGGTGGGCGCAGTTCGCCTCAATGCAGGACCACTACAACCTCCTGGCCCGCGAGGAGGAACGCGAGATGCTGCCCCTGTGCGCCGACCAGGGGGTCGGCACGATCGTGTGGAGCCCGCTCGCCCGCGGCCGCCTGACCCGCGACCCGGACCAGGCGACCAGGCGGTCACAAAGCGACCCGTTCGCGGCCTGCTGTACCCGCAGGAGGCCAGCGATCAGGCGATCATCGACGCGGTCGCGTCGGTCGCCAACGGCCGCGGGGTCAGCCGTGCCCAGATAGCACTCGCCTGGCTGCGCCGAAACCCGGTCGTCGTCGCCCCGCTCGTCGGCGCGAGCAAGACCTCGCACATCGACGACGCCGTCGCCTCGCTCGAGATCAACCTGACCGACGAGGAGGTGGCGCAACTCGAGCGCCCCTACACGCCACGCTACGACTTCCAGGGTATCTCCGACGACGCCGAGCTCGCCCGCATCTCCGCCCGGATCGGCGTCAAGCCAGCCGGCACATGACCAACTCCGCTTCACCCCGGCCCGGCCGCCACTACCTGCGAGCTCGCCCAAACTTGGCACGCCATGCGGTCGGCAGCAGGAGCCGCGCCCCGGCCAGCAACCAGTATCCGGCCCCGATCTGGAGCGTCGGCCCAGCAAGTCCCGGGCGCCGAGGGAATCCAGGGAACTGCGCGCCCACCCGCAGGGACCTGACCGCAGCACGAGGTCAGTCATGACCTGGGACGGCGGCAAGCATGCCCGGCGCCTCTCGCTGCCGCCAACGGCCCGGAGACTCTCCGTGGTGCCGGCGGAAGGCCGTCGCGAACGCATACACGGATGAATAGCCCACTCGGCCGGCGATCTCGGCCAGCGTTGCGTCCTGGACCAGCAGAAGATCTCGCGCCAGGGTCATCCGCCAGTCGGAGAGGTATGTCATGGGTGCCTGCCCAAGCGCCTGCTGAAAGACGCGCGCGAACGTGGCTCGGGACATGTTGCTGAGCTTGGCCAGCTTGTCGACGGTCCACGGTTCCCCGGCGTTGGCGTGCATCGCCTGAAGAGCTGGCGCAAGGCGTGGATCCGAGGCTGCGCGGAACCACGCCGGAGCGGTTGCACTGCGGGTAAGGCCAGCTCGAAGGCCCAGCACCACCAGAACGTCCAGCAATCTATCGAGCACCGTCTGCTTGCCCGGTTCGGCGTGCAGCATCTCCCTGGACAGGAGCGTGACCACTGCGTGGATCGGGTCATCAACGCTCGCGGGAAGCGGCAACACCGGCGGAAGTGCCTCCACGAGCCCCCTGCCGATGTCGCCCGCAAAGCGATAGGCCCCGCAGAGGAACACCGCGCTGCGGTGACCGGGCGACCCTGCGTCGTCCGCGTGCAGCGAACGGAACTCAGCCGGCGAGACACAGTACGCGCCTGGCTCGTGGGCAACAAAGTGATCCGGTCCTCCGCGGACAAGCGCCAGGTCGCCTGGCGTCAGATCAAGGGGATCGTCGTTCCCTTCCGTCCAGAGCCAGGCGTGGCCCTGGACCACCGCATGAACAGCAAGCTGGATAGTTCCAGGGAGCCGGAGCCCCCATGGTGCGACCGCAACGGACCGGGCGAACACTCCTCCAGACGCGCGTGCCCTGATCAGATGCTCTTGAAGGATGTCCACCAAATGAGTGTCTTGCACAAAGGAATGAGCGTCAAACTCATTGAACCGCTCATATCGCGCCATGATGATGGATGAGTGAACAACCCAGTCAATCGTCGTGTCCTCGTCCTCGGCGCAACCGGCAAGACCGGTTCGCGGGTAGCCAGCAAGTTGTCCGGACAGGGAGTCAGCGTGCGGACCGCCGCCCGGGGAGGTGCTGACATCCACTTCGATTGGAACAACCCGGCAACGTTCGAGGGAGCTCTCCAAGACGTAACGCGGGTTTATCTCGTCTCGCCCGTGATGCGCACCGACTTTGCTGGCGTGGTGTCTGACTTCCTGGATCAGGCAGAGCAAGCCGGCGTCCAGAACGTCACCTACCTCAGCGCATACGGCATGGAGCACGCCCCGGCCGAGGTGGCGCTCCGGGCCGTCGAGCTGGATCTCGTGTCGCGCAGCTCCTTCACCCACTCGATCATTCGCCCCGCGTGGTTCATGCAGAACTTCAGCGAGACGTTCCTCAAGCCCGTGGACGACGAGATCGTCGTGCCCAACGGCACAGGGGCCGAAGCCTTCGTCAATGCCGAAGACATCGCATCCGTCGCTGCCGCAACACTCGCCGAGCCCGAACGGCATGCCGGCCGCGCGTACACCCCGACGGGGCCGGAATCGCTGACGCTCGACGAGGCTGCCCAGATCATCTCCGCGGCGGTCGGCCGAATCATCGTCTACCGGGACACGGACCGCAATGAATGGGTCGACGCGATGGTCCGCTCAGGCGTGCCGGCTGAGTACGGCGAGGTCCTCCGCACTCTCACCGAGACCATCGCAAGCGGTCGCGGCTCCCAGCCCAACGGAGATGTTCTCGCTGCAACCGGCGCGGCACCGATCAGCTTCGCCGACTTCGCCTCCAAGACCGCTCCGGCGTGGAAGTAGAGGCGGCATCATGAAGGCACCCATTGCCGGCCTGGCGGACTTCGCTGCGCTCGATCCGTTCTTCCGGATCATCGAACGGGGCCTGGACGGGCTGGCCGGGCCCGGCCACTTTTTCGACATCCTCGCAGAGGACATCACCGTCGACTATGTGGTGACGGTTCCCGGGTACCCGCGGCATATCGAGGGCCGTGCCGCCGTCGCCGAGCTGTACCGCCCCTACGGCACCATGATCATTCTTGACCGCTGCTTTGATCTGGCCGTACACCACGACGCGACCAAGGGCGTCGTGGTGCTCGAGTACGCCTCCGAGGGCCGGGTTGCGGGTACCGGGCGCCGGTACTCCAACCGGTATATCTCCGTGCTCACGCTCCGCGAGAGCGAGGTCGCGCACTGGCGGGACTACCTCGACCCGGTCGCTGTATTCGATGCGATTGGCTGGCCGCCACGCTGACGTCCCGCCTCCGCAGCTCGCGGGTCAGCGTGCTGGATGCCGGCTGGCCGACCGCGAGGATCATCCCGAGGAAGCCGAAATCCTCGGCCGGGACCGAAGCTGCCGGCAGGCTCACGTGACGGCCGATCACCTTGGCGATATCGCGAGTCGGTACGCCCTCCTCGCCGACCGCGTGCAGCCTCGATCTCGCCGGGCCTGCTCCACCGCCAGGCGGAACAGGTGCGCGGCGTCCAGCACGTGCACCGCGGGCCGTGGGGTAACGATCGGGTGGCCTCCCAGGCCCATCACAAACCGGGCCGGAGGTTCCGTCAGCCGCGCCGCCTCGCCAGAGCGACAGAACATCCGGTTCGGGGCGGAGCTAAAGAAGTCCGAGCAGACTGAGACTGGCGCGCAGATCGGCGATATTGAACGACTCGGCCAGTTGGCACGTCACGGTGTGTGACGGTCACCGTCTCTGGCCAGGAACAGCCTGCGTGATCAGGTCAGGCTGCGTGGGTCTCGAACCATACAGAGCCGAGGTCGTGCCCTGCGGTCAGGTGCACGTCAGAGTCCAGGGCGGCGGCCAGGCGCCGCAGCAGGGCGATGGTGGGCTCGGTGCCGCCCTCTTCGATGCACTCGATCTCATCGGCGGTCATGCCGGTCCGCCGGGCCAGTTCGGCGACGCTGAGACCCAGGGCGCAGCGCTGGTCGTAGACGGCCTTGCCGAAGGCCAGGGCCTCGCGGATGGCGATCCGATCCGGATCCTCGGACTGCTCCTGAGGGCGGACCCAGCGGGTGTGGTAGCCGGCCATCACACCTGCCTTTCGTAGGTTTCCGCCGCAGGGCCCCCGATGGTCACGTTCGCATGCCTTCTGCACGCGGACCGCCCGGTCGATCTGCCTCTGGTCATGCTGCCTGGTTTTCCGGAACACCGTCAGGAGCGCGATCTTCCTATCAGCAGTACACCAGTACGTGATCCTCGCCGCAACATCACGGAGCCGGATCCGCAGCTCCCAGACCGGTCCCTCCAGGTGATCGGACCACGGGCCGCCGAGTTCGGTGCCTTTCTCAGCGAGCGTGCCGCATACCTCGTCGACCCGCTTGAAGTCGCTGTCACTGAGGCTGTCCAGCCAGTCGCGAACCTCCGGTTCGAGCTCGAAGTCATACAGGTGCCGTATGCTGCCGCTCACGCTTGGTCAGATTACCGGGCAGGCAGCCGGACGCAGCCCGATCGCGACATGATCCTGAGCGGCACCTGGGACGCAAAGCGTACGGTCTGAGCGGCATCGCTTTTAGGCCACGGGCCCGCAAGCCCCCACAGTCGGCTCGGTGTGCCATGGCTTCCGCGAGCGGCGTCGCCGGGCCATCGCTGACCGCAGGTACGGCCCACTCATTCATCCGGGTGAGGCTGGCGGCTGGACTCCCGATTCGGTGGCCGTATCACGTTCTGAGCATTCGAACATTAGTGCTGGGCGAAGCATCGCAGCGGCACTTTGGCGGCCGTGGAGTGATCACTGCGGTCTGCATGCCATCTCTTCCCTGGCTGCCTGAGCTCAACCCTGTCCGCGGTCATGTGAGGACGTTCACTTGGCGAGTAGCGGGTTCCAGCAAGAACCGCGATATCATGGGATATCACTAGGAGGCGCTATGACAGACATGCTGATCCGTGATGTACCCGATGACGTCATTGCCGCCGTCGATGCCCGGGCGGGGCGCCTGGGCTTGTCCCGCAGCGAGTACGTCCGCCGCCGCCTGGCCCAGGATGCTGCCGCCGGCGGCGCTGCGGTGAGCACCGGCGACCTGACCCGGTTCGCTGAGGTCTTCAGTGATCTGGCCGATCCTGAGGTCATGTCACAGGCGTGGCGGTGACTGACTGGCTGATCGACAAGTCCGCGCTCGCCCGCCTGGCGGGGAGCGCCGATGCCGCGCAGTGGGCGGCGCGGATCGAGCGGGGACTCGTCCGGATAGCTACCGTCACGCGACTGGAGGTCGGTTACTCGGCCCGGTCCGGGCCGGACCTGCGCGCGGACCTGCAGCGACCGCCGCTGGCCGCGATGCCCGTGGAGTACCAGACGCCCGCAATCGAGGACCGGGCGGTCGAAGTCCTCACCTTGCTCGCCGACCGCGGTCAGCACCGGGCCCCGTCGATTGCCGATCTGATCATCTCCGCGACAGCCGAGCTAGCCGGCTTGACCGTCCTGCACTTCGATAAAGACTTCGAGATCATCGCCGGCATTACCGGTCAGCCCCTCGAACGCTTGAACATCAGCTAGCCCCGGACGGTCACCAGAGCTATGCCGTAGCATCCACTACCTGACCGCGGCAGATGCGGACATTCTCCGCACAGCCTCAGTTAGTCGTTGCCGCCTGTTGTGACGGTACGCGACTCGCTGACGTTGCGCGGTCGGATGCCGATTACGTTCCGGCGTTGTCGCTGTCCTTGCTGCGCCGATGCCCGTCCCGGCGCCGTAAGGTGGGACCTTTCGCGGGAACGGGCTGGGGCCGGGCCGCCCGGCGTGGCCGCTCTAGAATGAGGTGGTGAGTTTCTTCGCACCGGATGGCACGGTGCTGGTGGCCGATGGCGGCCTGGCGACCGAGCTTGAGGCGCGGGGGAATGACTTGTCGGACTCGCTGTGGTCGGCGCGGTTGCTGATGGACGCGCCTGAACAGATCAGGGACGCGCACCTAGCGTTCTTCCGGGCGGGGGCGGTGATCGCGACGTCGGCGAGCTATCAGGCCTCGTTCGAGGGGTTCGCGCGGCGGGGCCTTGACCACCGTGAGGCGGCCGGGCTGATGCGGCGCAGCGTCGATCTGGCGCGGGCCGCGCGTGCCGAGATGGCCGAGGACGGGCGGGCGCGGTGGGTGGCCGCCTCGGTCGGGCCGTATGGCGCGGCGCTGGCTGACGGGTCGGAGTACCGGGGGCGTTACGGGCGCAGCGTGCGGGAACTGGCGGCGTGGCACCGGCCGCGGCTGGAGGTGCTGGCCGGGGCTGGCCCCGATGTGCTCGCGCTGGAGACGGTGCCCGATATCGACGAGGCTGAGGCGCTGATGGCCGCGATCTCGGGGCTGGGAATCCCGGCCTGGCTGAGCTACAGCATCGCCGCCGGGCGCACCCGCGGCGGGCAGCCGCTGTCCGAGGCGTTCGCGGTCGCCGCCGGCGTGCCCGAAGTCGTGGCGGTGGGGGTCAACTGCTGCGCGCCGGCTGACGTGCTCGCGGCCATAGCTGTCGCCCGGGAGGTGACGGGCAAGCCGGTGATCGTGTATCCCAACAGCGGCGAGGAGTGGGACGCCCGGCGGCGTGCCTGGACCGGGCGATCCCGGTACTCCGCCGGGCAGCCCCGGCAGTGGATGGCGGCAGGGGCGAAGATCGCGGGCGGGTGCTGCCGGGTCCGGCCCGCAGGCATCGCGGAGATCGCCCGGGCCGCGGCGGACGCCGGCCAGGTGCCCGCCAGCTGAGACTGGCATGCCCGGCCGCCCGTGGTCGCCGGTCTTTTGGACCCGGTCACGAGCCGCTTCTGCGCTCAGGATGAGTCGGCGCGAAATGCTGGGGGAACGCCAGGTTGCGGCACCGTTGATGGCGCAGCGCGCCGCACACGGGGCACTCAGACTGGCTCACCGCCGGTTCCAGCCGGGCGAGGGTGTCGGCATCCAGCTTGCGGGGCTCCGGCTGAGCGGGAAGCCTCAGCGGCCCTCGCAATGCCAGTTCGGACACGAAACGCTGGTACTCGCGTTCGCACTCTTCGCACCGGCAGCCTCGCGCCCAGGCCAGCACTGTGCCGTGCGGCGGCAGCGCGGGCGGCAGGTTGCCCCATGCGGTCATGCGTCCACGGTAGGACAGCGGCTTCTCCGGTTGGTACTACGAGATCAGGAGGAGCGCCGCAGAACATCCAGTCCGGCCCTGGCTGGGCGAACCCCTGTCCGTACGGTAGCGGCGCACGTAACGGTGCTACCCGCCCTATGGATGCCAGGCCCGTCGGAGTGATCTTGCACCGTGCTCACGCCACATGCACTCCATGCGGCACAGAAGTGTGTCCTTGGCGAGATTGATAATGGTGCAGTCCCAGGATACGCACCTGAAATGCCCGTTCCCAGCGCTGCTTCACGTGGATTTGCGGGCCTTCCAGACCTCTTCGCACGGCCATTGCCGCGCCCATTCAAGCGTGACGAATGGGTACCGGGTGGTAGCTTCTGGCCCGGGCCGGAGCTCGAGGAGGTCCTCGACCTCCAGGCCGCAGCCGCGCAGCAGCCGGATCATGTCGCCGTGGCCCAGGTGGAACTCCACCGACTCATCAGCTGGCCATTCGAATCGGTGCATGCCGAAGTAGGGCAGCAGCAGCCGCTCGGTGGCAGGCTGATCGTCGGTGTCGGGGACAGTGAGCATAAGCAGCGCCGAATTCACCAGGAAGATCAGCTGACCGCCGCGGCGCAGCAGCCGGGCCGCCTCCGGGATCCAGACGTAGGGGTCGCACCAGATGCTGGCGCCGTACTCCGAGATGGCCAGGTCGAAGCTGCCGTCGCCGAATGGCGCCTGCTCGGCGCTGGCGTGGATCAGCGGGAACAGCAGCCCGAAACGGTCTTGCAGCAGGCGGGCCGTGGCCAGCTGCGCCGCGGAGTTGTCCAGGCCGACCGTCCGCGCGCCGCGGCGGGCCAGCCAGGCCGACACGTATCCGGTGCCGCATCCCAGCTCGATGCTGTCCCGGCCCTTCAGGTCAGCGGGCAGCACGGCCGCCTGCGCCTCGGCGATGTTCCAGATTCCCCAGCTGGGCTCGGCGGCCGCCCAGTTGCGCAAGCCCGGGCCTGCGTATTCCGCCGCCCACCTGTCCCACGCCGCACGGTTGCGCGGCACATGATCACCGGTCCCGGTCACAGCCGTCAGCATGGTCCTGGCTTGCTATGTCGTCAACCGGGTATCCCGGCGATACCGTCCGCGGCGCGCCATGAGAGGTCGGCGCCAGAAGCCTGTGAGTGGCATCGCCGTCGCCGGCTGACGCTATCGGCCCGGGAAGCTGGCGAATGTTTTATCTACCTGTCTTGATGACTGAGGAGATGAAGTTACCTACCAGGGCCTCAGGTGTGCTGCAATTGTTTATCCAAGACACCGTTGTGCGACTAAGAAGCTGCTTGTAGTGCCGTTCCTCGCGCAACTTATCATCTTCGGTCGTCAGGATCAGTGATCCATTGAAGAACGCCTCGTGATGGTGAACCAGGCCCGGCTCGCCCTCGCTTTCCAGCGCCCTTATCGCCTCGCCTTCGCGGCCGGGCGGCAACCAGTCCGCGGGCTCCCGCACGACCACGGCCACATGCTCCACCACCGTCGCCGAGGTGCTCCATGCCGTCCCGTACACGCTTTCCGGTGACACCAGCATCCGGGCGGCCCGATCCCGCTCTGACAGATCAGGCGAATACGAGCCCGCCGGCGCGCTGGTGAAGAATCCGGGGCGAAGGGCCAGCACGCTGCCCGTCTTCATGTGCAGCATCCTTTCTCCCGTGCCTGCCGAATCCCCGCGACTCAGCGAAATGGCACCCCAGTCGTCGTTCAGCACCGCCGCCGGATACTCCGGATGCCGCAGCAGCCCTGCCACGAGCGTAGTCTTCCCCGCCCCCGAACTCCCCGTGATGACCACACCCCGCCGGTCAGTTCCCGCACCGACCGACAATGCGCACCCGTGCATGAACACTATGTCGTCCCCGCTCACGGCCGAGCAGAGGCCCCGGACGCACACCTTGGCCAGCCGGTAGGAGCCGAATCCGAAGACCACCATCATCTTGTCTTCCCGCGACCACCATCGCGCCCCGTCCCACCTCCCATCAAGCCCGTAGCCGCAGGCCGGCCGGGCCAGCGCATACAGCGTGGCATCCGGCTCGGCACCGGTCCCCGGCTGAGCCCAGTTGGCCCCGAACATGCCACTGAGCCGGGCACTATCAGAAACGAAGGCCACCACGATCCGGCCCGCAGGCACGCAGACCGAGGCGAGCACCCGGTAAGGAAGCCGGAGACCGGCCACCACGCTCGCGAGCCCGGCCCCGGGCTCACGTACCGGCAACAGCGCGTCGTAGTAACTGCCCATCTCGTTGCACCCCTCGCACACAGCATCGGGGGACAGAGCGCGGCCAAGGCAGCGGCGTTCGGCCGCCATACCCCGGGCCCTCGGTCCTCCCGGCAGGAGCCTGACGACCCTCCCAGGGCTCCCGAGCCACGCCTGGCAGACCCTTCGCCGGCGATGCGCAGCGTCGCTGGCGAAGCGCCGTCGCGAGGGCCCGAAAGCCGCGCTGGAGGCCAGCATGGCCCGCCGGAATCGGCCTAGGAATGCGTGTTGTCGATCATCTCGGCGATCTCCACGAACTCGATGCTGGGCGCGACACCGTACAGGCTGGTTACCCTGTCCCGCAACTCCTGGGTGAAGAAGCCTTTCGCTGTCTTCTCAGAATCCCAGACGTAAAAGTTCGCTGCCCGCTGACGCTCCTGATCTAGGGTAAAGACCTTGAGCCGGAGGCCTGGCATGCCCTCAAACATCCCGCGGGAGCCTGCGGCCACCTTGATTACACGTTCCCGGTCGAAATCACCTGAGTAGTCGAACGTGACAATAACGCCGATCATGGCAGCCTCCCCACCCCCCATGGCGATCCGTCTCGCCATACGCGTTCACGAGTTTACGCCTGCGTGCCCTGTTCGCATATACGCCGCAGCGGCGCGCATACGCGATTCCCGGCAGGGCTGAACCGCCCACGGGAACAGGCCGGGGCGGTAGCCGGTCGCGCAGATGACGGCATCCGGAGCGCAGTTGGTGCCGTCGGTGAAGCGGACCCGCGACCCGTCGAACCGGTCGATGGCGGGTGCTCTGAGGTCGAGGACTGCTTTGGACATACGAAAGCGCAAGAAGGCACCCGTGGTATCAACCATGATACCATGATGGCATGGCGATGACTCTCCGGCTTGCCGACGATGAGACCGAGGCGCTGCGCCGGCGCGCCGAGCTTGAGCACCGGTCGATGCAGGAGGTGGCCCGTCAGGCGATCCGCGAGTACGTGGAAAACCACAGTCGCGCCGAGCTGCTTGACCGCGTGCTCGATGAAGAGCTGCCCAGGTACGCTGAGGCGCTGGAGCGGCTCGGCCAGTGATCTACCTGACGCTCCCGGAACTGCTGCACGTGGCCGGGCGTGTCCTCGGGCCGGAGGTCGCGGTACGCGATTACGGCCTGCTCGAAGCCGCCCTCGCCCGCCCCCGGGCCACGGCGTTCGGCAAGGACGCCTACCCGTCCCTCGATGCCAAGGCCGCCGCGCTGCTGCACTCGCTAGCCCGCAACCATGCCTTGATCGACGGCAACAAGCGGCTCGCGCTTGCAGCGGCGATCGCCTTCTACGGCCTCAACGGCCGCCGCCTGACGCTCACCAACCACCAGGCCTACAACCTGGTCATGAAGGTCGCCGCGGGCGAGCTTGACCAGGTCGAGGAGATCGCGGCGATTCCCCAGGCCGCCACCGCATCCCGCCAGTAACGTCGCCCGCATCTCGACCCGGAAGCCACGCGGGTGCCTTGACAGGTGGTCGGCTGCTACGCCAGCATCGGGGCGACCGGCCGGCCATATCCAGCCGCTGCCAGTACCGCGAAGCGGCACGTCAGGCCACGTTCGGCGACGTCTAGCGACGCTACGGGAGTGCCTCCTAAGCAGTAGGTCCGCGTTCGAGTCGCGGTCGCGGTCGCGGCGCTTAATTGAAATCCCAGATCGGACACTACGTGACCGTCCGGTTGGCAGGTTCGGTTGAGGCCGGACAGCGGTGTCGTCCCACGTCCGTGCCAGGAAATGCACGGCCTGCACCCCCACCGACCAGCGGCCCGCCCGCTGGCCTGTCGCCCACGCCGCCCTCGATGACCCGGCCCCGTGGCCGGGCTGCTGTATGTGCTGCGGGATGCGGGCACCGGCCAACTTCGGACGCTTCCGAGCTCCTGGCCGGAAATGTCTTACCTGCTCTTCATCGACACTCGCCGCTTGAAGTTGATGATGACATTGCCCGGACAGTGGGCAGAGAAACGCGCGGGTGCCGGCGGCTGGCGATGGCCGCTACCGCGTCCACGGCGCGGTCGACCGTAGCTGGTGATTCCCGGGATGGTGCGCAAGCCCTCGAGCGCCCTGGTGGTCAGGCGGCGGTTCCACGCCGACACGCTATCCATGGCCGCATGAACAGCGCCGCGTTCGACGGGTTTGGCCGTCTGGAAGCAGGTGAATTTTCTCGGTGTCATCGCCAGGTCGAGCAGGATGCGCAGGGCCTGCGCTGAGACGATCGAACCGAGGACGTTAGGCGTTCCGGCGGAATACTTCCATGGCAGGGCGTTGTACTCGACCCGGTCGGGGAACACGCGCCCTTCGGCGATCATGTCGCCGCCGTAGAGGAACGGCAGCGAGGACGCCAGCAGATGCTGCTTGGCGTACAGCACGCCGACGCCGAACGGCGCCAGCATCTTGTGAAACGAAAACGACAGGTATTCCACGTCAAGGTCTTGAACGTCGACGAACGACCCCGGCACAAGTTGCGCGCCATCGATAAGCAAGTGGGAACGCCGCTCACCGCTGGGCTGGGGGTAACCGCTGGCGCTTGCGAGCGCGCGGATGGTCCGCAGCGGGTTCCTTGTGCCGAGGAAGTTCGAGGCGCCAGTGCAGCACACGAGCTTGGTACGCGCGTCGATCAACGACGCCAGGTGGTCTAGGTCCAGTTCACCGGTGACCGGATCGAATCGTGCCAGCCGGTAGTGCACTCGCCGTCCGAAGCGTGGCAGGATCTCGCGGCACATCGCATACCAGGGGACGTAGTTCGAGTTGTGCTCCATCATCGTGGTCACCACGTTGTCGCCGTTGCGGAATTCGCTGAGCAGCGCGTACATGACCGCGTTGTGGGCCTCGGTGGTAATCCTGTACAGCGCGATGCTGGCCCGGCAAGGCGGCCAGGAACCGCGTGATCGTGTCATAGGGCTCCTGGAACCCGATCATCGGCGGTGACGCGCTGACTGCTCCACGGTGACACGTTTCATATCCGGCTCGCAGCGGACCGGTTGAGGTCGACCAGGTTCGTCCGGCGACAGCCTGCTGCGCTGGCCGAACTGCGCCTTGTCGCCGACGACGCGGCGGCGTCCTTCGCGCTGGCCGAGCGTACGCTGTCGTTGGAACCGTTCGACGCCCGCGGCCACCGCGTCGCCCTCGCGGCTGCCCTCAGGGGCCGCCGTCCCGCCCAGATCGCGGCGGCGCACCGGCGGGTCTGCTCGGCACTGAGGCAGCTTGGCGTCCCACCGGACCCGCCGACGGCGATCCTCCTGCGGCAGGCGGCACGTTTCTCCGGTTAGCGCCGGGTTAGCGCCGGTCGGGCAACGTCGCGTTCATCGTCTGCAACGCCAAGGAGGCACACGCAATGGCAACACTGGAACTGGTCACGCGCCGTCGGTGAACTTCAAGACATCCGGCACCTGGTACGAGCTGTTCATCCAGGTGTCGTGACGCCGTCACAGCGTGTCGCTCGCGGAGTCGGTCATGCCAGATCGGCTCCGCGAGCATTGCGAGCTTGTTCAGCGGGACAGGGTGGGTACCGGGTTTTGATGTGGAGGTGATTTTCGTGGTTCCCAGACAACCTGTTCAACGGGCGGCGCGGGCGCATCGCGGCAGCCGTCGCGATGACGGGTTTTCGCGGTCGGCGCCGGGCCTGGTCGTCTCGGCGGGACCAGCGACCGCATCGCTCAGCGGCCTGTAGTAGAGCGGGGCGAAGTGGGGGAGGCTACGCCAGGAGCGCCATGGGATCCGGTGCCTGGGCAGGGGCACCTGGTGTGCCGTGCTTACTGCAGAGAAGAGCGCACTGTACCGTGCGTGACGGTGCCGGGAGTGGCGGTTGCCACTTACCCGGAGCCGATGGCGGCGAGCACGGTGAGCAGGATGGTGATGGCGGCGGCGGTGATGTGCGCGGCGACGACGAGGGCGGGCGGGCGGTGGACGGGCGGCGGCTCCTCCCCGAGCCGGGATGCGGCTGCCGTGGCGACCGGGGCCGGGGCGGTGGGTCCGGCGTGGGCGGGCAGGGAGGTGACCGGGCTGCGGACCGCGGCGAGGAACACCAGGGTCATGCCCAGGCCGGCCACCGCGATAAGGAGCCCGCAGGCGGTCCAGGCCAGGCCGGTCACGCCGGTGGCCAGGTAGCTGATCCAGGCCAGCAGGCCGGTGAGCGCCAGCCCGAAGTGGGTGAAGTTCAGTACTGGCCCCCGCCCGTGGCCCGGCTGCGTGCCGTGACGCCGAGTGCCGGTGATCCACCGGGCCATCATCGATACTCCCAGGCCGACGGTGGCCAGCCAGGTCGCCAGCGCCGCCAGGCTGAGCGCGGCACGGCTGGGCGGGGCGGACTGCGGGGTCGCCACCGCAGGCTGGCTGGGAGCGGGGACAGCGTGGATCAGGCCGGCCAGGTACGGGCTGTCGCGGGCGATGAGCTGGCGCTGGCGGGCCTTCCCGCGCACCCCGGCCGCCGTGGCCTGCAGCGCGCGGCCGACCGCCCCGTTCACCTGAAGCTGGCTTAGCCCCTGGCAGGTGGCCGGCACCGCGGTCACCGTGACATGATGCCGGATCGCCTCCACCGCGAACCGGTAACACGAGTTCACCGAACCCCGCGGAACCACGGGCTGGCTGGAGCACCCGGCCACCACCGCCGCCATAAGCAGCCCGGTCACCACCACCTTCGAGGGATAGTCGCGCCACCGGGCGCCGGACACGGCAGTGCCCGGGCCGCGGGCGTAAGGCTGGCTGAGCGATGACATGGGACCGGTTACCGCTCTAGCCGGAGCATGCTCAGCAGGCGTTCCAGCGTGCCGGTCAGAACCGCCACTCCTACGGCGAATTCATCCCCGGCCTGCGGGCTGAGCTGGGTTTGGCTTCCGGCCAACTCGGCCGTTGCAGTGTCCACCGCCTGCCCGGCGCCGGCAGGTGCAGCCGTAATTGCGTCACCCCGGGAAACGCGCGACACGTAGGTGATCATCATCGCTGTCCCGCTCCCTTCGGTTGCATCGGACGGCACCCAGTCTCACCGGACATATTCCATTCCACAACGGCCCCGTCGGCGCTGCCGCTGTAGGTATGGCTGATCGTGAAATCGGAACAAGCGAACGCGTCGACCTGGCCACGCAGGTGGTCGAGCGCCGCACTGGGTCCAGGAAAACGCGAGGGCGATCATCAGGCGAAGACCATTGTGGCCTGGATCAGCCGCGTCGGGCCGCATGATCGAGTGCCGAACGGATGTGGGGCAGTTCGCGCTCGACCAGGTCGAGGCACTCCGGGGCGGCGCGACCGTCCTGCCACCAGCGAACACGCCTAGCCGGTGCAGCAGCACGGGTTCGTGCGGGTCCAGGAGTTCGTAGCACCACTCCACTCGGCGGTCACGTGGATGTATCAGCGCCGTCGGCCGGCCCCTCCACCAGGTATGCGCTTTAACGGGGGCGCCGGGGACGCTGTCGTTTCGCAGCGGGGCAGACAACCTGCCAGCGATGCCGTCGCCATTCTGACGAATCTGGGCCCGAGGTCGCCGCGAGGGCCGCCTGGATCCGGGTGATACGGGGCTGAATGCGAAAGGGGGCGAAGGCAAATGAGCCGGAGCCAGAAACAGGTCGATCCTAAGCTGTGCTGGAATTGCGGCAATCCGGGAGCCCCCAGTGTCGGCAGTCGGCTGACTTGCCCCCAGTGCGACGTGACTTGGATGCCTTGGTCGTCAGCCGCTCGCGGTGACCCAGATCATGTATGTTGGATGGGCAAGGTAATCGATTGTGTTGACTTCACAAAGCCGGAAGCACTTACCGCGCCAGCGTGAATTACGTGACCGTCGGCATTCTATTTCTGTGCCGCATCTTCTGTCACGTGCCGATCCGAGGCCGGCGCAGGCGCCCGGGGTCAGTCGGCATCGTGCTGGTTGATAGCGTGGCCAGGTGCCATTCCGCTTTTCGTGGGCGCGCAGAACGAGATCCGGTTTCCCTCCTGCTGGTCCATGAAGCGCAGCTTAGCCAGCGGCGCAAGGGTGTCGCGGGCCTGCTGGCCACGCTGAACGACGTCACCGCGGTGCGCGAGTCTACGTGCCGGCCGGGATCGGAGCGGCCCGGCTTTGCGAGCGAGGAGGATGCCGTGAGCGAACTAGACCGGCTGGAAGCGGCGATGGGCGAGTGCCGCGAGATGATCCGCGAGGCCCACGCCGCTACGAAGGATCTGCGCGCCGCGGTGCGTGAGGCCAGGCAGGAGCTGCGCGCCCTAACGCAGGATGAGGTGGCCGCTCATATCCAGGTCGAGGTATCGCAGCAACTGGAGGAGCTAGGTGAACGGACCCGTGAGGCCGTTACCGCGGCGACACAGAAGGTAATCGCCGAGTTCGACCGGTTCGGTGAGTCGTTGCTGGGCAAGGAGACCTACTGGCACAAGGCGAGCGGCCGCCGCGCCGCCGCGCGCCCCGACACCGATGTAGTGCCGCCCGACATCCTGCCCGGCGAAGACAGTGGCTGATGCGCTGCCGACGGCCAGTCAAGGCCGCCTCTCCCGGGGACCCCGGCGCAGGGTCACCTGGGAGGCCGGCGACAGGGTTTGATGTTTACGAACCTGTGGATGAGTTGTGTAAAACGGCACCGGTCCTGTGCGTATGCGGGGTAATGCTGGGGATTCCGGCGCCGGACCACGCTCATAACAGGGACCGTTAACTGGAAGAACGCGATCCACACCCTGTGGAAAGAGAAAAACTGAATTGTCCACGCGCCACGCCGCAATAACTCGTAAATAAGCCGAATGTTTATCGTATGTATATCCAGCTGTAATTTTGAGTCGGGACCGTGAAAGCTTAAACCCAGAGACGGTGAGCCCGGACGCTCGAAAAGGGGAGGACGAGCGTAATGGTGGCATACGCACACCGGGGCAAACCAGGCGCTCGCGGACTGCAGGCCGCATTCCTGTGGTGGCGGACGACAGCCCGGCAACATCGCGGTCGCCGCGCTGGCAGCACCGGAGCCCGGGATGTCCAGGACATGCAACCGCTGCCTGGTCCGTCATCCCAGTGCACGTGTCTGTCCTAGGGCAGGTCACCTGCAGCTGAACGGCGCTCACCGCCAACTCAGAGGGGAGCCCGACATGAAGCTCAAGGTCCGGTCAGAGGACGCCAGCATGCTTCAGATGAACGACTGGCTCGCGGAGCTGCGGGACGACGCCTATGCCGAGCCGGCCGCCGAGGGCTGCGCCAAGCCGGCCAGCGGGGGTGCCCGGCCAGAAGCCCCCGCTGAACCCGCTGCTCCTATCGGGCCCGCTGCTCCTATCGGGCCCGCTGCTCCTATCGGGCCCGCTGCTCCTATCGGGCCCGCTGCTCCTATCGGGCCCGCTGCTCCTATCGGGCCCGCTGCCCCCGCCGGGGGCACTGTGCGGGCGGTGATCGGCGATCAGCTACGGATGCCGATTATGTGGTGCGAGATGGGTTCTTGCATTTCCTGGCATGCCGATCCCGCAGCGCTCGGCGAGGGCGACGCGCGCGCCCGCGCGATCGGCGCCGGCTGGCGCATCGACGCCTTCGATCGGCTGGCTTGCCCGCGATGCCAGCAGACCGACCCGGGCTTTCGGGCCTGCTGGCCTGTCGTGTTGTGGGACCGTTACACGGCCATCGCCAGGGCCGCCAGGATCGCTGCCGTGAGCGCGACCGGCTGGCACGCAAGCACCCAGTTGCCGACAACATGTCGGCCGCAGATGCGCTGAACGTCAGCCAGCGCCTCTCTGACTGCATGGTGCCGGTTGCGGTCCGCGCCCGGTGAGCTAACGGCGGCGCCAGTTGGCATCCGGGAGCCTGTGAACACAGATGGGGGTTCCTGATGATCCAGGAACACGCCGGGGATGCCTTCCCCGGCCAATGGCAGCACGCAGGTGCCCGCACCTCTGCCTGCAGCGATGGGATTGACCGGACGGCTATGGCGGCGCGTCCGTCACACCTGGTGGGCAGCGCCGGCTGCCGCTGGCTGATGCTGGCCGCGGAGATGGCCGACGTGGCGAGCGGCTGGCGGCCGTCACCGGATCCGGCCCCGACAAGCTGGACGTGCCTGCCGCGTACCGCAACTCGCACGCTGGGCACAAGCGCCGGATCAGTCCGCGCAGCCCGGGACTTCACCATCGCCACATTGCACCGGTGGGGCAGGGCAGAACGCAGCCAAGACATCGCGATCGTCGTGTCTGAGCTGCTAACCAACGCGCTGCGGCACGCCCTGCCTGGATCCGGCGATACCCGGTCCTGGGGGCCAGTCCGGCTCGGCCTAATCCAGCCAGGGCCCTGCGTGCTGTGCGCGGTCGCCGACCCGAGCACAGCGGCTCCCACGCCGCAAACCCGCGGTTCTCTCGCCGAGACTGGGCGCGGACTGCACATTATCTGCGCGCTTAGCGACCGCTGGGGTTACATGCCAAGTGACACCGGAAAGGTGGTATGGGCCATGTTCTACCCGCGGTTAACAGTGTGCATCTGACCGAGATAAGGGAAGCCATTATCCCCTGGCATCGAGCCTCATGCTGCCATGACGATGAGCATGGCGACGAGGCGCCCGCTGGCAGGCGCGTTCACGGCCATCCGGCAGCCAGCTGAAGAATGCGCCCCTGAGCGCCATCTCAGGTAAACTAGCGCTGCCGGATATCGCGTTTTGCAGCAAGTACTGCAATACTGCGGCCCCGGGTCAGTCGCCGGCCCGGGTAGCGCCCTGGAATGGTCTGATCTGGCGGTCATGTGCCCGCGGCTCGCCGGCGCGTGGGGCCTCAGGGCAACGGTCAGGCTCGGGGGGTAGCGACCGCACCGCCATCGGCGTCGCTATGTCAGGGACAGAGCTCATGCATCCACTGGCCGTCGGCCCGGCGCCGCACGTCCTGGCCGGATACGATGACCGCACCGCACAGCTCGCAGACCTTTCCCGGGGCGTGCGCCTCATTGTCGCTCCATGCGGAGCTGTCCTCGTCCTCCTCACCCGCAGCATGTTCTCTTCGCGGGGCGCCCAGATCTTCCTGCACTCCCTCTTCAATTTCGCGGCCTCCGAAATCTGGCGGTGTTGTCACGTGTGCCTCCTGCATGGTGCTCCAGCTTCTGGCAGCCAGTCTGGCCGGAAAGTACTCCGGCGTGAGCGGAGATCGTCATCGGGCCTACGAGGACCGCCCGTCGACACGGCGCTGCCGGCTGCCGATCGCGGAAGTACCGGTAGGAACCGCTGCACCGGCCCTGTCCGCTAGGCTCGGGACCGCGAATCAGGAGCTTGAGCGGCGTCTGGCGCGGCGGCGCCAGGTCAGCATCGGCGCAGATTCTGAAGAGACCTGGACCGACTGGCCTGACTCCGACGGGCGCGTTCCGCGTGATCGCGCCCGACACAGAGGCGCTCATCCGTGTCGACGCTCAGCTGCCCGGCTGGGGCACGGCCGCCTCTACCGGTCCGCCTCGGTCCGCCGGGCGGACCTAGGTCCCCGGCTCGCCTTCCGGCTGTATATCGAGGTCTGCCCACACGGCTTTGCCCGTTGCGGTATCACGGACTCCCCATTTGCGGGCCAAGGCATCAACGAGTAGGAACCCGAATCCGGACTCATCAAATCCGGCTGGGGTGCGCGGCTGCGGCCAGCGCGGGTCGGCGTCCTGGACCTCGATCCGCAGCCATGTTTCCGTGGTCTTCAGCTCCAGCACGATCGCAAAGGTGCCCCGGGCATGCCGAACTGCGTTGGTGACGAGCTCAGATACGAGCAGGACAGCGGTCTCTTCCAAGTCGGTCAGCCGCCAGGTCGCCAGCGCGGCCCGGGTAGCTTGTCGTGCCTGTCCTACCGCATGGTCGGTGGTCGGCAATGTCATCTGCAGGTTCTGCCGGGTTTCCTGGGTCGCACCAGAGCATGTCCGAGCGCCGCAGGGTCTGTACTGGTCAGCTGTCATCATTTAATGCCTCAACCTTTATCCGCCGGTCGCCCGGCACTGCTGCCGGTCCGCCCGGCTCTGGTCACGGCGAATTCGATGGCGGGCATCCTGGCCCGGTAGCCGTTGCCACGTCATGGACAGCGCCCACGATGTGGTCCTCGGTGCGCTTTTCCCCGTGCTGTCTGTCGCCCAGAGGATCGGGCCTGAACCTGAGTTAAAACTGAAGGAAGAATCATTGTGTTCTGTTAGAACTTCGATTACTAACTGACTGATACCTGACCGTCAGCTGACATACGGAGTAAGGTTCCGCGCTCACCGGTTGACGTCCGGCTCGCTGACGTAACGCTTGTAGGCCTCCTCCAGCTGGGGCGACCCCGGCGGCTCCATGTAGTGACGGACCGTTCCGAGCTGGAACTGGCAGAAGTCCAGCGCTGCCCGCTCAGCGGCGCGCAACTCCCTGCGGGGCGGTTGCGTCACCACGTTGCGGGCTATGTCCGTCTGGCCCAGCGCCTCATGCACGGTACGGCGGATCGTGATGTTCAGCGCGCGCATCTGGCCATCGCTGATGAATCCTTCCCCGCTGCCGGGGTTGTCCGGGTCGAACGCCCAGCCGCCGTGGAAGGTCTGCAGTGCGTTACGGACCGACTGGGCCACGACCCAGGCCCGGAACTGCTCATAGGTGAGCTTCCGGCCGGCGTGCTCGACGAGGGTCAGCAGGTCGGCGGTTGTCATGACGTGCTCGTTTCTCCGGGTGAGGAGCCGCGACTGCTGCTCCGTTCTCAGCGGTTTGGCGAGGCACCCCGCCGGACACGCGGGGAGGGATCCGGCGGGGCGCTCTCGGGCGCATTCCCGGTACCGCCCAGACAGCACGGCACCGGAGGAAGCCAGTCCGATAGTGGGCGATTAACCTGATCTTTACATGAAAACTACCTATAAGTAACCTGATCATCTTCTGCAAGAAATCTGACTATATGCTGTAGCTACTGGCCGCTCCCGTTAAATCCATCCACGCCGATACGTGCGGACCAGGCGGGCTACCTGCGGCGCGCATCCGGGATGACGCCTGGCCGGTGACGACTTACCGTGGTGTCATGGACCGTTTGCTGGTCGGCCGCGAGTATGCGAGCCAGCTGACCGATGCTGACCTCATGCTGCTGGCCTCGGTGGCCGCCGCGCCTGGGGGCACCGCCGCGCCTGGGGGCACCGCCGCGCCTGGGGGCACCGCCGCGCCTGCGGGCACCGCCGCGCCTGCGGGCACCGAGGAACCGGCCGATGCCGTGCGGCTGCGGCGCGACCCGGAGGCGCTGCTGCGGCTGCTGGAGCATCCCGGCGTGTTCCGCGCCGTGCTCGGCGTGCAGGATGCCGCCCGGGGATGGGCCGTCCCGGCGTCCCCCTTCCTCGTCTTCGTCGCGTTCGTCCAGCAAGCTGCCGCCGAACTGGCTTCGATGGACCACGTGCCGGAACGGACCGGGCTGCGCCAGCGGGTGCCGTTGTTCGATGCACCTGCGCTGCGGGACTTCCTCGGCGATCCGGCCCGGCGGCTGTTCCTGGCCGAGTTGCTGGCGTCCTTCACCCGGGTGGCCAGCGGCCGGTACCGGGTCCGGGTGGGCGGGCGGATGCGAACCCGGCGGTTCAGCGAACTCGACCCGGTGCGGCTGGCCGGACTGCTGGACGCCGTTCCGGAGGCCGAACTACCCGGCGTGTACCGCAGGCTCGGCGACGCGACGCTGTTCCTGACCGGGGTGTTTCCCGACTATGCGACCACGCATGCCCTCGGCCCGGTGGATGCTGGCCGGCTGCTTCGCGCCGCCCGCCTGCCCGCCGCGCAGCACGAGCGCCTGGCCAGTACCCCCGCCATGGAACTCTGGGAATACCTCGGGGCCCGCTGGTACCGGGCCGCCCGCGAGCTGGCCCCGGCCGCCACCGCGCGGGTCGTGGTGGTCGGCGACGTGGCGAGCCGGTTCCGGCAGGCCCGGCGCGTGCTCAACCACCTCGCCGACCGGTACCTGCTCGCGCCGGACAAGCCCTGGTTCGAACAGCCCAGCATTTAACGGGCCAGCTTTGGGGTGCGGCGACAGCGGCGTGATGTCCACGGTCATCCGGGGGGCCAGCGGCAGCGCCTGCAGGATCGTCTGCACCCCGGCGGCCTCCCGGGTCCTGATGTCGGCCACGGCTTGTTCGGGCGTGCCGGCCGGCACACGGGTGGTCATGGTGACGAGGTATGCCATAGTCAGGTCGTTTACGGCGATCACCCGCGGTCGACCAGTTGCTGGCCGCCGTCGATGTCGTAGGTCGCGCCGGTCAGCGCCGTGTTGGTCATGAGGTGCACGGCCAGGGCGGCGACGTCGGCCGGTCCCACCACGCGCCCGATGGGCAGCGTCGCGCGGAGCTGGTCGCGGCGCGCTTCGAGGTCGCCGCCGAGCAGCGACGCGGACAGCGGCGTGTCGACGAAGCCGGCGGCGATGAGGTTGACCCGGACTGGCGCCACTTCGACCGCCAGGTTGGCGATCAGGGCAGGCAGCGCGGCGGTACCCGCCGCGATGAGCGACAGGCCGGGTCCGCGACTGCGGCCGCCGGTGCCGCCCATGAACAGCAGCGTGCCGCCGGGCCGCACCCGGCCGACGGCGTGCTGCGCGACGGCGACGGCCAGCCATACATGCGCGTCGAAATCGTGATGTGCCCGCTCGCGGTCGAGGTCGGCCAGCGGCGCGTAGTACGGACCAGGGCCCGTGACCAGCACGTGGTCGATCGGACCTGGCAGCTCGGCGAAGAACCGCTCGAGGGCCGCCGAATCGGTGGCGTCGAAGGCGGCTGTGCTCTGTGCGTCGACTTCCTGCGCGGCGTGCTGCAGGCGCTCGGGATCGCGGCCGGTCAGGATGACGTCGGCGCCTTCGGCCCGGGCCTGCCGGGCGGTCTCGAGCCCGATGCCGGAGCTGCCGCCGATCACGACGACGGTCTGCCCGGTCAGTTCCGGCTCGCGCCGGGTGCCAGAAGCAGCAGTGGCGGTGGTCATGACTCCTCCGGTGATCCGGCCCCGGTCGGCTGGCGGGTGGCCGCGATCTGTCGGCGCAGCACGTTGAGCGCGTCGACGTAGATCTCGGAGAAGGTGGGGAACGGCTGGATGACGTCGCGCAGCACGTCGATCGGCACCTGGGCGCGGACGGCCAGCGTGGCCTGCTGCAGCCACTCGCCGGCCTCGGGGCCGAGCGCGTAGGCGCCGGTCAGCCGCTCGCCGTCGCTGATCAGGGTCAGGAAGCCGTTCGACTCGGCGTAGGCGTGAGTGTAGGTGGCCGTCTTGGCCACCTCGGATACCCGCGCGGTCGCGCTGAACTGGCCTTCGCTGGCACCGACGGCGGCGGCCTGCGGGTCGGTGTAGACGACGTCCGGAATGGCCTCGTAGTGGGCCTCGCGGGGCTCGCCGAGAATGTTCGCGGCGACGACCTCGCCCTGGTACTTGCCGACGTGGGTCAGCAGCCGGATCCCGGTGACGTCGCCGACGGCCCACAGGCGTTCCCCGGCGCGTAGGTGCGCGTCGACCGGAATGCCCCGCGGGCCGGCCTGGACGCCGACCGTCTCCAGTCCGGCGGGTAGCCGCGGGCGACGGCCGGTGGCCACGAGCAGGTGGTCGCCGCGCAGCTCACGGCCGCTGTCGAGGGACAGGACGTAGTCCTCGCCCTCGCGCCGTGCCGCGGTCGCGTGCATGCCGAGGATGATCTCGATGCCGTCGCGCCGCAGGGCCTCGCCGAGCGCATGGCCCAGCGGCGCGGGCTCGCGGGCCAGGACGTGCTCAGCCCCCTCGACCAGCGCCACCTCGCCGCCCAGGCGGCGGACGGCCTGGGCCATCTCGGTTCCGACGGGTCCGCCACCGAGTATCAGCAGGCGCCGCGGGACCGCCTTCATGCCGGTCACCTCGCGGTTGGTCCAGATGCCATCGAGCTCGCGCAGGCCCGGGACGGGCGGCACGACCGGATCAGAGCCGGTGGCCACGACGACATGCCGTGCGGTGTGCCGCACGCCGTCGACCTCCACGGCGCCCGGCCCGGCGAGCCGGCCGGTCCCGCGTAGCAGGTCGACGCCGTGGTCCGCCAGCCAGCGCTCCTGCCCGGCGTCGGAGTAGTTGGAGACCATGAAGTCGCGCCAGGCCAGCGCCGCCTCGACGTCGACCTCCGCGCGGGCCCCCACCTCGCGGGCGCCCTGCACCGCCTCGCCGGGACGCAGCAGCGTCTTGGACGGGATGCACGCATAGTAGGAACACTCACCGCCGACCAGATGGCGCTCGACGAGGGCGACCCGCAGACCGCCCTCGGCGAGCGCCCCGACGCAGTGCTCGCCCGGCGCGCCGCCGCCCACGACGATGACGTCGTAGTCGTCACTCGCTGGCATGGGTCTCACCGGCCCGGCAGGCGGGTGGTGATCTCCTGGAGCAGCCAGCCGTTGCCGTCCGGGTCGCTGACGGAGGCGAACGAGCCGGCATCCAGCCGCCACCCCAGCCCTTGGTAGAACTCCTTGGCCTTGTCCACGTCGCAGACGGGCACCACTACAACCTCGAGTTTCATGTCCATGACTGCCATCCCAGCCTCGCGGAACGTTTTTTCACGCTACCCGCCGCGTTGCGCGGGCCCGCAACGGCCCCCTCTGGTGAGGTGTAGGCAGGATGCTTAGGAGGACCGCACTGTAGTCAAGGCCACGCGATGCCGACGGAAGAACGGGATGTCATGAGCTATTCACTTGGCTATGAGGGAATCGGGGCGCCACCCCGCGACCGGACCCGCACCCTATTCGCGCAGACGATGGGATACGTCGCGGTCACGGCCGCCCTGTTCGCGCTCGGCGCCTACCTGGGCCGCAACCTGGCCCCCGGCGCGGGCATCATCGCGTTCATCGCCGCTTTCGTCTGCCTGATCGGGATGCAGTTCGCGGCGCGCCGGTCCGTCCGGCTGACCGTCGGGCTGCTCGCCGCCTTCGGGCTGCTGATCGGAGTGGCGGTGGCGCCGACGCTCGCCTACTACGCGAGCACCAACCCGCAGGTGCTCTGGCAGGCCGGGGGCGCCACCGCGCTGTTCATCGCCGGCTTCGGCGCGGCCGGCTACGCCACCCGGCGCGACCTGTCGGCGATCGCGCGGGTCTGCTTCTGGGCGCTGCTGGCCCTGATCGTGTTCGGCATCGTGCTGATCTTCGTGCGTATCCCGCACGGCTCGCTGATCTACTCGGTGCTTGGCCTGGTGATCTTCGCTGGCTTCACCATGTTCGATTTCCAGCGGCTGCGGCGCTCAAAGGACATCGGCTCCGCGCCCTTGCTGGCCGCGTCCATCTTCCTGGACATACTGAACGTCTTCCTGTTCTTCCTGCGGATCTTCTCCGGCTCGGGAAGAGACTGAGCGCGGTGTCCGCCGGGAAGGCGAGCTCTGCCCGCGCCGTGAAAATGCGACAACCCCGGCCGGGCGTGCGCTAGCCGGTGCGGGTTCCCGGGGTCTACTATCCGCGTCGTGAGAGTCCTGGACATTCTGGTGAGCCGCCTGCCCGACGGCTCGGTGACAACCGACGCGCAGACGCTGCGCGAGCGGGCCATCGACTCCTGGTCGCTGGCGCTGCTGCGGCGCGTCCGGGGCGACGAGCTCCCGGTCCCCGCCGCGGTGGTCTTCCCGGCCAGTACCGAGGAGGTGGCCACCGTCCTGGCCTGGGCGTCGCAGACGGCCACGGCGGTGATCCCCCGCGGCGGCGGCTCCGGGGTGTGCGGCGGGGCCCAGGCCGACGCCGGGTCGGTCGTCCTTGACCTGTCCCGGATGAACCAGATCGGCCCGGTAGACGCCGTATCTCAGACGGTAGACGTCCAGGCCGGCGTCCGCGGCGACCAGCTGGAGGAGGCCCTGGCCGGGCCCGGGCTGACGGTCGGGCACTATCCGCAGTCGATCGCCATCTCCACGGTGGGCGGCTGGATCGCCGCGTCGTCGGCCGGGCAGGCGTCCACCGGGTTCGGGGCGATCGAGGACGTGCTGCTCGGGCTGACCGCGGTCCTGCCGGACGGCGAGATCCTGCGCTGCCGGCCGGTGCCGCGCTCGGCCGCCGGGCCGGACCTGCGGCGGCTCCTGGTCGGGTCCGAGGGGACGCTCGCGGTGGTCACCGAGGCGACGCTGGCCTGCCGGGACCGGCCCGCGGGCTGGGAGTGGCTGGCCTTCGGCTTTCCCGGATTCGCCGCACTGGCCGACGGGCTACGGCATGCCGTGCGCGCCGAGACCGGCGCCGCCGTCCTGCGCGGGTACGACGAGACCGACGCCCAGCTGAGCTTCGGGGCGCTCGGCCACTCCGGCGGGTGCGTGGGGCTGGCCGGCTTCCCGGCCGGCCTGCCCGGTCTGGACGCCAGGAAGCAGGCGGTCACCGAGACCCTCGAGCAAGCCGGGGCATCCGGCGAGCTCGGCGCCCGGTACGGGGAGCACTGGTGGCAGCACCGCAACGACGCCGTACGGACTTACGCCCAGATCATGGGGCCCGAGCGCGCGTTCGGCTCCGGGGTGATCGTGGACACGATGGAGGTCGCCGGACTGTGGTCCGCCGTCCCGCGGCTGTACCAGGGCCTCCTCCAGACCCTGGCCGCGCACGCGCAGGCCGTGGGCTGCCACCTGTCCCACCTGTATCCGTCCGGCTCGTCGCTGTACTTCACCTTCCTGATCAGCGGCGCCGACGACCAGGACGCCGAGACCCGGTACCGGGCGGCGTGGCAGGCGGCCGCGCGAAGCTGTGCCGCCGCGGGCGGGACGATCACGCACCATCACGGCGTCGGGCGCCTCAAGGCCAGCTTCCTCACCGACGAGCTCGGCCCGGCCGGAGCCGGCGTCCTGGCCAGGATCAGGGCCGCCCTCGACCCGGCCGGGATCATGAACCCGCAGGTCATGACCCCGCAGGTCATAAAGGGCCGCAAGGATGCGCCGTGAGCAGCCCCTTCGGCCCGCTGGTCCTCATCGTCAACCCGCGGGCCGGGCGCGGCAAAGTGGAAGCGTCACTCCCGCAGGTCGAGCGCATCCTGCGGGACGAAGGACTCGGCTACCGCATCGTGCGAACGACCCATCCCGGCCACGCCACCGAGGCCGCCCGCGAGGCCCTGCTGGCCGGCGAGCGCTACCTGGTCGCGGCCGGCGGCGACGGGACCGTCCACGAGGTGGTCAACGGGATGATCCGGGACGGCCAGCCGCTGGTGCCGGACGCCGTGCTCGGGGTGGTGGCGGCCGGATCCGGGTGCGACTTCGTCCGGTCGTTCGGCCTGCCGGGCGACGCGGTGGAAGCCGCCCGGCACCTGGCCGGGGACCGCGTCCGCGCCATCGACGTGGGCAGCGTCACCTGCACTGTTACCTCCACCGACGGCGACGCCGCCACGACCAGGTACTTCGTCAACATCGCCGAGGCCGGCCTGGGCGGCGCGGTGGTGGCCCGGGCGGCCGGGCTCAACGGGGTCGGCCGCCTCCTCGGCGCCGCCCGGTACGCCTGCGGGTTCTGGCTGACCCTGCCGGGCTTCCGCCCGGCGGCGGTGCGGCTCGACGCTGACGGCCACCTGTTCGGCTGGCAGGCGTTCAACGTAGTGGTGGCGAACTGCCGGTTCTACGGCGGCGGCATGCAGATCTCGCCGAAATCCGACCCCGGCGACTGCCTGCTCGACGTGCTCGTCATGACCGGGCCGAAATCCGACTCGTTCACCACGCTGCCGAAGGTGTACCGGGGCGCGCACCTCCCGCACCGCAACATCGCCGAACTGCGTGCCCGCCAGGTGCATGTCGACGCGGACCGGCCCTTCCCGGTCGAGGCAGACGGGGAAGTGCTGGGCACGACGCCCGCTTCGTTCGGGATCATTCCCTCAGGTGTCCGCCTGAAGGTATGAGCCCGAGGGACGCGTCGCGGGTGGTGAGCCGGGTCCGGCGGACGAACACGTCCTCGTCGGTGAGCGCCATCTCACGGCTGCGGGCCAGGGCCAGCTCGACGCCCAGGACGGGCAGGGCGCTCACCACCGGCTCGCCGAGCGAGCAGTCCTCGCTGATCAGGCGGGTGGCCTCCCGCCAGTCATCGCCGTAGCGCTGCACCAGCCGGGTGGCCGCTCGCGGCGGCAGGCCCAGGCGGGCCCACCTCGGCCCAGGCCAGCCGGACCGCCGCGGCCGGCGACCCGTGCAGCCCAAGCGGGATGGCCCGGGTCCGGCACGGCCCGGCACCCCCGAGCCGCACAGCGACCCGGTCCACCAGGTCCTCGGCCATGGCCCGGTACGTGGTCAGCTTCCCGCCGGTGATGGTGAACAGCCCGGGCGGGTCTGTGAAGATCGCGTGGTTCCGGGACAGGTCGCTGGTCCGGGCGTCGCCTAGCTCCTCGTCCTGGCTCAGCAGCGGGCGCAGCCCCGCCCAGGACGCCACCACGTCGCGCTCGGTCACGCCCGGGAAATTACTGGCCACCGCCGACAGGATGTAGTCACGGTCGGCGGCGCCGACCGCCGGGTGGTCCAGGTCGCCCGCGTACGGGGTGTCGGTCGTCCCGGCGTACACCCGGTCCTCCCACGGGACGATGAAGATGTACCGCCCGTCGCCCGTCCCCGACGGAGCGACCAGCGCCGCCGTGGTCCGGACCGCGCCCGGGGCGAACACCAGGTGGACGCCCTTGCTCGGCAGCAGCCGCCCGCCGCCCGCCCCGGCCAGCCCAGAACCGGGCCAGACGGCCAGAACCGGCCAGCCGGGCAACCCAGAACCGGCCAGCCGCGTTACCTGGTCGGCCCAGACCCCGGCCGCGTTGACCACGGCCCGGGCCCGGACCTCGAACCGCTGCCCGGTCGTCTCGTCCGTCACGACCGCGCCGGTCACCCGGCCGTCGCCGAGGAGCTCCGTCACCCGGGCGTGGTTGGCCAGCCGCGCGCCTGCCGCTGGGCGGCCCGGGCCACCTCGATGGTCAGCCGGGCGTCGTCCACCTGGCACTCGAAGTACCGGAAGCCACGCGACCGCCCGCCGAGCCCGGGGATGGCCTCGCGGACCTGCCCGGCGCTCACCGACCGGTGGTAGCCGATGTTCCGGCCCGCCGCGAGCAGCTCGTACCCGGTCAGCCCGGCCCGGTACGTGGCCCGGTGGCGCCAGTCGTCGGCCAGCATGTACATCGGTACCGGCCGGACCAGGTGCGGCGCCAGCCGGAACAGGATGCCCCGTTCCCGCAGCGACTCCCGGACCAGGCCGAACTCGCGGTGCTCCAGGTACCGCAGGCCGCCGTGCACGAGCCGGGAGGAGCGCCCCGAGGTCCCGGCGGCGAAGTCGTCCTTCTCCACCAGGGCCACCGACAGGCCGCGCGCCGCGGCGTCCAGGGCGATGCCGGCGCCGGTGATCCCGCCCCCGATCACGAGCACGTCGAACCGGTCCTCGGCCATCCGGGTGAGGTTGGCGGTGCGGGTCTGGGCGGAGAACGGCAGCACCAGCCGATGGTAACGCCCGGATTCTCCCGGGCGTGAAGGCGGCACGGAACCGGGCCAGCGCTCGCTCGCTGTCGCCGTCGGCGGCCCAGGCTTCCAGGCCGACGGTGCCGTCATAGCCCATCCGCGCGAACGGGACGCCGGGGTGGTCGACGGCGGTATTGAGGTTCTCCAGGCGCCAGGGCCTCGATGTCGTGGCGGGTCCAGTCCCAGATCTCGGCGTCGAAGCCCGCCTCGGCGATCCGCTGGACCCGTTCGGTGATGGGCAGGTCGAGGAACATCATCTCCGCGCAGACAGCGAGCCGCATCAGCGCCACCTTTCTCCGGGCTTCTTCCGTATGATGCCAGTCATGTCAGAGCCTTCGCCGGCAACGCATGCCGGTCACCACCGCCCTCGGGCTGCCGGGCATGACGATCGAGCGGGACCTGGGACTTACCTTCGGCCTCGTGGTGCGCAGCATGGGCTTCGCGAAGTCGTTCGGCGCCGGGCTCACCGCGCTGCGCCAGGGCGAGGTGCCCCAGTACACCTCGCTGCTTGAGGACAGCCGCCGCCACGCCATCGACCGCCTGATCGACAACGCGCGGCTGCTGGGCGCGAACGCGATCGTCGCGATGCGGTTCGACTCCTCCGAGATCAGCCAGCAGCTGACGGAGATCGTGGCCTACGGGACCGCGGTCGTCGTCCGGCCCGTGGACTAGCCTGTGCCTGGTCCGGCCTCGGGTGGCCCGCGCCCGCTAGCCGCCGAGGCCGACCGCGAGCGGCTGGTCGCGCTGCTGCGCGAGCACTACGCGGTGGGACTGTTCGGCCTGGACGAGCTGGACCGCCGGGTGGGGGTGGTGCTGAGCGCCCGGTACCTGGACGAGGCGGCCGCAGCGGTCGCCGACCTGCCGGGAGCCCCCGTGTCCGGTACCACCGCGCTCGGTACCGCCGCGGCTGGCGCCCCCGCACCGGGCCGCGTCAAGCGGCGGCGCGGCCACGCCCAGGCCGACCAGCCCGCCGCCGGCTGGATCCCGACGGACGAGCGGTTCCGCGATCCCACCACGCGCGCCGTCATGCGGGTATGGATCGATCCCGCCGACCAGAGCCGCCACTACGTCCCGGAGCCTGGCGCCTGACTAGGCTCGCCGGAGCGCAGCGGCGTACCATTGAGTGCACACGGAGCGATGCCTGGGGTCCGGGAGGCTGCGATGAGGCTGCTACCGCACCGGCGGAACCTGGTGGTGTGGCGCCAGTCCGCGGGCCCAGCTGACCGGTACGGTGGCCTGCGGCCCACCCGCATCGGGCGGACCCCCTGGTGGATCCGTATTGGCGCGCTGCTCACCGTCATCGGCCTGGTCGGCCTGGCCCAGGGGGTGCGGGCCCGCTGGCGGCCCCTGCTGCCCGCGGTCGTTCTCACGGTGGCCGGCGTCATCATGCGCACCGGCCCAGGCGGCGTGCTCCTCCTGCCAGGAATGCTGCTCCTCCTGCACGCCCTGCTCATCCCGGCCACCCCGGCGCAGGACCGTATCCGGCTGGAGCATGAGCTGGGGGAGTACTCCACCCCGGCGCAGCGGCGCGATCTCGAAGCGGTTCTCGACCGCTACCCGGACGGCATCACGGGCGAGCTGCGCGAGATCCTCGGCAGGCAAGCCGTGGCCGCCGACGGCGACCGGTTCCCGACCGCCGGACGGTGCTGAGGCGACGCTGGAGTGGCCAAGGTCCACCACGGCTCAGTTGCTCGCCGGCACGATGTGGCTAGAGCCGGCGATGGCCGGCACGATGTGGCATAGAGCCGGCGATGGCCGGCACGATGTCGGCATAGAGCCGGCTGGATCGAGGCGGCCAGCCGGTGCGCCGGGCCCCGCGGCTGGATCGAGGCACCCACGCGGGCCCGCACGATAAAGAGCAAATGCCTGACCGCGGCTAGCATGAGGGAATGCCGGATTCTGCGGGCGTGGTGCTGGCCGGCGGGCGGTCGTCCCGGATGGGCACGCCCAAGGCGGCGCTGGAGTGGCACGGGTCGACGCTGCTGCGCCGGACCGTCGGCATCCTGGCCCGGGCGACCGGCGGTCCGGTCGTCGTGGTCCGCGCGCCGGGCCAGGAGCTTCCCCCGCTGCCTCCCGACATAGAAGTAATAACCGACCCGCGGGAGGGCAAGGGCCCGGTGCAGGGCCTGGCCGCCGGGCTGGGCGCCCTCATGGACCGCGCCGACGTGGCCTTCGTCAGCTCCACCGACATGCCGTTCCTGCACCCCGCGTTCGTCCGCCGGGTGCTGCGCGCGGTGCACGAGGGCGCCGACGTGGGGCTGCCGGTGGCACGCGGCTACCCGCAGCCGCTGGCCGCCGCCTACCGCACCAAGCTCGCGCCGCTAGCGGAGCGCCTCGTGCAGGAAGGACGCCTCCGGCCCGCGTTCCTGTTCGAGCAGTGCACGGTCTCCCGGCTGGACGAGCACTCCCTGAAGGACGACCCGGTGCTGGCCGCGCTTGATCCCCGCCTGGACTCCGTGCTCAACATCAACGAGCCCGACGAGTACCGAACGGCCCGGTCCCAGCCCGCCCCCGAGGTCACCGTGCAGCGCTTCGGCGTGCTGGCCGCCACTCCAGGCCGGGGCGGTCACCGGGCCCCGGAGACGGTCACGGCGGCCACCGTAGCCGAAGCCGCCGCGGCCGCCGGCGTCGACTTCGGCGCGCACGTGACCGCGGCGCTCAACGGCGACCAGATCACCCGGGACGGCCAGACCCCGCTGGCCGCGGGCGACACCGTCTTCTTCCTGTCCGCCGACGCCTGCGGCTGAACAGCCATGCCCGCAGGCGGTTACTTCGGCCGGGCGCTGGTGGTGGATGCCGGCACCGGCACCTCGCAAACCCTAGAACTCCCCGATGACCTGCTGCGCGCCTACATCGGCGGCGCCGGGCTCGGCGCCTGGTTGCTGCACCACCTGGGCCCGCCCGGCGTCGACCCGCTCGCCCCGGAAGCACCGCTGGCCTACGTGTTCTCCCCGCTGGTGGGCACGCCGCTGACCACCAGCGCGAAGTTCGCGGTGGTGGCCAAGTCCCCGCTGACTGGCCTGCTCACCGACGCCCTCGCCTCGAGTCACTTCGCCATCGCCGGGAAGCTCACCGGGCACGACGCGATCGTGGTCCGCGGCGCCCGCGCCACACTGTCCGTCCTGCTCATCGATGACCAGGGCGTGCGCTTCGAAGACGCCGCGGACCTGTCCGGGCTCACCGCGGCGCAGGCGGGGACCCGGCTGCGCCTGCGGCTGGGGGAGCGGCTGGGCCGGGGCTGGCGGGTGGCGGCGATCGGCCCGGCCGGCGAGCGCGGCGTCCGGTACGCCACGATCTCCCACGACGGGCGGCACGCCGGGCGCGGCGGGCTCGGCGCGGTGCTGGGCGCCAAACGGATCAAGGCCATCGCGGTGCGCGCGGCGGGCCGGGTCGCCCCGGCCGACCCGCAGGCGGTGCTGGCGGCGGCGCGGGACCTGCGCGCCCGGTCGTTCGGCCCGGCCACCGCCAAGTACCGCGAGCTCGGGACGCTGGCCAACCTGCTCGCCTTCAACGCCATCAGCACGCTGCCAACCAGGAACTTCCAGGCCGCGACGTTCGACGGGGCCCCCCAGCTGGCCGCCGAGGACCTGGCCGCGATGCGCCAGGTCGCACGGCACAGCTGCGCGTCGTGCACGATCGGCTGCGAGCACATCTACGCGGGCCGAGACGGCCGCAAGACCCGGGTCGAGTACGAGAACGTCTTCGCGCTCGGCCCGATGTGCGGGGTGTCGGACCCGGACGCGGTGCTGGCCGCCAGCGCGCGCTGCGATGACCTCGGGCTCGACACCATCTCGGCCGGCGGGACGATCGCGTGGGCCATGGAGTGCGCCGAACGCGGCCTGATCGACGCGCCGTGGCTGCGGTTCGGCGACGCCGCCGGGCTGCTGCGGGCGCTGGACCAGATCGGCGCCCGGGACGGGCTCGGCGACCTGCTCGCCGAGGGCTCGCGGCGCGCCGCCGAGCGGGTCGGAGCCGGCTCTGCGGCGTTCGCGCCGCACGTCAAGGGCATGGAGATGCCCGGTTACGAGCCGCGGACGCTGCACGCCATGGCGCTGGGCCTGGCGGTGAACGCCCGCGGCGCCGACCACAACCGGTCCGGCGCGTACGAGGCGGACCTGTCCGGCGACCTCGACCGGCTCGACGGCGGCGCGGCGCACGTGACCGCGGCGGTGGAAACCGAGGACCGGGCCGCGGTCATGGACTCGCTGATCTTGTGCAAGTTCCTGCGCGGGGTGTTCACCGACCCGTTCGGGGAGTGGGCCGGGCTGCTGTCCGCGGTCACCGGATGGGACATGGACGGGGCAGAATTGCGCCGAACGGCCCGGCGGATCGTCTTGGCGAAACGTGTCTACAACGTGCGCGAGGGATGGCGTCCGGCCGACGACTGGCTGCCTGAAAGGTTGCTTGCCGAGCCGGTCCGGCTCGCCTCGGGCCGGGAGGCCGGGCTCACCCCGGCCCGGCTGCGGGCCATGATCGACGGCTATTACGCCGCGCGCGGGCTCGATGAGCAAGGCCGTCCCGGTCCGGCCCAGCTCACTGACCTCCGCTTGAGCTGAGCGACGGGTGCGGCGGATACTGCAGGCATGGCTATCACCGCCCCGGATCGCACCGGGACCGTCACGCTCACGATCGACGGTCGTGAAGTCACGGCCGCCGAAGGGTCGACCATCTTCCAGGCTGCCCAGGCCGCCGGCATCGACATCCCAGTCCTGTGCCACGACGAGCGCTACGATCCGGTCGGCGTCTGCCGGATATGCGTGGTCGACGTCGGCGCCCCGGCCTTCGCCGCGTCCTGCGTACGCGCGTGCGAGAACGGCCTGGACGTGCAGACGACCACGCCCGAGCTCGAGCGCAGCCGCGCCCTGCTCACCGAGCTGCTGCTGTCCGACCAGCCGGACCGCGAGCACGACCCCAAGCAGGCCACCACCGGTGACAACGAGCTGCTCGGCCTGGCCGACCGGTTCGGGGTGGCCCAGGGCAGTGCCAGCCAGCACGGGCTGCCGCGCGCCGCCGGGCGGGGTGCCGACTCCTCCAGCCCGGTCATCGCGGTGGACCACGACTCCTGCATCCTGTGCGACCGGTGCGTGCGCGCCTGCGACGACATCCAGGGCAACGACGTCATCGGGCGCAGCGGCAAGGGGTACGCCACCCGGATCGCGTTCGACCTGAACGACCCGATGGGGAACTCCTCCTGTGTCTCCTGCGGCGAGTGCGTCGCGGCCTGCCCGACCGGCGCGCTGACCAACAAGCCCATCCGCGAGATCCCGATCCGGCCGCGCACCGAGCTGGACGCGGTGGACACGGTCTGCCCGTACTGCGGCGTCGGCTGCGCGCTGTCCTACTACGTGGACCGCGACCACAACGCGATCTCGTTCGCCGAGGGACGGGAGCAGCCCGGCTCGCACGGCCGGCTGTGCGTGAAAGGCCGGTACGGCTGGGACTACGCCGCCTCGCCCCAGCGGCTCACTAAGCCGCTGATCCGCCGCGAGGAGTCCTACCCCAAGGGCGCGCTGTCCGCCGACGTGCGCGGCGAGCTCGCCGGAGAAGGCCCGGAGCGCCGCCAGGAAGGCCCGGAGCGCCGTAAGGGGGAGGGCCGCAGCGGCAAGCGCGGCCGCAAGCCCGGCGGGCTGGTCGACTACGCCGAGGTCATGCCGCATTTCCGCGAGGCGACCTGGGACGAGGCGCTGGACCTGGTGGCCCGCAGGCTGACCGAGATTCTCATCGCCGGCGGCCCGGCCGCGATCGCCGGCTTCGGCTCGGCCAAGTGCTCCAACGAGGAGGCCTACCTCTTCCAGAAGCTGATCAGGACCGGGTTTCACACCAACAACGTGGACCACTGCACCCGGCTGTGCCACGCCTCCAGCGTGGCGGCGCTGTTCGAGGGCATCGGCTCCGGCGCGGTCTCCACCACCTACGGCGACGTGATCAACGCGGACGTGGCCATCGTCACCGGCAGCAACTCCACGGCCAACCACCCGGTCGCGTCCACCTTCTTCAAGCAGGCCCGCCGCCGCGGCACGACGATCATCTATGTCGACCCGCGGGCCGACAAGATGGCCGACCACGCCGACATCTACTGCCAGCTCAAGCCGGGCACCGACGTGGCCTTCTACAACGGCGTGATGCACGAGCTTGTCCGGCTGGACCTGGTGGACCGCGACTACATCGCCCGGCGGACGACCAACTTCGAGGCTCTCGCCCAGACCGTTCGGGATTATCCGCCCGAACGGGCCGAGCAGATCACCGGGGTCCCCGCCGACCTGATCAGGCGGGTGGCCCGCGTCTGGGGCCAGGCCAGCGCCGGGGTGATCTTCTGGGGGATGGGGATCTCCCAGCACACCACCGGCACGGATAACGCCCGCTGCCTGATCGCGCTGTGCGCGATCACCGGCAACATCGGCCGCCCGGGCAGCGGGCTGCATCCGCTGCGCGGGCAGAACAACGTGCAGGGCGCCTCGGACATGGGCCTGATCCCGATGTTCTACCCGGACTATGCCAGGGCCGACGACCCGGGCGTGCGGGCCAGGTTCGCCCGCGCGTGGGGAACCAGCGACCTGGACCCCAAGCGCGGGCTGACCGTCACCGAGATCATCGGATCCGCCCTGGCGGGCGGCGTGCGCGGCATGTACATGCTGGGCGAGAACCCGTTCCTGTCCGACCCGAACATCAACAAGGTCCGCAAGGCCCTGGCCGCGCTGGAGTTCCTGGTCGTCCAGGACATCTTCCTGACCGAGACGGCCGAGTTCGCCGACGTCATCCTGCCCGCGTCCTCGTACCTGGAGAAGGACGGCACGTACACCAACACCGACCGCCGGGTGCAGCTCGGGCACAAGGTCCTGGACTCACCCGGCGAGGCCCGGCTGGACTGGCAGGTCGTCCAGGACATCGCCAACCGGCTCGGGCTGGGCTGGGACTACTCCTCGCCGCGGGAGGTCTTCACCGAGATGGTCTCGGTCATCCCGAGCTACGCCAACCTCACGTATGACAACCTGGGGCCCGGCGGCAAGCTGTACCCGAACCCGGACCCGGAGCACAGCGACGGGACCGTGGTCATGTTCGGCGACCGGTTCAACACCGACGACGGGCTGGCTCACCTGGTCCCGGCCGAGTGGCTGCCGGCCAAGGAACTGCCGAGCCCGGAGTACCCGTTCGTGCTGAACACCGGCCGGATGCTGGAGCACTGGCACACTGGCTCGATGACCCGCCGGTCCTACGCGCTGGACGCCATCGCGCCCAAGGCCCTGGTGTTCGTGCACCCGGACGACGCCGCCGAACTCGGCCTCGCCGACGGCGCCCTGGCCCGGGTCAGCTCCCGGCGCGGCAGCATCGAGCTCGAGGTGAGCGTCTCGCACCGCGAGGCCCGCGGGAACTGCTTCATCCCGTTCCACTTCCGCGAGGCGGCGGCCAACCTGCTGACGATCGACGAGATCGACCCGTTCGGCAAGATCCCGGAGTTCAAGTTCTGCGCGGTCCGGATCGAACCCGCGCGGATCGAACCCGCCCGGATCGAAGCCGTCGATGCCTGACGTCGTGCGCGTGCCCGGCGTCGAGGCCCGGGCCGGCAAGTTCCCCGGACCGAGCCTGATCCCGGCCCTGCACGCGATCCGGGAGCGGGTGGGCTGGCTGCCCCGCGAGGAACTGGTGGCGCTGTCCCGCGAGGTGCACCGGCCGCTGTATGAGATCGAGGGGCTGATCTCGTTCTATCCGCATTTCCGGGCCACCCCGCCGGAGCGGGTAACGCTGCGCGTCTGCCACGACCTGTCCTGCTGGCTGCGCGGCGCCGACGGCTGCCTCGCGGACATCCGCGACCGGTACGGGCCGGATGCCGATGTCGAGGTGATCGAGGGGTCCTGCATCGGCCGGTGCGACGCCGCCCCGGCCGCCGTGGTCAACGAGACCCCGGTCACGCTGGCCGGGGTGGACGCCCTGATCGCCGCGGCCCGCGACGGCGGGGTGCGGCACGGTGAGGCGCCCGCCCCGGCCGGCTGCCCGCCCGCCGCTGCCCGGCGGTGGCCCAACGACCCGTACGCGTCCGCCGAGGAGCACTACGGGGTGCTCCGCGACGTGCTCTCCGGTGCCCTGGAGGCCGGGCAGGTCACCGCGGCCCTGGCCGACAGCGGGCTGCGCGGCATGGGCGGCGCCGGGTTCCCGGCCGGCCGGAAGTGGGAGCTGGTCGCGGCGCAGACCGCGACGCCGAAGTACGCGATCTGCAACGCCGACGAGTCCGAGCCTGGGACGTTCAAGGACCGGCAGATCCTGGCCGAGCAGCCGCACCTGGTGCTCGAGGGCATGCTGCTCGGCATGCTCGCGACCGGGGCCACCGAAGGCTGGGTGTTCATCCGGCACGAGTACGGCCCGGAGGAGGCGGTGATCCGCCGCGAGATCGACCGGCTGCGCTCTGCCGGACTGATCGGTGCCGGGCTGGCCGGGGAGAACGTTCACGGTACCGGCCGGCGGCTGTCGGTCGAGGTGTTCACCTCGCCGGGCGGCTACATCCTGGGCGAGGAGTCGGCCCTGATCGAGTGCATGGAGGGGCACCGCGGCGAGCCGCGCAACAAGCCGCCCTTCCCCGGCGTGTACGGCCTGCACGGCCAGCCCACGCTGATGAACTCGGTCGAGACGTTCGCCCATGTCCCGGTCATCGCCCGGCGGGGAGCCGCCTGGTGGAAGGGGCAGGGCGCGGGGGAGCACGACGGGCTGAAGTTCTTCGCGGTCTCCGGCCATGTCGAGCGTCCCGGGGTCTACTGCGTGCCGATGGGGACGACCGCGCGTGAGCTGCTCGAGGAGGCTGGCGGGGTGTCCGGCGGCGGAGTCTCCGGCGGCGGGCGGCCCGGCGCCATCCAGCCGGGCGGCGCCTCCTCGAACTTCCTCGGGCCGGATCAGCTCGACGTGCCGCTGGACTTCGGCTCGCTGCGCGAGGCCGGGTCGATGCTCGGGTCGGGCGCGCTGGTCGTGATGGCCGAGGGCACCGACCTGCTCGCCGCCGCCACCAACGTGCTGCGGTTCTTCCGCGACGAGTCCTGCGGCAAGTGCGTGCCGTGCCGGGTCGGTTCGACCAAGGCGCACCGGATCCTCGCCGATCACCTCGCGGCCGGCGGCGGTCCCGCCGACGTGGACGACCGCATCTCCGAGCTGGCGCAGGTCATGCGCCGGACCTCGATCTGCGGGCTTGGCCAGGTGGCGCTCGGCCCGGTGGCCAGCGTCCTGCGGCTGGCGGGCAATGGCCACGCAGGCTGAGGCGGGGCGGGAGTTCTTCACCACCAGGACGGTGGCCGAGGCGCTGGCCGGCTTCCGTCCGGCCCGCCGCACCCCGGCCGAGCCGGTGCCGCTGGCCGCCGCGCTGCACCGGGTGCCGGCCGCGCCTCTCACCGCGCCGCACGCGCTGCCCGGCTTCGCCCGGTCCACCGTGGACGGCTACGCGGTGCGGGCCGCCGATACCTACGGGGTTTCCGACGGCCTGCCCGGCTACCTCCAGCTGACCGGGGCCGTGCTGATGGGTGCCGAGCCCGAGGTCACCGTCGGGCCCGGGGCGGCGGTGAGCATGCCGACCGGTGGCGTGCTGCCACCCGGCGCGGACGCCGTGGTCATGATCGAGTACACCCAGCAGGTCATGCCGGGCACCATCGAGGTGGTCCGGCCGGTCGCCCCCGGCGAGGGCGTCGTCCGCGCCGACGAGGACGCCGCGCCGGGCGCCGGACTCGTGCCCGCCGGACGGCCGCTGCGTGCCCAGGACCTGGGCATGCTGGCCGCGGCCGGCGTCACCACGGTGCCCGTGCACGCCCGCCCGCGGGTGACGGTGTTCTCCACCGGCGACGAGGTGGTGCCGCCGGAGGCGGCGGCGCTGCGCCCGGGGCAGGTCCGGGACGCGACCGCGGTCGCGCTGGCCGCGATGGTGGCCGAGGCGGGCGGCGAGCCGGTCCAGGGCGGCATCGTGCCCGACGACGCCGGCGCCCTGGAGGCGGCGCTGCGTGCCGCGCTGCCGGCCAGCGACCTGATCGTGATCTCGGCGGGCTCGTCGGTCGGGGCGCGCGACGAGACGGCCGGCGTGGTGCGCCGCCTCGGGACGATCTGGTGCCACGGCATCGCCATCCGTCCCGGCAAGCCCACGCTGCTGGCCGAGTGCGATGGCGTCCCGGTGATCGGGCTGCCCGGCAACCCCCGGTCCGCCCTAGTCGTCTTCCGGCTGCTCGGGACCCCGCTGGTGCGCCTGGTCGGCGGCTGCACCATGCCGCCGCCCGAGCCCACCGTGCGGGCCCGGCTCGCGCGCGACCTGCCGTCGGCGGCGGGCCGCCTGGATGTCGTCCAGGTCCAGGTCGCCGGCGGCGTGGCCACGCCCGTGTTCGGGCTCTCCGCGCTGCTGTCCGTGCTCACCGCCGCCGACGGGTATGTCATCATTCCCGAAGAGGCCACGGGGCTCGACGCGGGTACCGAGGTCCAGGTCACCGTCTACCGCTGAGCCGTCTACCGCTGAGCCGTCTACCGCTGAGCCGTCTACCGCCGAGCGATCTGCCACAGTGCCGTCTGCCACAGAGCCGTCTACTGTTGAGCCATCTACTGCTGGGGAGGCCATGGCGGACAGCCCGTTCATCCGCGACGTCCCGGCGTCCCGCGCGCACCAGGCCTGGCGGGGCGCACGTGAAGCCGCGGGCTGCCCGGCCCGGATCCCGGCCGTGCGGGTGCCGGTCGGGCAGGCGGCCGGCCTGGTCACCGCCGGGCCGGTGTGGGCCGTCCGCTCGTCACCGCCGTTCGACGCGGCCGGCATGGACGGGATCGCGGTGCGCGCCGCGGACACCCTCGGCGCGAGCGAGACCACCCCCGTCTGCCTGCCGGCGGACGCCTACGACGTGGTGGACACCGGCGACCCGATGCCCGGCGACCGGGACGCGGTGGTGATGCGCGAGCACGTCCACTACCAGGGGGACACCGCCGAGATACGCGCTGCCGTGCCGCCCTACCAGCACGTCCGCTCGATCGGCGAGGACGTCAGCGCGGGGGAGCTGCTGCTGCCCGAGGGGCACCGGCTGCGGGCCGCCGACGTCGCGGCCGCCGCCGCGGCGGGCGCGACGCACCTGCTCGTCCGGCGCCGCCCGGTGGTCACGATCCTGCCGACCGGGGACGAGGTGCGTCCCATCGGCGAGCGGACCGGCGCCGGGGAGATCACCGACACCAACTCGCTGATGCTCGCCACCCAGGCCCGCGAGGCGGGCTGCGAGGCGCACTGCCTGCCGATCGAGCCGGACGACCCGGAGCGCATCGCGGCCGCGGTCAAGGCCGCGGTCACCGGCTGCGACCTGCTGATCATCGTGGCCGGCTCCAGCGCCGGACGCGACGACTACACCGCCCGGGTGGTAGCCGAGCACGGCACGCTCGCCGTCCACGGCGTCGCCGTCCGGCCCGGCCACCCGGTGGTGCTCGGCGCGGTCGGCGGCACCCCGGTGCTTGGCGCGCCCGGCTATCCCGTGTCGGCCGCGCTGACCTTCGACATCTTCGCCGAGCCGCTGCTCGCCGAGCTAATGGGCGCGCCGCCCCGCAGGCGCCCGCGCGCCACCGCCCGGCTGGCCCGCAAGCTTGCCTCCCCGCTCGGCCTGGACGACTGGGTGCGGGTCCGGCTCGGGGTGGTGGGCGGGACCATGGTCGCCACCCCGCTGCCGCGCGGCGCCGGCGTGCTGACCTCGCTGGTGCGCGCCGACGGGCTGCTGGTCGTCCCGGCCGGGCTCGAGGGCCATCACGCGGGGGAGCAGGTCGGCATCGAGCTGCTGCGCGGCATCGACGAGATCGCCGGCACGATCGTGGCCATCGGCTCGCACGACCTGGTCCTCGACCTGGCCGCCTCCGCGCTGCGCGCCGGGGATCCCAACCTCACGCTCGCCTCGTCCAACGTCGGTTCCCTCGGCGGGCTGGTGGCGCTGCGCGACGGGCTGTGCCACCTGGCCGGGCTCGCACCTGCTTGATCCGGCCACCGGCGAGTACACCCTGCCCTACCTCAACCGCGTCCTCGGCGGCGCCGACGTATCCGTGGTCCGGCTGGTGCACCGCGACCAGGGCCTGATCGTCGCGCCCGGCAATCCCCGCGGGCTCAACGGGATCGGCGACCTGGCCCGGGCCGGCGTCCGCTACGTCAGCCGGCAGCGCGGCGCGGGCACCCGCGTCCTGCTCGACTTCGAGCTGGGGCGGCTCGGCGTCAGCCCGGACGACATCGACGGCTACGCCCGGGAGGAGCCCACCCACCTGGCGGTGGCCGCCGCCGTCGCGGCGGGCCGCGCCGACGCGGGCCTGGGCGTCATGGCCGCCGCCCGCGCGTTCGGCCTGGACTTCGTGCCGGTCACCCAGGAGCCCTACGACCTGGTGGTGGCGGCCGAGGCGATGGACAGCCCGCTGCTGGCGCCGCTGTGGTCGCTGCTGCGGTCCGACCGGTTCCAGGCGGCCGTCACCGAACTCGGCGGCTACGCCACCACGGAGATGGGCCGCCGCCTCCGCTGACGCCGCCGGGCAGGGTGCCACGTTCTACTTCACGCTCTAGCGAGCCGGGTCGCCCGGCCGCGCGGCCAGGCCCGGCGAGCGTCGAGCGCTCGACGTAGAAGGTGAAATCCACGACCGCGCCGACGTCAGCCTGCGCTGACGCCTTTGTCTGGGACTAGGTCAACCACGTCATTCTTCATCATGATGCGTTGATGCATAGGTCGATCACCGGTAACACAGAATCCGGGCCATCCGTTCCCGCGCCGCCACGGACCTGGCTCGCGGCGGCGCGGGAACGGATAAACGTCAGTCCGGGCCTGCCGAACCGGCAGACCGCGGCTGCTCGGGAGGCTCGGGCGGGTGCGGCGGCGGGGCGGGGCGCGAGGCCTGCTCGCGGGCCAGGTTCAGGAACCGCTCGGCCCGGCTCACCAGCTGGTCCGCCCGCTCCCTGAACTGGTCGAACCGCTGGAAGACCTGACCAACCCGGTCCGGCGTCCAGACGGGCGGCTCCGGCGGCTCCGGCGGCCTGGGAGGCTCCGGGCCGGGGCCGTCCCAGCGACCCCGGTGGTAGTGCAGCTGGCGCGCCCGGCGGCGCGGCCACCCGCTCACGTCCGCGGCGTCGCTCTCGGCCTGGCAGGCCTGCTCCTCGGCCTCGTCGGCTTCCTCGGAGGCCTGGTCGGCGGCTTCCTGCGCCCGCTCGGCCTCCCGCTCGGCCCGGTCGGCCCGGCGCTGCGCCTCCTCGGCCGCGGCCCGGGCCTGGGCGGCCCGCTCCTGCGCCTGCGCCTGGTCGGCGGCGTCGGCCCAGTCGCGGGTCAGGTTGGCGGCTTCGGCCGCCATGTCGGCGGCGTCGTGTGCCACCATGGCCGCCTCGTCGGCCCGTTCGGCCCGCTCCTGGGCCCGGTCGGCCCGCTCCTGCGCGTCCTCGGCCCGCTCCTGCACGTTCTCGGCCCGCTGCCGCGCCTGCTCCATGCGCTCCCGGGCCAGGTCCGCGCGCTCCTGCTCCATGCGCTCCCGCTCGCCGAACCCGTCCTCGCTGTCGGCTTCGGAGTGCTCGCGCTCGACCGCGTGCCTGGCCACGCTATAGGGTTCGCCGGTCTCGGCCATCCGCTGGCGGGTGGCGGCCTTCTGCGCCTTGTTCTGCGTCATGATCATTTCTTCCCGGCGGGTCGGCCCGCGTCTGCCCGCCATGGATGGATGGCATGACCAGAAAGGGCCGCCCTGGTATATGGCGCGACCATGACATGCCCGCGAGTCGTGGACCCTTGTCCTCGTCGCCAGCGCCGGCGCGGGCCGTCGGTGGCTCGGAAGCGGGCAGGCGGTGCGCTGCCACTACTAGGCAGCGTACCCAGCCGTATCGCCGCCGGCAATGCGGGAAACCCCACCATTCGCGGGCGGCAGACCTGGAGTCGTGAGCCTCGGCACGCTAGCCCGCGAGCGGCACCCCGGGACCCACGGACGAACCGAGGGCACGGCAACGTACAAGGCCATCCTGGCAGTCGTCAAGGTTGATCAGATGATCAGCTTTTGGGGTGGGTGCGCATGGTGCGCCCGGTTGTGGAATCCTGATGCGGTGCATCTGCTGCCCGCGGACCGTTCCGATCACCGGGTCATCGACGCCGAGCGGATCTGCCAGGCCATCGCGGCCCTGGATAGCCCCGAGGCGATCGCGGCCCGGGCCCGGCAGTTCGCCGTGCTCGCCGATCCCACCCGGCTCACGCTGCTGACCTGCATCAGGGCCGCCGGCCCGATCAGCGTCTCGGACCTGGCCGCGGCGACCGGGATCAACGACGCCACGGTGTCCCAAACGCTGCGCTACCTGCGTGCCAGCCAGACGGTCATCGCCGAGCGCCAGGGCCGGGTCGTCCGCTACCGGCTCGCCAGCAGCCCGGTCACGGCGCTGCTGGCCGGCCAGTAGGCCCGGGACGCGCCGTGACCGACCTGGTGCTGGTCAACGCCAACGTGCTGACCATGGACCCGGACCGCCCGCAGGCCTCGGCGGTGGCCGTGACGGGCGGCCGGATCGAGGCGCTGGACGCGGACCCGGCCGGCCCGGAACGGGTCGTCGACCTGCGCGGCGCGACCGTGCTGCCCGGGTTCCACGACGCGCACAACCACATGATCGGGTTCGGCATGTCGCTGGCCGAGGTCGACCTGCGCGCGTCCGCGGCCGCCACCCTCGACGAGCTGTACGCGGCGATCGCCCGCCGGGCCGAGGCGACGGCGCCGGGGGAGTGGGTGGTCGGCTCCGGCTACGACCAGAACAAGCTCGGCGGCCACCCGCACCGGGACGCCCTGGACCGGGCCGCGCCCGGGCGCCGGGTCTGGCTGCGGCACACCTCGGGGCACATGTGCGTGGTGAACAGCCTGGTCCTGGCCGACCTCGGGCTGGACGCGGCCGCCACCGAGCTGCCCGGCGGCCGGGTCGCCACCGACCCGGACGGCCGTCCCACCGGCCTGCTCGAGGAGCGCGCCCAGCTGCTGGTGGGCAGCCTGGTCTACCCCTACCCGCTGGCCGAGCTGACCGACGCGATCGCCCGGGCCGCCGAACAGTACCTGAAGGAAGGCGTCACCAGCTGCACCAAGGCCGGCATCGGCGGCGGCTGGGTCGCGCACAGCCCGGCCGAGCTCGCCGCCTACACCGCGGCCCGGGATCAGGGCCGGCTCGGCGTCCGGGTCGAGCTGATGACGGCCGGAGAGGTGCTGCACCCGCTCGGCGCGCACGCCGGCGACGGCCTGGTGGCCGGGCTCGACCTGGGCATCAGGACGGGTTTCGGCGACGACTGGCTCCGGCTCGGCGCGGTGAAGATCTTCGCCGACGGATCCCTGGTCGGCCGGACCGCCGCCGTGCACGATGCCTACGCCGCCGACGGGGCCGGAGCTGCGGCGGGCCGCGGCTACCTGCAGGCCGACGCGGCCGAGCTGCAGGCCGCGATCATCGCCGCGCACCGCTCCGGCTGGCAGGTCGCCACCCACGCGATCGGCGACCTGGCCATCGACGTGGTGCTTGATGCCTACGCCCGCGCGCTGGCCCAGTACCCGCGGCGCGACCCGCGGCACCGCATCGAGCACTTCGCCGTGGTCCAGCCCCGGCAGGTGGCCCGGGCCGCCGCGCTGGGCGTGATCGCCGTGCCGCAGGGCCGCTTCGCCACCGAGCTCGGCGACGGCATGCTCGCCGCGGTCGGCCCGGACCGGCACGACTGGCTGTACCGGCAGCGGTCCCTGCTGGCGGCGGGCATGGTGCTGCCGGGCAGCTCCGACCGGCCGGTGGTGGCCGGGGCGCCGCTGCTCGGCATCGCCGACATGGTGACCCGGCGCACCGGCTCCGGCGCGCCGTTCAACCCGGCCGAGGCCATCACCGCCGAGCAGGCGCTGCGCGCCTGGACCTGGGGATCGGCCTACGCCAGCCGCCAGGAGCACGTCAAGGGCTCGATCGCCCCGGGCATGCTGGCCGACCTGGTGGTGCTGTCCGAGGACCCCACCGCCGTCAGCCCGGAGCGCATCGCCGGCCTGACCGTGCTCGCCACCATCGTGGGCGGCCAGCCTCGCTACGATGCCGGCGCCTTCGACGGCCTCAGCTAGGGCCCGCCTCAGCCAGCGCCGGAGCTACAAGCCCCCGCAACCGCCGGCAAAGCGGCTGCGAGACTAAAAGACGTGGATGAGAAGTCGCTCGCCGCGGTGACGGAGGCGGCCGGGGGCAGCAGCGCCGCGCTGGCCGCCGCGGCGGCCTGGGCCCGCAGCGATCCGGGCTCCTGCGCGGTCGTGCTCGTGGAGGGCATGAGCGACCAGGCCGCGCTGGAGACCCTGGCCGGCCGCCACGGCCGTGACCTGCGCGGCGAGGGCGTCTTCGTGGTGCCGATGGGCGGCGCGACCAACATCGGGCACTTCCTCGGGTTTTTCGGCCCGCGGGGGTTCGGCGTCCGGCTGGCGGGCCTGTGCGACGAGGGGGAGGAGAGCGACTTCCGGCGCGGCCTGGACCGGGCCGGCCTGAACCCGGCCGGCGTGGACCGGGGCGCCCTGGACCGGATCAGCCTGGCCAGGCTGGGATTCTTCGTCTGCGTCGCCGACCTGGAGGACGAGCTGATCCGCTCGCTCGGCGTCGGCCGGGTGGAGGAGCTGATCGAGGCGGAGGGCGAGCTTGGGCCGCTGCAGACCTTCACCAGGCAGCCCGCTCAGCGGAACCGGCCCCGCGAGCAGCAGCTGCGCCGCTTCATGGGCACCCGTTCCGGCCGCAAGATCCGCTACGGTCGCGTGCTCGCCGCGGCGCTCGACCTCACCCGGGTGCCCGGGCCGCTGGCCGGCGTGCTGTCCCGGGTCTGAGCCGTCACGGGTCCAGGGCCAGCAGTTTGCCGGCCACCTCGGTCAGGTCGTCGCCCACCACGTCGGGCGGCTCGAACGGCGCGCCGTAGCCGCCGGACTTGCGGCTCACCCAGCCGGTAGTCAGCCCGGCCCGCTTGGCGCCGTGGCAATCCCAGTCGTGCGCCGTGACCAGCGCCATCCGCTGCGGCGGGACGTCCAGCACCTCCGCGGCGTACAGGTATACCACGACGGCTGGCTTCCACCGGTAGACCTCGCCGACCGAGACCACCCGGTCCACCAGATGCCCGAGCCCGGTGCGGTTGATGAACGCCAAGGTGAGCGACGCGGACCCGTTCGTCAGGCAGGCCACGCGCGCGCCGGCGTCGGTGAGGGCGGTCATCGCGGGCAGCGCGTCGGGGAAGGCCGGCAGGTCGCCGAACGCCGCCATGACCTGCGCCACCTGCTCGTCGCTGACCGTATAGCTGGTGAGCCCGCGCAGCGCGGCCTCGGCGACGTCGGTGAACGGCGCGAAGTCCCCGGTCGCGGACAACGCCATGCCGTCCCGCAGCGTACGGGTGTACCAGGCCTCGAGCAGATGCGGAGGCTGGCCGATCTGGGTGAGCCGCTCGCGCAGCGGCTCCAGTGACATGAGCGTATCGATGACGTCAAAGGCGACCACGGCCGGGCGGTGTGTCATGACGATCTGACCCCGTTAAGTTTCTTGAGTGCGTCCTCGATGGCCCGGTAGAACGTCGGGTACGCGTACGGCATGTTGCGCAAGGTGGCCAACGGGACCTCGGCCCGGACCGCGACCTGCAGGGCGCTGAGGACTTCACCCCCGTAGGGTCCCGCGGAGCTCGCGCCCACCAGCACCGATCGTTCGGCGTCCTCGATGACCTTGATGAAGCCGTCGTTGCCCGCCTTGTGGATCCAGCCCCGGGTCGAGTAAGGCACCTGGGTCGTCCCGGTGCGCACCCGCAGGCCGGCCGCCCGGGCTTGTTCCTCGGTCAGGCCGACGCTGCCGACCTCCGGGTCGGTGAAGGTGACCCGCGGCACCGCGCGGTAGTCGGCGGGCTCCGCGCCCTGGCCGAGGATGTCGCGCACCGCGATGTCCGCCTGGTACATGGACATGTGCGTGAAGGCACCCTTCCCGGTCACGTCGCCGATGGCCCACACGCCGTCCGCGGCGCGCATCCAGCCGTCCGTCGGGATGGTGCGGGCCTTGTCGTCCAGGCCGACCGCGGCGACGCCGAGCGCGGCCAGGTCCACCCGGCGCCCGGTGCTGACCAGCAGCCGCTCGGCGGTGTGGGTGCTCATGCCCAGGTGAACCGTGAACTGGGTGCCGTTGTGGCCGACCCGCTCAGCCGGGGCGTTCGTGCAGATCTTGATGCCTTCGGCGGTGAAGATCCGCTCGATCAGCTCGCTGGCCTCGGGCTCTTCGAAGGACAGCAGCCTCGGCAGCGCCTCGACCACGGTGACGGCGGTGCCGAACCGGGCGAAGACCTGCGCGAGTTCGGCGCCGATAGCCCCGCCGCCCAGCACGATCAGCGACTCCGGTACCTGCTCGGCCTGGACTATCTCCCGGTTGGTCCAGTACGGGGTGCCGGCCAGGCCCGGAATCGGCGGGATGGCGGGCTCGGTCCCGGTGTTGATCACGATGCCCTGGCGGGCCGCCAGGACCCGGGTCCCCTCGGCGCCGGTGACCGTCACCTGGCCGGGGCCGGTGATCTTCCCGTGACCGCGGACCAGGTGGCCGCCCTTGCCGGTGAACCGGTCGGCCGCCACCTTGTCGTTCCAGCCGTCGGTGGCCTCTGCCCGGATTCGCTGCGCGACCGGGGCCCAGTCGGGGCTGACCGCCGATGTGCCGGCCATGCCGGGCACCCGCCTGGTCTCGGCAATCAGATTGGCGGCGCGAATCATCATCTTGGACGGCACGCATCCGTAGTAAGGGCATTCCCCGCCGACAAGGCGGCATTCGACCCCGGTTACGTGCAGCCCCGCTTCGGCCAGCGTCCCGGCGAGGTATTCGCCGCCGGGTCCCAGGCCTATCACGACCACGTCGTTTGCTCTGGTTGGTCCATGCCGGACTCCTGCCCTGTGTGGCTTCCCATCATGCGGCCCCGGCCCGGTCAGGCATACCATTTCGCGGTAATTCATCCGATAGGGCGCAGGGGGCGGGGCCGGCATTCCCGGGCCCGGCTATTCCTATGATCACGCGCGCTAGGCGCCTTTTGCGGCCTTGATTTCCGTCAAGTTACCTCAAGGCACGATTTACCTGATCATAGAGTGGGCAGGCGGCTTCGCGGAGTGATAATCCGGCGTCAGTCGCTGTCGTTCTCCAGGTCCGAGATATCCAGTTCGGGCTGGCCGTGCACGAACGTCTCCGGGTTCTCCAGATCATCGGCGGCGGGCAGCAGGTCCGGATGGGCCCACAGCGCGTCCCGGCCGTTGATCCCGCGGGCCTCGGTGAGGCCCTGCCAGATAGTCGCCGCCTCGCGCAGCCGACGCGGGCGCAGTTCGAGGCCGACCAGGGTGGCGAACGTCCGCTCGGCGGGTCCGCCGGTGGCCCGGCGCCGCCGGACCGCCTCGGCCAGGGCGTCGGCGTGCGTGAGGCGCTCTCGCGCGGCCGCGCTGACCACTGTCGCGACCCACCCCTCCACCAGCGCCAGCGCGGTCTCCAGCCGGGATAGCGCGGCCTTCTGGGCGGGGGTGTCCTCCGGCCGGAACAGGCCCTCACCGGACAGCGCCTCGCGTAGCGCCTCGGGGTTGGTGATGTCGACGTCGGGCATGGCCTCCTGCAGCCGCGCCGTGTCGACAGTGATACCGCTGGCGTACTGCTCGACCGCGCCGAGCAGGTGCGCGCGCAGCCACGGCACGTGCGCGAACAGGCGCTGGTGCGCGGCCTCGCGCAAGGCGAGGAAGAGCCGGACCTCGCCGGCGTCGACGGACAGCCCCTGGCCGAACTCCGCCACGCCCGCGGGCAGCAGCGCGGCCGTGCCCTCCGGGCCGAGCGGCAGCCCGATGTCGGCCGAACCGATCACCTCGCGGGCGAGCTCGCCGACCGCCGTCCCGGTCTGGCCGCCGATCATCGCCCCGCCCAGCTGGCGCATCATGGCCGCCAGCCCGCCCAGGCCGCCGAGACCGCCCGCGCCGCCGCCGAGGGCGCCCAGCGCCTGCCGTACCTCCTCGGGGACCTCCTCGCCGAGCTGGGCCGGATCGGCGGTGAACATGCCGCTCATCGTCTCGACGCCCTTGGCCGCGATCGGGTCGCAGAGCTTGGCCCAGACCGGGAAGGTCGCCTCCAGCCACTCCGACCGGCTCCAGGCCTCGATCTTGCGGATGCCCGAGGGAAACGCCGTGGCCTCGTCCAGCCACAGGTCGGCCAGCCGGACCGCCTCGGTGATCTCCCGGCGCTGCGCGTCCAGGACGCTCGGGTCGCCCGCCGCCACGATCGCGTGCCTGGCCACGTTCTTGGCCAGGTCCCAGTTGACCGGGCCGCCGCGCCAGGACAGCATGTCGGCGAACTGGCGCAGCGCGTCGGCGAACTGCTGCGGATCGCCCATGGCCCCGAACGGTCCCATCGGCCCGCCCCCACCAGGCTGGCCGGGCGCCGCCTCCGGGTCCGCCTGAGCCGCCCTGGTCTTCCGGCTTATCGGGCATGCCAAAACCGAACGGGCGATCAGCCATGGTTGGCTCTGCGGCAGGATGGAAGGATCATGACCGTCACGTTATCTCGGGAGGAGCGCACTGTGACAAACGCCCGGCGGCCGGTTCGCCACGAGCGCAGCGACCACCAGCGCAGCGATACACAGGGCCAGCCTATGCCCGTCGTGGCGGTTACCGGAGCAGCTGGCGGCATCGGGCGCGCCCTGACCGTCCGGCTGGCCGCGTCGCCGGACGTCAAGAAGGTCATCGCGATCGACAGTCACCGGGGCGACATCGCGGGCGTGACCTGGCGCGTGGCCGACGTGCGGGACCCGGCCCTGGCCGGGCGGCTGACCGGTGTGGACGTCGTGGTGCACGCCGACTACGACCTGAGTCCCGACTCCGATGCCCGGCCCCGCCGCGCCTTCAACGTGCGCGGGGCGCAGACGGTGCTCACCTCGGCCGCGGCCGGCCGGGTCGGGCGCGTGGTGCTGGTGACCAGCGCGATGGTCTACGGCGCCCGCCCGGACAATCCGGTCCCGCTGGCCGAGGACGCCCCGCTCACCGCGGACACGGACAGCAGCGTGGCCGGGGACCTGCTGGAGATCGAGCAGCTAGCCCGCCGCTCGCCGCTCGCCAACCCGGGCATGGCGGTGACGGTGGTGCGGCCCGCGGCCCTGGTCGGAGCCGACCCGTACTCGGTGGACACGCTGGTGACCAGGCACTTCGAGGCGCCGCGGCTGCTCACCGTGAAGGGCTGCGCGCCCCGCTGGCAGTTCTGCCACGTCGAGGACCTGGTCTCCGCGCTGGAGTTCACCGTGCGCGGCGGGATCGACGGTGACTTCGCGGTGGGCTGCGACGGCTGGCTCGAGCAGGACGTGGTCGAGCGGATCAGCGGGCTGAAGAGCATCGAGCTGCCGGCCCGGCTGACGTTCGGCACCGCGCAGCGACTGCACCGGGTCGGGGTGACCCCGGCGCCGGCCGTGGACCTGCGGTACGTGGTGTACCCCTGGGTGGTGGACGGCGCCGCGCTCCGCGCGGCCGGCTGGCGCCCCGGGTTCGGCAACGAGGAGGTGCTGCAACTCCTGCTCGACCAGCGGAAGGGCAGGCACGCGCTGGCCGGCCGCCGGATCGCGCGCAAGGAGGCCACGATCACCGCGGCCGGGGCGACGGTCGCCGTGGTCGGCACCGCCGCCATCCTCCGGCGGGCGCGCCGCCGCCACCGCACTGACCCCTAGTCCCGGCTACGAGGTACCGTTGCCTTGTGAGCGAGCCAAAGGGGCGCGGCGCCGCCTGGACACAGGAGCGAGGAACGAGCGACGAGCGCCGCAGCCGCCAGCAAGCCCAGCAAGCAAGCCCAGGCGGCAAGCAAGCCCCGCCGCCGAAGGCGGCCGAGCAAGCCCCGCCGCCGAAGGCGGCCAAGCAAGCAAGGCGGCGCCTTACGAGCGCCCCGGAGGCGAGCGAACAGGGAGATCGAGTCCGCCTGATCGCCCTGCGCGAGGACGAGCTGTCCGTCGACGAGGTCCGGGCCGCGGTCGCCGACCCCGCGGCCGGCGGCATCGCGCTGTTCGCCGGGGCGGTCCGGGACTCCGACCACGACCGGGGGGTCAGCGGGCTGTCCTACAGCGCCCATCCGTCGGCCGCGGACGAGCTCAGGCGGGTGGCCGAGGTGATCGCGGAGAAGTTCCCCGCCACCATCGGGATCGCGGCCGTGCATCGCGTGGGCGACCTGGCCATCGGCGACCTGGCGGTGGTCCTGGCCGTGTCCTGCCCGCACCGGGCGGAGGCATTCGACGCCTGCCGGGAGCTGATCGACCTGCTCAAAGCTTCGGTGCCGATCTGGAAGCACCAGCGCTTCGACGACGGCAGCGCGGAATGGGTCGGCACTGCGTGAGCGAGCGGGAAAAGATGTCCCGACGCTCCCTGACGCTGCTCATCGCCTCCGTCGGCACCGCCGTGGCGATCGCGGTCAGCGTGCTCGTGCCGGTGCCTTACGTCATCCTCGGGCCCGGCCCGACGCTGAACACGCTGGGCAAGGACTCGTCCGGGCATCCGCTGATCACGATCTCGGGCCATCCGTCCTATCCCACCAGCGGGCACCTGAACATGGTGACGGTGAGCTATCAGGGCTGCCAGGGCGACCGCTTCAACATCTTCACCGCCCTGGTGGCCTGGCTGAACCCGCACCAGGCGGTCGTCCCGGAAAGCGAGATCTGTCCCGCCGGGCAGACCCAGAAGCAGACCCAGCAGCAGGACGCGCTGCAGATGACCACCTCAGAGCAGACCGCGACCGCCGCCGCGCTGACCGAGCTGCACATCCCCTACTCCATCCAGGTGGTCGTGGTGCAGGCGGAACAGGGCTTCCCCGCCGCCGGCGTGCTCAAGCCCGGGGACGTGATCACCGCCGTGGACGGTAATCCGGTGACCAGCCAGGCCGGCCTGACCCGGCTGATCGCCGCGCGCCCGGCGGGCAGCACGCTGACCGTGACCATCACCAGGAACGGCCAGAGCCAGCAGGTCCAGGTCGGGACCAGGGCCTCCGGCGGGCGTCCGGTGATGGGCGTGCAGATCCAGGAGCAGTACAAGTTCCCGTTCGAGGTGAAGATCAGCGTGGGCGACATCGGCGGCCCGAGCGCGGGCATGATGTTCGCGCTGGGCATCATCGACAAGCTGACTAAATCCAACCTGACCGGCGGCAAGTTCATCGCCGGCACCGGAGAGATCACGGCCAGCGGGCAGGTGCTGCCCATCGGCGGCATCCAGCAGAAGATGGTCGGCGCGCGCAACGCGGGCGCGACCATCTTCCTGACCCCCGCGTCGAACTGCGCGGACGCCAAGGGCGCCGTGCCCGCGGGGCTCCGCCTGGTCAAGGTGAGCACGCTGACCCAGGCGGTCAACGACCTGGAAGCCATCAAGGCGGGCCAGGCCGTCCTGTCGTGCTGACCGGGGCGCATCCGGGTGCAAGGGCACGCACCAGGTCCGTTCGGCTAATAGATTTCTGTCATGAGGGTTGCTGACGCGGTCGCGGTGGCCGGGCACGAGGTACATGTGTGCCGCTACCGTGAGGCCCGCACGCTGCTGCGGTGGCTCGGCGAGGACCTGCGGGGCCTGCGGGTGCTCGACGTGGCGGGCGGCGACGGGTACTGGGCGGGCCGGGCGCGCGGGCGCGGGGCGCAGGCGGTCGCGCTCGACCTCGCGGACGCCAAGCTGCGATACGGCCGCCAGCTCAGCGCGCCGCCCGCGCTGGTGCGCGGGGACGCGCTCGAGCTGCCGTTCGCCGACGCCAGCTTCGACCGGGTGATGTCCATCTGCGCGATCGAGCACTTCGACGACGGCGGCCAGGCCCTCGACGAGATGGCCAGGGTGCTTGCCCCCGGCGGCGAGCTGGTCATGTCCGCGGACGCGCTGACGCTGGCCGAGCAGTGGCCGCGGCTCTACCGGGCGCACTGCGAGCGGTATCACGTGCAGCGGACCTACTCCCACGCCGAGCTGGCCGCGCTGCTCTCCGCGCGCGGGCTCGACGTGATCGCCCACCAGTACCAGTTCAGGAGCCGGTGGGCGCAGCGGATGTATCTCGGCCTGTCGGCCTACGGGGGTAAGTTCGGGTTCAACGCGGCGGCGCCGGCGATGCCGCTGGTCGCCGCCTCGGACCGCGGCGGGCACGGGGATGCGGGCGCCATCGTGCTCGTCCGGGCCCGCCGTGCCGGACCGCCTGCGGCCAGATCGCCGGGCCGCGGGCAACAGCCTGCGGCGGGCCAGCAGGGAACTGCTAACCGGTGACTCGGCGCAGGGCGTAGGCTTCGTAGTTGACGGGACATCCACGAAGGCGTGCCGGGGCCGTGCGGTTGACGCGAGCTCTGCGTTTTCTGCCTGTCCGGGTGGCCCAGGGAAGGAGCAAGTGCGGTCGTGGCACCTCGCGTACTAGTTGATGCGACCGACGTGCCAGCCGACCGGGGGGCGCTCGGCCGGTACGTGGACGGGCTGATCGGCGCGCTCGACGCTGCGGGCGCGGACCTGGCGGTCGTCTGCCAGCGCGCCGACGAGGAACGGTATGAGCGGCTTGCCCCCGGGGCGCGCGTGGTGGCCGGCCCGACGGCGCTCTCGCATCGGTCCGCCCGGCTGGCCTGGGAGCAGAGCGGGCTGCCCGTGGTAGCCCAGCAGGTCAACGCCGACGTCATTCACGTGCCCTATTACTCGATGCCGCTGCGGCCGGGCCGGCCCACCGTGGTGACCGTTCACGACGTCACGTTCTTCACCGAACCCGAGCTCTACAGCCCGGTCGGCGCGATGTTCTTCAAGTCGGCGATCCGGACGGCGGCGCGCCGGGCGGCACGGCTCATCGTGCCATCCAAGGCGACCAAGGATGAGCTGGAGCGCGTCCTGGGCGCCGATCCGACCAAGATCGACGTCGCCTACCACGGCGTGGACCACCGGCTCTTCCACCGGCCCGACCCGCAGCAGGTCACCCAGGTGTCGAACCGGCTGGGCCTGCACAACAAGCCGTACATCGCGTTCCTCGGCCTGCTCGAGCCGCGAAAGAACGTCGCCTCGCTGATCACCGGCTGGGCCGGGGCGGTCGCCGACCTGGAGAACCCGCCCGCGCTGGTGCTCGGTGGCGGCGGGGGCTGGAGCGATGAAGTGGACGCGGCGGTGGCCTCGGTGCCCCCGCACCTGCGCCTGATCCGTCCCGGCTACCTGCGCTTCTCCGACCTGCCCGGTTTCCTGGGCGGGGCGACGGTAGTGGCGTTCCCGAGCCGCGGGGAGGGGTTCGGGCTGCCAGTGCTCGAGGCGATGGCGTGCGGGGCCCCGGTGCTGACGACGCATTGCACCTCGCTGCCCGAGGTGGGCGGCGAGGCCGTCGCCTATACCGAACCCGATTCCGACGCCATCCGCGACTCGCTCCGCGCCCTGCTCGACGACGCCGCCCGGCGGGAATCGCTCGGCGCGGCCGGCTACGCCCGGTCCCAGGAGTTCACCTGGGCCGCCTCGGCCGAGGCGCACCTGGCGTGTTACCGGCGCGCGGCAGAACAGACCGCTGCTGACATCACCGCCGTGTAACCTCATCTGCCATGCCGCGTGAACCACTAGAGGCGATCGTTCTGGTTGGGGGGCAGGGCACCCGGCTGCGACCGTTGACCCTGTCCGCGCCGAAGCCGCTGCTGCCCACCGCGGGCGTCCCGTTCCTGGCTCACCTGCTGGCCCACGCGGCGGCGGGCGGAGTCACCCACGTGGTCCTGGCGACCTGCTACAAGGCGGAGATGTTCGCCGCGGTCCTGGGGGACGGCGCGGAGTTCGGGCTGGCCATCAACTACGTCACCGAAGAGCTGCCGCTGGACACCGCGGGCGGCATCCGCAACGCGGCTCGTTCGCTGCGCGGCGGCGGCGCGGCCGACCCGGTGGTGGTGCTGAACTCCGACATCTTGTCCGGGCACGACCTGCGTGCGCAGGTCGACCTGCACACCAAGACCGACGCCGCGGCGACGCTGTACCTCGTCGAGGTGCCCGATCCGTCCCGGTTCGGCTGCGTGCCGACCGACGAGTCCGGCCGGGTCACCGCGTTCCTGGAGAAGACGCCGGACCCGGTGACCAACCGGATCAACGCCGGCTGCTACGTGTTCCGGCGCGACGTCATCGAGCGGATCCCGGCCGGGCGCCGGGTGTCGGTGGAGCGGGAGACGTTCCCGGGGCTCATCGAGGCCGGCCAGCTCGTCATGGGTTACCTCGAGACGGCGTACTGGCTCGACGTGGGGACGCCGCAGACGTTCGTGCGCGGCTCCTGTGACCTGGTGCTCGGACGGCTGCCCGCTCCGGCGGTGCCCGGCCCGCCCGGGCCCTCGCTCATGCTCGCCGGCGCTTTGGTGGCCGCGGACGCGTCGGTGTCCGGCGGCACGGTGGTGGGGGAGGGCGCGAGCGTCGGTGCCGGGGCGACGGTCTTCGGCAGCGTGCTCTTCGACTGTGCCGCCGTCGGCGAGGGCGCCGTGGTGCGGGACTCGATCCTCGGCCGCGGCGCCGTGGTGGCGCCGGGCGCCGTGCTCGACGAGGCGATGATCGGCGACGGCGCGTACATCGGCCCGGGCAACGAGCTGGCCCGCGGCATCCGGGTCTGGCCGGGTACCCGGCTCGAGCCGACCTCGGTCCGCTTCTCCTCCGACGTGTAGCGCCGTGACCGCGGACCCGGTGGCCTCCCTCCCGCCGGTGGCGGCCGGGCCGAGCCGCGAGTGGCGCGTGCCGTTCCCGGTCGACGTCCGCCTCACCCTGTCGGTGCACCGGCGCGGCGGCGGCGATCCCGCCTACGCCACCGACGCGGCCGGCGCCGTCTGGCGCACGTCGCTGACCCCGGACGGCCCCGGTACGCTGAGCGTCAGGTCGCGCGGCGCGGTCGTGACCGCCCGGGCCTGGGGACCCGGCGCGGGCTGGCTGCTGGACCGGCTGCCCGCCCAGCTCGGCTTCCACGACGACCGGACGGGGTTCACCGCCCGCCATCGGCTGCTCGGCGAGCTGGCGCTCCGCTACGAGGGGCTCCGGGTCGGGCGCAGCGGGCGCGTCTTCGAGGCGCTCGTGCCCGCGGTCCTGGAGCAGAAGGTCGTCGGCCGCGAAGCCCACCGCGCCTGGCGGTTCCTGCTGCTCAAGCACGGCGAGGCGGCCCCGGGCCCGGCCCCGGCCGGGATGCGCGTGGTCCCGCCCCCCCGGACCTGGGCGCGGATACCCTCCTGGGACTGGCACCGGGCCGGCGTCGAGGGCGTGCGTGCCCGGACGATCATCAACGCCGCGGCGGTCGCGGCCCGGCTCGAGGAGGCGCTGGAGGAAGACCCGGCCGAGGCGGACCGCCGCCTGCGCTCCTTGCCCGGCATCGGGGCCTGGACCTCGGCCGAAATCAGGCAGCGGGCCATGGGTGACGCCGACGCGGTCTCGGTCGGCGACTACCACCTGCCGAACGCGGTGGGCTGGACGCTCGCCCGCCGGAAGACCGACGACGCCGGCATGCTGGAGCTCCTCGCGCCGTACGCCGGGCACCGCTACCGGGTGACCCGGCTCATCGAGCTGGGCGGCAGCCTGCCCCCGCGCCACGGCCCGCGCATGCCCGTCCGTGACTACCGCGCCTTCTAGCCGCCGACCTGCCGGGCCGGCCAGGGGGCGCGCCAGCGGGAGAAGTGTGCCGCGTAAAGTGCGAGCATGAGTGTTTCCCGCGGCGACTGTGATGTTCCCACGGCCTCGGCCATGCGCCGGACGCTGGCGCGGGCCAGGGACGGCAAGCCGCTCGACCGGGACGAGGCGACGGTCTTGCTGCACGCCCGCGGCGAGGACCTGCAGACCCTGCTGGCCTACGCCAGCCGCACCCGGGACGCCGGACTTGAAGCCGCCAGCAGGCCCGGCATCATCACCTACTCGCGCAAGGTCTTCATCCCGCTGACCAGGCTGTGCCGGGATCGCTGCGGCTACTGCACCTTCGCCACGGTCCCGCATCGGCTGCAGAGCATGTACCTGGAACCGGATGAGGTGCTCGCCATCGCCCGCCAGGGCGCGGCCCTCGGCTGCAAGGAGGCCCTGTTCACCCTGGGCGACAAGCCGGAGGACCGCTGGCACCAGGCCCGGGACTGGCTGGACGCGCACGGCTACGACGACACCCTGTCCTACCTGCGGGCAATGGCGATCCGCGTGCTGGAGGAAACCGGCCTGCTGCCGCACCTGAACCCGGGCGTGCTGTCCTGGCAGGACTTCCAGCGCCTCAAGCCGGTCGCCCCGTCCATGGGCATGATGCTCGAGACGACCGCCAGCCGCCTGTTCACCGACAAAGGCGGCCCGCACTTCGGCAGCCCGGACAAGGACCCGGCGGTCCGGCTCCGCGTGCTGGAGGACGCCGGCCGCAGCAACGTCCCGTTCACCACGGGCATCCTCATCGGCATCGGCGAGAGGATGGCCGAACGCGCCGAATCCGTCTTCGCCATCCGGAAGATCGCCCGGGAGTACGGCGGCGTCCAGGAAGTCATCGTGCAGAACTTCCGGGCCAAGCCGGACACCAAGATGCGCGACACCCCGGACGCCGAACTCGACGACCTGGCCGCCACGATCGCCGTGACCAGGCTCATCCTCGGCGCCAAGGCCCGCATCCAGGCGCCGCCCAACCTGGTCGGCGCGCAGTACGACCTGATCCTGCGGGCCGGCATCGACGACTGGGGCGGCGTCTCCCCGCTGACCCCGGACCACGTCAACCCCGAGCGCCCGTGGCCGGACATCGACGAGCTCGCGGCGCGGACCGCCCGGGCGGGCTTCACGCTGCGCGAGCGGCTGACCATCTACCCGCCCTACCTGCGTGAGCCGTGGCTGGACCCGCGGCTGGCCCGGCACGTGGCCGCGCTGGCCGACCCGGCGACCGGCCTGGCCGCCGACGGCGCCATGCCGCGCGGCCTGCCGTGGCAGGAACCCGACGGCGGCTGGGGCGGTGACGGATCCGGCCGCACCGACCTGCACGTCACCATCGACACCACCGGCCGCACCCATGACCGCCGCGAGGACTTCGCCGAGGTCTACGGTGACTGGAAGGAGATAGCCGAACGGTCCGGGTCGCCCGCCCCGGCTCAGTCCCCGCGCCCGGGCGCCCAGGGTGCCCCGGCCGTGCTGGGCGCCCCGGCCGTGCTGGCCGCCGGTGAGGTCGCCGCCGCGCTCCGGCAGGCCGAACGTGACCCGGCCGCCCTCACCGACGACCAGGCCGTCGCCCTGCTGTCCGCCGACGGCCCCGACCTCGAGGCGCTGGCCGGGCTGGCCGACGCGCTGCGCCGCGAGGTGAAGGGGGACGACGTCACCTACGTCGTCACCCGCAACATCAACTTCACCAACGTCTGCTACACCGGCTGCCGGTTCTGCGCGTTCGCGCAACGCCGCACCGACGCCGACGCGTACACGCTGTCGCTGCAGCAGATCGGTGACCGCGCCGCCGAGGCGTGGGACGCCGGCGCCACCGAGGTGTGCATGCAGGGCGGTATCCATCCCGACTTGCCAGGGACAGCATATTTCGAAATCGCTTCCGAAGTCAAGCGCCGGTGCCCAGATCTTCACGTACACGCGTTCTCTGCCATGGAGGTGGTGAACGGCGCCTCCCGCACCGGCCTGCCGATCAGGGAGTGGCTGGTCCGGGCCAGGGACGCGGGCGTCAGTTCGCTGCCGGGGACGGCGGCGGAGATCCTCGACGACGACGTGCGCTGGGTGCTGACCAAGGGCAAGCTGCCCGCCTCGGTGTGGATCGAGGTGATCACCACCGCGCACGAGCTCGGCCTGCCGACCTCGGCCACGATGATGTACGGGCACGTTGACGGCCCGGGGCACTGGGTCGGGCACCTGCGGGTGATCCGGTCCATCCAGGAGCGCACCGGCGGCTTCACCGAGTTCGTGCTGCTGCCGTTCATCCACGAGAATGCCCCCATCTACCTGGCCGGGCTGGCCCGGCCCGGGCCGACCCGGCGGGAGAACCGGGCCGTGCACGCGGTGTCCCGGCTGCTGCTGCACGGGGCGATCGACTCGATCCAGTGCTCCTGGGTCAAGCTCGGCGACGAGGGCTGCCGCGACGCGCTCCGGGGCGGCGCCAACGACCTGGGCGGCACGCTGATGGAGGAGACCATCAGCCGGATGGCCGGCGCGGACCACGGGTCCTACAAGACGATCAGCGGGCTCCGCGCGATCGCCGAGCCGCTCGGCCGCCCGCTGCGCCAGCGCACCACCACCTACGGCGAGGTCCCGGAGGAACGGCGCGCCGCGGCGGCCGCCTCCGACGGCGTCTGCACGTCGGTCCGGTCCGGCCTGCCCCTGCTTACCGGGTCACGATGAAGTCGCCCGGGTCGCGCGGCGGGCGGGACCTGGCCTGCTCGGCGGGGTGCCCGACGGCGATGGCGCCCATCGGCCGCCAGCCGTCCGGCAGCTCCATCGCCCGGGCGGCGACGTCCTGGCAGAACAGGGTGCTCGAGATCCACGCCGACCCGAGCCCGTCCACGGCCAGCGCGATGAGCAGGTTCTGCACCGCCGCACCCATCGCGACGACGAACATGGCCTGCTCGGCGTGGGACCGCCGCTCATCGGGATAGTCGTGCGCCGCGTCGGCCACCAGGCACGGCACCACGATCAGCGGCGCCTGCCTGAGCGGTTCGCCGCGCCGGATCCGGCGGCCGATCTGCTCTTCGGTAAACCCGTCGCGGCGCAGGTCGGCGATCCAGGCCTCGACCATGGCGTCCAGCAGGGCCGTGCGGGCCGCGGCCGATTCCAGCAGGACGAACCGCCACGGCTCGCTATGGTGCGGCGCGGGTGCGGTCAGCGCGGTGGCGACGGCCCGGCGGACCGCCCCGGCGTCGACGGGTTCGGCGGTGAACGCCCGGATGGTCCGGCGGGCCAGTGGCACGTCCGCCGAGCCGAACCGGAACATGTCCTCGTCGGCCGGCCGGATGATGGCCCGCGCGCCCGGGCCATCCGGCTCGGTGACCAGCTCGGCCAGGCCGCGCACCACCGCCACCGGGACGCGCCGTGACTTGCCCTTGACCAGGTCGCGGCGGCGGCGATCTCGTCCGCCACGGCGGCCACCGTGACCTCGAGGATGTTGCCGAACGTGTCGGCCTCGCCGCGGTGGTCCCGCACCGGGAGCACTCCGGCCGCGCCGATCGCGTTGTCCGTCTGGCCGGCCCGCCACGGCCGGCCCATCGTGTCGGTGACGAGCACGCCGATGGTGACGCCGACCCGGCCGTGCAGTGCTTTGCGTAGCCGCCGTGCGGACTCGTCCGGATCCTCGGGCAGTAGCACGACGGTCCCCGGGGCGGTGTTGGACTCGTCCACGCCGGCCGCGGCCAGGACCAGGCCGTGCCGGGTCTGCGCGATGGTGGTGGGACCGCGCCGGGCGACCACCCGGACCGTCTCCGCCTCGATGGCCTGCTCGCGGGAGACGGCGACCACCCGGCCCTCGGCCTTGCTCACGATCTTGGAGGTGACCACGAGGATGTCGCCGTCGCGCAGATCGGGAACCGCGCCGGCGATGAGCGCCGCCAGGTCGCTGCCCGCGGTGATCTCGGGCAGCCCGGTCACTGCGATGACGGTGACCGGCGCGCTGTCCATCATGGGCGCCGTCACCTCAGCTCCCGGGCCAGGTCCAGCGCGGCCCGGGCGATCGCCGCGGTGGCAGGCAGGTCGCGCATGTAAAGCGGGAGCGCCCGGACCTCGATTCCGGCCAGCGCCGGGTTGTCCGCGGCCGCCTTGTCCTGGTCGTCGACGAGCCAGCCGCCGATCAGCCCGGCGCCGTAGTGCGCGGCGACCGCGGCGGCCGAGGTGTCCACCCCGATCGCGGCCAGGCAGGCGTCGGCCATCCCGCGCACCGGCGCGCCGCCGATGATGGGCGATACGCCGACCACGGTCTTGGCCGCGACCGCGGCCCGGATGCCGGGCACGGCCAGGATGGTGCCGATGCTGACCACCGGGTTGGACGGCGGGAACAGGACCGCGTCGGCCGTGCCGATGGCGTCGAGCACGCCGGGCGCGGGCCGGGCCTGCGCGGCGCCGGACGCGGTGATCTCCGCCGCGGGCGTCCCGGCGTGCAGGCGCACCCACCACTCCTGGAAGTGGACCACGCGCCGCTCGCCGGAATCCTGGAGCACGACGTGGGTCTCGACCGGGTCGTCGGACATCGGCAGCAGCCGCACGCCGGGCTGCCACCGGCGGCAGAGCACCTCGGTGACGGCGGACAGCGGCTGGCCGTCCGCCAGCAGCTGGCTGCGCAGGATATGGGTGGCGAAGTCCCGGTCACCGAGCGTGAACCAGTCGGGGCTGGCGCCGTACGCGGCGAGCTCGGCCCGGATGCTGAACGTCTCCCCGTCCCGCCCCCAGCCCTGGTCCTCATTGATGCCGCCGCCCAGCGTGTACATCACGGTGTCCAGGTCCGGGCAGACCCGCAGGCCGAACAGCGTGATGTCGTCGCCGGTGTTCCCGATGACGGTGATCTCGGCGTCGGGGGCAGCCCGCCGCAGGCCGCGGAGAAAGCGGGCGGCGCCCACGCCGCCAGCGAGCACGGTGATGCGCATAACTGTAAAGTGTGGCAGGTTCCCCCGGGGGCCATCGGCCGCGGTCCGCGGACCCGCCCGCGGACCCGCCCGCGGACCTGAGCGGTCGTAACGATGCGTAGTCGGACCTCAGTCTCTGAGTGATTTATCTCGCATCTCGGACAATGCGGCGACCATTATCACCTTTTCCCCTTGACTTGAAGCAAGACACGCGCGTGTAATTTCATTGGTGTGATTCTCGTCCCCCGGGGGAGTAGGGGGCGAGGCCGGGGGCTCCGAGTGGGGAGGGAGGACGCGCTGTGACTGAGGTCATCGTCCCGCTGGCGCAGGTCTTCGTCAGTCCAGATGACGAGGACGAGCTGGGCTGGCAGGATCAGGCGCTGTGCGCACAGACAGATCCGGAGGCGTTCTTCCCGGAAAAGGGAGGATCGACCCGGGAGGCCAAGCGAGTGTGCCGTAGCTGCGAAGTCCGGGCCGAGTGCCTGGAGTACGCGCTCGAGCACGACGAGCGGTTCGGCATCTGGGGCGGCCTGTCAGAACGCGAGCGGCGCCGTCTGAAGCGCGAGGCCATCTAGCGGGTTCCGGGGGTCCTCCCCTGGGGCCAGCACCGCCGGCCGGACATCGTGTGTTCACCTCACTGTGCGAGTCTGCGCTGTGTATGTTTAGTCCTGCGTGAGCCCAGGGGGAGTCGTTCACGTAGTCCACGCGCTCTTGCCGGGCGGGTAGCCGTGCGGGGCGCCGTCGCCCAGGCCATCAGACAGGACCCTTGTCACAGAACGCAGCGCACCTCCGCCCCGCCGTCACCGCCGTGGTCGTCGCGCACGACGCCGCCCGGCAGCTGCCGGGTCTGGTGCGTGCGGTGCGCGAGCAGACGCATCCGGTGCAGCGCCTGGTCGGGGTGGATACCGGCAGCCAGGACCGCAGCGGAGCAGCACTGACCGAGCTACTCGGCCAGGACGCGGTCTTCGGCATGGAACCGGACACCGGTTTCGGCGCCGCCGTCGCCCGCGCGCTGCAGCACCCCGCGGCCCGCACGCCCGCATCCGGATCCCCGGGCGGCCAGGCGTCGGCGACAGAGTGGGTCTGGCTGCTCCACGATGACTGCGAGCCGGCCGCCGATGCCCTGGAGCAGCTACTCGCCGCGGCCGGCCGCAGCCGGTCGGCGGCGGTCCTCGGGCCGAAGCTGAGGGACCTGTCGGACCGCCGGGTGGTGCGCGAGGCGGGCATCACCACCGACCGGGCCGGACGGCGCCTGACCGGGGTCGAGCCGGGTGAGATCGACCAGGGCCAGCACGACGGCAGCCGGGCCGTGCTCGCGGTCAGCTCGGCGGGCATGCTGGTCCGGCGTGACGTCTGGGATCAGCTCGGCGGCTTCGACGCCAACCTGCCCCTGTTCCGTGACGACATCGATTTCTGCTGGCGGGCGCACGCGGCCGGCTACGAGGTCCGGGTGATCACCGACGCGGTGGTATACCACCGCGAGCTCTCGGCCCGGCAGATCCGCAAGACGCCCGCGACCGGCGGCCATCCGCGCCTGCTCGACCGGCGCAGCGCGCTGTACGTCTTCGCGGTCAACCTGCCGCTGCGGCCCATGGTCGGGGTGGTGGGCGGCTGCGTCGCCGGGTCCCTGGTGCGCGCGGCCTACTTCCTCCTCACCAAGCAGCAGCGCAAGGCGGCGGCTCACCTCGGCGCGGTGGCCTGGCTGCTGCGGCACCCGCTGCTGCTCTGGCGCGCGCGCCGCCGCCGTGCCGCCCACCGCAAGCACGGCTACGCCGTCCTGCGTGGCCAGCTGCCGCGCGCCCGCACGCTGACCCGGCTCGCCGAATCAGTCGCGGGCGTGCTGACCCGCGGATCGGGCTACGACAGCGGCGGACTGCACCACGCCGTGGTGGACGAGTCCGGCGACGACCTGCCGGTGCCCGCCACCGATTCGGTCCTCCGGCGCGTGCTCACCAGCCCGGGCGTCCTGCTCTTCGCCGGGCTGGCCGTGGTCGCGCTGGTCGCGGAGCGGTCGCTGACCGGCTCGGTGCTGTCGGGATCGGCCACGCTCGGCGGCGGGACGCTGGTGCCGCCCTGGGGCGGGGCGGGCCGCTTGTGGCACGAGTACCTGGCCGGCTACCACGACACGGGCATCGGCTCGGCCGCGAGCACGCCGGCCTACGTCGGCGCGCTGGCCGCCCTGGCCACCGCGAGCGGCGGCAAGCCGTGGCTGGCCACGGACGTGCTGCTGCTCGGCTGCGTGCCGCTGGCCGGGGTGACGGCGTTCCTCGCCACCCGGCGCCTCACGTCCGTCCTGGCCGCGCGAATCTGGATCGCGGTCAGCTACGCCCTGCTCCCGGTGGCGATGGGGGCGGTGGCGGCCGGCCGGATCGGCACCGTGGTCGCCTTCGTGCTGCTCCCGCTGATCGGCCTCATGGCCGGCCGGATACTGGCCGGGACGCCGCGGGCGGCGCGCCGCGCGGCCTGGGCGGCCGGCCTGCTGACCGCGATCGCGGCGGCCTTCGTGCCGCTGGCCTGGCTGGTCGCGGTGATCGCCGCGGTCGCGGCCGCGGCGGCCTGGTCCTGGCTCGGCTCCCGGACGGTGATCAACGCCGCCATCGTCGCCGTGCTGCCCGCCGTCATCCTCATACCGTGGACCCTCCACCTGGTCACTAACCCGTCCGTGTTCTTCGGCGAGGCGGGCCTGGTCCGGCCCGGGCTCGCCGCCGCCGGCCTGCGGCCGGGGTCGTTGCTGCTGCTCAGCCCTGGCGGCCCCGGGCTGCCGCCGGCCTGGGTCACCGCCGGGCTCGTGCTGCCCGCGTTCGGCGCGCTGCTCGTCCGCCGGCGCGCCGGCCTGGTGTACGCCGGATGGGCCATCGCCCTGGGCGGCCTGGCCATGGCCCTGGTGGTGAGCCGCGCCCGGATCACGCCGCCGCAAGGCGGCGCCGCCGTCAGCGCCTGGCCCGGCCTGGCGATCGCCATCGCCGCGGCCGGCCTGCTGCTGGCGGCCACGCCGCTGATCGAGACGGTCGGCCGCAGCCTGAGCGGGGCCGGGGAGCCCGGCACCGGGCGGTCCCCGACGCGGCTTGGCGCCGGCTGGCGCTTCCTCGCCACCGTGGCCGGCCTGGCCGTGGCGGTCTCGGTGCCGGCCCTGGCGGCCGGATACTGGCTGGCCGGCGGGCTCGCCGGCCCGGTGGCCGCGGTCCGGCTGCCGCTCCTGCCGGCTTTCGTGGCGGCTTCGTCGGCGGGGCCGGACCGGACCAGGACGCTGGTGCTCCGTCAGAATAGAGCGGGGCAGGACGGCGGGACGCTGTCCTACGCCGTCCTGCGCGACGCCGACCCGGTGCCGGGCGAGCCCGAACTAGCCCAGACCGCTTCCTCCTCGCGCGCCCTGGGGAGCGTGGTGGCCTCGCTGGCCGCCGCGGGCGGCGGTGACGCGGGCGACACCGGGCGGGCGCTGAGCCAGTTCGACATCGGTTACGTCCTGCTGCCCGGCCCGATCGACCAGGCACTGGCGCGCCAGCTCAACGCGGCGGCCGGCCTGCAGCCGGTGACCAAGGCGTCCGCCTACGACCTGTGGCAGGTGTCGGGGACGGTGGCGCGTGTCCGCGTCCTCACCCCGGGCGGCGCCGCCGTCTCCGTCCCCTCGGGACCGATCGGCGTCAACGCGGTCATCGCCCCGGGCACCTCGGGCACGCTAGTGCTGGCGGAGACCGCGGGCGGCTGGTCCGCCACCCTCGGCGGCCGGCCGCTGACGGTGCTGACGGCACCGGTGGACGGCTGGGCGCAGGGCTTCGTGCTCCCCGCGGGCGGCGGGCGCCTGGTCATCACGCGCAACGAGAGGGCCAGGAACCTCAGCCTCGGCGTTGAGGCCGCCGCCCTGCTCGCCGCCATCGTGCTCGCCCTGCCCGGCTCCCGGTCCGCGGCCGGGGTGCCCACCGCGCAGGCCGGTCCGGAGGCCGAAGCCGTCCCCGCGGCCGGGCGCCGCCGGGAACGCGCCGAGGAGGCAGCGGCCGCCGGATCCGCGGCCGACTGGCGTCCCGAACGCCGCGCCCCGGTCGGGGCGGCGCGCACCTCGGCTTACGGCGCCGAGCCCGCGCTGAGCGTCACACCGCACCAGGACGGGGAACCCGCGCCCTGGGCCGGTCTTGTCCCAGAAACCCTAGAAACCCTAGAAACCCCAGGAGCCCCCGGTGGCGCCGTTCCCGCAGGCGACCCCGACCGCGCCCCGGTGTCCGCGGCACCCCGGCGCGGGCGCGGCGGCCAGCACGCGGCGCGGCACGGCAAGCCGGCGCGCCGCCGGCGGGCCACCTCCCCGGACCGGCCCGGGGATCACGGTGACTCCCCATGAGGGCCGTTCACCTGCTGCCCGCCGGGGTGGTGCTGGTGGCGCTCGGTGCCATCGGCGCGGTCGCGCAGCTTGATCATCCCGCCGCGGCGGGCCCGGATTCCTCCTCGGCCGTGACCCGGCAGGTGGCGGTCACCTCCGCCGCCCGTGCCTGCCCGCCCGCCCCGGGCGGCGGCTCGGCCCCGGTCGCGCTGCTAGCCGGGCCCGCTGGCACCGCGGGAGCGCCGGGGCTCCGGGGCCAGGTCGAGCTGACCGCGCTGCCGCCGGCCGGCCTGCCGCTGCGCACGACCGGCCCGGTCCGCACCCAGAGCCCGGGCGTGTTCTCCCTGCTGACGCTGCCCGCCGGGTCGAGCACCAGCAAGCAGGCCGCCCCGGTGGCCCAGGGCTGGTCGGTGTCCGCCACCGGCACCATGGCGCAGGCCATGGAGGCCGAAGTGGCGCAGAGCTCCGGCCTGGCCAGCGTCCGCTGCGGCGAGCCCGGTTCTGACCTGTGGTTCCTCGGACCGGGACAGCTGAACGGCGGTACCCAGGTCCAGCTCGACCTGATGAACGTCGACTCGCTGGCCGCGAGCGTGGACGTCAGCGTGATCACCGACGCCGGCCAGGCCCAGGCGGCCAACGACACCGGGATCTCGGTCCCGCCGCACCAGACCGTGACCGAATCCCTCTCCGCAGCGGCCCACGGGTCCAGCGTGCTCGCCATCGAGGTGCACACCAGCATCGGCCGGGTGGCGGCCGACGTCTCCGAGGGGCCGTCTCACGGCACCGCCAGCTGGGTCCCCGGCACGGCCGCGCCATCCACCCAGCTGGTGATCCCGGGGGTGTCACCGTCCGGCAGCTCCGCGGGGCTCTTCATCGCCGACCCCGGGACCTCGAGCGCCAAGGTGACCGTGGCCGCCATCACCCCGCAGGGGCACTACCGCCCGTTCGGGTCCCAGTCGGTCGACTTGCCGGGTCAATCGGCGTCCTACGTGGCCCTCACGCCGCTGGGCGGCACCACCGCCGCGCTCCAGATCACCTCGAACGTGCCGGTCGTCGCCGGGGTGCTGGTGCCCGGCAGCGGCGCGGGCGCCCTGACCGCCGCCACGGCGCCGGTCAGCGAGCAGGCCGTCGTCGCGGGCAACACGAACGGCTCCGGCCTGGCCGCCTCGGTCGTGCTGTCCGCCCCGGCCGCCGCGGCGCGGGTCCGGCTCACCGAGATCGCCCCGGCCAGCCGGGGCGGCGCGAGCGTGACCGGCAGCCGCGTGCTGTCGGTCAAGGCCGGGCGCACGCTGGTCGCGCCGGTCACCGCGCCGCGCGGGGCCAAGCATGGATCCGCGTTCGCCGTCGTCATCACGCCGCTGGCCGGATCCGGGCCGCTCTACGCCGCGCGGGTGGAAACGCAGGGCCAGAACACCGTCGTCTCTATCATCCCGGCCGCCAGCGCCCTGACCACGATCAGCCTGCCCCCGGTGCGCGACTCCTACGACGCGATTTCACCCTGACCGGCCAGCCCTTACCAGCCACCTCAGCTGTAGCCGGGGTCGATGACCTCCGGGTCCACCCCGAGGATCTCGGCGAACTCCTCGACCACCACGTCGAAGACCAGCTCGCTGAGCTCGTCCTCGTCTTCGGCCCGGGCGAGCAGCGGCCGCCGGAACAGCACGATGCGCGGCCCGGTGGCCGGGTTCGCCGGGTCACTGGTGTCCGGCGAGCCGCGGACGATGCGGGCCAGCGGCACGCCGTCATCGTCGATGGTGTCGGTGTCGGGGACCTCCTGGACCGCGAACTCCACGTCGGAAAGCTCGGTCTCCCAGCGCGGCTCCAGCCGCGCTACCGCCTCGAGGACCAGGTCGTCGAACTGCTCGGCCCGGCTGCGGTACAGCGGGACGCCGGGCGGCACCAGCCGGCCGCGCAGCCCGCGCCCGTGTCGGTCGCGCCGCCGTGGCCGGTTCCCGAAGTACCCGGAGCCACCCGAGCCCGGCCCGGAGCCCGGACCCGGCCCGGACCCGGAACCTGGCCTCGAGCCGCCTTCACCGCTCTGCACAGTCACCGAGCGTATCCGATCGCGACGTGCCAGGATAGCCATGCCGTCCCGGGGCCGCGCAAAGCACGACACGACCGCGGCGCGAAGCGCGGGTGGTGGCGTTAGCGCCCGCGGACAGATACCGTCACGGTTGTATCCAACGCCGTCCCCAGTTTCCGGGCACGGGTCCTCAGGGTGATGTGAGCGAGGTGGGCTGGTGGGTTCTCGTTGCTGCTCACGCACCGCATGCAAGCATCCTCCGGTCTACACGCTGACGTACGTGTACCGTGACTCCACCGCGGTCCTCGGCCCGCTGGCCGCCTATGTGGAGCCGCACTGCTACGACCTGTGCGAGAAGCACGCCGGCCGGCTGACCGCGCCGCGTGGCTGGGACGTGGTGCGACTGCCGGTCGAGCCGGTCCAGGATCGCGCCGATGACCTGGAAGCGCTCGCGAACGCGGTGATGGAGACCCAGCCGCGAGCACGGACCGAGAAGGAGCCCGTCGGCCAGGGCATCGAGGTTGGCCGCCGGGGGCACCTGCGGGTGCTGCGCTCCGGGCCGCCGCCGGACCGATAGGCTCGGCAGTGCCGCCCGCACCACGCGGAGGCGGCACCGGTCGTGTCACGGGAGGGCAGGTCCCGCATTGGGTGATCTTGCGAGCATCGTCAAGGCGTACGACATCAGAGGGGTCGTGCCCGACCAGCTGGACGAGGGCGTCGCGGAGGCGGTCGGCGCGGCGTTCGTCCGGGTGACCGGCGCCGGGAACGATCGTGACCATGCACGACATGCGCACCTCCTCGGGCCCGCTGGCGGACGCGTTCGGCCGCGGCGCGGCGTCCCAGGGAGCCGACGTGGTGGCCGGCGGCCTGGGCTCGACCGACATGCTCTACTACGCCAGCGGCGACCTCGGCGTCCCCGGTGCCATGATCACGGCCAGCCACAACCCGTCCCGGTACAACGGCATCAAGCTGTGCCGCGCCGGGGCTAAGCCGGTGGGCATCCAGACCGGTCTGAAGGAAATCAAGGATCTGGCCGAACGGACCTTGGCGCCCGCCCCGGCGCCCGGCACCGTCACCCGGCGGGACCTGCTCTCCGGGTACGCCGACCACCTGAGGAAGCTGGTCGACATCTCCTCGATCAGGCCGCTCACGGTGGCGGTGGACGCCGGCAACGGGATGGCGGGCTATACCGTGCCGAAGGTCTTGGAAGGACTGCCCGTCACGCTGGTCCCGCTCTACTTCACCCTCGATGGCACGTTCCCCAACCATGAGGCCAACCCGATCGAGCCGGAGAACCTGCGCGACCTGCAGCGCGCGGTGACCGAACATCACGCCGACATCGGGCTCGCCTTCGACGGCGACGCCGACCGGTGCTTCGTGGTGGACGAGCGCGGCGATATCGTCTCGCCCTCGGTGCTCACCGCGCTGATCGCCACCAGGGAACTGGCCCGCGAGCCTGGCGCGGCGATCATCCACAACCTGATCACGTCCCGCGCCGTGCCGGAGATCGTCACCTCCGCAGGCGGCGTCCCGGTACGCACCCGGGTCGGCCACTCGTTCATCAAGGCAACGATGGCGGAGTGCGGAGCGGTGTTCGGCGGCGAGCACTCGGGGCACTTCTACTTCCGCGACTTCTGGTTCGCCGACTCAGGGCTGCTCGCCGCGCTGCACGTGCTGGCCGCGCTGGGCGACCAGCCACTGCCGCTGTCCGGGCTGCTCTCCCAGTACGCCAGGTATGTCGCCAGCGGAGAGATCAACTCCGAGGTGGCGGACCAGGCCGAATCGACCGAACACGTCAGGCAGGCGTTCGCCGCCCGGCCTGGGGTCAGCACCGACGAACTCGACGGGCTCACCGTCAGCACCAGCGCCTGGTGGTTCAACCTGCGGCCGTCCAACACCGAGCCACTGCTACGGCTGAACGTGGAGGCGGACACCGAAGCCACCATGGCCGCCGTGCGGGACGAGGTGCTCGGCCTGGTCAGGGCGACCTCAGCCCATTCCGAATAGGGAGAATCCCATGCAGATCGACGGCTGGCTGCTCGACATCCTGGCCTGCCCGGAATGCCACGCGCCGCTGCGGGTCGACGAGGACGCCAGCGAGCTCGTGTGCACCAGCACCACCTGCGGCCTGGCCTACCCGGTCCGCGACGACATCCCGGTGCTGCTGGTCGAAGAGGCCAGGCGACCGGACAGCAGCGCGTGAGCGACGACCTGGACGGCTGGGGCGGCGCCGAGTTTGTCCTGGCCGCCGACCGCCTCGATACGCCCGACGTGGTCGAGGCGGCGGATCCCGCGGACATGCTGCGGCAGGTGGCCTCGGCGGCGGCCCAGGTGCGCACCGCGCTGCGGTCGTGCGCGGAGAGCGACCTGTCGGCATTCACCCCGGACGCGGACGGCAGGCCGCGCGCCATCGTCGTGGCGGGCATGGGCGGCTCGGGCCTGGCCGGCGAGATGCTCAACGCCATGACCGGGCTCAGCAGCCCGGTCCAGGTGGTGGTCTCGCAAGCCGGGCGGCTGCCGGGCTGGGTGGGCGCCGCCGACGCGGTCATCGCGGTGTCCTGCTCGGGCAGCACCCCGGAGACGCTGGCCGTCGCGGCCGAGGCGGCCAGGCGCGGCTGCCGGCTGGCCGCCGTCGGCACCGCGGGATCCCCGCTGCACCGGATCGCCGAGCAGGCCCGCGCCCCGTTCGTCCCGGTCATCCCGGCCCTCCTGCCGCGGGGGGGCGCGGGGGGTCCGTCACGCTGCCGCGGGGGCGCGGGGGCTCCCCCCGGAGTCAGCGCTGCCGCGGGGGGGCGCGGGGGGGTCCGTCAGCGCTGCCGCGGGGGGCGCGGGGGCGTCCCCCGGAGTCAGCGCGCCGGGGGGGCGCGGGCCCGCCGCCGCAGGCGGCAAGGCCAGCAGGGGCGTCCCCCCCGGGAGAGAACGAGCCGGCACTGCGGCGGTCGATGCTGTGGTCAGTGGCCATCCCGCTGCTGGTCATCGCCGAGCGGCTGGGGGTGATCCGGATCGGCGCGGATGTCTACGAGCTGGCGGCGACCCGGCTGGAGGAGGTGTCGCACCAATGCCGCCCGGCCAGCGAGTCGTTCGTCAACCCGGGTAAATCGCTGGCCCTGGACCTGGTCGGCGCGCTGCCGATGGTCTGGGGCACCTCGATGCTGAGCGGGGTCGCGGCCCGGCGGTTCGCCAGCCAGCTGCAGGAGAACGCCAAGTACCCGGCGATCTCCGGGGTGCTGCCGGAGGTGGCGCACCACCAGGTGGCCGCGTTCGACGGGCCGTTCGCCCCGCGCTCGTCCCGGCTCTCCGCGGCGGGCTCACCGGACCCGGGTTCGCCGCTGGCCGAACCGGACGACATGGCTGACATCCCCGGCTGGGACCTGGACTACGAGGAAACCGAGCAGGCCAGCGGCTTCACCCCGCTGCGGCTGATCCTGATCGCCGATCCGGATGAGGACCCGCGGGTCGGGGCGCAGCGGGCGGCGGCCACCGAGCTCGCCGGGCAGCGCGGGGTGGGAATGTCCGAGCTGGCCATGGACGGCGAGCATCCGCTGGTGCGGCTGGCCGGCGTCATCCAGCTGACCGACTACGCGAGCGTCTACCTGGCCATCGCGTCCGGGATCGACCCCGGCCAGACCGTGGCGATCCGGGATCTCCGTACCCGGATCGAGTAAGCGCGTGCGGATTTTCTGGCGTGAGATGAGGGCGGTGGTCGCGGCTTTTGCCGTCAACCTCGGCATCGCCGTGATCAAGTTCGTGGCCTTCCTGCTCACCGGGTCCGCCTCGATGCTGGCCGAGTCCGTGCACTCGGTCGCGGACACCGGCAACCAGGTGCTGCTGTTCGTGGGGCGCGGCCGGTCCATCCGGCCGCCGTCGGATGAGCACCCGTTCGGCTTCGGCCGCGAGCGGTACTTCTACGGGTTCGTGGTGTCGGTCATGCTGTTCACCGTCGGCGCGGTCTTCTCCGTGTACGACGGCGTGCACAAGATCCTGAACCCGGAGGCGGTGCGCTCGCCGCTGATCGCGTTCGTCGTGCTCGCCCTGTCCGCGGTGCTGGAGGGATTCTCGCTGCGCACCGCCATCGGGGAGGCGAACAAGGTGCGCGGCGGCCGCAACTGGGGCACCTTCATCCGGCGGAGCAAGGCGCCGGAGCTGCCGGTGGTCCTGCTGGAGGACCTGGCCGCCCTGATCGGCCTGGCGTTCGCGTTCGCCGGGGTGGCGCTGGCCGTGCTGACCGACAACGGCGTCTGGGACGGCGCGGGCTCGCTGGCCATCGGCCTGCTGCTCGCGACGGCCGCTGCCATCCTGGCCGTGGAGATGAAGAGCCTGCTGATCGGCGAGTCGGCCAGCCCCGAAATGCAGCGGATGATCGTCACCGCGCTCGAGGAGGGCCCGGAGCTGGTCCGGGTCATCCACATGCGGACCGTGCACATGAGCCCGGATTCGGTCCTGGTCGCCGCGAAGGTCGCGGTCCGCGACACCGACACCGCCGGGCAAGTCGCCTCGGCCATCGATGCCGCCGAACGCCGCATCCGCGCCGCCGTGCCCATCGCCAAGGTGATCTACCTCGAGCCGGACATCTACCGCCCGCGCGAGGCCGACCAGACAGACCCCTCGATCCGCGCCGTCCAGCGCAGCCACTCATCCGCCGCGCCCGGCGGCAACGGTCCCAGGAACCCCGACAACCCCGACAACCCCGACAACCCCGCCCCCGCGGACCCCGCCCCCCGTGCCCCCGCCGATCCTGCCCCCACCGCCCAGGAAGAGCCCGGGACTCCAGCCTGACCGGGTCCCGCCCACCTGCGCTCCGGCGACCCCGTTCCGGTAAGCCCAGGGAACCTCAGCCCTATCCCAGCGCAGTCACACCAGCACCATCAGAAGCGCGCTCAGGATACGAAGGCCGCACCCATGAAGCCGGAACCTCTCCCACCGCGCCAGCCACTTCCGCCACAAAGATCTTGGAAGAAATAGCTTACCGGGAGGATCCGGGCAGCCCTGGGGTACCAAATCCTCCCGGTAGCCAAAATCCTCCCGGTAAATCCGGGACTAGCACCCACGTAGCCGTGCCGTTTGAGGCGGACGTTTCTGGTGAGGTCAACGAGCCGATTGGTCTGCGGGCAGACGGACGGTTCAGCCGCGGGACAGCAGGCGGAGGGCGCGTTCCTTTTCGAAGTCCAGGGCGCGGCCCGGGGTGGCGGGGATGCGGCCGAGGCGGCGGCCGAGGTCCGCGACGGCCGCCCGGACCGGCGGCTCGGCCAGCACCCGCAGGCCGAACGCCAGCGACGCGGGGCTGATGTCGTACCGGTGCTCGAGTTCGAGCGCGGCGGCGACCGCCTCCAGGTCCGCCTCGCTGAACTGCCGGTGCGACGGCCCATGCGGCCTGGGCGACCAGGACGGCCCAGGCAACTGGTCGCGGACCTGGGGCAGGAGGCCGAGATCCTCGCGGTAGCGGAGCATGCGAGCCGACGTGCCGAGCCGCCGGGCGGCCTCCGAGATGCGCATGGCCCGATTCTAACAATTTAGCGTCAAGAATGCCCCCTAAAAAGTGCGGCGACCACCCGCCGTCCCGTAGCGTGTGAACGGGTGCGAGCCACCCAGCCCGTTCGGCCGAAAAGGAATGTAGGGAGAACGTATGTCCGTGGATCAGCTTCCGTACCAGGTTGCCGACCTTTCACTCGCCGCCTTCGGGCGCAAGGAGATCCAGCTGGCCGAGCACGAGATGCCCGGGCTGATGGCGGTGCGCGCCGAGTACGCGCCCAGCCAGCCGCTGCGCGGCGCCAGGATCACCGGCTCGCTGCACATGACGGTGCAGACGGCGGTGCTGATCGAGACGCTGGCGGCGCTCGGCGCGCAGGTCCGCTGGGCCAGCTGCAACATCTTCTCTACCCAGGACCACGCGGCCGCCGCGGTCGCGGTCGGCCCGGACGGCACCCCCGACGAGCCGAAGGGCATCCCGGTCTTCGCCTGGAAGGGCGAGACGCTCGAGGAGTACTGGCACTGCACCGAACTGGCGCTGACCTGGCCCGGCGGCGATGGCCCGAACATGATCCTGGACGACGGCGGGGACGCCACCATGCTCGTGCACAAGGGTGCCGAGTACGAGCAAGCCGGCGGCGTTCCCTCTCCGGCAGAAGATGACCCCGAGGAGTGGGTGATCATCCTCGACGTGCTGCGCAACTCGCTCGCCGACCACCCGGGCAAGTGGACGAAGGCCGCGCACAGCATCAAGGGCGTGACCGAGGAGACCACCACCGGCGTGCACCGGCTGTACGAGATGGCCCGGGCCGGCACGCTGCTGTTCCCGGCCATCAACGTCAACGACTCGGTCACCAAGTCCAAGTTCGACAACAAGTACGGCTGCCGTCACTCGCTCATCGACGGCATCAAGCGCGGCACCGACGTGCTGATCGGCGGCAAGGTCGCGGTCGTGTGCGGTTACGGCGACGTCGGCAAGGGGTGCTCGGAAAGCCTCCGCGGCCAGGGCGCCCGGGTGATCGTCACCGAGATCGACCCGATCTGCGCGCTGCAGGCGGCGATGGACGGCTACCAGGTGGCGACGCTGGAGGACGTAGTCGAGACGGCGGACATCTTCGTCACCGCCACCGGCAACCGCGACGTGATCACCGCCGAGCACATGAGCCGGATGAAGCACCAGGCGATCGTGGGCAACATCGGCCACTTCGACAACGAGATCGACATGGCCGGGCTGGCGAAGTGGCCGGGCATCCGCCACCTCAACATCAAGCCGCAGGTGGACGAGTGGACCTTCTCCGACGGGCACGGCATCATCGTGCTGTCCGAGGGCCGCCTGCTGAACCTGGGCAACGCCACCGGTCACCCCAGCTTCGTCATGTCCAACAGCTTCACCAACCAGGTGATCGCCCAGGTCGAGCTGTTCACGAAAACCGACGAGTACAAGCTCGGCGTGCACACGCTGCCCAAGCACCTGGACGAGAAGGTGGCCCGGCTGCACCTGGACGCGCTCGGCGTCAGGCTCAGCCAGCTGACCAAGGAGCAGGCGGACTACATCGGCGTGGCCGTCGACGGCCCGTACAAGCCGGAGCAGTACCGTTACTGACATCGCTGACGCGGGACTCGCCGCCGAGGGTGATGCCCGCATCCGTTACGCCGAACGGGCCATGCCCCTGCTCGCCGCCCTGATGGAGCGGTTCGCCAAGGACCGGCCCTTCGACGCCCTGAGCATCGCCGCCTGCCTGCACATCACGGCCGAGACCGCGATAATGGTCCGGTTGCTGCGGGCGGGCGGCGCGGCTGTCTCGCTGGCCGCGTCCAACCCGCTGTCCACCCAGGACGACATCGCGGCGGCGCTCGCTCATCGGTACGGGATCGCGGTCTTCGCCCGGGCCGGGGTGGACCGGCGTGGCTACTACCGGCACATCGAGCTGGCCCTGGCCGAGGCCCCCGAAGGCCCGCACCTGGTCATCGATGACGGCGGCGACCTGGTCAACACGCTGCACACGCGGGCCGCCGCGTTGCTGCCGAACGTCCTGGGTGGCTGCGAGTCCACCACTACGGGCGTGATCAGGCTGCGCCGGATGGCCGCCGAGGGTGCGCTCGCCTTCCCGGTGATCGCGGCCAACGACACCGCGACCAAGCGGATGGTGGACAACACCTGCGGGACCGGGCAGTCCGCGATCGACGGCATCCTGCGCGCCACCAACACCCTGCTGGCGGGCAAGACCGTGGTCGTGGCCGGGTTCGGGGCCAGCGGCCGCGGGGTGGCCGAACGCGCCCGCGGCTTCGGCGCCCACGTGATCGTGACCGAGATCGATCCGGTCCGGGCGCTGGACGCGTCGCTGCGCGGCTTCCGCGTGCTGCCGATGGCCCAGGCCGCGCCGCTCGGCGAGGTGTTCATCACCGCGACGGGATCGGTCGACGTCATCGACGCGGACCACCTCGCCGTCATGCGCGACGGCGCGATCCTGGCCAATGCCGGGCACTTCGACGTGGAGATCGACGTGCGGGCGCTGGCCGGGCTGGCCGTGGCCGTGCACCCGGACGTGCGGCCGCACGTCGACGCCTACGAGCTGGCCGACGGCCGGACCCTGCTGCTGCTGGCCGAGGGGCGGGTGGTGAACCTGGTCGCGGCCGAGGGGCATCCGCCCGAGGTGATGGACCTGGCGTTCGGCATCGAGGCGCTCGCCCTGGCCTGGCTGGCTCAGACTGTGCGAGGAAATCAGACTGTGCTGGGAAATCAGACTGTGCTGGGAAACACGGGCGCCAAGCTCCCGGCCGGGGTGCACGAGGTGCCCGCCGTCATCGACGCCGAAGCCGCCAGCCTGGTGCTCGCGACCACCGGCACGTCGATCGACACGCTCACCCCGGCGCAGCTGTCCTACCAGGAGTCCTGGCGCATCGGCTCGTTAACTCGCGGGAACCGTAAGGCTCGGCTCCCCGGCCTGCGCCGGGACGGTGACGGCCGCGCGGTCCGGCGGCCGGGTCAGGACCATCCATCCGACCAGCCCGATCGGGTAGACGAAATACCCCCACCGGGTGGCGGGCGCCAGCGTGAACATCACCGCGAGCCCGAGCGCGAGCCGCCAGGCCGCGGCGCGCGCGTCGACCGGCGGGCGGAGGATGAGCGAGGTCGCGAAGCCGAGCCCGGCCGCGATCAGCAGGGCGACCGCGGCCCAGTGGCCGGCCATCCCGGTCATGGCCAGCAGGTGCCCCGGCAGCGGGCTGGCCGCCGGCGTCTTGTGGCTGCTCAGGCCGAGCGGGAACAGCACGGTGTTCTGCAGGAACGCGTACGGGTCGACCAGCGCCGCGGGAGCCAGCGCGACGGCCAGCAGGCCGGCCACGCCGATCGTGACCCCGATGAAGCGCCAGGCGGCCCGGGCGCCGTCCCGGGCGGCCAGCGCCGCGGCGAACACCGGGACCGCGGGCCAGGCGGTCGCCTTCATCGCGCACGCGACCCCGAGGGCCATGGCCGCGCGGAGCAACCCCGACGGGCGGGCGATCAGCGCCAGCGTGAGGAACATCAGCGCGATGACCGGCGGGTCGGTGATGCCGACCGCCAGCGGGAACGCGATTACCGGGGATGCGGCGAAGAAGACGGCGGACAGGAGGGTGTTGTGGCGGCACGAGTCGCAGTGCCGGTGCGGCGCCGCGACCGTGAACGCCGCCCAGATCAGCGCGATGGACACGGCGGTCAGCCACAGCCGGGGGTCGGCGAACAGGCCGGACGCCCCCAGCGCCCTCGGCAGGCCGAACACCGCCATGACCGGCAGGTACGGGTTGTAGGACAGCCAGCTGTCCAGCTGTCCCTGCGGCAGGTACGGGGTGCCATGCTGCAGCAGCAGCACTGCCGACCGCGAGATGACCTGCACCTCGGGTGTCGGCGCGACCCGGGTCACGAGCCAGGTCACGGGCGCGGCCAGCGCCCCGCCCAGGGCCACGAGCATCGGCCAGATGACCGGCACGTTCTTGTGCCGGGTGAGCCAGATGATGAGCGTGGTCAGCCCGTAGCCGACTGCCGCCCAGATCGCCCAGGTGCGGTCCGCATGGCCGGTTTCGATGGCCAGCGCGGTGGCGTAGACGGCGAATGCCCCGTTCGCGGCGATGAGCCGGTTTCTGCTCAGCCAGTGCTGGTGGATGAGCGCTGAATGCTGGTCGTCTATCTGCGTGCGTTCCTTCTCTAGCTGTGTGCGTTCCACAGTGCCGCTACCCGCCCGTCGACGCGATATTCCCCTGCTTTTAGTCGAGCTGTGGCCATGGAAGACCGGTAGAACTGCCCCCGAAAGCAGCCAAACCAGCCTATCACCAGGTGTTACCGAGCTGCCTTTCTATATCCTTTCAGGTCTCCGCGGCTACGGCAGCTTCCAGTCGACCGGCTCGGCGCCGTGCTGCTCGAGGAGCCGATTAGCTCGGCTGAACGGATGTGAACCAAAAAATCCGCTGGTGGCCGAATATGGACTCGGGTGCGCCGATTCGATGCACGGGATGCTCGTGTGGCCGGCCTGGGCGAGCAGCGGCACCAGCGTCCGCGCGTCGCGGCCCCACAAGATCGCCACCAGGGGTACTCCCGGCCGGGCGGCCAGTGCCCGGATAGCCTGCTCGGTCACCTGCTCCCAGCCCTTGCCCCGGTGCGAGCCCGGCTTGCCCGGCTGGACGGTGAGCACCCGGTTCAGCAGCAGCACGCCGCGCTCGCTCCACGGGGTCAGGTCCCCGTTCACCGGCGTCGGGTAGCCGAGGTCCGCGGAGTACTCGGTGAAGATGTTGACCAGGCTCGGCGGCAGCCGCCGCACCTCGGGCGCGACCGAGAAGCTCAGGCCGACCGGATTCCCGGGCGTGGGGTACGGGTCCTGGCCGACGATGAGCACGCGCACGTCGGCGAACGGCTGCTTGAACGCCCGCAGCACGTTCTCCCCGGCGGGCAGGTACCGGCGCCCGGCGGCGATCTCGGCCCGCAGGAATTCGCCCATCGCGCCGATCCGGTCCGCGACCGGCTCGAGTGCCTCGGCCCAGCCCGCGTCGATGATGTTGCGCAACGGCTCCGCCATGCGCAGAACTCTAGCCGCGGCCACTGACAAAAACAGGGATCACGACCATGGGCCCATGGGCCCGAACGAGCGTCGTGTCACGCCCCGGCTGCACTGCGCGCGATCATGGCGCACGGCCCTGGCGGGCGACGGCGGCGGCGAAGCCGGCCGCGTCGCGCGGCGCGGCGCCCGCCGGCACTGTCGCCTGCGGACGATTTGAGTTTGATTTACCCGGTTGCCGGAAAAGCTATCCGTGAACCGGTGTCAGCAGCTGGTAAATGGGGGTAGCCTGCGTCCACGCACAGTCAATCACATGGAACGATGGGGCCCATGAAAGGTCGTGTTCTTGTCGTCGATGACGACGCCGCCCTCGCTGAGATGCTCGGGATCGTGCTACGCGGTGAGGGGTTCGAGCCGACTTTCGTCTCCGACGGCGACAAGGCGGTCGAGGTTTTCCGGGAATCCCGGCCCGACCTGGTCCTTCTTGACCTGATGCTGCCGGGCTCCGACGGGATCGACGTGTGCCGTCAGATCCGCGCCGAGTCCGGCGTGCCGATCGTGATGCTGACGGCGAAGACCAACACCGTCGATGTGGTCCTCGGCCTCGAATCCGGTGCCGACGACTACATCATGAAGCCGTTCAAGTCCAAGGAGCTAGTCGCTCGGGTCCGGGCCCGGCTGCGCCGGACCGATGAGCCCGCGCCTGAAATGCTCCAGATCGGCGACATCGTCATCGACGTGGCCGGCCACACGGTGAAGCGCGACGGGGAAACGCTCAACCTCACCCCGCTCGAGTTCGACTTGCTGGTCGCGCTGGCCCGCAAGCCGCGCCAGGTCTTCACCCGGGAGGTCCTGCTGGAGCAGGTCTGGGGTTACCGGCACGCCGCGGACACCCGGCTGGTCAACGTGCACGTGCAGCGGCTGCGCGCGAAGATCGAGAAGGATCCCGAGCATCCCGAGATCGTGGTGACGGTCCGCGGTGTCGGCTACAAGGCGGGGCCTGGCTGAGTCCAGGTACATGAAGGTGGTATCGGTACGTACGGCCAGGCAGCCCAACTGGATCACTGCCGTCCGCCGCTCGGCTTTCAGCCGGGCCATCATCCGGCGGCTGCCGGCTCGGCTCAAGTGCTGGTTGCGGACCGGCCGCCGGTGGCAGCGCAGTGCCGTCGCGCAGATCAAGCTCCGCTGGCACCGTTCGCTGCAGTTGCGGGTGGTATCGACCACCCTGGTTCTTTCCGTTCTGGTCATCGCGGTGCTCGGGTTCTTCCTGGTCGAGTCGGTCGCGGCCGGGCTGCTCAGCAGTGCGGAGAGCGCCGCGGAATCCCAGGTCAAGATCGGCCGGACGAGCGCTCTCGGGCAGGGTACCGTGAACGTGCTGGACCATCCGCAGCGGCCAAGCGAAGCGGTCAGCGTGGCGACGACCACCGCCCGGGCGCTGCAGCAGGCTAGCGGGAGCACCGGCAATTACCTGGTCTTCATCCAGCTGACCAACATCGTCCCCGCCACCGTGCACTGGGTCGGTCACACCGACGTCAACATCGGCGCGACCATCCCGGCGACGCTGATCAACCGGGTGACCGATAACCAGCAGAGCGATCGCTTCGACAACCAGAACACCGTGCCGCTGAGCTACGAGCCGACCACGCTGGTCTATAACCCGGGGCAGGGTACCTCGGTGCCCGCCCTCGCTGTCGGCGTGCCGATCGGCGGGTATTACCAGCTGTATTACGTATTCCCCTTCACCCAGCAGCAGGCGACCCTGCTGCTGGTGCAGCGCATCCTGGTCGGCGTCGGCCTGGCGGTTGTCGTGCTGCTGGCAGCGATCGCGTCGCTGGTCACCCGGTGGGTGGTGCTGCCCGTCCGGCACGCCGCCCAGGCGGCCCAGCGCCTGTCGGCCGGGCACCTGGAGGAGCGCATGGAGGTGCTCGGCGTGGACGACCTCGCGGCCCTGGCCACGTCCTTCAACGAGATGGCGGCCAGCCTGCAGGGCAAGCTCCGCGAGCTCGAGGGACTCTCCCACGTGCAGCGGCAGTTCGTTTCCGACGTGTCGCACGAGCTCCGGACGCCGCTTTCGACCATCAAGATGGCCGCCGACCTGCTTTTCGAGTCCCGCGAGGAGCTCGACCCGGCCGGCGCCCGGTCCGCGGAGCTGCTGCAGAGCCAGCTGGAGCGGTTCGAGTCGCTGCTCGTCGACCTGCTCGAGATCAGCAGGTTCGACGCGGGTGCGGCCACCCTGGAGGCCGAACTCGTGGACGTGTGCGACCTGGTGCGGCGTTCGGCCGACGACGCGCAGCAGCTAGCCGAGCGCCGGGGCAGCCGGATCGAGTTCCGGCTGCCGGCGACCGGGTGCTTCGCCGAGGCAGACCGCCGCCGGGTGGAGCGCATTCTACGCAATATCCTGGTGAACGCGGTCGAGCACGGCGAGGGCAAGGATGTGGTGGTCACCACCGCCATCGACAGCGACGCGGTCGCCGTCTCGGTCCGGGACTACGGCGTGGGGCTGCGGCCAGGCGAGGAACACCAGGTCTTCGACCGGTTCTGGCGGGCCGACCCGGCCCGGGCCCGAACGACCGGCGGTACCGGCCTGGGCCTGGCTATCTCGCTGGAGGACGCGCGGCTGCACGGCGGCTGGCTGCAGGCCTGGGGCGAGCGCGGCAGGGGCTCGGTGTTCCGGCTGACCCTGCCTCGGGTGGCCGGGCAGCCACTCGCAGGCTCGCCGTTGCCGCTTGGGCCGGACGAGGCAGAGATCGCTGCCAGCCTGACTGGGACCTATCCAGCGGGCGAGATCACCCAGGTGATCTCGCATGGCTAGCGCCCACGAGGCAACAGTGCGCCCGGGTCCTGGGCGGCGGTGGCTGGCCCGCGCGCGCCGGGCGGGCCTGGCGGTCGCCGTAGCCGTGTCCGTGGCGGGCTGCGTGGGCATGCCCAACAGCGGCTCACCGGGGACGTTCAGCGCCACCCCGCAGGATACGACGCCCGACTCGAACTTCATCGGGGCGATCCCGGCGGGCCCTCAGGCCAACTGGAAACCGACCGAGATCGTGACGGGCTTCCTGAACGCCAGCGCCAACTACCCGGTCTATAAGGAGGTCGCCTGGCAGTACCTGGTCAACTCGGCCGTCAAGACCTGGGACCCGGGCTGGTCGGTCGAGGTGGTCGATCAGGTCGACGTGCCCCATCGCGCCGAGATGAGCACCAGGGGCAGCCAGGCCATCGTGGACGTTACCGGTACGGTCCGGGCCTCGTTCAACGGGACCGGCCAGTACGTCGGGCCTCAGCAGAGCCACGGCGGGGCGCTGCCGGAGGACCAGATATTCAAGCTGGTCAAGGTGAACGGCCAGTGGCGGATCACCAATCCGCCGAAATTCCGGATGCTGACCGAGCCTGATTTCTCCCAGGTCTACAAGCCGCAGGACCTGTACTTCTTCGACCCGGCCGGCCAGGTGCTCGTGCCTGACGCGGTGTTCGTGCCCTCCGCCACGCCGCCGACGACGCTGGTGACCAACCTGGTCGGGGCGCTACTCAATAACCCGCAGCCGCAATGGCTGCGGAACGGGACCTCGCCTCCCGCCGTGACTGAGTTTCCCAGCGGGACCAGGCTGCTATCCCCCGTGGCGATCGACGGGACCACCGCGACGGTGAATCTCGGCGGGGCGGTGGCGAGCGCCACTCCTACCGTGCGCGAGCAGATCTCGGCGCAGCTGGTATGGACCCTGACCGGGCAGCAGAGCTCGCTGAACATCCAGGCGGTCCAGCTCGAGATCAACGGCAAGGCGTGGACGCCATCCGTTTCCCCCTGCGCCGGGACGCGCGGCCAGAGCCAGAGCCCGACGCAGAAACAGTTCATGTATGGCTGCTACAACCCGTATCCGGCCGCGACGTCGGCGGCCTTCTATTACGTGAGCAACGGGCAGGCCTGGTCACGGTGCGCGTCCGAATCCCAGGTGATGACGGGCTTTATCGGCCCGGTCGTCCCGGTCTTCAACCGGAGGAGTGCGGCCCGGATCGGCCAGCGCTGCGTGACACCCGTGATAGCCGGGTCCCCGGCCATGCCGCCGCCACAGCCGCGTGGCCTGCCCCCGTTGTCCATGGTGGCGGTGTCGCCCGACGGCAAGTACATGGCCGGCGTCTTGCCCGGCGGAAAGACCGTCGAGGTATGGGCGTCGGGCGGCGCGAAGCCGTTCAGCTCTCTGACCACGTCGGACGTCACCGCGATCAGCTGGGATGGCCGTGACTACCTCTGGGTGGCCCACGGCAGCAGCACCACGATAGTGGTGCCCACCAGCAACAGCAGTAACCACACTGACATCCCGAACGCCTTCGACGGGAAGATCATCGGCCTGGGCATCGCTCCCAACGGCGTCCGGGTGGCGGCCGTCGTGCAGACCGGTTCGGGCCCCGAGGTCGAGCTCGCGGCCATCGCCGACACCGGACAACCCTCCGGCCAGCTGAGCAATCCCTCGGCCCGCACGTCCATCGGACAGTCGGTGTCCATCGGACCGCCGGTGCGGCTCGGGCCCAATATTATCAATCCGATGGCGCTGACCTGGTACGACGCCGACAACCTGCTTGTGCTCAATGGCCCGAGCGCCAGGGCCATACTGTGGGACGTGCCGGTGGATGGGCAGCCGGCCACCAATTCGTCCGGGGTCCTGCCGTACGCGGTATCCATTACCGCCAATAGCGCCAAGAACGCCCTGGTGGTCGGGCTGTCGACGGGCCGGATGGAGGTCTCGGCGAGTCTCGAGGGACCCTGGCAGCTGCTGGGCAGCGACGGCCAGAACCCGGCTTTCCCGGTTCCCGCCATCCCCAGCGCGGCGCAGTCGTAACTCCCGTCGGCCGGTCCGGGCAGCCTGGTGATCCGGCGTGCGGCCTGTGCGCGGCGGCCGGCGTGCGGCCTACACGCGGCTACGTCAACGTTACGGAGTCGTTATGTAGCTATTTGTGATCGATCGCCTACAAGTCCCACCTGACATTCACGCTCTGGCGAGCTAGCGTTCAGACATGGCACTCGCCCGGGCCCGTGGTTGCGCCGGGCGTGGCGCCCCACTGGGGCGCCACGCCGGGCAAGCCGATGCCAGCCGCAGGCGAAACGGCCCACGTAAGGCGACTTCTCGTCGACTGATCACGGTGCGGCTTAGAAGTAAGTCCTGCCTCGACGGGAGATACCGAGTCTCCCGGGGTAGAGAGAAGGGCAGTAGTGGCAACAGGCCGCGAACCCCTCAGCAGGCGAATGTGGGGTCGAAGACCAGGTCGGCCGGGCGAGTGCCGCCTACCTCACGCAGGTACTGCTCAAATCGGGTCACGCTCCAACGGATTGAGCGACATCGGACTGGAAGGGGGATCGAGATGGAAGTCATCATCAGAGGACGCCACATCACCGTCCCGGAACGTTTCCGTCAGCACGCCGCCGCCAAGCTAGCCAAGCTCGAGAAGCTTGACCAGAAGGCGGTGCGGATCGACGTGGAGGTCTCCGAAGAACGTAACCCGAGGCAGTCAGATCGCCGTGAACGCGTCGAGCTGACCGTTAGGTCACGTGGTCCCGCGATCAGGGCCGAGGCGGCCGCGGACGACAGGTACGCCGCGCTCGACCTCGCCTTCGCCAAGCTCGAGTCCCGCCTCCGCCGGGTCGCCGACCGGCGCAAGGTCAAGGACACGGTTTCGGTACGCTCGCCGGGCGTGCTGACCGTGGTGGAGTCGGGGATGGCCACCGAGCCGCTTGCGCCGCCCACCGCGCCGGTCCCGGTCACCCCCGCCGTCAACGGCAGGCACCGGGCCGAACCCGACAGCGGCCTGATCCCGATCCAGATGGAGGGCGACGGCCCGCTGATCGTGCGCGAGAAGATGCACGCGGCCAGCCCGATGACCATCGATCAGGCCCTGCTCGAGATGGAACTTGTCGGTCACGACTTCTACCTATTCCATGACCGCGAGTGCGACCGCTTTAGCGTCGTCTACCGCCGTCGTGGCTACGACTACGGGGTAATTCGCCTGGTCGAGGAGTAAATCCCAGCCGTCCAGGGCCGGATTTCCCTGACGCAATTCCGCGATGCAAGCCGGGCCCGGTTTGATGGGAAGGTGCCCGGCTTGCATCATGGCTCCAGGTCGGCAAGAGTCAGATCACATGACGTTCGTGCCGATCAAGGTCAGCCTGGCGGCCGGTGCGGCGAATGCGGGCAGTGTTCCCTGAGGGAGGCAACCAAGTGAGCGCCATGAGCGACAGGTCGATGACTGCTGCTCGGCGGTCAGTGAAGGAGGAGGGAGAGGTAGGTGGGAAGCGCCCGGATCCCATCCGGGTGCTGATCGCAGATGATCATGCCTTGTTCCGGCGCGGCCTGGAGATGGTCCTCGCCGAGGAGGACGACATCGACCTGGTCGGGCAGGCGAGCGACGGGACCGAGGCGGTGACCGTGGCCGGCGAATCGCTGCCCGATGTCGTGCTCATGGACATCCGGATGCCCAAGAGCAGCGGAATCGAGGCGTGCCGGGCGACCAAGGATGTCGCGCCGAGCGCGAAGATCGTGATGCTGACCATCAGCGACGAGGAAGAGGACCTGTTCGAGGCGATCCGGGCGGGCGCCAGCGGCTACCTGCTGAAGGACATCCCGCTGGACGAGGTGGCCGAGGCGGTCCGGGCGGTGCACGGCGGCCAGTCGCTGATCAACCCCTCGATGGCGGGCAAGCTGCTCAGCGAGTTCGCGACGCTGGCCAAGCGCGACTCGGAGGAAGAGCGGGCGCAGCACGTCGCCCCGCCCAAGCTCACCGACCGCGAGATGGAGGTGCTCAAGCTGGTCGCGCGCGGCATGAACAACCGCGACATCGCCAAGGAGCTGTTCATCTCGGAGAACACCGTGAAGAACCACGTCAGGAACATCCTGGAGAAGCTGCAGATCCACTCCCGGATGGAGGCTGTGATGATCGCCGTCCGGCAGAAGCTGATCGAGTTCTCGTAGTTCCCCCCGCTCGCTCTGTTTTCCCGCTCGCTCTGTTTTCCCGCTCGCTCTGTTTTCCCGCTCGCTCTGTTTTCCCGCTCGCTCTGTTTTCCCGCTCGCCTCCGGGGCCGCTTGGGCGGCGCCTTCCCTCGTCGCTCCTTCGTCGCTCCTCAGTCCAGTCGCCGCCGCGGCCCCTTTGGCTCGCGGGGGCGCCGCCGCGGCCCCTTTGGCTCGCGGGGGAGAGATCTTCAGCTTGCTTGGGCGAGGGCGGCGGCCAGGCGCGGCAGCGTGGATGGCGGGCTCGACCTGCTCCAGGCGGATGTCGTCGCAGTCGACCCAGGTGGCGGCTTCGCGGAGGGCCTCCGCCATCGGTTCGGCTGCGGCGGCGCGTTCCAGCGATACCTTGCGTGCGACGAGGGTCTTGCCCTCCCGGGCCGGGTCGACCCGGCCCGCCAGCCGCCCGCCCGCGAGCAGCGGCATGGTGAAGTAGCCGTGTACGCGCTTGTGCTTGGGCACGTACGCCTCGAGGCTGTGCTCGAAGCCGAACATCTGCCGGGTCCGCTTGCGGTCCCAGATCAGCGAGTCGAACGGCGAGAGCAGCGTGACGCGGTTCCGCCCGCGGCGCCCGGCCGACGCCTCGGCCAGCGCCGCCGGATCAGCCCAGGCCCGGAGATCCCGAGAGGTCCGAGGACCCGCGATCGCCACCGGGATCAGGCCGACCGCCAGCGCGGCGTCGGCCACCAGCCGCGTGTGCTGGGATTTCTCGCTGGTCAGGTAGTTGAGCCGGTGGTATTCGACCAGGTCCGCCTGGGTGACCACGCCGAGCGCCCGGGCGGTGACGCCGGCCAGGTAGGCGAGGCACTCGGGGTCGGATGGTTCGGCGCCGAGGAGCTCGTCCGGCAGCACCCGGTCGGGCAGGTCGTAGACCCGCCGCCACCCGGTCCGCCGCACGCAGATGACGTCGCCCGTGTCGAGCAGCCATTCCACCGCGACCTTGACGTCCGACCAGTCCCACCACGGGCCGCCCGCCTTGGCCCCGCCTAGCTGGGTCGCGGTCAGCGGCCCCTCGGCGCGCAGCCGGGCCAGCACCTTGTCGCAGGTCTCCTGGTGGACCTGGTGCCAGCGGACGCCCCTGGCCCGCAGCGCGCGGCGGCGGAAGGCGAAATACGGCCACTGCTCGATCGGCAGCAGGCAGGCCGCGTGCGCCCAGTACTCGAAGGCGGCGGGCTTGCTGGCGTGCCAGTAGGCCTGCTGGATCTGCTGCCGGGACACTGGCCCGAGCCGGGCATAGGCGACCAGCTCGTGCGACCGCGCCAGCACGCTGATCGTGTCCAGTTGCACCGCGCCGACCCGGCGGAGCATGGCGGCAACCCCGCCCGGGGACCGGTGCCACGGCGTCGCGCCCAGGAACCCCTGCGCGCGCAGCGTCATCCGGCGGACCTCGTCGAGGGTGAGCGTCACCTCAGCCGCGGGCGCATCCATGAGTCACAGCGTAACCGGCGGCTATGACATTTCCCGGGCCGGAGCCGCGGGCAGTCGCGAGAGACCGCGTTGCACGACCTAGCCAGACTGGCGAGGATGAGTGAGCGAGAGGAGATACCTGGCCCGTTCGGGATAAAGCCTTTAGTACCAGTCGTTGAAGATATTGATCGCGGTGGCGTAGAGGCGCCGATGACCACGATTCCGGCGCCGGTCCAGAACAGCCACCACCTCGGGTGCGGGACCATCGCGATCCCGCCGACGATGAAGCCGATGATGATGATCGTGACCGCGATCCAGGAGGCTGGCCGGCCGTGATGCGCCTCGGGCGCATGCGCCGGGGCGAGCTGCACGCCGATCTCCGCGTCGATACCGTGCTCCCCCGTATATCCCCCCTCCGCCATCGTGCCTGATGCCGGGTGCTCGGTCACTCCTGGCTCCTCTCCTCGTGAACGCTCCTATTATTCTCCGGGAAGTGCGAGACTGATCACCAGCCGGCCCCTAAGAGTCCCGCCGCTGACTCTGTGCGTTCCCGCGCGACTCGGTTTGGTGTCTCATCTCGCCTACGATGACATGTTGGGGCGGTGAACGGGAACCGCTTACGGCCACCGGTCATTAATTGAGGTCAGAGGTCAGACGATCCGCGAGGAGCGCGACGAGAAGTGCCACCGATCATCGATAGCGTCCTTCGCGCCGGCGAAGGCAGGATCCTGCGCAAGCTGAAGCGGATCAGCGAGCAGATCAACTCCATTGAGGACAACTTCGTCGCGATGAGCGACGCCGAACTGCGGGCCATGACCGATGAGTTCCGGCAGCGCTACGACGACGGGGAAACGCTCGACGACCTGCTGCCCGAATCCTTCGCCGCGGTCCGCGAGGCCGCCAAGCGCACCCTCGGCCAGCGCGCCTTCGACGTGCAGCTGATGGGCAGCGCGGCGCTGCACCTGGGCAACATCGCGGAGATGAAGACCGGTGAGGGCAAGACGCTCACCGGCGTGTTCCCCGCCTACCTCAACGCGCTCGCCGGGAAGGGCGTGCACGTTGTCACGGTCAACGACTACCTGGCTAAGCGCGACGCCGAGTGGATGGGGCGGGTGCACCGGTTCCTCGGCCTCGAGGTGGGGGTGATCCTCGGGGACATGGATCCGGCCGTGCGCCGCAAGCAGTACGCCGCCGACATCACCTACGGCACCAACAACGAGTTCGGCTTCGACTACCTGCGTGACAACATGGCCTGGCAGCTCGAGGATTGCGTGCAGCGCGGCCACAACTACGCGATCGTCGACGAGGTGGACTCGATCCTGATCGACGAGGCGCGGACGCCGCTGATCATCAGCGGCCCGGCCGAGCAGAGCCCGCGCTGGTACACCGAGTTCGCCAAGATCGCCCCCCGGCTGCGCCGCGGCGAGGACGGCGAGGGCGACTACGAGGTCGACGAGAAGAAGAAGACCGTCGGCATCCTGGAGTCCGGTGTCGAGAAGGTCGAGGACTGGCTCGGCATCGACAACCTCTACGACCCGGTCAACACGCCGCTGGTCTCGTTCCTGAACAACTCCATCAAGGCCAAGGAGCTGTACAAGAAGGACAAGGACTACGTCGTGATGAACGGCGAGATCCTGATCGTGGACGAGTTCACCGGCCGCATCCTGCACGGCAGGCGCTACAACGAGGGCATGCACCAGGCCATCGAGGCCAAGGAGGGGGTGGCGATCAAGGACGAGAACCAGACCCTCGCCACCATCACCCTGCAGAACTACTTCCGGCTGTACGACAAGCTGGCCGGCATGACCGGCACGGCCACCACCGAGGCCAACGAGTTCCATCAGATCTACAAGCTCGGCGTGGTCCCGATCCCGACCAACAGGCCGATGATCCGCGACGACCAGGCCGACGTCATCTACCAGACGGCACAGGCCAAGTTCGAGGCGTGCGTCGAGGACATCGCCGAGCGGCACCAGGCCGGGCAGCCGGTTCTGGTCGGCACCACGAGCGTGGAGAAGTCCGAGATCCTGTCCCGGATGCTCAAGCGGCACGGCGTCCCGCACGAGGTACTGAACGCCAAGTATCACGAGCGGGAGGCGACGATCGTCGCCCAGGCCGGGCGGCGCGGCGCGGTCACCGTGGCCACCAACATGGCCGGCCGCGGCACCGACATCATGCTCGGCGGCAACCCCGAGTTCATCGCCGATCTGGAGCTGCACCAGCGCGGCCTGTCCCCGGTCGAGACGCCGGAAGACTACGAGGCTGCCTGGCCGGAAGCGGTGGCGAAGGCCCAGCGCGCGGTGGCCGAAGAGCACGAGGAGGTCGTGGGGGCGGGCGGCCTGTACGTGCTCGGCACCGAGCGGCACGAGTCGCGCCGCATCGACAACCAGCTGCGCGGCCGGTCCGGCCGCCAGGGCGACCCGGGCGAGAGCCGGTTCTACCTGTCGCTCGAGGACGACCTGATGCGGATGTTCAACTCCGAACGGGTCGGCGCGATCATGGAGCGGCTGAGCATCCCGCCGGACGTTCCGGTCGAGTCCAAGGTCGTGACCCGCGCCATCAGGTCGGCGCAGACCCAGGTCGAGCAGCAGAACTTCGAGATCCGCAAGGACGTGCTCAAGTACGACGACGTGCTGAACCGGCAGCGCAAGGTCATCTACGGCGAGCGCCGTAAGGTGCTCGAGGGCGCCGACCTGCACGAGCAGATCCGCGAGATGGTCGACGAGGTGACCGCCGGATACGTCGCCGGCGAGACCAGCGACGGCTATCCGGAGGAGTGGGACCTGGACAAGCTCTGGCGGGCCTTCCGCCAGCTGTACCCGGTCAGCATCACGATCGACGAGGTTATCGAGGAGGCAGGCGGTGACCGGGCCGGCCTTACCGGCGAGTTCATCACCGAGGCGATAATCGCCGACGCGCAGGCCGCGTACGAGCGGCGTGAGCAGGAGTTCGGTTCGGAAGTCATGCGTGAGGTCGAACGCCGGGTGGTGCTGTCCGTGCTCGACCGCAAGTGGCGTGAGCACCTGTACGAGATGGACTACCTCCGCGAGGGTATCGGCCTGCGTGGCTACGGCCAGCGCGACCCGCTGATCGAGTATCAGCGCGAGGGCTACGACATGTTCAGCGCCATGATGGACGGGATCAAGGAAGAGTCCGTCGGGCACCTGTTCAACCTCGAGGTCCAGATCCAGGAGAACCCGATCGTCGAGGAGGGGGGCGCGGCCGGCTCCGTGCCGCCCGGCGGTGCCGCTCCTCCCGGTGCCGCTCCTCCCGGTGCCGCTCCCGGTGGTGCCGTTTCTGGCCCCGGCGTTTCTGGCGGCTCCGGCGTTTCCGGTGGCGGCTCCGGCCCGGCCGGTCCGGCCGCCCGGCCCGGGGTCCCCCCGCAGGGCCGCCCAGCCGGGGCGCACGCCCGCGGCGCCGCCCCGGCCCGCGCTGGCGACGGTCGGGGAGCTCAAGGCGGGACCGCGGCGTCCAAGCGGGATGGCCGCGTCAGTGGCGGCCAGGCGCAGACACCCCGGCGAGACGGCCGGTCCGGCAGCGGCGCCCACGCCCGGCGCCCCGGCGGCCAGGCCGCGGCGGTCAGAGCCTGGTGGCCCGGCTGGCGGCCAGAACGCGCCGGGCGGCCAGAATGCGCCGATCCCGGCCGGGTTCGCCCCGCGCCGGCCGCAGCGTCTGCAGTACTCGGCTCCGTCCGTTGACGGCGGGACGCACGTGGAGACCAGCACGGGCCCGGCCGGGAACGACGACTTCGCCCACGTCGGCCGCAACGACCCGTGCCCGTGCGGTTCGGGCCGGAAATACAAGCGCTGCCACGGTGACCCCCGGAACCGCCCGGACGCCTAACGCGCCAACTCGCCCTCACCGCGCCGCCCGGCCGCCGCGCCCACCGCGACCGTCGCCCGGGGTGGCATGCGTCAAGGGTGCCAGCACTTCACCTGCGGACCTGAGCCAGCCAGCGTCAGCCGGTCTCGATGGCGGTGCAGAGCCATCGTGCCGGGCGGGCGGGCAGCCCGGGTGCGGGTCGGCGCGCGGACAGGTGCTCAAGGCGCATAGCCAGAGCCCGCGACCGTGGCCCGAAACTGATCACGACGGTCATCTCGACCACGCGTGCCGTGGGCTGCGACGTCCTGATGCGCCGGATCCTGGGCCGCTCGGCCGCGGCGAGGGCCTGGCTGAGCAGTTCGATCTGCGCCCGGACCTCTTCGGTCGTCCAGGGTACGAGCTGCCTCGGCGAACGGGAGCCTGCCAGGATCTCCACGATCACCTGGGCGAACTGCCTGGGCCACGCGAGCGCCGCGCCTTCACTGGCCGTGAATGCGGGGGGCGCCCCGGGCGGCTCGAGCCCGTGCTCCCGAGCCAGGCTGCCCCTCGGGCTGGGGTCGGCCGCCTCGCGGGGCGCCGAGCACGCGGCCCCGTGCGTCTCGCAGTCGTACGGCGGCCAGCCGGCCGGAACCTCGATGAGCCGGGGCCCGGCGGAGTCCGGCGGCATGGACTGCGCGGGGGTAGCAGGAAGCTTAGGCGTGCGGGTAGACGGCATGATCCGCCTCCAGTCCGGAGAACGCGAACGACCGCGAACGCCCCGTGGCGACGCGTTCGCATCAGGCTCCGGCTGGACTCGTTTGTACCGCAGGCCGCCGACATTCCGGCGTCCTGCCTGGTCACTGACCCTTCACGGGTCGGACAAGCAACGTTTCCGCATTAGACGAATAGGCGTCTAAAATGGTTATCGTGATTAATGGTACGGAATTTCGAGGTGTCATCACGGACTGGGGCGGGGTGCTGACGACCCCGATCCTGACCACGGTCCAGACCTGGATTCAGGCCGACGGCATCGACTGGAACAGTTACCGGACGGTAATGCACGCGTGGGTCTCCGACGCCTACGACCCCGACGGCAGCCAGAACCCGGTCCACACGCTGGAGCGCGGCGAGTGCTCGGGCGCCGAGTTCGAGCAGATCCTCGCCGCCCAGCTGCTCCGCATAGACGGCGGGGCCGTCACCGCCGAGGGGCTGTTGCAGCGTATGTTCGCGGCCAGCGTGCGGGTTCCCGCCATGTACGACATGATCCGCACGCTGCGCGGAGCCGGCTTCTCTACCGCGCTGCTGTCCAACTCGTGGGGATGCGAGGAGTACCCGCGCGCGGACTTCCCCGGGCTGTTCGACACCGTGGTGATCTCCGGTGAATGCGGAATGCGCAAGCCGGAGCAGGGCATCTTCCTGCACACGGCGAAGAGCCTGGGCCTGGAGCCAGAGCAGTGCGTCTTCATCGACGACATCGAGGCGAACGTGGCCGCGGCCGCCGCGTGCGGCATGACCGGCGTGCATCACACCGAGACCGCGCAGACGGTGGCGGCGCTGCAGGACCTGCTCGGCGTCCCGCTCGACGCGACCGGACTCGACGCGACCGGACTCGACGCGGCCGGGCTCGACGGGCGGGACTGGTAGAACCGGGCCTTGGCAACACGATGCGATAACCGCCGGGGCACGGCGATAGCGCCCGGGCTAGCCTGTCAGGCGTGGCGGACTATCCGCATCCGTCCAGCGAGGGCCGGTCGGCGAACATGAGGGCCAACCGGCGGACGGACACCAAGCCCGAGCTGGCGCTGCGGCATGCCCTGCATCGGCTTGGTTACCGCTACCGCAAGGACTACCGGCTTGACCTGGACGGCGGCCGCCGGGTGCGGCCGGACATCGTGTTCACCGCGCGGAAAGTGGCTGTCTTCGTGGACGGCTGCTTCTGGCACGCTTGCCCGGAGCACGGGTCCAAGCCGAAGGCGAACGAATGGTACTGGGCCCCCAAGCTGATCAAGAACGTCGAGCGGGACCGGATCAACGACGCGGCGCTGATCCTGGCCGGCTGGACCGTAGTCAGGCTCTGGGAGCACCTGTCGCTAGATGAGGCCATCACGACCGTGGTCACCGCCCTCACCATGACCGGTGCAGCCAGCCCGCCCGACCCAGGAGCCGACGCGCCCGACCCAAGAGCCGACGCAGCTGACCCGAGCGACCCGCCGAGGGAAAATCCGCCCCCAGCAGATGACTCGCTGAGCTGACGTCATGGCGGCTGTGGCAGACTCTGGGACACCATGCGCGTGTTCCTTCCTTTGACGCTCCCGGCGCTGGCCCAGGCCCTGCAGGCCGGCCACGTCGGCTCAGGCTCAGGCCCAGGCCCAGGCCCAGGCCCGCTGTCCGGATACGCCGTCACGCCCGCGCTGCGCGAGGCGTACGCGAGTGGCGACGAGGAAGAGCTCGAGTACACCGCGCTGACCGAGGCGGCCCGCGCCTCGCTGCGGATGCTCGCCGATGATCCGGCCGCGCCGCCCCGCCGGGTGGTGCTAGCCGCGGATATCCCGGCTGACGAGGTGAAACTGGACGCGCGGGACGACGAGCCCGCCCGGGTGCTGATCGGCGCGGCGGTGCCGGTAAAGCTGCTGGCCTCGGCGCACGTCGACGACGCGGAGGCCGGAGCCGACGTCCGCGCCGCGGCCGACGCGCTGGCCGCCGCCGCCACGGGCGATGATGACGCCAAGTTCGCCGTGGACGGGGCCGAAGGCCACGAGCTTGGCTGGTACGCCACCCAGGAACTGCCCTACCTACCTGGCTGAATACCAGCGCTGAATACCAGCGCTGAATAACCAGCGCTGAATAACCAGCGCGCCAATGACCAGCGCCCAACAGCCAGCGCCGCGGGGTCGTGCGACGATACGAGTAACCAAAGATTCGACCCCGAACGCCAGGAGCGATCGTGATGGATGCCGTCTCCAGGACCCCTGCGCCGGTTAACGAGCCGGTCAGGCAGTACCAGCCGGGTAGCCACGAGCGGGCCGTGCTGGAGAGCAAGATCAAGGAACTCGCGGGCCAGCAGGCCGAACTAACCATGACCATCGACGGCCGCCAGCAGATGCCAACCGGCGAGAAGATCAACGTGGTCCAGCCGCACAACAAGACCCACGTGCTCGGCCAGCTCGGCAACGCGACGGACGTGGACGTGGCCGCCGCGATCTACGCGGCCAAGCAGGCGGCACCCGGCTGGCAGGCGCTCAGCTTCGACGACCGGGCCGCGATCTTCCTCAAGGCGGCGGAACTGCTCGCCGGCCCGTGGCGTGCCACCGTGAACGCCGCCACCGTGCTCGGCCAGTCCAAGTCGCCGTACCAGGCCGAGATCGACGCGGCCTGCGAGCTGATCGACTTCTGGCGCTACAACGTGCACTTCGCCCGGCGGATGCTGAGCGAGCAGCCCGAATCAGCCCCGGGCACGTGGAACCGGATGGAGTACCGCCCGCTCGAGGGCTTCGTGCTGGCGATCACGCCGTTCAACTTCACCTCGATCGCGGGCAACCTGCCGACCGCGCCCGCCCTGCTCGGCAACGTCGTGGTGTGGAAGCCGTCGCCGACCCAGCAGCTCTCGGCGCACTACATCATGCGGCTGCTGGAGGCGGCGGGCCTGCCGCCCGGAGTGATCAACCTGGTCACCGGGGACGGGCAGGCGGTGTCCCGGGTCGCGCTGACCCACCCCGACCTGGCCGGCATCCATTTCACCGGCTCCACCGCGACCTTCCAGCACCTGTGGCGGACCGTTGGGGAGAACATCGGCCGGTACCGGAACTACCCGCGGCTGGTCGGCGAGACCGGCGGCAAGGACTTCGTGGTCGTGCACCCGAGCGCGGACCCGCACAGCCTGGCCGCCACGCTGATCCGCGGCGCGTTCGAGTACCAGGGGCAGAAGTGCTCCGCGGCCTCCCGCGCGTACGTGCCCGAGTCCATCTGGGCCCGCACGAAAGACGATTTCGTCGCGCAGGTCGAGTCGCTGACCATGGGCGACGTGGCGTCCGACCTGTCGCTGTTCATGGGCGCCGTCATCGACGCCCGGGCGTTCGCCAAGCACGCCGCCGCGCTCGAGCGGGCCAGGAACACCGGGTCAATAAGGGTCCTGGCCGGAGGCACGGCCGAGGACCGCGAGGGGTTCTTCGTGCGGCCCACGGTGCTCGAGGGCTCCGACCCGGCCGACGAGATCTTCACCACCGAGTACTTCGGTCCGATCCTGGCCGTGCACGTCTACCCGGACGCGGCCTACGAGGAGATGCTCGCCCAGGCGGCGGACGTCACGCCCTACGCGCTGACCGGCTCGATCCTGGCTACCGACCGCGCGGCGATCGCCCAGGCCACCGAGGCGCTCAGGTACTCGGCGGGCAACTTCTACATCAACGACAAGCCCACCGGCGCGGTGGTCGGCCAGCAGCCGTTCGGCGGCGCCCGCGCCAGCGGCACGGACGACAAGGCAGGCTCGGTCTTCAACCTGATCAGGTGGGTGTCCGCGCGCGCCATCAAGGAACTCTTCGCGCCCCCGTCCGACTACCGCTACCCTCACATGGGTTGACCCATCAAAGCGGAGGACGTCATTCACCGGCTGGTTCTGTGGAATATCGACCTGACCTTGGTCGATGTGGCCCGGGTGACAAGGGCGGCCTACGCTGAGGCGTTCCCGGCGGTCACGGGCCGCCCGCTCATCAAACTGCCGCAGGTGGCGGGCCGGTCGGAGTCGGAGATCTTCTTCGACGCGCTCGCGCTGAACGCCGCCGAGGTCAGTGCCGGCGGTACCGCCGAAGGGCTGCTCGAGCCGTTCAGCGCCGAGCTTTTCGCCGCCCTGGAGGCCCGGCGCGACAACCTGGTCCGCGAGGGGCAGTTGCTGCCCGGCGCGGCCGAGGCGCTCCCGGCCGTGGCCAGGCTCGACGGCGTGGTGCAGACCGTGTTCACCGGCAGCAGCAAGCCGAGTGCCATGCTGAAACTGCACGCGTTCGGCCTGGATTCTTACCTCGACTTCGACATCGGCGGCTACGGCTCCGAGGCCTACCCCAAGGGCACCCTGCTCCGGGTGGCCAGGCAGCGGGCGGCCGAGAAGCACGGCGTGCCCTTCGGCGAGGACGTCACCGTGTACGTGGCGGATTCGCCCCGGGACGTGGACGCGGCCAGGGTCGGCGGCGCTCGGTCGCTCGCGGTGGCCAGCGGCCGGGCCAGCGCGGCCGAACTGCGCGACGCGGGAGCCGACGCGGTGCTGCCCGACCTCACCGACACGGCCGGGCTGACCGCCCTGATCGAGCGCCTCACCGGGCCGCAGCCCCGGTAGATCCCGGTAGGACGCCGCACCCGGACGCCGATTTATCATGATCTGTGCCACAACAGGTCCCGCTGGGCGTTGCCAGGCGCGCCAGGATGGCACGATGCTGAAGGCATGGAAGCGAGCGAAGGTGATCTGCTGAGCCGCGGTTACGGCGAGGTGCTCTGGGAGCCGGGCGACAAGACCGTCCGCAACGCCCGGGTGACCCGCTTCATGAACTGGCTGGCGGCCCGGGACACGCTGCACCCCGGCGGCTACGAGGACCTGTGGCAGTGGTCGGTGACGCACCCGGGCGACTTCTGGGCGGCGATCTGGGACTACTTCGAGGTGCTCGGTGACCGCGGTGACGGTCCGGCCCTGGCCGGCGAGGTCATGCCGGACGTCCGGTGGTTCGAGGGTGCGACGCTGAACTACGCCCGTAACGCGTTGCGGACCGCGTGGACCGATCCCGACCGTACGGCCATAATCTTCGATTCCGAACGGGGCCTGGCGGGGAGCCTCAGCTACGGCCAACTCGCCCAGCAGGTGGGGCGGGTCACCCGCGGCCTGCGCTCGCTGGGCGTCGGTCGCGGTGACCGGGTGGCGGCGCTGCTGCCGAACGTGCCGGAGGCGGTCATCGGCCTGCTCGCCGCGGCGAGCCTGGGCGCGATCTGGTCGTCGTGCTCGCCGGATTTCGGCGCGCGCAGCGTGATCGACAGGTTCGCGCAGATCGAGCCGAAGGTCCTCATCGCCTGCGACGGTTACGGGTACGGCGGCAAGGAGTTCTCCCGCGCCGGGATGCTGGACGAGGTGGTGGCGGCCCTGCCCGGCTCGCCGGCGGTGGTTCTGGTTAGCCTGCTCTCTGCTAGTCCGGGGGGACGACCCCCCCAGACCCCCCCGATTCTGGGGGGAAACCTTTCCCCCCAGGCCCCCTCGGCCCCCATTGCATGGGGAGACCTGGGCAGCGGGCCGGACCAGCACGAGCCTGAGTTCGAGGAGGTGCCGTTCGCGCACCCGCTCTGGGTGGTCTACTCCTCGGGCACCACCGGGCTGCCGAAGCCGATCATGCACGGGCACGGCGGCGTCGTTCTTGAGCACCTCAAGGCGCTCTCGTTCCACCAGGACCTGCGGCCGGGTGACGTCTTCACCTGGTACACCACGACCGGCTGGATGATGTGGAACTACCTGGCCGGGGGGCTGCAGGCCGGCCTGACCATCGTGCTGTACGACGGCAGCGCCAGCTACCCGGAGACGGACCGGCTGTGGCGGCTGGCCGCCGAGCACGGCGTCACCTACCTGGGCGTTGGCGCGCCCTACCTGGTGGCCTGCATGAAGGCGGGGCTGCGCCCGGGCGAGAGCTGCGACCTGTCGGCGCTGCGCGCCATCGGCTCGACCGGGTCGCCGCTGCCGCCCGAGGCGTTCGGCTGGGTGTACCAGGCGGTCAAGCCGGACCTGCTGCTCGGGTCCTTCTCGGGCGGCACCGACCTGTGCACCGGCTTCGTAGGGCCGTGCCCGCTGCTGCCGGTCCGGGCCGGGGTGATCTCCGGGCGCTGCCTGGGGGCCGCGGTGGAAGCCTACGACGAGGACGGCAAGCCGGTCACCGGTCAGGTCGGCGAGCTGGTGATCACCCAGCCGATGCCGTCGATGCCGGTGGGCTTCTGGAACGATCCCGACGGCGCCCGGTACCGGGAGAGCTACTTCGACATGTACCCCGGGATCTGGCGGCACGGCGACTGGATCGAGGTGCTGCCGGACGGTGGCTGCATCATCTACGGCCGCTCCGACGCCACCCTCAACCGCGGCGGCGTGCGCATGGGTACCAGCGAGTTCTACCGCGCGGTCGAGGCCTTTGGCGAAGTGAGCGACAGCCTGGTCGTGGATACCGGCCGGCTCGGCGCCGAGGGCCGGCTGATCCTGTACGTGCTCCCCTCCCCCGGGGCGGAGCTGGACGAGGACCTGAAGAACAGGCTGCGCGCGGCGCTCCGCGCGCAGCTGTCGCCCCGGCATGTGCCGGACGAGATTCATCAGGTACCGGGCATACCGCGGACCCTGTCCGGTAAGAAGCTAGAGGTTCCGGTGCGCAAGATCCTGCACGGCACGGATCCGGACCGGGCCGCCGACGCGAACGCGCTGGCCGACCCGGATGTGCTCAGGTATTTCGGCCGGTTCCAGGGGGACGCCAATTCATCTCGGTTATGTAAAGAAACGGCTTCGTCACAATGAGGTGGCAGAGTCGCCGCGGCCGGGGATGAACCGGACTGAGGCAAGACAGCGGATCAGGTTAGTGGACACGAAGGAGTGGACGCGATGCCGGACGGTTACCCGGATGAGGTCAGGGACGCGCTGCTGGCCAAGGCGGCGCAGGCGTGGCCGGACGACCCGGCCCTGGACCCGCAGGCGCTCGATCCTGGCGGGCCGGGCGACGGCGGCGACAGCGTCTCCGGCTACCTGCGCGCCTATTACCAGCGCGTCGCCACCGAGGACCTGGCCCCGCCCTCGCGGCTGGCGGCGGTCGCCGAGGCGCACGCCCGGCTCGGCCTGTCCCGGCCGCAGGGCCGAGCCCTGGTCCAGGTCCGCGAGCCGGCCGACGCCCAGCTGCACCCGGTGAGCCGGTCCGGCCTGGTCGTGGACATCGTCGTCGACGACATGCCCTACCTGGTCAACTCGGTCACCACCGAGCTGAACCGGCACGAGGCCGAGATCGAGGCGATCGTGCACCCGCTGCTGCGAGTGCGCCGGGACGTGGCCGGCGCCCTGCGCGGGATCCTGGGCGTCTGCGCCGACGACGCGGCCCCGGACCAGCCGGGCGACAGCGCGGTGCTGGCCGGCGAGCTCACCGAGTCCTGGATCCACGTCGAGCTCGGGCCGCCCCGGGACCGGGTGACGGCCGATCAGCTCGCGGCCGAACTGCGGCATGTGCTCGACGACGTGCGGGTCGCGGTGGAGGACCAGCCGCGGATGGGCGCGGTGGCCCGCGCGCTGGCCGGCCATCTCGGCGGGGCGCCCGGCAGTGACGAGGCCGAGTACGGCGAGCTGCTGCGCTGGCTGGCGGACGGCAACTTCACCTTCCTCGGCTACCGCGAGTACGACCTGGTGCGGACCGAGGAGGGCGCCGGCCTGCGCGCCGTGCCGGGAACCGGGCTCGGCATCCTCCGCCACGCCCGGCAGGGCCGGGTTTCGGTACGCAAGCTGTCGTCTCAGGTCGCGCGCCGGGCGCAGGACCCGGCCGAGCGGCTGGTGCTGGCCAAGGCGAACTCGCGGTCCACCGTCTACCGGGCCAACTACCTGGACTACGTCTCGGTCAAGAAGGTCGGCCCGGATGGCACGGGGGGCCAGCATGTCACCGGGGAGTTCAGGTTCCTCGGCCTGTACACGCACGCGGCGCACACCGCGCCCATCGCCGGCGTGCCCGTGGTCCGCCGCAAGCTGGCCCAGGTCCTGGCGACGGCCGGGCTGTCCCGGGACAGCCACGACGGGAAGGACCTCGTCGAGATCCTCGAGGACTACCCGCGCGAGGAGCTGTTCGAGATCTCCGCCGAGGAGCTCGCTCCGATCGCGCTGGGCGTGCTGCGGCTGAGCGAGCGCAAGCAGACCAGGCTGTTCCTGCGCCGCGACCGGTACGGGCGGTACATGGCGTGCCTGGTGTACTTGCCGAGGGACCGCTACACCACGAGGGTCAGGCTGCGCGCGCAGGGCATCTTGCGGGAAGCGTTGCACGGGGTCTCGGTGGACTACAGCGCCACGATCGGTGACTCGGCCCTGGCCCGGCTGTACGTGGTGGTCCGGGGAGAGCCGGGGCGGCCGGTGCCGCAGGTGGACGCGGCCGCGCTCGAGCGCAAGCTGGCCGAGGCGGTCAGGTCGTGGGACGAGGATCTGGCCGCCGAGGCGGTCCGCGTGCTCGGCGAGGAGCGGGCCGCCGCGGTGATGGACCTGTCCGGCGCGCGCATCCCCGAGACCTACAAGGCGGATGTCACCGCCGCGGACGCGGTCAGCGACCTGTCCACCATGCTCGAGCTGCGCGAGTCGGGGTCGGAGTTCGCGGTCCGGCTGGTGGAGCACCCGGAGCGGTGGACGCTGGTGGTGTACCGCTCGGGCACGCCGATCACCCTGTCCGACGTGCTGCCGCAGCTGCAGCACATGGGGCTGGAGGTCGTCGACGAGCATCCGTACCAGTTCGCCGGGAGCTCGTCGGCCGGTTCGTTCTGGATCTATGAATTCGGCCTGCGGCCCCCGGCGGCTGCGTCCGGTGGCCTGCGCCAGATCTTCGAGGACGCGCTAACCGCGCTGTGGCAGGGCCAGACCGAGGACGACGGGTTCAACGCGCTGGTCCTGACGGCGGGCCTGAACTGGCGCGAGGTGACCCTGCTGCGCGCTTGCGCGAAGTACCTGCGCCAGGGCGGGATGCGGTTCAGCGAGGACTATGTGCAGCGGGTCCTGCGGTCGAACGGGGCGATCACCCGGCTGCTGATCCGGCTGTTCGAGTCCAGGTTCGACCCGGCCAGGCAGAACGGCGTCATCGAGCGCTGCGAGGCCATCACCGAGGAGATCCGCGGCCAGCTCGACGAGGTGGTCAGCCTCGACCACGACCGGATCCTCCGGTCGTACCTGGCGCTGATCGACGCCACCCTGCGGACCAACTACTACCGCCGCCTGAGCCCCGGCGCCATCCTCCCCGTAGGGGGGCCAGGGGGGCCAGGGGGGAAGGGTTCCCCCCCAGGAGCGGGGGGGGCTGAGGAGGGCGTCCCCCCGGGGTATCTCGTGCTCAAGCTCGACCCCGGCACCGTGCCGGGGATCACCTGGCCGCGGCCCAAGTTCGAGATCTTCGTCTACTCGCCCCGGCTGGAGGCGGTGCACCTGCGCTTCGGCCGGGTGGCGCGCGGCGGGCTGCGCTGGTCGGACCGGCTCGAGGACTTCCGCACCGAGGTGCTCGGCCTGGTCAAGGCGCAGGAGGTCAAGAACGCGGTCATCGTCCCCTCCGGCGCCAAGGGCGGCTTCGTGTGCAAGCGCCTGCCCGACCCGGCCGACCGCGAGGCGTACCAGGCCGAGGTGCTGGCCTGCTACAAGACGTTCATCACGGCCATGCTCGACGTGACCGACAACATCGACGGTGCCCAGGTGGTGCCGCCCCCGGGCGTGGTCCGGCGGGACGGTGACGACCCGTACCTGGTGGTGGCGGCCGACAAGGGCACCGCGACGTTCTCCGATACGGCCAACGAGGTGGCGGCCAGGTACGGTTACTGGCTCGGCGACGCGTTTGCCTCGGGCGGGTCGGAAGGCTACGACCACAAGAAGATGGGCATCACCGCGCGCGGAGCCTGGGAGTCGGTGAAGTGGCACTTCGCGGCGCTCGGGCTGAACCTGGACACGGACGATTTCACCGTGGTCGGCGTGGGCGACATGTCCGGCGACGTGTTCGGCAACGGCATGCTGCTCTCGGAGCACATCATGCTGGTGGCGGCCTTCGACCACCGGCACGTTTTCGTCGATCCGTCGCCCGATCCGGCGGCGAGCTTCGCCGAGCGGGCGCGGATGTTCGCGCTGCCCAGGTCCTCGTGGGCGGACTACGACCAGGCGCTGATCTCGCCGGGCGGCGGGGTCTGGCCGCGCACCGTGAAGTCGGTGCCGGTGTCGCCGCAGGCCCGCACCGCCCTCGGCATCGACGCCACGGTCTCCGCGCTGTCCCCGGACGAGCTGATCTCCGCCATTCTGGCCGCCCCCGTCGACCTGCTCTGGAACGGCGGGATCGGCACCTACGTGAAGGCCAGTTCGGAGTCCCACGCCGAAGTGGGAGACCGGTCCAACAACGCGGTCCGGATCGACGCCACCCGGCTGCGCGCGCGGGTCATCGGCGAGGGCGGCAACCTGGGCCTGACCCAGGCGGCCAGGATCGAGTTCTCGCTCGATGGCGGCCTGATGAACACCGACTTCATCGACAACTCGGCCGGGGTGGACACCTCCGACCACGAGGTCAACATCAAGATCCTGCTGGCCGACGCGATCCGGGACGGGGCCATCCCCGCCTCCGGGCGGCATGGGCTGCTGAACGAGATGACCGACGAGGTGGCCGACCTGGTGCTGCGGCACAACTACGGGCAGAACATGGCGCTGGCGGTGGCCAGAGCCCAGACCTCCTCCCTGCTGCACGTGCACGCACGGTATCTGCGCAAGCTGATCAGGGACAAGCGGCTCAACACCGAACAGGACACGCTGCCCGACGAGCGGGAGATCGCCGAGCGCCGGTCCTCCGGCGGCGGCCTGACCAATCCCGAGCTGGCCCTGCTGCTGGCGCACACCAAGATCGCGGCTGCCGAGGACGTGCTCACCTCCAGCCTGCCGGACGACCCGTACCTGCGCCGGGTGCTCGACGCTTACTTCCCCGCCCCGATGCGGGCCAGGTTCGCGGACCGGATGGAGGCCCATCCGCTCCGCCGGGAGATCATCACCACCTCGGCGATCAACGAGATGATCGACACCTCGGGCACCACGTTCCTGTTCCGGCTGATCGAGGAGACCGGCGCGTCGGTGCCCGACCTGACCCGGGCGTGGCTGGTGGCCCGCGACGTGTTCGACATGCCGGCCTTCTGGCAGCAGGTCGAGGACCTGGGGGGCGGGTTGGCATCGCGGCCCAGATCACGCTGCTGCTCGAGGGGCGCAAGCTGACCGAACGCGCGGTCCGGTGGCTGCTGCACAACCGCAGGCCGCCGTTCGACATCCAGGCGACCGTGGGTTTCTTCGCGGATGGCGTGCGGACAGTCCGTTCGGGCCTGCCGAAGCTGCTCACCGGCCGGGACCTGGCCGGGTTCGAGGAGCGGCGGGACTCCTACCTCGACCTGGGCGTGCCGCTCGACCTGGCCGAACGGGTCGCCGGCATGGTGCCGACGTATTCCGCTTTTGACATCGTGCAGGCCGCCGCCTCGGCCGGGCGGGCGATCGAGGAGACCGCCGAGGTCTACTTCGACCTGGCCGACCGGCTGCAGATCACCAGGCTGCGCGACCGCATCACCGCGCTGCCGCGGGAGGACCGCTGGTCCACCATGGCCCGGGCCGCGCTGCGCGATGACCTGTACGCCGCGCACGCCTCGCTCACCGAGGACGTGCTCGG
>CAWDBS010000051.1:0-21054 GCA_963800415.1 uncultured Actinomycetes bacterium
GCCGCGGGCTCGGTCCTCTACCTCGCGCTGATCGCCCTGCTCAGCCTCGGCGTCGCCACCGTCGTGCGGGACTCCGCCGTCGCCATCGGCGTCGTCCTCGGGCTGCTCTACCTCTCTCCGATTATCCTTACTGTCGTGGCCGGTGACCCGGTCTGGTCCCACCGCCTCGAGCGGTACGCGCCGATGAGTGCCGGGCTTACCATCCAGGACACCACCGGCCTGCGAGGCCTGCCCATCAGCCCCTGGGGAGGCCTCGGGGTGCTCGCCGCCTGGGCCGCGGCCGCGATGCTGGCCGGCGGCCTGCTACTCCGGTGGCGTGACGCGTGAACGGAGCCCTGACCGGCGTGGCCGCCATGGAGAGACCGCCGTGGCCGGTCAGGAGGCTGTTTCCGCTGCTCGCCACCGTCATCATGACCGCCGTCGGGATGGCGGGCACCATCTGGGGCCCCGTTACTACGGCAAGACCGCCTGGGCGCTGCCCGATGACCTGTGGGGAACGCTGATCGCGGCCCAGCGGCTCGCTGCACCTGAACCTGGGCGCCCTGTACACCCCACCCACCCAGCTGGTCTCGCTCCCGGGAGCGGCCGTCATCCTGGTCCCCGCCATCGCCGTCATCGACGTGACCGGGCTCCGGCTGGGCCTGCCGTCGGCGCACGGCGCCTATCCCGCGCGTCTGGCTGTTCGCCGGGCCGTACCAGGTGGCCATCTCGGCCGTGACGCTGTTCGCCGCCGACGCGATCGCCGAACGTCTGGGCGCGACCCGGCCCAAGCGCTTCTGGCTGGCCGCCGCGGGCGCCACCGCCCTGTGGAGCGTCACCGTGCGCTGGGGCCACCCGGAAGACGCCGTGGCGATCGGGCTGCTGCTGTACGCCATCCTGGCCCTGGCCGACTCGAGGACGAGCCGGTCCGCGTGGCTGGCCGGGGCGGCGGTGGCGGTGCAGCCGCTCGTGCTGCTCGCGTTCCCGCTGCTGGCCGCCGTAGTCGAGCCGCGCCGGCTGGCGGGCTACGTCGCCCGGGCGGCCGCGCCGGGCGCGCTGCTGCTGGCCGCCGCGGCCGCGGCCAACTGGACGGCGACCGTCCACGCGGTCACCAGCCAGCCCAACTACCCGGCAATCGACCACCCCACGCCGTGGATTTACCTCGCCCCGCACCTGCCCGGCGGCCAGGTGGCCGCCGGGCCTGGCCAGGATCCTGTCCATCGCGGCGGCCTGCGGATGCGCGCTGGTCGTCGCGCGCCGCTGGCGGGTGGCGCGGCCGGGCCGGGCCGGTGGGGTCACGAGGCGCTGACGGAGCTGCTCTGGTGGAGCGCGGTGACGCTGGCGATCCGGTCGGCGTTCGAGCCGGTGATGGTGTCGTATTACCTGTGGCCGCCGCTGGCGGTGGCGCTCGCCGCCGCCGCGAGAGACTGGTCGCGCCTCCTCCCGACCGGGTGCGCCGCGGTGGTGCTCACGTTCTTCTCGCAGGTCCAGTGGCGCAACCCGTGGAGCTGGTGGACGCCGATGGTCGCCGGGCTGGTCCTAGCCTTGTACTTCGCCCGCGCCCGGGGCAGCGCCGGAGCTGCGCCGCAGGTGCTGCCAGAGCCGGGGGAGCAGTTCGCCGCCGACGGCGCGCCATGAGGCGATCTCGGCCGCGGACAGCGGGGTGACCGGGTTGGCCCCGGACGCGGCCAGAGCCGCCAGGTAGACGTCGCAGGCCGCGGCGAGCAGCCACATCCTGGCGACCGCGAGTCCGGGGGTCGCGCCCAGGGTGACGGCGCCGTTGCCGCGCAGCAGCAGCGCCTCGCCGGCGGGCAGGCAGCGGGCCGCCCGTTCGGCCTGATCTGGAGACCTGAGCAGCGCGGCGTCGTCGTACACCGGCACCGACTCGCCCAGCCAGGCCGCCTGCCCGTGCAGCGGGACCATCACGGTGACCGCGGCCGCCACGGCGAACGCGCTGGGCGGCTGGGCCCGGGCGATCGCCGCCGCGTCGGGCCGGGCGCGGTACAGGGCAACGTGCGCCCACGCCTCCGCCGGCGCGCCCGCGGGCAGCTTCCCGCCCGGCTGGTCCGAAGCCGCGAGCGGCACCTCGATCACGTCGGACCCGGTGACGCCGGCCAGGTCGGCGGCCGGCGTGATCAGCATCGAATCCCCGGCCCGGGCGGACACGTGCCCGTAGGCGGTGACCAGCCCCAGCCGGGCCAGCACGTTCGCCGCCTCGGCGACCTCATCGCGCAGAGCCGCCTGGGGGACCTCATCGCGCAGCGCCGCCTCGGCGATCTCATCGCGCGGCGCCCCCGACGCCTGGCCCGCTTGCGGTCCCGGAATCACCATGAGCTTCCCCTTCCCAGACGCCCGGCCGCATGTCTAAACTGTATGCAGTTTCTACTGTATGCACTTTGCCGGTGAAGGGGAAGGGCCGTGATCTCAGGGCTGCACCACTACGCGCTGGAAGTGCCGAACCTGGCGGTGGCCGAGGATTTCCTGCAGGATTTCGGCCTGGAAACCGGAGAGAAGGACGGATCGCTGGTGGCCATGTGCCCAGGTCGCGATCAGGAGCAGGTGCGGCTGCTGCAGGCGCCGGCCAAGCGGCTGCACCACGTCACCTTCACGCTCCGCCCGGGCAGCATGGACGCGGTCCGCGAGGCGCTGGAGCGGTCCGGCACGCCCGTGATCGAGCCGCCGCCCGGCGCCACCGAGGATGGCCTGTGGCTGCGCGACCCCGACGGCACCGCCGTGCAGCTGCTCGACGAACCCCAGGCGCCGCCCCGGCCGGCCGCCGAGGTGCTGGTCAACATGGGCGGCAGCCGGCAGCGCATCGGCGCCGCCCAGTGGACCGACGCGACCAGCGACGTGCTGCCGCAGCGGCTCGGGCACTCGCTGCTGTTCACCGCGCAGCCCAAGCGGATGACCGACTTCTACACCCAGGTGCTGGGGCTGCGGGTCAGCGACACCATCCACCACGACATGGTGACGTTCCTCAACGCCGGGCCGGGCGACCACCACATCTTCGGGTTCATCGCCAGCACCCACCGCGGCTTCCATCACGCCAGCTTCGAGGTCCCGTCCATCGACGCGATCGCGGTCGGCGCGGACCGGATGCGCGCCAAGGGCCACCTGGCGGGCTGGGGCCTGGGCCGCCACACCATCGGATCGAACTTCTTCCACTACAGCCCCGATCCGTGGGGCTCGTGGATCGAGTGGTTCTCCGACATCGACCAGATCGACGACTGCTGGGTGGCAACGACTGGGACGTCCCCCCGCACCTGTGGGGCACGCCGCCGCCCGAGACCTTCCTCGCCAACAAAGAGCCCGCCAGCTGAAACCCACCCCAGCGAACCAGCCGAAACCCACCCCAACGAAGGAGTGAAGATGAGCCGTGACGTAGCCCCGATCTTCGCCGACATCGACGGCATGGACGCCGACAAGTTCGTCGCCCATCTCACGCCCGACGCGAGGTTCCGCTTCGCCAACGCCGACCCGGCCATCGGGCGGGCGGCCATCAAGGAAGGCGTGCTGGGTTTCTGGGCCATGATCGACGGCCTCACCCACCACATCGTCAAGGTCTACGAGGTCGGCGACACGGTCATCGCGCAGATCGACGTGGAGTACCGCCGCAAGGACGGCAAGTCGGTCACCGTGCCCAACTGCGACGTCCTGATCTTCGACGGCGACCTGGTCCGCGACTGGCAGATCTACATCGACCTGGCTCCCGTCTTCGCCTGACCTGAGCAGGCCCGATGATCACGCTCACCGATATCGCCTACGTCAGGTCCGGTGTCGCCGACCTGGACGCCGCGACCCGGTTCGCCACCGGCATCGTCGGCCTCGAGCTGGTGACGCCCACCGAGGTGGGCGTCGCGCACCTGCGCGCGGACCACCGGCACCACTGCCTGGCCCTGGTCGAAGGCCGGTCCGGGGTCATCTCCTCGGGCTTCACCGTGGCCGGCCCGGATGCGCTCGCCGCCGCCGAGACCGAGCTCGAGCGGTCCGGCATCAGCGTGCACCGCGGCTCGGCCGCCGAAGCCAGGTCCCGGCGGGTCCGCGAGTTCGTCGCCTTCGACGACCCGTTCGGCAACCGGCTGGAGCTGGTGAGCCAGCAGGAAACGGTGGCCCGGCCGGTGGCGTTCAGCCGCGGCGCCGGGATCACCGAGTTCGGCCACCTCTGCCTGGACGCACCCGACGTGCACGAGGCCTACCGGTTCTGGAACACGCGCTTCAACGCCCGGGTCTCGGACTGGCTCGGCGACGCGGCCTGCCTGATGCGGATCGATCCGGTGCACCACAAGCTCGCCGTGTTCCGCGGCGACGAACCGGGGCTCTGCCACATGAACTTCCAGGTGGAGACCATCGACGACGTGTTCAGGAACTGGCACTTCCTGGTCGCGCACGACGTCGAGATCGAGATGGGCCCAGGGCGGCATCCCCAGTCGGGCGCGATCTTCCTGTACTTCCTCGGCCCGGAGGGGTTCACCTACGAGTACTCGTTCGGCGTGCGGCGGATCGAGGACGACGCGGCCTGGGTGCCCCGCACCTTCGACCCGGCCGAACCCGGCTCCATCGACATGTGGCTCGGCCCCACGTCCCGCCCCGTCACCCAGCCCCAGCTGCGATCTGGCGCGCCGGCCGAGGCTGGCCGTCCCGGCTAGCCCGCTCCGGTCAGCCGCAGCGGGCCGGGCGGCTGGCGGTCGATGAGCGCCACCGCGTGCGGCACCGCGACCGGCACGAAGTCCGGCGCGCAGTCGGTCAGCACCCGCAGCGCGGTGCGCTCCAGGTGGTGCGCCATCTCGGTCAGCGCCCCGTGCTCGTCGTCGGCGGTCAGCGCCTCCAGGATCGCGGCGTGCTCGGCATCGCCGGCCGCCTGCCAGCTGCCCGGCTCGGACAGCTGGTAGATGCGGATGTAGCGGGTGGTCCGGTCGGCGAAGGCCCGCAGCTGCCGCTGCATCGCGTCGCCGGCCGCCGCGGTGCAGATCCGGTGGTAGTCGGTATGCGCCGCGAACCACGCGTCGAAGTCGCCGGCCTTGGCCGCGCGCCGCATCGCGGTCAGCATCCGCTTGGCCTCGGCGCGGGCCTTGGCCCCGAAATGCCCGATGGTCATCGACAGCGCCAGCGTCTCCAGCAGGATCCGGCTCGCGTAGACGTCGTCGAGCTCCTGCGGGTCCAGGCCCGCCACCCGGGTCCGCTGGTTCGGCTCGATCTCGACCAGGCCCTCCTCCTGCAGCATCCGCAGCACCTCGCGGAGCGGGGTGCGGCTGATGCCGAGCTGGGCGGCCAGGCTCACCTGGGACAGCTTGGTGCCCGGCGACAACGTGCCGTCGAGGATGCATTCCCGCAGGTAGGCATGGACGTGCGGGATAGCCTGCCGGGCTTCGGGCAGGTCGACCTTGCGGATGTCAGGAACCTGCGCGACTCGAGGCATGGCCAACATTCTCCCCGATCTGGCGGCAGGCGGCGGGTCCGGTCCAGACCAGCATAACTGCATACAGTTTTTCTCGTCACAGGTCCTTGTCCCTGACGGCTAAACTGCATACAGTTTAGCTAGCGCAGCCATGAAGCCGCCGCAGCGAGGAGGCCGCGATGGACCGAGTTGGCGTGATCGGCCTGGGCAAGATGGGCCTGCCCATCGCCATGAACCTGATGTCGCGCGGCTTCCGCGTCACCGGCTACCGGCGCAGCGGCTCACCCGAGCTGGTCAAGGCGGGCGGCGACGCGGCCGCCAGCGCGGCCGAGGTCGCGGCCGGCGTCGACGTGCTGCTGTCGATCGTCCCCACCGCCGACGACGTCGAGGAGATCATCTGCGGTCCGGCCGGGACGCTCACCACCCTGCAGCCAGGCACCATCCACATCGAGATGAGCACCATCGACGTGGACCGCAAGGCCGGCCTCCGCGACCAGGTGCGAGCCAGCGGCGGGGACCTGCTCGACTGCCCGATCAGCGGCAGTCCCGGCATGGTGGCGCCGCGGCTGGCCACCACGTTCGCCTCGGGCGAGCTGGCCAGCGTCAACGCGGTCAGCGCGGTGCTCGACGCCATCTCGGGCCCCTGGATCTACACCGGCGCGTTCGGCACCGGCGCCCAGATGAAGTACATCGCCAACCTGCTGCTCGCGGTGCACACCGTGGCCGCCGCCGAGGCGATGGCGCTGGCCCGGCGCAGCGGCCTCGACCTGGAACTCGTGCAGGCGACCCTGGACAACTCCATCGCCAGCTCGGCCATCTGGAAGCAGCGCGGCCCCCTGATGGCCGAACGCACCTGGTCTCCCGCCCCGGGCCCGGTCCGCACGCTGCACCCGATCCTGGAGCAGATCGAGGACCACGCCGCCAGGACGGGGCTGCCCACGTCGGTGTTCGCCGCCGCCAAGGAGGTCTTCGACAAGGCCCTGGCCGACGGCTGGGGTGACCTGGACATCGCCTGCGTGCACGATCAGGTGTCCGGCGTATCAGCCCTGGGGAGCAAGCATGACCTGGTCGCTGGCCAGCTACACCGCCAACGGCGTCCAGGGCTTCGGGGTGCTGCGCGAGGACGGCACGCTGGTCGCGCCGACCGACCTCAAGCGCTGGCCGAGCACGCTGGAACTGCTCGAGGACTGGCCCGCCGCGCAGGCCGTGCTGCGCGACCTCGATACCGGGAACGCGCCGGTGGTCACCTGCGACGCGCTGCTCCCGCCGCTGCAGTGGCCGCGCAAGGTGATCTGCGCCGGCGTCAACTACCGCAAGCACATGCGGGAGATGGGCGGCGAGATACCGGAGACGGGCTGGCGGCCGTTCTTTTTCCTCAAGGCCCCCACCACCTCGGTCATCGGGCCCCGGGACCCGATCGTGATCAGCTCCGCGGCCCGGGCCCGGTACGACTGGGAAGCCGAACTCGCCGTGGTCATCGGGGTCAAGGGCAAGAACATTGATCCCGAACGGGCTGGGTTTCACGCCGCGGCCTACTGCGTGTCCAACGACATCACGGCGCGCGGCTACCACAAGCGCGACGCCGTGCCCGCGGACGCGTTCCGCTACGACTGGTTCGCGGCCAAGTCGATGGAGGGCTCGCTGCCGCTCGGGCCGGGCCTGACCCCGGCCTTCCTGGTGCCCGACCCGCAGGACCTGCGGCTGCGGCTGTGGGTGAACGGCGAACTGCAGCAGGACGAGTCCACCGCCGACATGGTCTGCCCGGTCGCCGAACTGATCGCGGCCGCCAGCGAGGTCGTCACGCTCGAGCCCGGCGACGTCATCGCCACCGGCACGCCGTCCGGGGTCGGCGCGGGCCGGGGCCTGTACCTGCGCGGCGGCAACGTCGTCCGGGTCACCATCGACGGGCTCGGCACCCTGGAGAACACCGTGATCGATCCAACGGAGGAAACCTCATGATCTTCGTGACCCATCAGCTGCCGGTCAACGTGGCAGGCGAGCCGCGCCTCGACCGCGCCGCCGTCTGGGACGGCCTGGTGCTCAAGGCCAACAACGCGCTGCCGTTCGTGCCCAGCATGACCTACTGCGAGGTCACCGAGCGGTACAGCGACACCGTCTTCGACCGCGACATCGCCCTATCAATGGGACAGGGCCGCGGCGAGCGCTTCACCGAGCGGATCACCCTGGAGGAGCCGCACCGGGTGACGTTCACCCGCATCGCCGGCCCGGTGCTCGGCACGATCGCCAACGAGATCGAGGGCGCCGAGGACGACCTCAAGCTCCGCTTCAGCTTCGCCCTGGTCGTGGCCGGCGTCGAGGGCGGGTCGGCCCAGGAGCAGGAGTACGCCGACTCGATGACCGGCGAGTACCTCAAGGCCGTGGCCGCCACCCTGAACGCCATGCGCCGCCTGGCCGAACAGAAGAACGCGGTGTCCGGGTAAGCACCTGAAAGGACCACCCTGCCCGATGGGACCAAGCCGCGGCGGCCGGTAAGTGAGGCTAGTAAGAAGCACTACCGGAGGCGAGCTTAGAGCGTTCAGCCATCCCACAGGGAGCCGAGGGCCGCGTCGACCCTCGTGGCCAGGGATCCGACCGCAGGCAGCGCGGCGCCAGCGGGGCGGCGGTGACGCTGTTGCAGGCGGCCAGCGCGTCGGCATCCAGGAACCGGGTCAGCTGGCCGAACCCGTACCGGTCGTCGCGGCCGCGGCGGTGATAGTGCAGCCGCTGCGGCGCGTACAGGTACAGGTGGTCGCGGGCCCGGGTGATGGCGACGTAGAACAGCCGGTGCTCCTCGGCCAGGCCGCCGGGGTCGCCGAGGGCCATGTCGCTGGGGAGCGCGCCGTCCACCAGGTGGGGCAGGTGCACGATCGGCCATTCCAGGCCCTTGGCGGCGTGGATGGTGGAGATGGTCAGGTAGTCCTCGTCCAGGCGGGGCGGCCCGGCCAGGTCGGAGGCGGAGACCGGCGGATCCAGGGTCAGCTCGGCCAGCGCGTCATGCAGCGACGGCTGAGCCGCGGCCGCGTCGGCGAGCCGCTGCAGGTCGGTGATCCGGACCGCGGCGTCCGGGTAGCGAGCGCGGATCAGCGGGTCTAGCAGCGCCAGGATCGCCGCAGCGGCCGTCGCCGGTGCGCCCGTCGCCAGGCCGGGCGTGGCCGGAGCGCCCGTCGCCGGAGCGCCGCGTCGGCGAGCCGGCCGAGGGTGGCCGCCAGGGCGCGGCGGGACCGGGCCGGCGCCGCCTCGATGGCCTGCGCCCAGCCGTCCGCCGGGCCGCCATCCCAGCCGCCTGCCGGGCCGTCTGGCCCAGAGAAAAGGGAATTCAGGACGCGGCGGGCGTGCACCGGGCCGATGCCCTCGTGCAACCGCAGCAGCCGGAACCAGGCCATGTCGTCGGCCGGGATTGGCCAGGATCCGCGCGGCGGCGAGGAAGTCCTTGACGTGGGCAGTGTCGGTGAACCGCAGCCCGCCGAACTTCACGTACGGGATCTTGCGCGCGCTCAGCTCGATCTCCAGGATGTCGCTGTGGTGCGCGGCGCGCACCAGCACCGCCTGGTCGCGCAGCGCGGCGCCGTCCTCGTGCGCGTCGAGCACCCGGGCGCAGATCTCCCGGGCCTGGGTCGCCTCGTCGTGGCAGCGGACCAGCAGCGGCGCCAGCCCCGGCCCGCGGTCTCCGGTCAGCCTCAGGTCCAGGCCCGGCGCGGACGGGCGGATGAGGTTGGCCAGATCCAGGACGCCCTGCCGGGACCGGTAGTTGCGGCCCAGCCGGACGATGTCCAGCCCCGGGTAGTCGGCGGTGAGCTGCCGCAGGTGCGCCGGGTCGGCGCCGCGGAACCCGTAGATGGCCTGCGCGTCATCACCCACGCAGGTCAGCTGCTTCCCGTCCGGCTGCAGCAGCCGCACGATGCTGGCCTGGACCGCGTTGACGTCCTGGTACTCGTCGACCAGGACCGCGTTGAACATGCCGCGCAGCACCGGCCCGGCCACCGGGTCGGCCAGCGCCGCCTGCCACAGCAGCAGCAGGTCATCGAAGTCCAGCAGATGCCGGGCCCGCTTACGCGCGGTGTAGGCGCGGAACAGCCCGGCCAGCTGGCTGGTGAACGGCACGCACCACGGGAAGCTGGCGGTCACCACCGCGCTGACCGGCCGCCCGGTGTTCACGCACCGGGTATAGATATCCGCGCACGCCGCCGCCCGCGGCGCCCGCTGTCCGGTGCCAGCCAGACCCGGCCGGCGAGCCGTGTCGGCCAGCCCGTGATCCGGCCGCAGCACGTCCAGGATGTCGACGGTGTCGCCCGGGTCCAGGATGGTGAACTGCGGCGGCAGCGAGAACGACTCCGCGTGCTGCCGGATGATCTTGTGCGCGATGGCATGGAACGTCCCGCCGCAGATCCGCTCGGCCCCGCCCGGCGGGACCGAGCCGTCCCACCCGGCCGCGGCCCGGGCCAGCATGTCGCTGGCCGCGCGGCGGGTGAAGGTCAGCAGCAGGATCCGGCTAGCCGGCACGCCCTGGCTGCCGCGCAGCCACGCTGCCCGCGCCACCAGCGTCCGGGTCTTCCCGGTGCCCGCCCCGGCCAGCACCAGCAGCGGGCCGCCCTGGTGGGTGACCGCCCGCCGCTGCTGCTCGTTCAGCCCGTCCAGCACAATGCTCTCGTCGAACATGCATATGAACATAACCAGCGCGACCGCCGCCAACCCGTACGCCGCGCCGGCCCGGACCCAGGTCGGCCCGCCGCGTTTTGAGCGGTCGGCGGCCGGGCATCGCAGGCTCGTGGCGGGCAACGACATCGACCCGAACGGACCGGCGGGCCCGCAGCCGTCGCGTACGGACAAGCGCTGGTACTTCGCGCTCATGGCGACCTGCATCGGCTTGTTCGTGCTCTCCTGGGCGGTGATCGACCGGTACTCGGCGCTCGCGGCCGTGATCGTCTCGGCAGTGGCGCTGGTGATCCCGCCATTCGCGGTGATCGTCGCGAACGTGGCCAGCGCGACGGATCGCCGGCGCAGGTAACGGCGCGGAAATACGGTAGTTCTACGGATCCGCCTGCCCGCGGCGCCTACGTCTCTAGCGGCGGAAAGCACCCTGAGAGAGCGAGGCAGCGATGGCAGGGAAGGCAGTGATCAGTCTCACGACGGCCTGGAGGACCCGGAGAAGGTGACCGTGGCGTTCCTCGTCGCGGTCGGCGCGCCGAATCGGCCGGGACCCTGATATCCAGGCCAAGGAAGCCGTCCGGCTGGCCTGGACGGGACGGCCGCGGGCGTCGCCTGGACGGCTGCGGCCCTGCCGGACCTGCTCGCGCGGTACGAGAAGGCGGGCGGGCGTTACATGGTCTGCCGGTCTGCTTCAACGCCAAGCAACTCGACCGGGGCGGCCTGCTGGCCAACGCCGAACTGGCGGCTGGTCCAGCTATGGGAGTGGATCGGCGACGAGGGTGCGACCACCTTCAGCTACGAGCAGGGGAGGGGCGATGGCGTTCATCGACCTGCGGCCGACCAGGACGTGGACGGGCAGGCCGCCGAGCTGTTTGCCGCGGACCGGCGGGCTGGCGGCTACGTCGCCAACTTCACCAGGCTGTTCGCCGCCGCCGGCGGTGTACCAGGCGTGGCGGCAGCTCAACGAGGCCATTAAGGCTGATATGGATCTGCGCGAATACGAGCTGGCGACGCTGGCCGCGGCGCGCAGCCTGCGTTCCAGCTACTGCTCGCTGGCGCACGGCAAGGTGCTACGCGACCAGTTCTACGACGCCGGCACGAGTCGCCGGCATTGCCCGCGACCACCGGCGGGCCGGACTCGACCCGGCCGACGTGGCGGTCATGGACTTCGCCGGCCAGGTCGCCGCGGACGCGGTTCGGTGACCGCGGCCGACGTCGCGGCCTTGCGGGCACACGGCCTGTCGGACGACGGCATCCTGGACGTGGTGCTCGCGGCGGCGCCCGCTGCTTCTTCAGTACCGTCCTCGACGCCATGGGCAGCGAGCCCGACGCGGCGTACCGCGCCGAGCTCGAGCCCGAGCTGTACCAGGCCTGGCGTGGCAGGCCCCCGCGGCGATCCGTGATGGTGCTCAGCCTGCTTTGGTGAGCCCTACTACGTGTCCTTGCGGGTCGGCGATCAGCGCGAAGGCCACGCCGGGCACGTGCTGGGGCTCCTGGACGATCCGGCCGCCGAGTTCCCTGGCCCGGTCCACGGCGCTGTCGACGTCATCCACCGCGATAAAGAAGGTGACGAGGTCGCTGCCGCCTTGCAGCGGGCTGATCGCGGTGTACAGCGCGTCGGGCGCACCGGTGTCCACGAAGGTGTAGCCGGGGATCGCGCCCTGGTCAGGGTACGTCCATCCGAGCAGGTCAGCGAAGAACTTGCGGGTGGCGTCGGGATCTGCGGAGCGGATCTCGGCGTGCACGATCGGATGCGACATGATTGCTCCCTCGCGGGTAGTGCGGGCGCGCCCTACGGCGCCCTCCTGCCGTTACCACGAACAAGAGCACGCCGGATCCGACAGTCGCCGCGGCCGGATGCCTTGGTCAAGCGGCCGTCCATGCCTGGTAGCCGCCGATGAGGTCGGACACGTCGGCGAAGGCCGACGCGCGGAGCAGGCTGGCCGCGATAGAGGACCGGTAGCCCCCGGCGCAATACGTGACGACCGGGCGAGCCGGGTCAAGCTCACCGGCCCGCTCCCGTAGCTGACCGAGGGGGATGTGCACGCTGTCCTCGATGTAGCCCTGGTCCCGCTCGCCCGGGCCGCGCACGTCCAGCACGATCAGCCCTGGGACGGTGGCCCGGGCGTCGGCCAGCTGGCGTGCGGTCAGGCGGCTGGCGGTGCCGGTGACCTCGGGGCGCTGGATGAAGGCGGAGGCCGGCTGGTCCAGGGCTCCGACGATGGAGTCCAGGCCCACCCGGGCCAGCCGCAAACGGGCGTCGCGGGCCCGGCCCGGGTCGCACACGATGATGATGTCGCCGTCGACGACCTGCGCCGCGTACTCGGCGAAGCGGCCGTCGAGGCCCACGTTGACCGAGCCGCGCAGGTGCCCGCGGGCGAACTCCTCGGGGGACCGGACGTCGAGCACGGCCGCGCCAGCCGCCTGGAGCCGCAGCACCTCGTCCAGGGGCAGCAGGGCCGGCTCCTCGACGGCGGCCAGCTGGTGGGATTCCCGGTTGAGCTCGGCCACCCGGGCGAAGTAGCCGGGCTGGGGCGGCTGGCCCTCGGTGACCGCCGCCACGAAGTCCGCGGGGTCGCCGAGCCGCAGCGCGTAGTTGCTGCGGCGCTGCTCACCGATGGTCGACGCCTTCTCGGTGGACAGGTTCTTCCCGCACGCGGACCCCGCCCCGTGGGCCGGGTACACCCGGGTGGGGTCGGGCAGGGTAAGCAGGCTCGTGTGCAGCGACCGGTAGAGCTGGCGGGCCATGTCCTCCGGGCTCTGTCCCTGGGCGGACAGCAGGTCGGGACGGCCGACATCGCCGATGAACAGGGTGTCGCCGGTCAGCACCCCGTACGGGATGTCCGCGCCGGGCGCATCCCACACCACGATGCAGATCGACTCGGGTGTGTGGCCCGGGGTGGCCCGGAACTCCAGGCTGACCTGACCGAGCTGGATGCGCTCGCCGTCGGCGACCTTGCGGTGCGGGAAGTGCAGATCCGCGGCCTCCCCGTAGACGATGGGGGCGCCGGTCGCGGCGGCCAGCTCCAGGTGCCCGGAAAGGAAGTCGGCGTGCACGTGGGTTTCGATGACGTAGTCGATGCTCAGCCCGCTGGCGGCCGCGTCGTCCAGGTATTCCTGGACGTCTCGCCTGGGGTCCACTACGGCCGCCCGCCCGGTGGTCTCGTCCCCGATCAGGTAGGAAGCCTGCGACAGGCAGTCGAGGTAGTACTGGACGAATCTCACCTGGCCATCGTAATTCGCCAGCTCCGGATATCCGAGCAGCTCAGCAAGCGCGAACCGGGTGAGCAGCAGGTGGGCCCGCACGATAGCAGGGCACGCGCCCGGTCCGTTCGGTAAAAATGAGACAGCGCCGGGGCGAAGCGGGCCGATGGCTACGGCGCCCAGTCCCGCAACAGAGCCCCAACAGGGGGAGGGCAGGCGTTGAGCTCGTGGACACCGCAGCAGGTGCTTGACGCTTCGATCGCCATGGAATGGCGCCCCGACGGCGCCATCGAGGTGCTGACCGGTGACTACCGGCTCATCCGCTACCCCGACTGGGCGCTGGACCCGGACTTCCCGGCCGCTCAGGTGACCCGGTCGCGGGCAGGCCGGCCGACGACCGAGGTCGTCGACGAGGTCGCCGCGCGGGTGCGCAGGTGGGGGTTGCGCGGGGTGGCCTGGTGGGTCTCGTCCGTGACTTTGCCGCCGGACACCGAGGCGACGCTGCGCGCCCTGGGCGGCAGGCAGATCGACGCGGTGCAGATCCTGGCGCGTGAGCTGGACGACCTGCCGGACCTGGCTGTCCCCGCCGGCGTGAGCGTGGAGCTGGTCGCCGACGAGCGCACGTTCCGAGCCGCGTCGATGGTCACCGTGCGTGGCTGGGGCCGGCGGGAGCCGACCGGCACCGCGCTCGCCCGTGAGTTCACCGAGGTGCTCCGGGACCTGGAGACCTGGTCCAGCTTCCGCGTGCTGGCCTCGGTGGAGGGCGAGCCCGCCTCGTCCGGCGGGTGCACGCTGCGCGGCGAGGTGGCGCAACTGTGGGGCGCGGTCACCCTGCGGGAGTACCGCCGCCGCGGCAGCTACCGGGCGGTGCTGGCCGAACGGCTGCGGCTGGCCCGCGAGCACGGCGCGGCGCTGGCCCTGGTGAAAGGACGCGTCGAGACGTCAGGGCCGATCCTGCTCCGGGCCGGCTTCGCCGACTACGACGAGGAACGCTGCTACTGGCTGCCGATCCCCTGACCGGTCAGTCCCGTTACCACCAGCCGAATGCCCGGAGCTAGTGAGAGTTGTGCACGAGCTGCGGGCATGTTCTCATGCACGCATGACCGAGCTGCAGCAGGACACCACCCGCCTGGACGCGCTGACCGAGATCGAACGCCAGGTGCTCTGGCTGTCCACGGCGATCGTCCACCACGCCAACCGGGTCCGGCCCAATCCCGGCGGCCTCAAGGTCGGCGGTCATCAGGCGTCGTCGGCGTCGATGGTCTCCATCATGACCTCGCTGTGGTTCCGGCACCTGCGCGCCGAGGACCGGGTGTCGGTCAAGCCGCACGCCTCGCCCGTGCTGCACGCGATCAACTACCTGCTCGGCGAGCTCGATGAGTCATACCTGCCCACACTGCGGGCGTATGGCGGCCTGCAAAGCTACCCGAGCCGGGTCAAGGACCCCGATCCGGTCGACTATTCCACCGGATCGGTGGGCATCGGCGCGACCGCCCCGATCTGGGGCGCGGTGGCCCGCCGGTACCTGAGCAACCGGTTCGCCAACGACGGTTCCGGATCCGCGGGCCGCCAGTACTCGCTGCTGGGTGACGCCGAACTCGACGAGGGCGCCGTCTGGGAAGCCGTTGTCGACCCCGGCGTCGCCGAACTCGGCGAGATCGTCTGGGTCGTCGACGTGAATCGCCAGTCGCTGGACCGCGTGGTCCCGCTGATGACCGCCGACCGGCTGCGGGGCATGTTCACCGCGGCGGGCTGGCAGGTCATCACGCTGAAATACGGCCGAATGCTGGAGGAGCTGTTCACCCGGCCGGGTGGGGAGGCGCTGCGGCACCGGATCGACGCCATGCCCAACCCCGAATATCAGCGGCTGCTCCGCTGCCCCCCGGACGAGCTGCGCCGCCGCCTGCCGGCCGGAGATGAGTCCCTGACCGGGCTCGTCGCCGACCTCGACGACGCCGCTCTCGCCCGTGCCATCCGCAACCTCGGCGGTCACGACCTGAGTTCCCTGGATGAGGCCTTCGGGGCCATCGACGACAGTCGTCCCACGATCATCCTGGCCTACACGATCAAGGGCTACGGCCTGGCCGTCGAGGGGCACCCGCAGAACCACTCGGCGCTGCTGACCGAGGCCCAGCTCGGCGAGCTCGCGGCGCAGCTCGGCACCGACCCCGGCCAGCCGTGGCGCCGGGGCGCGCCGGACAGCGCGGCGGGCGCGCTGTCTGCCGAGGTGGCCCGGCGGCTGAAGCGCTCGCCAGCGCCGGGGCAGGCCCCGCCCGCCGTGCCGGCCGACCTCGGCCGCACGCCGGCCGGGGTGGCCACCACCCAGGCGGCCCTGGGCCGGGCTCTGCTCGACCTGACCCGGGAAGCACCTGAGGCGGCCAGCCGGGTGGTGACGGTGAGCCCGGACGTCAGCTCGAGCACCAACCTGGGCGGCTGGGTGAACAAGGTCGGCGTGTGGTCGGCCCGGGAACGGACCGACTGGTTCGCCGACGATGCCGAGACCATCCTGCACTGGCGGGAAAAGCCGACCGGGCAGCACATCGAGCTCGGCATCGCCGAAACCAACCTGGTCGGCCTGCTCGGCGAGCTCGGCGCTACCTGGAGCCGCTGGGGCCAGCCGCTGTTCCCGATCGGGGTGCTGTACGACCCGTTCGTGGAGCGAGCGCTCGAGCCATGGTCGTTCGGCATCTACGCGGGCGGCCAGTCGATCCTGGTCGGCACGCCGTCCGGTGTCTCGCTCGCCCCCGAGGGCGGCGCGCACCAGTCGATCACCACCCCGTCGATCGGGATCGAGCAGCCGGGCTGCGTGGCCTACGAGCCGGCCTTCGCCACCGATACCGAGTGGTGCCTGCTGGCCAGCCTGGCCCGGCTGGGCCGGCCAGACGGCAGTTCGGCCTACCTGCGGCTGTCCACCCGCCCGGTCAGCCAGAAGCTAGCCGCGATCCCGGCCGACCCCGCGGCCAGGGAACGCCGCCGCCGTCAGGTGGTGGCCGGCGCCTACCCGCTGCGCCGCGCCGTCACCCCGGCGGTGACGATCGCGGTGATGGGCGCGGTCGTGCCCGAGGCACTGGCGGCAGCCGAACGGCTCGAGACAGCCGGAGTGCCCGCCGACGTCGTCTGCGTGACCAGCCCCGGGCTGCTGTTCCGCGCGCTGCGTGCCCGCCAGGGCTTGGCCCATGGTTCGCCGCCGGGCTCGCCGGGCGAACCGTGGATCCTCGAGCAGGCGTTCCCGGCCGCCCGCGCCACGCCGCTGGTCACCGTCCTGGACGGGCACCCGCACACGCTGTCGTTCCTGGCCACCGTCAACCAGGTGCCGCACAGCCCCCTGGGCGTGGCGCAGTTCGGCCAGTCCGGGTCGATCGAGGACCTGTACCACTACAACGGCATCGACACCGACAGCATCATCCGCGCCGCGCTGGATCTGCTGCCTTAACCCACGAGCCGGTAACCTCAGAGCGGCATCAGGAACCGAGAGCACCAAGGAGTCATAGCCATGCGGCTGAGCGCCCGGAATCAGATCCCGGCCCGTGTCACCAGCATCAACAGCGGTGAGGCCATCGCCAACGTCGAACTCGACGCAGGCGGCACCCGCCTGGTGGCCTCGATCACGGTGGAAGCGGTCGAGCAACTCGGCCTTTCCGTCGGCTCCGAGGTCACCGCCGTGATCAAGGCGTCGGACGTCATCCTCGCGGCTGAGTAACCGAAGGCCGGGCTGCTGGACGGCGACGGTCATCTCACCCCGCTGACCAACCGCGTCGGCGAACTGCACGCCGGATCGCGGTGACGTCGGCGGCGCGATCTTATACTGCATGCTCGCAGGCAATTAAACGGGGAGCATCAGGGTATGGACAATGACGCGGTCATCCGCTTGAGGCGTGTCGTCCTGAAGCTCGCGCGGCAGCTCAACGCCGCTTCCCGGGAAGAAGGGCTGACCCCGACCCAGGCCTCGGTGCTGGGCATGACAACCATCCGCGGACCGCTCAGCCTGGCCGAACTCACCGAACTCGAGGGCATCAATCCGACGATGCTTTCCCGCGTCATCGGGAAGCTCGATTCCTATGGCCTGATCAAGCGGCAGCGTGATCCCGATGATTTCCGCGCGGCCCGGGTCGAGGTCACGCCGAAAGGCCGGGGCGTCTACGAGCGGATCACCGCGCAGCGAAGCGCGGTCATCTCCGAATCGGTGACCGGCCTGCCCGCCGACCAGCAGGCCGCGCTGCTCGTGGCGCTGCCGGCGCTGGAGAACCTGGCTGTGGACCTGCGGGACACGGTCCGGCGCGGCCGGGACCGGCTCCGCGACGCGCCGCCCGACTGATCCACCCAGCAGGTTTCCTGCGCCCTGGCGGCCGTTGACCTGCTCCCCGTTGCGCATTAGCGTCCGCCACATGCACTGACGCACTTTACCGAGGGAGAGAAGCACTCGGCGGCCAACTTCTCCCGACCGGGCAGCTCGGCGCGACCGATGACTGCGTTTCTTCCGCATCGACGAGAAGCCCAACCACGGCTCGCCCGACTCGCCCGCGAAACCGCCTGGCAGAAGATCAGGAACTGGGTGGAGGGCCCCGGCTAGCCGGAGAAGCTCGGCGTCAGGCGTTTATCAGCGCGGCGACGGCCGGGTGGCGGCGCATCTTGTCCAGGTAACGACTGCGGTTCGGGCCGATGCTGCCGACCGGAATGCCCAGCCGGGTGCTGATGTCGGCGTACGGCACCGGCGGGTCCGCGATGAGCAGGCTCATCAGCTGCTGGCCGTTCGGCGGCAGCTGGGCGAAAGCCTCGCGCAGCGCCGACTGGCGCTCGGCTGCGAGCAGTCCCTGGTCGGCCAGCCCGGCCCGCTCGTCCGGGAGGCTCTCGACGTCCCGCACGTACACGGCCGCGTGCGGTCCGTGCGCCGCGCACAGCACCCGGAGGCACTCCCGCCGGGCGGTGGTGGCCAGCCAGCCGGGAAGCGCGGCTGGATCGCGGACCCGGTCCAGCTGGCTCACCAGGCGCAGCCAGACGCTCTGGCCCACATCGTCGGCATCGGCGCGGCCGAGCCGGTGCCGGCGGCAGATCGACCAGATGAGCGGGGCAAAGCGCTCGACCAGGGCGTCCCACGCCTGCTTGTCGCCGTCACGCGCGCGGGCCACCAACTCATTCACCGTCGGCTCGGCCGGGGAATTCGCCGGTCCGGGCGGTACCAGGGTGCAAACTGCCTCAGCGGTCATGATCCGGTTCTCCTCAATGCGTGCCGAGTCATCGATGACAGCTTCGGCGACCACCCGTCCCGCCGTCATGGGGTACCCGTCACGAGTTGCCCGGGAAATAATCGCGATGCCCGGCCGGGAAACGGCGGTGCCAGGCGGGAAATGTCCCTCAGACCCGGGACTGATGTCCCAGGCCCGCGTCCCTGGCCTGGACGATGGCCTGGGCCCGGTCGGCGACCTGCAGCTTGGTCAAGATGTTGGAGACGTGGTTGCGCACCGTCTTCTGGCTCAGGCCCAGCTTGGCCGCGATGGCCGTGTTGGCCCGGCCCTGGGCGACCAGGTCGAGCACCTCGCGTTCCCGGTCGGTCAGCTGCGGGAACACCTGCGGCGGGGCCACGGCCGGGGTGGTGAAGTAGGCCAGCATGCGGGCGGCGAGCTGGGTGCCGAAGATGATCTCGCCGTTGGCGGCGGCCCGGACGGCGGCATGGATCTGCTCCTGGTCGGCGCCCTTGAGCAGGTAGCCGCGGGCGCCGGCCCGCAGCGCGGAGAAGATCGAGTCGTCGTCGTCGAACATGGTGAGCACCAGCACCGTGATGTGCGGGCTGTCGGCCACGATGCGGCGGGTGGCCTCGATGCCGTTCAGCCCGGGCATGTGCAGGTCCATGATGACCACGTCCGGCTGGGTATCCCTGGCCATCTCGACGGCCTCGGTCCCGCTGGTCGCGGCCCCGGCCAGCTCGGTGTCCGGGCCGTCGGTCAGCAGCGCGGTCAGGCCGTCGCGGAACAGCGGGTGATCGTCGGCGATCAGCACCCGGATCGATTCGGTCATGGCAGCTCCCGGGCGGGCAGGCGGGCATTGATCCTGGTGCCGTGCGGTAGGCAGGGCTCGATCACCAGGTCTCCGCCGAGTTCGGTGACGCGTTCGCGCATCGACGCGATGCCGACCCCGGCCCGCCAGCCTTCCGGCAGGCCCACTCCGTCGTCGCGTATCTCCACGTCAAGGTCCTTATCCAGTTGTATCCACACCGAGCAGTGCATGGCGTGCGCGTGCCTGGTGACGTTGGTCAGCGCCTCGGTCACGATCCGGTAGCAGGCCACCTCGACCGCGGCGGGCAGGTCGGTCAGGCCCTCGTCCGGGACGTCCAGCGTAACGGTGAGCGCGGGGGCCTCGTACTTCAGCCGCCCGACCTCCTCGCGCAGCGAGCCGACCAGGCCGAACTCATCCAGCGCGGGCGGCCGCAGCCCGTAGACGATGCGGCGGACGTCGCCTACCGCCCGCTGCGTCTCCGCCTTGAGCTTGCCCAGCAGTTCCTGCAGCTCGGGCTGCCCGGCCGAGCGGGCCCGGGCCGTGTCCAGGCCGAGGGTCAGGCCGGCGAGCGTCGGGCCGAGCCCGTCGTGCAGGTCGCGGCGCAGCCGCCGCCGCTCCTCTTCCCGCGCCGTGACCAGGCCCGCCCGGGACACGTCCAGGGCCCGCCGCAGCGCCACCACGTGGGCGGCCGGGCCGGCCTGGCGGGCCAGGTCGGCCAGCAGCCGCTCGTCGTCGGGGCCGAGCTGCTCGCCGCGCGACCGGGTGCCGACCAGGAGCCGCCCGACCGTCTCGCGCTGGAAGGTGAGCGGGAACGCGACCAGCTGGGGCGGGGCCTCACCGTAGGTGGCGGCCGGGCTCCACCCGTCGCCGAGCCGCAGCTCAAGGGCCGCATACGGCAGCCGCAGGCTGTCCGCGATCGTCTTGACCACGGAGTGCAGCGCGGTCTCGGTGTCGGCGGCTTCCTCGACCCGGCGGCCGAGCCGGGCCAGGGCCTCGTAGGGCACGCCCCGGTCGCCGTAGAACAGCCGGTCGACGCGGCGCTGCACCCGGTCGTGCAGCGGCCACAGCGCGCTGGCCGCCAGCACGGTCGCGATGACCTGAACGGGCAGGCCAGTGCCCTTCAGGCCGAAGACCGAGCGAAAAGACTGGGCGATCACGACCACGGCCAGGTAGACCCCGGCCATCCCCGCGGTCAGCGTGCCGTACAGCGCCGCCCGGTTCAGCAGGATGTCGATCTCGTAGAGCTTGTACCGCAGGACCGCGATCCCGATGGCGATGGGCATCAGGATGCCGGCCGGCGCGCCAGGAGCAGGCTGCACGTGCCCGGGAAGACCAGGGTGGCGATCAGCGAGGCGATGGTGAACGGCAGCACGGCCAGCAGCCACTTGAGCTGCTGGCGTCCGACCGGGTCGGCCCGGCGCCAGCGCAGCGTCACGCTCGCTGCCGCCGCCGCGCCGGCCACCAGCCCGCATGCTATGGCCAGGGCCTGAAACGCGTCGAACAACGGCACCAGCCGCGCCATGGCGTACGGGTTCGAATGGTCGCGGAACAGGACGCCCAGGTTCTGCGGGGCGAAGGCGTAGCCGGCCACGGACAGCGGGATGAACGCCAGCGCTGCCCACAGCGCGGGCCGGAACCGCCGCGACAGCAGCCTGCCCTCCGGGAAGACCAGCAGCAGGACCATACCGCCCAGGCTGGTCGCGGGCGCGTAGGCCCAGGTGTTCACCCACAGCATCGCGGTCGAGAACGGCAGCGAACCGGGCGAGTAAACCAGCGCGTACCGGACGTATGCGTACGGCACGACCGCGATCACGTCGGCCAGCCCGATCAGGCAGAGC
>CAWDBS010000052.1:0-13492 GCA_963800415.1 uncultured Actinomycetes bacterium
CTGCGGCATCGAGCACGAAGAAGGTCTCGTCGTCCCGGTCGTGGACGTGGACGGGGCTGGCGTTGCCGCGCCGGGCGAGGTGGTCGGCCAGGGCGAAGGCCCCGCCGGTCTGCGCGCCGCTGACGCGCACCTGGGACAGGGCGCCCAGGAACCAGATGGCCGTCTGGGCGTCGGGATCGGAGATCACGCTGCCGGTCACGGGCCAAATCGGGTCGGTCACTAGCGGGACTCCTTCCGGGACCGGCGGCTGCATCCCTCGTACATCGGCCGGTGTTGCTGAGTCCTGGTATCCGAGCGTCCGTTACGGTCGGCCGGAACCGCTGATCTGGCGAACGTCGGTAACGCCACCGCGCCACGCCGGACTCTCTAGTATCCGGTCACTTCGTTGCGGGAGAGGTCATGGAAGAGCCACGTCCGCTCCACCCGGCTTCATGGACCGCGGTACGCCTGGCCCGCCCCGCGCGAGATCTCACTCGATCCACGCGGTTCTACCGCGACCTGATCGGGCTGCCCTCTCTTGGCGGCTTCGAGAACCACGACGGCTACGACGGCGTATTCTTCGCACTCCCCGGGGGAGCCGAACTGGAACTGACCGCCGGGCCAGCTCAGCCCGCACCATCCACCGACGAGGATCTGCTGGTCCTGTACGTCCAGACCTGGGCCGAGGTGACGGCCATCGGCGCACGCCTGGCGGCCGCGGGCGTCACCAGGATCCCGAACCGGAATCCTTACTGGAACCGGTCAGGCCTGACGTTCCTGGATCCCGACGGTTACCGGCTCGTCATCGCGGCGGGGCCGAGCGGATCAGGTGGTCTGGAGTGTGAGGGCCAGGTAGTCATGGATGAGGCGGATGACGATCGAGCCTTCGCCGACGGCTGAGGCCACCCGTTTGACGGAACCGTGCCGGACATCGCCCACCGCGAATACGCCGGGGGTGGTGGTCTCGAACAGGAAGGGCGCCCGGGGCAGCAGCCAGTGCGGCGCGGCGTCCGGACCGGTCAGGATGAAGCCCCACTGATCACGCGCGATCGCGCCGGGCAGCCAGCCGGTGAACGGCTGCGCGCCGATCAGGATGAACAGCCCCGCGGCCGGCTGCGACTCGGTCCGGCCGGAGTCCCGGTCCCGGATCAGCAGGTACTCAAGACGCCCGTCGCCGCCGCCGCCCGCGACCTCGCTGCGGTAGCGGACGCGCACGTTGGTCGCGTTACCGATCTCCCGCATCAGGTAATCGGACATGCTCACGGCCAGGGATGGTGAGCGGACAAGCAGCGTGACCTGCGCCGCGTACTTCGCAAGGTGGAGAGCGGCCTGGCCGGCCGAGTTGCCGCCTCCGACCACGAACACGGGCTTGCCCGCTACCGCCTGGGCCTCGATCGTGCTAGCGCCGTAGAACACCCCGGCGCCCGCGAGCGATTCAAGCTCGACGATCCCCAGCCGCCGGTAGGACACGCCGGTAGCGATGATCACGGCGCGGCTCCGGATCTGGCTGCCGTCCTTCAGGCCCACCACGTGCACGTCATCCCCAGCGGCCAGCGAGATGGCCGGGTTGCCGTAAATGAAGTGCGTGCCGAACGTCCACGCCTGCTCGTAGGCCCGCCAGGCCAGTTCCGCTCCGCTGATGCCGTGCGGGAATCCGAGGTAGTTCCTGATCCGGGAGCTCGTTCCGGCCTGCCCGCCGAACGCTTCCAGCTCGAGCAGCACGGTGGCCAGGCCTTCGGAGGCCGCGTACACGGCGGCGGCCAGGCCGGCGGGCCCGGCGCCCACGATGATCACGTCGTAGGACGGACGGGCCGGCTGCACGTCGACCCCGAGCGCCTCGGCGACCTCGGCACTGCCCGGGTCCACCAGCACGATCCTGTTGAACAGCGCCACCACCGGCCCGGCGGGCTGGTCCACGCCCAGCCGCGCGAGCGCCTGGCGGCCTTCGGCGGAGTCGCTGCGGTAGAAGCCGAACGGAACGCTGTTGCGAGCCAGGATGTCGCGGATCTCGTGGGTCCTGACGGACGGTTCTTCCCCGATCACCGTGACGTCGTTGTGGCCATGCGGATAGCCCGGTGTGCGGCCGCATTCGCGATAACCGAACCGGGCATAGAAACCCGGTGCCTGGAAGGAGTGGGTGTTCAGGGCCACCCGGTCGCAGCCGCGGCGCCGGATCTCGGCTTCAGCGGTGGCCAGGAGCCTGGCTCCCAGGCCAGAACCGCGCTGGTCGTCTCGCACCCAGAGCAGGTCGATGTAGCCGCACCCGCCCCAGGTCCACCCGTAGAGCCCCGCGTGCAGGTCACCGTCATCCCCGCGGACGGCCACACTCAGCATGCGGCCATCGTGGTGGCCGGTGACGGCGGCATTGAACGCGCTGATCTCCTTATCAAGGCGTTCGGCGAGGCCAGCGTCGGCATCGCCGACAGTGAACCGGACTTCGCTCATCATCGCTCTCCTTCCACGGGGACGTAGGACTCCAGGAGATTCGGCGCTGTCATGACACCTCCGTGACGTCGTGGGCTGGACACTTAGAGAGTCCGCCGCGAAGCGGTGGTGTTACCGATGTTTGCCGTGTAACACCGTCGCCCGCACGGCGACCATTGAGTGTGAGGTCGCCATGAAACCATCGAAGCCGTCACCCGGAGGCTCACGATCACGACAGATGAAGGCGAACTGCTGGAGCGTCTGCGGGCCGGCGACGAGGAGGCCTTCGCGTGCCTGGTCGACCGCCATCACGCGGCCATGGTCCGGTTCGCCCGCGGCTACGTGCGCAGCCCGCATGGTCGCGCCCGAACTGGCGGCCCGGGTGCGCCAGCTCGTGGAGGACCTGCCGCTGGCGCAGCGGCAGGTCGTCACGCTCCGCGACGTCGAGGGGCTGCCGAGCGCGGAGGTCTGCACCATCCTCGGCATCAGTGAGGGAACCAGCGCGTGCTGCTGCACCGGGCCTGCGCCCGGATCAGGCGGCATCTCAGGCGGAGATCAAGAACATGGCGATGCGTGAGGACCACCAGGGGCACGGGGTCGGGCGCCGGCTCGTCCAGGCCGCCGTCGACCTCGCTGCGGCCGAATCCGTCACGACGATCATGGTCGCGATCGCGGCCGCGGACATCGGCAACCTGCGCTTCTACCAGCGGCAGGGATTCCGGATGCGATCCGTCGAGCGGGACGCCTTCACCCCCGCCACCGGCTACCCGCGCGGCCTACTCATCGACGGCATCGAGCTCAGGGACCGGGTTCTGGCTGGACCGGGCGGTACGGGCGGAGCCGTCCGGGCCGGCCTGATCGGCCGCCCGGCACGTCATCGAGTGGATTCTCGTCTTCAGCGTCAGAATGGGGGTGTGCCTGGGGACATGCTTGTCGGGAGGCGGCTGGCGGTCGGCGCGCTGCGTGCGGCGGTCGACGCCGCCGTCGGGGGCGCGGGCGGGATCGTCATGCTCGCGGGTGAGGCCGGCATGGGCAAGACCGCGCTCGCCGCCGATGCGGTGGCTTACGCGAAGGCTCGCGGCGCCGCGGCCGTTTGGGGTACGTGCTGGGAGGGCGACGGGGCGCCCGGCTTCTGGCCGTGGATCCAGGTGGTGCGGGCGCTGGCGGGCGACGGCGACAGTGCGGGCGCGGGCGTGCTGGCCGAGCTCACTGGCGTCGCCGAGGAGCGGGCCGGCCTCCTGGGCGACGAGTCCGCGGTCCGCTTCCGCACCTATGACCTGGCGGCGACGTACCTGCGCAGCCGGGCGGCGCAGCGGCCGCTGGTGGTCGTCGTCGACGATCTGCACTGGGCCGACGTGTCTACGCTGCGGCTGCTCGCGTTCCTCGCCCGCCAGTTGCACGACGCCGCCGCACTGGTCATCGGGACGTACCGGGACGTGGAGGTGGCGGCCGGCGATCATGCGGCCCGCCCGCTGCTGGCCGAGCTGGCCGGGCAGGCCGAGCTGGTACAGCTCACCGGGCTGACCGTTGACGAGGTTGGCCAGCTGATCGAGAAGGTGTGCGGTGAGCGCCCGCAGCCACCCCTGATCCAGGCCGTGCACGACCGCACCGCGGGCAACCCGTTTTTCGCCCAGCAGATCGCACGGCTGCTCGCCTCGCAAGGCACGCCTCTCGATCGCGCCCTGGTGACCGGCGTACCGCCCGCGGTGGGCGACGTGCTGGCTCGTCGCCTCGCCCGGCTGCCCGGCCCGGTCGTGGACCTGCTCGCCGTGGCGTCGGTTGTCGGGAGACGCTTCCCGATCACGATGGTGTCCGCCGTCGCCGGCGTGCCCGCCGAGATGGCGATGCCGCTCGCCGACAGCGCCGTCCGCGCCGCGGTCCTCGAGTATGACGAACCCGGCCACCTGCGGTTCAGCCATGAGTTGTTCCGCGATGTCCTGTACGACGGGCTGCCGGCGGCGAGGCGGTCGGCGCTTCACCTTTCGGTGGCCGACCTGCTGGAGCAGCACGCCGGCGCCGCGGAGATTGCCTATCACCGCGGCATGGCGTGGCCGCTTGGTGACCGCGACCGCACGGTCGCCGCGCTGACCGAGGCGGCCCGGGAGGCGACCGCCAGGACGGCCTTCGACGAAGCGGCCGCCCACCTTCGCCGTGCCGTCGAAGTCGCTGGCGGCGCGATGGCGGTCGACCTGGCGACGTTGTGCGAATACGGGGATGCGCTGCGGCGCGCCGGGCACGGCGAGGATGCGCAAACCGCGCTGCTCGGGGCGGCGGCACGCGCCCGCGCGATCGGCGAGGTGGCGCTGTTCGCCCGGGCGGCTTTCGGGGCCCATCGGGTAACGACACTGACCGAGTCGTCGCGATCCGGGGTGATCACGCTGCTCGAAGAGGCGCTCACTGCGCTCGACGCCGGAGGGACGGCGGACAGCAGCCCGGCGCGATGGCTGCTGTCCGCGTCGCTGGCGCGCGAGCTCGCCGATGGTCCCGATCGTGATCTTCCCCGTGCTGTCGCGCTCGCCAGTGTGGCGGCGGAAGGCGCCCGGGCGGCTGATGATCCCGGCGTGCTCGCCTATGCGCTGTTCGCGCTGGCTGACGTGCGCTGGGAGCCGGGCGCCGCGGCCGAGCGGCTGCGGATCGCCGGGGAGCTGGCCGCCGCCGCGGCCGCCGCCCATGAGACCGAGCTGGTGCTGGAAGCGCATCTGTGCAGGCTCGCCGCGCTGCTCGAGCTCGGCGACCCGTCCTTCACCGTTGAGCTCGGCACCTTCACCCGGCTGGCCGAACGGACGGCGATCCCGCGGTACCTGTACCTGGCGCGCTCGCGCCAGGCTACGGCCGCGTCCCTGACCGGACCGCTGGAGACGGCCGACGAGCTCATCGAGTCCGCGGCCGCCTACGGCGAGCGGATCGGCGAGCCGGACGCGTGGGCGGTGAAATCCAGCCAGCTGGTCGGCCTGGCGTTCATCCGGCACGACTGGACCCGGCTGAACGGCCTGGCCGCGGCGCGCGGCCAGGTGCTCACCCCGCCCGAACTCGCCTGGCAGGAGCGGGCCTGGCTGCTCCTCGAGGCGGATGACCGGGCCGCGGCCGCGGCCCTGGTGGCCTCGGCGCCCAGCGTCCCGGCCGCCTACCGATGGCGGCATACCGCGATGCTGACGGGCGACGCCGAACTGGCCGCGGCCGTCGGGGACCGGCGCCGGTGCCTGGCGCTGTACGAGCAGTTGCTGCCGACGGCGGAGGAGTTCGCCGTGGTGGGGGCGGCGGTGCTCACCACCGGGCCGGTCGCCCTGCAGCTCGGCCTGCTCGCCGCCGCGCTCGGCCGGCGGGACGACGCGATGGCCCACCTCGACGACGCGGCTCGCCGGTGCGATCGCCTCGGCGCCCCGGTCCTCGCGACACGGGCCCGGGCGGAGCGGGCCCGCGTCCTGGCGGCCCGGGACCGGCCCGCGACGGAGGAGCGGGGCCAGGACGACGGCAACGTGTTCCGCCGGGACGGGGACGTGTGGACGGTCGGGTTCGGCGGCCGCATCGTGCGGCTGCGGGACGCGAAGGGCCTGCGGGACCTCGCCGTGCTGCTCGCCGCGCCGGGCCGGGAGGTTGCAGCGGCCGACCTGGTCACGGGCGGCACGCAAGCGGTCCGGGCCTTCGGCGCCGACCCGGTCCTCGACGACCGGGCCCGGGCCGAGTACCGGGCCCGGCTGGCCAGCCTCGACGACGATCTGGCCGAGGCGGACGCACACCACGACATCGGGCGATCGGCCCGGCTCGCTTCCGAACGTGACGCGCTTATCGGCGAACTCGCCCGCGCCACCGGCCTCGGCGGGCGACCCCGGCGGCTGGGGGACGCCACCGAGCGGGCGCGCACCACCGTCACGGCCCGGATCCGCGACGCCATAGGCCGGATCGAGCGGGCCCACCCCGAGCTCGGCCGGCACCTGCGGGCCAGCATCGTGACGGGCATGCGGTGCGCCTACCGGCCGGCCGAGACCGTGCGGTGGAGCATCTCACAGTCGTGAGACGCGATCTCACGCCATCAGGGCAACCTCGCGAACAACGAAAGGAGACCCTGATGGCTGTCGACGAGCAGAAGGTGGAAGAGGCGGCGCTGGAGGCCCCGGCCATGAGCGGATCGATGTACCTCGGCGCGGCGCACTTCGACGGCGACCCCGGCGAGCTTCTGCCGGCCTATCACCGGCTGCTGGAGCGGTTCGGGATCGATAACCTCGACGTGCACCTCTGCGTGGTCCGGGACGACGGGCTGACGGTATTCGACGCCTGCCCCGGGAAGGCCGTCTACGACGAGTTCACCACGAGCGACATGTTCCGCGAGGCCGTGGCGGCAGCGGGGCTGCCCGCACCGCGTATCGAGGGTCTCGGCGACATCCAGGTGGCCCATCTGCGTCAGGAGGTCAGGCCGTGACCAATGAGCTCGCGCTGCTCGATGCCACCGCCCAGGCCGAGCTGGTGCGAACCGGGCAGGTCAGCGCGGCCGAGCTGGTCACGGCGGCCATCGAGCGGATCGAGGCGCTGAACCCGGTGCTGAACGCCGTGGTAACGCCGGTCTTCGACCGAGCGGCCGAGGCGGCGCTGGCCGCTCCCGCGGGCCCGTTCGCCGGGGTGCCATATCTGGTCAAGGACCTGGCCATCGAGATGGAGGGCGTGCGCTTCACCGAAGGTTCCCGCTTCCTGGCCGACAACGTGTCTCGTTTCGACTCCGAGCTGGTGCTGCGGGTGCGGCGGGCGGGCCTGGTCATCCTGGGCAAGACCAGCACGCCGGAATTCGGGATGGCGCCCGCGTGCGAGCCGGTGCTGTTCGGCCCGGTCCGGAACCCGTGGGACACGGAGCGCTCCACCAGCGGGTCCAGCGGCGGCTCCGCGGCGGCGGTCGCGTCGGGCATGGTGCCGTTCGCGCACGGCAACGACCTCGGCGGCTCGCTGCGCTACCCGGCGTCCGCGTGCGGCCTGTTCGCCCTCAAGCCGACCCGGGCGCGCAACCCGTTCGGGCCCGAGTACGGTGACGTCGCCGCGGGCGGGGCGGTCGAGCACGCGCTGACCCGTTCGGTCCGGGACAGCGCCGCGCTGCTCGACGCCACGTCAGGGCCCGACCTGGGCGACCCGTACTGGGCGCCGCCGCCGACCCGCCCGTTCCTGGCCGAGGTGGGCACCGATCCCGGGCGGCTGCGGATCGGTTACACGGTACGGACGCCCGACGGCGACCTCGGCCATCCCGACTGCGTCGCGGCCGCCGGCCACGCCGCCCGGCTATGCGCCTCGCTGGGGCACGAGGTCACCGAGACGGACTGGCCGGGCTTTACTTCCGAGGTCGGCGCGGCCATCGGCACGATGCTCAGCGCCGCCGCGGCGTGGATCATGCGCTACTGGATCCGGCACGTCGGCCGCGAGCCGAGCGCGGATGAGATCGAGCCGCTGAATCGGGCGCTGTGGCGAGCCGGCGAGCAGGTCACCTCGGCGCAGTGGCTGCTCGCCGTCGGGGACGTCCAGCGTTTCAGCCGCCGGATCGCCCGCTTCTTCACCGGCTTCGACGCGTTTCTCACGCCAACGATGTCCTCACCGCCGCTGCCCATCGGCGAGATGGTCTCGACGCCGGAGGACCCGTGGCGGTCGCTCCAGGTCAGCGGGCAGACCGTACGCTACGCGGGCATCGTGGCCAACCTCACCGGCAATCCCGCGATGTCCGTCCCGCTGTGGTGGAACGACGACGGCCTGCCGATCGGCGTGCACGTCCTCGGGCGCTTCGGCGACGAGGCCACGCTTATCCGGCTGGCCGCGCAGCTTGAGGCGGCGCAACCGTGGGCCGGCCGTCGTCCTGCCGTGCACGCGGCGCGGCCGCGGGAACCGTAGCGCTGCCCAGGATCGCGGGGCGGACGAACGACGGGGCCTTCGGCAGGGCCGTGTGCTCCACCTGCGTCACGGTGAAGCCGGCGGCGCGGATGGAATCGAGCGTGGGGCGGTTGCAGTCGCAGCACACGACCAGCCGGTTCAGCCAGTTCAGCCGGTCCTGTAGGCGAGCCGTACCCGGGTCGTCGGACCGGACGTGCTCGATGAACAGCAGGCGGCCGCCGGGACGCAGCACCCGGCGCAGCTCCCGCAGCGCCCGGGGCTGGTCGTCAACACCGCACAGGACCAGCGTCGACACGGCTACATCGAAGCTGTCGTCGTCGAAGGGCAGGTCCTCGGCCGGCGCGCGCAGGACCTTGGCGTCCCGGCGGTGCTCACGGACGGCGCGCTCCAGGCGGCGCAGCATCGGAGGCTGGGGCTCGGTGATCGTCAGCGACCCGACGGCCGGCCCGTAGCAGGACAGGTTAAGCCCGGTCCCGCCGCCGATCTCGATCACGTCGCCGCTCGCGCCGACGAGCAGGCGCTCCCGGAAGGCGCGCAACCCGGCCTTTTCTGCCCCGGCTATCTGCCGGTCGTACGTCATGGCGAAGAACTTGGTCCGCAGGCTCATGGCTTCCTCACTTCGTCGCGTAGGAGATCGCTGCTGACACGAATGTAACGAGGCGACCGGGACCAGCACATGAGGTGAACACCCCATCTTCACCATCGCCGACGCCGGGTCTGCGAAAGGTTACGCTTGCCTGGTGGGAGAGGGCGCCGACATACCGCGCGCCCGGCTGGCTGAGCTGGTCGCGGCGCTGTCGCTCGGCGTCGACCTGGGGTTCGGCCAGCCGATGGAGCACGTGCTGCGGCAGTGCCTGATCGCGCTGCGGCTGGCCGACCACGCGGGTCTCGGCGAGCAGGACCGGATGGCGGTCTACTACACCGCCCTGCTGGTCAACGTCGGCTGTCACGCCGACGCGCACGAGCAGGCGAAGTGGTTCGGCGACGACATCACGCTCAAGTCCGGCAAGTACGCCCACGAGCTGGGCAGCGTGCGCGGCGCGCTGGCGACTATGCGGCTGGTCGGCGCGGGTAACCCGCCGCTGCACCGGTTCCGGGTCGGGCTCGAATTCGCCTTCTCGGGGCACCGCCAGCTGGACGGGATGATCTCCCAGCACGCGAGGCTGGCGCGGACGCTGGCTGAGCAGCTCGAGCTGCCCGGCGCGGTGCGCGAGGGGGTCGGCGCGGCGTACGAGCAGTGGGACGGGCGCGGCTGGCCGGGCACGCTGAAGGCCGGCGCGATCCCGGTCGCGGCCAGGATCGCCCAGCTCGCGGAGTTCATGGAGGTGGCGCACCGGGTCGGTGGCGTGGCCGGGGCTACCGCGCTGGCCCGCAGGCGGGCGGGCCGGCAGTTCGACCCGGCCCTGGCCGCGCTGCTGTGCTCGCACGCGCAGGAGATATTCGCCCGTCTGGAGGCATCCCCGGCCTGGCGGACCGTGATCGCGGCCGAACCCGCGCTGGCGGTGGAGCTCTCGCCGGACCAACTCGACCGGGCGCTGGCGGCCATCGCGAACTTCGTGGACCTGAAGTCGCCGTTCACCCTGGGGCATTCGGTCGCGGTCGCGGAACTGGCGGAAGAAGCCGGCCGTCGGCTCGGGCTGCCGGCGGAGCAGGTGCTGACGCTGCGCCGGGCCGGGTTCGTGCACGGGTTCGGGCGGCTGGGCGTGTCGAACTCGATCTGGGACCGGCCCGGGCCGCTGAGCGCGGGCGAGTGGGAACGGATCCGGATGTATCCCTACCTGACCGAGCGCATGCTGCACCAGTCGGCCGCGCTGGCGCCGCTCGGCGAGATCGCGGTGCAGCACCGCGAGCGGCTGGACGGCAGCGGGTACCCGCGCGGGCTGTCCGGCGGCGCGATCTCCCGGCCGGCCCGGGTGCTCGGGGCCGCTGACGCGTACGCCTCGATGCGCGAGCCACGGCCGCACCGGCGGGCCCGGCCGGCCGCGGAAGCGGCGGCGGAGATGCAGGCCGAGGTCCGGGCCGGCCGCCTGGATGGCGCGGCCGTGAACGCCGTGCTCGAGGCCGCCGGGCACCGGCTGCCGCGGCGCCGGGAGGCCCTGGCCGGCCTGACCGCCCGCGAGGTCGAGGTCCTGATCCTGCTCGCCCGCGGCATGTCCAACAAGCAGATCGCCGAACGACTGGTGATCACGCCGAAGACGGCCGGCAATCACGTCGAGCACATCTACGCCAAGATCGACGCCTCCAGCCGGGCCGGCGCCGCGATGTTCGCGGTGCAGCACGGCCTGCTTCCCGAGGAGACGGTGGCCGCGCCCGCGCGGCCATAACCGGCGAAGATGAGGCGATCGCCTCATGCCCCGCCGGCCGGCCCGTGGTTACCGTCATGTTACGCCGACCACGAGGAGACATACCAGGCGGGCGACGCCTTCTACATGACGCCGGGCCACGTCCCCGCGGCCGAGACGCGCTCGGAATTCATCCAGTTCAGCCCGAAGGAGCAGCTCGCCGAGACGATGGCGGTGATCAAAGCAAACGCGCAGCGGGCGATGGCGGGCGGATAGCTAGGCCAGAGCCGGGCTCGGCGGCGGGCCGGCTCGGCCAGGGGAATGTGAGCGGGCGGGCTGGCGTTGACGTATATCCGTGTGTACATACGGATGTGCGGAGGTACGGATGTCACCGCTTGATCATGAGCATCCGGTGAGCCCGGAGCGGGTGGCGGCGGCGCGGGCCGGGGTCCTGCCGGCCGGGGAGGCCGGGCGGCTGGCCGGGCTGCTGGGGATGCTGGCCGACCCGGTGCGGTCACGGATCCTGTTCGCGCTGTCCGCGGCCGGGGAGCTGTGCGTGGGCGACCTGGCGCTGGCCCTGGAGGCCACCGAGGACCAGGTCTCCTACGCGCTGAAGATGCTGCGGCTGGCCGGGATGGTCAGCTTCCGCAAGGACGGCCGGATGGTGTTCTACCGGCTGTCCGACGGCTTCCCGCACCCGCTGCTCGAGCACTGCCTGCGCCAGCTGCTCGCCATCGCCTCCCCGGAGGGCCAGGATGCGGGCGCTTGACGCGATCGGCCACGCCCTGGCCGTGGCCGGGTCGATGACGTGGCAGATCACCTGGTCGCTGATCCTGGGGTTCACTTTGTCGGCGGTGGCGCAGGCCGTGGTCCGCCGGCAGACCATCGCCCGGCTGCTCGGCAGCGACAAGCCGAAGGCGCTGGCGGTGGCCACCGGCCTGGGCGCGGCCTCGTCGTCGTGCTCGTACGCGGCGGTGGCGCTGGCCCGGGCGCTATTCCGCCGGGGCGCGAGCTTCACCGCGGCGATGACCTTCGAGATCGCCAGCACCAACCTGGTCATCGAGCTCGGCATCATCATGGCGCTGCTGCTGTCCTGGCAGTTCACCCTGGCCGAATTCGTCGGCGGGCCGATCATGATCGTGCTGGTGGCGGTGGCGTTCCGGCTGTTCGTCCGGCGCAAGCTCATCGACACAGCGCGTCAGCAGGCCGACCGGGGGCTGGCCGGGTCAATGGAGGGGCACGCCGCGATGGACATGAGCATCCAGTCCGGCGGCAGCTTCTGGCGGCGGCTGGGCAGCCGCGACGGCTACACCTCGGTCAGCCACATCTTCGTGATGGAGTGGGCCGCGGTCATCCGCGACGTCGTCATCGGGCTGCTGATCGCCGGGGCCGTCGGCGCCTGGGTGCCCGACTCGTTCTGGCAGCACCTGTTCCTGACCGGCCACCCGCTGGCCGCCAAGATATGGGGCCCGCTGATCGGCCCGGTCATCTCGGTGCTCAGCTTCGTCTGCTCGATTGGCAACGTGCCGCTGGCCGCGGTGCTGTGGAACGGCGGGATCAGCTTCGGCGGCGTCATCGCGTTCATCTTCGCCGACCTGATCATCATCCCGATCCTGGTCATCTACCGGAAGTACTACGGGACGCGGATGATGCTCACCATCGGCGGCATCTTCTACGCCACCATGGTGCTGGCCGGCTGACGCCGTGGAGTTCCTGTTCGGCGGGCTGGGCCTGATCCCGGCCGAGCGGACGGCCAAGGTCGCCGAGACCGGCATTCAGTGGAATTACACCACCATCCTCAACATCGTCTTCCTGCTGCTGGCCGCCGCGCTGCTGGTCCGGTTCTTCCGCTCCGGGGGACGTCAGATGCTCGCGATGATGGGCGGCAACCCCGACGGCCACGAGCAGCACGCCGGTCCCGCCCACGACCACGCCCGCTGACGGGTCATTCGATGAGCACGCGCAGCCGCTGGCTGGCAGCGGTGAGCGCGTGCTCGACTTCCGGTCCGGTGCCGCCCTCGGCGAAGATGAACCCCAGGTAGCGGTCTCCGTCCGGGAGCGGACGGACCCGCTGGCCGGGCGGGATGGTGATGGTCAGCCCGGTGATCCCGGGCATGGCCAGGGCAGCGGCCCGGCCCTCGACTGCGCGCAGGATGCCGGCTCGCGGCACCGGGAGCATGAACACGCCGCAAGGCCGGAGGGAGCCCGTGGCCGCGAGGATGGGCCTGCCCAGGGCGCTGGCCAGGACGATCTCCTCCAGGCTCGCGCCGCCGGGAAAGCGGAGCGCGCGTGAGCACAGGCCGCCGATGGACCGGGAGGCCAGTTCGAGCATGGCCGGGCCGCGGTCTCCGACGCGGAGTTCGGCGTGGATCGGGCCCGTCGACAGGCCGAGCGAGCGGGCCGCGGCGGCGGCCGTGCGGACCGCGGCGGCGAGCGTGCCTGGAGCCAGCCGGGAGGGGCTGACCAGCAGGGTTTCCTCGAACGTGGGGCCGTCGGGGGTGCCGGGCTTGTCGAAGACGGCGGTAACGGCCAGGTCGCCGGCGGCCAGGATCCCGTCGATGCTCAGCTCCGGGCCGGGCAGGTACTCCTCGATGAGCAGGGGCTCGGACGCAGGCCGTTCGGCTTCATCCAGGACCGTACGGATCCGGCGGGCGGCCTCGACCGCGGCGGCCGGGTCGTCGGCCTGCAGCACACCCTGGCTGGCGCTGAGGGACACCGCCTTGACCACGCACGGGAACCCGACCGCCTCGGCGGCCTGCCGGACGCAGGCCTGGGCGGGCACGAGGCGGAAGGACGGCTGGGGCAGGCCCGCCGCGGCCCAGCGCTGCCGCTGGGCCGCCTTGTCGGTGGCGGCGCGCACCGCGTCGACCGGGTTGTGCGGCAGGCCCATCCGGGCGGCCACGGTCGCGGCCAGCACGAGCATCGGGGTGTCCGCGGCGACCACCGCG
>CAWDBS010000053.1:0-53379 GCA_963800415.1 uncultured Actinomycetes bacterium
TCCGGCAGTCGGGGGTCGTGACAACGCAATCACTGTGACTGCCGGAGGGTGTAGGTGATGGGCCGGCCGTCGCCGGGTAGCGCTGGCGGGCGGGTGTTGATCTCGGCGATGAGCAGGGTGAGGGCGCGCGTGACGCGCCCCTGGCCGGGCTGGTCAAGCGTTACGGTGATGTTCTTGGGCTTGTAGGTGATGGTGCCGGAGAGGCCGCGGATGATGCTTTCCCGGGTGATGGCCCGGTACTCGTCGTCATCTTGGAGGTAGGCGTTGAGGTGCCGAGCGAGGTAGTGCTCGGCGTTGGCGGCCAGAAGGCGCAGGACCAGTTGCAGGCAGCGCCGGTTGATGTGCAGGATCGCGCGGGTCGCGGCCGGGTCGATCTCGCTGGCGGGCAGCTTCGCGGGGTGCCTCTTGCGCTCGGCCTGGGCTTGCGCCAGCTCCTGCTTGCAGGCTGTGATCTTCTGCTGGGCGCGGGGGATCAGCTCGTCGTTCTTGGTCCTGGCCGCAATGGCGGGATCGGCGAGCAGTTTTGCCAGCGCGACCTCGGCATTGGCCAGTGCGGTCTTGGCCTTTGTCTCGGCTTTTTTAGCGGTGGTGAAGGCCGGGTTGGCTTTCAGCTTGGTGTTCACTACTTCATCGGCGTCATAGTCGGCGAGTGTGTCGAGGCCGTAGTTGATCATGTCGTATTTGAACATGTTCTCCTCGGCCCACCGGCCGCGCAGCCAGCCGGCCAGCTCGGCCGGGCACGCGTCGAGCCGCCCGCTGATCGCCTGGGCGACCATCTTGCCGTGCTCGAACAGGGACAGCTGCCGGACGGGCTTGCCGTAGTCGTTCAGGGTGACCTGCTCGTCGGTCCAGGCGACCTGGCGCTGGCGGCCGCCGCGCAGGGTGATGGTCTGCACGATGGGCAGCAGCGTGGTGGCCGCGAGGGGGGCGCGCCGCCAGGTCAGCCAGTCATACCCGGCCGCGTCTACCGCGGTGAAGGTGCCGGGGAACGCCGCCCCGCGGTCGAACACGATCAGCGGCCGACGGGCCGCGCCGGGCTTGTCGCGCGCTGGGAGGGCGTCGGTGAGCGCCGCGAGCGCGGGCGGCAGGGTGGTGCACAGCGCGGAGGGCTCGCCGGTGGTGAACGAGATCGCCCGTCCGGCCAGGTCGCAGATATAGGTGTCGTCGTGTCCCTTGGTGGGCTTGCCGCGGCGCGGGTTGCGGCCGAGCGCGACCGCCTGGTGGCCGGTGTACTCAGCGATGTGGTCATCGGCCAGGTACACCTGCGACTCGGCGGGCTCGATGGCGAGCATCTGGCTGGCCAGGCGGCGCTGCAGCGCCAGCGGGTCGCATGTGTCGGCGAGCTCGCCCAGGCGTTCCCGCCAGGTCCGCAGGGAGGGCAGGGACGTGAGCCCGGCCAGCGCCCCGGCGTCGGCGGCGGTCAGGTGCTTAGCCTGCTCCAGGGTCAGCGCGCCGAGGGTGAACGACAACTGGGTGCACACCAGGATGCCCAGGTCGTCCACCGGCGCGCCGGGCCCGGCGGCTGACGCGCCGGTCCCGGCGGTCAGCAGGGCCCGGGCGCCGATCCGGTCGGTAAAGGCGTGCACCAGCATCGCCCCGGCATAGCGGCAGGCGACAGTCCCGGTCTCGATCCTCTTCGCCACCCGCCAGGTCGCGCCCGAACCCTCGGCGTCCCCGTCGTCGTCGGCGTCGGCCTCAGCGGCCTCAGCGGCGGTCCGGCCATCGGGGCTTCCGCGGGTTTCCTGTCCGGTGCCGGCATCCCCGCAGGTCTGCTGCCCGGCGTGCTGTCCGGGTGCGGGGCCATCGCCGGGACCGTCGCGGTCGCCGCCGGTGGTGCCGGCGTGCTGTCCGTGGGCGGGGTCCTCGCTGTCGCGGGCCGGCCGGGCCGGTTCGCCCGTGTCTCTGGCCCCGGTGTCCTCGCCGGTGTCGTCGAACAGGGAGCCGGGGGCGGGCAGCGTGCCGTGCTGCTTGATCAGCTCGGTGATCCGGGACCGGGACACGCCCAGCTTGCGGCCGATCTCGGCGTGGGTCAGGCCCTGGCCCGCCTGCAGGCGGGCCAGCCGCAGCCGGGCGGTGCTGAGGATCGGCGGGCGGCCCATCTGGTGCACCAGCCCCCGGGCGCCGTGCGCGCGGTAGCGGGACCGGATCCGCGACACCTGGGAGGGCTGGAGGCCGAACGCGGCGGCGACGGTCTTGCCCTGGAAGCGGCTGCCCTCGGTCAGCGAGCAGATGACCAGGTCCCGCATCTCCAGGTCAGCCGCGCCGAACGCTGACAGCAGCATCGGCCCGGCGCGCACGGCGACCGTGCGGCCGTCGTCGGTGCGGGTGACGGTGAGCGGCCAGGGAGGGGGCATGCCGGGGAGCTGCTGGTCGCCCATGTCGGCCAGCCTATCCGTTTAAGGTCGCAATAGGCTTACTTTTCGACCTCATGGAGGTGACAGTTTCCCCAGCTCCACAGGCATTCCCGCACGGCCGACCGGCGGCACGGTCCGGCGGGGACGGCCAGAAGATGGGGCGGACGCCGATTGCGCACGTGATGGATTGCCGGCATTTCGACATCGGTCGCCGGACGGCGAAACCCCAGGTCAGGCCCAGGACTCAATCAACGACTACCGGAGATCTGTGACCGCAATGGCGGGATCGGCGAGCAGTTTTGCCAGCGCGACCTCGGCATTGGCCAGTGCGGTCTTGGCCTTTGTCTCGGCTTTTTTAGCGGTGGTGAAGGCCGGGTTGGCTTTCAGCTTGGTGTTCACTACTTCATCGGCGTCATAGTCGGCGAGTGTGTCGAGGCCGTAGTTGATCATGTCGTATTTGAACATGTTCTCCTCGGCCCACCGGCCGCGCAGCCAGCCGGCCAGCTCGGCCGGGCACGCGTCGAGCCGCCCGCTGATCGCCTGGGCGACCATCTTGCCGTGCTCGAACAGGGACAGCTGCCGGACGGGCTTGCCGTAGTCGTTCAGGGTGACCTGCTCGTCGGTCCAGGCGACCTGGCGCTGGCGGCCGCCGCGCAGGGTGATGGTCTGCACGATGGGCAGCAGCGTGGTGGCCGCGAGGGGGGCGCGCCGCCAGGTCAGCCAGTCATACCCGGCCGCGTCTACCGCGGTGAAGGTGCCGGGGAACGCCGCCCCGCGGTCGAACACGATCAGCGGCCGACGGGCCGCGCCGGGCTTGTCGCGCGCTGGGAGGGCGTCGGTGAGCGCCGCGAGCGCGGGCGGCAGGGTGGTGCACAGCGCGGAGGGCTCGCCGGTGGTGAACGAGATCGCCCGTCCGGCCAGGTCGCAGATATAGGTGTCGTCGTGTCCCTTGGTGGGCTTGCCGCGGCGCGGGTTGCGGCCGAGCGCGACCGCCTGGTGGCCGGTGTACTCAGCGATGTGGTCATCGGCCAGGTACACCTGCGACTCGGCGGGCTCGATGGCGAGCATCTGGCTGGCCAGGCGGCGCTGCAGCGCCAGCGGGTCGCATGTGTCGGCGAGCTCGCCCAGGCGTTCCCGCCAGGTCCGCAGGGAGGGCAGGGACGTGAGCCCGGCCAGCGCCCCGGCGTCGGCGGCGGTCAGGTGCTTAGCCTGCTCCAGGGTCAGCGCGCCGAGGGTGAACGACAACTGGGTGCACACCAGGATGCCCAGGTCGTCCACCGGCGCGCCGGGCCCGGCGGCTGACGCGCCGGTCCCGGCGGTCAGCAGGGCCCGGGCGCCGATCCGGTCGGTAAAGGCGTGCACCAGCATCGCCCCGGCATAGCGGCAGGCGACAGTCCCGGTCTCGATCCTCTTCGCCACCCGCCAGGTCGCGCCCGAACCCTCGGCGTCCCCGTCGTCGTCGGCGTCGGCCTCAGCGGCCTCAGCGGCGGTCCGGCCATCGGGGCTTCCGCGGGTTTCCTGTCCGGTGCCGGCATCCCCGCAGGTCTGCTGCCCGGCGTGCTGTCCGGGTGCGGGGCCATCGCCGGGACCGTCGCGGTCGCCGCCGGTGGTGCCGGCGTGCTGTCCGTGGGCGGGGTCCTCGCTGTCGCGGGCCCGGGCCGGTTCGCCCGTGTCTCTGGCCCCGGTGTCCTCGCCGGTGTCGTCGAACAGGGAGCCGGGGGCGGGCAGCGTGCCGTGCTGCTTGATCAGCTCGGTGATCCGGGACCGGGACACGCCCAGCTTGCGGCCGATCTCGGCGTGGGTCAGGCCCTGGCCCGCCTGCAGGCGGGCCAGCCGCAGCCGGGCGGTGCTGAGGATCGGCGGGCGGCCCATCTGGTGCACCAGCCCCCGGGCGCCGTGCGCGCGGTAGCGGGACCGGATCCGCGACACCTGGGAGGGCTGGAGGCCGAACGCGGCGGCGACGGTCTTGCCCTGGAAGCGGCTGCCCTCGGTCAGCGAGCAGATGACCAGGTCCCGCATCTCCAGGTCAGCCGCGCCGAACGCTGACAGCAGCATCGGCCCGGCGCGCACGGCGACCGTGCGGCCGTCGTCGGTGCGGGTGACGGTGAGCGGCCAGGGAGGGGGCATGCCGGGGAGCTGCTGGTCGCCCATGTCGGCCAGCCTATCCGTTTAAGGTCGCAATAGGCTTACTTTTCGACCTCATGGAGGTGACAGTTTCCCCAGCTCCACAGGCATTCCCGCACGGCCGACCGGCGGCACGGTCCGGCGGGGACGGCCAGAAGATGGGGCGGACGCCGATTGCGCACGTGATGGATTGCCGGCATTTCGACATCGGTCGCCGGACGGCGAAACCCCAGGTCAGGCCCAGGACTCAATCAACGACTACCGGATGGCGCGGTGATGCCACGGCAGTTCCGCGCTGGGCGCGTACAGCAGCGGTGGCAGCACCACCAGGCTGACAACATTCGGTGTCACCCGGACCGACGGAACCTCGGCAGCAGGCAAACTGCGAGCCCGGCGATCACCAGCAGGGACGGAGCCGAATACGGAATCGTTCTGCGAACGCGGCGACCACCGGGCTGATCACGATCATGAGCAGGATCGTTTCAGGTCGTGTACGCCGCCGACCTCCGATCCGGGGTCCGTCGATAGAGTGCCGACCAGGTTCCCGATGAGCCGCTACCAGCCGATCCTGGCTGTCCGGGGATGCCTCCCCCACATCCAGGTCCTGACCTAGGCGGCGTAACGCGAGCTCCCCGGGCGGGACTGAAGAGGGAGAACACGCCATGGAGCGTGAGGAGTCTCCGTGAGAACATCGATACGCGTCACGGCGGCGGTGGCCGTGGCGGCGGCCGCCATGGCGACCGCGGCCATCCCGGCCTTCGCGAGCGCGTCGAGCCCGGCCGGCGCGAGCCAGGCCGGCCACGCCGTGTTCGTGCAGACCGATAACACCGCGGGCAACCGGTGGTGGCCTACGACCGGGCGGCCGGCGGCACCCTGATCCCGGCCGGCAGCTACGCCACCGGCGGCCGCGGCGGGATCCTGGCCGGGTCCGTGGTCGACCACACCGCATCGCAGGGCTCGCTGGCGAGCGACCGCCGCACGGCCTGCTCTACGCGGTGAATGCGGGCAGCGACACGATCCGGTCTTCGCCGGGTGCGGTGAGCGGCTTATGCTCCGCCAGCTGCTGCGCTGCCCGACTGCACCGGGTACCTGGCCCAGATGCCCGACACCATCAGCCTACCGTTCGGCACGAACCCGAGGACCTGACCCCGCAGATGCGAGAGGAGTTCACCGACCTCTACCGCCGGTGGCGGTCCGAACAGCAGTAACTCCCGCTAGCACTTTTTCGCCCAAGCGGACCATGTGGAAGCGCAGGTAGTTGGTGCGCTGCTGGAAGCCGGGACCCGTGACGGAGGTGAGGAACTGCGGCGACCCGACCAGCTGGCCGGGACGATTCAGCAGGAGCCGCCGTGTTACGCCGGGCGGCGCAACCGGGCAAGACCCGCCGCGGTCAGCAGGGTCCCGGCCGCGATCATCACCAGCCATGGCGCGGGATTCGCCGGCGGGCGTGGTGCGGTCCCGCCGAACCCCGCGGAGACCGCGCCCTTCGGCATGATCTGACTGCCGGCCGCGTCGGTCACGGCGTCGACCTTCAGGCCGGAGGAGTCGTCAAGCACCACGATGGTGTGCACGGTGCCGGCGGGCAGCGTGACCGGCATGGCGGTGTGCTGGCCCGGCGCGGTGAACCGTATGGTCTGCGCGCCCGGCGAGACGGCCGTGTACGACGTGGCCGCCCCGAAGGCAAGCTGCCGCGCGAGGACGTCCGGTCCGTAGCTGACCGTCACCAGATGCTGCTTGAGCGAGGCCTGCAGGACCCGGACGACGGCCTTGCCCGCCGGCGTGGTCATCTGGTCCTTCAGCACCTCGGTCCGCAGGCCCGGGTCGGGGCCGAGGGCAGCCAGCGTGTACGCGGCCCCGGCGCCCACCATGAAGCTCGTGGTCAGCGCGGGCTTGCTGGACGCAGGCGCGCCGAAGCCCCGCATCGCCACCGTGTACTGACCCGGGCTGACCGCCATGTACGCCGAGACGGCGCCGTAGCTGACATCCTTCAGCACGAGGGGGCGCCCGGGGTTGCCGAACGGATACACGTACATGTCCATGGCCGGCGCCTGGGGAGACAGGTGGGCGATCCGGACCCATCCGTCCGGCGCGGCCGCGGGCGCCGCCGACGCCGCCGGTGATGTGGCCGCCACCAGGGCGGCGGTGCCCCCGAGCAGCGTGGTGATCGTCGCCAGCCGGGCAAGACGCCGGAGCAGCCGCATGATTACTCACCTCTCATCTGATCTGTGCCCACCCCAGAGGAAATCCGCCGCCGGCCGAGCCCGGGCGCGGCGAGTCAGCGTCAAGGACCGGCGAGAGCAGCCCCAGCGGGCTCGGCGCGGCGAACTCGATGCTCAGCCCGGTCTGGCCGGCGACAGCGGCGTGCGCGGGCAGGTACGGCGGGTTCTGCGCGCGCACCATGGCCAGGGCCGCCGGCAGGCCGCGGCCGATGCCGGTGATGGCTACCTCACGGAACAGCACCGGGGCGCCGGGGGCGGCATCGCCGAACGCGGTCACCCGGAACGAGTACTGGGACGCCAGCGCCGCCAGCGTGGCCAGCAGGCGGGCATCCACCTCACCTGCCCGCAGCTGCGCGGCGCCCGGCCCGGTGAACCGGATGTGCGAGTTCCGGAGCAGCTGAGATCCCGCCGCCCTGCGCGCGGCGAGGTCGGCCCGCAGCGCGGCGCGGTAGGCGGGCGCCCCGCCGGGCTCGACCGCGCGGACCTCGACCCGGTTACCGCCCGAACCGAAGCTCGCGATCAGCGCGGGCGCGTACCGGCCGGCCAGCTGGCCGCTGATCGACGGGGAGGTCACCAGCACGCCGGCGCCGCGCGGGCTGGCGCCGCGGACCGCAGCGGCATCAGCCGGCCCGCGGCGACGCCCTGTTCCTGCAGCGCCGCGCACATGCCGGGATAGCACGCGACGATCGCGTTGCCGCTCACCTGACCGGCGATCCAGGCGGCCGCCTGGGCCTGTGCCCCGGCCGCCAGGGATGGCGGGCCAGCGCCGGCCGCCGGCACCCGCGCGGCCCGGGAAGGGGTGCCGGCGAGGCCGCCGGTAAGCCACAGGACGGTCACCGCGGCGCCCGCCAGGGCCAGGACGAGGGTGACCAAGCGCCAGCGCCGGCGGGCAGGCCAGCGCCGGGAACCGCTCCCGCGCCGCCGCCTCAGGCCGGCCGCCCGCAGCTGCCGCAACACCGACAGCTTGACGGTGCTGGCCAGCACCCGGCCCCACGACGGCTCCGCCTGCCTGGCCGGTCTCCGCACGGGCCCGGCCGGCCTCGCCAGGGCCCCGGCGTTGAGCAGGACATTACGGGATGGCGCGGGATCGTGGTCTTCCCGGCCCACACTTACCACCCCCCGGCGGCTCATGGCACTGCCGTCATCTGGACAGCAGAGCACGCGAAATAGCCGGGCTCAACCGAAATGGCCAATTAGTTACGATTTACCGCGTTCTGTGGCTGTCCAGTACTACAGCAGCGTGTTGTGATGCCAGTGTGGCTGCGTGATCCCGGCCGCCTTGACCCAGCCCGGCGTGCTGCAGGGTGGCGTGGATGGGCAGCCGGTGCCGGCAGATACCGGGCACGCCGCGCGGCCAGAGTCGTTCAATGGGCAAGCTCCCGGCCGAGCGCGTCTGCGGCGGCGGCCGGATTCTTCCGCCGCGGCCTGCCACGGCACTGGCTGATCACCACCGCCTGCAGCCTCATGCACGCCGCGGCAGAGGATGTCGCTGTCAGCCGCGTCAACGCTGACGACGCAGCCGGGCTCATCACCGGCACCCTGCTCGCCTCCTCCACCCCGCCCGCTGAACATCACGAGCCAGGAATGACCCGCACCAGGGCGAGTGAGTTCACCATCCGTTCGGCATAAAGATCTCGACCCGCTGAACGTGGCCGGGCTGGCACGATCAAACCTGCCGTTGCGGTGATCTTTGAACGCCGAGACGGTGCCCCTGTCCGTGGCGGTGTTGTGGGCGTTGGACACGAACAGCTGGTCCGGGTTGGTCGGCCGGAACTCGCTGCCGAACGGGCCCAGGCCCTGGGCCGGGAACGGCGATCCGGGAGCGGCGGTCAGCCGCCCGCCGAAGCCGACGGTGAAGCCGTCGATCACCGAGGGCCCCACCTCGGTGCCGACCAGCTTGGTACCGGTGCCGTTGAACAGCACATCACCAGGCGCGGCGCCGGAGGCCAGCGTCACGGTTGACCCGGGAAGGTGGAACAGGTGGCCGCCGAAGCCGAGCCGGAAGCCGGTGTAGTTGCTGTGCCCGACCCCGGAGTTGGCCACGTATACCAGGTCACCGTGGACCGCGAGGCTGTCGGGCAGCCCGCCGCGGGAGGAGACCACACCGCCGGGCACGAGGCTGAGGGAGCCACCGGAATGGACCCGGCTTTTGAGGGCGAAATGGTGCAGTGAGCCGGGCCCGGGAGCGCGGCGGGTTCGCGGCGACGAGGGCGATGTCGTGGTGGGAGTTGCCGGTTGAGAGGAAGACCATAGGGCCTTCGCCGAAGTCTCGCCGCGCGACCTCCTTCAGGCCGAGGACGCCGCAGTAAAAGGCCGAGGCAGAATCGAGGTCTTCGACTTTCAGCACGATGTGGCCGATTTTCGATACCGATGCGGGCATTGCTTTCTCCTCTGGACCGCGAAGGCTTGATGTCCTTGCTGGCGCTACGCGGGATGTAGCGGCTGCGACGCGGGGCGCAGCGCCGACATGGGCAGGGCTCTAGAGAGAACGGAGAGGACGATGACACAGGCCATGCAAGAGCGAACGGACATGGTCCCTGACCCGGTTCGGGGCGGTGCTGGGGCAGCTGATGGGCGACTTCGCGGCCACTGCCGGAGTGGTGCTGACCGCATTGGGTCGCCGGCTGGGGTTGTGGGACGCGCTGGCGGCCGGGCCTGCCCCGGCCGAGGTCATCGCGGTGCGGGCCGGCGCCGCGCTGCCGTATGTGCGGGAGTGGCTGCGTTCCCAGGCCGCAGCTGGCTATGTCAGCTACGACCCGGCGGCGGAGACGTTCGGCCTGGCCCCAGGTGTGGCCGCGGTGCTGGGCGATGGGCCGCTGTCGGGCCTCGCTGATGGGATGGCGGCTCAGTTCGCGGTGTGGTGGGCGCAGCTGGACCGTTACGAGGCGGCATTTCGCACCGGCGAGGGCATCGCGTGGGGAACCTTGCCGGCTGCTCACGCCGAGGGGATGGACCTGATCACCCGGGCCGTGGTCGCCCCGGCCCTGGTGGGGCGGTGGCTGCCTGCTGTTGACGGCATCGTTGCCCGCCTGTCGGCGGGCGCGGCGGCGGCCGATGTGGGGTGCGGGTACGGCGCGGCGTGCATCGCCATGGCCGAAGCATTCCCCGCGTCGCGGTTCACCGGCTTCGACATCGATGACGCCTCCGTGGCCCGGGCCCGGCGGGCGGCGCTGGCGGCCGGGGTGGCCGAGCGGGTTTCGTTTGAGGTGGCAGCCGCGGCGGACATCTCCGGCGGCCCGTATGACCTGGTGACGTTCATCGACTCGCTGCACGACCTGGGCGATCCGGCCGGCGCGTTGCGGCGCGCCCGGCAGGTGCTGGCCGATGACGGGGTGGTGCTGCTGGCCGAGCACGCCGGGTCCGGCAAGCTGGAAGAGAATCTGCATCCGGCGGGCCGGTTCTTCTATGCTGCCTCGGCGCTGGTGTGTGTCCCCAATGCGCTGTCCGACGAGCACGCCGAGGCGCCGCTTGGCTCGATCCCCGGAGAACGATCGCTGCGGCGGGTCGCGAGCGCTGCCGGGTTCTCCCGGGTGCGCCGCGTCGAGGCCGGCGCCCCGCTGAACCTGCTGCTGGAGCTGCGCCTGTGACCGCTTCGGGGTGGATAACCTGACCCTCTCGGGGGATGATTCGACGATGAGGGGGCCATCCTCGCTGGTCGGCCGTGGCCCGCTGCTGGCCGGGCTAAGGGGAGCGCTGGATGCGGCTCTGGCGGGGCACGGGTCGCTGGTGCTCATCACCGGTGAGCCGGGGATCGGCAAGACCGCGCTTGTCACCGTTTTCGCCGACGAGGCGGCCGCTCGTGGAGTGCGGGTGGCGTGGAGCCGTTGCGCCGAGGGCGAGGGAGTGCCGGCGTTTTGGCCGTGGACCCAGGTGCTGCGAGCCACGGAGGGCCTGCCCGGCGGGGAGGATCACCTCGCCCCGCCCGCTGCCGAGATGACACGCGAGGCGGCGGACCGGTTCCGGATCTTCGACCGGGTGGTACGCCACCTCGCCGAGGCTGCGGCGGAGAACGGATTGCTGGTCGTGCTTGATGACCTGCACTGGGCCGACCCGGACTCGCTGGGGTTGCTGGAGTTCGCGGCGCGGCAGCTGGCCGCAAGCCGCCTGCTGCTGGTGGGCGCCTACCGGGACGACGATGCCGCAGACCGTCTCCGTCGCGTCGCGGCGACGGCCGCGGTGATCCGGCTGGAGGGTCTCGATACCGCCGGCGTTGGTGCACTGATGGCACAAATCACCGGCGGCCCGGTGCCCGAGGAGGCCGCCGCAGCCATGCACACCCGCACCGGCGGTAACCCGCTGTTCGTCCGTGAACTGACCCGCCTGCTGCAATCCAGGGCAACAGCCGGCGACCGCTGGGCGAGCTCCGCCACGGTGGACTCGGTGCGGGAGGTGATCGACCGCCGGCTGGCCCGCCTGTCCCAGCCGAGCACCCGGATGCTCACCGTAGCCGCCCTCGACGGGGCGAGGCTGCGGCCGTGGTTGCTGGCCAGGGTCCTGGGCACCGCGGCCGACATACCCGCGCTGCTCGAGGAGGCAGCCGCCGCTCGGGTGCTGGTCGCCGAGCAAGACGGGTTTCGCTTCGCCCACGACCTGTTCCGTGAGGTGCTCGCCGCAGAGCTACCCGCTTCCACTCGCCGCGGCTTGCACCGTGATCTCGGCGCCGCGCTCCAAACGTCGCGAGCCGAAGGCGCCGTGGTGCACCCGGCCGAGCTCGCCGCCCACTTCCTGGCCGCAGCCTCCGGCGGAGACGCCGACGCCGGCGACCCGGCGGTGCGCTACTCGCGGGAGGCGGCCGCCGACGCGACGGAGCGGCTGGCGTTCGAAGACGCGGTCACTTTGCTCGAGCGAGCGCTGTCTCTCGCCGACCTTGCCCGTCTCGACGGTCACACCCGTCTCGGTCTCCTCCTGGACGTGGCCGACGCCCGCCGCCTGGCCGGGCGCCTTGCCCTCGCGGCTGCCACCTACCGCGATGCGTTCTCCGTCGCACGTCAGCTAGGCGACCACGACGCCGCGGCGCGTGCCGCCATCGGCCTGCACCTCGCCGGGGTGAAGACCGGCCCGTCAGCCGAGCGGGACAGCCACGCCGCGCTGCTCGCCGCAGCGGCGGAAGCTCTCGACGGCACCTCCACTGCCCTGGCAGCACAGGTGCAGGCCGCGCTGGCCCGGACCCTGTACCACTCCCTGGAGGCCGGCCAGATGGCCCAGGCGGTCCCGATCGCCGAACGCGCTGTCGAGATCGCCCGTGACTCAGGCGATCCCCCAGCCACCGCGGATGCCTTGCAGGCCCTGCACGATGTGGCCTGGCGTCCCGGCCAGGCGATCCGGCGCCTCGACGTGCTCGGCCATCTCGCCCGGGAGGCATCCGAGCGGGGCGCTGTCCGCATACGACTGCGCACGCAGCTGCTGCGCGCTGAAGCCCTCCTCGAACTCGGCGACCCCCGCGCCCTCGCCGAAGCCGACGCCTACTGCGCCGGAGTTGATCGCCTCGGAGATCCCTTGTCGCGCTGGCAGTCCCTGTCGCGGCGCGCCGCCACCGCCCTGCTCGCCGGCCGCCTCGACGACGCCGCCGATCTGGCATCCCGGGCCGAGCGGCTCGCCAACGACCTCGGCGACGCCGACGCCGTCTGGATCGGCGACATCCAGCGCTGGGAACTGGCCCGCTTCACCGGCGAGCGCGCCAGCTACCGCCGGCGCCGCCCCGGCTCGGCGCCGCCGGTCGAGACCTGGCCGCCCTGGCGCGCCCTGATCCTCGCTGAACGCGGCGACCTTGAGGGCGCCGCCACCGTCCTGGCCGGCTTCACCGCCCACCAAGCGTGGGGGCCAGGAGTCACCGCCGGCTACGACCTGTGGTTCCCCGCCATCGCCGCCGAAGCAGCCGCCCGCTGCGGCAGCGACCAGCTGCGCAGCGACCTCTACCAGCTGCTCGCCCCCTACCGCGGCACCCAGGTCGGGTGCGGTGCCTGGGTCGCCTACTGCGGCGCCGTCGACTACTACCTCGGGCTGCTCGCCGCCGCGCAAGGCGACCACACCGCCGTCGGCCACCTCGACGCTGCCACCACCCAGCACCTGCGCCTCGGCGCGCCACGGTGGGCTGCCCTCAGCCGCCAGCAACAAGACCGCCAGCAGCACCGTCCGAATGGACGCAACCGGTTCCGCCGAGATGGCACGGTCTGGGCGGTAGCCTACGATGGCGTCCAGGCCCATGTGCCCCACGCCAAAGGGATGCAAGACATTGCAGCACTGCTCGCCCATCCTGGCCAGCCCATATCGGCCAGCGACCTCGCGGGCACGATCACACGATCTCGTGGGGAGCCGACCCTCGATCGGCAGGCGCTAGCCGCCTACCGGGCCAGGCTACGCGACCTTGATGACGACATCGCCGAGGCCGACGCCAACAACGACCCCGAGCGGGGCGCCCACGCCCGGGCCGAACGAGACGCGCTTGTCGCGGAACTCACCCGTTCTGTCGGCCGCGGCGGGAGACCCCGGCGGCTGGGCGACGACACCGAAAAGGCCCGGAAAACCGTAACCATCCGCATCCAGCGCGCCCTGCGCCTCCTCGACAGCCACCACCCGGCCCTGGCCTCCCACTTGCGGGAAGCTGTCCGCACCGGGACGACCTGCAGCTATCAACCCGCCCAGCCTCTCACCTGGGATCTATAAGCCCAGCCCGAAGAACCAGCGGCTCAGCGCAATCGCTATCGTCAGCCGCGGAACGCGGCAGCGTGGTGGTGCTGGTGGACTTGGACGAGCTGGTCGAGTACTGGACCCTGCTCGAGGACGAGCGGGAGCTGGTCGCCGGGAAGCAGGGGCCGACCCGGCGGTCCCCGACAAGGCAAGCGCGGTTTCCCACCGCGACGCCAACTACCTCTTCCATCCGATCTCCGCCTGGCTTGAACCCCGCCGACGACGAGAAGATGATCGCCGCCACCCGCGCGTTCGCGGCCGCTATGCGGCCATTCAGCACCGGTGCCTCGTACCTCAACTTCACGCACGAGGCCAACCGCGTCCGGGACGCCTACAGCGACGCCAAAGTACGCCCGCCTGGTGGCCCTCAAGGACACCTACGGCCCGGCTAACCTGTTCCGCCTCAACCAGAACATCCGTCCCAGCCAGCCCGCTGTGGAGCCCGTGCTCGCCTAATCCTCCCGCTCACTTGTAACAGGTGCTGACTCTCCAGGACTATGTCCTGACAGCGGAATTACCTGGACCAGGAGGGGAAGCACCTGATGGCGAGCACGAGTCCGCGTTATGACGACCTGAATGCGCTGTTCATCAACTGCACGCTGAAGCCGTCGCCTGAGCTCAGCCACACCCAGGGGCTGATAGCGGTCAGCGCCGGGATCATGCGCAAGCAGGGCGTGCGCACCGAGGCGATCCGCGCCGTCGATCATGACATCGCGACCGGGGTGTGGCCGGACATGACCGAGCACGGCGCGGCCGCCGATGCCTGGCCGCAGCTGTATCCCAAGGTGCTGGCCGCTGACATCCTGGTGATCGCAGGCCCGATCTGGCTCGGCGATAACAGCTCGGTCACCAAGCAGGTGATCGAGCGGCTCTACGGCTGCTCCCACCTGCTCAACGACGCAGGCCAGTATGCCTACTACGGCCGGGTGGGAGGCTGCCTGATCACGGGCAACGAGGACGGCATCAAGCACTGCGCGATGAACATCCTGTACAGCCTGCAGCATCTCGGGTACACCATCCCGCCGCAGGCCGACGCCGGCTGGATCGGCGAGGCTGGCCCGGGGCCGTCATACCTCGATCCAGGCTCGGGCGGCCCAGAGCAACGATTTCACCAACCGCAACACCACGTTCATGACGTGGAACCTGCTGCACCTGGCCCGGATGCTCAAGGACGCGGGCGGGATCCCTGCCCACGGCAACCAGCGCTCGGAATGGGACGCCGGATGCCGCTTCGACTTCGACAACCCCGACTACCGGTAACCAGTCACAGGCGGCTGCGGTGTGCACTTCTTCACCAGCTGAGATGGGGCCCGCGGCGGTCGTAGTGCGGGTCAGCGGCACCGAGGCTATGGCCTTGGTCATGAACGGGACGTGGCGCGCCTCCCCTGCCCCTTAGGGTTGGTCTCACGCCGGGGCCCCGCCGGGCGGCAGAACTCGCCGGCCAGATCGGTGACTGGTGGAGACTGGGGACCTGGCCGGTTATAGTATGACGCGGCGACGGCTGGGAACATCGAGCTTCCGCCGAGGCGCCGCAGGCAGATGCCGCGCGGTGGACCCGGAGTTGCACCGGCGGCGAGGGCGTCTGCCCGCCTGAGGACTGTGGTCCGGCGGACTCGATCGACCTCAAGGAGCGATCGGCGGGCCGCCGGCGCGGATTCGTCGCCGAGATGCGCCGCCATTGACGGGTCCTTCGGGATCCTGGCCGGGGAGGACACGTTCGCCCGCGTGCGGGACGAGCGCATGAATTACCTGGAACGGCTGGCCGACGCGTGATCCTGGTCGACAGCGACGTGCTGATCGAGCACCTGCGCGGCAACACGGCCGCGCGGGACTGGCTCGTACACGCCCGGCAGTCCTCCGGGCCTCTGGCCATCAGCGTCGTAAGCCTGACCGAGATCGCCGGGGGGATGCGCTCGCCGGAGCGCCGCGAAGTCATGCGCCTGCTCGGCAGCATGCAACGGTTCGAAGTCAGCGAACAGGCGGCTTGGCGGGCAGCGGCGCTCATGCGCGAGTATCGCCGGGCCCATACCGGGATCGGCCTCGGTGACTACCTGATTGCCGCGACCGCGCTTACCGAGGGACTGGAGCTCGCCACACTGAATGTCCGCCACTATCCCATGTTTCCCGGACTTACCCGGCCCTTCCCGACCTGAAAGCGTCGCCCGAACCCGGGAGACCTGGTACGGCAAGGCCATTGCGCTGGCCGAGGAACGCTACGGGGACTACCTGGAAAACGACGGCACGCGATGAGCAGCGATTTTCACCACTACATCCGCGAGGACCCCCTCGGCGACCTCCCCGAACTGGCTGTAGCCGAAATCGTCCCTACTCGGGGCGGCCAGCAGGAGCAGACCGCGCAGGCAGGCGTCCAGGACCAGGCCCAGGATCCCGATCATGGTGATGCCAGAGAACACCAGGACGTTCAGGTAGTCGCCTGCCTCGGACTTCCTTCGGCTAATTGCCGCAAGGCGCCTGGCTCAGGCGGGTGCCGATGACGGTGACCGCAATCGGATGGTACCGGCTGCGGTTGCGCTCGAAGCACTCCTGTGCCAGGACGCAGGTATCCGGGTTGCGGGCGAGTGCGTCATAGAGCGGCTTGAGGAACTTCAGCCGGCCCACTCGGCCAAGCAGGTCCATCGCGGCAGGCACCGCGGCCAGGTAGCCGGAGCGGAGCGCGGCCGTCAGCCACAGCCGGAGGATCTCCGGGTTGGCGCTTGCGGTCAGGTGATGCCGGCTGTCCAGCTCGGCGAGCAGCCCGGCCGGGATCGGCGGCTGCAGCCCGGCCAGGTACACCTGCCACTCATCGGCGCTCCAGGTCGCGGCCACGTCCGGCTCGGGCGCGGCCTGGCCGATCGCGCTCACCGCGTCCAGCAGCGGCGACGCCACGGCCGGGGCGCCGGCAGGCAGCCCGGTGCCGTGCAGCCACTCGTCGTAGTCGACGGCGCCGGGCAGTCGCTCGCGGGCGAAGGCCACCACCTCCTCGCCGGTCACCGAGCAGAACCTGAACGCGGCTAGGAAATCGCGAAGGAAGCCCGCGAAGCGCTCGGCGCCGGCGCTCTTGGCGATCGCGCGCAAGAAGAGGTACCCCTTCTCCAGCGCCACATGAGAGGAGGCGACGTCGGGGTCGATCCCGCGCAGGTCGAGCCGGAGCCGGGTCAGCTCGGGCTGCCCCGCCAGGTAGCGCAGGTCCGCATCCAGGTCGGCCCGGCCGACCGCCGTAGCCAGCCCGGCCAGCCCGTTGAGCATCCCGGGCCCGGCCACGACCATCGAGACGCCGACCCGGCCGGTGGACCGGGCGCAGCCGTCTGCCATATAGGAGACCGCCTGCTCATTGCGGGCACAGATAAACGATGTCATCGCGAGCGTGATACAGCGCGTCTGCCGCATGGTCGAGCTGCACGCCCGGAATGCCGAACACCCGCCGCACGCCGTTGACTTCAAGCGACCTGACCAGGGCCTCGCCCCCGGTAATCCTGACCGCGGAGCACATGTACCGGATGGTAGACGATCAGCCGGCCCGGCATCGATGACCAGGCGGGCCAGGCTCCGGCGGTCCCAGGTGTCACCGCGCGGCGGCCCGCAGGCGGTCGATCAGGTCGCAGTCGGTGCGCTGCCGGTTCCACACCTGCCGACCGGTGTACCGGGTTGGCGAGGATCGATGCCCGCGGTCTTCGTCTTCTCGCCGGATTCCGCCATGCTGTGTAGCGGATATCTGTCCCGGCTGCCGACAAGGAGGTCCCCGGACATGATCATTGACTGTGCTCACTATCAGGACGGCCGCAGGCGCGACGAAGGCGCGGTGCCGCTGCAGGAGGCGGTGACCCGGTGCGGGCAGGGCGGCTTCGTCTGGCTGGGATTGTTCGAGCCCGGGGAAGAGGAGCTATCCCAGGTCCGCGATACCTTCGGCCTGCATGAACTGGCGGTCGAGGACGCACAGAACTTCCACATGCGGCCGAAAATCGAGAGCTACGAGCAGGACGTGCAGCTGGTCATCCTGCGCACCGCGCGCTACGACGACGCCGCCGAGGAAGTCGAGTTCGGCGAGATCAGCGTCTTCCTCGCGCCGACCTTCGTGATCACGGTGCGGCAAGGCGTGGCCAGCGAGCTGCGCGGCGCCAGGCAGCGGCTGGAGCATCGGCCGGAGCTGCTCGCCGCGGGCAGCGCGTCGGTGCTCTGGGCGGTCCTGGATCAGGTGGTGGACAGTTACACGCCGGTCGTCGCCGGGCTCGAGCACGACATCGACCAGATCGAGGCCACCGTGTTCTCCGGCGCCGCCGCGCCGACCGAGCGGATCTATTCGCTGCGCCGCGAGGCCACCGACTTCTATCGCGCCGTCCACCCGCTGCTCGCCGTGGTCACCACCATCGAGCGCGCCACTGAAGCCCCGCAGCTGCACCCGTACGTCCGCGATGTCCAGGACCACCTGCTGCTGGTCAACGAAGAGGTCTCCGCCCAGCGCGACCTGCTCGGCACGATACTAGAGGCCAACATGGCCGTGATCTCGGTCGAGCAGAACAAGATCAGCGTCCGGCAGAACTCCACCGTCGAGCAGCTCACCATCCTGGCCACGGTCTTCTTGCCGCTGACCTTCGTCACCGGGTTCTTCGGCCAGAATTTCGGGTGGCTGGTCAGGCACCAGGATAGCTTCGCCGCATTCGCCATCTACGGCATCGGCGGCCTGGTGGTGCCGCTGGCGCTGTTGGCCGTGTGGCTCAGGCTCCGCATGTCTCACGCGAGTACCGCCGCCGCGCCTTACGACACCTGAAGGCGCAACGAATCCGGTCGGCTGACGGCAACGCCCAGGACGCGACGCACCAGAAGACCCGGGTACATGAATCGTGTCAAGGCCGCTGAGGCATCGTTACCGTAAGCCAGGAACCCGCCCGGGGCGGCACCATTCCTGTCTGCCGCAGCCGCTAGCCCCGCCGATGCTTGCGGAGGGCACGCCACGTCTGGGTCTTGTCGCCCTCATCCGGCCCGGCCTCGCCCCGGGCCGCTGCCTCCACCTGCTCGGTCAGCTTCTCAGGGCTGCTGGCCGCGACAAGCGTTCGCTTGCCGCGGACCGCCACCCACACGCTTTCCAGGGGATCGAACAGAATCCCCCACCGGGGGAACCTGGCCCGGAGCTTGCGCGTGTCGTCAGCCGCATGGGCATTGTCATCCGGCATGGCATCCCCCCAACTTGCTGAGAGCCAGCGCGTTTTCTCAGCATAGGCCCGGGGAGCGCGGACCGCTGGGAGAATAGCCAGATCGCCTTGAGCGGCGTCCCGCCGATGCCGGGAGCCATGCTGGCGTGCCGAGCGCGGCAGTCGGCGCGGCAGGCCGGACGCTCGCCGTCCCGGTCTGGGACAGCTGCCAGCCGGAGCTGGACACATTGCTGCTGCATACCGAGACCGGCTGCCGCCACGGCGGCGCGCTGGCACTGCGCCCGGCCGACACGCGTATCCTCGACCCAATGGCCGAGCTGATTGTCGACGACGAGGACCTGGTAGTCCATCTCACCCTGGGCGAGAAGATCTGGGGTTTCCACGGTGACATCCGGGTCCGCCTCTCCTCCATCGTCTCTGTGGCGCCCGATCCTAAGCCGTGGCTGGGCCTGCGGGGGTGGCGGATGGCGGGGATCAGCTTTGTCGGGCACGCTGTGCTGGGCACCCGCCGACACGGTGATGGCTACGATTTCTGCATCCTGCACCGCGATCGACCGGCGGTCCGGGTGGACGTGGCGTCGGGACGTTTCAGCCGCCTCGTCATCTGTGTGCCCGAGGGCGGCGACCCGGAGGCGGAGGCGGCGAGGATCGCTGCCGCGGCGGGCATCGCCCCCTCAGCGCCGGCCAGCTAGCGCCGCGGCTTGGCTTTTGGCGCTTCCCGCAGAACACCGAAGAACCCCGGGGGTGCGGAACCCGAGCCATGTGGTGCCCCACGCGCTGCTCGCCGAGCCGCTGGTCTCGAGCACCCTGCTGCTGCCCGGCCAGGACGAGCCCATGACCCAGGGGTGGGAGATCGCCGGGCAGCGTGATCATGCCGTGGACGCGGTGATCGACTCGGGCGAGTGCGGCACGGCCACAACGGGATGACAAAGCGAACGTGCTGAGCAAGGAAGCCCGGCCTGAATCCAGGCCGGGCTTCCAGCCGGGCGCCCGTGGGGGGGTACGGGCTACCGGGCGGTAGTAAAGCCTACCTCTGGCTGACAGTAGCTCGGTCATCTCCGCGCGGAGCCGGCGTTGATCGTGGCTATCGGTGCGCCCTTCGAGCTTGGCCCACCAGCCGACATCAAACCGTAGCTCAAAGTGCATATGTCGAGTTCTAAGCGGTGCAGGCTCGCCTGATACCCCTCTCGCTCACCTGCCTATATTTCCGATGGAGATGATTGATAATCTATCGGCCGGGACCAGCTAAGATGGCCCCCATGGCAGAGCCAGCCTCGACGCTCGCGGCCGGCCGGTCGGCACGGTTGAAACGCAGTACCTGGACCTGCCAGAGTCGGTGCGGCTCGACTGCGGCCGGGAACTGTACCCGGTTCGCGTGGCGTACGAGACCTACGGCACCCTCTCGCCCCGGCGCAACAACGTCATCCTGGTGTGCCATGCGCTTAGCGGCGACGCCCATGCGGCGGGCTTCGCGAAGGCACCGCCCGAGGAGAGCACGCGCGACGGGTTCGGGGCCACCGATCGCGACGGCGCGGCCGGGAAGGGGCTGGGCTGGTGGGACGGGATGATCGGCCCCGGCAAGGCGTTCGACACCGACCGTTTCTTCGTCATCTCCACGAACCTGCTCGGCGGCTGCCGCGGGACAACAGGGCCGTCGTCGACCGACCCGGCGACAGGCAGGCCGTACGGGCCGGACTTCCCGGTGATCACTGTCGCGGACATGGTGCGGACCGAACGGGTGCTCCTGAACGCACTCGGTATCGAGCGGCTCGCGGCAGTTGCCGGCGGCTCCCTGGGCGGGATGCAGGCGTTCGAGTGGGCGATCCTGTTCCCTGACCAGGTCGAGGCCGTCGTGGCGATCGCCAGCACGCACGCCCTGCACCCGCAGGGCGTGGCCTGGAACGCTATCGCGCGTGAGGCGATCATGCGGGACCCGGCCTGGCAGGGCGGCCGCTACTACGGCACGGGCCGCGCACCCGAGGCCGGCATGGGCGTGGCGCGGATGGTCGGCCACGTCACGTACCTGTCCGCCCTGGCACTGAGCGACAAGTTCGGCCGGCGGCTGCAGTTCGCCGACGACATCCGCTACACGATCACCGACCCGGAGTTCGAGGTCGAAAGTTACCTGCGCCATCAGGCTGACTCGTTCGTCAGGCGCTTCGACGCCAACACCTACCTCTCCATGTCGCGCGCGCTGACGTATTTCGATCTCGCGCGGCAGTACGGCAGTGGATCGCTCGCGCGAGCGCTCGAGGGCGTTTCGGCGCGGGCGCTGCTGATCGCGTTCAGCTCCGACTGGCTGTACCCGCCGTCCGCGTCGAGCGAAATCACCGACGCGCTTCGCGCTCTCGGCAAGCCGGTCGAGTCGCATGTGATCGAGGCGCCGTACGGTCACGACTGCTTCCTGCTCGAGGAAGCGCGGCAGACACCCATCATCCGCCGCTTCCTGGCTCCAGGCTCGGCTGACGCGTGACCTCAAGAAACGCGTGACCTCAAGAAAGGGGTCTTCGTGACCGATAAGCCCTCTCGTGTCGAGGAAGACCGGGCGTTCGGGTTCGAGACACGGCAGTTGCACGCCGGGCAGCGGCCCGACCCGAACACGGGCGCACGTGCGGTGCCGATCTTCGCCACGACCAGCTACGTGTTCGAGGACCCGGAATCGGCGGCGGCGTACTTCAACCTGCAGGAGTACGGGAACACGTACTCGCGCATCATGAACCCGACCGTCGCGGTGTTCGAGGAGCGGGTGGCGAACCTCGAGGGCGGCGCGGGCGCGGTGGCGTTCGCCAGCGGGATCGCCGCGCAGGCCGCCGCGCTCTTCACGCTGCTGCAGCCGGGGGACCACGTCGTGGTGTCCTCGGCGCTCTACGGCGGGACGGTGAACCAGTTCAAGCACCTGCTGCGCAAGATGAACGTGGAGCTGACGTGGGTCGATCCCGACGACCCGGACGCGTGGCGGAAAGCGGTCCGTGAGAACACGAAGGCGTTCTTCGGTGAGACGATCGGCAACCCGGCCGGAAACGTGCTGGACATCGAGACCGTGGCGGCCATCGCGCACTCCCGCGAGCTGCCGCTCATCGTGGACAACACGTTCGCGACGCCATACCTGTGCCGCTCGATCGAATGGGGCGCCGACATCGTGATCCACTCGGCGACCAAGTTCATCGGCGGCCACGGCACGAGCATCGGCGGGGTCGTCGTCGAGGCTGGCACGTTCAACTGGTCCAACGGCCGGTTTCCCGTGGTCGCGGATCCGTCGCCGGCCTACCACGGCCTGCAGTTCCACGAGACGTTCGGGACGTACGGCTACCTGATGAAGCTCCGGGCCGAGACCCTGCGCGACCTGGGCGCGGCGCTCTCGCCGTTCAACGCCTTCCTGTTCCTGCAGGGGCTTGAGACACTGTCGCTGCGGATGGAACGCCACGTCGGTAACGCGGTGGCGGTCGCGGCGTTCCTCGAGTCCCATGAACTGGCGTCGAACGTGACCTACCCCGGCCTGCCTTCGAGCAGGTACCAGCCGCTGGTGGAGAAATACCTGCCGCGCGGTGCCGGCGCGGTGTTCTCGTTCGACTGCGCCGGCGGCCGGGACGGCGGGCAGGACCTCATCCGGGGCGTGACGCTCTGGTCTCACCTGGCGAACGTCGGCGACGCGAAGAGCCTGATCATCCATCCCGCCAGCACGACGCACCGTCAGCTGGGCGACGACGAGCTGCGGGCGGCCGGCGTCGGGCCGGGGACGGTGCGGCTGTCGGTCGGCACCGAGTTCGTCCAGGACCTGATCTGGGATCTGCAGCAGGGGTTCGCGCTCGTCGCCGCGACCGCGGGCAAGAAAACCGCGGGCAAGGAAGGAGCGGCGGCATCATGAGCGACTTCGATCTCGCGCGGTACCAGGACCCGTTGACGATCCAGCGCGTGCTCCACTCCGCCAGGACGATCGCGATCGTGGGCCTATCGAACAACGAGCTGCGGGCCAGCTACTTCGTCGGCTACTACCTCAAGCGGCACGGTTACCGCGTGATCCCGGTGAATCCCCGTGAAACGGAGATCCTCGGACAGAAGTGCTACCCGAGCCTGCTGGACGTACCCGAGCCGGTGGACGTGGTGAACGTCTTCCGCGCGCCGGATGCACTGCCGGAGATCGCGCGGCACGCCGCGGCGATCCATGCCGGCACCCTCTGGTGCCAGTTCGGCGTGATCAATGCCGACGGCGCGCGGATCGCCGAGGACGGCGGCGTGACCGTGATCATGGACCGCTGCCTCAAGGTTGAGCACGCGCGCTACGTGGGCCGGATGCACTGGCTCGGCTTCAACACGCAGCGCATCACATCTGTCCGCGCCGGGCTCCAGTAGCCGACGAGTGACGGCGACAAGACTCGCGCGATAACGCGGGCCCGCGTTTACGAACTCGTGCTATCCGGCCGCCGGTCATAGCCGCTCGACGGGGGTGCTGGTCATGCGGCCCCATTCGGCCCATGATCCGTCGTACACGCGGACGTGCTCGCGGCCGAGCAGGTAAGTGAGGACGAACCAGGCGGTGCTGGCCCGCCCGCCGATCGTGCAGTAGGTGAGCAGCTCGCGGTCGCCATCAAGGTCCACGGGGCGGAATACCCTGCGCAGATCGGCGGCGGCCCGGAACGATCCGCAGTCGTCGTAAAGGTCGTCGATGGGCTGGTGCACGGCCGAGGGTACGTGACCGGCGCGGCCCCCTGGCTCCATGGCGCCGGAGGGCCAGAACCGCTCCCCTCGGTATTCGTCGAGGGTACGGACGTCGAGAATGGTGGCGTCCTGGCACCGATGGCATGGCGCATCGCCCGCGCTGCGGGAGATCCTGGCCCGGGAAGGCGTCACCGACCCGCTGTGGTACGAGGTGAAGAAGAGCCGCCGTGCCCCCGAGGCCGCGCGGACCTTCGTCGCCGCCGCCTGCCTGCGTTGGCGCACGCCGTCGAGACCCGGTGCGGCGGCCTGCCCCGCCCCGCCCACCGCGGCAACCTGTGGCGGCCCCGCGGCTGATCCTGATCGAGGGGTGATCGGTTCGGGCAAGACCACGACGCCGAACGCCTCGGGGACCGGCGAGCGCTTCACGGTGAAGACGGGCGCCGGCTTCGGTGAGGGCGCCGCCGATCATCCGATCCGGACCAGCAGGGTGGACGAGCTACGGGACCGCCCCCTGTCGCCGGGCTGATCCGATGTGTATTCGGCCAGGCCCCTCAGAGTCGCCGGCTGGCCTGAGCCCTGCCTGCGCGGGCCGCGGCCGGCGAGCAGCCGAGCCCGCCCAGGGAGGTCCCGCATGGCTGTCCGTCCGCCCGGCAAAGAGGAGCTCGCGGCGATCGCCCGCACGGTGGCCGACGCCGCGCTGACGCTGAACGTGATCGCGGGCCTCCCGGTCGGGATGATGATCGTGGGCAGGCGGCACCCGCCGAGCCGTTCCTGGTCTACCTGCGGCCGACCGACATCGCGGCCGCGATCGCCCGCACCCACCGCACCCGCGGGGAACCGTGGTCCTCGCGGAACCTCGCCTTCGTGGAAAACAGCCCGTGGGCCCGCCACCGGAACCTGCGCGGCATGGATGCCGTCGTCCAGCTGTACCAGGCCTGGGAGCCGGTAGTGAGCCGGCTGTACCGCCGGTACCCGTTTCCCAAGCTCATGGTGTCCGACCCGCAACACGACTGGCCGGCCGCCTTGCGGGCCATCTGCGCCGCCGTGCGCCCGTGACCGCCAGGGCCGTGCATCACGCAACCCTGGCGGTCCCGGACGTCACGGGACGGGGGCTCGGCCTGGCTTCCAGCCGGCGTCTCGCATCGGGAGGGAGGACAGGTAACCGACCCGGCCGCCGGAAATAACCCGCTGAGGATGAGGCGCAGATATCTCGTCGCGGGGGAGCCTGTCAGAGAGGGGAGCCTGTCAGAGACATGAAACCAGGAATCGGGACCAGGTCCGCCCGGTGGAAGCTTGTCATGATCGCGTGTGGCCTCGCGCTGCTGATGGCCGGATGCGGGTCTGGCGGTGGCGCCTCGTCAGGTAGCACGCCCTCCGGCGCAGCCTCATCGTCCACGACAGCCTCCCCGGCGGCCGCACCGCCGAATTCGGCTCTGTGCGCCGATGCCGCTGCCCTGCGCGCCTCGCTGGACAAGCTCAGGCACCTCAACGTAGGGCCGGGCACGGTGAAGGAGATCACGACTGACCTCAACGACGTCCAGGCAGCCGTGATGGCCTTCGTGAACGATACACGCGGCCAATGGCAAGCCCAGACCAGCTCGCTGAATTCGGCGCTGGCCAAACTCAAGACGGCGGCCAGCAACCTGGCTGCTAACCCCAGCACCAGCACGGTGTCAGGCGCGGTGGCCGCCCTCGGCGATGTCAACACGGCGGCGCAGAACCTCCTGGCCGCGGTGAACACACGCTGCCCGTCCACCTCGCCGGCACCCAGCACGTGAGCGTTAACCGACCAGGAGCCGACCGTACCGCCCTTACCGCGGCCAGCTTTCCGCGAGCGCGATCTGCGCGTGTCTGGCGTCTTCGCCGCGGCCAATTCACGGCGCACTAACGAGCTGGCCCGCTGATACTGGGCGGCCAGCTCAGATTCAGTGATTTCCATGTCCCCTCCCCCGCACCCAGCTGCTGGGTGCACATTCATACGGAGACCGAAGGCACGGATTTGATACCTGCCGGGCCGGCGTGCCCGGTGACGTCCTGGACCTCTTGATCGCCGAGCAGGGCAGGTGACCTAGCCCCCGAGGGCAGCCGGGGCGGCGCGGCATCACCGTCGACCGCGTCGCCTTCCCGCCGGGTGACCTCAACGGCCAGCTGGGCGCGGGATGTCAGGTCCAGCTTGGCGAAAACGTGGGCAAGATGTGTTTGCACAGTCCGGTGCGATATGTACAGCCGGTCGCCAATCTGTGGATTTGACAGCGCGCAAGATATCGGGGTCATCTTCCATGAGGCCCCGGCAGCGCAGGGCCGCCCCGGTGCCCGGTCCAGCGCGTCACCCAGAACCGCGATCTCCGCCTCGCGCCCGCGGATAGCAGACACCTGCGTCAGGTTACCTGCAGCCCTGATGGTATTTCTATCGCCGATGGCAGTTAGCTTCGCGGATGCAACGTCATGTCCGCACTGCTCAACCGCAAGCCGGTGCTCTGGTTCCTGTTCCTGTTCAGGCCTGCCCGACCTGGCCGGCTACTCCGACACGCGGGCCTCGTACCAAAGGCCGCCGTTGAGGTCGAGGTGGTTGCCGCGCGCCTGGCCCGGTCCGCTATCGCCGACATAGGTGTAAAGAGGATGGCCGTCATAGGTCGCCTGCAGACCGCCGCCGGGCCTTTTGATGGTGCCGAGCTTGCCCGTGATACCCGGCTTGGCTTTGGGATTACCGGTCACCGGCGGCCAGTAAGCAACACACGCCCCCGCGCATTTGGAGGTCGCCGGGGTATCGGGAGCGAACCAGTACAGCGTGAGGCCACTAGCGTTGGTGAGCACGGTGACACCATTGACCTGCGTGGTCTTCAAGGTAACCCCGGCGCCGACCGCTGCCGCGGGCGGGCCGCTCACGTTCGCCAACGCGAAACCGAGCAGGACCAAGGCAGCCACCGAGACGGCGCCGACCGTACCGACCACCATCGACATGGTTGCCTGCAGCCGCACCAGCATCCGGGAGCCGGGACTGACCGGCCCATCGGCCTGAGGCACGGGATCAGCGGCGATCGCGGCCAGGGCCAGCAACGCAAAGGCGGCGACCTCGATCAGTCCAGCGGCGATCCCCGCTCTCGTTCGGACCTCTTTGAACCCGAAAAGCCCGATCCACACCGCCAGCAGGTAGGCGCCGAGCGTGGACAGTGCGAACACCGCACTTGCGGCCGCCGCCAGCCGGCTGTGGGTCACCAGCGCTGCTGCTGTCAGCACGGATGCCACGATGACCTGCACCAGGAACAGCCAGCCGATCGTGGGGATCGAGCCGTATCCGGTCAGGTACAGGTACAGGTGAATGCCGGCGGACACGGCGAGCAGCAGCGCTCCCGCGGCCCGCAGCCTCAGCTGGATCCAGTGAGCCGTCTTGCGCCGCCGATGTTTGCCCACAACCTCACGTCCCTCGCCGGCGCTCCGCTGCATTCGAGCTGCCGGTTACCCGATCGCACCAGCCTGGCATGTTGCGGCCCGATTTTCCGCGGCTTAGCCATCCCTGCACCCTGTCGCGCGGACACCGCCTGTCGTCCTGATAACGGGCCTGGCCGCTCCGGCCCGAACCGGACCACTGAATAGCCATGAGATTGGACCTTATCCGTAGCCCACTTGGCGCCTACGGTCACGTACATGAGCAGCATGACCCAGACCCGGCACCCCCCGGCTGCCCGCCAGACCGAAGCGAACCTGGGCTCGGCGCAGTCGGCCGGCCTGCTGGCCAGCCTGCGATCCGGCGGGCAGCTGCGGCTGTCCCTGGTCTTCGCGGCTGCGACCGTGGCGGCCGGGGTGCTCGCCGCGTTCTTGCCGCTCGCAGCCGGCGTGTCCGGCGGTGTCGCCGCGCTCGGGTTGTTCGTGCAGGCCGTGGCCTCGACGGTAAGCCGCTGGTGGGCCGGGCGCTACGGCGACCGTCATGGTCACGCTCGCCTGCTGGTTCCCGGGCTGCTGACCGCCGCCGCCGGGATGACCATGCTGATCGGGGTGGCGGCCCCGGCCGCCCTGATCGCGGGCATGGTCCTGTTCGGCATCGGCTTCGGGATCAGCCAGAACGCCACCTTCGCGGTACTGATCGACCGTGCGCCGGTCTCCGGCTACGGCACCGCCAGCGCGCTGTGGAACCTGGCCTACGACGCCGGGTACGGGGCCGGTCCGGCCGTGTTCGGCGTGTTCGTAGCGCGTACCGGCTATCCAGCGGCCTTCGCTCTCACCGGGATGCTGATGCTGGCCGCGCTGGTCCCGGCCATCCGCGACCGTAGCATTAGCCGTTCGCACGGCATCGAGGTCAGCCGCCGGTCATCTGGCGGACGCTGAACGGCGGGAAGACCAAGAACTGGTGCATGACGTCAGCCACCCGCTGCAGCCGGGTCACGTCGACCGCTCCGACGGGGTAGGAATCGAGCGCCATGACCGCGGCCTGCACCTTGGTCAGGCCGAGCGGCGATGGGAGCGCCTCCATGGCCTGCTCCACGGCGGACCGGTTCGTGTCCGCGATCTGCTGGCCCTGCTCGAACGCGGCGCGGAACGCCGCGAGCGTCGCCGGGTGCAGCGCAGCCCACTGCCTGGTGACCGCGCAGCCCTGGACCGGGAACGCGGAGGTCGCGCCCTGGTCCAGGTCGGCGAGTTCCGTAACGCCCATCGACAGCTCAGCCTGGCTGGCGAACGGCTCGGGCAGCACCGCTGCCACGATCTTCCCGGCCTTGAGCATCGCGGCCATCTCAGGCAGCGGGTAATAAGCGAAACGCGCGCCGGACACCTTCAGCCCGTGATCGGCCAGCGCGGAGGCGGTCAGCAGGTAGAGGATGTTCCCCGGCGCGTTGACGCCGATGACCTTGCCCTCCAGGTCGGCCAGCGTCCGGATGCGCGAGCCGGGCATCACGTACAGGCCCTGGGCCCCCGGTTCCATCACCGAGCCTTCGGCGAAAATGTCCAGGTCGGCGGAGACCATTGCGTCGCTGGGGGAGGAAGGCCGCTTGCCCCGGCGGTAGTTTTCCTGCGCCTGGATGTAGCTGACATAGTTGCCGCAGGAGATGTCGATCCGCTCGCGCGGCTCGTCAAGCGCCTGGGCGTTGATAACCGTCGCGGAGCTGACAGCCGGGACGAAGGTGACGCGCAGGCCGTGCGCCGTGAAAAGGCCCTCATGCAGAGCAACGAAGAAACCGGCAGAATCGGCGGCGGGCACCACCGCGACATTCAGGGCCGGCTGCTCGATGGCGGGCGGGGCGGCGTTCCCGCTGGTACGCCAGGGTACGAACAGGATCGCCAAGACTGCGACGGCCGCAACAGCGCCAAGTATCTCCGCGGCCCGGACTGCCCGCGTGAACCTACGTGCCATCAGCGGTTCCTCCCTCAGGTCGATAAGGACATCCCAGGCGCAGCGGGCGGGACGTTCGGCGCCATCACGGGTATCGGGTTCGTGAGCGCCGGTTCGGGCTGCTCCGGGAGAACGCGGGCCAATCTGCGCGGCTGCTCCCGGCGAAGATCCGGGCCACACACTGAGCTACCCGATGCCGGTTGCAGGAAAAATAGTGCTGCAACTTGCAGTGAGAGACATCGGTCAGCTGACGGATCTTTAACCGCGGCCGGCGAGCCCGGCTGGGCCCGGCCAGGAGCCGAGGGCACAGCCCCCGCACTTGCCTGGGCTGGGCGGCGGACGTAGGCCAGGGCAGGCACGACGCCCGTTCGGTACCTATCTTTAGTGCCGAACGGGCCGCGGTGTCACCTCGGGCACGCCCTTGGGAGCCTGCTGCTTCATGTAGCCGAACATGTATCCCGCCACCCGCCGCATCTGGATTTCCTCGGCGCCCTCGGTGATGCGGTACCGGCGGTGGTGGCGGTAGATGTGCTTGGGCTGCCGTAGTGCAGCATCAGCAGCAGGGCGACGTTGTTGCCCACGATCGCGTGCTCGTTCTGCAGATCGCAGTGCAGGCCGAGGCCCTGGCTGGCCAGGTGCTCGCGGATGACCGCCATGCCGAGGTTGGTCCCGTCCCGGCCGCCGTATTCCTTCGGGAAGGCGTAACGGTAGTGGCCGGCCGCGTCGGCCCGCCGCCGGGCCTCCGCGAGCAGCGCCTCCCAGTCCCGGCTGGGCAGCCCGCCGCGGTCCCAGTCGGTCCTGGCGTCCTCCCGGCGGTGGTCGAAGAACCGGATGTTGTCGTCGGCCTGCTCGAGCGGCTTGATCTCGCGCTCGATGAACTCGTCGAGTTCGGCCAGGTACTGCCGCAGGTCTTCGGGCAGGTTGAAGTCCACGTCCTCGTCTCCTTCGGCGCTCATCCGGGGCGGGCTAGGTGGCCGGGGTTGGCGACCGTGAGCTTATCGACGGTCATGGCGCGCACCGCCGCGATGACATCGCCGAAGCGGTGATCGAGCGACCCGTCCCGGATGGCCGCGCAGAGCTCGGCGTCGTCGGCGCAGCCGAGATCGGCGAGCCTGGCCCGGTGGTCGCGTGCGTGCGCGAGCAGGACGTCGTATTCCTGCTCGCAGACGCGGCGGCCGAGCACCGCGAACTCGATCGACGGCTCGGCGCCCGACAGGTACCGCGCGGCCTGCCGACGGCACAGTACAGCCCATCGCACGGTGCCGAACAGCTCCCACCACCGCTGGGTGGCCTCGTCCGGGGGGACGCCACCGCCGTCGGCGTAGCCCGCCATCAGGTCGGCGCGGGCGCCGAAACCACCGACGGGGTTCGCCGAGCCGAACCGCCAGGCCGTGGTGCACAGCCAGCCCAGGTCATGCATCGGGTCGCCGCGGTGGGCGAGCTCCCAGTCCAGCACCCCGCGCAGCCCGTCCTGGTCCACGATGAGGTTCCCGGTCCGGAAATCGCCGCACAGCGCCTGCAGCCGCGACGCCAGCAGCGGGGCGAGCCGCTCGGTCTCCGTCATGAACCAGCGGCCTCCTGGAGTCTGGTGGACCAGCCGGTGATGGCTACTTGATGAGCGGGTCGCGGGGGAGGCCGAGGATCCGTTCGGCTATCTGGTTCCGCTTGATCTCCGACGTGCCGCCGGCGATCGACATGGCCCGGTTGCCCAGCACGAGCATGGCCGCCAGCGCGCCGTCTCCGGCCAGGAACGCCGCGTCCGGCCCGGCGAGTTCGGCCATGATCGCGGCCGTCTCGTGGCCGACCTCGGACAGCAGCAGCTTGGCGATGTTGCCCTCCGGCCCCGGGCCGCCGCCCGCCACCGCGCGGTAGGCGCTGCGCTGGTTCAGCACCCCCATCGAGTGGGTGCGGGAGATGTGCCTGCCGACCCGTCCGGCCCCGCCGGCCAGCCGCTCCGGATGCGCGTCGAGCGGGGCGATGAACGCCTCGCCCGGCATCGCCATGCTGCCGCCGTCGCCGCCGCCGATGCTGACGCTCTCGTTGCCGAGCGTCGCGCGGGCCACGGTCCAGCCGCCATCGACCGGTCCGATCACGTCGGCGTCGGGGACGAACACGTCGTCGAAGAAGACCTCGTTGAAATCCGAGTTCCCGGTCGGCATCTTCAGCGGCCGGACGGTGACGCCGGGCGCGTGCATGTCGATCACCATCATGGTGATGCCCTCGTGCTTGGGCGCTTCCGGGTTCGTCCGCACCGTGGCCAGGCCGAAGCTGGCCAGCTGCGCGCCGCTGGTCCAGACCTTCTGGCCATTGATCCGCCAGCCCCCGCCCACCTTCTCCGTGCCCCGGGGGCTCCCGTCCCCCGTACCCCCTGGCCCGTCCCCCTGCACCCTGGTCGCCCTCGTGCTGATGCCGGCCGCGTCGGACCCGGCGCCTGGCTCGCTGAACAGCTGGCACCAGATCATGTCCTGGTTGAGCGCCGGGCGGACCAGGCGCTCCACCTGGTCCGGGCGGGCGTGCTGGATCAGGGTCAGGATGATCCAGCCGGTGATGCCGTAGGCGGGCCGCTTGATCCTGGCCGCGGCGAACTCCTGCTCGATCACCAGCTGCTCGATGGCGGACGCGTCCCGGCCCCACGGCTTCGGCCAGTGCGGCATCACGTAGCCGGCCTCGATCAGCGCCTGCTTCCTGGCCTCGCCGGTCAGGTCGCGCAGCCGGGCCACATCGGCCCTGACCGCCGCCCGGATCGGCTCCGCCGCGGCGGGCAGGTCGATCGCGGCGGCCCGGCGCACGCCGCGGCGGACCCGATCGGTGACCTCGACCGCCGCCTGCTCGGCGTCCGCCACGGCGGCGATCGCCGCGGCCCGGCGCAGGTACAGGTGCGCGTCGTGCTCCCAGGTGAACCCGATCCCGCCATGCACCTGGATGCTGAGGCTGGCGTTGCTGACCGCGGCCGGCACGGCCATGACCGCCGCGATAGCCGCGGTGTAGCTGAGCTGATCGCCGCCGTGGAGGCCGGCCCGGCCGGCGTCCCAGCTGGCGGCGGTTGCCAGCTCGGCCGCCACCAGCATGTTCGCGCAATGGTGCTTGACCGCCTGGAAGGTGGCGATCTGGCGGCCGAACTGCTGGCGGATCTTCGCGTACTCGGCGGCCTGCTCGGTGGTCTCGCGGGCGATGCCGGCCGCCTCGGCCGCGAGCACCGCCCGGGCCACGCCGGTCAGCAGCCCGCGCGCGCCCGGCAGCACCGTCGCCGGCGCCGCGTCGAGGGTGACCCTGGCCGCACGCCGGCTCTGGTCCAGGTTGGCGGGCACCTCGGCCTGAACGCCGCTGGCCGACTTCTCGATCACCAGCACGTCATCACCCGCCGGGACCAGCAGCAGGTCCGCCAGGTGGCCGCTGATCACGACGCCGGCCGGCCCGGTCGCGGCACCGTCGGCATAGGTCACCTCGCCGCCCAGCCCGGCCGCGCCGATCACGCTGCCGTCGGCCAGTCCTGGCAGCAGCCGCTTCTGCAGGTCACCGGGCCCGGCCACCGCCAGCACGGCGCTGGCTATCACGGTCGGGACGAACGGCCCCGGTGCGAGGTACCGGCCCATCTGCTCGGCCACGACCAGCGTTTCCGGCAGCCCGAAGCCCGAGCCACCGTGTTCTTCGGGAATGTGCAGCCCGAGCAGGCCGAGGCCGCTCAGCTCGGCCCAGAAGGCGGGCAACGCGTCGGCTTCGGCCTGGAGCAGGCTGCGGGCCGCCGCGCGAGACTGACGCTTGGTCAGGAAGGCGGCGACGGTCTGCGCGAGGGCCCGGTGCTCTTCGGTGATGGCGATCGACATAGCTCGATGATTCCATTTCTCTCCGGCACTGGCTATCAGGGACGAAGCGACCGGCGATCGCGACGGTAAGAGACCGGGCCGGGGCACACGCGGTGAAAGCGGCGGGTGATGGCGGCAGGGTGATGGCGGCAGACAGCCCGGCCGGCGCCACCTGTCCACCCGAGTCGGCTGACAGTCGGTCGATAGCGCCGTCTGTCTATCCGATTCAGATATATCAGCCATTCATCTCTAATCTGAACTCAATACTAGATGTTCGGCGAATAGCGCCGCAGGATTGCTACTAGCTGTCTCCCTTAGAATCGGAACGCATGTGGCATCTGTGACGCGCGCCGTCCCCCGTAGCCGGAAACCTTCCGGGCTGCTGCCGAGCCAAGACTCCGCTGATGCTGCTGGACGCCGATGGCCGGGCCGTCCCGTCTGCCGGCCTGGAGATGCCTGCGCGATGATGTTCTCCTCGCGCTGCACCGGAAGATGGTGCTGGGTCGGCGTTTCGACACCCAGGCGACGGCACTGACCAAACAGGGCCGGCTCGCCGTGTATCCGTCCGCCCGCGGCCAGGAAGCGGGCGAGGTCGGCGCGGTCCTCGCGCTCCGCCGTCAGGACTGGCTGTTCCCGACCTACCGCGACTCGATGGCCGCGGTGGCCCGCGGCGTGGATCCGGTTGAGGTGCTCACGCTGCTGCGGGGGGACTGGCACTGCGGGTATGACCCCTACGAGCATCGCGTCGCCCCCCAGTGCACCCCGCTGGCGACCAATGCGCCCCATGCGGTCGGGCTGGCCCATGCGGCCACGGTCAAGGGCGAGGACACGGTCGCCCTGGTCATGCTCGGTGACGGTGCCACGAGCGAAGGCGACACCCATGCCGCGCTGAACTTCGCGGCGGTCTGGACGTCGCCGGTGGTGTTCTTCGTGCAGAACAACGGCTACGCGATCAGCGTCCCGCTGTCCAAGCAGAGCGTCGCCCCCTCCCTGGCCCACAAGGGAATCGGCTACGGGATCCCCGCCATGCTCATCGACGGTAACGATGCCGCCGCCGTCTACGCGGCCGTGCGACGGGCGGTGATATCCGCCGCGGCAGGCGGCGGGCCGACGCTGATCGAGGCACTGACCTATCGCATCGAGGCCCACACCAACGCCGACGACGCCACCCGGTACCGCCACCAGGACGAGGTGGACCGGTGGCTCGCCCGCGACCCGCTGGCGCGGATCAGGCGGCATCTCATCACCCGCGGGCTGCTCGACGGGCCCGCCGTCGCCGCTCTCGAAGCCGAAGCCGAGGCCGAGGCGGCCGTGCTGCGGCAGCGGATGAACACCGGCACCAGGCACGATCCCGCTGACCTGTTCCAGCACGTCTACGCCGAGCAGACCCCGGCCCTGCGCTGGCAGCGGCGCGAGCTTTCCGCCGAGCTTGCGGCCGCGGCGGCCGCCGAGCTTGCGGCCGAGCTTGCGGCCGCCGCGGAGGAGGCCCGATGACCGCGATCGCCGAGCGCATCCCCGCGAGGCCGGAAACGACGCCCGCCGTGACGATGGCGACGGCGCTGAACCGGGCGCTGGCCGATGCGCTGAGCGACGACGAGACCGTGCTGGTGTTCGGCGAGGACGTCGGACCGCTCGGCGGGGTGTTCCGGGTGACGGACGGGCTGGCGGCCAGGTTCGGCGAGGCGCGGGTCTTCGACACTCCGCTCGCCGAGTCGGGCATCGTCGGCACGGCCATCGGCATGGCGATGAACGGTCTGCGGCCCGTCGTGGAGATGCAGTTCGACGCGTTCGCCTATCCGGCCTTCGAGCAGATCAGCAGCCATCTGGCCAAGATGCGGAACCGGACCAGGGGCCGGGTCGCGCTGCCCGTGGTGATCCGGATTCCCTATGGCGGCGGGATCGGCGGCGTGGAGCACCACTGCGACTCCTCCGAGGTCTACTACACGCACACGGCCGGCCTGCGGGTGGTGACCCCGGCCACGCCGGGGGACGCGTATGCGCTGCTCCGGCAGGCGATCGAGTGCCCGGACCCGGTGATCTTCCTCGAGCCCAAGCGCCGCTACTGGTCAAAGGAGACCACGGTGCTGGACCACGCGGGCTCCACCCTGGACCGCGCCGTGGTGCGCCGGCCGGGCTCCGACGTGACGCTGATCGCGTACGGCGGGACGCTGCATACCGCGCTGGAGGCGGCGGATGCCGCCGCCGAAGATGGCCGCAGCATCGAGGTCATCGACCTGCGGAGCCTGTCCCCGTTCGACGACGAGACGGTGACCACCTCGGTGCGGCGAACCGGCCGCGCCGTCGTCGTGCACGAGGCGAGCCGGTTCTGCGGGTACGGCGCCGAGGTCGCCGCCCGGCTGTCCGAGCAGTGCTTCCACTACCTCGAGGCACCGGTCCGGCGAGTGACCGGGTTCGACATCCCCTATCCCCCGCCGCACCTGGAGGACTATCACCTGCCCAGCGTCGACCGCATCCTGGACGCGATCGACAGCCTGCAGTGGCAGGAGACCCGCCCCGCCGTGAAGGCAGCCGGATAGATGCCCACGTTCCTGCTGCCCGATCTGGGCGAGGGCCTGACCGAGGCCGAGATCCTCAGCTGGCACGTGCAGGCCGGAGACACCGTGACCGTCGACCAGGGCATCGTCGAGGTCGAGACGGCCAAAGCCGTGGTCGAGGTCCCCGTCCCGTTCGCCGGCCGGGTCACCGAATTGCACGGCCAGCCCGGCGACGTGGTGGCCGTGGGACAGCCCCTGATCACCGTGGACACCGCGGGGCCGGTTGCCGAGCCGGGCGTCGTCACATCCCCGGCGCACCCCGACGCCCCGGACGAGGCCGGCCAGAGCGGCAACGTTCTCATCGGCTACGGCACGTCCGGGGGCAGCCGCCGGCGTCACCGGGCCAGCCGCGCATCGGCGGTACCCCCGGTGCCAGGCTCCCGCGCCGCCGGTAGCGCCGCGATGGGCGGGAACGGCGTTAAACCGCTTGCGTCCAACGGCCGGGCGGCCGTCGCCTCGCCGCTCATCAGGCAACTCGCCCGGAACGCCGGCGTTGATGTCACGGCCATCCGCGGTTCCGGTCGCGGTGGCCTGATCACCCGCCGGGATGTCGACGCGGCTATCGACGCCCGCCAGATCGACGCCCGCCAGGCGGAACAGGCCTCCAGCCTCAAGGCCGCCCAGGCCGCCCCTTCGGCTACCGGGGCCACGCGGATCCCGATACGAGGCTCGCGCAAGTCCGTCGCGGACAAGCTCAGCCGGTCGCGACGGGAAATCCCGGAGGCGACCATCTGGGTCGACGTGGATGCGACCGAGATGCTCGCGCTGCGCGCGACGCTGAACGCCGATGAGCCGGCGCCGAAGATCAGCCTCCTGGCGCTGCTGTCCCGGTTCACGGTTCTCGCACTGCGCCGCTACCCGGAACTCAACGCCCGGATCGACGGCGACGAGATCGTGATGAACCCGTCGGTGCACCTGGGGTTCGCCGCCCAGACCGATCGCGGGCTCATGGTGCCCGTCGTGCGTGACGCCCAGGCACGCACCCTCGAGCAGCTGTCCACGGCGGTCGCCGAACGAACCCGGCGGGCCCGGGAAGGCACGCTCGGTCTCGCCGACCTGACAGGCGGCACGTTCACGGTCAACAACTACGGCGTGTTCGGGGTGGATGGCTCGGCCGCCATCATCAATCACCCCGAAGTGGCGATCCTGGGCATCGGCCGGATCATCCAGCGTCCGTGGGTCGTCGACGGCGCGGTGGTGCCCCGGTGGATGACCCAGCTGACCCTCGCGTTCGACCACCGGGTCTGCGACGGCGGAACGGCGGGCGGTTTCCTGCGCTTCATCGCCGACTGCGTGGAGTTGCCGGCCAAGGCCCTGCGGGACCTGTAGGCCGCATCACTGCGGGGCGCGGCCCGCGCGCCACTATGGGGCGCGCCCCAGCTCATCGAAGATCAGCACGGTCTGCGTCGACCTCACCTCAGGCATGCTCTGAAAGCTGTTCAGCACCAGTTCCCGGAGCGCGGCGATATCACGGGTCCTGACCAGCAGCACGATGTCGGCGTCCCCGGACACCAGCGCCGCATGCTCGACCTCCGGAATCGTCATCAGCCTGGCCCGCAGCGGCTTCCAGGCCGGCTGAGCGATCTTCAGGTGCACGTACGCCGACAGGCCGTACCCGTACCGCAGCGGGTCCACCCGGGCGGTGTAGCCGGTAATCACCCCGGCCTCCTCCAGCCGCTGGACGCGCAGATAGGCGCCGGCCCGGGAGATATGCAGCCGGGCCGACAGCGCCCGCATCGAAATGCGCCCATCGGCACGCAGCACCGCCACGATGGCCCGGTCGACGTCATCGAGCGCAGGCGGCTGGGTTCCGGAGCCGGTATCTTCGCCAGGATTAGACGCCATGACGTCAACTTACCGTCTGAGAGAGCCATTCGTCTGATCTCCTGAACCGATCCTGGACTGATCGTCACCCGCACAGCGGATATCGGCTTCCCCTAGTCACAGGTGCCCGAAGGCGACGTTGCCGCAGGCATCAGGGTCCCGGCTGGTGAAGAACTGCCTGATCGCGAGGGCTAGTTCGGCGGTGTCCAGCATGCCGTTGCGGTCCTGGTCGAGCCGGTCGAAGGCACGTGCCGCCTCCTCGGGACGTGCCCCGTACACTGCGGCCAGCCGGGCGTACTCCCCGGCGTCCAGGGCTCCGTTGCCGTCCTGGTCGGCCATATGGAGCAGAGCGCGCGCGGCGGTGTGCACGGCGGTGCCGAAAGCCGGGCGGTCCTTGATGGCGTGGCCCAGGCCGGCGACGAACTCGTCCCGGGAGATTTCCTGGTCGCCATCGGCGTCCATGTGCGGCAGCAACGCGTCGAACAAGGCACGCTGGCCCGCGGCCACCGCCTGTCCTGCCGGAGAATCGACGGGATGGCCGAAGGTTTCGCACAGCCTCCGGGTGAGCAGCTGATATTCGTCGCGTTGCCACACACCGTTCCCGTCCATGTCGATGACGGCGAAGCGGCGCGCCAGAATGGTCTCTTCGTCGGCAGAAAGCCGGGGCCGGCGATCACCCTCGACATCCTCCCCGGTCCTCACGGGTGCTCGCATGCCTGCTCTTCACCATTCCAGCGATGACCGTGGTCAGCAGCACGGTGGCGACCACGATCACCGACAGCCAGGCCGGGATCTCCGGCACCCAGCGCGCCCCAGAGCCGCGCAGCGCGTGCAGCAGCAGCTTGACGCCGATGAAGGCGCAGATGATCCCGAGGCCGGTGTTCAGGTAGACGATCCTGTCCAGGACCCGGGCCAGCAGCGCATACAGCTGCCGGAGCCCCATCAGGGCGAACGCGTTGCAAGCGACGATCAAGGACGCGCTGGTGGTGATGCCGAAGACAGCCGGGATCGAGTCGGCGGCGAACAGCACATCGGCCAGTCCGATCGCCATGACCAGCACCAGCGTCGGGCTCACCGTCAGATGACCGGACCGGCGCATGACCAGCCGGTGGCCGTGATCCTCCCCGGCCGGCAGCATACGGCGCTGCAGCCACGACATCAGCCGGGTGTGCCGCTCTGGCTGACGGTCCTGGCGGCCGGTGATCAGGCCGATCGCGGTCCACACCAGGATGCCGCCGAGCGGGTAGAACAGCCAGCCGTACCGGTTCAGCGCCGTCACCCCGGCCACGATGAGGACCGACCGCAGCACCAGGGCAAGCCCGATACCGGCCAGCAGGACGCGATGCTGGCGGGCAGGTGGCACCGCGAGCCGGCTCATGATCACGTAAAAGATGAACAGGTTGTCCAGGCTCAGGCTGTACTCGGTGAGGTAACCAGCGTAGAACTGGCCAGCCGTCACCCAGCCGACCGTGATCCCGACGCCGAGCCCGAACATCACCGCCAGCGACACGTAGGCTGCGATCCAGCTGACCGCCGCACGCGCGGTGAACGATCCCCCGCCGCGCCGGCCGGTCAGCACGATCTCCGCGACGACGACCGCGATCAGTCCCGTCGCCGATGCCGACCATAGCCATGTCGGGACTACCATGCATCACACCCTCGGCCGGCGTCCGGCCCGGCTAGCAGCGGAGTCACAAGCAGGTTCTTATTGTGACCGACAGCGCCGGGCGCATCAGACAGGAGGCCGTGACCGTCGCGTCAATAACTGCTCCGCATCCCGGCGGGCCGCGGTCAGTCGGGCATGGCGGCGACGATCTGCTCGGCGGTCAGCGGCAGCGTGCGCACCCGGACACCGAGGGCGTCGGCCAGGGCGTTGCCGAGGGCGGCCGCGGTGGGCCCCTGCGCGGTTTCTCCCACGCCTAGCGGCGGATTACCGTGGCCGGGCAACAGCTCCACCTGCACCGCGGGTACCTCGGAGAACCGCAGAATCGGGTAGCTCTCCCAGGTGTCGCTGGTGACGGTCAGCCGGTCGAAGCGCACGCGTTCCTTCAGCGTCCAGCTGGTCGCCTGGATCGCGCCGCCTTCCACCTGGTTCTCGGCGCCGTCCGGGTTGATCACCAGCCCGGCGTCGACCGCGATAGTCAGCCGGCGCACCCGCACCTCGGTGACCGCCTCCACCTCGGCGACGACCGCGCAGTAGGCGCCGCTGTTCTTGTAACGGGCATAGCCGATGCCATGGCCGGCGGACCCGGACGCGGACCAATTGGCCCAGCCCGAACGCCGGACGACCGCCTCGATCACCGCCCGGCCCCGGGGGTCGGCCAGCTGGGCCAGACGGTATTCGGCTGGATCGCGGCCCGCCGCCGCGGCGAGTTCGTCCATGAACGACTCGATCGCGAACACGTTGACGAAGCCGCCGAGCGAGCGCAGCGAGGAGGTCCGCAGCGGCATGACCGACAGCCGGTGATTGACCACCCGGTAAGCTGGGAAGGCGTAGCCGGGCACGGCGTTCCGGCCGGCTCGCCGCCCCGCGCCAGCGGCGGCTCCGCCGCCGGTTCCATCGGCTCGCCGCCGTCCCGGTGGCTCGCCGCGAGCAGCCCGATCGATTTGGCGAACCCAGGCCGGGTCACGTGGCCGTTGCCCCAGATCTCGTGCTGCCAGGACAGCACGTCACCGCGGGCGTCGACGTCGGCGGCGACGCGGACCACGGCGGCCGGCCCGAAGGGCTCCCAGGCCAGCTCGTCGGCGCGCGACCAGACGACCTGCACCGGCCGGCCGGGTACGGCCAGGGCGAGCAGGGCCGCGTCCATGGCGGCATCCTCGGCGCCGTTGTGGCCGTAGCAGCCCGCACCCTCGACGTGCCGCACGAGCACCTGTTCCTCGGTCAGCGTCAGCACCCGGGCCAGCTCACGGCGCAGCATGTAGACGCCCTGGCTGTGCGTCCAGACCTCCAGCCGGAGGCCGTCCCCCGTTCTGGCCAGCGCCGTCGCGCTGGACGGTCCCATGGCCGCGTGCGCCAGGTAGGGCCGGTGGTAGGTGGCTTCGTGCGAGCGCGCGGCAGGTGTCCGCAGTGCGCCGGCGGGCGGGGCGCCGGCGGGCGGAGTGCTGGCGGGCGGGGCGGATTCGGCCAGCACGCTGGTCTCGGCGGGCGCGGAGGTGAGGAAGGCGGGCAGGTTGTCCTCATCGGGCAGGGTGGGCTGCTCCTGCCACTTCGCGCCGACCCGGAGCAGGTCGGCGGCGCGCAGCGCCACCTCCTCCCGTTCGGCGATCACGCCCAGGAAACTCCCGTCCCGCACCACGGTCATGATTCCGGGCAGCGCCAGCGCCGGTTCCGCGCCGACGTCGAGCAGGGTGGCGCCGCGGGACGGAGGCCGGACCACCCGGCCGTACAGCATCCCGTCCAGCGCCAGGTCGTGGACGAAACGAGGCCGCGGAGCCAGCTTGCCGGGCAGGTCCAGCCGCGGCACGCTGGTGCCGACGATCCGGTAGCCCGAGGGCGCCTTGGGCTCAGCCCGGCCGGTGGCCAGGCGGTCCAGCAGCCCGTCGTCCGCCAGTTCCCAGTAGCTCGTGGTCCGCCCGTCCGGGGCGGCGATGGTGCCGTCCCGGACGGTGAGCAGGCCGGCGGGCACGTTCCACCGGCCGGCCGCGACGCCGAGGTAGATCGCCCTGGCCTCGGCACAGGCGACCCGTAGGGCGGCACCGGAATACTGGATCGACATGCTGCCCGCCGTGTAGCCCTCGTCCGGGCTGACGCCGGTCACGGCCGCCACCATGCGGACCCGGGCGACATCCACCTCTAGCTCTTCGGCGGCGACCTGCGCCAGCGCGGTGAGCACGCCCTGGCCGAGCTCGACCTTGCCGGAACGCACCTCCACCACGCCGTCCGGCCGGACGCGCAGCCAGTCCCCGAGCCGGGGATTGGCCGCGAGCGAAGGCGGCAGCTCGCGTGCTGTCGCCATCAGTGGCTGGCCCGGCTGGCCCGCAGGCTGGCGGCGGCCACGAGCACGGCGCGCACGATCCGGTTCTGCGCGCCGCACCGGCACAGGTTACGGTCCAGCGCGGCGCGGACCTCGTCCTCGCTGGGATCGTCGTTGCTGGCCAGCAGCCCGGCGGCACTGATCACCACGCCGGAGATGCAGTAACCGCACTGCGCGGCCTGCCCGTCGATGATCGCCTGCGCGACAGGGTGCGGGCGGCCGGGCGCGCCCAGTCCCTCCACCGTCGTGACTTCCCGGTCCGCAACCGCCCACATCGGCGTGTCGCAGGAGTAGGCGGGCTGGCCGTCGACGAGCACGAAGCAAGCGCCGCACAGGCTAAGACCGCAGCCGAAGCGGGTGCCCGTCAACCCGAGATGATTCCGCAGCACGTACAGCAGCGCGGTGTCCTGCTCAGTGCGGACCTCCTCGCGCCGGCCGTTCACCAGCACGGTCACCCGCGGGGGATCGGTATCAGGCATGATCCTCGGCCAGCCCAGGCAGTCGCCACCCAGACCGTGAATAGTCTGCTACAAGGGACGCGCATACAGTACTCCGGCCGTGATCGCCGCCTCGTGGCCGCAGGCGTTGACCGCCGCTACCCGCAGCCGCCGGTTCCCGGTGAGGCGGCCGACGGTTTCATGGCGGAGCCTTTGACCGCTTCGGCCCTGTGCGCGATCTTCTTGCCGATACTCATGGGTGGTTGCCGTTTGCGGGTTGCCCTGGGGGGGCAGGCGCATCGGGAACGGGCTTGCCATTCACCGACTCTGGCGATTCGACGACGGCATGCCGGCCAGCGAACTGGTGCCCGAACAGGCGCAGCCCGCCCCGGCCGCTATCTCTGGCGCCGCGATGGGGGTCGCTGCCAGGCGCGCCGTTCCCCAGCGTGCTCGCGGTGTATGCGCGGGCGGTGTCGCGCTGGCCGATCAGGTCGTCGCGATCCTGGCTGACAGCGGCCGTCTCGCGACGGGACTGCCTGAGCCCGCGGCGGGCGGCGCTGCCGCGGCGGGAGGTGCGCCGCGCGCCGGCCAGCAGCAGGCTCAACCCGGCCACGGCGACTGCCCCGACGACGATCCCGGCCAGGAACAGTGTGCCGGTGGAGCCGGTCACGTGGTAGCCGAACACCGCGAACCCGTGGGTCAGCGCATGCCCGCTGCCGCTGTTGCCGAGAACTCCGGCCACGCCGACGATCACCGCGGCGAGCAGGATGACAAGACCGATAATGACGATCATGACGCACTCCACATCGAGGCAGCTGGCCGCCCGCGGGAGCGCAGGTACCGTGCTTGGTCCTCGTTCATCTCTGAGTCAACCCCCGTCAGAGGCGTCCGGGAAACTACCGATCCCGGAAGGGTTCATCACCGCAGCCGATCACCGTGCGCTGGGCTGGACCTGGTCACCAGCCGCAGCAGTAGCCGCACCGGCCGCTGCCGCAGCCGGTCAAACCGGTGGGCGCACCGGTGAACGCCCAGGCCGGCGATTGCTCATTGTGCCGCCTGGCCGACGGCGGCGAGCCAGCCGAGCCGCTTTGACATCGCCTGCGCGCAGCTGACGACGGCACGTACGTGACCGGAGTCGTCGGCCGCGCGCCACAGGACCGACCACGGGTAGTAGGACGCCGGTTCGGTAAGCGGTCGCCAGGTGGTTCCGGGGAGCGCAGAGATGCAGGAGGAGGGCACGCAGTACAGGCAGCGCCCCTGGGCGACGAGATCGGCTGCCGCCCGGATGCTCTCCACGGTCCCCCCGTACACGGTGGGGGTGAAGCCGGCCGCCCGGCACATCTCGACGGTGAACTGATTGAATTCCGGAGCCTGCACTTCCTCGGCGAGCAGCAGCGGTTCCTCAGCCAGATCTGCGACCGGCACACCCTCAAGCCCGGCGAACCGGTGACCGGCTGGCACCAGGACCCCGAGCGGGTCCTGGCGGAACAGCAGAGATGCGACCTGCGGCGGAGCGAGCGCAGCCCGGCCGACACCTACATCCAGCCGGCCGTCGATCAGCTGCTGGTACTGCCCAGGCACACTGGTCTCGATCTGGTGGATCACCAGGCCGGGGTAACGGGCCTGGACCTCGTGCAGGATCTGCGGCATCGAGTCATAGCTGGAATCGATGATCCCGACCCGCAACGTCGCAGCCGCGCCCACGGCGCTCCGGGCCACCCCCGCGGCGCGGTCCACGTGCGCCAGGATCTGCCGCGCCTCGACCAGGAACACCACCCCGGCAGCGGTCAGTGAAACATGATGCGTGCTGCGTTCCAGCAGGCGGACCCCTAGCTCACGTTCCAGCCGCTGCACCTGCTGGCTCAGCGCCGACTGCACGATGTGCTCCCGCTCCGCAGCCCGGCCGAAATGCAGCTCCTCGGCTAGCGTCACGAAGTAATGAAGCTGGCGTAGCTCCACACCCGCCGCCCATTCCGTGTCCGGTCCATCCCTGTACTCCCTGGAACTTGCCTCTGGATCACGCGGCACCGATGCCGCCACGATCGGTAGCGACCGAATCCGCCTGGACGGCACCGGCCGGGACAGGAAACCCTGCCACTAAGCCTACTTCCGCGCCAGGCTCTTGGAATTCCTCATCGGCTTGTCCGGCCGGTGACCGGGTTGATCGGTTCTGGTGATAGGCCCTGCTCACGTTGCCCGTTTCCGCCGCGCCGCTATCAGGGTTGACTTGCCAATGAAACCAGCCGGGCCGGACCCGGCGTCTCTATCACGATAAGGGGGGCTGCCATGATACCCGCCCAGAACATGGCCCTAGGCGCGCCCGCCATCAGCCTGAACGGCTCAGCGCCACACTGTGAGCACCTCGACGGACTCCAGCCGGTCACACCCCTGTCGGATGACTGCCGGGACTGTCGGGACCGCACCGACCGCCAGACGCCCCTCGCGGTCTGCCTGACCTGCGGCTGGGTGGCCTGCTCCGGCGACTCACCAGGCCAGCACGCCAAGGCGCACTACGAGGAGACCGACCATCCGCTGGCCGCGGGCCTGGAGCCGGGACCGCGGTGGAGATGGTGTTACGTCCATCAGCGTCTGGTCTGACATGGCCAGCCCGGCCGCGGAAGGGCCGGCTCTCCGCCACACCTGCAGGCACGGGAATCACCATGATATTTCAGGCGGGAGCGGCCACTTACAGCATGTTGGCGCGGCACCATTCCCCGGGATGGTGCTCCATCGAAAACTAGCCGCGCCATCCTTCATGCCGCAGTCCGGAAAAGTGGGATTACCACAAAGGTCACTAGCTCGGCTGCGGTGTTTTGCAGGAAATTTTCGGGTTCACGCCTGTGTAGTTGAGCGGGCCCGCAAGAATTGTCACGATGATCGTGCCCGCTCGGGCGCAGTTCGGGTCAGAACCGCTGTAGTAGTGGCGCTGGCCAGCGGCGATGGCGCCGATGATCAGCCAGGCGATGATTAGCACCGATCCGATACGCATGACTGCCTCCGACGGCATGTTCGCTGGGGGTGGCGCCGTGCGAGCAGCTAAGGATCGCCACAATCCCGTGTATGCAAGCAGCGGCGATGGATATCCTGGCTGATTCCGTTCAGCCAGCATATCCATATGCCAGTAAAGGCCATCCGCGGCCAGACGGACATGAGCAATCCGGGCAAAACTCATCACCGTGGCCGATCACACCAGGACAGGCGCCCGGTGCAGGCGTTATTCCTGGACCGCAGCCACCCGTTATCGGCCAGGGTGATGACGTTTGCGGTTTCTGGCGGTTTCCGCCGCAGGGTGGCCGGGGTTAGCTGGGACGTGGAAGCAAGACGGCAAGGTATCGCGACGCCACGGCGGGGCCAGTCCCCCCGGCCACCATCCGGCACCAAACCGGCCATCAGCTCATCGCAGCACAGGAGCCCGGTCATGGGTGTCATCGCGTGGATCGTTCTCGGCCTGGGCGCGGGCCTGCTCGCCAACATGGCGATCCCCGGCAGGAGATCACAGGGCCTGGTCACCAGCCGCAGCGCCGGCCGCAGCGGCCGCGGCCGCAGCCGGTCACGCCGGTGGGCGCACCGGTGAACGCCCAGGCCGGACCGGGCCGGACCACAGGACCAAGCGGAACAGCCAGGATGCCATCTCGGCTTACCTCGGATGATTATGACGGGAGGGCGCCGTTTGCTGTGAACGGCCGGCCGCCGGGCACTGTCCAGGGCTGGGCCCGGGTCGGCGTGACAATCGCCTTCGTTGTCGTGCCGTTCGCCGGGCTGGCGGTGGCGGTCTGGCTAGCCTGGGGCCACGGCCTGAATCTCGCCGATGTCCTGCTCGCGGTGGCCTTCTACGTGATCACCGGGCTAGGGGTGACGGTGGGCTTTCACCGTCTGCTGACTCACCGCAGCTTCATCGCGGTCCCGCTAGCCGCCAGCAGCGACCGGATCCGATGACGGCCGTCGCTGGACCGCCATCCGCTACTGTCCCGTCCCCGGGGCGGCTCGCCGCCCCGGGGACCGGCCCTGGCAGCGGTACTATGCAGCAGCCAGCGACCGCCCGGCCGCGGCCCGGCCGGACGATTCTTCGCACCGCGGTGTCGGCCGCTATCGTCGCGGCCATATTCGGGTTCGCTCTCCCGCGTTTTGCGTCCTACCGCAGCGTGTGGGCCAGCATGGGCGCGATGACCTGGCCGCAGGCCCTGCTCGTCGGCGCCGCCGCCGCCGCCAGCATGGTCTCTGCCTGGATCATGATCTGCTCGGTCCTGCCATCGGTACGGCTGCGCGAGGCGGCGGTGGTCAACCTCGGCTCCAACGCGGTGGCGAACACCCTGCCCGCCGGCGGGGCCCTCGCCATGGGGGTCAGCTGGGCCATGCTCTCGAGCTGGGGCATCAGCACGGCGGACTATGTGCTGTACACCCTGGTGTCGGGAATCTGGAACGTTTCGCCCGCCTGGGCCTGCCCGTCGTCGCCCTGCTGGTCCTGGTGACGGTCAGCCGGCCCGGCGCCGGGCTGATCGCCGCCGCAGCAACGGGCCTGGCCCTGCTCGCCGCCACGGCCGGCGGACTCGGCCTGCTGCTGCGCAGCGAGTCATTCGCGCTCCGCGCCAGCCGTGCGCTGCAGCGCGCGGTCGCCGTCGCCTGCCGGCTCGCACGCCGGCAACTGCCCCCTGACATCGCCGGATGGCTGCCGGGCTTCCGTGGCCGGGCCGGCGCCCTGATCGCCGCCCGCGGCTGGCGGATCACCGCCGCCACGGCGGCGAGCAACCTCACCTTGTGGCTCGTCCTGCTGGCATGCCTGCGCGGCTTGGGCCTGTCTCAGGCCCAGGTGCCCTGGCAGACCTCTCTCGCCGCCTTCGCGTTCGTCCGGCTGCTGACGGTGCTGCCCGTCACCCCCGGCGGCCTCGGAATCACCGAACTCGGACTGATCGGCACCCTGGCCGCCGCCGACGGCCACCAGGCCAGCGCGCAGGTGACCGCCGCCGTGCTGCTCTACCGGGCCGTCACCTACCTGTCCCCCATCCCCCTCGGCGCGATCGCCTGCCTCACCTGGCGGCACGCACCGGCGCTTATCCGCAGCAGCCCGCAAGACGCTGGCCGGCTGGCGAAATTGAGCCCGTCAACTTCCGGGGCCCAGCACATTGAGGACGAGGCTTGGCGAAGCGGCAATGCAGCGTGATACGGCCTGCGCGATCATTCGGATCGATCAGAAGGCGCCAGTGCGCCGCACCGCGGCCGCGATCCCGATCGGGGCGTTCACGAATTCAGCGCCCGCTGGATATCCGGCAGGGCGACATTCACGATCGTGATGTCCAGCGGCAGCATGAAGGTGCCCAGGCACACCGCGACCAGCGTCCACCACTTGTTGCCGCGCTGGCCAGGATCCTCGCCGAGGGCTTCGGCCAGGAAAGCTCCCGAGGGTTCGGGGACAGGGCCGCGCCGCGGCCGTGGCAGCGGGCCGGTAGCAGATTTCATTATCATTTCCTGACGGGGGCGCCGCTGGGGCGGTCCTGCTGATCGAGCAGACGCGGGCGCAGGTAGCCGAGCGCGCGGGCGATCAGCCGGGAGACGTGCACCTGGGAGAGGCCGAGCTGCTGGCCGATCTGCGCCTGCGTCATGTCGCCGTAAAAGCGCATGACCAGGATCGTCCGCTCACGCGGGGGCAGTTCGCGCCAGTGCGCAGCAACGGCCCGCATGCCGAGCATGTGCTCTATCTGCGGATCCTCCTGGCCAAGGAGGTCAGCCACGCTTCCCGTACCGGGTTCGCGGCCCATCGGCGCGTCCAGCGAGCCCGGCTGGAAGGCCATCTCCGCCTGCCGGGCTTCGCGCAGTTCACCACCGCTGACCCCCAGGTGCCGGGCGAGGTCGGACTCGGCCGGCACGCGGCCCAGGTCCTGGGTCAGCTGCCCGCTCGCCGCGCGGACTTCGAGTACCAGTTCCTGCACGGAGCGCTGGACATGAACCGGCCAGCGCTTGTCCCGGAAGTGCCGCTTGATCTCGCCGCTGATGCAGGGCCGCGCGAAGGCGGCCAGGCTGCTGCCGGCGGCCGGATCGAAGTTCCGGACCGCCTTCAGCAACCCGACGTACCCCACCTGCATCAGGTCTTCGGCCGGCTCCAGACTGCGCCCGTATCGCCGCACTTGCGACCGCACCAGGTGGCGGTGACGGCTGACCAGCAGCTCGCACGCCGCGTCGCCCTGCTCGCTGCCGGGCGCCTGCGAGCGGACGATTCCCAGCAGTTCCCGGTCCTCCAGCCCGGCCAGTTCCTGGCGCGTCCGGCCTGGGGGGGCGGGCGGGGCCAGCCGTGGGTCCCCGCCGGACACCGGCGGGTTGCACGCCACCGGCGAGCTGGGGAGCCCTGGGATCCTCTCAGCGGTGCGCACGGCGCGCTGACTCTGCGGTGATCAGGTGACGGGCCCTGGCGATACCGGTGACGCGGGTGAAGATGCGCTGCGGTGGTCTCCTGCCGGAGTTCACCATACTGGCGGCTAGGTCCGCAGCGATGCGGGAACGATGCACGCGATGACGTTCATAACCGGCTCCTCAGTCAGTGACAAGGCAACGCAGGGGTAGCCGACAAGAAAAGGAACTCCCGATGGTTCCCGCCGTCCTTCAGGCGTAGCACCTCACTGGCGCCGGCCCTGTCCGGGAAATAAAAAATCCGGGCCGCTGCCACGCACTCGCGAATATCGCGGGTGCGGCTGCCGGGGTCCGGAGCAACTACCAGGTGATGCTACACGTCCCCGGGCTGCCTCGAATAGGTTCCCCGGGCCGCTAGTATTCGCCGGGTCAGCCCGTATGCGGCCACGATGCCGGCCAGGGGAGGAATACGGGCAGCACGACGAAGGCGATCAGGTCGCCTGGACCTGTCGCACTTGGACGGACAGCAGGGCGCGGCCGTTACTCCGCCGAGCTACGCTGCTGGCTAGTAATCGGTCTGGGTGATGATGTTTGCGGTTTCCGGCTCTTTCCGCCGGCGGGATTCCCCGGCTTAACTGAAAGGTGACAAGCAAGACGGCAAGGTATCGCGACGCCACGGCGGGGCCAGTCCCCCCGGCCACGATCCGGCACCAAACCGGCCATCAGCTCATCGAAGTTCAGGAGCCCGGTCATGGGTGTCATCGCGTGGATCGTTCTCGGCCTGGGCGCGGGCCTGCTCGCCAACATGGCGATCCCCGGCAGGAGATCACAGGGCCTGGTCATCACCTGCCTGATCGGCATCGCCGGGGCGCTGCTCGGCGGCTGGCTGGCCACCAGATTGTTCCACGTGGTCACCCTGCACGGGTTCTTCAACATCTCCACCTGGCTCACCGCCATCGCCGGCGCGGCGATCCTGCTGCTGGCCTACCACCTGGTCACCAGCCGCAGCGCCGGCCGCACCGGCCGCGGCCGCAGCCGGTCACGCCGGTGGGCGCACCGGTGAACGCCCAGGCGCCGTACCGCCGGTGCCGCCTCCCGGCGATCCAGCCCCCGAAAGGGTGACGCATCATGCCCATCGCAGCCGGTATTGCCCTTATCGTCCTCGGGGCGATCTTCACGTTCGCCGTGAAGGGCGGACACATAGGCGCCCTCGACCTGCATGTCGTGGGTGTCATCCTGATGCTCGCAGGCGTTGTCGGGATCCTGCTGCCCATGCTGATACGCAACAGGTCACGCTTTTCCCGGCCGACCATCCGCAGCCGGCAAGATGTCATGGACGACGGGACGCGGACCGTCCTGAACCATACCGACGGATCGCAGACCCTGGTGGAACACGAGGACGGCGCGCAGACCTTCGCCGAACACTTCGACGCCGACCCGTCCCTCAATGGTGGCCGCAGGGCCCATGAGCCTCGCCAGCCCGAGCGGGGATCGGGCTAAAGCTAGGCCGGGATGCGGACGGCGGCCCCGATCACCCCGCCGGGAACCGGGCTCGCCGACACGCTGGACCGGTTCCTGCTGCCCCTGGTGCTGGCCGCGGCGGCGCTGGGGGTGAGCTGGCCCGGCCCGGGGCGCCGGGCCGACGCCGGTGACGCCATCTTGATCACGCTCGCGGTCCTGGTGTTCTGCACCGGCGCGGCCATGACGTTCAGCGAGATGGGCGCCATCCGGACGGCCGGCCGCCGGCTGGCCGTCGTGCTTCCCGTCACCACCGCCGGCCTGCCCGTGCTGGCCTGGCTGGCCAGCCGCCTGGTCAGCGACGTCACCCTGCGCGGCGGCATCCTGTCGGCCGGCGTCGCGCCCGCCGAGGTCGCGTCGGTGGCCCTGACCGGTCTCGCGGGCGGGGACGCGGTGCTGGCGGCCGGGCTGCTGGTCACGTCCACGGCGGCGACGGTGCTGCTGGCCGGGCCCATCCTCAGCATCGCCGGCGCGCATTCCTCAGCCTCGCAGCTCGGGCTGCTTTCGACGCTGGCCCTGGTGGTCGCGCTGCCGCTGATCGCCGGGTCCGCGATGCGGTCGCTGGATCCGTTCGGCGGACGCGAGCAGCCGGTCATCAGGGTGGCGGGAACGGCCAGCCTGCTCATGCTGCTGTGGGAGGTCGCCAGCCAGATCCACCTGCGTGCCAGCGACGCCCGCGTCCTGCTGGCCCTGCTCGCCTACCTGGCCGGCGGGGTGATCCTGGGCTGGCTGCTGTCGGCCGGCGCGCCGCCGGGACAGCGCACGGCCATCGTGCTGCCGACCGCGATGCGGGACTTCGCGGTGGCGGCCGGCATCGCGGCCAGCGCGTTCGGCGCCGCGGCCGCGGCCCCGCTGGGCATCTACGGACTCCTGGTGCTGCTCTTCGGCACCGTCGCGGTCTACGCGGCCCGGCGACGATAGACCCTCGCCCCGCCAGCGGGCCGATTCGTTCAGGACCGAAGGCAGGAACCCGCCTACGGTGGGTGCATGGGATTCATTGACGATGACGTGATCGGCCGGGCCGGGCGCTTCCTGTGGACGTCCGGCCGGGTACTTGAGCAGCGGATGTTCGCTTTCCTCTTCCGCGGCGAGGCGGGACCGGAGGGTGTGCTCGCGGCGCTGAACGCCTACCGCAGCCCGGACGGCGGTTACGCCTACGGCCTCGAGCCCGATGTGCGCGGCCCGGCCAGCCAGCCCGTGACCATCCCCGCCGCGCTGCGGGCGCTGGAGACGGCCGGTGCGCTGGGCGGACCGGAGGCCGTGCGGATCTGCGGCTGGCTGGCCGGGTGCACCGCAGCCGACGGCGGGGCACCGGCGGTACTGCCCAGCCTCCGCCCGTATCCGCGGCCGCCGTGGCTGCCGGTTCCCGACGAGCCCGCGGGATCGCTGCTCGCCACCGGCCAGATCGCCGGGCCGCTGCTCCGGGCCGGGATCTCGCATCCGTGGCTGGAGCCGGCCACGGAGTTCTGCCGGCATGCGATCGAGAACCTGGCGGAGACGCACCCGTACGAGGCCGAGGCGGCGGTCGAGTTCCTCGACGGCTCGCCCGACAGGACCTGGGCGGTCAACCAGGCGAAGCGGCTGGGCACCGCGGTTCGCGACCAGCGGATCGCGCTGATTGACCCCGAACGTCCGCGGGAAGCTCGCATCGCCCCGGGCTACGCGCCCGGTGAGTATCACCTCGCGCACGACTACGCGCGCCGCCCGGATTCTCTCGCCCGCCGGTGGTTCACCGACGCGGAGATGGATCGCAGCCTGCGGTACCTGGCCGGCAGCCAGCAGCAGGACGGCGGCTGGCCGGTTCGCTGGGCCGAGTGGTCGCCGACGGTCCATGCCGAATCTCGCCCCGGGGTAACCATGACCGCTTTGCTGACCCTGCGTGCCTATTAGTACCTGGAGCCGCGACCGGCCGTACCGAAAAGACGGACATCGCCCTGCACGCGGACCTGCTGATCGGGATGGTCCCGGTCATCCAGTTACATCTTCCTCATCTCCACGTACCGCCGGAGGTCCGGCAGCCCCCTGACCACCAGCACCCCCAGGACGGCTCCGACGGCTACCATCTCGATCACCGTGACGTATCCGAGTGCACGCATCATTGTCCTCCTGCTCTCTGACGGGTCCGCGACAGCTTGCGCAGTACCGCGCGCACGAGGGCCGCCGTGTCACGCTGACGAGCATCGTCTTCGCCGCGCTCCGGCACCAGGGCCAGGGCGCGCTCATTGACGATGGCGTCACCGACGAAATGCTCGGCCGGGGCCGAGTCATCGAGAGTCAGCAGCGCCTGCCGGTACAGGGTGGCGGCGTAACGCTGATAGATGTCCCGGCATGGGGCTGAGCTGGCCGTGGCAGAAGCACGAAGCGTACCGGTCTTACCCAATCCCAGCATCAAAAGGCTCCGAGCATCTCGGCGGCGTTGCAGTCAGCAAACGCCATCAGCCGCCGAGGTCCGGAGCAACTACCTGACGTTACCACGGGCAAGATCACGACCGCGAGTGCCCCGGCGCCAGGTGCCGGAGCGGTTAGCGGCGCGGCGGCTAGATCTCGATGCGGGTCGCGACCGACAAGGTCCGTTCGGCCGGGAGGCAGAAATCCGCCGCCGGTGACCCGGAATTGTGGACCAGCGCGGTGAATATCTGCTGCTGCCAATTCGGCATGTCGTGGTCCGGGCCGCTCTCGATGGTGATGCGGGACAGGAAATAGAAGGCCGCGCCCGGATGGATGTCGAGCTCGGGATCAAGCTTGTACGCGGTGGCCAGCACCTTGGGGATGTTTCGTTCATCCATGAACCCGAAACGGGCTGACAGGTACACGATCCCGTCATCGGAGTAATTCAGCGAATCGATCTGGATGCTCTCGGCCAGCGGCACGTACGGGACGTTCTCCGGGAGCACCGAGACTATGATCACCCGTTCGTGCAGCACCCCGTTGAATGTGACGTTCGCGCGCAGCGCCAGCGGCGTGGTGTCCTTCCTCGGGTGCGGGAAGACAGCGGTGCCGGGCACGCGGGGCGGCTGACTGCGCCGCATCTCTTCGACGAACGCCGCCAGGGAACCTTCCTGGGCGATACGCTTGGAGGTCACGATCTGGGCGCCCCGCCGCCACGTCAGCATCACGGTCACCGCCAGCGCGCCGATGAGTAGCGGCAGCCAACCGCCGTGGGCCACCTTGGCCAGGTTCGCCGTGAAGAAGATCAGCTCCAGCCCGCCGAACACGACGCCCGCCAGCAGCAGCTGCCACAGCCGCCAGTGCCACACCCAGCGGGCCAGGACGAGGAACAGGGCCGTAGTGAGCAGAAAGGTGCCGGTGACGGCCACGCCGTAGGCGGAGGCCAGCCGATGCGACGACCGGAACGCGAGCATGATGACCAGGACGGCGGTGAAGAGCAGCCAGTTGATCGCGGGCACGTAAATCTGCCCGCCTTCGCGGCGCGAGGTCTGCCGGATGGTCAGGTACGGGAGAAATCCGAGCCTGATCGCCTGCCGGGTCACCGAGAAAGGGAGCGGCGCCGGTGATGGCCAGCACGACCGCGCCCATGGCCAGGAACGCGGTCAGCGGGTCAGCGGCCGCGAACGAGAAGACGTAGCTCGGGGACAGGCTGCGCAAGATGCCCGGATGCCCGATGATCTGCGGCAGGCCGAGAACCGCGATGACGGCGAACCACAGCACCATGACCGGTCCGAAGAGCCGGCCGACGTTGTGCGTGCCGAACCGCTGCGCCAGGAACAGCACCGTCAAGATGGCCACGCCGATCGGCAGCACCGCGTCCTGGACGCCAGGAGACACCACGTTGATGCCCTCGACCGCGGAAAGCACCGAGATGGCGGGCGTGATGACGCTGTCGCCGAAGAACAGGGCCGCCCCGACAATGCCGAGCAGGACCCCGATGGCGACGACTCGCCTGGCGGAGACGCGCTGCCGGATCAAGGCGGCCAGCGCCATGATGCCGCCCTCGGGGCTCGCAGGACTCATCGGTACAGTCTGCCGCCTGCCGCGTGTGGGCGGGCCGGGAACATCTGGCCGCCGACCGTCGTTGCACGTCCCGTAACCTTACTCGAAGTGCAAATTTTCATTTAATGCAAAGCTGTAGTGAGTATCCGATGACACTTCCTAGCACGGCTCCGGCCAGGGAGCCGCATACCTCGCTGCGGGAGCGCAAGAAGCTGGCGACCCGCCGGTCGCTCCGCCGGATAGCGCTCAACCTGGTCGCCGAACGCGGCTTCGCGCACGTCACCGTGGAGGACATCGCGGAGGCGGCTGAGGTATCGCCGCGCACGTTCTTCAACTACTTCCCGTCCAAGGAAGCGGCGCTGTTCGGCGCGGACCCGGACAGGGTCACGGCGCTGCGCGAGCGCCTCGTGCAGCAGGAGCCCGGCGAGCCCATCCTGGACGCGCTGCGGGCGGAACGATGGGGGT
>CAWDBS010000054.1:0-36093 GCA_963800415.1 uncultured Actinomycetes bacterium
GACCGGCGGTTATCGTACCGTTATTGGATGCCCGGGCGATTTAGATCAAGTGACCGCCTTGTCGCGCTAGTAACCATCTTGCGAGGATCTTGGTGAAGGCCCGGAGCGTGCGCCAGTGGGCGGCGGTAGCCGTCGGCCTGGCCAGTGCTCTGCGGGCTGCCGGTGATCGCCAGCGCGCTGCCGGTGAGCGTGCCCGCGCTGACCGCCAGCCAGCTCCGCGGGCGCATCCTGGCTTCGGCGGATGTGTCCTACGCGGGGTACGCGGAAAGCAACGCGACCTTCGGGCTGCCACCGATCGCCAGGCCTGACCGGGCTGACGTCGCTGCTCAACGGGGCGACGAAGATGCGGGTCTGGCCAGCAACGCCGGCCCGGTGGCGCGTTGACGTGCTCTCCGATGCGGGTGAGCGCGACACGTACCAGCTCAGCGGCTGCCGCTCCTACATCTGGGACTCCGGCGACCAGTTGCTCACCGAGGTCCGCGGGCGGCAAACGTCCGGCTGCCCCGCCCGGCCGACCTGGTGCCGCCGGCCCTGGCGCTGCGCCTGCTGTCCAAGGCCGAGCCGGCAGGCCAGGTTCAGCGTGATCGCGCCGCAGCGGGTGGCAGGCCAGAGCGCGGCCGGGCTGCGGCGACGCCGTCCGATCCCGCGTCTACCGTCGGGCACGCGGATATCTGGGCCAACCCGTCGAGCGGGCTGCCGCTGATGGTCGAGATCTTCAGCCGCGGTTCGGTCCGTCCGGCGCTGGAAAGCCAGTTCTTCCAGGTCAGCCCATGGCGGCCGGATCCGCGGGTGCTGACGCCGGTGCGGGCCTCCGGCACCGGATTCACCGTGACCCGGGCCGGCAACCTGGCCGGGGCGCTGAGCAACCTGGGTCTGGTGGCGCTGCCCGGCTGGCCTGGCAGGCCGCAACCGGCTCCCGGTGCAGCCCGGGTTCGAGACGATCGGGGCCTACGGAGGCGGGCTGTCGACCTTCGTCGTGGTCGGCGTTCGCGGGAGCGCGGCCGCCACCTGGTCCCGAACACGGTCTCGGCGGGCGGGACGCCGCTGGCCATAGCGGGCGGCTCGGGGGTCGTGATCGGGGCGCCGCTGATCAACGCGGTCATCGTCCGGCCACCCGGCTTCTTCGTCACGTTCCTGCTGGCCGGCACGGTCAGCGCCCAGCTGCTCGAACAGGCGGCGACCGAGCTGACGGAACAGGTGACCCTGTCGTGATCACCACCCGGGCTCTCACCAAACGCTACGGCGCCGTCACCGCGGTGCAGTCGGTGACCTCGACGTCCGCGAAGGCGACCGGTACGGCCTGCTCGGCCCGAATGGCTCGGGCAAGACCACGCTGGTCCGCATGCTGCTTGGCCTGGTCTACGCCACCAGCGGCCAGATCGAGGTGATGGGCCAGCGGATCCCCCGGCACGCCCGCGAGGTGCTGCCGCAGATCGGCGCGCTGATCGAGGAGCCCGCCGCCTACCCGCACCTGTCCGGCCGGGTGAACCTCGCGCTGCTGGACGCGGCCGGCCCGGGCGGCCTGTCCGCCGGCGCACCCGGCGCAAGCGGATCGACGAGGCGCTGGAGAAGGTCGGCCTGGCCGGGGTGGGCCGCCGGCCGGTCAAGGCCTACTCGCTGGGCATGCGGCAGCGGCTCGGCCTGGCCGCCGCGCTGATGCGCCGGCCGCGGCTGCTCATCCTGGATGAGCCCGGCAACGGCCTGGATCCGCGCGGGATCAGGGATCTGCGGGAGCTCATCATCGGCCTGAATGACACCGGGGTAACCGTCTTGGCGTCCAGTCACCTGCTGGCCGAGGTCGAGCAGCTGTGCACCCGGGTCGGGGTCCTGGACAGCGGACAGCTCGTCCTGCAGGAGGACCTGGCGGTCCTGCGCGCGCCGACGGGCCGGATCCTGGTGAACACACCCGACGCCGACCAGGTGGCGGCGCTGCTCGACGGGCAGGTGGAGCAGCGCGACGGCCAGCAACTGCTGGTCCGCTACGAGGACGCGGCCGCGCTCAACGCGCGGCTGGTCGGGGCCGGGCTGCGGGTCAGCGCGATCGGCCCGCACCAGCGCACGCTCGAGGAGATCGTGCTCTCGGTGACCGGTACCGGTTCGGACCATGTCGCAGGCCCCGGGATCGGAGGCACCGTGATCGGAGGCACCGGGTGATCGGGGTCGAGCTGGTCAAGCTGCTGCGCCGGCCGCGCACCTGGATCAGCGTGGTGCTGACCTGCGCGCTGCCGTTCATGGTGGCGGTCTTCGTCACGATCACGCACCTGGTCCCGCCGCCCGGCCAGGGCAGCGCGTTCCTGTCCGCCGTGCTGCAGGACGGCGCGCTCTACCCAGCGGCCGCGCTGGCGCTCGTGCTGCCGGTGTTCCTGCCGGTCGCGGTGGCCGTGGTGGCGGGCGACTCCATCGCGGGCGAGGCCGCCACGGGCACGCTCCGCTACCTGCTGGTGCGCCCGGTCGGGCGGACCCGGCTGCTGGTCGCCAAGCTCATCTCGGTCACCGTGTACGTGCTGCTCGTGGTGCTCGCGGTCACTTTCACCGCCTACGCCACCGGGGTCTTCCTGCTCGGCCCGTCCCGGGCTGCGGCCGTCGGGCAGGCTCCCGCGGGCGGTGCGGCCGGCGCCACTGGTCCGGGACTTGCCGGGCAGGCGCCCACCGCGGGGCAGGCGGCGGCCGGGGCCGTCACGTCGCTGTCCGGCGCGCCGCTGAGCCTGCTTCAGCTGACCGAACGGATCGCGGGAGCAATCGCCTTTATCACCATTTCGATGCTCGGCGTGGCCGCGATCGCGCTGTTCCTGTCCACCATCACCGATTCGGCCCTCGGCTCGGCGCTCGGCGCGCTGGCCGCGCTGGTGGCCAGCGAGGTGCTGGTCACGCTCAACGCCGCCACCGTGGTGCAGCCCTACCTGCCGACCCGGTACTGGCTGGCCTGGATCGACTTCTTCCGTCAGCCCATCTTCTGGCGAGATATCCAGCGGGGGTTCGGGATCCAGGCGGTGTACGTCGTGGTGTTCCTGGCCGCCGCGTGGGCGAACTTCTCCACCAAGGACATCACCGCCTAACGAGGTCCTGGCAGCCCTCGCAGTGCCTCCTGTCAGGCTATAAACCAGAATTGCCGAGGGCCTGCAGCGCACGGCAATCAGAAGGCTGGGGCGGAGTGCGAGCAATGTTGCGCAAGGTGCGCAAGACAATGCCGACCACCAGCGGGGCGGTGGGGAGCTGGCCGTGCCCGATGGCGACGCCGGGGCAGATCGATTGCAGCGGCACGTTGACCGCGCCGGGCAGCCGGGCCGAATCGGGCGGCTGGACCACCTGATCGTCAGTGGTCCACAGGGACAGCCACGGCGGCGGCCGGCCGAGGCGGTGCCCTGCAGGCGGTCCAGCATGGAACTGCCGGGCACGAGTTCCGCACAGGCAGCCGGGCACGCCCCGGGCAGGTTGGCCGCGCCGACGGCGGCGAGGTCGGCGCCGTGCAGCGGCGAGCCCAGGGTGATGATCTGGCGAGCCTTGGACACGCCGTCGTAGTCGACGTCCCAGAGCCAGGCCACCACCCCCCCAGCCGAGTAGCCGATCACAGTCACCGGGCCCGAGCCCGCGGCCAGCGCCTGGTTCACGTACCCGTTCAGCACGTTCGCCTGCAACTGGAGGTCCCCGGTGCCGTCCCCGGCCAGCTTGACCACGGTGGCGTGGCCGCCGGCGGCCGTGATCCGCCCGGCCAGTGCGTCAAGCGCGGTAGTGCTGCCGCCGTAGCCGGGCACGAGCAGTACGTCACCCGGGCGGCCGGCATCCGCAGCCGGAACGGCGGGCTGGCTGGCCAGCCCGCGCACCGTGCCGGCGACGGCACCCGCCACCACGACCAGGGCCAGCACGGCGACAAGCATCCGCCGCCGGCGACTCAGGCTGGCCCACCAGGTGATGGCTCGCATTTTCCCATGGTGCGCCGGGGCCGCCGCCCGCGTCCAACCTGCAGGTTCCTAGCTGGACTGGGCGCGGACGGTCAGGTGGCTGCCGCCCTGGCCCTTGCGGACCTGGACCTGGGCGGGGATGCGCTGCCTGAGCTCGGCGACGTGGCTGACGATGCCGACCATGCGACCGCCTTCGCGCAGGCCGTCGAGCACGGTCATCACCTCTTCGAGGGTGTCCTCGTCCAGGCTGCCGAAGCCCTCGTCGACGAACAGCGCCTCGATCCTGGTACCGCCCGCCTCGGCCGTGACGACGTCGGCCAGGCCGAGGGCGAGGGCCAGACTGGCGAGGAACGTCTCACCGCCGGACAGCGTGCTGGTGTCGCGGTCCACCCCGGTCCAGCCGTCGCAGGCGAGCAGGCCGAGGCCGGACCGGGCTGCGCCCCGGCGCGCGTCGGTGTGCACCAGCGAGTAGCGGCCGGAGGTCATCGTGAGCAGCCGCTCGCTGGCGGCGGCCGCGACCTCCTCCAGGCGGGCGGCGAGAACAAACGAGGACAGGGTCATCCGCAGCGTGTTCGCGCCCAGGCCCGCCGCCAGGTCGGCGAGCCGCTTGGCCTCGGCGGCCTTACCGGCCAGCGGCTTCAGGTCGTCAAGCCGCGCGGTGAGCTGGGGGGCGAGGTCGGCAAGCTGTTCGGCCTTGTGCTGGGCGCGGTCGTAGGCGGCCACGGCGTCGTCGTGGGCCTTGCGCGCCGCCTCGACCGCCGCCTGCGCGCCGGCCAGGTCGGCGGGCGGGTCCAGCGACACCGCCAGGTCGGGGTCGGCGAGCAGCTCAGCGAGGGCCCCGGACGAGGCCTCGTGCTCGCGGATAGCCTGGTCGGCCGCGGCCCGCCAGGCGGCGTCCCGCCGAGCGCGGCGGGCCGCGTCCAGGTCGGTGAACCCGGCCTCGGCGGCGGCCTGGACGGCCAGGCCCCCAGCGCGCTGGCCGTCGTTCTCGGCGCGGGCGGTGGCGTCGGCGGCGTCGGCGGCGGCGCTGAGCGCATCGGCGGCTTGGCGGACTGCGCTCAGCGCGGCGTCCAGGTCGGACCGGCCGCCGAGCTGAGCCAGCATCGACTCGCGGTGCCGCTCGGCCCGATGCCCGGCCTCGGCGGCCTGGCGGAGGCCCGATTCGCGCTGTTCGGCCAGTTCGGCAAGGCGCTTCTCGGTGGCCGCGATAACCTGGTCGAGGGCCTCGAGCGCGGCCTGGAGCTCGCCGTGCCTGGCCGCGGCGCGGGCCAGCCGGACCGTCTCGGCCTGCTTTTCGCGGGCGGCCGCCTCCAGCCTGGCCGCGTCGGCCTGCAGCGAGGTCAGGTCGCCGGCGACGGTGAACCCGGCATCGGCGAGCCGGGCCGACAGGTCGGTGACGCGGACATCGGCGGCGCCCAGCTTCGCGCCGGTCATCTCGGCCTTCTCCGCCGCCCGGGCGGCCTCGGCCACGGCGGCCTCTTCCTGCTCGCGGGTCACCCGCTCGCCGCGGAGCTCGCATAGCTCGGGATGATCGAGCGAGCCGCAGACCGGACAGGGGGCGCCGTCGGCCAGGGTGGCCGCCAGCTCGGCGCGCATGCCGTCGATGCGCGTCATGCGCAGCTGGGCCGCTTCGGCAAGGAACTCGGCCATCTCGATCTTCGCGTCGATATACGCCTCCTCCTGACGGCTCTTCTCGGCCCGGGCACTGACCAGGGCGCTCGCGTCGGCCGCGGCCCGGCCATAGCGGTCGGCTTCGGCCTGGGCGGCGGGGAGCTGCTGGCCGGCCTCGGCCGCCTGGTCGCGTTCGCGGCTCAGCCCGGGACGCTGCCGCTGCCGGGCGGCGAGCTCGGTGGCGGCGCCGTCGATCTCGGCGGCCAGCGTCGCCGCGGCGGCGCGGGCGGCCTCGGCGGTCTGGTCCTCGTCGGCCGCCTGCCGGGACACCGACCGCAGCGCCTCGAGGCGGCCGAGCTGTGTGACGTGCTCCTCGGCGGCCGTCCTCAGCTCGGCCGCGGTAGCGCCGGGAGCAGCGTCGGCGTCGCGCCTGGCCTGCTCCTCGGCGGCGCGGGCCTGGGCGAGCGCGGTTCCGGTTCGTTCGGCCTCGGTGAGCGCGTGGGCGACGTCGGCGGCGCGGGCGGCGGCGGCGAGCTCGGCGCGGCGCTCGCCGAGGCCCGCTTCGGCCGCGGCCAGGTTGTCCCTGGTCCTGAGAGCATCGGCGCGGCGCCGCTGCCGGTCGGCGAGGTGCGCAGTCGTGCGCTGCCGGTCGAGCGCCTGGTCGAGGTCCTGACGACAGCCGGCGACCTGGTCCTGGCAGGCGGCGGATCCGGCTGCGGCGGCCGCGGCAAGCCCGGCGGCCCACTGCGCCGAGGGCGGCACGTCATCGCCCGGCAGCGGGGCGCCGGCGGCCTGGGCGACCCGGGCGAGCAGCCCGGAGATCCCGAGCTCGGCCTCGCGGACCTCGTCTGCGGTCGCCTTGCGGCGGCGGGCCAGCCACTCCTCGACTGCGTGGAACCGGTCGGTACCGAACAGCCGCTGCAGCAGCTTGGCCCGGTCGCCGGCGTCGGCGTGCAGGAACCGCGCGAACTCGCCCTGCGGCAGCAGCACGACCTGGAAGAACTGGTCGGCGGACATCCCCATCAGGTCGGCGATCTCGGCGTCCGCCTCCCCCATCCGGGTGGAGACGGCGTGCCAGGAGCCGCCGGTGAACTCCTCCAGCAGCACCTTCGCCTGCTCGGTGGTGGTGCCGGCGCCGCGGAGCTTGGCGCGCTCCTGTTCCGGCTTGCGGGTGATCCGCATCCGCAGGCCGCCGAGCGTCGCCTCGAGCTGGACCTCGGTCGGCGTGCCCGGCGCGGCGTGATCCGAGCGCAGCCGCCTGGCCTTGCCGCGCTCGCCGGGCACCCGGCCGTACAGCGCGAACCCGATGGCGTCCAGCAGCGTGGTCTTGCCCGCCCCCGTCTCGCCGTGCAGCAGGAATAGCCCGGAGAAGGCCAGGTCGTCGAAGCTGACCTGCACGGTGCCGCCGAACGCGCCGAAGGCGGTGACGCGCAACCGGTGCGGGCGCATCAGCCGGCCGCCTCTTCGGTCCGGACGGCGGCGAACGCGCTGGCGAGCAGCCGTTCCTCGGCCGCCGTGGGCGACGCGTTGCCGACGTGCCTGACGAACTCTGCTGCGACGGACAGATCGTCGCGGCCCGCGGTCCTGGCCCGGTAGCCGCGCCCGTCGGGCGCGGCGCCCTCGGGCTGATGCGCGAGCACCAGCACGTACGGGAAGCGGGTCCGCAGGGCGTCCATCGCCCCCTCGGCGCGGCTCGGGTCGGTGAGCGTGACGGACACGAAGTCGTCCTCGTGCTGGCGGTACGCCGTCGAGCCGAGCAGGTCGGCGAGCCGGCCGCGGAGCACGCTCAGCCGCCGGAAGGCGGGCGCGGGCACCTGCTCCACGCGCGCCGTCCCGGTGCCGTCCAGCTCGACCAGCCAGCTGCCCTTGCGGTGCGATGCCTCAGAGAAGGAGTACGGCAGCGGCGAGCCGCTGTAGCGCAGGTGCGGGGCGACGGTCTGCTGGCCGTGCAGGTGGCCAAGAGCCACGTAGCCGAACCCGGCGAACAGCTCCGCGGGCACCTGGCCCACGCCGCCGACGGTGATGTCGCGCTCGGATTCGCTGGCCGCTCCCCCGGTGACCCAGCCGTGCGCCATGACAACACGGCGCTGGATGCCGCGGGTGCCGGCGTCGGCGCGGATGCAGGCGACCGCGTGCCCGAGCACCCCGGCGTGCCCGCGGGGTACCTCGTCGCGGCCGCCGTCGGCTTCGGGCCGGTCGCCGCCCAATTCAGGCAGGTCGCCCCGGACGGCGTCCGGCTCCAGGTAGGGCACCCCGTACACGGCCACCGGCCCGTGGGCGTCCTCCAGCACGACCGGCCTGGCCAGCGCGCCGGGCCGGGTGCGCAGGTGTACGCCCGCCTTCTCCAGCAGGCCGCCGCCGAACCCGAGCCGACGCGCCGAATCGTGGTTGCCGCTGATCAGCACGATGCTCGCGCCGGTGTCGTGCAGCCGGAGCAGCGCGTCCTCGCACAGCTCGACGGCGTCCACCGGCGGCACCGCCCGGTCGTAGATGTCCCCGGCCACCAGGACCGCGTCCACCTTCTCGGCGCGGGCCACGTCCACCAGGTGATCGAGGAAAACTGACTGCGCCGCCCTCAGATCCGCGCGGTGCAGCGACCGGCCAAGGTGCCAGTCCGAGGTGTGCAGCAATCGCATGGGCCGGACCCTAGCCGAGGGCACCGACATTACGCCGGGGTACGCGCCGGCGACCGCACTTACATTCATGCCCATTTGCCGCCGCCCCGCCGCCCTGAAAGGTGGGGATTCCAGCCGTGGGCCCATGGGACGCCGGGCTTGGTGCGCCCCGCCGTCAGTCGCCAGAGCGGATGTCGGTGTCGTCGTCCGCCACGACGTGGATCGCGGCTTCTTCCGCGCTGGCGGCGCCGCCGTCGATGCCGACGTCGCGGGCGACAAGATCCTCCTCGTCGTCAGGGTGGGCGCCCTCGTCCTCGGCCACCAGCCGGCCCGCCCGGGGATCGGGGCCGTCGTCGAGCAGGAGCCCGTCGAGGTACTCGTCGGCCTCTTCGTCGTCATCGCTATCCTCGGGCGGCTCACCGTCGGTGTCGAAGGCAGTGTCGGGCTCCTCCTCGGCGAGCAGCTGGTCGAGGGACTCGCCGGAGGCCTGCTCATCGGCCGTCGACCCGAACTTGACCCCGGCCGACCACCGCTCCGGCGGGGCGACGCCCCGGTCCAGCGGGTCGTCGCCCGGGGCACCTGGCTCCCCGGTGAGGGAATCAGCAGGCTCTTGTACCGAGTAGTCCTCGAGGTCAGCGGATTCATGGCGGGTCTCGTCAGGCATCCTCGGCTCCTTTCCCCGGCGGCCGTCATCAATCATGCCGCACCGATGAGTCTGCGCGGCTTATCTCGTCATACCAGCGGGCGGTCCGGGCCGCGGCATGGAGATATCTGGTTGGCCGGGGCCGCGGCGTTGCCGGTAGGTTCGTCGTACGGGGTCCCGAGTGGGCGATACGGGAGGATGGATGTCACAGGTTAACGGGGTCGGCGGCCCGCCCGCGATCCTTGTGGAGGGCTTGACCAAGTCGTTCGGCGAGGTGCGCGCGCTGCGCGGTATCGACCTGTCGGTGCCGCGTGGGACGGTACTCGGCGTGCTCGGTCCCAACGGGGCAGGGAAGACCACCGCGGTGCGGATCCTGACCACCCTGCTGCTCCCCGACGGAGGGCGGGCGCTCGTCGAGGGCCACGACGTGGTGCACCAGGCGGCCGCCGTCCGCCGGTCGATCGGGCTGGCCGGCCAGTCGGCCGCCATCCAGGAGGAGCTCACCGGCCGGGAGAACCTGGAGATCATCGGGCGGCTGTACCACCTGAGCCGGCCGCAGACCCGCAGCCGCGCCACCGAGCTGCTCGAGCAGTTCGGCCTGAGCGACGCCGCGGACCGGGCGGCCAAGACCTACTCCGGCGGCATGCAGCGGCGCCTGGACCTGGCCGCCAGTCTGGTCGGCCAGCCGAAGGTGCTGTTCCTCGACGAACCCACCACCGGCCTGGACCCGCGGTCGAGGCTGGGGATGTGGGACATCATCCGGTCGTTGCGCGCCGACGGGACCACGCTGCTGCTGACAACCCAGTATCTCGACGAGGCCGACGAACTGGCGGACGAGATCGTGGTCATCGACCACGGCCTGGTCATTGCCGCGGGCACGGCCGAGGAGCTGAAGGGCCGCGTCGGCGGCGATGTCGTCGAGTTCACCGTGCCGGACCGCAGAAGGATCAGCGAGGCGGTCGCGGCGGTCGCGAATATCGGCGAGAGCGAGCCGCTCGCCGACAAGGAAACCGGCGTGGTCAGCATCAGGGTCGGCAGCCGCGGCTCGGACGCGCTGCTCGAGGCGGTGCGCGCGCTGGACGCCGCAGGCGTCGAGGTCCGCGATCTGGCCCTGCGCCGGCCGTCGCTCGACGACGTGTTCCTGGCCCTGACCGGGCACGCCGCCGAGGACGAGGATCCGGGCGGACGCCGCGGGCGCCGGGGCGGCCGGCGAAGCAAGGACAGCAAAGACATGGAAAGGACGGCATCATGACCGCGGTCCCCGCCCACCTCCCCAATCCCCCTTCCTCGGTCGGGGCGTACGGTGCGCACGGCGGCCCCAGCCTGCGTGAGAGGTTCGGCTGGGCGGTGTCCGACACGCTCACCATCACCCGGCGCAACCTGCTTGTCTGGATGCGGGTGCCCGCGTACCTGGTGTTCACGGTGATCCAGCCGGTGATGTTCGTGCTGATGTTCCGGTACGTTTTCGGCGGAGCCATCCCGGTGAACGTCCCCGGCGGCTACGTCAACTTCCTGATGCCGGGGATCATCGCGCAGACCGCGGCGTTCGCCACGTTCGGAACGGCCATCGCGCTGGCCATCGAGCTGAAGAAGGGCGTGATCGACCGGCTGCGGTCGATGCCGATGGCCCGCTCGGCGGTGCTGGCCGGGCGGCTGGTGGCCGACACCGGGCGGATGATGGTCACGATCCTGATCATCATCGGGGTGGGATACGCGGTCGGCTTCCGGTTCACCAACGGCTTGGTCGCGGCCGTGGCCATGGTCCTGCTGGCGATCGTGTTCGGCGTGGCCATCTGCTGCATCGCCGCCTACACCGGGCTGGCCATCGGGGACGAGGAATCGGTGCAGGCGTTCGGGCTGATCTGGCTGTTCCCGGTCACCTTCGTGTCCTCGGCGTTCGTGCCGATCGCGACCATGCCCGGCTGGCTGCAGGCCTTCGCCAACAACCAGCCGATGACCTACGTCGTCAACACCATGCGCGCGCTGGCCATCGGCGGCCCGGTCGGGGCCAGCCTGTGGAAGAGCCTGGTCTGGCTGGCCGGGATCTTCGTGGTGTTCCTGCCGCTCGCGGTCCGCGCCTACCGGCGGGCCAGCTAACGCCCGCAGTGGCCGTCGGCGGCGGAGAATGAACCCGGCGCCGCGGGCGTTAACAGCAGCATGCAGACCTGGGAGGCGATTACCTCACGCCGTAACGTCCGGTCCTTCGCCGACCGCCCGATCCCGGCGGCCGACCTGGACCAGATCCTGGAGGCGGGCCGCCGGTCCCCGTCCTCACAGAACTGGCAGCCGTGGGACTTCATCATCGTCACCGACCGCGAGCAGCTCCGCGAGCTGGCCAAGGTCTGGCGGGGGGCCGGCCACGTGGCCGGCTCGGCCGCGACGATCGTGGTGATCGCTCCCACGGCCGACAACGAATTCAGCCGGGCCCAGTTCGACCTGGGCCAGGCGACGATGGCCATGCTGCTGGCGGCGACCGACCTGGGCATCGGCAGCTGCCACGCGGGCGTCGCCGACCTGCGGCTCGCCCGTGAACTGCTGGGGTTCCCCAAGGACCGTGAATGGGCGTTTCTCATCTCGCTCGGCTACCCCGCGGACCGGTCGCTGACCCCGGTCCGCAAGCCCGACCGGCGGCCGTTCGGCGAGGTCGTGCACCGCGGCCGCTGGTGAGCCGCTGACCGGCCCCGGGCCTTCGTGCGTCACCCGGCTATTCCGATCAGAGACCGGCGACATTCCTTGGCTAGGGGCACGGGTGCGCGGGGGGCGTGCCGATGGTGATCGAGACAGCCGAGCCCTACAGGGAGCCGATCGCCACCTGGCTGACCTGCCTCAGGCTGGTGACCGGGGCAGGCACCGGGTTGCTCGACACGCAGCAGGTGCCGTTGCCGAGGCCACCCCAGCTGTTGTTGCCCCAGGCCCAGACCCTGCCGCTGTAGCCCGTGAGCGCCAGCACGCTGCGTGATCTCAACACCGGTCCACTCCCGTCCGTCCCGCTCCAGAACCGCTCGCTGACAGACAGAGCGGCGCGGCGCCGGGCTGATACAGGCCGGATTCAGGCGGTGGCGAGCCGGGCGAATTCCTCGCGTACCGCTGCGGTGTCGGGGTGACCGGAGCCCAGGACGCGGGAGCGGTCGGCGATGACCTGGCGGTAGAGCGTGCTCGGTGTCAGCGCTGGCCGCGAGCCGGATACGGTTCACGTCGGCGACCACAGGGTGCACGGTGACCGCGGGGCCGCCCGCCGGGCTGCCGCCGTTCGAGATGTCGATCAGCCCGGTGCGCGAGAGGCCTTGCAGGCCGGCGCGAAGCCCGCGCCGTTCGGCCCCGTTGTCTTTCTCCGAGCCGTTGTCTTTCTCCGGGCCGGTCCGGTCGGCGAGCAGGTCCGCGAGCGGCGGGAGCTGCAGCAGCCAGGCCGGGATGGGCGTGGCCGGCGCGAAGCAGGACAGCACCAGCAGCAGCGGGCGGGTGCGGTCCGCGCTGACCTGGCACTCCATGTGCTCGAAGGCCGCCGGATCCACCCGTCCGCCGCAGTTGGGCACCACGTGGTCGTAGACGTAGTCCGACGCCGCGAAGACCAGGTCCGCCTGCTCGGCGGCAAGCCGGGCCTTGATCACCGGAGCGTCGACGATGCGCGCGGCGGCGATCACAGCCTGCCCGGTGAGCCCCTCGGCATCCCTCCCGACCGGCCCGGCATGCAGCGCGACGCGCAGCTGGATCCGCACCACCTCACTGGCCCGGCGGTTGTACTGGCGTAGCCGGTCCGCTAGTTCGGCCGCCAGCGGGTCGACTACGCGGTGAGTGGAGATCGTCGGCGGCACCACGATGACCGCGCCGTCGCCGCGGTCCTCGCGATAGCAGGCTGCCCACGGCACCCCCGAGGCATCGAACGCGGACCGCAGGATCTCGTACATCGCCGCGCGCACCACGTCGCGGTCGCTGTCGTTGCGCACCGGATCGGAGAACCCGGCCACGTCGGTGAACACGATCGAGCAGTTCAGCGGCTCGCGCCAGTCCCGCTGCCAGCTCGCGGCCTGCGCCGCGGCGACCCGGGATCCGTTCGGCGCCCGGGGGGTGCGGGTGTCCGGCGGCGCGACGTCCCGGACGGCGACCTTGACCCATCCCGAATCGATGATCATCACCTGGGTGGTGTCGTCGCCGGCGCGGCACAGCACCGCCCCGGCCCGGAAGAACTCCTCCACCCCCGCGGCCGCGAGCGCCTCCCGTTCGGGGTCAGCCAGCGCGTTCCAGAAGCTCCGCGCCGTGGGCCGCTCCCAGCGCACACTGGCCGCGGCCTTCCTCCCCAGCCATCGCCAGCCGCTACCCCGTCAGAGTGGGGTCTAACCAGCGGTTCAGGAGCCGACGTCGAGCACGGCGTCTCCGCAGTGATTTCCCGCGATCGGCCTGACCTCGATGGTGCCGTACCAGGCGGTCGGGTGCTTGGACGCCACCTCGAGAGCCTCGTCCAGGTCGGCGCAGTCGATCACGTCATAGCCGGCGATCTGTTCCTTGGTCTCGGCGAACGGCCCGTCGCTGACCAGCAGTTCCTGGCTGCGCACCCGCACCGTGGTGGCGTCGCTGACGTACCTGAGCCGGTCGCCGTGCAGGAGCACACCCCGGCCCTCCATCTCGTCGAGCCAGGACTCGATCGAAGGAGCTTCGGGCACGCGCGGCGCAGCGGGGTCGCGTTCGCGGGATTCGTCGATGCAGTGAATGAGCATGTACTTCATGGGCCGCCTCCTCGTCCATCATCTCAACGACGAACGCGGCCGGGCGGGATGGACATCGTTCACAGGGCGATATCGAGCATCACCGGGGTGGTGGGGCGGGGGGCACCGCCGGCGGGTTCGGCGGTGAGGGCCACGTGATCACCCGGATGCAGCCCGGCGGCGATGACCGGGCCGGTCATGTCGTGGCGGACCGGCGGGAGCATGGTCACCGGCCGGTCGCCGGCCGGGCCGATCAGCCAGAGCTCGTAACCGCGCGCGGCGGGCAGTGCGTGCAGGTCCGCAGCGGTGAACACGAGCGCGTGGCGGGAGTGGGACATCACGATGGTGACCGTGCCGCCGCCTGTCACCGCGCCTGTCATCATAGTGGCGTCCCGCGCGGTCAGCACCGCGGCGATCTGCTGGTTGCTGTCCTGCGCCTGGCTGAGCTGGTCCCGCATGCCGCCGTTGCTGATCCCGAACACCGCCGCGGCCCCGGCCACCACCATGGCGGCCACGGCGGTGGCCGCCATGACCAGCCGGACCCGAAGCCCAGGGCTGGTCCACCCGGTGCGAACCGCTGGATCCGGCTCCGCTGCCGGCGGCCGCTGCCTGGTCGCGGCCGCGGCCGCCAGCACCCGTTCCTTCAGGGCGGGCGGCGGCGGAACCGCGGTGGCGGTGGCCAGCCGGGCGGTGGCCTCCCGCAGGCTGGCGATCTCCCGCGTGCACTCCCCGCACCCGGCCAGATGGCGGTCGAACCTGGCCCGGTCCGGCGCGGAGATCGCGTCCATGACATACGGCCCGGCGAGGGTGTGCGTGTCACGCTTGCGCCAGATCAATCCGCCACCCCCATGCAGTCCCGGAGCCGGATCAGCGCGTCCCGCATCCTGGTTTTGATCGTGCCTGGCCGGCACCCCGAGCAGGCTGGCGACCTGCCCGTAGGTGTAGCCGCCGTAGTAGGCCAGGGTGACCGACTCGCGCTGCAGTCCGGTCAGCGAGCCCAGGCAGCGCCGGACCCGCTCCTGCTCGAGGCTCGACTCGACGGCCTCGGCCACCTCGTCGTACGGGATGTCCGCGGCCGCGGTGCGCCGCTCGCGCTCGGACTCCTTCTGCACGGAGCGGACCCGGTCGACCGCCCGGCGGTGCGCCAGCGTCATCACCCAGGCCGTCGCGCTGCCCCGTCCGGGATCGAAGCTGGCCGCGTTCCGCCAGACCTCAAGCAGGACGTCCTGGGTGACCTCCTCGGACTGGGCCGGGTCGCGGATGACCCGCCGGACGACGCCGAACACCGACGCGGCGACCTGATCGTAGAGTGCGTCGAAGGCGGGCGCGTCGCCGCGCGCCACCAGCTTGATCCGCGCGGCGAGGTCCGTGGTGGCGCTGGGCCGGGCGCCTGCCGGATCGGGGCATTCGATAGCCGCCATGACTGATATTCGTAGCAGCCCGGCACCGGGATTGGCGCCCAGGGGCAATCCGCGACAAGATTCGCGACGAACCTTGCCCGGCCGGCCAAACCCGCGCCCCGACCGCACCGAATAAAGGTCATGAGCTTGCGCGGGAGGGGTCGTCCGGACGGGCGGAGCGAGGGCCTCGGCGCCGTTGCCGGGCTGCTGGCCGCGGGCGCTGCGCTGGGCGTGGGGCAGTTCGTGGCCGGGCTGACCGGTGCCAGCGGGTCGCCGGTGGTGGTGGTCGGCGAGCTGCAGATCGATTTCACGCCGCCGTGGCTGAAGAACTTCGCCATCACCGAGTTCGGCGCGGACGACAAGCTCGTCCTGGTCAGCGGGATCCTGGTGGCGCTGGGCGTCTTCGCCGCCGTCATCGGGGCGGCGGCCACCCGGCGGATGGCCTACGGCGTGGCCGGCCTCGCGGTGTTCGCCGTGGTCGGGCTGACCGCGGCGGCAACCCGGCCGACCGCGACGGTCGCCAGCCTGCTGCCGACCCTGGCCGCCACGGCGTCCGCGCTGGCCGTTCTGCTGGTGCTGATTCCGCGGGTGCGGCCGCCGGCCGTCGCGGCGGCCCCAGCCGTCTGCTATGACCCGGTGACGGCTCCGGCCGCGGCTGAGGAACCCGGGAAGGCGGCGCAGGAGTCCGGGACGCTCGAACCGGTGGAGCCGCGGCGCCGTAGCTTCCTCGCGGCCGGGGCGGCGACCGCGGGCATCGCGGCCGGGGCCGGCCTGGCGGGCCGGCTGCTGACCGAGCGGAGCAGCGTGGCCAGCGCGCAGAGGTCCGTACGCCTGCCCAAGCCCGCGGTCACCACCCAGAGCCTGCCACGCGGGGTCGACCTGGACATCCCGGGGCTCGCGTCGTTCGTCACGTCCAACACGAGCTTCTACCGGGTGGACACCGCGCTCGTCCTGCCGCAGGTCGACCCGTCGAGCTGGCAGCTGCGGATCCACGGCATGGTGAACCGCGAGATCACGCTGACCTTCGAGGAACTGATCAAGCGGCCGCTTATCGAGGACTACGTCACCTTGTGCTGCGTGTCCAACCCGGTCGGCGGCCCGTACATCGGCAACGCCAAGTGGCTAGGCGCCAGCCTGGCCGGCGTGCTGCGCGAGGCGGGGATCAAGGCCGGCGCGGACCAGCTGATGTGCACCTCGGTGGACGGGTTCACCTCGGGCACGCCGGTGCAGACGGTGATGGACGGCCGGGACGCGCTGCTCGCGGTGGCGATGAACGGCCAGCCGCTGCCGGTCGCGCACGGCTTCCCGGCCCGTATGGTGGTGCCCGGGCTGTACGGGTATGTGTCCGCGACCAAGTGGGTGACGGACATCCACGTGACCACGTTCGCGGGCAACTACGCCTACTGGGCGCAGCGCGGCTGGTCGCAGCAGGCGCCGATCAAGACCGAGTGCCGCATCGACGTGCCGAACGGCGTGAACAACGCCCGGGCCGGCACCACGGCGGTGGCCGGAGTGGCCTGGGCCCAGCACAAGGGCATCGAGGCCGTCCACGTGCGGGTGGACCAGGGCCCGTGGAACGAGGCCAGGCTGGCCGCCGTCCCCGGCCTGGACAGCTGGCGGCAGTGGGTCTGGGAGTGGGACGCCACCCCGGGCCAGCACGTGCTCGAGGCGCGGGCCACCGACAAGACCGGCTACACGCAGACCAGCGCCCAGGCGCAGCCCGAACCCAACGGGGCCAGCGGCTACCCCAGCGTCTCCGTCACGGTGTCGTAGGGGTCACCGTGTCGTAGGGCGCAGCTGCCGCAGGGGCTGGGCGTAGCGGACGGGCTTGGCCACGACGTCTACCTCCGGCGGTCCGCGGGCGGGCCGCGCGGCCGGCCACGCATACCTTACCTATCCCGTGCTTGGGGAGTTTCGGACGGCTGCCGTTGGTAACGTCTGTAGGAGAGACCCCCTGTTCACGGTGAGGCAAACTAATGACAGTTCCGATGCGCGGTCCTGAGCCTGGACCGGAGCTGGAGACCCAGCGCCGGGTCGACGGGAAACAGCTTTGGTCGGGCGGTGTGGCGACGGCGGTCGTGGCCGGCCTGATCGCGCTGGTCGGCATCCTGGTATGCCGGTGGCTGTTCAAGGTCCCGATCCTGTCCCCGGCCAGGGAGGGCGCCTGGGGTAACGCGTCCACAGCGGGATACGTGTTCGCGGCCGCCGCGGCCGCGCTGGCCGCGACCGGGTTGATGCACCTGCTGCTGCTCTCCACCCCGTATCCGCGGGTCTTCTTCGGCTGGATCATCGGGCTCGGGACCGTGGTCGCTGTGGTGTTCCCGTTCAGCACGACCGCCCCGCTGTCCCAGAAGTTCGCCACGGCCGTGGTCAACCTGATCCTCGGCGTCGCCATCGGCACCCTGGTCGGCGAGGTCTCCAGGCGCGCCACGCGGCGCCGGGTGGTACGCCGCGGCTCCGACCGGCCCAGCTACCCGCCCTCCCGCACCGCGGGTGACGGCTACCCCTGACCGCTCGCCCGGACGACTGGCCCGGACGACTGGCCCGGACGACTGGCCCGGACGACTGGCCCGGACGACTGGTACCGTCGACTGGCGTCGGCCAGATGGTTAGTTAGGGAAATGAATCTCTGGGCCCCGCTGTTGACCTGTCTGCGCGATTGAGAGGGTTAACGCTGTCAAGGAGGACAGGGAACACGGCTGGGACGCGGGGTTCGGATTCCGGGTGGCTACGGCGGCTGGCAGGCTACTGCTGGCATTACCGCCGGACGGTGCTCGTCGCGATGGCCGGAGCGCTGACGGCGACCGCCGCGACTGCGGCGATACCGCTGGTGCAGCGGCAGATCATCGACAACGTGATCCTGACCCACCAGCAGTCCATCTGGCCGCTGGCCGGGCTGCTCGTGGTCGCCGCCGCGGTGAACTTCGGCAGCATCTACCTGCGCCGCTACTACGGCGGCCGGCTCGCCCTGGACGTGCAGCACGAGCTGCGCACCGAGCTCTTCGACTCGCTGTCCCGGCTTGACGGCGCGCGCCAGGATGAGATCCACACCGGGCAGCTGGTCGGCCGGTCCATTTCGGACCTGAACATGGTGCAGAGCCTGCTGTCCATGGTGCCGGTCACCTTCGGCAACCTCGCGCTGTTCGTCTTGACCCTGGGCATCATGGTGGTGCTCTCGCCGGTGCTGACGATCGTGGCCGTGGCGGTCGCGCCGGCGCTGTGGCTGATCGCGCTCGCGTCACGGCGCAGGCTGTTCCCGGCGAGCTGGCATGCGCAGCAGCAGTCGGGCGACGTGGCTGGCGTCGTCGACGAGGCCATCGGCGGCGTGCGCGTGGTCAAGGGCTTCGGCCAGGAGGAACAGGAGCAGGAGCGGCTGGAGGAGGCGAGCTCCCGCTTGTTCGCGTCCCGGCTGCGGATGATCCGGCTGACGGCTAGGTACAATCCGGCGCTGACCGCCATCCCGTCGCTGGGCATGGTCGGCGTGCTCGCGCTCGGCGGCTGGCTCGCCATTCAGGGCTCGATCACGCTGGGCACGTTCCTCGCGTTCTCGGCCTACCTGGCCCTGATGACCGGCCCGGTGCGCATGCTGACGATGATGGTCACCATCGGGCAGGAGGCGCGGGCCAGCGTCATCCGGGTGTTCGACATCATCGACTCGCGACCCGCGATCACCGACCAACCGGACGCGATCGAACTCCCGCCGGACGCGTCCGGGCTCAGCTTCAACGGCGTCCGGTTCGGCTACGTGCCGTCCGAGCCGGTGCTGCGCGGCCTGTCGCTGCGGGTAGAACCGGGCGAGACGGTCGCCGTGGTCGGCGCGTCCGGGTCGGGCAAGTCCACCATCGCGCTGCTGCTGCCGCGCTTCTACGACCCGCAGGCCGGCTCGGTCCGCATCGGCGGATACGACGTGGCGGACGTGACCCGTGACTCGCTGCGCGCCGCGATCGGGCTGGTCATGGAGGACAGCTTCCTGTTCTCCGACACGATCCGCGCCAACATCGCCTACGGCCGGCCGGGCGCGACCGAGGAGCAGGTCATGGCCGCGGCCCAGGCCGCCCAGGCGCACGAGTTCATCGTCCGGCTGCCGCAGGGCTACGACACCGTGGTGGGCGAGCAGGGCATGACCCTGTCCGGCGGCCAGCGGCAGCGGGTGGCGCTGGCCCGGGCGCTGATCACCGACCCCCGCGTCCTGCTGCTCGACGACGCCACCTCGGCTATCGACCCGCGCCTGGAGGCCGAGATCCACGCCGCGCTGCGGGAGATCATGCGGGGTCGTACCACGCTGATCATCGCGCACCGCCGCTCGACGCTGAACCTGGCCGACCGGATCGTGGTCCTGGATCAGGGCCAGGTCGCCGACAGCGGCACGCACGAGGAACTGACAGAACGCTGCCCGCTGTACCGCGAGCTCATCACCGGACCCGAGGATGACGAGGCGGCGGCCGGAGCACGCACGGTCCGGCACTTCGGAGTGCGCCCGATCCACACGGTGGAGGACGTGCTGGACGAGCGGGCACTGGCCAGAGCGAGCGCCGCCGGGGCCGGCCGCCGCGGGTCTGCGGGCCGCGGGTCGGCCGGGTCTATGGCGCGCAGCCGGGCCGGGGGCGCCGGGAACGTCACCGGGATGTTCGACAGCCTGCCGCCCTCACCCGAACTGCTGGCTCAGGTGGACGCGCTGCCGCCGGCCAAGGACACGCCGAACGTGGAGCTGGCGGAGGCGCGGGCCGGGGACCGGCGCTTCACGCTGCGCAGGCTGCTCCGGCCGCTCACCGTCGCACTCGTCATCGGGCTGGTCCTGGACGGCCTGGATGCGGTGGCCGGGCTCGCGCTGCCCGCGCTGGTCAGGAACGGCATCGACCACGGGGTGCAGGCCAAGGTCTTCCAGGCGATCGTGGTGGTCTCCTTGATCGGTCTGGGCATCGTGCTGGCCGACTGGCTCATCAACGTCGCCGAGACGCTAGTGGTCGGCCGGAACGGCGAACGGCTCCTGTTCACCCTGCGGGTCAAGCTCTTCGCCCAGCTCCAGCGCCTCGGCCTGGACTTCTACGAACGCGAGATGTCCGGCCGGATCATGACCAGGATGACCACCGATGTGGACGCGCTGTCCTCGTTCCTGCAGACCGGGCTCATCACCATGGTCAGCTCGGTGCTCACCTTCGTCGGCGTGCTCGCCGCGCTGCTCATCATCAACCTCCAGCTCGGTCTGGCGGTGCTGTCCATCTTCCCGGTGCTGGTGGCGGCCACCCTGGTATTCCGGTCCAAGTCGGCGAAGGCGTACGCCGAATCCCGGGAACGGGTCGCCGCGGTCAACGCCGACTTCGCGGAGAACGTGGCCGGGCTGCGGGTGACGCAGGCGTTCCGCCGCGAGCAGGCTAACCGGGACCGCTTCGGCGGGCTGAGCCAGGCGTTCCGGGTGTCGCGGCTGCGCGCGCAGCGCTATATCGCGATCTACTTCCCGTTCGTGCAGACCCTGTCCACGGCCGCGGGCGCGATCGTATTGATCATCGCCACCGGCCAGATGCACAGCGGAGGGCTCACCGCGGGCGCGCTGATCGCCTACCTGCTCTACATCGACATGGTGTTCTCCCCGGTCCAGCAACTCTCCCAGGTATTCGACGGCTACCAGCAGGCCATGGTGGGGTTGCGCCGGATCACCGACCTGCTGCGGCTGGGTACCTCCACGCCGCCGGCCCGCCCGGCCGGTCGCCGTGGGCCGGCTGGACGGCCGGATCGAGCTACGCGACGTGGACTTCAGCTATGGCGCTGCTCATCGGGGGGGACGACCCCCCCTGACCCCGCCGCGAGGAGACGAGGCCAACGCGCTGTCCGGGATCAGCCTGACCGTCGAGCCCGGGGAGACCGTCGCCCTGGTCGGCCAGACCGGCGCGGGCAAGTCCACGCTGGTCAAGCTCATCGCCCGGTTCTACGACGCGACCAGCGGGCAGGTCCTGGTGGACGGCACCGACGTCCGCGACTACGACCTGGCCAGCTACCGGCATCAGCTCGGCGTCGTCCCGCAGGAGTCCTATCTGTTCGCCGGCACGGTCCGGGACTCGATCGCGTACGCCAGGCCGGACGCCAGCGACGCAGAGGTCGAGGCCGCGGCCCGCGCGACCGGCGCGCATGACATGATCACCCGGCTGCCCGGCGGCTACGACCACGAGGTGTCCGAGCGCGGCCGCAACCTGTCAGCCGGCCAGCGCCAGCTCATCGCGCTGGCCCGCGCCCAGCTTGCCGACCCGGCCATCCTGCTGCTCGACGAGGCCACCGCCGCGCTCGACCTGGCCGCCGAGGCCGCGGTGAACCACGCGATCAGCGCGCTGACCGCGGCTCGCACCACCCTCGTGGTCGCGCACCGGCTGACCACCGCCGCCCGCGCGGACCGGATCGTGGTCCTGGACCAGGGCGGCATCGCCGAGGCGGGCAGCCACGCCGAGCTGCTCGCCGCCGACGGCACCTACGCCGCTCTCTGGGACGCCTTCACCGGCGAATCCGAGCTCGTCGCGTAGGCGGGGCACGCACCCGGTCCGTTCGGGATAATTCTCGTCGGGGGTGAGGTCATGTACCGGCTGCTCTACCGGGTGGTGCTACGGCGGCTGCCTGCGGAGGCAGCACACCGGGGCGCGTTCTGGCTGATCCGCGCGGCCGTGCGGGTGCCGGGGGCGGCGTGGCTGCTCGGGCGGTGGCTGGCCCCCCGCGACCCGGTACTGCGGGTGCGGGCGCTGGGGCTGGAGTTTCCCGGGCCGCTCGGGCTGGCGGCCGGCTTCGACAAGGACGCGTGCGGGACGCGGGGGCTGGCCGCGCTCGGGTTCGGGTTCGTGGAGGTCGGCACCGTGACCGCGCGCGCCCAGCCGGGGAACCCGCGGCCGCGGATGTTCCGGCTACCCGCGGACCGGGCGCTGGTCAACCGGATGGGGTTCAACAACTCCGGGGCCGCCGCGGCGGCGGCCCGGCTGCGCGGGCGGGCCAGGGGACCGGTCGTCGGGGTGAATATCGGCAAGACGAAGGCGGTGCCGGATGAGGAGGCGGCCGCTGACTACGCGGCGAGCGCGCGGGCGGTGGCGGGGGTGGCGGACTACGTGGTGGTCAACGTCAGCTCACCGAACACGCCGGGGCTGCGCGACCTGCAGGCGGCCGACCGGCTCCGGCCGGTGCTGGTCGCGGTGCGCGCGGCGCTCGACTCATCGGCCGGGGGGCGGCGGGTGCCGCTGCTGGTCAAGATCGCACCGGACCTGGCCGACGCCGACGTGGACGCGGTCGCGGACCTGGCGCTCGAGCTCGGGCTCGACGGGATCATCGCGACCAACACCACCGTGTCCCGGGACGGGCTGGCCAGCCCGGCGGCCGAGGTGGCGGCGGCCGGGGCGGGCGGCCTGTCCGGGCCGCCGCTGCGGGACCGGGCGCTCGCGGTGCTGACCCGGCTGCGGGCCCGGACCGGGAACCGGCTGGTGCTGATCGCGGCGGGCGGGATCGAGACCCCGGACGACGCCTGGGAGCGGCTGCGGGCCGGCGCCACGCTGGTGCAGGCCTACACCGGGTTCATCTACGGCGGCCCGCTGTGGCCACGACGGATCCACGCCGGACTGGCCCAGCGGATTAAGGCGGCCGGGCCTTCGTCGTTTAGCTGAGGGCCGGCGCCCCGGCTGGCTGGCTCGACGGGCTCGGCTGGCTCGACGGGCTCGGCTGGCTCGACGGGCTCGGCTGGCTCACAGGATGATGTCCAGGCGCTCGTAGGGCACCTGGCACGGGTTGCCGGCCGTCAGCCACAGGTGACGGGCGTTCAGGTCTATCAGCACCGAGGCGATGGTGGCACCCTGCTCGCGCGGGTGATCGGCCGGGTCCGGGTGGGCGCAGATGCTGTGCGGGTAGTCGGCGTGATCGGCCAGCAGCGCACGGAAGTCATCGAGGTCCCGGGCCGTCCTGACCTGGGCTATGGTAGCCGCCCGGAGGCGCTGCAGCCGGACCGCGGTGCTGGGCATGGCCCACAGGGCCAGGTCGACCGGGTGGATGCGCGGAGCCAGGAAGTGGTTGGTGTGCCAGAGCACGCCGTCCTGGGGGAACAGCGGGTACAGGCGGGTGAAGTCGCCGGGCGCCGCCTCGATATCGAGGGCGGCGCCGCTGGCGTGGGCGATCAGGTAGTTGGCCGACGAGGACCGGGGACCGGCCTGGAGGACCTCGAGAGCTTCGGTGACCGTGGTGCAGTCGAGCACGGCGCGCAGCAGCACGTGGTACGGCAGCCCCGGCTCGCCGAGGTCCGCGTCGGTGACCAGGGCGTTGGTGACCAGGCCGAGGCCGGCGGCGTTCATCCCGGCCTTGGCGAGCAGGCCGGCCTCGACCACGTGACGAAGTCCGGGCCGTCCTCTGGCCGGGCCTCCAGCACGACCAGCGTCTGCGCCGCGTGCAGGAGCCAGTCCCAGTTCTGACCGAGGATCGCCGATCCTGGCTGACCCGGGCCTGGAACGTGTGCGAAGGCGCTGCACTCGGCGGGTGCTCTGGCGGCCAGCGGGGCCTGGCGGGCCTTGGCCGCGTACATCACCTCGGTGCGCACGTTGATCGCCAGCACGTCGGTCAGGTCGAGCCCGGCGCCGTCCGCGATGCCGTGCATCTCCTCCAGGTACGCGGGCCGGAACTTGCCGATCGGCGCCTCGAACCGGGCCGCCTCGCGCCGGACCGTGGCCCAGTCCCACCCCGCGAAGTGCGCGAAGGTCTGCTGGTAGGCCTGGACCGACAGCCGCACGCGCGCCGCGGCCTGACGGCCATACTGGCGGCCGCGCTCGTAACTGGTACCCACGACGCGTACATGCTGCATGCTGGTCATACGCGCTCCCTCAGGGTCCGGGGTTGTCCGGGACGGTCGGGTTCTACGGTACGCACTGAGCGAACAGCCCTGGCGGCGTCCTCGCGTGGGGCCTTAGCCTGAGGTAGTGGCGCCGCATCGACCCTGGCCCGGCCTGAGACGGTGGCTGGCCTGGGTCTGGGAGCAGGTTCCGTTCGTCCGCCACCGAGGCGGGCCGGGACTGGCCGGGGTGCGCGAGCCGAGGCGCCCCCGCCCGCCCACCCGGCCGCCGATGGCGCTCTCCGCAGAACCCGAGGCCGACGGGCTGCGGGCGGCGTCGGTGGCGACCCTGACCCGATCCCGGCGCCGGTGGTGGCGGGCGTGGCGGCGCAGGCCGCACGCCGGACCCGCCTGACGCTACGGGATGCTGCTTAAGGGGGCGCTGAGCTCGATGGCGGCGGCTAGCGCGACCTCACGGTAGGCGGCGGCGAGCGTGTCCAGGGGCGCGTGAGCGTTCCGCCCGCTGGGGTTCGGCACTACCCAGAGCTCGGCGCCGTCCAGGTCTTCCGGCTGGCGGCCGAGGACGGCCCGCGGAAATCCGAAGGCGGTCCGGTAGGCCGTGACCCCCAGGATGGCGACCACGCGCGGGCGGAACCGGCGGACTTTGCGGGCCAGGCCCCGGGCGCCTTCGGCCAGTTCCACCGGGCCGAGTTCATCGGCGCTGGCTGTTGCCTGGGCGACCAGGCTGGTGATGCCGACGCCGCGGCCGAGCATGTGGTCCCGGTCGCTGGCGGTAAGCCCGGCCGACGCGTCAATCAGGTGATCGGTGATGCCGGCCCGTAGCAGCGCCGGGTAGAACCGGTTGCCGCGCGGCGCGAAGTGCCCCTGCACGGCGACGCTGCGCAGGCCGGGGTTAATGCCGACGAACAGCAGCCGGACACCTTCGGCGATCAGGTCAGGCAGGGTGGCTCCGGTGAACGACTTCAGTTCGGCACGGGTGAAGCTGACGCGCCCGGCCGACTCGCTCGCGTGACCCAAACGGGATTGTCCTCCCTTCGCGTGGCCCGGGCGGCGGGCAAGGTCGAACCGGCGACCAGCGGAATTCTCACCATAAGATATGGCACACTGAAATCCGCCGCCGTTCGGACACGTATGAGGGGTTCCGGGCGCTGGCCGGCTCACGCCCGAGCACGGCACACGACTACCACCGAGGACGCCGGTGTCATGCATACCGCGATCACCCAATTGGGCAGGCCCAGGCGCGGCCAGACAGGTCACTGACGGTGCGCGACGGCCAAGCCACCGACGATCAGCGCGATCCTCCGGCGCTCGCCCCGGCGGGTCCGCGAGGACGGCACGCCCGGCAACCTGACCGGGACGCACTGGCTCCAGAGGAGAGCCCGGCGGCCGGAAGGCGGAAGAAGTCCTGGCGTCAGCTGATGCTGATCGTGGTGGCGGCGATTGTCCTCATGCTGCTCATCAAGGCGTTCGTCGTCCAGGTATACCGGATCCCCTCGTCGTCGATGGAGGACACCCTCCTCACCGGCGACCGGGTGCTGGTGAACAAGCTGGTCTACCACGTCCGCGGCATCAACCGCGGCGACATCGTGGTGTTCAGCGGGCAGGGTTCGTGGGGTACCACCACGGGCGCGCCGGATCCCGCCCCGTCCGGCAACCCGCTGCTGCGGGCGCTGGATGACGTGCTCGCCGATGTCGGGGTGTACAGCACGCAGACGTACTACATCAAGCGGGTCATCGGCCTGCCCGGCGATCATGTGGTGTGCTGCGAGAACGGCAAGATGACGGTCAACGGGGTCCCGCTGAACGAGACGGCTTACCTGTTCCCTGGCGCGAGCCCATCTCAGCAGTCGTTCAACGTCCTCGTCCCGCCCGGGCGACTCTGGGTCATGGGCGACAACCGGGCGATTTCCGATGACTCCCGCGGACACATGTTCGGCGGCTTCCCCGACAAGGGGACCGTTCCCGAGAGCGAGGTGGCGGGCCGGGCCTTCTTGATCATCTGGCCGCCGTCGCAAATCGGCGACCTGCCGATCCCCGCCACGTTCCAGCAGGCCGCATTGCACGCCGGGGCCGCCGGAGCCCCCGTGCTCCAGGTTGCCGGGGCGGCGGTCAGCGCGGTGGCGTCCGTCCCGGCGGCCGGGGCCGCCGCGGCCGTACTCGGCATCCCGGCGCTCGCCCTGCGGGTCAGGGCCCGGCGGGTCAGGGCCCGGCGGCGGGTGCGACGGCGTGGTTGCGCAGGTGCTCGTAGATGACGCTGGTGCGGACGTCGGCCACCTCGGGCCGTTCGGTGAGCCTGTCGATGACGAAGGCGTAGAGCTGCTGGTTGTCGGCCACGGCCACGTGGAGCAGGAAGTCCTCGCTGCCGGAGACGACGAACACGCCGACAGTGTCCGGTAGCCGGGCGGCCCAGTCACGGAAGGCCTCGATGTTGCGCCGCGATGGCGGCCGGATCCGGACGGCGATCAGGGCCTGGACCGGACGGCCGATGGCGGCGAGGTCGACGTCGAGCAGGGCACCGCGGATGACGCCGCGCTGCCGCAGCGACCGGGTCCGGTCGAGCGCCGTGGTGGGGGCGATACCGACCGCCGCGGCCAGATCCCGGTTGGTCCGCCGTGCATCACGCTGCAGTTCCCGCAGGAGCGCCGTATCTAGTTCATCCAGGTGAGCCATATCGCCAGGGTAACCGAATTAAATACGGCTAACTAGATTAGCCATCGTACATTTGTCTAGAATTGATCTATGAATGCGTACGATGGACAGGCCGGTGCGAGCCAGGTGGCGCATGGCTACGCCCCTGACGAGATGAGCACCGGTGAGCGCACCGGCGCGGCGAAGCTGAAGTGGGTCGTGATCGTCGACCAGTCACTCTCCCCCGGCCAGGCCGTCAACGCGGCGGTCTGCGTGGCAGCCGCGACCGCGCCGACGGTACCCGGGCTGCTTGGTCGCGGTGGTCCCGACGCTTCGGAGCAATGGCATCCGGGCTTGCCCTGGGCGGGCTGCTCGATCCTGTCTGCTAGTTCGGCTCAGATGGCGGCGATCCGCCAGCAGGCGATCGAGCGCCAGTTGCTGGCTGCCGACATGCCCGCCGCGGCTCAGGCCACCCGCGTATACGACGACTATCTCCGGGAACTCGCCAAGACCGACCCCGACGACCTGGCCTTGCTCGCCGTCAGCCTGATCGGTCCGCGGAACCAGGTGGCCAAGCTGGCACGTCACCTCGAGCTGCTGGCGTGAGTTATCGGCTGGCGTGAGTTATCGGCTGGCGTGAGTTATCGGCTGGCGCGGGTTCATTACTGGCGCCTCGGAGATCTCGGTCTCGATGTATTCGAAGACGGCACGAGGCATGCCATCCGTGGACATATGAGGCGTTTCGCCTGTAGCCCTTAGATGGGGTATCGGGTGGGTTCGGTGGTGTAGGTCCGCCCGGATGGGGTGGTCCACTGGACGGTGCCGTCTGGGAGCTGTTCTGCCTTCCAGCGGGGGTGCTGTTTGAGCCGGTGGTCATGCCGGCACTTCGGATCCCCATTACACATACACGTCCGGCCGCCCGCTTCGTACGGGGTGTTGTGCTCGAAGTCGCAGGTGGCGGCGGGCCGCCGGCAGACCGGGCCGGTGCAGGTGGCGTGCCGGACCTGGGACAGGTGCCGCAGCCTGGCCCCGGGATCATGACCCCTGGCCTGGTACCGGTGATCACAGTCCCCGGCGGGGATGGGGTCGAGGGTGACGATCAGGTCCGGCCCGCCTCCGGGGGTGTGCAGCCGCCAGGTGCCGTAGCCGCCGGGCGGCCCTTCCTGGCCGGTGGCGGTGAAGGAGAACCCGGGCCCGTCCCGGGTCCCGGTCCCGCCCGGCGGTGCTGGCCCTGCTCGTTTCCGGTGGCTGGCGGGTCCGGGCCGGGCGCAGCCGTGCCCGATGGCGTGCCCCTGGCTGTCGGTCACGGTCACGCACCGCGTCGTCCTGTTGTTCTGGGCGGCAGCGCGGGCTAGGTCGCGGGCCAGGGCGGGGTCGATGGGCCCGATGCCGGGGATCTCCCCGGGCCGCTCGCCTGGTCCTGCAGGGTGCCCAGCGGGACGGTCAGGGTCACCTTCCCGGCGAACCCGCCCGGCGCCGCACCAGCCGCAGGACCCGCGGCCGGATGGTCCGGGCCTGCCGGCCCCGGGCCGCCGCCCGGCCCGCCCGGCCCGCCTGGCCCGGTCCCGCCTGGCCCGGTCCCGCCCGGCCCGCCTCCGGGCTGGCCCGGGCGGGAGTCCTTGCCGAGCAGCAGGTCCAGGTAGGCACGGGCGCGGAGCACGTCCATGTCGCCGTCCAGCCCGGCCGCCTTGAGCTGCCGGGCCCGCGCGGTGATCCGCTGGTCCGCGGCGAGCACCTCGGCGGGCGGAAGCTAAGTCAGCAGGCCGGCGGCGACGCGGTGGAACCGCGGACCTGGAGGGTCGGGGACAGGAGGTGGAGTTCGGCGGGGCGGGACGGGTCGGCCACCCGGGCCAGTAGGGTGCGGGCGGCGAGCCGCCCGGCGTCGAAGCCGGCGCTGTCGACGCTGGTGAGCCAGATCGACCGCAGCCGGGACAGGTAGGAGTTGTCGTAGCCGACGAGCGAGAGCCGACCCGGCACGCCGACGTTCATCTCCGAGGCGGCCGACTGCGCGCCGAGGCAAGTCAGGTCATCGACGGCGAAAATCGCGGTCGGCGGCTGGCTGCTGTTGAGCAGGCGCACGGTGGCACGGTATCCGGCGTCCTCGGTGAAGTCCCCGGACTCGACCCTGATGTGCTCGGCCAACCCGGCGTCCCGCATGGTGTCCTCGTAACCCTGCTGCCGCAGCCTTCCGATGACATTGCTGGTCCCGGACACGCGCCCGGAGATATGGGCGATCCGGCGGTGGCCGAGCTCGATCAGGTGGCGGGTCGCCAGCGTCGCGCCGAGCAAGTCGTCGTTCGCGACCGTATCCACCCGCGGCAGGTCGATGTCGCGCCAGCCCACCGTGATCGTGGGGACGACGTTGGCGATCTCGGCGATAACCGGCGAGTTCGCCTGAGTGCCGGCCAGGATGAAACCGTCAGCCTCGAGCTCGAGGAAGCCGCGCAGCACCGAGTCGTCCATGCGCCGGTCCAGCCGGCCGCCGCCGCTGAGCACCAGGTGCCTTCCGTCGGCCTCCAAGACGGAGATCAGGCCGTCGAGCAGGTCGACGAACCAGGGGTGGCGGACGTCGTTGAGGAGCACCCCGATCGCCCGGCTGCGTCCCTCGCGCAGGGTGCGGGCCGCGGCGTTGGGACGGTAGCCCAGCTCGGCGATGGCGCGGTCCACGGCCGCCCACCGGTCGGCGCTGACCTTCGGCGAACCCTGCAGGACGAGTGAGACCAGGGATTTGGAGACACCGGCCCGTTCGGCTACATCACGGATGGTCGGCCGGGAGCCGGGCTGCTCGCCGTTAGACGGCATCGGGGACCTCCTGCAGCGTAATGGAACGATCTACTGCGCTCGTAGCATAGTCCAGGCCTTCGGATCGAGTGTGTAACTTGGCCGCTAGGCGGATTTACCAGCCAGGTCTTGACAGAAGGCGCCGTCTCGGGGATTCTGTCTATTTTTGGAACGATCTATTATTTCCAACGATCGTCCAACAAGCGGGGGTCCGGGCGGCCTTGCGGAGGTCGAGCATGAGCGGGAGCACGTCACGGGTCAGCATGAGCGGTAGCACGTCACGGGTCATGGAGTACGACCCGTTTAGCCGGGAGTTCCAGGCCGACCCGTTCCCGGTGTACCGCTGGATGCGTGACGAGGCGCCGGTGTTCCACAGCGAGAAGTGGAACTGGTGGGCGCTATCCCGGTTCGAGGACGTGCGGGCGGCCGCGACGGACCCGCAGACGTTCCTCAGCTACGAGGGCATCGACATCGACGACACCGCCAAGGACCAGAGCGGCCCCGGGTTCCTACCGGACATCGACAACCCGCGTCACGACCAGATCCGCCGGATGATCCAGCCGCAGCTGCTGCCCAACCGCATCGCCGAGCGGGAGAACGCGGTCCGCGCGGTGGTGCGCGGCCTCGTCGACGCCTGGCGGCACCGCGGCACCGTGGACCTGGCCCAGGAACTGGCCTGGCCGATGCCCAACGAGGTGTTTTTCGACCTGCTCGGCCTGCCCACCGCCCGGCAGGAGGGCCGCGGGCAGCTGGAGCGGTGGGTGCACGAACTCAAGGACCGCAAACCGGACGACGCCCGGCTCACCCCGGTGGCCAAAGCCGCCACCGCCGGCATCCAGAGCTACTTCGTGGACTTGCTGCACGAGCGGCGTGCCCGCCCGCGCAACGACCTGGTGACCCACATCGTCACCGCAGAGATCGACGGGGTACCGTTCGCCGAGCAGGACTTCGGGCCGGCCTCGGAGGTCCTCGGCCTGATGATGGTGCTGTTCCTCGGCGGGGTGGAGAGCACCGCCGGGCTCACCGGGACGCTGTTCAAGCTGCTCGCCGAGAACCCGGATCAGCGAGCGCTGCTGCGGGAGAATCCGGCGCTCATCCCGGACGCCGTGGAGGAGGCGATCCGGCTCGCTACCCCGCTGCAGCTGGTCGGCCGCACGACTAGCCGCGAGGTAACCCTGCACGGGGTGACCATCCCGGCCGGCGGCCGGGTGGTACTGGTCTACGGCGCCGCGAACCGCGACGAGCGCCGCTTCACCGATCCGGACCGGTTCGACGTGACCCGCGGCCGGTTCCGCCACCTCGGGTTCGGCGAGGGCATGCACGGCTGCCTCGGTGCGCCGCTGGCCCGGCTCGAGGCGAAGGTCGCCCTGGAGGAGGCGCTGCCCGTCCTCGGCGACTACACCATCGCCGCGCCGCCGGAGCGCTACCGGACCACGCCGAACATGTACGTCTGGGACCACCTGCACCTGGCGTTCCCTGCCGTCGCCGAGCATGAGCACCACCCGCACGTGGAAACCGTGCAGCACCAAACCACCAGCGTCACCGTCGTCACCCGCGAGTTCGAGGCTGACGTCCGGGTGGAGAGCAAGCAGGAGGTCGCGGACGGTGTGGTCGCCCTGACCCTGCGGCAGATTGCCGATAGCCCGCTACCCCCGTGGTGGCCGGGCGCGCACGTCGACCTGATCCTGGACGGGTCGCCGACCCGCCAGTACTCGCTCTGCGGCGACCCGGCCGACCATCACCTGTGGCGGCTGGGCGTCCTGCGGGACGCGGCGGGCGGCGGCGGCTCCCGCTTCGTCCATGACCAACTGCGAGCCGGCAACACGGTCCGGGTCCGCGGCCCGCGGAACAACTTCGGGCTGGCCGCCTCGCCCCGTTACCTGTTCATCGCCGGCGGGATCGGCATCACCCCTGACCGGAAACTTCCCCCACCTTGAGGGCAGCAACCAGCCGACCTCGGCAGCGCGGCTGCGAGGGTCGCGGGTTACCTGCGTAGATTACGTTGGGTGGCGTGTCACTCCGGGATGTAGCGGGTGATGGCGTGGTTACGCTGCGCTTGGTGGTCAGGCTGCCGCGCCGGCGTCAGCGAGGATGACTTTCTTGCCGGGGTTGAGGCGCTCGATCTCGCGGATCTTCGCCCGTGTCTGGCGGGCGGGGCTGAGCGGCTGGCAGTAGTCCGGGCCGAGTTCTTGGTAGCGGGCTGAGGGGTCGCAGATGAGGATCCAGGCGATCTCGCAGATGACGCGGGAGACCGCGACGATGGCCTTCTGCTTGCCGCGCTTGCGGGCGATCCGCCGGTACATCGCGCCGAGCCGGGTATCGGTCCTGGCCGCGGTCATCACGGCCTGCCCGAGCGCGCCGCGCATGTACCGGTTGCCTTTGCCGGTGCGGCCGGGTTTCGCGGTTTCCCCGGACTGCTGGCTGCGGGGCGTCAGCCGCGCCCACCCGGCGGCGTGGCCGGGCGTGGGGAACTGGGCGGGGTCGGTGCCGAGCTCGGCGAGGATGGCCCGGCCGTTGACGGCGCCGATTCCGGTGACCTCGTCCAGCCGGTCAGCGAGCCCGAGCAGGAGGATGCCCAGGTCGTCGCAGTCGGGGGCGTGGCCGCCGCCGGCCAGCCCGCACGCGGAGCAGGCCGGCGCGGTGCCGGGAACCAGTGCCAGCTGCTGCTCGATCTGCTCGTCCAGCAAGGTGATCTCGGCGTTGATCGCGTCGATCAGCCGCAGGTGCACCGCGATCTCGAAGGCATGGATGTCACGGAACCGCCCGGTCAGGGCCTCGGCGAGCTCGGCGCGGGTGGCCCTGAGCCGCTCGTCTCCCAGCGCGGCCAGCGCGGCCGGGGAGCGCTCCCCGGCGACCAGGGCATCGAGGAACCGGCGGCCGCTGGCACCGAACAGGTCCGAGATCACCACCGAGATCTTCAGCAGCGCGTCCTCCAGGATCTTCTCCACCCGGGCCTGGTGCCGGGCCTGGTCCTGCGCCAGCCGGGCCCGGGTCCGGGTCAGCGCCCGCAGGTCCCGCACCGGCTGCGGCGGCACGAACGACCGGCGCAGCATCCCCCGCTCGTTCAGCTTGCACAGCCACACGCAGCCGGCCGTGTCGCTTTTGCCCCGCCCGGGCAGGTGCTTGACGTCGCGGGCGCCGTCCAGCCACACCTCTACCCCGGCCGCCTCGGCCAGGTAATACCAGATGCGCCAGTAATCGGACGTAATCCGGGGTCGCCTGGAGGCCGTCTGCCACGGCGGGTGAGAGAAGTTCTGGGTGGCAGGCGTGTCCGTCGCGGCCGGGTTATCCGCAGCCACTATGTTACGGGTGTGACAGTATCAGATCAGAGGTGCCGGACGCAACGGGTGGTACTGCCTGGCGGCGCGGCGACCTGGACGGTGCTCGGCCCGGGCCATGGCGTGGTGGGGCCGGCGGAGGAGTTCCTGGAGTACCTGCGGGTGCAGGGCACGTCGCCGAACACGGTGAAGTCCTATGCCCGGGCTCTGGCGTTGTGGTGGACCTACCTTGCGGTGTTCGGCCTGGCGTGGGATGCGCTGACCCTGGCCGACGTGGGCGGGTTCCTGTCCTGGCTGCGCAGCGGGGACGGCCCGCAGGTGATCACGATCGAGCCGCGGCCCGCGAGGTTCGCCGAGTCGACGATCAGCATCCGGCTGCGGGCGGTGACCTCCTGTTACCGGTTCCACGAGCTGAACGGCGTCGCGCTCGGCGGGGACCTGGTGCGGGTGGTGCACGGCGGGCGGGCGGCCTATAAGCCGATGCTGGAGCACGTGGCCCGCACGAGGGGCCGTCAGCGGCCGGTGATCCGGGTGCGCGCCTCCCGGCACGTGCCGCCGCCGGTGCTCACGCCGGGGCAGATCGAGGCGATCTGCGATGCGTGCGCGCGGTTCGACGCGGCGAGCGGGCGGTGGACGGGCCAGGTCCGGGACCGGCTGCTGTGGTCGCTTCTTGCCGAGGCCGGCCTTCGCCTGGGAGAGGCGCTGGGGTTGCAGCACCGCGACTGGCGCACCGGCCGCGGCGACACCCCGTTCATCGAGGTGGTTCCCCGCGAGCATCCGCACGGGGTCCGGGTCAAGGGCGGGACCTTCCGGCGGGTGTTCATCTCCGATGAGCTGGACCGGCTCTACGGGGAGTACCTGTGGCAGCTGTGCGAGGCGGGCGCCGACCTGGCGGTGCCGGACCTGGACGCCGCGCCGGTCTTCGTGAACCTGGCGGGCGGCACCCGGTTCGCGCCGTGGCGCCCCGAAAGCGTCTATGACCTGGTCGGGCGGCTGCGCCGGGACCTGGCCGGGCAGGTCCCGGCGGCCTGGACCCCGCACTGGATGCGGCATTCGCATGCCACCGCCTTGCTGCTGGCCGGGGTGCCGGTCCACGTGGTGTCGCGCCGATTGGGCCACGCCGACGTGCAGACCACGCTGGAGCTGTATGCGCACGTGACCGAGGACGCCGACATGCGGTCGGTCGCGGAATGGCGGGCGTTCACCGCCGGATGGCGGGCCGTGGCGGCGGGCGGCGAGCAGGCCGGGCGGTGCCGGTGAACGGGATCAGCGCGGAGGAGCTGATGGACTGCTGGGAAGCGGCCGGCTGCGGGTATGACGCGGCGGTCCTGGGCCGCCTGTGGGCGTCGGTGCCGCCGGAGATGCGGCTGTCCCGCCTGTCGGCTGACACGGTTCCTGACCGCTACCGGGGCGGCTTTGCCGAGGGCGGCAGGTCACGTGAAGTGGTCGATGTCAGTGCTCTTCCCGGCCCGATGCGCCAGGAGGTGACCTGGTGCATGTTCCGGATCATCGAGCTGGGCGGCAGGGTCCAGATGCCCGGCACCGTCATGCTGGTGCGCCGGCTTACCGAGATCACCGCCGCCGACGGGGCGGGGGCGCTGCGCTCGCTGATGGACCTGCCCGCGCGCACCTGGCTGCAGCAGATCCCGCTGGCCGTGCACCGGCGGCGGGGAAAGCTCCCGGCCCCGTCCTCGGTCACGCAGATGCGGCAGGTCCTGCTGCGGTTCGTGTGGCTGCTGGACCTGGCCTACGACACTCGCCCGTGGTGGCAGCGGGAATCATGGCATCCGGTGGAGGATCCCCGTGTCCCGGTGCGCCAGCACGAGCCGCTGGGACGCCAGGCCATCCACTTCCACCGCATCGCCGCGCCGTGGCTGCACCGCGCCGCGCAGTGGCACGGCAAGGTCGCGCTGGAAACCGGGCTGCTGCGCTGGTCGACGCTTAATCAGCGGGTGTTCGCGCTGACCGTGCTGGATGCGTTCCTGGCCGGGCGGGGCATCAGCGAGCCCCGGCTGGCCGCCGACCCGGCCGGGGTGCGCCAGCTGATGCTGGACTTCCTCGGCCACGTGCGGGCCAGCCGGGCCAGCCGCGGCCCCACCGCCGGGCAGCCGGTCTCGGCGGCGCACGCCAAGACGGTCCTGGTCCACGTCGAGCAGTTCTACCTGTTCATGCACGACCACAAGGACGCGGCCGCGGCGGCCACCGGCGAGCCCGGATGGGCCGGGCTGGGAGCCGGGCACGCCGGGTTCTACCGGAACCGGGAACTTCCCCGCCCCGCCCGGCGCGACCCGGCCCTGGACATCATCGACGACACCGCGATGGCGAAGATCATGGCCGGGATCGGCCTGCTCGGAGAGAAGGCCGGTGATGGCGGCCTGGATGACCCGCAGGCGATGCGGATCATGATGCTGCAGGCAAGGCTGGGCCGCCGGATCAGCGAGATCCTCATGCTGGACGCGGACCCGCTGCTGCCGCTGGCCCCCAGCCCGCAGGCCGCCCCCGAGCCCGGCGCGATGACCGCCCGGCTCCGCTACCAGCAGACCAAGATCGACGGCGCGCCGGACACCATCCTGGTCGACGCGGAGATCGTCGCGATCATCCGGGCGCAGCAGGAATGGGCCGCCACCTGGCTGGACGAACGTGCCGCGCCGGGCGCGCGTCCCCGCTACCTGTTCCTGGGCCTGCTGTTCAACCGCAACGCCGACCGGCCCTACGTGGCGGCGACCCTGCACAAGGCGCTCACCGAGCTGGCCCGGCGGCTGGATATCCGCGACAGCGCCGGACGGCTGGTCGATTTCCGGCGGACCCACCGGTTCCGGCACACCAAGGCCACCAGCTTGCTGAATGCCGGCGTCCCGATCCACGTCGTGCAGCGCTACCTGGGGCATCTCTCGCCCGCGATGACCATGCATTACGCCCAGACCCTGGCCGAAACCCACGAAGCCGAGTTCCTGCGCTACCGCAAGCTGACCGCCGACGGCCGTGACCTCCAGATCGGCGCCCGCGACCTCTACGACATGCTGCAACTGGACCAGCGGACCGACCGGGTCTTGCCCAACGGCTGGTGCCTGCTGCCGCCCCGCCAGTCCTGCGACCGGGGCAACGCCTGCCTGACCTGCGACAAGTTCGCCACCGACGCGACCTTCCTGCCCGAACTGCGCGCCCAGAAAGACCGCACCCTCGCCCTCATCGACACCCGCCAGGCCGCCTTCACCGCCCGGACCGGCGCCCCGATGACGCCGGGCAACGTGTGGCTGGAGGGCCGCCAGCGCGAAGCCGCCGCCCTGGACGCCATCATCACCACCCTGGACGCCAGGCCGGAAACAGCCGCGCACGGCCAGCCCGGCGCCATCCGCGGCGCCGGCGTCCCGGCCCGCACCGACGCCGCGATCACCCGCCAGGAAGGCCGCGATGCCCGGTAACCTCCCCAACCTGCAAAAAGCCACCGCCGCGCGCACCGCGGCCGCCACCGCGCGGGCCGAAGCCGCGCTCACCGCGATGATCAAGGCCGGCGAGCCGGTCACCTTCCGCGGCCTGGCCGCCCGCGCCGGGGTCTCCCTGGACTTCCTCTACCGCAACACCGCGATCCGCACCCGGATCGAGCACCACCGCTCCGCGCCGCCGCCCCGGCCACAGCCCGCTCCCGCCGCCCTCCCCGGCCAGGACCTTCCCGCCAGCGTGGTACGCACCCTGACCGCCCAGCTCGCCGAACTCAGACGCCGCCACCGCGAGGAAACCACC
>CAWDBS010000055.1:0-14680 GCA_963800415.1 uncultured Actinomycetes bacterium
TCAGTTGCCATCGGGGCTGCATTTCCTCTCCGCGCCGTCGCACTCCAGGCCAGCGCAAATTCTCCAGCGTCCCGCACGGCGCGTGCCCGGTGCGGTACGCCGCGGACGGCACGCCGCACCGGGCGTAACAGGCCTAGCTCTTGGCCGCGTTGTACAGGAACAAGTGCCCGATCGCGGTCGGGTAGACACCGGTCACGTTCTTCGCCGTCGCCGTCAGGTAATTGTAGAAGTACCCGAAGATGATTGGCGTCTGGGCCAGCAGCAGCGTCTCGATCTGCCCGGCCAGGCTGCGCTGGGTGGACAGGTCGGAGGCGGCGGTGTACTGCGCGACCAGCTTGTTGTACTGCGAGTTGTTGAAGTGGGCGGCGTTCCATGCGCCGCTGCCCGTCGTCGCGTTAATCGTCTCCAGCGGCGCGCCCAGAAACACGTTCGGCACGCCGCGGTGCCCGTAGTCGACCAGGCTCATCGTGGCATCCAGCCAGTCGGAGTTCCCGAACGTGCCCTTCCCGTAGTATGCGTCGAGGGCTCCACCTTCAGGTTGATCTTCACGCCGATGGCCGCCGCGGATTGCACCACGATCTGGGCGTACTCGGGGATCTCCTGGGCTATCTCGGTGACCAGCTGGGTGCTGAACCCCGAGGGGTGCCCGGCCGCCGCGAGCAGGGACTTGGCCTGGCTGATGTTCTGCGTGCGCTGGGCGACGCTGGTGTTCGTCGACGGGTAGACGGGCGCGAACGGGCTGTCGTTGCCGACGTCGGCGAAGCCCTTGAAGAGCGCGGTGACGATCGCGGGGCGGTTGAGCGTGAGCGCGATCGCCTGGCGCACCCGCGGGTCGGTGAACGGGGCCTGGTCGTTGCGCATCGACAGCTCGCGGTGCGCACTGGACTTCAGCTTGATGATGTTGTAGCCGCCGTTGAGCAGCGCCTGGCCGCCGGACACGGAGAACTGCCCGACCACGTCGATCGTCCCGGCAGTCAGCGCGAGGATCGAAGGAGACGGGGTGTCGTAGAAGGTGAACTGGGTCTGCGAGGGGAGCGCTTTCTTGCCCCAGTACTGCTCATTGCGGGTGAACGTCGCCCCGACCTTCGGCGTGTACGAGCCGAGCACGAACGGCCCCGTCCCGATGAACGAGCTCTGCCAGCTGGCCGGGTTGTAGCCTTTCGGCAGGATGATCACGTTGTAGTTGTCGGAGGACACCAGATACGGGAAGTTCCCGTTGGGAGCCTCCAGGTGGAAGGCAACCGTGTAGTCGTCGACCTTCACCACGCCGGACGGTTTTAGCACGGTGTTGGGCAACGCGGACAGCGAGTTCGACCCGTTCTTCGTGGTCGTGTGCAGCTGGAATGTGTACACCACGTCGTCGGCGGTGAGCGGGGCGCCGTTGTGGAACTTGACGCCCTGCCGGATCTTGAACGTCCAGACGTCGGCGGTGGAGTTAGGCGTCCAGCTCGTCGCGAGCACCGGCGTCAGGTTCAGGGTCTGGCCGGAGAGGCAGAGGTACTCGCCGGTCTGCGCGAGCATGTCGAGCCCGCCCTGGTCGGGGACGGTCACCGGGTTGATCGCCCCGGTCGGCGTGGTGATGCCGGCCTTGATCACCGCGCCGGCCGCGCCGGCGGCCGCACTCGACGAGCTCGACGTGCCCGGCGCAGCCGAGCTCGAGGAACTGCTGCTGCAGGCGGCGACGATGCTGCCGAGCAGCGGTACCGATATGCCGACGACGGTGCCGCGGCGGATGAAGTCGCGGCGGGAGAGCCGTCCCGCGGCGAACTCGTCGATGATGTGATTAGCGATCTCACCCTGGCCCTGGCGCAGGTGCCCGAGCCGGCGGTGATCGATATTCCTGGTCATGGGGAGCCTCCCTGAGATGGGGCGGATTCGTTGCGTTGGATATTTCGCAGTTCGGCAAGCGGGATATGACATCGGATCAGGTGCCCCGACTCTTCTTCGAGCAGCGGCGGTTCGGTGGATTCGCATAGGCCGGTCGGCAGTCGGCGAGGGCAGCGGGTGTGGAACACGCAGCCGCTCGGCGGGTCGGCCGCGGACGGGATCTCACCGGTCAGCCTGATCCGGGCCGGACGCTGGCCGTCGAGCGACGGCACGGCGGAGAACAGCGCCTCGGTGTAGGGATGGTGCGGTCCCGCGAAGACCGTCTCGGCCGGCCCGATCTCCAACACCCGCCCGAGGTACAGCACCACGATGCGGTCCGATAGGTACCTGACCAGACCAAGGTCATGCGAGATGAACAGGTAGGTGGCCTGCTCGGTGGTCTGCAGATCGGCCAGCAGGTTGAGGATGGCCGCCTGGACCGAGACGTCGAGCGCTGAGGTCGGTTCGTCGCAGACCACCACTTCGGGCCCGGCGCCGAAGGCGCGCGCGATCGCGACCCGCTGCTTGAGCCCGCCAGAGAGCTGGCTCGGGCGCAGCGGCAGGTGCCGGTCCTCCAGCCGGACCGAGGCGATCAGCTCGGCCAGCCGGTCGCGCAGCGCCGTCCCGGACAGCCCGGCCAGCCGGGTCAGCGGGCGGCTGATCAGGCTGCGCACCGAGTGTCGGCGGTTGAGTGCCGAGTCCGGGTTCTGGAACACGATCTGCAGCGCGCGCAGGGTCTCCCGCGGCCGCCGCCGCGCCTCCGGGCTGAGCGGGGTGCCGTGCAAGGTGACGACCGAGCCCTGGTCCGGCGCGATGAGTCCGAGCAGGACGCGCGCCAGCGTGGTCTTGCCGCTGCCTGACTCGCCCACCAGCCCGAGCGTCTCGCCCCGGTGGACGGACAGGTCGACGCCGGCCAGGGCCTGGACGCCGCCCGCGAAGGTCTTCGACAGTCCCTCGACGACCACCAGCGGCCCGCCGCTCCCGTTGCCCGCGAGCGCGGTGACCGAGGCCGGCGTGGCGCGGGGCAGCCCCGGGGCCAGCTCGTGGAAAAAGCAGCGCGAGGTCCGCAGGTCGCCGACGTCGAAGAACGGCGGCTCGGACTCGCGGCAACGGTCCTGGGCGAGCGCGCACCGAGGGGCGAAGATGCAACCGGTCATGGTGTGACCGGGCGCCGGCAGGAAGCCGGGGATGGTGTCCAGCCGGTCGCGGTCCTTGCGCTGCCCGCGCCGCGGGATGCAGCGCAGCAGCCCGACCGTGTACGGGTGCCGCGGGTCGTCGAAGACCTGGCGGGCGTGGCCTTCCTCGACCAGCTCGCCCGCGTAAAGCACCCCGACCCGGTCGCACATCTTGGCGATCACCGCCAGGTTGTGGCTGATGAACAACACCGACGTGTCGAACTCCTGGCGCAGCGCCGCGACCAGGTCGAGCACTTCGGCTTCCACGGTCGCGTCGAGCGCCGTAGTCGGCTCGTCCAGGATCAGCAGCGACGGCGAGGCGGCCAGCGCCATCGCGATGACCGCCCGCTGCGCCATCCCGCCGGACAGCTGGTGCGGGTACCGCTGCATGACCCGGCCTGGGTCCGAGATCTGCACCTTGCGCAGCATCTCCTCGGCCGACTGCGCCGCCTCGTCCCCGGAGGCGCCGGCGATCTCGAACACCTCGGCGATCTGCTGTCCCACCCGAAGCGAAGGATTGAGCGCCTGCACCGGCTCCTGGTACACCATCGAGACGGTGCGGGCCCGCAGGTCGCGGAGCGCTGCCCTGTCCATCGACAGCGGGTCCAGCCCGTTGATGCTGATCGTCCCGCCGCTCACCCGGCCGTTGCTGGGCAGGTAGCGCACCAGCGCGAGCGCGACCGTGGACTTGCCGGACCCGGACTCGCCCACCAGCCCGTAAGACTCGCCGCGCCCGATCGAGAACGACACGTCGCGCACCGCAAGGCGGTCCTGGTCGCGTACCCGGTAGGTGACGTCCAGGTTCGACACGGACAGGGCCAGCGCCGGGTCGGCTGACGCCGGAGCAGTAGCGGCCGGGTCGGTGGTCATGCGCTGAGCACCTGCTCAATCGAGTCCGCGATGAGGCTGACCGCGACCACCAGCGAGGCGAGGGCGAGCGCCGGGAACAGCGTCTGCCACCAGTAGCCGGACACCAGGCCGATGTAGTTGGCCGAGATGTCTGCGCCCCAGTCGGGGGTGGGCGGTTGTATGCCGAAGCCGAGGAAGGACAGCGTGGCCACCGCGAAGACCGCGTAGCTCAGCCGGACCGTGAACTCGACCACGATGGTGGGCATGACGTTGGGCAGGATCTCGGCGAACATGACCCGGACCGGTCTCTCGCCGAGCAGCCGGGAACCGGACACATAATCCTGATGCCGCTCGACCAGCACCGCCGCCCGGACCGTGCGCGCGATCAGCGGTGTGAACACCAGGCCGATGATGATGGTAATCCCCGCTACGGACGGGCCGATGGCGACGACGAACAGGAACGCGATGATCACGAAGGGCAGCGCGAGGAAGGCCTCCACGATCCGCGAGATCACCTGGTCGAAGGCTCCGCCGAGGTAGCCCATGGCCAGGCCGAGGGCGGTGCCGAGGATGGTACCGAGCACGGTGGCCAGCGGGGTGATGATCAGGATGTCCCTGGCGCCGGTGATGACCCGGGACAGCACGTCCCGGCCGAGCGGGTCGGTGCCGAACCAGTGCGCCCCCGACGGGGCGGCGTTATTGACGAGCAAGGCCTGCGCGAGCGGGTTGTAGGGCGCGATCAAGTGCCCGAACACGGCGCAGACGACCCAGAACAGCAAGATGCCCGCGCCGACGAAGAACGTCGGCCTGTGCAGCAGCAGTCGCCACCTGGCCGGCGTGGCCCGGCTCGCGGCCGCCACCGCTGCCTGTCCGGCCGGCCCGAGATACCCACCCGTACGATCGAGAGGCGCAACCGGATCAGCCGGCGACGGGACGCCCGGATCCGCCGGCTGCGGCAGGTGGCCGCTCATTCCGTGCCCCCGATGCGTAGCCGCGGGTTGAGCCAAGTCAGCAGCAGATCCGCAGCCAGCGTGGCCAGCACGTAGACCACGCCGATGACCAGGACCCCGGCTTCCAGCATCGGGAAGTCCTTGGCCACCGCGGCCTTGTAGATCAGGTTCCCGAGGCCCTGGTAGTTGAAGAGCGTCTCCACCACGACCAGCCCGCCGATCAGGTACCCGGTCTGGGTCGCGATCACGGTGATGGTCGGCAGCAGCGAGTTCCGCAGGACGTGCCGGCGGATCACGGTGGCTCGCGGCAACCCCTTCAGCACCGCGGTACGCGTGTAGTCGGAGTTCAGCGCCTCGATGGTCCCCGCCCTGGCCATACGGGCAATGTATCCGAAGAGTACAAAAACGAGCGGAATAGCCGGCAAAATGAGATGCCTGAGCTGGTTCAGGGGCGAGGCGCCCGCCCCGGCCGAGGCGGTGACCGGCAGCCACTTCAGCTCGACGCCGAACACCACGATGAGCACGATGCCGGACACGAACTCGGGCACACTAGAGAGGGAAAGTCCGGTTACCGAAATAATCCGGTCCGTGCCGCGGCCCGCGTAAAGCGCGGCGATCACGCCGCCGATAATGCCGAGTGGCACCACGATCACGAATGCGAGCACGGCAAGCTTGACCGAATTGATCAGGGCCGCCCGGATGAAAGGCTCGACCGCGGTCCGGTAGGAGTAAGACATACCCAGATTCCCGTGCAGCAGCCCGCCGATCCAGCTCATGTACCGGGTGATCAGCGGCCGGTTAACCCCGAGTTGCTGGTCGAGGACCTGTACCGAGCTTTTCGCCGCGAACGGCCCGAGGATCGCGCGACCAGGATCACCTGGGAGAATCTGACCTGCGAAGAATATGAGCAGGCTGAGAAGCCACAACGTGAGGATCATGAACCCGAGGCGCTTCAGAAGGAACGTTGCCATCGCTGGCCTCCTTGATGCTGGACCGCCTCACGAAAACTGGGCCGCCTCACATGGAACGCCCTCGGGCGGCAAAGTCTAGCTCAGTTATAGATGGGGGAGCAATTAATGACGATCATGCTGAATGGAAGTGACCTGACTGTTACGCAGGTCGTCGCGGCCGCCCGGCATGGCGAGGCCGTTGCCCTGGCGCCCGCGGCCATCGCCGCCATGCGCCAGGCGCGTACCGTGGCGGGCGCCCTGGACCTGGAGGCGTTCGGCGCCAACCTGACCTGCCTGCACCCGGTCATCGAGCAGACCAGGCTCGCCCGACGACGCGCTGTCCGAACTGGCCGTGGCCGGGCAGGCCATCACCGTAGAGGCCCGCACGCTGGCCCACCCGGTCTCCTACGAGCTGGCCAGCTCGGTGAAGGGCGAGGCATCGAGGACCGGGCCACGATGGCGCCGCTTTCGGCGCGCCGGCTGGCCGACATGATCCAGCTGTGCGCCCGGGTGGCGGCGATCGAGTTCGTGGTCGCGGCCCAGGCCATCGACCTGCGCGCGCTCAATGGGCCAGGCGGACGGGGCGAGCTCGGTCTGGGCACCGGCCGCGCCTACCGGATGATCAGGGAGCTCGTCCCGTTCACCCAGGCCGACGGCACGCTGCCGGCCGACCTGGAACCACTGGTCGAGCTGGTCACCCTGGGTGACCTCACCCCGGCCGCTTGACCTGCTCCAACCTGCGGCTAGCATGGCCAGGTGCGATCCTCGGAGTCACCTTTGCAGGAGTCGCATATGTCCGTAGACGGGTTTGTGATAGCGCCTAAGCCGGCCGCGCACTTCGGGGTGGGCGCCGTCGGCCAGCTGCCCGCCGTGGTCCGCGCCACCGGCGCGGACCAGGTGGTCGTGGTGACCGAGGCCGCGCTCGCCGCGACGCCGGTGATCGCGACGGTCATGGCCGTGCTGGCTGACGACGGCCTGCCGGCCCGTCTGTTCTCCGGCGTGCACCCGAATCCGACCACCGACGACCTCGCCGCCGGCGCCGATGCCGTCGCGGAATCCACGGCCGAAGCGGCTGCCGCCGCGTCGGCATCGGCGTCCGCCGCCGCCGTGACCGCCATGCTCAAGGCCTCCGCGCCGTTCACCGGCCGCGCCGGGTCCAGCACCCCTTCCGCCACCTCTCTCACCTCGGCGCCCGTGAGCCGCACCCCGGCCTCGCGAGTCGCGCTGGTGGCGGTGGGCGGCGGGTCGCTGATCGACGTGGCCAAGGGGATCGCGATCGCCGCGGTCAACCCGCAGCGCGGCCGCGACCTGGACTACCGCGGCGACGTCGCGGTGCCCGCGCTGCCGATCGTGGCGGTGCCGACCACGGCGGGGACGGGCGCCGAGACCAACGCCTTCGGCCTGGTCACCGATCCGGAGGCGCACCGCAGGTTCTACGTGGGCCACGATAGTTCGATGCCGGCCGCTGCGATCCTCGACCCGGCCCTGACCGTGGGCCTCCCGCCGGCCGTGACCGCCGCCGCCGGCATCGAAGCCCTGACCTGCGCGCTGGAGTCCTACCTGTCGGCGCGGCCCAACCCGTGGTCGGACGGGATCGCGCTGCAGGTGATCCGGATGATCGCGGCCAGCCTGCCGCGCGCCTACGCGGACGGCGCCGACCTGGCGGCCCGGTCGCAGATGCTGCTCGCCGCGCACCTGGCGGGTGTCGCGACGGCCAACACGGGCCTTGGCCTCTGCCACGCCGTCGGCCACTCGCTCGGCGGCCGGTGGAACATCGCGCCCGGCGTGGCGCTGGCCATGCTGCTGCCCGATGTGCTCCGTTTCAACCTGATGGTCTATACCGAACGGATGGCCGACGTCGCCTTTGCCCTAGGCGTCGGCGACACCCACGCGGACGCCAGGCGCAACGCGGCGGCCGCCATCGACGCCGTCACGGCGCTGCGGGATGAGGTCGGGCTGAACCAGCTGATCGGCGACTTCGGCATCACCGAGGCCGACTTCGGGCAGATCGCCGCCGACGCTTTGGACGACGAGGTGCTGGCCAACACCCCGCGCCCGCCGACCGGCGACGATATCCGCGCCATCCTGCTGGCCAGTGCTGGCCAACCCAGTGCTGGCCAACAGAGTCCCAGCTAGTGGAAGCTGGTGCCATGTCCGATCAGGGAAGCACGCTGATCACCGGGATCGGTGAGCTGGTCACCAACGACGGCGATCAGGGTGCCTTCGCCGCGGTGACCGACGCGGCGCTGGTCATCGCCGACGGCAGAGTGGCGTGGACCGGCCCCGCGGCGCGCGCGCCCGCCGCCGACGCGGTGGTGGACGCGGCCGGGCGCGCCGTGCTGCCCGGTTTCGCCGACTCGCACGCGCACCTGGTCTTCGCCGGGGAGCGCAGCGCGGAGTTCTCCGCCCGGATGGCGGGCCGGCCGTACCGGGCCGGCGGCATCCTGGTCACGGTCGAGGCGACCCGCGCCGCCTCCGACGCAGTGCTGCGCGCGAACCTGCGGCGGCTGGCGGCCGAGATGCTCGGCCAGGGCACGACCACGTTCGAATGCAAATCCGGGTACGGGCTCACCGTGCCGGACGAGGCGCGCGGACTGGCGCTGGCCGCCGAGGTCACCCCCGAGACCACCTACCTCGGCGCCCACGTCGTGCCGCCCGAGTTCGCCGCCGACCCAGCCGCCTACGTCGACCTGGTATGCGGCCCGATGCTGGACGCCTGCGCGCCGTCGGCCCGCTGGGTCGATGTGTTCTGCGAGGACGGGGCGTTCGGCGCGGACGAAGCCGCCGCGGTGCTCGCGGCGGGCCGGGCCGCGGGCCTGCTCGCCCGCGTGCACGCCAACCAGCTCGGACCGGGCCCCGGTGTCCGGGTGGCGGCCGAGGCGGGCGCCGCCTCAGCCGACCACTGCACGTTCCTGACCGACGCCGACGTCGACGCCCTGACCTCGACGCCAGTGGTCGCGACCCTGCTGCCCGGGGCGGAGTTCGGCTGCAGGCAGCCGTTCCCCGACGCGCGCCGGCTGCTCGACGCGGGCGCCACCGTGGCCCTGGCCACCGACTGCAACCCGGGGTCCTCGTTCACCAGCAGCATGCCGTTCTGCATCGCACTGGCGGTGCGCGAGATGTGGATGACCACCGAGGAGGCGGTCTGGTCCGCCACCGCGGGCGGCGCCCGGGCGCTCCGCCGGACCGACATCGGCCACCTCGGCGTCGGCGCCCGGGCCGACCTGGTGCTATTGGACGCGCCGTCGCACGCCTACCTGGCCTACCGTCCCGGCGTCCCGCAGATCGCCGCCGTCTGGCAGGCGGGCCGCCTGGTCGCGGGCGGAGTCACCTAGGGCACCGAAGGTGCCCTAGCCGCAGGCGCGGCGGGCCCAGCCGCGGGCGCGGCGGGGCCGTGACCCGCTAGGCCTTGCGGGCGACGCCGCCCCAGAGCACCGCGGGGCTGGCCGCCGCGTGGTCGCTGTCCGGCCGCCACTCGGGCACCAGGACCAGGCCAGGGTCAATCAGGCCGAGCCCGGCGAACAGGCGTGCCACGCCGGTCCGATCGCGCAGCGTCAGGCGCGGTTGGCGCGGACCGAGAGCGCCAGGTTCGGGTACGCCTGCAGGGTCCGCTCGCCGAGTTCCCGGTCGGCGGCGAAATTGTCCTTGCCGCCGAGCCAGTAGTCGTAGACCCGGGCGATGTGCGGGACGCTGGTGTCTGTCAAAGCCGGGCATGCGGCTCCTCGGCGGACGAGGCGGTAGAGCCTGGCGGCAGGTAACGACCGCGGAAGCGGATGAGCGGCTCACCCGAAGCCGTCACGTACGGGACACCCGTGACCCCCGCGAGGACCAGCAGGTGATCCCCGGCTGTGATCAGCCGCTCCGCCGAGCACTCCAGCGCGGCCAGGCCACCGTCGACGATCAGTGCCCCGGAGGCCGGGCCGCGCCGGTGCGGCACGTCCTCGAGCATCAGCCGCGCGCCCGGCCGGCCCGCGGCGGCGAACCGCCCGGCCAGCACCCGCTGCCCGGCCGAGAGCAGCGTCACCGCGAACCGCGTGACCGGCTCGTCCGCCCGGCCGAACAGCTCCGCCGGATAGGAACCGGCCATCAGCGACACCATGACCAGCGGCGGCTCCGCCGACACCGGGCAGAACCCGCTGACCGTGGCCCCGACGTCGTCCCGGCCGTCGGCCACCGTCACCAGCGTGACCGCGCCCGCCCACGCTGCCCACGCCGCCGCCACGTCCGCGCTGAGGGTGGCCGGGGCGGGCAACCCGGTTCGTTCGGTCAATTGATGATCCAGCGGCCCGGCAGCATCAGCGGTCCGTACGGCGACAGGCCGGCCTGGGCCGCGAACCGCCAGGCGGGGCCCCACGCGTCAGCGAAGCCGAGACTGAGCCGCTCCGCGGCGGCGGGACGGGATTCGCTCGACTCCGGCGGGCGCAGCTGGTCGAGCGGGGTCAGCCGCGGGAAGACGCGCAGCGGAGCGTCGGCGGCCAGCCCGGCCCGGCGGCGGGCGATGTCGGCCGCGGCCGCCATCCCGCCGAGCTCGTCGACCAGGCCGTTCTGCGCGGCGTCGGCGCCGGTCCAGACCCGGCCCCGGGCGACCTCGTGCACCCGCTCCACCGTCATCCGGCGGCCCGAGGCCACCTTCTCGGTGAAGTCACGGTAGATGGCGTCGAGCCAGATGTTGATCCGCTGCCACTCGTCCTCGCTGAACGGGTGCGTGGGCGCGAACATCGTCGCCCCGCGGCCCACGGACACCGAATCAGTGGTGATGCCGGCCCGCTCGAACGCTGCCTCCAGCACGGGCTTGCCCATGATCACGCCGATCGACCCGGTCAGCGTGCCCGGCTGCGCCACGATGAGGTCGGCGGCCATCGAGATGTAGTACCCGCCCGAGGCGGCCACGTCGCTCATCGACACCACGACCGGCTTGCCGGCCGCGCGGGTCCTGACGACCTCGCGCCAGATCGTGTCGGATGCGACGGCGGACCCGCCCGGGCTGTTGACCCGCAGCAGCACGGCGCGGACCCGCTCGTCCGAGGTCGCCGACCGCAGCGCGGCCGTCACCGTGTCCGAACCTATCGAGTTGCCGCCCAGCGGACTGCGGTTGCTGCGCCCCTGCCTGATCGGCCCGGACGCGTAGATCACCGCGACGAAGCGCTCGCGCGGGTGGGGCAGCTTCCGGGCCCGCTGGACCAGCGCGTGCGCCCGCTGGTAGCGGGCGACGTACTGCAGGATGGCGTCTGGGCCCGCCTCCTTGCGCACGTCCGCGTAGACCTCGTCCCGGTAGCCGAGCACGTCGACCAGCCCCTCGGCCAGCGCGTCCTCGGCCAGGAACGGCCCGCGGTCGAGCAGCGCCCGCGCCTGCTCTGCGGTCTTGCCCCGGCGCTCGGCGATGGCGGCGGTAATCTGCTCGGCGATCGAGATGGCCATCCGTTCGGCGGCCTCACGGGCCGGACCCGTGAAGCCGCGCTCAGTCAGGTTGTCGGCCGCCGACTTGTACTCGTATCGTTTCGCGCTCTGGAAGGCGACGCCGATCTTGGCCAGCGCGTCGTGCAGGAACAGCTGCTCGATGGTCAGGCCGGTGAGCCCGAGCGCGCCGGAAGGCTGCAGGTAGATCCGGTCGAATGCGGTGGCCAGGTAATAAGGCACGTTGCCCTGCGTGAACTCGCCGAAGGTCTCGGACCAGGCCACGGTGAGCTTGCCCGACTCGCAAAGTCGGTGACCGCCTCGCGGATCTCCTGCATCCGGGCCAGCCCGATCCGGCCGCCGCCCACCTTGACCACGAGCGCGCGGACCCGGTCGTCCTGGCGGGCGCGCCGCAGGCCCTCGATGAGGTCGGGCAGCCTGATCTTGCGCCGGGCCGCGAACGCGGACACCGGATCCGTGACCGGCCCCTCCGCGATACCGTCGGTCAGGTCGAGTTCGAGGATCAGCGGGGCCGTCTGGTGCTGCCGTAGCCTGGAGACCTGATGGGTCAGTTGCTTGGCGAGTTTCGCGTCTGCCATGCGGTCAGCTTACGGTGCGGAGGAGATGGCAATAGGCGGGCATCCGGTGACGATCGTCGTAGACGTCGCCAACGTGATGGGCTCGCGTCCCGACGGCTGGTGGCGCGACCGGGCCGGCGCCGCGGTCCGGCTGCACGCCGACATAGCCCGGCTGGCCGCGAGCGGCCGCGCGATCCTCCCAGATCAGCCCGGCCCCACCGGCGAGACCGGGTCGGCGGGGGAGGCGACCCCGCCGGGATTTGTCATGGTGCTCGAGGGCGCGGCCAAGGCCGCCGCCGCCCGCATCGCGCCAGCGGAGCCAGGCGCCGCCGATGCACCCGGGGCGGCGAACGCGCCCGGCAGGTCCGGTGCACCCGGCGCGTCCGGCGCGTCCGGCACTCCGTGCACCCGGCACGTCCGATGCGCCCGGCCCGGCGAATGCGCCCGGTCCGGCGAATGGCCCGGTCCGGCGAATGTGCCCGGCGCGTCCGAGATCCGGGTTGTGCAGGCGCGCGGCTCGGGGGACGATGCGATCGTGGCCGTGGTGCGTGAGCTGTCCGGACGGCGCGTGGTCGTGACCGCGGATCGCGAGCTCCGCGACCGGGTTGCGGTGGCCGGCGCTGAAATTCTTGGCCCGCGCTGGCTGCTCGGCCTGCTGCGCCCCTGAGCCGGGCAGCAGTCGCCCGTAAGCCCCTGAGACGCTATCTTCTCCGGTAGCAAACATAGGCATCGGGCCACCCGGCCCGTTCAACCGGGTGGCCCCACTTCCCCTCTCACCCCGGCAAACTGAGTCGCCGGAGCGAGCATCGTAGCAGCCATAAAGCCTCACTCGCCCGAGTTAGACGCATAAGTGCGGTTTGGAAGATCCTGTGAGCACCGGCTTTACTGGGCTCTACTGACGGCCCCGAACGCCGAAACGGAAGATGCCCGTGCGAGTGCTGATCGCTGTCGTGATTGTCCTGGTTGTTTGCCTGCTGTTCGCCGCCGACCGGACGGTCAAAGTGATCAAGCGCGAGCGCCGCCGCCGCGAGGCCACCCGGCGGCTCGCCGCCGCCGTGGGCCACGGGGAGGCCGTGCACAGGCAGCGAAAGGCGGCCCAACAGGCCAGCGGAGCGCTCACGTCGGTCATGCCGACCATCCAGGACGTCGACACCCGCCTGGTCGGGCAACCCGCCCTCTCGCACGATGAAGCATCGAGCCCGCCCACCGGCACAGCATCGAGCCCGCCCACCGGCGTGATGTGACATCGAGCCTGCGGGCGGGACGATGTGACATCGAGCCGGCCGCGTGCGTGCGAGTAGGTGTCACGGACCGGGCCGGGGTACGCGTGCGAGCGGAGAGACGCCCGTGCATGCGGGGAGGACGAGCGGGGAGACGAGCGGGGGAGAATGGTGCCGTGCGAGTCGTGGTCCTGGCTGATACTCACGCGCCGCGGCGCTGGCGGGTCTGCCCGCCCCGGGTGGCCGAACACCTGCGCCGCGCGGACCTGATCCTGCACGCGGGCGACGTCTGCACCGCCTCGGTTCTCACCGAGCTTGCGGAGTATGCCCCGGTGACCGCCGTGCTCGGCAACAACGACCAGCCGGACGTAGCGGCGTGGGGCGCGGCCGAGACCGCCGAACTCGACCTGGACGGCCTCAGCGTGGCGATGGTGCACGACAGCGGCGCCGCCACCGGGCGCCTGGTGCGGATGCGCCGCAAGTTCCCCGAGACGGACCTCGTGGTGTTCGGGCACTCCCATATCCCGCTCGACCAGTCCGCGCCCGGGCTGCGGATCTTCAATCCGGGATCGCCGACAGACCGCAGGCGGCAGCCGCGGCACGCTCGGCGTGATGGAGATCGACTCCGGCCATCTGGCCGAAGCCGCCATCGTTCCCGTCACCTAACGAAGGCGCGTGCCCGCGAGTTGGCTGGCCGGCACGCGCCCTGTCACTACGCGGCTGGCGTTACCGTCGGTTACTAGGTCCACCAGTCCTCGTCGTCGTCCTTGCCGTTGGCGGCCTGCTTGGTGCTGGCCTGGGCCGCGGCCGGGGAGGGCGACGGGGAGCCACCGTTGGTGGGCCGCTGCTGCGCCTGGGTGGGCGCCGACGACACCTGGGTGGGCTGATGAGCAGCGGACTGTGCCGGTTGCACCGTGGTGGGGGCAGGCGGCGCGGCGGCGCCGTTGCGCGGCGCGCCGACCGGAGCCGACGGGGCGGACGGGGCCGGGTCGGCCGCAATGGCCGGCTTGGGCGCCGATGCCTGCATCGCCGCGTCCATGCCGGGCAGCTGACCGCCAGCAGCTGGCGCACCTGCGCCAGGTGGGTGGCGATGCTGTCCTTCTGCCTGGTGGACTCGTCGACCTCGCGCTGTGCTGCCGCGCCGGCGGGGCTCGGCGTCGGTCTTGGTCTCGGCGAGCAACTGATCCGCCTGGGCCTTGGCCTGGCTGACGATCTGGTCGGCGTTCTTCTTAGCGTTGCTGACCAGCTGCCGGGCTCGAGTCGGCGTCCCGCCGGGTCTGGTCGGCTTGGGCGCTGGCCTTGGCCGCCCGCTGCTCGGCGGTGGAGGCCCGCTGCTCGGCCTCGGAGACAAGCTTCTGCGTGGCGGACTGGGCGGCGGCGAGCCGTTCGGCTTCCTGGCGCTCGGCTTCTTCCCGGCGCGCCGCGAGCTGGATCTCGAACTCGGCCTCGGCCTGGGCCCGCTGGGCCTCGCTCTCCTCCAGGATCCGCTGCGCCTGGCTGCGCATCTCGTCGGCCTGGCGCTTGGAGGTCGTGAGGATCTCGTCCCGCTCGCGCTTGGCGGTGGCCTTCAGCTGGGCCACCTCGCGCTCGGTGCTGGTACGCAACTTGGCAATGTCGCGCTCGGCCGCGGCCTGCTTATCCGCGACCTCGTGATCGGCCGTGGCCCGGAGCTTGGCCACCTCGCGCTCGGTGGTGTTG
>CAWDBS010000056.1:0-117674 GCA_963800415.1 uncultured Actinomycetes bacterium
CGGTGGAGGAGCTGGCCGCGCACCCGCTGGAGCTGCCAGCCGATATCCAGCTCAGCCCGGTCCAGGTTCACCGCGGACCAGGGCAAGCCGACCACCTCGCCCTTGCGCAGGCCCATCACGAGGATCAGCACGTACGCGGCGTAGAGCGGGTCCTGGTCGCGCTTGGCCGACTCCAGGAACTGGCGCGCTTCCTCTGCTGTCCACGGCTTCACTTTCCGCGTACGGGTTTGGAGACGTGGGCCAGGCTGGCGACGTTCTTCGGGATCAGGTCCTCGGTGACAGCATTAGTCAGCGCGCTGCACAAGATTGTCCAGGCGTCCCGGATGGTCCGTTCCGAAGCCAGCCGCCGACAGCATGTTGCCGGAACCTTGGCGCAGCAGCGGCGTTGTTTCTCCGCCCGGCGGGCGTCCTTGCCCTGCGCGCAGTACTGGCAGGTATCCCTCAACTTGTTGAGCCAGCCTCGCACGTCGCGCAAAGTGAGCTTGTCGAGCCGCTTGGAGCCGAGGCCGGGCAAGACGTACAGCCGCGTAAGCGTCTCGTACGTCGCGCAGGTCAGCGGCGCATAATTCGGCGGGACAACCACCTCGCGGAGCCAGTAAGTCATGTATTGGGCCAGGGGCGGCGAGCTGGTCGGCACCGGCCCGCGGCGGGCGCCATCGTGCAGTTTCAGCCACTTGCCGTGGACGTCCTGGCGGGTCTTTCCGTAGACCCACTTCCGGCGCCGTTTGCCGTCCGGAGTTGTTACCCATACATAGGCCGCGTAGCCGTTGCGGTACGGGAAGATCGAGCCCTCTCCGTTCGCCCGCTGCCGACCGCGGGTCATCGCGCTGCACCTTTCGCGAGCTGCTTAACGCACTCGTTGAGCGCCTCGCGGCTGACCAGCCTGCGGCGGCCGATCTTGATCGTACGAAGCTGATTCGCGTGAATGAGGCTGTAGACCGACCACCGGCTTACACGCAGCCATTCCGCGGTTTCCTGCATCGTGAGCAAGTGATCTGCTGGCAGTTCACTGAGTTGTGCCGTCATGCCACCCTCCCCGTTGCCGAGAAATCGGGTGCGTCTTTCTGAGAGGTTCCTCATTTCCGGGTGTTTCGGTCATGCGGCGAGGTTGAGGTTCTCGATGGTGTCTTCGTCGTAGCGGGCGAGGTGGTGCTCGCTGCGATAGCGTTCCTTGTAGTAGCGCATGTAGTCATCGAGGTCGCCGTTGACGACGACGGCGCGGAGCTTGAGGATGACCTCGGCACCGTCGGGAGACCACCTGGCGCCTGTAATTCCGAATCTGTCTTCGATGACGAACCTGCAGGCGCCCTCGATCATGCCGGTGGCGATCGGCCAGCCGGCGGCCAGTGCCTTGTCGTAGCGCATGTGCTTGTGGTTGTTCGTCAGGTAGGTGACGGCCTTGTCCATGTCGGTCAGGTCGAGGTGGCGGGTGCGGGGGTTGGCGCGGGTCTTCGCGGCGACGGAGGCGAGGGTGGCGGCGGCGGCCTTCGCCCGTCCGTGCAGGACGCGGAGCAGCTGCCCGTCGGCCCACTGGCCGGCGGCGACGGGGTTGCCGGGATGCAGCGCGGCGGCGGCCTTGCCGATGTAGCCGGAGACGTGGATGTAGTCGATCAGGACGGGCACCTTGAGGCCGCGATCCCCCGCCTGGGCCTCGATGGCGGTGATCTGCTGCTTGTTCCCGTCGGCGAGGAAGACGCGCTGGCGGACCCGCTGCGGATCCCGGCGGTCGGCCTCGTCATAGGCCGCGGCGATCATGTCCTCGATGCTGTCGGTGACCGACGCCGATACCCATTTGTCCCGGGCCCTGGGGCCGGGGTGCGCCTGGCGGCGGGCGGGCGGGGCGGCGATGTCTTCGGGCTCGCGGGCGGCGGGGGTGAAGTCGGCGACGGCGACGATCTCGGCCATCTTCTTGACCCCGGGGTGCGCCGGGTCCGTGCCGCCGTTCTTGCGGTGCTCCGGGCGCATCGCGATGCCCTTGCCGTCGGCCTGCATCATGATCACGTCGCCGCCGGGCTGGTCTTCTTCTTCCGCGTCGCGGGACCGCTGCTCGTAGAAGTCCCCGGTCCGGGCGGCGAGGTCTTCCGCGATGCCGGTGAGCTGGGCGCGGCCGACGGTGACGCCGGTGCGGGCCTCGATCACCTCCTGGGCCTGCCCGAACCCGCCCGCGGCCAGGTGGAAGGCCGCCAGCGCCCGCATCCCCAGCGAGTACGGGTCGCCCGGCAGGACCTGCCGGGCGTCGGCCGGGTACAGGTTCGGCTCCCGCCGGTTCCGGTAGGCCTTCCGGGTGACCCGGACCGGGCCGAACACGCTGGCCAGGCCCCGGCCGTGGCCTTCTTCCACGATGCCGTGCCGGATCCCGGCGGCGCTGGTGACCCCCTCGGCCCGCTCCTCCCTGGCGGCGTCGATGTCGAACGTGGCCTGCAGCAGCCGCCGCTGCAGCTCGCGGCCCTCGGCCCCGATCGCCTTCTCCCGTTCCCCGTGGCCGGGATAGCCGGCCTCCGACGCGGCCCAGGCCGCCAGCCCGGCGAACTGCTCCGCCGGGGCGGCCAGCGCCGCCGCCACCTCCCCCTCCAGCGGGACCTCGCTCCCGTCCTCCCGGACCTGCCTGATCGTCACCGAGAACCTCGCCGTCACCGCCGCCTCCGGATTCCTTCCGGGAATGATTTCCGCCCATCATCCCGGAAACGGCCCGCGAACCCGCAGAACCCGGGACCGCACGCCGTCCCGGCCCTATCCGCCCGCACCGCCGTCACCCCGCTGACCAGCAAGAACCACCGCGACACTGCCGGAAACACCCCGAAACACCCGGACTCTCCCAGTACAAGACAGTTCAGGAGGAAATAAGTAGATATTCATACTTATCAAAAAGATGCACCCGAGAAATCCGAGCCGTCGGGCATGGCAGCTCTTCGCCTAGCCTCATTCAGCGCGGCTTGCCATCGGGCGCGGTCTGCGACGGCGTGCAGCAGCCGCCGCCCATAGTCCATGTGATCCGGGTCGGACGGGGCCACGGGTTCCCAGGCGTAGCGTGCCGGGTCGGTTGCCGAAACACCGAGCGTGCGCAGCAGCCAGTCCTTGCGGTCGGCGCGATGATCGGCCAGCGTCTTGCCGGACCACTTGCGCGACACCAGGACCCGCCGCCCGGCATAGCCGAGGTGATCAGCGTCGTGGGCTTTGCCCTTGCACCGGCCGGGGACCAGGCCGGGCCGGGCGTTCTTGGGCTGGATCCCGTACCGGAGCCAGTTCGCGCAGGTCGGCGAGCACGGCTGATATCGCAGTGCTTCGGCCAGCCGCCCGGCGTGGGCGCGCTGGGGGTCGGTGTCGGCCTGGTGGCAGTCGGCCACCTGCTTGGTGAGGTACTTGGTCAGGTAGCCGATGCACCGGGAAGCGTCCTTGGACCCGGCGAGCACGCCATGGGCGTCGAACCGGACCCCGAACCGGGCCACATGCCACGGCTCATCCTCGTCCCCGATGGCGTCGAGCGCCTGATCCCACGTGGGCAGTACCTCCCCGGTCGCCAAGTCGAGGTAACCGCCGGTTGCCTCGTCCCAGACCGGCAGCTCGTCGCCGTCGTACCGTACCTCGGTGGCGTCGGGCCACCAGACCTGGTGGTAGGTGGCGGCGAGGACCCGGCGCAGCTCGGCGCGGGCGATGGTGCCGCGGATGGCGAGGTGGACGTGCGGGGCGAGGCGCCGCTGGGGTTCGATGGCGGCGAAGTACTGCACGTCGTAGCCGAGGTAGCGGCGCAGGTTCTGGATGAACCGGTCGAACAGCGCCGCGAAGGTCAGCGCGTCCCGGGCGGCCCGCTCATAGTCGTAGGCGGCGGGGTCGGCCGGGGTGCCGTCGTCACCGATCCGGCCGTAGGACGGGCAGGTCAGCGTGACGAATAGCGAAGGCCGGAAGGTCTTGCCGTCCGGCGCGGTGTAGGTCTTACCCACGGTGCGGGGGCTGACCTTGCGGCGGGGCAGGTCCGGGGCGTCCTGGCGGCGGCGGGTCGAGCGGTGCCGCCGTGCCGGGCGGTCCGGGGCGGCCTTCCCGCGGATGCCCGCCTTGGTGATCTCTTCGTCCAGTTCGGTCAGGAGCTCGTCCAGATCGGTGGTGTCCTGCCCGGCCGCGTCGGCCTGGTCGCGGAACTGCTGCGCTTCGGCGCGCTTTTCGACCCACCACTTCTGATCGTCGGTGGCCGGGTCGGGGGCGATGGCGGGTTCGTCCTCGAGGTGCCAGCCTTCCCGGCACTGCGCCGCCCGCAGCGTCCTGGCCCGCTCGGCGCAGGACGGGCAGACATGGGCCAGGGTGTGCCCGCACGGGACGAGCACCGTGTCCACCTCGCCCGTGTCCAGGTTGGTGCGGCGCAGCTGGATGGGGCGGATGCAGGCCCCGTGCTCGACGGCCAGGTCCTTGACCACCTCCCGGGCCAGCGGCATCGCCATCCGCTGCGCCCGGGTCGTCCTGACGGTAGTTTCGGTCACTGCTCACCTCCGTCCGGGTCATCGCCTGTCCAGGTGTCGGACCAGCCGCACAGGCGGCACTCAGCCCACACCGGGGAGGTGCCGTCGTCGTGCAGGATCAGGCCGGTCGCGCAGACCGGGCACGGCTCATCGGTCCGCCACGCGGTGATGGTGGTCATGCGGCCACCTCCGGCCACTCGACCCGATCCGGGATGCACTGGTCGGCTAGGGCACGGATGTCCCAGTCGGTGACCCATCCGGCGCGGACCCGCACCGGGTCCGGATCAGCCTCCAGCCGGACGAACGCCACCCCGGCTCCAGTAACCGGGTCAGCCGGGATCAGCTCGCAGGTCGCACCGCGGTCCCGCGCTCCGTCACCGAGCACCATGTCCACCTGCTCCGGCTCATCGAGCCGCATGGCGATCCGGTCCGGGAACAGGTTCCGGATGGTCAGCACGTCCTTGCGCGGGTCCTGCAACGCCGCGACCACGGCATAGCCGACTGCCCGGCCCTGGGTGGTCAAGGTGGCCAGCGCGTTCATGATGCGTTCTTTGAGCTTGCGGTCGGGCTGGTAGGCGGTCAGGAACGCGACCTCATCGACCAGGACCACGGTGAACGGGTCCTCGACAGTCGGAGTGTGGTCACGCTGCCGACCGGCGAACCGGCCAGCACGGTCCTGCATGTCGGCCACCGCGGCATCAAGCATGGCGGCGATGGCGGCCGGGTCGGCGGCGTAGGCACCGTAGGTGTCGAAGATGACCCGGCCGTAGGCCAGCTCCATCAGCTTCGGGTCGGCGGCCAGCACCCGGACCAGGCCTTGTTGCATGAGCGGGAACATAGCCCGGACCAGCCCCCACAGCAGCGAGGCCTTCCCCGCCCCGGTGGCGCCCGCGATCAGCACGTGCGTCCCGTGGAGGGGCGGCCGGAGGTACCAGCTCCAGCCGCCCCGCCTCCATCTGCGTTGCCATCACGCTGCCCGCCCAGCAGAGTCCGGGTCGGCCGACGCCGTGGTGCAATCCTTGGCGGCGAGCCTGTCCAGCTCGGCCGCGTACCGGGTCACGGCATCGGCCAGCAGGCGGCCGAACCGCACGTCCTCCTCGGTGACCTCACCCCGGCCGGGGTTGGTGATCGTGATATCCGCCGCCCCATCTTGGATGGACAGGATGGGTGCGGCGTCGGCGTAGGTGCAGCACTGGATGTGAGTGCTGGCGGTCAGCCGGACGTAGGACTGGACCGTGGCCGTGCCGTTCTCGCTGAACCGGACTGATGCCGTGGTGGTCATGCCGTCACCTCCCGCCCGCCGGGCAGCGGCACCAGGTCCGCCCGCTCTGGTCCCGCGTCGGCGTCGAGCAGGGCCTCAGCCTGAGCGGTCAGTGCGTACGGGACCGGCACGTCGGGCAGCGGGGGCAGGCCCCGGTACCGGCGTTCCACCGCCACCGCGTAGGCCCAGGCTTTGGCGGCGAGCTGCCGGGCGAAGTCCACGTGCCCGGCCTCGATCTGCTCCGGCAGCGTGAAGGAGACCACCGTGCCCCCAGCGCCGATGACGAACATCGGGGCCCGAGCCGGGAACGGCACGAACGCCACCTCATGCCGGGAACCGACCCGCAGCCGCAGGTACGCGGCCGGGCCGCGCCGGGCCGTCACGCCGCGTCCTTATGCTCAGGCACCGGGCGGCCGATCCCCCGCGACGGGGCGCGCACCCCGGTGGCCTTGAAGGAGTAGGCCTGCCGCGCGGCGCACTTATGCTTGCCGTCGCCCGAGCAGCGGGACGCGTCCACGCACGGGGTGGCGGTCATGCCGTCGAACTCGACCGCGGTGAACGGCGAGCCGGGCGCCGGGGGCGGCAGCACCGGCTGGACCTGCGCGGCGATCTTGACCTTTGTAGGGAACCGATTTAGATGAGCACCGTGAGCTGGCGTTTTCTGGGTAGTTGAGCAGTGCCCGGGTGGGGCCGGGCGGGATAGTTGAGCATTTGGGCGCTGCGGTCATGGTCACAGTGCGTGGCTGGTGATCTGGTTCTGGGACTGCGCGGGTGACTCCAGGGCAGTCTTGAGTGCCCGGGCACGACGGTCGGTGCCGTCAGGCCGACGAGGCCGGTCTGCAGTGCGGTGCCGGCCGCGGCGGGGAGCGGGAATCCGTAGGTGTCCACCTCGGTCGTCGAGCCGGTGAACCAGGGCGATGATCACGCTGGTATCGGTCACGGTGGCTACTTCGAGGCCGGTGACAAGCAGGTCGGTAGTTGAGGCCTTGGCGGACTCGGCTGAGACCGCGCCCACGATGGCTGGCACGGCGGCGGCGAGGCTGCCCCAGGGCAAAGCCTGCCGGCGAGAGGGTCCACAGCAATCTATGTGCGCCATGCTGCCGCGATCTGGAGAAATGTGTGGAATGCCAAGGCTGGCGTGTGAGCAGCGTTTAGGTGAGCGGTAAGCGTCACTCGCTGGATAGCGGCAGCTCTGAGCCGGTCTGGAGGCGGTGCGCCAGCGCCGTGTGGCGGCGGCCGGCGCCCGCCGTGCGCACCGCCGCGGCGAGCGCGCGGCGTGAGCCCGCGAGGACGACGAGCTTCTTCGCGCGCGTGATGCCCGTGTAGAGCAGGTTCCGCTGCAGCATCATCCACGCGCTGGTCGTCAGCGGGATCACGACGGCCGGGTACTCAGACCCCTGCGACCGGTGGATCGTGACCGCGTACGCGTGCGCGAGCTCGTCCAGTTCGTCGAAGTCGTAGGCGAGTTCCTCGTCCTCGTCCGTCCGGACGGTGAGCGAGTGGTCCTCAAGCGACATGCCGGTCACCACCCCGGTCGTGCCGTTGAAGACGCCGGCCGCGCCTTTGTCGTAGTTGTTCCGCAGCTGGGTGACCTTGTTGCCGACCCGGAACACGCGTCCGCCGTACCGCCGTTCGGGAGCCCCCTCGCGGTACGGGGTCAGCGCCTCCTGGAGCAGCAGGTTCAGGCTGCCCGCGCCGGCCGGCCCGCGGTGCATCGGGCACAGCACCTGCACGTCCCGCCGCGCGTCGAGCCCGAACTTCGCCGGTATCCGGCGCGCCACGATGTCCGCCACCAGCTCCGCGGTCGCCTCGGTCTCGTCCGAGTTGAACCAGTAGAAGTCAGGAAATGCCCTGACTTCTGCGCCGGACGGTGCCGGGGCTGGCGGGTACGGCGGGCGCCCGGCGTTGACCCGGTGCGCGTTGATCACGATCCCTGACCGCTGCGCTTGCCTGAAGATCTTGGTCAGCCTGACGACGGGTAGTGTCTGCGCCCGGATCATGTCCCGCAGCACTTCGCCGGCGCCCACCGAGGGCAACTGGTCCACGTCCCCGACCAGCAGCAGGTGCGCCCCCGGCGCGACCGCCTTGACCAGCTTGTTCGCCAAGATCACGTCAACCATCGACGTCTCGTCGATCACGACCAGGTTGGCGTCCAGCGGGTTGTTCGCGTCGAATTCCGGGTCACCGCCAGGCTGGAGCTTCAGCAGGCGATGGATGGTCGCGGCTTCGTGGCCGGTCAGCTCGGCCAGCCGCTTGGCGGCGCGGCCGGTCGGGGCGGCGAGCACCACCTTCGCCCTCCGCGCCCGCGCCAGTTCCACCACCGAACGCACCGTGAAGCTCTTCCCGCACCCCGGCCCGCCCGTCAGCACCGCGACCTTCTCGGTGAGGGCCAGCTTGACCGCATCGGCCTGCTCGGGGGCGAGGTCGGCGCCGGTGCGCGTCTTGAGCCAGCCGAGGGCACTGTCCCACTCCACGGACTGGAAAGCGGGCAGCCGGTCTTTGCCGGCAGCGAGGAGGTTGCGGAGGACAGTCGCGAGGGACCGTTCAGCGTGGAAAAAGGGCGGGAGGTAGACGGCCCGCAGCGGCTCGGCGGCCGCGGCACCCGGGACCGGCAGGGTTTCGATGACCGCGCCCTCTTCGGCCGCGAGGTCGGCGACCCGCGGGGCGATCAGGCCCGCGGGGACGTCAAGGATCTTGGCGGCGTCGGTGACGAGCCTGGGCTCGGGGAGATAGCAGTGGCCCTCGTCGGCGGCCTGCGACAGCGTGTAGGCCAGGCCGGCCTTGATGCGCTCCGGGCTGTCCTTCGCGATGCCGACGGACGCGGCGATCGTGTCGGCGGTCTTGAAGCCGATGCCCCACACGTCGGAGGCAAGTTTGTACGGTTGCTGCCGGACGGTTTGTTCTGATTCGTCGCCGTACTTCTTGTAAATCTTCACCGCGAGGGACGTGGACACGCCGACGCCCTGCAGGAAGATCATGACCTGCTTGATCGCCTTCTGCTCGGCCCAGGCGTCCTTGATGCGCGTGCTGCGCTTCGGGCCGAGGCCAGGGACCTCGATGAGGCGGCCGGGCTCGTCATCGATGATGTGCATGATGTCGGTGCCGAAGTGGTTGACCATCCGTTCGGCCATGATGGGGCCGATGCCTTTGATCAGGCCGGATCCGAGGTACCTCCTGATGCCTTGCTCTGTCGCCGGGAGCACGGTGGTGTAGGAGTGGACGTCGAACTGGCGGCCGTACTTCATGTGCGAGGTCCAGCGGCCGCGTAGCCGCAGTGACTCGCCGATCTGCGCGCCGAGCAGCGGTCCGACCGCGGTGATCAGCTCCGTGCTGGCGCTGACCGGGCCGCGGCCGGTGCCCCGGTCCGGGGCAATGCGGGCGATCGTGTAACCGGTCTCCGGGTTGCTGAACGTAACCCGTTCGAGCACGCCGTCCAGGATCGCAACGTCCCGCTGCGGCACCTGTTGCTGCGGCGCTGTCGGTGTCTGCGGATGGGGAGCGGACGGCGGCATAGCACTATTTTGCCGGCATTCGCGCGCGAATGCCGGCACGGCGCGGATCAGCGCCGCGTACGTCCCGCGCGGGGCCGGGCGGATCGGTGCCACGCCCGGCGACGAACGCGCGCGCACCGGCATAACCGAGCAGGAGCTGCAGGCGGCACCGGCCAGCATCCTGGCCGAAGAAGCGGCCAGAGCCCCAATTTGGCCCCAGCGCAATCCCGGCCAGTCCGACTGGTCACCGTCGGCACAGGTCGGCCAGGATAGCCACGGACCCGCCGGTCGCAACCACCATGCCGTAACAGCCGGTGACCGCGAAGCCGCCAGTGCTCAAGTACCCCGCTCGCTGCTCAAGTAGTGCTCAAGTAGGACACAGAATGCTCATCTAGATCGGTTCCCTACAACCTTGACCGTCCGCTGCCGGGCGTCCTCCTGCGCGTCGATCACCTCGACCACCCACAGCGGCAGCCCGGTGTGCTTGTCCGCCTGCTGGACCACCCGGTCCCCGCTGGACCGGTCGAAGTCCCGCACCATCTCGATCCCCCCGGCCGCGTACGCGCCGTCGGGGAACACCATCCCGAACTCGATCGGGATCTGACCTTGAAGAGCCATGGCCCTACCTCCAGTCGCTAACTGTCATGCTGACATCCTAGGACTACAGGATGACAGGCAGAAGGCTCCAGAGGGTTACCTAATGGCTAGAAATCCCTTACCGCAGCAGGAACCGCAGCTCAGCGGCCTCGGCAAGCAGCCGGTCCTCCGGAATTTTCTCGGGCGGCGGATGCGCGGACAGCGGGAACGGCTGGCCCGGGCGCGGATCAGCGGTGTAACGGGGGACCAGATGGGTATGCAGGTGCGGCAGCGAATTGCCCAGCGTCTCGTAGTTCATCTTCAGCGGCTCATACATGGTGATCAGCGCCCGGGCCACCGCCAGGACCTCGGCCCAGTACCCGGCCGCCTCGGCCTCGTCCAGCTCGGTGGGCTCGTTGACGTGCCGGCCCCGCCAGATCACCAGGGTGTAGCCGCGCTGCACGTCAGCGCGCTGCAGGTAGGCGTCGGAATACTTTCCCTCCAGGATGCGGATGCCGTACCGGTCGGCATCCGGGCGGCCCGCCTGGCACATCTCGCACCCGATGCCGCGGATCAGCTCAGCCCAGTTGCGCGGCCACTCACCCATTTACAGGCCCGTCCCGTCCCCGGCCCACTCGAACGCGAACTCGTGCCGGTCAGCGGCATACAGGTCATCAGCAACCCGGAGCGCCCGGCCGTCCGGGTCGTAGTCGACGTGCAGCATCCGGACCACCGGCACGCCCGGCTCCAGCTCCAGCAGCCGGACCTCCTGCGGGGTCGGCATCCGCGCCCGCAGCAGCTCGACATCGCGGGCGAACCGGTGACCGAGCTGCTCGATCAGGTTGTCCGGGCCCTCCGGCAGCGCGGCGGCCGATTCCAGCCGGGTCCCCCCGGCCACCCACAGCGGGTAATAGCTGGTCGAGATCACCGCGGGCACGTCATCCAGCAGCTGCAACCGCTGCCGGATCACCGCGTCGTCGCCAGCCTGGCAGCCGAGCCAGCCAGCGATATCAGCCGGGACCGGGCCCCGCCCGGTCAGCAGCATCCGCCGCGAGGGAACCTGCCCCTGGGAAATCGCCTCGGTACCGAACTCCGGCTTCCCCGAAGCCCGGTGCGAGGCATGACGATGCGTCGAGGAGACACGCCGCAACGGCGGCCGGTCCCGCACATAAGACCCGAATCCCTTGCGGGTCACCACCAGGCCCTCAGCGGCCAGCGTCGACAACGCCGCCCGGATCGTCGTCCGGCTCACCCCGTACTCATGCTGGAACTCGCTCTCGGTAGGGAGCTGGCTCCCCGGCCCCCGGATGCCCTCCTGAATCTCTGCCCGCAGCACATCAGCCAGCTGCAACGAAAGCGGGCGATCAGACCGAGGGTCAAGGCGCTGCATCATCATCCGCCTGCCCGTGCTAGAGTCCGCTTGTCATGCTAGCACTACAGGCCAGCGTACAGCCCAGACACCCCGCAAGCCTAGCCGACCCGGGCATCCAGCAAACTGCCAGTGGCGCAGCACCCAGCACGCTGCACTGCGCTGCGTTGCCGAATTTAGCCGTATTTGATCAAGGGCGGCGCCGCTAGGCGGCGCCGCTGGCCCGGCTCAAGCGCCGGGCTCGGCCTTGAGGAGGCCCGCCCGGCGCACGCCGGGCCACACCCGCGAGGCGTGCGCACCAGGATGGCACATGCATCACGCAGACGATATAGCGCACAGCCGTCTCGATAATCAACTTGCGGCCCCCGCGTCGATGGCGCCGTCCGGAAGTGGCATGCGGTCGGCGACGCCAGGCCATTAACCTGGACGCCTCTCGCAAAGATTCGACGCCTACGAGCAGACCGGGGAATTGAATGTAGTAATGAGAGCTATTCTCGTCAGCGTTATGCGCTTATCGATATCGACCTTACAACCAGACAATCAATTCGTTTACAAAGTAGATGCCAGCCAGTGCGGTGTCCCATATCTTCGCCGGGTTGGCCGTGGGCACCGGACAGGCGTAGCGTTGTCCGCCGATCCGGTGAACCTTAATGAACTCCGCACCAGCGACCCCGTGCTCAGGGGTGGGGGAATAGCCGCAAGCACTCATTTATAAATTTGGCTGAGTTGGCATATGAACTCGATTGCTTTACGGTGAAGCGTTGGGCGCGTTCGCCCAAATGACGAATGCGGCTTGGGGCAAGTGGCATGTCAAGCTTCGCCAAGGTATAGCCCACGCGTAGTTGCTGCGCCAGGTCCTTTTCCCCCGGAGGCCATGCTAGCGAGGAAATATCGAGTTCACCTAGGTCATTCACAGAGTAACCGCCCATGAGAATGATTGACGCCCAAAGGAGCGTCACCCACGGTGAAGCGGTTGTTCGCACTTTAGGGAAATTCACGTGGGCTATATCTACCGCGCGTTGCGCGTATGTCGCTGACATGGCATAAAGATCCCAAAGAACTCGCTGAGCTTGCGCGCTGTTCATGCCGGTAGCGGCACGATAGAGTAGTTGATCGACCAAGGGAATTGATACTGGGTGGTCGATCAATTCGAGTTGGGCCAACCGGAGTGGGGTTGCAGCAGCAGTCTTGTCGTCGTCTGCCACGAGTGCATCGAGAAGAGCCGCAACTATTACATCCCGAGTTCTCGATCCGATGCGGTCCGCACGCGTCAGAAGGGGCAACCACCCTACTCCTGTTGGGGTGCGTCTTTCTGAGAGGTTCCTCATTTCCGGGTGTTTCGGTCATGCGGCGAGGTTGAGGTTCTCGATGGTGTCTTCGTCGTAGCGGGCGAGGTGGTGCTCGCTGCGATAGCGTTCCTTGTAGTAGCGCATGTAGTCATCGAGGTCGCCGTTGACGACGACGGCGCGGAGCTTGAGGATGACCTCGGCACCGTCGGGAGACCACCTGGCGCCTGTAATTCCGAATCTGTCTTCGATGACGAACCTGCAGGCGCCCTCGATCATGCCGGTGGCGATCGGCCAGCCGGCGGCCAGTGCCTTGTCGTAGCGCATGTGCTTGTGGTTGTTCGTCAGGTAGGTGACGGCCTTGTCCATGTCGGTCAGGTCGAGGTGGCGGGTGCGGGGGTTGGCGCGGGTCTTCGCGGCGACGGAGGCGAGGGTGGCGGCGGCGGCCTTCGCCCGTCCGTGCAGGACGCGGAGCAGCTGCCCGTCGGCCCACTGGCCGGCGGCGACGGGGTCGCCGGGATGCAGCGCGGCGGCGGCCTTGCCGATGTAGCCGGAGACGTGGATGTAGTCGATCAGGACGGGCACCTTGAGGCCGCGATCCCCCGCCTGGGCCTCGACGGCGGTGATCTGCTGCTTGTTCCCGTCGACGAGGAAGACGCGCTGGCGGACCCGCTGCGGATCCCGGCGGTCGGCCTCGTCATAGGCCGCGGCGATCATGTCCTCGATGCTGTCGGTGACCGACGCCGATACCCATTTGTCCCGGGCCCTGGGGCCGGGGTGCGCCTGGCGGCGGGCGGGCGGGGCGGCGATGTCTTCGGGCTCGCGGGCGGCGGGGGTGAAGTCGGCGACGGCGACGATCTCGGCCATCTTCTTGACCCCGGGGTGCGCCGGGTCCGTGCCGCCGTTCTTGCGGTGCTCCGGGCGCATCGCGATGCCCTTGCCGTCGGCCTGCATCATGATCACGTCGCCGCCGGGCTGGTCTTCTTCTTCCGCGTCGCGGGACCGCTGCTCGTAGAAGTCCCCGGTCCAGGCAGCGAGGTCTTCCGCGATGCCGGTGAGCTGGGCGCGGCCGACGGTGACGCCGGTGCGGGCCTCGATCACCTCCTGGGCCTGCCCGAACCCGCCCGCGGCCAGGTGGAAGGCCGCCAGCGCCCGCATCCCCAGCGAGTACGGGTCGCCCGGCAGGACCTGCCGCGCGTCGGCCGGGTACAGGTTCGGCTCCCGCCGGTTCCGGTAGGCCTTCCGGGTGACCCGGACCGGGCCGAACACGCTGGCCAGGCCCCGGCCGTGGCCTTCTTCCACGATGCCGTGCCGGATCCCGGCGGCGCTGGTGACCCCCTCGGCCCGCTCCTCCCTGGCGGCGTCGATGTCGAACGTGGCCTGCAGCAGCCGCCGCTGCAGCTCGCGGCCCTCGGCCCCGATCGCCTTCTCCCGTTCCCCGTGGTCGAGATAGCCGGCCTCCGACGCGGCCCAGGCCGCCAGCCCGGCGAACTGCTCCGCCGGGGCGGCCAGCGCCGCCGCCACCTCCCCCTCCAGCGGGACCTCGCTCCCGTCCTCCCGGACCTGCCTGATCGTCACCGAGAACCTCGCCGTCACCGCCGCCTCCGGATTCCTTCCGGGAATGATTTCCGCCCATCATCCCGGAAACGGCCCGCGAACCCGCAGAACCCGGGACCGCACGCCGTCCCGGCCCTATCCCGCCCGCACCGCCGTCACCCCGCTGACCAGCAAGAACCACCGCGACACTGTCGGAAACACCCCGAAACACCCGGACTCTCCCAGTACAAGACAGTTCAGGAGGAAATAAGTAGATATTCATACTTATCAAAAAGATGCACCCCTCCTGTTGGCGCCGTTGAAGTCCTGAGCCTGGCTGCGATCTGGCTACAATTTTGGTCAAGGAAACGCATAAGAACGCCAGTCGGGGTATTTTCGAGTAGGTGGGCAGTATTGCTCATAGTGACATCGGTGCGATCTAGCCAGTTTCGCGCAATATCTACGACCGCATCAACGCCACCTTTATTGAATCTGCGGCTAAAGAGCTGCGGCTCCGCGCGGCGACACTCGAAGAGGTAGTGGACGAACCTAAGCGGATTCTGACGTCCAAGCCATTCGAATGCATCTGCATCGTGCGGCAGAAGGATGCCGCAGGATCTTGCATGAGCCGGAAGTCCCATGTCCTGGCACCACCTTGCCAAGTCCAATAGGCTACGGATTCGGCCGTATCCGGCGTTTTCGATCACGTAACCAAAGTTCTCGGTAAAAGCAGCAACCAGGTTCCTCGTATCTGTATCCTTGGCCTTAGCTAGTCTCAGCAAGGACCGCGGGGAGCACGAGCGTACGCGCACGGAAAGTTCATCGCCAGTTGAAGGAGATGCTGGAGCGTTATTCAAAACCCCACGTGATCGAGAAGAAGAAAAGCGCGCGGGCGGCATCGAATGCGTCATGGTAAGTGGAGTACGGACGGCGATAGTCGGTGTGGAGCATCTTCCAGTTCTTGAAGTGGGCTACGAGCCGTTCGACCGGCGCGCGAAACGATGAGATCTGGGAGTTGTATTCCTTGTCAGACAAGGTTAGCTCGCCGCCTTTCGGCTTCTTCTTCGGGGTGACCAGGCCAGTGCCCTGGTAACCCTTGTCGCCGAATCCTCCGCCGGCCTCCTTCAGGATATCGGCGGCTCCGGTCTCCTTGAACGCTTTCGCGTCGTGCGTCTTCCCGGGCAGCGGGCCGGAAACCCATGCGGCAGGTAAGTATTCGGAAGTCCTGTGAGAGGGCATGCCGAGGGCGGGCGTGGCGGTTCGCGGTGGCCACGCCGGTGCTGGCGTTATCTGCGCGGGGTTTATCCGGTGGGCGGGGGGTGTGCCCAGGTGCGGAGATCTTCGCGGCTGGCGTTCCATGGGAGGAAGCGTTCCAGTGCCGGGCCGGTGAGCGGTCTGCCGCCGTTGCGGCCGCATTCGTCGAGGTATGCGGTCAGGTAGGTCAGGACGTTCAGCCCGGCCATCTGGGCGGTGGCGGTGACGGTCCAGATGACGGCGGCGTTCCGGGCGGCGTCCCCGTTACGGGAGCCGCGGGCGTTCTTCCTGGTGACGACGGGGCCTCTGATCATGCGCTCCGCCGGGTTATTGTCCAGCCCGATGACCGGGTAGTCCCGGTGGGCGGTGAGGCCGTCCCATTCGCGCTCCAGCGTGGCGAGCGCTTTCCTCGCGGGTTCCTGCAGGCCAGGGGCCTTCGCCTGGTCCTTCCGCGCCTGGTCGATCACGGCGATCGCATCGTCCCAGGCGGCGTATGCCTGCTTCAGCCGGGCTGCGGCGGCGGTTTTCTCCTGCGCGGCGGGCGCGGCGGCGTCCTGCCAGGCGGCCATGAGCTCATCATGGGCGGAATACAGGCCCCGGATCCGCTCCAGCCACGCTTGGGTCCAGTGCTTCAGCTGGACCGGGCTCGCGTCGCCGGCCCGTACGAAGTGCCTTCTCACGTGCGCCCGGCAGTAAAGATTGACCAGGCCGTCTGCCTTCTTCCCCGCGGAGGAGTAAACAGCGTAGAAGTCGCTGGAGATCACCAGCCGCCGCGGCCCGCCGTCACCGCCGTCGGTGAGCTGCCCGGTCTCCCCGTCGATCCCCGCGTGCCGGGCCAGCACCGCCCCGGACCTCGACGGGTCCATCACGAAGCACACGGTGTCCGGGCCGAGGAAGACCCACAGCCACCACTTCGCCGGGCCGTCCCCGTCGCGGGGGGCGAAGACCCGCCACGTGGTCTCGTCGGCGTGCAGGTGCCACGAGCCCCGCGACCGCTCGGTGATCGCGTCCGCCAGCGGGGCCAGCAGCGCCCCGGCCTGCGCGCACGTGCCCGCCAGGGTGGCCGGCGAGATGTCCGCGCCCTGCCGGGACAGGCCCGTCACCAGCGAGTTCATGCTCCGTCCCGCGACGTACCGCTCGGTCAGCAGCATCGCGATGAACCCGTCGGTGAACAGGCCCTTGCCGATCGCCTTCGGCGGGCCCGGCGCCATCACCGTCGCCGGCACCCGGCAACCGCACTCTCGCTTATAGCGGCGCCGGCAGTGCGCGACCAGCCGCACGATCACCTGCCAGTCCAGCTGCTCCCCGGACCAGTGATCCCCCAGCGGGGAGAACGGCTCCCCGCACTGCGGGCAGCAGTACCCGCCCTCCGGGAAATCCCAGAACACCTCGAACCGCGGCAGGTGCGAGTAATCCCGCCGCCCCGCCCGCGCCCCCGGGCCCCGCTTAACGTTCCGGCCGCTCCCGCGATCCTGGCCCGGGTCCCCGTCACCGCCGGCGTCATCACGGCCAGACGGCTCCGGACGCGACCGCTCCGACGACCGCCCGAACAGCATCCGCTGCAGAACCGCCAGGTCAGCCCGCACCCGGTCCAGCTCGGCGTCCCGCTCCGCATCACGCTCAAGCAGCCGGGCGTTGTCCTCCCGCAACCGCGCGTTCTCTGCGCGAAGCTCGCCGGCCGTCTCCGCCAGCTGCCGGTTCGCCTCCAGCGCGGCAGCCAGCGCATCCGCCAGCAACGCCTCGGCATCCCCCGCATCCCGGACCGCACCAGCCGCAACCGCCACGCAACACAGCAAACACCCTCAGCAACCGCAAATCATGCACCACGCCCAGCGTGTCGCAGCCCGCCACGCCCGTACACGTCAAAGACCCCCGTCACACGACTTCCGAATACTTACTGCGGCAGTCCCGTCGAGAAGGGATATCAATTGCGCGTTGAAGCCGGTGGTCTTGTGCTTTTTATTCCAGAGCTCCTGGTGCTCTTCGTAGGACCAGCAAGGCGTCAGCGTGCCGTCTACCAGGACAACCCGTCCCTTCACGACTTCGATGGCATCGGCCGCGGACGGCACGAACTCCTCCAGCACCGAATTCACGAGCGGTACCAGGACCGCCAGGTAACGGGAAATGGTGGGCTGTGACGTGCTCCGGACATCCCCGATGAATTCCTGCGCGGCGTTCTGCCGCAGGTACATACACGCTGCCTCTACTGCTTTGTACAGCCCCAGTGATTTCGGCCGGCCGACGCGCTTACTCCATGGCTTATCGAGCGCCCCGTTCACTCGCCGGACGAGTTCCTGCATCTGCGTGAAAATCAGGCCGGTGGTACGATAGTAGCGCAACGGTTCTCCAGGGCTTGAGAATTCTTTGGTCGGAACTCTCAATTCTTCCAGGAGAGCCGTTGCTCTTTAATTACCTTCTGCGGCGTGTCGCGAGATTTCCTCAGATGTCCTGCTATGCACGGCGTTGCCCCGGATAACAGGGTTTTGAATAACGCTCCAGGTACACAAGAGAATATGTGGCTCGTCGTTCGGTATCCTCCTCCTGCCAAGGACCTCCATGTGACGCAATATTGCGAAGCTCCTTCGCGGCATACACACTACTTGCCACCGTGAGGACATTAGTTGGTGGCGAAAAGATTCCGAGGCGCTTAGCCTCCTCTATTACGTCACCGAGTGGCCTCTGTGCAATTCGCCCTTCCGCGCCCGCATCCATTACTGCCTGTTTCAGTAGCAGTTCGAGGAGTTGCCCAGCTAGGGCACTCGTACTACGCCATGCTTGGACCCGTTCGACAGTGATGATCTCCCGCCAGAGACTCTCTGCGGCCCTGGAGGCTCGGCCTGACAATCGATCGAACGCGTTAGGGCGGTAGTCCCCGAGCAACGCATGTCTGACCTGACCCCAGGACGTCATCCAATCAGATTAGCCGCTAAGAGCAAGGCGATCTAGACGACGCAATGACTCGGAGATCATGTCGTGCCTCGGATAGGTTATGCGCTCTGCCACTTCTCATTCGAAGGGACTCGCCGCGGGTACCCGCTGCCTGGCTTGACGCACGACTGATCGTTGAGGAGACCTGACGAGGAAGCGGTCCATGAGTCCTGGGTGGGCTCAGCTCCGGGGATGGCCCGCTGAGTGTACGTGTCCGCCCCTCCAGCCTCAAGCGTGACTGTGACCGCCGGACAACGAGCACATGGGGAAAGTGCCTGGTGAACGTACACGCGAAGTCACGCTTGACACCGGAGCCTCTGCGGACACTCCGGTCAGAAGACAAGGGTCAGGCGGGAGCCTGCCCGGAGCGGACGCGGGCCATCCCCTGAAAGGTGCGGGTCGGCTTGCTACCGGACGGCCTGCACCGAGTTGACAGCAACGGTGACAGCAACAGCAGCGACCAGCGACAGCACGTAACGCTCGCACGATCCGTACCAACTGGGCATATGTCCGGCCTGAAAAGCGGACGGTCGGATAGCCACCTGACCCAGTGCAGGCCAAGACCGCCGGTCACCGGGCCGGGATCGGGGCAGCTACCCGGCAGGCGGATCGTTGGCGTTATCCCTACCCTGCGAGATAACGCCCCCGAACATCGGACCAGGGACGTCGGGGGGCGGCGCCTGCCGTCTGGCTATCTCGGCGTTCACGAGATCGCGTAGCCGGTATAGCTGCTCAATGCTCAGGCTCGCCAGCGGGACCCCGATGACTGTTGCGTCCATGCTTCACTCCGCGTCTGTCTTCACGGAGGCAGTCTAGGGTGCGCTGGTTACCCGCTGACACCCGCTGATTGCTGTAGACCGTACAGCACGGAAGTACGGCAACGTCCCCGCACAGCCGCCAGCAGCGACGACCGATAGCACACTCAGCGAACTGGGAGGACGGCCAAACGCCCAGCGGCGCCGCTAGGTCGGGACGAAGAGGCCGCGATCCGGGGGCACGGAGGCACGGCGTGCGATCCGCGTGCGATAGCGAGCGGTCGACCACGGTCACGCACGGGCAGTCATGCTCGCTCGGCGGTTGCAAGCACGAAAGCGCCCAGTCGGCATTTGCGCTGGTCAGAGCACTATAAACTAGTCCAAAACTGGCGGTCAGGGGCAGGGTCGAACTGCCGACCTTCCGCTGATCGGAAAGTCACTACCTTCGCTGGGCAGGCGGCAGCACCCGGCGTAGCCGGGTCTCTGGGTGCGGTGTCTGACGTGCGGTAATACGGTTGGTATTCGGGCCATCATCTCCTGTGTCGAGTAGTGGATCAGTGACGGGTCGTGGCGGGGCCCCGGTGCCCCGCCACGACCGGTGCGGGTCAGGCCTGGGCGGTGGCGGCGGCCGTGGTGCTGGCCGTGTTCCCGGCCGGGCCGCCAGCAGCCGGGGTGGCGGGGCCGATCGGGGTGAGGGTGACCTTCATGCCGGGGTTGGCCTTCTCCAGCTCGCGGATCTTCCTGGTGGTGGTGTCGCGGGCGCGGAGCTGGTCGCGGTAGGTGACGCCGAGGTCGGTGAAGCGGGCGGCGGGGTCGCTGATGAGGTGGCGGGCGATTTCCAGCTGGGCACGTCCGGTAGCGACCAGGGCCTTCTGGGTGCCGCGCCGGTGCCGGATGCTGCGGTGCCGGTCGCCCAGGTGGGTCTGGGTCTTGCCGGCGGCCATCGCGGCATCGCCCAGTGCCGAGCGCAGCCAGGGGTTGCCCTTGCCGGTGCGGCCGTGCCGGATGGACGCGCCGGACTGGATGGTGCGGGGGGTCATCTTCGCCCAGGATGCCAGGTGGCCGGGGGTGGGGAAGACGGACATGTCGGTGCCGAGCTCGGCGATGAGCACCTGGCCGACGTGCCGGCCGATGCCGGGGATCTCATCGAGCCGGTCCAGCAGCGACAGCAGCGGCATGCCTTCCTCGGCGCAGCCGGGCGCGTGCTCGCCGATGGTGCCGCAGGCGGTGCAGACCGGGCCGGCCAGCGGCACGTGCGCGGCGATGTGCTCCTCGATCTTCTCGGTGAGCGCGTCGATGCTGGCCTGCAGGGCGTCGATGTGGGTGAGCAGGGTGGCGATGAGGTAGCCGTGCTCGTCGGTGAAGCGGCCGGCCAGCGCCTGCTCCAGCTGGCCGATCTTGGAGCGCATCCGGCCGTGGGCGTGCTGGGCCAGCACCTTGGGGTCCCGCTGCCCGCTGATCAGGTCGTTCAGCATCGCGCGGCCCGACACCCCGAAGATGTCGGTGACGACCACAGACATCTTCACCAGCGAGTCCTCCAGCACCTTCTCGACCCGCTTCTTGCAGGCCGCCATGTCCTCGGTCAGGCTGGCCCGCAGCCGGGTCAGGCCGCGTAGCTGCCGGATCCCCTCGGGGGGCACGAACGAGGCACGCAGCATGCCGCGCTCGTTGAGCTTGCACAGCCAGATGGCATCGAGCTTGTCGGTTTTCGGCCTCCCCGGAACGTTGCGGACGTCCCGGGCGCTGACCAGCCAGACCTGAAGGCCCCGGCTTTCCAGCAGGTAGAAACACCGGTAGGCCGCCGGCGAGGTGCCTGTGGCGCAGGTCCTTTTCCGGCGACCCCCGGTCCGAACCGGGCGGGCACCTTTCAATGCACCCGGCTCTCCAGCGATGTTGACGTGCAGGTCGCGGCTGGCTTCCCGCCGTGGATGGCCTGGTGGCAAGGAGCGCAGACGATGAGCGTCTTGCGCCGCATTTTCGCCATCAGGACCGCCCAGGCGGGCGGCTGCCTGCCCGGCGAGGTGAGATCGGCCAGCTTGCGGACCTGGTGGGTTTCCACCGTGGCCCGCTGGCCGCACCACTCGCATTCGCCTCTCAGGAGCCGGGTGACCAGCTCCCTGCGGCGGATGGGCGGGGCGGGCAGGCGGTCGTCGATGACCGCCTTGCGCTGCCGTTTGAGCGGGATGCCGCCGAACCGTGCGACCAGTGGCTTCCTGCCCGGCCGCTCCTTGCGGGCCTCGTAACAGGCACGCGGCCCGTGCTTGGTGACGATCGTGGCCTTGTACTTGCGGGCCATCTTCGTCACTGTCGAGCGGTGCTTGCACGCCAGGGTCTTCAGCATCGACACCTGAGCCGTGCGGTGCAGCCGGTCCAGTTCATGAACGTTCCCGGCGAGCAGGTAGTACTGGACAAGCCCCCGGTACTCCTGGCCGTAGGTGCTGATGATCTGGAGGTCGTCCAGGTTCAGCAGGCCGGGCCGGTACCACGGTGTGCCGTGGTACCGGTAGGGGGCTTGCTTGGCCGTGATCACGTCCCTAGGCACCCGCAGCCCCATCACGCCGTTGACGGCGGGCCGGGTCAGCGAGTGCTGGGCGATGATGTCGTAGCCGAGGAATCGCGCCTTCTGGGTACGGGCGTGGGTGATCAGCGTCTTGTCCGCCGACAGTTCCAGCTTGAGCTCGTCGCGCAGGAACCGGGCGAGACGCTGCTTGATTTCCTCCGCTTCGGCCTTGGGGCCGGTGAACCCGAGGAGATGGTCATCGGCGTACCGGGTATACCGGAGCCTACGATAGCCAGGATCACGGGGATCCCCGTACGGCAGGCCGCGCCGCTGCTGACGCAGCTTCCGGGCCGAGGCCCGGTCCCCGCGCTCGCGAGCGGCGGCCATCGCGTTGTCCATCTTTCTTCCCGCAGGATTGGCTACCCTGCGGGAGCCCCTGGTATATTCCGGTATGAGGACTGTCTCGACGAAATTATCCAGCCGGTCCAGGTAAATATTGGAAAGGACAGGGGAGACCACGCCGCCTTGGGGAGCGCCCGAAAGCGTCGCGTTCCATATCCAGTCCTCCAGGTACCCGGCCCGGAGCATTCCCTTGATCAGTCGCAGGAACCGGTTATCGCGAATGTGCTCCGCCAGGACGGAAAGCATGACCTCATGATCAAGCGACCCGAAGCAGTCGGATATGTCACCCTCAATAAACCAGGTTGCCCCTTTCCAGGTATTCGCCACTTCCGACAGCGCGGTATGGCATCCTCGTCCGGGGCGGAAACCGTGGGATCGTCCGGAAAACCGGGGCTCATAGTACGCTTCCAGCAGGATGCGCACCGCTTCGCCGACCAGTTTATCGGACCATGACGGCAGGCCGAGCGGCCGCATTTTGCTTCCGCTCTTTTTCGGGATGTAAACCCGTTTGACTGGCTGGAACCGGTAGCGCTCGTGGCGCAGCGCATCGATGATCCGCCCGATCTTGGCCAGTGACATGCCGTCCGCGGTTTCCCCGTTGATCCCGGGGGTCATCGCGCCGTCGTTGGCGTAGATGCGGCCCCAGGCCATCAGGAACAGCTCAGTGCTGTACAGTTGCCGGTACAGCCTCTCGCACGGCAGGCCCCGCCTGCCGCGTGCACGCAGGACCTCCACGACAGTTTCGGCGCTTTGCATTACGCATGCCTCCAGTCCGTGAAAATCCTCATCACCTAGCCCCCTTCGCCCTGCGGACGGCTTTCCCGTCCTCCCTGACGGGTCGTTACTCCCGCGACTATTACGAGGCCTGTGTCACCGTGGGGCTCGCGCCCCTTACGGTGATCCCGCGTTCGTCCCTGTCGTACGTGATAGCGCGACTTAGGCTCCCCACTCATCTCCTTGAATGCCCTCGCTGGGCATCGTTCCTGTCCCTGGGGGTGCATCCGCCATCTGGTCATGCGGGTGCAGGGCCGGTACCGGTTTCAGGCGTCTTTCCGGCAGGGGTGACGTTACCCCTTCTGGAGATTAGGGTTGAGGCAGTCTAGCTTTAGCCATATCGCGCGGGTCCCCCAGTGCGCCGCCCATACGCATTGGCGCGGCCGCTGGTTTCCTGGCATGCTGTTGTCCCCTTCACCTTTCGGATCTTGAGTAAGCCATCGGACCCAGGAATATCCTCCAAATTCCTCCCGGCTAAGCCGGGAATACAACAAGGCGCCTCGCGGCGCAGCCAGATCCGCCAGTAATCGGAGGTGCTCTCCAGCACGACCCGCTGGATGCCCAGGCAGATCAGGTGGTCGGCCAGTTCCAGGATGTCGGCGTAACACGCCCGCACGTTCCAGGCCTTCTGGACCCGCCGGCTGGCCTTCGACTCGTGCGGTACCCGGGTGCAGACCATGCCGGTCGCCTTCGCGACGTCGATCGCGGCGACCCGTTCCAGGATCTCCACGGGTTCCTCGACGGCCGGGCACTCCTGCGCCTGCACGTCCGCGGCGCCCGCGGTCTTCTTCTCCCTGGCGGCCATCGGCCACCTCACCTTCTGTTTCTATGACGGACGGGTGAAGCTGCCTGGGGAGCGCGGTGAGGTGAAAGCCGGAATCTGATCGGCGTGCTCTATGGCGACAGTACGCAACCCTCTGATCGCGCTCCATGCCAGACTGACAACGGGTTAAGGTCCCAAGGAGTGAACGGCTTCACCAGGCAGCAACGCAGGCGATCCTGCCGGAACAGATCATCCGGCCCGGGTCCCGCAGGTGACGATCACGTTAAGGAACCCGGTCATCCCTGGACAGCCGCCCCACTGCCTGGGCAGGCTCGACGCAAGGCCGCGGCGGGACGGCAGGCAGGCAGCAACACCTAACTGATCGCGACGCCGCGGCCCCGCCCGCCCGGCTGGGCCCCCGCCCGCCGTCGGCACCTGCCACCTCGAGCCGGCAGGCCCGCCCCGCCGAGGTCCCCACTTTCGTGGCTACGCCACGCCGCAAAGCGCCCCATGGACTGACACGAAATTGGGTGCTTTGCGGGCGCGCGTCAGCAGCCGGCGGCGGTTTGTGCCGTCGGCTGGGGGGCGGGGCGGCGCCCGGGCGGGCGGTCCGGGATTGGGCCTGGGCCGTCAGGCAGCCTCCGCTGGGGTGACGGTGATGACGCAGCCGGGGTTGAGTTTCTGGAGCTGGCGGATCAGGTAGTCCTGCTTGGCCTGGGGGGTTTCACGGCTGGCGTAGAAGTCGGCGCCGAGGTCGGTGTAGGGCGTGCCGGTCTTGAGGACCTGGTAGGCGATCTTCAGCAGGGTGTGGGCGATCGCCATGATCGCGCGCTTGACCGCGCCTTTGTTCCTGGCGCCGCCGAACCGGCGGACCAGCCGGTGGAACCGGGCCTGGAGCCGGCCGGGTACCCGGACCGCGGCCCAGGCGGCCTGGACCAGCAGCGGCTTGATGTAGTTGCCGCCGTCGCCGGTCCGCCCGCCCTTGCTCTTTTTCGCGCTCATGTAGTTGCCCGGGCAGAGGGTCGCCCAGGAGGCGAGCCTCTGGGCGGTGGCGAAATGCTGGTGCGAGGCCGGGCCGATCTCGCCCAGCCAGCCGGCCACCACCACGTCGCCGAACCCGGGCAGCGACTTCAGCAGCCCCGCCTCCCGGGCATGGCGGGCCGCCATCGGCGCGATCTTGGCGTCCAGGCCGGCGACCGCCTCGCCGAGGCCCTGGAGGCGGTCCAGGTGCAGCCGGCACATCAGCGCGTGGTGATCGGTGAACCGGCCGGCCAGGGCCATCGACAGATCGGCCATCTTCCCGGCGGTCCGCAGCCGGCCCTGCGCCAGACCGGCGAGCACCGCGCCGCGGCGCTCGCCGCCGGTCAGCGCCTCGATCATCGCCATCGCCGATACCCCGGTAACATCGGACACGACCGAGGACAGCTTGATCCCGGCCGTTTCCAGCGTTTTCTGCAGCCGCTGGATCTCTGAGGCGCGGGCCTGGACTGTTTTCATCCGGTACCGTGCCAGGTCCCGCACCTCCTTCAGGTCCGGCGCCGGGATGTACGAGCCGGACAGCAGCCCGCACTCATACAGGTCCAGCAGCCGCAGCGCGTCCCTGGCGTCGGTCTTGTGGCCCTTCAGCGCCTTGGCGTGCGCCGGGTTGATCACCATCACCTCGGTGAAGTCCAGCCCGGCCAGGGCGTAGTACACCGGCTCGGTGTACACGCCCGACGCCTCCATCACCACATGCGTGACGCCCCGCCGGCGCAGCTCGCGGCCCATCTCCTGGAGCACCCCGTAAAACGTGCGGAACTCCAGCACATCGGTCTTGCGGGAACCGCGCTTAGCACCCGGCACCCGGACTGCGACCTTGACCATGTCCTTGTGCACATCGATCGCGGCCACCCGGTCATGCATGACTTTCACTCGCCACCTCCTGAAGCGGCACTCAGAACTAACCGGGAACGGAAGGCGCGCCGCCCGACGGGACCCCTCACATCAATCAGGAGACTGACACACGCGCTCGTAGCAGCAGCGGGCATGACCCAGGGACCCCAGCACCAAACTTTTCAGCGGCCTCGAACGGTCCAAAGCGAACCGGTGACGACGGACGGCACGCCAGCCCCAGCATGCACCTTCCACCCCGCCGCCATCCACCCCAACCACCGCAAACCCACGCGCAGACCCCGGCCCCGCCCCAATTTCATCCCAGGCATCGCGCCACGAAGTGGCCCATCTCTTTCTTTTCAGGACCGTGGTTCGCTCGCGGGCGACGTGAGCTTAGCGATCTTGTCCCCGCGAGCCTTCGCGACGGCCAAGCGGGACAGGGAGCCTGGCCACCCCAGAGACAGCGAGTGCCCCGGCCCGAAAGGTTACCGGGGCACTCTTACTCCGTGTCAAGATTCGGGCCCTAGCTCCATAGGCTCTCGCCTCCCTTCGCGCATCGACTGCGGCTATGCGTACGGCGACCAGCGGTGCCACCGCTCCAAGAGGTGGCGCACAACGTGCGGGTTGTGCGGCCTGTGCGGATGAAGGTCCATGACGGCCTCCCTTCCTTCCGTTTCACGCGTACCACTCCGGACGTTCTGGCATTAGAGGCGTTGGACCCGTTTCCAGCGTGATGTTGGACCCGTTTCCAGCGTGATATGGAGCACAGTCACCCTGCCCGCTGAGCAACGCGCAGCTGTCGTCCTCGGCGTGTCAGTGTCCCTATCCCGGTCACAGCTCGCCATATCTACGCGGTCAACCATAGGCATCAGTCCCGCGTCCAAGAAGCACATCGGTTCTTGGGGAGGGATCACAGCATGGGACTGCTCTGGCGGCTGTTCGCGCCGAAACCCCTGAAGAAGGCGCGCCGCACTGTCAGGAAAGCGGCCCATCCCGTGCGCACCGCTACGCGAGCCGTCACGCCAAAGCCGGTCAAGCAGCTGCAGCGCGCTGCCCACCCGGTCAGCTTGGCAGAACTCAAGATCGAAGACGCGGCAGTGAACGCACTCCGAGGACGGCCCCGGCACAAGCAGTCCCGCCATACTGCGCAGGCGTCCACGGAAGCCCCGCCGCCTTCGAAGAGAAACCCGGACGAGCAGGGAAGACCTGAAACAGCCCGCAGAGACGAAAGACCCGCCTGGATGCGGGATGGCGCCGAGACTGCCCTCTTCGACGGCAGTGACGATCTGGAAGTAGTCGGCGAGTCGTACTACCAGGAGAATCTGTGGCGCCTGGTGGGTCCGCGCTGGCCTGATGACCGGGTACGCCACCACGTCTGTGCCGTGCTGGTTGCCGAGGAGGACGATCCCCACGACGCGAACGCGGTGGCGGTCTGGGTGCAGGGACTGAAGGTAGGCCACCTGTCGCGTGCTAATGCTCGCCGCTATCGCCCTGGCCTGCTCAGCCTGCAACGTCGCTACGGCCAGCCGGTCGCGCTGAACGGCGCCATCGCCGGTGGCGGAATCCGCGAAGACGGCCCAGGACGGCTCGGTGTATTCCTCCGCCACGACCCCGCCGACTTCGGCCTGTGAGCACGCATAAAACGGGCTCGTAATGCGCAGCTCTGCCGCGCCGCTTCCGGTCCTCGGGCCTGGTGGCCCTGCGGTCCGGGTCAGCTTGCCACCGGACGACCTGGGCTGAGCTGACAGCAACGCTGACAGCAACAGCAGCAACCAACGGCAAACGGCAGCGACCGACGACAGCACGAGACGCACGTACATCTTGTGACGATTTGGGTCATGCCCGGCCTGAAAAACGGAAGGTCGGCGTGTCAGTACCGCGCACCTCGCCGCGCCGACGAACGAGACTCGCAGCGCGCTGGTACAGCAGCAAAGTACAGCAACGTCCCCTGACAGCAACGAGCATGAGCTGCAGCCCGCACCCTCCATGAGCTGGGGCAGCGGACAAACGCCCAGCGGCGCCGCTAGTTCGGGACGAAGAGGCCGCCGGTTCAAATCCGGCCACCCCGACCAGCTCAGAAGGCATATGACCCAGATGAGCCCGGCTTTCAGCCGGGCATGAGTAACTGAGTGACGATCGCTGCACCCGAGCACAGACTTCACCGGACGTTGACGGACACTTCCACCAGGCCAGCTAGAAGGTACACCCCAGGATGACAGGCCATTGAAGCTGCCTTCGGGACGAAGAGGACGCTCTCAGTGTCGGTAACCTGCCACACACCGTCTGGTCTGCGAGGATCGTTCGCGCTGGCTCGCGTTGTTGCCCGGCGTCGTAGCTGATCTGAGTCACTCGTCGGTGTTCTGCTCTACCGGGGAGGGTTTAGCGGGTCGCTCGGGCTCTTGAGGGATGTCGTCATCGCTGGAGGAGAACGCATCGGCGAGACGGAGCGATCGCACCGGGGGAGGCAACGGGGGCAGGGCACCCTCGACGAGGGGAGATGCCGTACCGCCGCGGACCAGGCGCCCGATCGGCCCCGGGTCCTCAGCCAGCACCGGTCCCGCGCAGGCGCCGACGATGACGCAGATGGCGGCGCCGGAAAACCAGGCGACCAGGGCGAGCGCCACCCCGAAGATGCCGTATTGGCGATTGTTGCTCGTCACATTGTTCGGCATCCACAGCGTCGCCGACAGCGCATAGGCAGAAAGGGCAATCGCCGTGATCAGGCCACTGGGGAATAGAACCCGAAGCCGTACCTGCCCCTTGAGCATCAGCCAGGCGGCGAACCACCACATGGCAGTGGACAGGGCCAGCGCCACTACGACGAATGCGGCTATCCCCACGCCGCCCCCCAGGACGTTGCGCGCGCCACCCAGCAGCGCCATGTAGACGAGGAATGCCACCACCCAGGTGACCCCCCGGACGTAGTTGCCGACCCCCTTCGCGGGGGGCCGACGCCAGGCGCGGAGGTAGGCGCGCCGGAGCGCGGTCGTGAACGAGCTGGCGTAGAAGACCGCCAGGACCAGGCCGAGCAGGCCGGTGGCCCGGCGGATGTCCTCTGCGGAGGCGAACGCCTGCTTGACCGTGCCCAGCGAAGCGCCAGTGATGCCGAGACGATGAGTCACCGTAGTGAAGATGGACGTGCGGAGGTGCGCGGGCATGAAGGCGGCGACGACGATGATGAGCGGGAAGAACGAGATGAACGCCTTGCCCGCCAGGGCGATGCTGCGGTCGATGAACTCCGTTTCGAGCATCCGATCCCATACTTTCCACAGCAGCGTCTGCTCAGCCCAGCCGCGGATGACCTGGGTACGGTCCCGGACTTTCTCAAACGCATGTCGGCTGGTCCTTTCGGTGCTCGACTCGGCCATGATCCCGTCCTTGGTTTCGACAGATCGCACGCGCTTGCAGGGTACGCCGGTATCCGTCCTTAGCGAGTTATTCTGACTGGTGCGGTGTATGTCGCTGCCGAGGGAGGTTCACCGTGCCGATACCCGAGCAACGTCATCATCGATGAGGGCAAGCCGGGCAGGTGAGACAGGACGATCGGGCAAACGGCCAGTCCCGGCGCAGGGCGCCCGGCGGCAGCACTTCCCATCACCCGCCGAGTGTCGCCCGCACATCACAGGGCTGGCATCGCCCATCGCTCGCCCCAGGTGACGGGCAGGCGGTTAGTCTCATTCACATATTCGTATACCTACGTCCATCACCGTCTATGACCGGGTCCTGAGCAGGGTCTATACACCAGCATGGTCAGTCCTGGACGGTCATCCCACATTCTGAAAAGTAGAAGGTCGACGGGCATGCCCGTCGCTGCCATCACTAAAATCACAGGCTGCACTGTGGACAACTCGCGCCGCATGTGGACAGCCCAAGGCCAGCGGCCTGGCATCATGCCCGGCGGACGCGGTTGCCCCAGATACTGGTGGGATTCACCCGGATGAAGTGCGCAGGTACCCCCTCGATCCACGGCTCGAGCCCGGCACCAATGAACGACGCGCGCTCGACCTCGGTATCCAGATGATGCGCCGCCCCCCGTACCAGCACGAACCATCCCTCGCGCGCTTCCACATCGATCTGGTCCACTTCCACCACGACCTGGTACTCGGCCTGCGTGATACCAGTACGCAGGTCCTCGTCAAAGAGGGCGGGATCCCACGTGCCCAAGACAATCGACCCTCCGTCGACCTTGTACGTAACTGGCAGCGCTGTGGGTCCATACCGGCTGGTGTAGGCCAGACGCCCCACTCCGTCATTGGCGAGCAGCTCCATGCATTCAGCCTCACTCAAGCGCTCCAACACACGCCGGGCACTCGCTTCCTGGTCGGGCGAAGCAGAACCGCTGGGAGAACTGAGGTCGGCTTTATCGTCTGGCATAGCTCCAAACCCTAGTCGCCCTGTCCGCCGATAGCACGGCACAGCTGGCGAGCGGCCGAGCGACCAAGTAAGTGACAATCGCCACGATCGGCAGTGGACGCCAACAGACACCCGCGGACTATCTGTCGCAGGCCACGCGTGCAACGGTGCTGGCAGTCTCCGCCAGTACCTGGCTTCGGGACGAAGAGGCCGCCGGTTCAAATCCGGCCACCCTGACCCAGGTCACAGGCCACCTCACACGCGGACGCCTCCTTGGCGCAGCGTGTCTCGAAAGGGCGGTTCAGGTTCCGCTGCATGGCCACCGGCAGTCGCAGCCTTCCCAGATGGTACTAACCCGTCTGCCGAGCCAAGATGGGGAGCTATGCCGGTCAAGGTCCACACAAGCAAGGTGCTGTGCTACATCGTCCGCGACGACCAACTCCTGGTCTTCCGCCATGCCGACTACGACTTGGAGCACGTCGGCATCCAGATCCCGGCAGGGAGCATCCGGCACGGAGAATCCCCCGAGGACGCCGCCCTGCGCGAAGCGCGCGAGGAAACCGGCCTTAGCCAGTTCAGCGTCGCGCGCAAGCTCGGAGAGACCATCTACGACATCACCCCTTATCGCTACGAGATCCAGCACCGGCACGTGTTCCACCTTCAAGTTCATGAGCCGACTGAGCGGCGGTGGCGTAGCCAGGAACTCCACGACGGCCAGAAACCTCCCACACGCCTGGAGTGCTTCTGGATCCCTCTCCGGGATGCGCACGTACTTCAGGCAGGCCAGGGTGCCCTAATCGGCGCGATCTTCGAGGAGTAGGCGGGCGCGCCCCCTGTTGATGGCAGTCCGGGTGCCGACCCGAGAAGGCGCTGTACCCGGACTGGGACCACAACAGTGGCCGCCAGGTCGTCGGCTTCCGCGAGTCCGTGGGAACCGGTGCCGACGACCCGCGAGTCGTAGCGGCTTCGCCGTAACACAGTAAATACTGAAATATTAGATGACTCCGTCCTGATACGCGGCTACGGGCTTGTGTCATCTATGCCGCTGCAGCATGCTGTTGACTTGGGGCTAGGCGTGGGCAGATACCTCGGAGTTGACCTATGACCAATAACCGGGAGGAAAGAAACCGGTTCCTCGGCTTCCCGGTGAGGCCGGATCCGTACCGCGGACCGAGTGAGCACCGCGGACCAAGCGAAGAGCAGCAGCACGTAATGGGTTTCCCGGCTGACTGGCTCCAAGACGTCAACCTCGACGGCCTGCGTTCCCTGGCTCATCCCGTCCGGGAGTATAGGCGATGGGCGCAGCGCCGTCGCCTGGGTTCCTAGGCACGGACGAAGGCGAGCGGTAGGCCGAACCACCCGGAGGAGGCGCGCTGAATTCGGAGGCTCCAGACCAGATGTGTACGATCCGACTGTGAGCGAAACATGGGACTCCTTGGCGCCCGGCATCGTGCACCTGCCCTCGGGCAGGCTCGTACGAGGCCCCGGCCTCAGCCGTTCGCTTCCTGACGGTCCCTGCCTGGCCTTCGGCGTCTACCTGTTAGCCTGCCTGGCCATTCCCCGATGGCGTCCTTCGACGCCCTGAAGTCAGCGGGCCGGCGGCGGACTGTGGACATCGACGATGGGTGCGCCCGGTGCCGCGTCATGGTCACGCGGTATGCGGGGCCACCTCGTCGTCGAGACGTTGTCCGGATACAAGAACGGCAAGGTCCGCCAGCATGGCGAGCTCAAGCGGATCTACTGACCCGCTCAGCTACCAATGGATGTGACAACGTATTGACTCTTCTGGGTACACTGCCACATCCATGTCGTTGCGGGGGTGTTTGGGGCCGCAACGTGGCTGTAAAGGCTGGCGAGGCGAAGGGGATGGAGGGTGAGGTCACGACCAAAAAGCCGGTAACGGACACGGCCGCCAGGGAGCAGCCACGCTACGCTTGAGCTGCATCGTGTGAGCGGGGGAGGTACCGGTGATGACAGGACCGCAAGACCCGGCAGCGGCGGGCTGTGACCGGCTCAGGGCGGGGCACGCCGACCGCGAGCAGGTGATCGAGACGCTGAAGGACGCGTTCGTGCAGGGTCGGCTGACCAGGGGCGAACTCGACGCGCGAGCGGGCCAGGCGCTGTCCGCGCGGACCTGCGCCGACCTGGCCGCGCTCACCGCAGACATCCCGGCCGCGGCCGGGTCGGCGCGCCCGCCCGCCCCGGCCCGCCGGTGGCCGCTGGCCAGGGCGGCCGCCGGGTCGGGCAGCTGCCTGATCATCGCGGCCGCCGCTGTGTGGCTCGCCGCCCTCGCCGATCCGGGCCCCCCCGCCCCCACTCCCTATCATTTCTTGGCCCCCCCGTGCCTTCTCATAGCCTTTTCGGCCGTATTGGCGGCACTGGCCTTCGTGGTCCACGGGGTGGGCACCTCGTGGGAGCAGAGACGCTCCCGCCGGCAGCTGCCGCCTCCGCCGGGGCCAGGCGGCCACGCCCTCCAGGCCGGACAGCGCGGCGGCACCGGCCATGACGGAGTTCCGCCCGGCCCCCGCACCGACCAGACCCGCTCCGACCTGCAGGTTCACAAGTCACGGCAGCGCATTCCCGGGCGGGCGGGGCGGGCACCCCGTGGCGTGCGGCCGGCGCCAGGCGCGGTGTGATGCCGGCAATGCCTGGCACCGGTACCGGTTCCTGCCCGGTTGCACCGGACTGGGCTTTTACGTCTTAGCCCGCACCGGATTTCCGCATGACCACGGGGAAACAGCCAGCCAGAGAAGGCGCGTAACCCGTGCTCCGCAAGCGAGGAGCACGCTCACTCTGCAAATATCGCCCTGGCCGTCGGCCGACCACCGAAGCATGAAGAGGTACACGGCCGCGTTTGAGCTGGCATTGGCCTCGTAGCTGAACGCGGCGATCGCGGTGGGCTGGTGACCGTGGTTGAGCCAGTGCAGCAGCCATGCTGACCTGAGCATCAGCGCGGTCGTGCCGAAGCCGAGGGCGGAGACGAACAGCGCGGCGGTCCCGTTCGCCAGATCACGGTGAGTACGTCGCTTCGATCCGCAGTCGGCGCGCCGACCAGGCTGAGCTGATGTGGGACTTAGACAACACCCCTCTTTTGTGCACGATGCCATATCCATGACGTTGCTGCGGGGGCGCAAGGTGGCCGGGCGGGCGGCGCCGGTGCTCCAGATTCAATGGTTGCGGCACCCTGCCTGCTCTACCAGTTTCAGATTCCGCATGGGCACTGCGGGCGGTGACGAGTGGCGGCTGTGAGTCATGTGAGGTGGATGCTGTGGGATGGCGGATCTGGTACTCGGCATTATTGACTGTTACGGCTACATGAGTAGAGTTAGCGCCCATGCGGCGTAACCGTCCCCCGTCCGCGCAGGCGATCAGCGTCCTGCGGGCGCTGGCGGCCGATCCGGCGCGGTGGCGCTACGGCTATGACCTGGCCGCCGAGGTACACCTGAAGTCCGGCTCGCTGTACCCGATGCTGGTCCGGCTCGCCGACCGCGGCCTGCTGGAGACGTCCTGGGAGCCCGGCCAGGGAAGCCGGCCGCCCCGCCATCTGTACCGGCTGACCCTGGCCGGCCGCGAGTACGCGGCGGCGCTGCCCGCCGCCCGGGCCGGCCGGGCCGTCCCGCGCCCAGGCAACCGCTGGAGTGAGGCGTAATGGCCATACAGCTTGTCTTCATGATGTGCCCGGTGGGCATCGCGCTGGCACTGCTCCGGCGCGCCGCCCGGGCCGTCCCGGCCGGCCCGGCGGCGCACCGTGACGTGCCCGAGCGGCTGCTGCGGTGGGCGGCCGGCCTGCTGTCCGCCCAGCGGGAAGAGTGGGGCCAGGCGATGCTCGGCGAACTGGATCACATCGACGGCCAGGGTCCGCGGTGGCGGTTCAGCGCCGGCTGCGCGGGCGCCGCGTTGCTGCTGCCGCCCTGGGGACCGGCCGCCGCGGCGGTGTGGGCGATGACCGTGGCCGCAGCCGGAGCCGCCGGCGTGTACGCCGCCGTGGCCGTCAGGTACCGGCTGGGTGGCGGTGACTGGGTATTCGCGGTGATCACGCTGGTGTTCCTGGCCGGCTTCACCCTCGCCGCGGCGACCCTGCTGCGCCGCCCCGGTGTCGCCCTGCCCGGGCTGCTGGGCGGCCTGGTCGTCGCCCTGACCTGGCTGGCGATGCAAGGGTTCACCTTCTACGATGTCATCGCCCCGTGGACCGCACCATTTTGGCCGCTGGTGCCGATGATCGCAGTGCCGGCGGGCGTGGGGGTGGCCGGCACGCTGCGGGCCGGCAGCGCCGCCGACGGCCGGCGCACCGCCCGGCTGGCCGCCGTCAGCGCCGGCCTGGGCCTGTACCTGTACGGGACCATCGCGGTCGCGGTGCTCGGCGCTGGCGGCCCGCCATCGGATCCGGGCTCCACCGTCCGCTACACCGTCAGCGACCGGCTCGGCAGTAACGCGCTCCCAGACCTGGTGCTTATCCCGCTGGTGACCGCGACGATCGGATGGGCCGCCGCCGCGGCCACCGCCCGCCTCCGCCCGCGCCTTGCCGCCAGCGTGGTTTCCATGCCGGTCACGGCGGCCGGCCCGGCCAGTGCGGCGAGCCGCGATCCAGTGACGACGCCGCAAGAGGCCGGTCCAGCGGTCCGGATCCGAAGCTGGCGCCGGACCGCGTGGCTCCTGCTGCTGTGGGCCGGAGTGGCAGCAGCCGCGTTCCTGGCCGTCGCCAGCGGGCTCAGGGGCTAACCCTCGACGCCGCATGCGCCCCCCGGGGGGCTGACGGCCCCACGGACGCTTACCCGGACACGGCAGGTCAACTCCTTCCCCGACCCGCCAGACTGGCGGCAGGAGCCGGCCGACCTGATGCAGCCGCGGTGGATCTGGCCGATGCAGCAGGGACAGTGCTCGGCGTACAGCGGGCCGGATGCGGCCCATGGTGGCACGCTTAGGTGATCTCTCACTGCTGCGAGCCGTCAGAGCCGGTACGTGGCCTCGATCATGATGCGGCGCGCCGAACTGGCCAAATGGATGTGGGATCTGTCAAAGACTCCTCTGGTGAACATGCACTACCACCGGCACGAGGGCGATCGGAGTTCACCGTGGCCTGGATGGTCAGTCGGCGGGCAGGGCGGACGTTAGCGGGGGAGGCGGTCCCGGTGCCGGATTCACCGACGTCATACCGCGCCTGGCGCCGGCCTCGCGCCGCGTGGTGTCCGGACTGCCTGAGCGGGAACGTGTGGCCGGCCCTGCCGTGACTTGTGAGCCCGCAGGTCGGCGTGGGTCTGGTCGGTGCGCATGCGGAGAGGGTCCGGATCATGGCCAGTGCTGGCGCGTCGTTCGCCTTCGAGGGCGCGGCCGTCCTGCCCTGGTCGCGGCGGCAGTTGCCCGCGGGAGCGTCTCAGCTTCCACGAGGTGACCACCCCATGCCCCAGTACGCAAGGTGCCGCGACTACGGCGATGGTAGCCAGGAGAAGCATCGGCAAAAGGAAGGGATGATCGGGATAGGGGCCGGCACCGCTCGGGACGGCGATGGAGGCGACCCAGACGGCGACGGCCGCGATGATCAGGCAGATGCCTGCCTTGACGGCCGCCCGGGCAAGCGGCTGGCGGGGGGCGGGAGCGGGCGGACGTGGGATGTCGCCGACATCCCGGATTGCGCCCGGGATGTCGGCGAGGAGCGCGGCCAGGTCGGCATAGGTCCGCGCGGCGAACGCCTGGCCCGCCCGCGTGTCGAGCTCGTCCCTGCTCAGCCGACCCTGCGCGAACGCGGTCTTCAGCGTGCCGATCACGTACTCGCGGTCGGCCAGCCAGCCCGACTTGGCTATCGGCCTGGCGGCCGGCCAGCGGCGGGCCCGCAGCCAGGGTGCGGCCGGGTCGGCCGGGATATCGGCGGTGAGCGCGGCCAGGTCGGCATAGGTCCGCGCGGCGAACGCCTGGCCCGCCCGCGTGTCGAGCTCGTCCCTGCTCAGCCGACCCTGCGCGAACGCAGCCTGAAGGGTGCCGATTACCTGCTCGCGGTCAGCGTGGCACGCCCTGAGCCGACCACGGTCCTCCGGTCCTGTCGTCACCGGCACCTCCCCCGCTGGCACAGTGCAGATAAAGCGTAGCGTGGCTGCTCCCTGGAGGCCATGCGCGGCCAGGTCCTTGCCGGGCGAGGTGTCGCGGCGCCATGAGCGGGCCCCCTGTCCCTTCAGCTTGCCGTTTAACCTGCGCGTTCGCGTCGTGCCTTGAGCGTGAGGTCTCTCTTCGTCGTTTTCCCCACGTCATGGCGTGGTGCCGGGTGACGGTTCTTCGACCCGGGCGGTCTGCCCGGGCCGGGCTTGGCGGGTTTCGGCGCGCCGGCCGGGCAGCAGACCTTCGCGCGGATGTTCCGGAACCCGCGGCGGACCCGGGCCGGGATCAGCCGCCCGGCGGGGCGGGCCATTCCCCGGGGCGGCGCAGGTCGGCGGCCAGCGGCCGGGCCAGGCGCAGCTGGGTATGGGCCGCGATGATCAGCCATGTCCACCGGTCCGCGGCTGCCGGGTCGCGGATCTTCGGGGCGGTCCAGCCCAGGACCTGCCCGTACAGGCGGAAGGTGTGCTCCAGGTCGAAGCGGCGCAAGAACGACTGCCAGCACCGGTCCACGTCAGCTGCGGTGGCGCCGGTGCGTGACCACCACAGCCACACCGGCCTGGGGTCCCGGTCGCCGGGCAGGTAATCGACCTACAGCCGGATCAGGGTCCGCTCGATGACCGGCAGCGGCCCGTCGTGATCCAGCCAGGCGGCGCGGCGGATCAGCCGCGGGTGGACCCGGTCCCAGGCGGCGGCCCTGGCCATCCCGTACCGGGAGGTCACCGTCTTGGTAGTGACCTGCGGGTCCGGGTACGCTGCCGGGTCGGACAGGGCCAGCTCGCGGCCGTGCTTGCGGGGCCGGCCGTTCGTCCCGGGCTGGCGCGGTGGTGCGGGCAGCCACATCACCCGGTCGTTGCGCAGCCGCCCGGTCATGCCAGCGCTGCCAGCCCTGAGACGCCAGAGGCGGCTGGGGCGGCCAAGGCCTCACGGTCCAGCGTCGGCCCGCCTCACCGGCGTCACATGCCGGGAGGATCAAAGTGAGTACACCGCTTCGATCCTCAGCCGACGCGCCAGGTGGCCTGGACCAATGTGGGACTTAGACAACACCCCTCTTTCCAATAGGCTGCCACATCCACGGAATAGCAGGCAGAAGCGCACCACGCATTTGAGGCGATAAGAGACGGATAAGTGGCGGGCTAGTCGGCGGTGATCTGTCTGCGGCTGCCGCTGGCCCCGCCGACCAGGCCGGTGCGCAAGCTGGGGGCGGGAATGGCCACTGGGGCGGTGCGCGTCGGCGTCGGCGTGGTGCTGGTGAGACGCAGGGCCAGCGCCGGGCACATGTGCACGGCCTGCTGCGCGTCCTTCTCCAGCCAGGCGGGCACCGGGATATTGAGGAGCACCGGGTAGCCCTGGGCGTCCACGTGGATAAGCTCCGGCACCAGGTGCGCGCAGAGCCCGTGCCCGTGACAACGCGTCCAGTCCACCACGAGCCGCTGCTGTTCTTCCTGCTCCGGGCCGGTGGGCAACGGCAGCACACCACGGACGGGACGACCGCAGGAAGAGTGGAAGACGTGAGCCGCGAGATCCTCGGTGAACACGTCGAGCGCCGAGAGCACGAACCTGGTCACACCGTCAGGGTGCGAGCACGCGCCGCGCCCCGCTACCGCCGCGGCGGACCTCCTGGCCACGTCAAGTGCCTCGATGCCGCCAGATCCGTCGATCAGCGCCGCCAAGGCCCGTGCGATGGAAGGCAAGCCGAGCTTGCACGGTCCGCACTGACCCGCCGATTCGCCGGCCAGATAGCTTGCGATCCGTGACACCTCGCCCAGCGGGCAGGTCCCGTCACCGAGCGGGAGGACGATCCCCGAGCCGAGGGTGCCGCCGACGGCGGCCAGCCCTTCACGGGAGACCGGCACCACATAGGCCGTACTGGCCGGCAACCACATGCCGTGGTAGCCGCCGACCAGGACCCCGTCGCCCGCGGCGGCCTGGCAGATGTCGAGAACGGCCGCCAGCGGAACACCGGTGGGCACTTCGACCACTGCTGGGTGTACGGCGGACCCGCCCACGCTGAGCAGGACCGTTCCGGGCTCTTCCGGTGTCCCGACCGCGGCGAAGCGCTCAGGCCCGAGCAGGGCGAGCACCGCCAGCTGGGCGAACGTCGCCGCGTTCGACAGCAAAGTGGGCAGGTCGGCTACGCCGAAATCGCTGGCCAGGACCTTGCGTCCCGGAGGTACAGGCCGTTTGCCGTTGATACCGCGGACCAGCGCACCGGATTCGCCGGAGATGAAACGGTCGGGTAGCTGGACAAGGCGGGCTATCTTGCGCAAGCCCGGTTCGGCCGCGATGGCCGCCTCCATGGACCTATTCGCCAGTTCGCTGCCCGCGACCCCGATCACGATCTCCTCGGCGCCGATGGCCTCGGCCACTAGCGCGGCACCGCTGAGGATGAGGTAGGGCGAGCGGATCATGAGCATCTTGTCCTTGACGCTGCCCGGCTCGCCCTCGGTGGCGTTGACGACCACGACCGGCGCGCAGTCGTTCGCCTCCGCGTTCCTCACTACCGCGCTGAGCTTGCGCGCGAAGGGGAACGCCGCACCGCCCTGGCCGCGCAGGCCGACCTGCTCGGTCATCGAGATCAGTTCCTCGGCGGAGAGCCGGGGCAGCGGACCGAAAATGTCGCGGTGGGCTTCCAGGTCAAGCCGGGGCATCCGGTCAAGGCCGGCCGTCAGCCTAGCGGCTCCGATCCTCATGATCGTGGGCGCGTCAAGGCCCTTGATCGGGCTCATTCCCACTCGTCACCTCCGGTCGGCCCCGGTATATCGCGATACCTCGGGTCAGTGGACTGGGCCCGGTGTGACGGGCGGGTATCCGCCCTGGGCAGCGGGCCGGTGCGCGGTCCCGTGGGCGGGTCGCCGGCCGGCATCGGCTGACCGAGGCGAGGCAGTGGACCTGATCCTGGCCGTGGTGGCGAGCCAGTGTCCGGGCGGGACATCGGGCCGCTACCTAGGCGCGGCTGCGGGCCGGTGCTGGCCCGCAGTGCCGGATCGGCCCCGGGCTGCGGCGTGGTACCTGTACCCGGACGGGAGGCCCGTCCACCGCCGGCCCGCGGCATCGGCCCGGTCCCGGCCCGCGGCATCGAGCCAGTGTCGGCGCGGGGCATCGAGCCGGTATCCGGGCGCGGCATCGGCCCGGTGTCGAACCGGGGCATCGGACCCGAGTCGGCGCGCGGCACGGGACCCGAGTCGGCGCGCGGCATGGGACCCGTACCCGCACGCGGCATCGGGCCCGTGCCAAGACGCGGCGGCTGGCCCTGACCAGAGCGCGGCATCGAGCCGCTATCCGGGCGCGGCAGCGAGCCGGTATCGAACCGGGGCATCGGACCCGAGTCGGCGCGCGGCATGGGACCCGAGTCGGCGCGCGGCATCGGACCCCTGCCCGCACGCGGCATCGGGCCCGTGCCATTACGCGGCGGCTGGCCCTGACCAGCCCGCGGCATCAAGCCGCTATCCGCGCGCGGCATCGGCCCGGTATCCGGGCGCGGCATCGGGCCCGTGCCGACACCGGCTGCGAGCTGGGGCATCGGACCAGAATTCCGGTCGCCCGGGCGGGGCGGCGCCGGTATGGCTGCCCGGGGACGCGCGGGCTCCGGTCGGCCCAGCCGGGCCCCGGTCCGCCCGTCGGATCCGGCGCGGTCCGCGTCCTCGGGATAGGGTGACGGGGCCTGCAGCTGACGGCCCGGCGGTCCGTACGGGTAGGAGGACAGCTCATCCTGCGGTATGTCGCCGTGTCCCCTCGGCGCGCCCTGGAACCGGGGCGGCCCGTCATACCCGGGCTCGTAGAGCGGTTGCCGGGCGGGTGCGGCCAGCGCCGGGCCCGACTGATCGGCGGTCACGTAGGGGCGAGCCCGCATCCCGGGCGGGTCATCGCCGCCGTACGGCGGCGCGCCGAGCGGCATGAAGCCGAGGTCGCGGTAGGCATCGGGGGACGGCCCGTAGGCATCGGGGGAAGGTCCGGTGTAGGCGGGGGCGCGACCCAGCGCCGGAAGCGGCCCGGAGGCCGGGGACCAGCCCGGCGCAGGGAGTGCGGCCCATGTGTCCGGGCCGGGCGCACTCCGCCCGCCTAGGCCGGGCCCACCTAGGCCGGACCCGCCCAGGCCGGCGGGCAGCACCTGGACAGTCCCGCCGAGCTGCGCCTGCGCCATGCTCATGGCCGCGGTGCGCAGCGGCGATGAGCTAGCCGACCGCGCCCGGTCGACGCTGTGGGATGACCCGATGCTTTCCTTCGGGCGCAGCGAGATGGCCAGGAACCTGACCGCGAGGCCAAGGGCGGTCACCGCGATCGCGAACCCGTAGCTCCAGTCGACGTACGGCTTGGCCGTCCGCCCGCCGAGCAGCCCGTGCAGGACCCCGAACACGAACGCCGCGTAGGACGTGTAGTGGATGGCCCGCCAGCGCCAGGCCCGGCCATGCCCGGTGAACCGCTTGCGCAGAATGCTCGTTATCACCAGCAGGACGATGAGATCCGACGCGATCGTGCCGAGCCCGATGTAGAAGGTCCGGTATGGCGACAGGAAAGGAACAACGGCATCAATAATGTGCGACCGCTGAGCCAGTATCTCGGTCACGATGTGGATGACCAGGAATGCCAGCGTGCCGAATGAGACGGCCCGGTGCACGGCCTGCGCCATCACCCGGTGCCCGGGTGTCATGACGATGCGGTCGGTAGCCACCAGGCCCGCGATCACCGATCCGGTGAGGCCGATGAGCGCGAACACCCCGGCGTAGTAGAGCATGAAACGCTGTGTAGCTGCATCAATGTCACGACCGACCTTGGTCATGACCAGCACCGATACGAGTACGACGATGGCGGAGATCAGGGTTGCCATGATCTTCCGCGTGTGGTCGCCAGCCGCTCCCTGTGCCCCCGCATGCACACCCTGACGACCGCGTGTACGGCTGACGGTCGTTGGCACGCGTAACCTCCTCAGGATCGTGATAAACGAGAGAAGACCAATTGCGACGCCCAGAACGCTGGCTGTTATCCCTAGTCCGGTAGCTCGTGGCCTAGCGACTATATCAGCGTCAATAACGCTTCGGCGGCGAAATGGTATATGAACGATTTCGGACGGGTGAGACAAGCGCGAGGCTGACCTGGATTGGCCGGACTACGGGGCCCGCAACGCCGGGGACCAGTAGCCGCCACAGAACCGGCGGGTGGGGTGAACCCGTTGGTCCACGTCGCCACCGGGGGCAAGTCATCCAGGGCCGGAGCATCCTTGGGCCAGCAGGACTGTTGCGATATCCCAGCACGTCCCTCCTTCGCGCTACCCGGCTCCACACCTGTTATACCGTCCGCAACCGCGGCAGATCTGCCAAACCGGCAAGGTCCCTGCTTACAGAACTCTTCCGGCTGTACACCACCGCCTCCACATAAGCGTCTATATCCAGCCGCCACACAGTTCCCGGAAAATTAGACATTCGCCTATATACAGGTGGTAACGACGCCAGAAAGAGCGCCTCCGGAGACCGCCTATACCACCCCGGGAGAGACGGCACCAGCCGTAGACGCAGTGTTAAGAGAAGTGACAGAAGGTGCGGATGTGTCACCCGGCCCGGCCGGGCCGGGCCAGCCGGCCGCGCGCCGACCTACCTGCGCACCGCCGCCGGCAGGTACTCGACCGTCACCGGCAGATGGTCGGAGGCCGCCCGGGCCTGCGCGGTGTCCTGCACCTGGTGCGCGCGCATGGCGGGGACGAGCGGCCCGGTCACCCGGACCGCGTCGATGCGCCGCTGGACCCCGTGCTCGCCGTAGACGTCGTCCGGGTGATGGCCCGCCGTGGGCTGCCAGGCGGCGCTGGTGACCGCGGCGACGTCGTGCAGGCCGCCGGCCCAGAGCACGTCACCCGGCCGGCGGTCGGCCCAGTGCCTGCGGCGCCCCCGCTCGTCGTAGTCCCACTGGCACTGGTAGATGAGATCGGCGAACCAGTCGACGCTCGCGTAGGGGTCGGCGGGCTCGTACAGTTCCCAGGTCTGGCCGGCCAGGATCCGGTCCGCGCACTCGGTGTTCCAGTCGGCGCCCACCAGCGCGGGCGGCTCGCCGGCGGCCCTGGTGACCGCGGCTACCAGGCGCTCGTTCTGGTCCGCGCGCATTCCCCGGCCGAACGGGGTGGCGTGGAAGGCGCCGTGCCGGATCCGGCTGCCGCCCACGTCCAGGGTGACCAGCGCCAGGCCATGCCAGAAGTCCCGGCTGCCGTAACAGCGCAGCGAGCCGGGGACCGGCTCGATCCCGTCCCGCCACATCAGCCCCACGTGGTAGCCGTGGCCGCCGAACGCCAGCGTGGTATCCGAACCGGGCACCTCGCACTGCAGGCCCGCGTCGTCCGCGACCTGGCGGAGCCGCTGCGCGGCCGTGCCGGCGTCCGGAGCGAGTATCTCCTGGACCGCGAGCACGTCGGTGTCCACGGCGCGGATCACCCCGGCGATCGCCTCGTAGTGCTGCCGGGCCTCCGTCGTGTCGGCGGCGAACAGGTTGAGCAGGTTGTACGTGGTGAACAGGACGGAATCCGGCGACGTCCGGTGCGCGCTCACCGCCGGCGAACCCGTTCGCTGCACCTGGACGCCACCGCCGTCACGTTCCGGCCGGGAAGACGTAGCCGCCCGGCCCGGCGACCGCGCCCGGCCGGATCACGGTAACGGGCGCGACCCAAGCTCGGCCGCCACCAGCTCGGCGATCTGCGCGGTGTTCAGCGCCGCGCCCTTGCGCAGGTTGTCGCCGCAGACGAACAGCTCGATGGTCTGCGGGTCGTCGAGAGACTGGCGCACCCGCCCGACCCAGGACGGGTCGGTGCCGACGACGTCGACGGGGGTCGGGAACTCGCCGGCGGCCGGATCGTCGGCCACCACGACGCCCGGCGCCATCCGCAGCACTTCCCAGGCCTGCTCGCGGCTGACCGGCCGCGAGAACGTGGCGTGCACCGCCACCGAGTGGGTGGTGACGACGGGCACCCGGACGCAGGTCGCGGAGACCTTCAGCGCGGGCAGGCCGAGGATCTTCCGCGACTCGTCGCGGATCTTCAGCTCCTCGGATGACCAGCCGTTCGCCTTGAGCGAGCCCGCCCAGGGCACCACGTTCATGGCCAGCGGCGCAGGGAACGGCCCGAGGTCGCCGACCGCCGACCGCACGTCACCGGCCCGCTGTCCGAGGGACCGGGTCCCGGCCACCTTGTCGAGCTGCGCGTAGAGCGTGTCGATGCCGGCCTGGCCCGCGCCGGAGGCTGCCTGGTAGGACGCGACGACCATCTCCTCCAGGCCGAACGCCTGGTGTAGCGCCCCGACCGCCACGATCATCGACAGCGTGGTGCAGTTCGCGTTCGCGACGATGCCCTTGGGCCGGTTAGCCAGCTGCTCCGGATTGATCTCCGGCACCACCAGGGGGACGTCGGGGTCCATCCGGAACGCGCCCGAGTTGTCGACGGCCACCGCGCCGTATCCGGCCGCCATCGGCGCCCAGGTGGCTGAGATCTCGTCGGGCACGTCGAACATGGCCACGTCGATGCCGTCGAACGCGTCCTCCGAGAGCGCCACCACTTCGGTCTCGCGGCCCCTGACCGTCAGCCGCCGCCCGGCCGACCGCGGCGAGGCGATCAGCCTGATCTCCCCCCAGACGTCATGCCGGGTGGAGAGCAGGTCGAGCATCACCGTGCCGACCGCGCCGGTGGCGCCGACCACGGCCAGCGCGGGCCGGAAACCAGTCCCGCTCTGCTGACTCCTTCTCTCCCGGGGGGACCCATCCCCCCGGACCCCCCGTGGGGAGGGACGACCCCCCCGAGCCCCCCCGGGGCTCATCGGCCGGTCCCGCCGTAGACGACGGCCTCGACCTGATCGGAGTCGAGCTCGAAGGCCTGGTGCGTGGCGGTCACGGCCAGGTCGACTTCGTCTCTGGTCCACGACCACCGAGATCCTGATCTCCGAGGTGGAGATCATCTCGATGTTCACGCCCGCGTCGGCGAGCGCGCTGAAGAACCTGGCCGTCACCCCGGGGTGAGACCGCATGCCGGCGCCGATCAGGGACACCTTGCCGATGCGGTCGTCGTAGAGCAGCGACTCGAAGCCCATCGATTCCTGCAGGCGGCGCAGCGTGGTCATCGCGCTCTGCCCGTCGTCGCGGGGCAGGGTGAACGAGATGTCCGTCCGCCCGGTCGCCACCGCGGAGACATTCTGCACGATCATGTCGATGTTGATGCCGGCCTCGGCGATGGCCTTGAAGATCTTCGCCGCCTCGCCAACCCGGTCCGGCACGCCCACGACGGTGATCTTCGCCTCGCTCCGGTCGTGCGCGACCCCGGAGATGATGGCCTGCTCCATGCCGGTTACCTCCGACTTGCCGTTCGCGTGCCCGCTGACCCAGGTGCCGTCGCGGTTGGTGAAGGAAGAGCGCACGTGGATGGGAACCCCGTAGCGCCGGGCGTATTCCACGCAGCGCAGCATCAGGACCTTCGCGCCGCAGGCGGCCATCTCCAGCATTTCCTCGTAGCTGATCCGCGGGATCTGCCGGGCGGACCGGACGATCCGGGGATCGGCGGTGAAGACGCCGTCCACGTCGGTGTAGATCTCGCACGCGTCGGCGGCCAGGGCGGCAGCGAGCGCGACCGCGGTGGTGTCCGACGCGCCGCGGCCCATCGTGGTGACGTCCTTGGTCGTCTGCGACACGCCCTGGAACCCGGCCACGATGGGAATCGCGCCGTCGGCCAGCGCGTCGGCGATCCGGCTGGGCCTGATGTCGATAATGCGCGCCCGGCCGTGCGTTGCGTCGGTGATCACGCCTGCTTGCGACCCGGTGAACGAACGCGCCTCCAGGCCGAGGGCGGCGATCGCCATGGCCAGCAGCGCCATCGAGATCCGCTCGCCGGCGGTCAGCAGCATGTCGAGCTCACGCGCGGGCGGCAGCGGGCTCACCTGGCTGGCCAGGTCCATCAGCTCGTCGGTCGAGTCACCCATCGCGGACACGACCACCACGACCCGGTCGCCGGCCTTGCGGGTGGCCACGATCCGCTGCGCGACCCGTTTGATGCCATCCGCGTCAGCAACCGACGAACCGCCGTACTTCTGCACCACGAGCGCCACGGCCGCGCCCACCTCCCCGGGTCGTGGATGGACGCTTGAGTTTATGCCAAGTGGGATCCGGGGGGCGGGTCCCCCAAGGGGGGTCTTGGGGGGATGGGTCCCCCCCAAGGGGGGTCTGGGGGGATGGGTCCCCCCAGGAGCGGGGGGGTCTGGGGGGGTCGTCCCCCCGGCTAACAGCGTGCTCTCCTCGGCGACGTCCAGGCTGGCGTGCGCCACCACGGCGTGCAGCGCCCGCAGCGCGGCCCCGCCGTGGGTGCCCCAGTGGTTGAAGTACGAATACTGCCACCACCACAGCGACTCGAGCGACCGCCCGGCCTGATAGTGCTTGAGGCCGTGGATGAGGTCTGCGGCCACGGCCGCGATGTCGTCCGAGATCCGGAAGGGCAGGCACGAGGTGTCCTTGTACGGGTCGAACACCTCGGCGTACTCGTCGACCGCCGACAGCCGCGTGGCCAGGCCGGTGCGCAGCGCGTCGAGGTCCGGGTCGTCGCCCACCTCCGGCTCCCAGTTGCCCGGCAGGATCACGTCGCGGCTGGCGCCGAGCTGGGCTCCGGCGAGCATGACCTGGGACACCTCGAGCAGTAGCAGCGGCACCGTCTCGTCGCCGCCACCCTGGGCTAGCGCGTCCACGCCGTCGATGAAGTCCTTCACGTGCACCGCGATCTGGTCCGCTAGCGGCCGCCACTCACTCCCCCTGAGATGGTGCTGAGCTGGCGGTTCAGACATCAAGCAGTCTCCGTCCTTCGAAGGCGCGACCTAGGGTCACCTCGTCGGCGTACTCCAGGTCGCCGCCCACCGGCAGTCCGCTGGCGGGCCTGGTCACCCGCAATCCCATTGGCTTAACCAGCCTAGCGAGAAAGGCGGCCGTCGCTTCGCCTTCGAGGTTGGGATCGGTGGCAAGTATCAGCTCTGTCACCGTTCCGTCAGTGAGCCGCGCCATCAGCTCCCTGATCCGCAGCTCGTCCGGGCCGACCCCGTTGATCGGGCTGATCGCTCCGCCGAGGACGTGATAGCGGCCGCGGAACTCGCGGATCTTCTCCACCGCCGCGACGTCCTTGGGCTCCTCCACGACGCAGATCACCGCGGGGTCGCGCCGCGGGTCCAGGCAGATCCGGCACTCGTCGGCTTCGGCCACGTTGCCGCAGGTCCGGCAGAACCGCACCCGCTCGGTCACCTCGATCAGCGCGTCGGCGAGCCGCCTGACGTCGGCATGATCCACGGCCAGCAGGTGAAACGCGATCCGCTGGGCGCCCTTGGGACCGACCCCGGGCAGCCGCCCCAGCTCGTCGATGAGGTTCTGGATGACCCCTTCGTACACGGCAGGCCCTAGGTCCTGGGGTCCGGCTTGTCCTCGTCGCCGGGATCCTGGTCGTGCGGGGTCTTCGGGTCCGGAGCGCCAATGCCGAGGCCGGACAGGTCCAGCCCGCCGGGCAGGTTGAGGCCGCCGGGCATGCCGCCGCCCTGCATGGCCGCGGCGAACGGCCCCATCTGCTGCTGCTGCAGGTCCTCGGCCGCCCGGTAGGCGTCCCGGACCGCCGCGAGCACGAGGTCGGCGATCGTCAGCGCCGTCTCCTCCGGGTCATCGGTGTCCACCGCGGCCGCCTCGATGCTGAGGTCCATCAGCTCGCCCTGGCCGTTGACCGTGGCCTTGACCAGGCCACCGCCCGCCGTCCCGGTCACTTCGGCGTCCGCGAGCGCCTGCTGGGCGCTCATGAGCTGTTCCTGCATCTGCTGCGCCGCGGCGAACAGCTGCTGCATATCCATCTGGGGTTCCACATCGCCCTCCTACGCAGAGCCTACGACTAGCCCAGCGCGGTTAAGCCGGTCCGGCGCGCCGGGCTCAGCCTTCGATCTCGCCGATCACCTGGCCGCCCAGCTCGCGCTGGATGAGGTCCATGCCGGTCAGTTCGGCGTCTCGGGCCGCCCGGTCGTCCGGTGACGGCTCGTCCGGGGGGATCTCATCGGGCGTCATGTCGTCCGGCTCGTCGTAACGCCCGGCGAATTCCGGCGGGACGAAATCCGGCGGCGCCGCAGGCGGCGGCGGGGACGCCGGGTCAGCGCCTGGGCGGGACGCGGCCGGCCGGGCGGCACCCTGGCCGGGTCTTCCTGGCCGTGCGCCGGCACCGTGCCCGCCACTGTGCCCATCACCGGGGCCGCCGCCGGGCCCGCCACTGGGCCCGGGGTCTGCGCCGGCCACCCCCTTGACCGTCACGTTCAGGCCGAAACTTGCGCTCAGCACCCGTTTGAGGATGGCGTCGTGGCCGCTCACGCTGAAGCCCTTCAAGTCCCCGTCGCGCAGGAACCGCAGGGTGAGGATCCCGTCCTCGACGGAGAGCACGCTCGCGTTGCTGAGCAGCATCCACGCCACCCGGCGCTCCTGCTTGACCGCCGCCAGGACCGCGTCCCAGTTCTGCCGCAGCGAGTCGGCCGCGGAAGACCCCGCGGTCACCTCGGCTGAAGCCCGCGTTGCGGGAGCGGCCGACGCTGGTTGCGTCCGGGCGGAGGCTGGGGGGGCCGGCTGCGGGCGGGCGGGCGCCGGAGTTTCGGACGGCACGGAGCGGGCGGCCGGGCTCGCATCCCGGGCCCGTTCGGGATCATCGTCGGGAGCGGAGCGGGACGCGCGCGGGGGTGACTGCGGCACCGGTGACGGCGTGCCCCGTTCTAGCCGTTCGAGGCGGGCGAGCAGCGATTTCTCGTCGGTGGCGGCGGCCGGCAGCAGCACCTGGGCGCACATCAGCTCGAGCAGCAGCCGGGGCGAGGTAGCGCCCCGCATCTGGTCCAGGCCCGCGCTGACGATCTCGGCGGCCCGGGTCAGCCCGGCCTGGCCGAGGCTCTCCGCCTGCCGGGCCATCAGCTCGGCGCGGTCCGGCGGCAGGTCGAGCAGCCCGATCTCGGCCGCGTCCGGCACCGCGGCCAGCACGATCAGGTCGCGGAACCGGTCCAGCAGGTCCGCCGCGAACCGGCGCGGCTCGTGGCCGCCCTCGATGACCCGGTTCACCACGCGGAACACCCCGGCGCCGTCAGCGGCGGCGAACGCGTCCGCGATCTCGTCGAGCAGGCCGGCATCGGTGAAGCCGAGCAGCGCCACCGCGCGCTCGTAGCTGAGTCCGGACTCGTCGCTCCCGGCCAGCAGCTGGTCCAGGACCGACAGCGAATCCCGGACCGAACCGGCGCCGGCCCGCACCACCAGCGGCAGCACGGCTTCGTCGACCGCGACGCCCTCCTTGCGCAGGATGTCCTGCATCAGCTCCCGCAGCACGGACGGCGGGACCAGGCGGAACGGATAGTGGTGCGTGCGCGACCGGATGGTCGGGATGACCTTCTCCGGCTCGGTGGTGGCGAAGATGAACTTCAGGTGCGGCGGCGGTTCCTCGACCAGCTTCAGCAGCGCGTTGAAGCCCTGCTGGGTGACCATGTGCGCCTCGTCGATGATGTAGATCTTGAAGCGGCCGGATACCGGCGTGTAGAAGGCCCGCTCGCGCAGTTCCCTGGCGTCGTCCACGCCGCCGTGCGAGGCCGCGTCGATCTCGATCACGTCGATGCTGCCCGGCCCGGAGGGAGCAAGCGCGACGCAGGAGTCGCAGACTCCGCAGGGTTCGGGAGTGGGGCCCTTGACGCAATTCAGCGAGCGGGCGAGGATCCGCGCGCTGGACGTCTTGCCGCACCCGCGCGGACCGCTGAACAGGTAAGCGTGGTTGATCCGCCCGGTGCGCAGCGCCTGGGCGAGCGGGCCGGTGACATGCTCCTGCCCCTTCACCTCAGCGAATGTCGCCGGACGGTACTTGCGGTATAGGGCCAGGCTCGCCGGGGCCGTTTCCTCGCGTTCCGACGCGGCTGCTGCCATCAGCTCATCCTCACCGGGAATCGGGGACCCCCCGCACACCCGTCAGAGCTCGCGTACCCTTGCTGCCTTCCGGCCCTGGGGGGGTTGGCGGGATAAACGCCGTGCGGGGGGTCACGGGCCAGTGTAGCCAGCCCTGGGACCGGGATGGTCCGCAACCCGGACACCGGCCGATTCGGGTAAGCTTCCCGGCGGAGGATTCGCCTAGTGGCCTAGGGCGCACGCTTGGAAAGCGTGTTGGGGGCAACCCCTCAAGAGTTCGAATCTCTTATCCTCCGCCACGCCTGAGCAGGGCACGACGGAGGCGCGCTACGTAATCAACCAGACCTGACCCTTCCTCCCGCTGACGGTACAGAAGTTCCTCTAGCGACAGGTGATACTTGAATGCTGTAATGAGGAAGTTACGTTAAGTATCGTAGGTCCGAACTCCCGCCGGTAGGCCGAGTGGGCGATTGAGACGGGACCGTCAGGCGAGCCACCTTGACAACCTGGCTGCCCGAAGATTCGATGAAGGTCAGCGCTTGCATCGGCCCCATGGAGGTGCGATACTGCGAGCAGAGGCAGTGGCTGGGTCGATCCGCCAGCAGTCCAATTATGCTGACACTCGGCCACGTAGGAACCCGCAGGCCAGCCATGCCTGTCACTTCGGCAAGTGAGGGCATCTGGAGGCAGAGATATCCGCCAGACGGAGGAGGTGAAAACGATTGATAGCGAAGATCTTGACCTGGGTGGCAATAATTGTCGTCGTTGTCTGGATCGTCTCTAATCCGGCCAAGGCGGGCACCGACGTACACAATTGGATTACAAACATCGTAACCTTCTTCACGAGTCTTGCCAACGGCTGAAAAAACATGAACATTACATCCGGATTCATATAATCGGTTCGACGCAATCGGCGCCCGGTCGGAGCATCGCCGCTGTGTATGTGCAATTGCTCCGACGTCTGATAGCCGCTATGCTTCCGGGTAGACCGCCTAGGGAGTGGTGTGGCCATGGTGCGGCGATCGCGTGGTTGTTAGCTACTGGCAACCTGCTACCCACGGGCGTGTTCCGACGCCTATCCGTTCACGTGAACCCGTAACTACACATGTATCCGAATATTTGACTAACGGTGATGCCCGCCTGTCACTGTGATTTGCAGTCCGTAGCGCGCCCCGGGCCGCTCGGTCTGAGGTTGTGTTGGAAAGGTGGTCTCGAAGGCCAGGTCGGCGGTCAGCTTGACAAGCTTGCGAAGGCAAGCCGCCCGGGTCGCTGATGCGACCCTCGGTCTTGCCTGGGACTCGCCTCAGGTGCGAGAATGTCATAACTGGTTTAGCTGCATGGGGCTCCGGACAGTTGCAGTGCCCAGCTAGGTGATGGAGCCAGATGCCGAGCAAGGTGTGGGCCAATGAAAACGCTGCTACAACTAAAAGCCCCTTGGGTGGTCTGGCTTCTTATCCTGCTCGGTGTTTACATGGCGATTGCATCGCCATCGACACTTGGCCTCGTATTTGGTCTGATCGATCGCGTGTTCCTTGCCGTGGCAAGTGGTATTACGCATTTCCTGGACAGCGCGATAAAGGGACCTTAACCTGTCAGGCACTCGCCTCCTATGGACCTCGATGCGGCACCTGTCCGAGTGGATCCATCCCTCTCTGTCCTATTTTGGTTGCGTCTTCTCCTATGGGTGCGGCTCCGTTAGAGGGAGGCCAGTGGCGGCTATAGCCGTCATCCCGAAGTAGTGCCTGGTCGAGACGCCGACGCCGATCACGCAAACGTCCCGGAGACGGCTGAAAAGAGGTCGCGGCCGGCTGGTGCGGCGCCTGGAGGCCGGGCGGGGCGGTCTCAGTCCCGGCTGAGACCGCCCCGCCCAGGCCACGGACACCGCCGGGACGTCTGGGGCGCTCAGGTCCTCGCGACCAGGTAGCGGAACATGTTGTCCTGCCGGTAGCTGCCGTCCGGCTTCCGGCTGCAGGCGAAGGCGCGGGTGAGCGCCCCGCGCACGGCGGGGAGCCCGGAGTGCTGGATGGCCGCGCGGGCCGGCCCCGAGCTGAGCTGGGTGCGCACCGCCGTGGCGAGATCCGGGTAGATCAGCGGATTGGACACGTCCTCGACGGCGACCGGGGTGAGCCCGGCCAGCGCGGCCAGGTGCTCGAGCTGCCCGTCCTCGCTCCACGCGATGGCGCCCGGTGCCTCGGCGGGTCGGGGCGGCAGCAGCGGGCCGAGTTCGGCGAACATCACGCCGCTCTCGCACTGCTCCGGCGGCCCCCAGACCAGCAGGCTGATGAGGCCGCCCAGCCGGACCAGCTGGCTCATCCCCTTGACCGCCGTGACGGGGTCGGCGGCGTACTGCACCGAGTTGAACGCGGTGACCACGTCGAACGCGCCCGCCTCGAACGGCAGCGGATCCTCGAGGTCGCCGACGGCCAGCGAGGCGCCCGGGACGCGCTCGCGCGCGATGTCCAGTAGGGCTGGGGTGACGTCGATGCCCGACACCGCGGCGCCCCGCCGGGCCGCCAGCAGCAGCGCGAACCCGCCGCCGCAGCCGACGTCGAGCAGCGCGGAGCCGGGCCCTACCCCGGTCGCGTCCAGGACCGCCGTATAGAAAGGCGTGCACATCGGCTCGTTGTAGTCGGACCAGTCGCGCGCCCCCGGACCCCAGAGCTCGGCTTGTTCCTTGCCTGTTCCCATTGCTGTCTTCCTTCTCCCGTTGGTGGTGATCCCCCGGCCAGCGGCCGGCGCACTGCGCCTATCGTCGGCGGGCACCGGGATCACGCGCATCGGCGGAAACACGAGTTCCGGGTACGTAGCCGCGGGGCCAGCGCGGCCGCCTCCCGGAGGCAATGGCCGGGGCCACGTGCGTGAGAACACGTATCCTTGCTGGTGGCAGTGGTCGCGACGGTGCCGTCAACCGGGCGGCGGAGCATACTGATCTGATGGCGGACCTGTTGTGCCCGGTGGTGATCGGCCGCCGGGCGGAGACCGACGCGCTGCGGTCCGCGCTCACCGCGGCCGGGGACGGCGCGGGCGGGGTGATGTTCCTCGCCGGCGAGGCCGGGATCGGCAAATCCCGGCTGGCCGCCGAGCTAGCCGCCGAGGCGCGGGGCGGCGGGGTACGGGTACTGGCCGGGCGCGCGGTTCCCGCCAGTGCCGCCAATCCCTACCGGCCGCTGACCGAGGCTCTGCTGCAAGCGCTGCGCGGGCTTCCCTTTCCCGCCGACGACGGCCTGACACCGTGGCGGCCGGCCCTGCGGGCGATAGTCCCGGCGATCGGCGGCGCCGACGATGCGGGGCACGGCGACCACTCGCCGGCGGTGCGCGGCGAAGCCGTGCTGCAGCTGCTCCGGCGGCTGGCCGGACCCGGCGGCCTGCTACTCGTGCTCGAAGACCTGCACTGGGCAGACCCGGACACGCTCGCGGTCCTGGAGTACCTGAGCGACAACCTGTCCGCGGAGCCGGTCTTGTGCGTGGCCACCTGCCGGGACGAGCCAGCGTCGGCGGCGGCCGAGCTGATGGCCCGGCTGCACGGACGGCGCGCCGCGTCGCGCATCGCGCTGGGCCCGCTGTCGCCCGGCGAGGTCGCCGCGATGGTGCGGGCCTGCCTGCCGACGGCCGCCGGCGATGTCATCGCCCGGGTCCAGCGGCTCGCCGACGGTGTTCCGTTCCTGGTGGAGGAGTCGCTGGCCGCGCCGGGCGTGCCTAGTTCGTTCGCCGACGGAGTCCGGGCCCGGCTGGCCGGCCTGAGCGACGAGGGGCGGCTGGTGCTGCACACCGCTGCGCTGTGCGGACGGCAGTTCGACTGGCGGCTGCTGCCGCGCGCCACCGGGTTGCCCGCCAACGTCGTCGCCGGGGCGCTCGAGCACGGGGTGCGGTCGCAGCTGCTCGCCGTGGACGGCGACGCTTTCCGGTTCCGGCACATGCTCACCCGGGAAGCGGTGACCGGCGAGCTACTGCCGCCGCGGCGCGTCACCCTTGCCGGCCGGGCGCTCGCCGCGCTGGAAGCCGCCCATCCGGAACTGTCCGGCGCATCCGGCGATCTGGCCGTGGACCTGGCCATCCAGGCCGACGACCCGGGCCGGGCCGGCGCGCTGCTGATCGAGTCGGGGCGGTCGGCGCTCGGCCGCGGAGCGCTTGCCACCGCGATCGGCACGCTGCGCCGCGCCGTGGACCTGCTCACCGACCCGGATCAGCGCGCCGAGGCCGAAACGCTGCTTGTCGAGGGCCTCGCCCTGGCCGGCCGGGTAGACGAGGCGATGCTGATCGGCGACCGCCTCATCGCCCAGCTCACGCCGGGTGGCGACGCCGCCGCCCGCCGGGCCGCGATACACCTCAAGCTGGCCCACGCGGCCGTGGACGGGACCCGGTGGGCGGCCGCACGACGGCACATCAGCATCGCCGGTGACCTGCTCGCCGCCCATTCCGAGCCCGGCCTCAGCGCCCAGATGGCCGTGCTGGACGCCGAAATCGCCCTGGCCGACGACGAGGCCGAGCGGGCGCGCGGCCTCGCCGAGAGCGCCTTGGCCTCGTCCGGGGCGAGCCCCGAGATCCGCTGCCGCGCGCTGGAACTGCTCGGCCGGGTCCGCCGGGTGAACGACCTGGATGGCGCCAGGGACGCCTTCGAGCAGGCCCTGGCCACGGCTGACGCGGCCGGGCTGGCCGTGTGGCGGCTGCGGGCGCTGCACGAGCTCGGCACGATCGACATGTTTGACCACGCGGGCACTGGCCGCCTGTCCGAGGCGCGGCGTATCGCCGGCGAACTCGGCGCGGCCAGCACCGGCGCGGTCATCGACCTACAGCTCACCGCCGCGGCCATGTTCCGCTTCGAACTCGACGAAGCCGAACGGCATGCCCGGTCCGCGCTGGCCGCCAGCACCCGCCTCGGCCTGGCCATGACCAGCGCCATCGTGCTTGTCTTCCGCGCCGAGGTGTACGCCCTGCGGGGTGACGCCGCCGAGATGGAGCGCTTCATCGCGCTCGCCTGCACGGCCGCGCCCGGCGATCCGGAGATCGAAGGCAGCGCGCTGGCCGGCGCGCGCGGCATGCTAGCGCTGCTCGCCGGCGACATGGCCGACGCTCTAGAGATCTTCGGCCGGGGAATCGCCGTCCTCGACACCGCGCCCCAGCGCGGCCCGGCGCCTTACCGCGGCCTATGGCCGCTGCTACTCGCCGCGCACGGCGACCCGCGGGCACCGGCGGCGATCAGCCACGCCCGGACCATCGGCCTGACCGTCAACCGGGCCAACCGGGGGCTGCTCGGCTACGCCGACGCGATCCTCGCCGGACGGGCCGGTGACAGGTCCCGCGCTACCGGCCTGGCCGCGGCGGCCGACGGTGACCTGCAGCACTACCCGGTCTGGGCCGACCTGGCCCGGCTGTGCGCCGCGGAGCCGGCCCTGGCCGACGACTGGGGCACGCCACGGCAGTGGCTGGCGGCGGCGGCGGTCGTGTTCGGCCGATGCGGGATCGAGCCGCTGGCGGTGCGCTGCCGCCAGCTGCTGGACGGGCCGCGGCCGAGCCGCTGGTCCCGGCTGGGCATCACCGAGCGGCAGGCCGACGTGCTCCGTCTGGTGGCCGCGGGCATCTCCAACAAGGAGATCGCGGCCCGGTTGCATCTGTCGCCCCGCACCGTGGAAAAGCACGTCGAGAACCTGCTCCGCATCACCGCAGCCCAGTCCCGTACCCAGCTCGTGGCGATCGCGGGGCCGGAGTCAGACTGAGAGGTACTGGTGCCGGGAGTGGCCGCCTGGACCGGCGCCGCCCTTCGCCACCGGCGCGGCGCAGGTCCGGCTCCAGCCAATCGCGCGAGATTGGCTCGACCTTGACGCGTTCCGGGACGGCCTGTCCGCGCATACCCGGCTGGTCATGTTCGCCTCGCCGCAGAACCCTTCCGGCGTGTCGATCACGCGTGGCGAAATCAGCGAGATGCTCGCCACCATGTCCCGTCGCTGCCCCGAGGCGGTCCTGCTGATCGACGAGACCTACCGGGAGAGCCGGCTGACCAGCTGGAGAAGGGCCTCGGGGTCATCTCGGACGTGCTGCGCTCCTGAGCCGGACCGTGTCCTACGGCTTTTTGGGCACCACCCGGGTATGCGGCGGGCGGGGCTTGGCAGCGTGCGCCTTGCGCGCAGCGGCGGCCTTGGCTGCCCTGGCCGCAGCGGCGTCGGCCCTCGCGGCTTGCTGGGCCAACTGCGGAGTCATCCAGCTGAGCATCGGGTTGAGGGCGGCGCGCCAGACGCTGCCCTGGTGCCCGCCACCGGGAATGAGCACCAACGGCACGTTCGCCACCCGGGTCTGCAGCAGCTGCTTGAAGTTCGCCGCGGCGACGACATCTTGTTTGTCCTGGGCGCCGGCCGCGAGCCAGAAGGCGGGGAGCACATCGTTAATCGGTACCCGGGTGACGTAGGCCCGCGGCGTGTTGATGAACTGGAGATTCGGATAACCGAGGAAGACGTTGACCGGCCGCGGCTTGCCTCTCGGCTTGTTGCCGGCCGGCACCTGGCTCCGGATCGGGGCGAAGTACCCCGACATCACCCCCGCGGCCCCGTAGCCTGCCGGGTCCTGCAGCGCGATGTTGGCGGCGCAGTAGCCACCCTCGGAGTAGCCGGCCAGCCCCCAGGCTCGGCCCGGCGGCTGGACCCGAGCGATCCGCGCTATCGCGGCGGGCACGTCCAGGGCGACGAAGGTCATGTCCTGGATACCGCCCGGGTTGTTGAGGCACTGCAACGCATATTGCTGCCCGCCGTCGGTGTCGGGCATTACGAGCACCGCGGCGTCCGTGGGATGGGCCACCAGCAGGTTGAGGAAGGTGGGAATCACACTCATGACATCGACCCAGGCCTGCGGGTTACCCGGTGAGCCATGCAGCAGTTCGATGACGGGGAACTTGTAATGCCGGTACTTCTTCTGGAAGTACTGCGGCGGGAGGTAGACATACACATCGCGGGTGAGGTGGCTCCGCACGCCGGTGACCGACGTCTGGAACAGGTAGCCGACCTGGGCGTCTTCGGCCAGGCTGGTGACCCGGCCGATGTTCTTGTCGAATTGCTTGTTGGTGCCGCCTCCGGCGGCCGCGTACTTGGGAATGCTGCTCACGCCCTGGCCGGTCAGATCGTTGATCATTCCGCCCCAGGTCTGGTAGTAGTCGTAAAACTTGTTCACGGCAGCGATTCCGAACACCATAGCGGGCAGGAACGCCAGACACGCGGCGCACACACGGAACACGATCTGCCTGGCCAGGGCCACCCAGACGAGCAATCCCCCGAACACCACCATGAGGAGCAGGAAGAAACCTGTCCCTTGCGGTTCGAACACTCCGTTCCCCTCGCCGACGTCTGGTGCTAGAGGTAGCCCACCTCACCGAGGCGGGCCGCACCGGCTCACAACCAGATGACCAAACAGCGAACGTCCGAAGCGTGACATTAAGTTCCCCAGTGAGCACCGCGAACGTGCATGCGGCCCCGGCTCAGCGGTGGAGGTGGGATTTGAACCCACGGAGGGGTTGCCCCCTCACACGCTTTCGAGGCGTGCGCCCTCGGCCACTAGGCGACTCCACCGCAGGCGAGCTTACCCGAATCCGCGCATTACCGGCGGCACGGCCTACCCGGCATCCGGCCGTCGCGCCGCGAAGAATTCGCGCAGCACGTCACCGCACTCGCTGGCGAGGACTCCGCCGACGACTTCCGGGCGGTGGTTCAGGCGGGTGTCCCGCAGCACGTCCCAGAGCGACCCCACCGCCCCGGTCTTCGGATCCTCCGCTCCGTAGACCAGCCGGGCCAGTCTGGCCGCCGTCACGGCGCCGGCGCACATCGTGCACGGCTCGAGAGTCACGACCAGCGTCAGTCCGGTGAGCCGCCAGCTGCCCAGGGCCCGGGCCGCCTGCCTGATCGCCACGATCTCCGCGTGCGCGGTGGGATCGTGGTCTATCTCCCTGCGGTTGCGGGCCCGCGCCATGACCGTGCCGACCTCATCGAGGATGACGGCACCGACCGGAACGTCCTGCGCCCGGGCCGGTTCCCGTCCCGCCGAGGCGACCCCCGCCGAGGCCGAGGCCGCTTCCGCCAGCGCGAGTCGCATCGCCGGCTCGAAAGAGCTGGTATATCCGGTCACGGGCCGAGCGCGATATCGAGCGCGCGCTCTACCGCGTCGCCGAACCTGAGCCGCTCGGCGATGTGCGCCACGGCGTCCTCCGGATAGAGGTCGAGGTCAGCCGAGACCGCCCCGAGTTCCATCTCGTCGAGCCCGAGATCGGCGAAAATGGAAAGGTCGCCAGCCGGGAGCACCTGGTCGAGTTCGTCGTCCGCGGGCACCGGGATGCCCAGGGCATCGAGCACCTGGCGGGCCAGCGGGTAGTCAACGGCCGCGGTGAGGTCGGAGAGGAACAGCGACACTTCTTCGCCGAGGACCCGGACCGCGACCCAGAAGTCGTCGCCCACGCCCGCGAAGCCGATGGTGCCGCCCATGCTCGGCTGCCTGCGCAGCGCCTGGACGAAGCCGTCCAGATCGGCGGTCACCGCCGCCGACAGGGCGTCGGCCTCCCATTGGTCCTCTTCCCGGTAGACGATGACCGCGAAGTCAGTCTCACCCACGTCTGTCACCGTCATCTCACCAGCATGCTCTGCACGGAGGAATGCTGTCAGATGGGCGGCGGTCGCGGCGGCAAAATCGCCGATCAGGGCCGCGGGCAAGGGATACCGGACGCGATGCCGGCGCGGCCGGCATGTCCGGTCACGCACTGCTTCCGCCGATCGGGCATACTGAGGGCGACACCGGGGCACACCGGGGCACACTCATGCCGACACGGCTGCTTCACCCTGTTGGCGTTGGCCGGGATACCGGCGCAAGCTAACATTGGTTGTCTGGCAACTAGGCGAGTGCGGGCGCCCATGGGAGGCGACGTGGGTCTGAAAACCATCCTGGGATGGTGCGTTCTCGCGTTCGCAATCTGGTGGATGATCGAGCAGCCCACCAACGCCCTCCACCTCGTGCACAACATCGGGACCTTTATATCAACGGCGGCCAGCCGGCTCTCCCAGTTCGTCGCGTCGATCTAAGTAGGTGCTGGGATGAGGCTGGTTCCGAACAGCGATACGGTGCCCGCCTCGGTCAACAGGTACCTTCTGCCCCACGAGCGCCAGGTCATCACGGTGCATAAGCATCCGGCCGTCCTGATCGGGCCCATCTTCGTGGTTCTCGTCGGGCTGGCCATCGCTGGCTGGCTGAGTAGCTCCATCGCGCACGGCAACGGCACCGTCCTCCTCGTGATCTGGGCCGTGTGGGGAGTGGTCCTGCTCCGGCTCGGGATCAAGGTCCTCGAGTGGTCCGTGGACTACTTCGTCGTCACCTCTCAGCGGTTCATGCTCACCACAGGCATTCTCGTCCACAAGGTGAATATGATGCCGCTCGCCAAGGTGACGGACATGAGCTTCCAGCGGTCGGCGATGGGCCAGCTCCTCGGCTACGGCGAGTTCATCCTGGAGTCTGCCGGGCAAGACCAGGCGCTCAGGAACGTCGATTACATCCCCTACCCGGAGCAGCTCTACCTCGAGGTGTGCGGGCTGATCTTCAAGGACACGGAGGAGAGCCCCGACTAGGCCTGCGCGGTCAGCAGTACGACGCCGACCGCGGCCAGCAGCAGGCCGGCCCGCTGCAGCCAGCGCATCCGCTCGCCGAGGACCCATCGCGCCAGCAGCACCGTCATGCCCGGGTACAGCGACGTGATCACGACTGCCAGCCCGAACAGGCCAGCCCGGGTGGCGAGCACGTAGCAGACGTTGGCGGCCGCGTCGACCGCCCCGGACACCAGCGCGATCACCCCTGTCCTGCCGCCCGCGCGCCGCCACGGGCGGGTCCTGGTCGCCACCGCGATGCCCACGGCGACCAGGGTTCCCGCCGTCCGCGAGACCGCCACCGGCCAGAGCACACCCGACTGCCCGGCGTTCTTGAGGCACAGGAAGAACAAGCCGAATCCCGCGCCCGCCGGTACGGTCGTCGCCAGCACGGCGAACACGCTCGCCCGCCTCGACGCCACGCCGCCCAGAAAATCGGCGGTGCCGTAGAGCACGGCGGCGGCTAGTGTCCCGGGACGATCATCGGTGCCACCGACCCGCCGTGGGCGGTCGAGTTGTGGCACTGGGAGGTGATGCCCGGCGAGAGGTTCGGTGGTGATGCGCACGCGCCGGCCACCCGTGAGATGGTCTGGGTCGAGTCAGGCGTGCTGACGCTGACGGTGGCGGGCGAGCGCCATACGGTCACCGCGGGCCAGTGCGCCCGCTTCCCAGCCAGCCGCCCGCATCGGTACGACAACGAGGGCGATCAGCCGGCCCGCCTCACCATGGTGGTGGTCATCCCGCCGTCCGCAGGATAACAACGCGGCCGACTTGACCTGCTGCTTCTGGTCGATGAGCCAGTCGCGGGCGGCGTAGGCCGACCCGCGGGCCCCGGCCATGTCCAGGTCGGGCACCAGGGAGATTTCGGCGGCCCTGGCCTGTTCCTCGCGCAGGACGGTGTGGGCGCGCACCTCGGCGAAGAACCAGTCGCGGAAGTGCGGCGAGGCCTCGACCACGCCGCCGCCAAGGAAATAGGCGTCGGGATCGAGGAAGTTCGCCGCGATGGTGAACAGGCGCCCGAGCGCCATCGCCTGCTGCCTGAAGATCGCCAGCGCCATCTCGTCGCCGTTTTCGGCGTACTTGCGGATGAGCTTGGCCGCCGCGCCGATCGGCAGGTCCCTAAGCTCATGGCCCTCGTACTTGGTGAGCCAGTACGGCAGGAGGTTGTTCTGGATGCCGGTGAGCGAGGCTACGCTCTCCGCGTCACCCGACTGACCGCAGTTGCACGCGGGCATCGACTGGCCGACGTCGATTAGGCCCTCGAGTGGGATGGGGACGTGGCCGAGTTCTCCGGCCATCCCGGCTGCGCCCTTGACAACCTGGCCGGCCTGGACGATCCCGCCGCCGAGCCCGGTGCCGACGATCGCGGCCACCGAACTCCGCTGCCCGGACTCCGCGCCGAACCGGACGTGGTGCGCGTAGAGCGCCGCCGCGTTCCCGTCGTTGTTATAGATCACCGGGAGCCCGAGTCGTTCGGCCAGCGCGCCACGGATGTCGAAGCCGCGCCAGCCGACGTGACCGAAGTTGGTCGCGCCCTTGGACGAGATAACGCCGTCCCCGCTGGCCGGGCCCGGCGTGTCCAGGCCGACCGCCCGGACCGCCGTGATCGGCACGCCAGTGAGCCCGAGCACCCGTTCCACGGAGAGGACCAGGGACTGGATAGCCTTATCCGGCCCCTCCCTGACGTCGCTCGGAACCTCCGCCAGCCGGTCGAGAAGGAACCGGCCGCTGGCGTCGAGGATGGTCCCGTTGTTGGTAGTCCCGCCGTTATCCAGGCCGACGACGACCCAGTCGACTGGCATGCGTCCTCCTAGTCCGGCCGGTGGCCACGCCCAGTCTAGGGAAATGCACTAGCAAAGAGCAATATCACTCCGGGGATGCGGCCGGACGGCCGGCGCAGCCACTGCGGCCAGCAATGGTGCGGGCAGAGCTATAGACAGCCACCCGTGCATGACCTCCAGGATGATCACCGCTGGCATTATAAGCACGAAGGCGGTGAGCAACTCCCGAATCAACTTGGGTATGCGCTTCTCGAGGCACTGCTTCGCGTGCCCGCTCACTGTCCGGCCCTGGCGTGCGGGACGGGACGAATCCATCCCGCGCGGCGTTCCCGGCGCGCTCGCAGCGCCGCGGCGTACTGCTCGCGCCCGGTGGAGGTCATCTCGTAGAACTACCTATGTCGAATTCCGGAAGACCCTGGGTCCGGCGCAGGAGGCTAACCCCGGCCCGCGTACGCCGCCCGAAGGCGGCGGCCTCCTCGCCGCGGTCCGGCGCCGCCTCCCCTCCTGGGTCCACGCCGGGATCGCCTCCGGGTCAGCGCCGGCCCTCCGGCACAGCTGCGCGGCCTGACGAGCGAGCGGCTCATCCGGCTCGCCTTCGCTCGCCCCCTCGAAGATCCCGGCCACCTCGGCCAGCAGGTCGGCCCGGCCGTCCGCGAGCTCGCGCAGAGCAGCCACCGCAGCGGCTTGCTCGTCGCCGCTCAGCTCGCGCCACCGGGCGTGATGCCGGGCCTCACCCCAGAGCTCGGCGACGAGCAAGCGGTCAGATGCCGGGCGCTTTTCGATCATGGGTTCTAGTGTCTCAGCTCATGATCATTGCCCCGGTGGCCGACGTGGATGGGCCTGCGGCCTCCCTCGGGCCAGGCCAGGTACAACAGCCCGGTAACGGGACGACGTGAGCTTCACACTCTCTGCACACCTCTGATTCCTGGGCAGGCCACCGCTATCAGCCAGGACGGCGTGTATGTCGCCGGCCAGGACATCCCCGGCGGGACGTGGCACACCAGCGGGGGGTCACAGTGCTGCAAGGCCAGGCTGTCCAGCACGAACACGAGCGACATCATCGACAACAACAACTTCACGGGTCCGGACACGGTGCGCCTGGCGGCTGCGAAGGCGTTCGACATCAGCGGCGGGTGCACCTGGCGGCAGGAGGGTTAGCCGTCGGGAGCAGCCTATCGGCCTGGTTTCCGCGCCACGGCGCTGAGCGCGTACACAGGAGCCGGCGGGGTCATGGGTACGTCATGCCAGCCGCCCCGCCAGCTCTGCGCCGCGGCGACCCCCGGGGGGACGGGCTCCAGGCCGCGGAGGAAGCTTTCCACTTCGCCCGGCGAATGGTTGTACACGTCGGCGGCTGTGTACGCCTCGCTGAGCTGCTTCCACAGCGCCTCGTCGTCGCACCGCCCGCACGAAATCACCACGCAGCTGCCCGGGGCGATCAGGTCCGCGTACCCGGCCACGACCTGGCGTGCCTGCCGGGCAGGCATGAAGCTGAGCACCAGGCCGAGGACGACGCACACGGGCTTGGCCGGGTCGATGAGCGCGCGCACGTACGGGCGGGAGAGCACCGAGGCCGGGTCGGTGAGGTCCGCGTCGGCGACCGCCACGCCTTTGGCGGGCGCCCGGAACGCCCTGGAGTGCGCCAGGACGATGGGGTCGTTATCGATGTACGCCACCCGCGCCGATGAGCTGGCCGCCTGGGCTGTCACATGAATGTCCTCGACCACCCTGGCGCTGGTCTTGTGCAGGGGCGCTCCTGAGCCGAGATCGACGAACTGGGTCAGGCCCTGGCCCGCTGCCCATGTGACGGCGCGGGCCAGGAAGTACCGGTTCTCAAAGGCCGCCATGCCTGCCGATGGGCAGATCCGCAGCAGGCCGGCTGCCTGCTCGCGATCGGCAGCGAATGACTCGTGGCCGCCGAGCAAGTAGTCATATATCCGGGCTACGTTCGGCTTGCTCAGGTCGCGCTCAATGCCTGGAGGCAACTGGCCCCCCTTTCCCGTCGCTCCGGAAGCTTCCCCTGTTCCCCATGCTTTCGCGTCGGCTCCCCGGAAGCTTCCCCTGTTCCCCATGCTTTTCCGTCAGGCACGCCGGTGCGGCGAAATCGAGGTCCGCACCGCCTTCCGCTGATCCATGACCCGCCGGCATTCGTATGGCATGATGCCGCCGCCCTCACGTATGCACCCCTTCTCCTACTATCCAGCGACCGTACCGGGGGAGCTTCCCCCCGGTACGGACGAACTCATAGATCAGCTCATAGACCTCGCCGAGATCCTGAGGTAACCGTCCGCAGCTGGCCTAGCTCCCCGGCCAACCGCTCGGTCAGCGGATCGAGGATGTCCGCGGCGGCCTCGCAGATGCCGATCCCGCGTTCGGCGTCCTGGATCCGGGCCTCGGCGTCGGCGACGGCTGCCTCGGCGGCTGCGATCGCGGCGGCGCGGGCACCGTGGCAGCCGTTGCATGGTTCTTTGGTGCTCATGGCGTAGGCGGCGGCCACCGCGGCCCTGGCCGAGGTCCTGCTGCGCGGTCCAGCTTCTCCTCTTCACCGTTCATGCCGATGGCCTTCCGTCACAGGGTGTTGCTTCTGGAGGGGACGCATGCGCGACCCGGGCAGAAACGTTAAGCCCAACCGCATTAGCAGCTCGGGGCGGGGTCGTCCCGATCGGTTCAAGCTGGACCGTCGCGGGTCGGCGCCGCAGGTGCCGCACGCCCGGCGCGAAGCGCGGCCGGGCTCGGCGCCGCGCAGCGGCGCCGCTTGATCTAATACGGCTCAATCCGGCAGTGCGCCACGGTGGTGGCGTGACGATGGACCGTGGCGTATCGGCCTCGTCGGCGGTTGCCGTCTGGGATCGCGGCCATGATGGAGCTGGCTGGCCGCTGCTTGGCGGTGATCCGGAGGCGGTCGTCGCATTGGTGCGTGGCGAGTGACGATACCCGAGCGCTACACCCACATGGCCCCGCTCCAGATGAAGGACGCGAGCGAGCGGATGAGCGAGGCACTATGGGGTCAGGGATGAGCGTAACTGCAACCCGAATTGCAACCTTCGGCCGCCTCGTGAGTCAGGCCCTGCCCCTTCGTGTTCTGGGAGAGGGCCTGCGAGCTGCGGGCCAACGACAGAACTCGCTGACCAGGAGTTACGGGTTGCCGGGTGGTGCGGGTTCCCGTGTTAAGCGGGCTGATCTCCCGGCGTTTTATCCGGTTTCGGGTGGTTTGCCGAGGATCAGTTCGGCGGCCTGGCGGGAGATGTCTTCCATCTGGGCGAGCAGGCGGCGCAGTTCGCGCTGGTTGGCGATCCATTCGGCGTAGCGGGTGGCCTGGCCGGCGGTGAGCCGGGTGGTGACGGTCTTGCCGGCGACTTTGCGGGTGAGCTGGTAGTAGGGCCCGTGGGGCTGGGGCGGGCTGGCCTGGCAGCGGCAGCCGGGCTTGCCGCAGCGGGTGTAGCGGCGGGTCAGGCTGCCGGAGACGGCGAAGCCGACCTGGCTGAGGCGGGCGGCCAGCGCCTGGTGGCGGCGGCGCAGCTGGGGCAGGTCTTCGGCCATGTGGTGATTGTCCCGCGCGCCTGCGCGGTTCCGGGCCTGCCAGTATCTAGGCTGTCATCAGAGGCCGGGCGGAGGCGGTCAGCGATGACGGCGGCCAGGTCGTGGCAGGATGTGCTGCTGGATACTGCGGTGATGGCGCCGCGGGAGCTGCCGCGGGCACGGTCGGTGCTGGCGCGGCTGGCGGGGTTCGCGGCGGGCCAGGGGGTCCCGGCTGCGCCGGAGCAGCTGCTGGACTATGACGTGGTCGAGGCGTTCTGCGTGCGCGGCTGCGCGGGCCGGGCGCCGGCCACCCGCGGCACCTACCGGTCGGTGCTGTACCGGCTGGCCGCGCCGGTGCACGGCGTGCCGGGGCAGCGGCCGACGCCGTTCCCGGGAGCGAAAGCGCCGGCGCTGTACTCGCCGGCCGAGCGGGCAGAGCTGGCTGCGGCCGCAGCAGCGCAGCGCGACCCGGTGAAGCGGTCCTCGGCGCTGGCCCTGGTGGTGTCCGGCATCGGCGCCGGGCTGCGGCCGGGCGAGCTGGTGGCGCTGCGCGGCGGTGACGTCGCGCGGCACGGCCGCCAGGTGCTGGTTCAGGTCAGCGGGCCGGCCGCGCGGGTGGTGCCGGTCACTTCGTGTTACGCCGGCCGCGCTGAGGGACTGGCCCGCCGTGCGGGCGGCGGGTTCGTGTTCCGCCCGGGCCCGGCTGACCGGAGCTATAAGAACTTCGTCACCAGTTTCGCCCGGGGCCTGGCCGCTGACCCGGCCGCGCCCCGGCTGTCGCTGCGCCGGGCCCGGTCCAGCTTCATCTGCGGTCACCTGGCCGCAGGCACCCCCGTCCCGGTGCTGCTGGCCATCACCGGGATCGCCGAGGCCGGGTCGCTGGCCCGCTACGCCCGCCACGTCAGCGGCATCAGCTGCTCCAAGGGTGTCCTGCGGGCCCGCTGGCGCGCGGAGCGCACCCGGTGAGCGGCGGCGGCCTGATGCTGCCGCCCGCCGGCGGCGGCGTCAGCGACCAGACGGCGGCGTTCGCCGCCGGGCTGATCGACCGCTCCGGCAAGGCCCCGGTCATCGAGGCCGCGCTGGCCCACCGCACCGGGCGGCCCCGCCCGCTGCCGGTCCGCGCGGTGCTCACCGCGCTGCTCTGCCTGGCCCTGGATGACCGGCCGCTGTTCCTCACCGAGGCCACCCGGCTGCTGTTCCAGCACATGTCTCCCGTCTCCCGCCGGCTGCTCGGCGTCCCCGGCACCGTCAGCGGCGACCGGGCCTTCCGGGCCGCCTGCCGGCGGGTCCGCTACTGCTTCGGCGCCATCTGCTCGGTCATGGACCCCTCGGTGCTGCCGAAAAACAGGCGGCGGAGCGAGCAAGACCTCACCGCTCGCACCAGGAAGATGACCCCTGCTCAGATCCAGGCTGCCCGCGGCCGGCTGGAAGCGTTCATCAACGCCCTGCTGGAGTCCGGCATCTCCGCCCTCACCGGCGACGAGCTCGCAGCATACGACGGCTGCACCGGGCTGGACGCCACCCCGGTCCCGCTGTTCTCCCGCGGCCCGTCCAGGCGCACCGGGCTGTGTGCCAGCGACCCGGACGGCGGCTGGTATGTCCGCGAAGGCGACCACCGCGAACGCGAAGACGACAAAGGAAAGCCGCTGCGCAAAATCTGCTGGGCGCTGGAGGCCACCATCGCCGCCACCGCCCGCCTGCCCGGCACCGCGCCCTCCTGCCCGGATCTCGCGATCGGGCTGGCCCTGGCCCGGCCCGGCGAAGACCCCGGCGGCACCGGCGCCCGCGTGCTGGCTTCCGTGGCCGCCCGCGGCCACCAGCCCGGCCCCCTGGGCTACGACCGCGCCTACACCCAGGCCCTCCCCGAGCGGTTCCACCTCCCTGTCCGCGCCCTGGGCTACTCCCCGGTCATGGACTACCGCGCCGACCAGCTCGGCATCCAGGCCAGCACCGGCGGGGCCATCCTCGTCGAGGGCACCTGGTACTGCCCCGCCCTGCCCGGGCCGCTGAGCACCGCCACCACCAAACTGCGCGGCCACGCCATCACCCGCGAGCTGTATGACCAGCAGATCACCGCCCGGGCCTGCTACCAGCTCAAACGCAAAGACGGGCCCGACGCCGACGGCTACCAGCGGCTGTCCTGCCCCGCCACCGGCAGCCATCCCGGGCTGATCTGCCCGCTCCGCAAGACCTCGCTGTCACCGCGCGACGGGCGGCCCAAGGTCCTCCAGCCCCCGCAAGAACTCCCCAGGCTCTGCCGCCAGACGGCGATCACCATCGCCCCCGACGTAGGTGCCCGCTACCGCCAGGACCTGCCCTACGGCAGCCCCGCCTGGCACGCCCGCTACGCCACCTTGCGGAACACCACCGAAGGCCTCAACGGCTACGCCAAAGACCCCGCCCACCAGGCCCTCGCCCAGCCCGCCCGCCGCCGCGCACGCGGCATCGCCGCCCAGTCGGTCTTCACCGCCCTGCTGCTGATCGCCGCCAGCATCCGCAAGATCCGCGCCTGGCGGGCACTCACCGCCCGCGACAAGGCCCGCATCACCCAGCGGGCACGGCGGCGCCGGTCAAGCCTGCGCGACTACCTCCCCGACGGCTGACAGGCACAAGCAGCCCTCGCCACCTTGATCACCTTCAGCCCGGCGGATCAGCCGCGTCCCCAGGCCCTCCAGCAGGCCCGCCGACGCTCTGGGGAGGCCACACAGCAGCCAGCGCCAGTGTCATAGCCCGGCGCCATACTAAAAGATCAGGTCACCGCCACAGTTCTGTCGATACAAGACAGGCAGTTCTGTCGGTAACCCCCTGCGGAGGATCGGGGATTTGAACCCCGGAGGGTGGTTACACCCAACCGCATTAGCAGTGCGGCGCCATAGACCGGACTAGGCGAATCCTCCACCCGCACGCGCGCTGCGGTGCGGTGGGCCATAGCGTACCGGCACTGACCCGGCCCCGGCAAAGCATCCCCGCCGGGAACGGTCAGCGTATCTCGATGATCTCGTAGTCGCCGCGCTGGTAGGCCTCTCGCATCAGACGCTTGGAGAACTTGCCCACACTGGTCTTGGGTACCTCGGCGACGAAACACCAGCGCTCGGGCAGCTGCCAGCGCGGGATCTGCTCAGTCATGAAGGCCTGCAGCTTCTCCGCAGTTACCTCCGCGCCGGAACGCAGCACCACCGCCGCGAGCGGCCGCTCCCCCCACTTCTCGTCGGCAACCCCGATCACCGCGGCCTCGGCTACGTCAGGATGGGCCATCAGGATGTTCTCGAGCTCCATCGAGGAGATCCATTCTCCGCCGGACTTGATCACGTCCTTGGCCCGGTCGGTCAGCCGGATAAAGCCGCGCTCGTCCATCGTCCCCACGTCGCCGGTGCGCAGCCAGCCGTCGTGGAACTTGGCCGGGTCGTCGTCCTTGTAGTAGGAGCCGGTGATCCAGGGGCCGCGGACCTCGATCTCGCCGACCGCCTCGCCATCGCTCGGCAGCAGCGCTCCGCCGTCCCCGGTCAGCCTGCCCTCCACGGTGCAGAACAGCCGCCCTTGGCTGTCCCGGTAGGACCACTCCTCATCTTTGCTGACACCGGGCGGCGGGTTCGCCACGCTGGCCAGCGGTGACGTCTCGGTCATGCCCCAGGCCTGGAGCAGCCGCACGCCGAGTTCCGTTTCGAACCTGACCTGCATCGCGGGCGGCACCGCGGAGCCGCCCGCGATGACCAGGCGCAGCGAGGACACGTCGCCGCCCTCGGCCCGCATGTGCGCGAGCACGCCGGCCCAGATCGTCGGCACCCCGCCGGCCACGGTGACCCGCTCATCACCGATGAGCCGGACCAGGGTAGCGGGCTGCAGATCCCGGTCGGGCATGATCAGCGCGGCCCCGCATAGCAGGCTGGCGTAGGCCAGGCCCCACGCGTTGGCATGGAACATGGGCACCACAGGCAGCACGCGGTCCCCCTCGGAAAGGCCGAAGGCATTTCCGAGGCAGGCGCCCATCGAGTGCAGGTAGCTGGACCGGTGGCTGTAGACGATCCCCTTCGGGTGCCCGGTGGTCCCGCTGGTGTAGCACATCGCCGCGGCCGAGCACTCGTCGAGCGATGGCCAGTCGAACACGTCCGGCTCTGCGGCCAGCAGGTCCTCGTAGCGGTGCACGCTCACGCCGGTGAGCTGGTCGGTCCCGGGCGTATCGGCGAGTGGGGCGCCGGTCACGATCACGTGCTTGACGGTGGGGGCATGGGGCAGGATCTCGGCGAGTCTGGGAACCAGCGAGGCGTCCACGATGACGACCTGGTCCTCCGCGTGGGTGGCGATGTAGCCGACCTCGGCCGTCGCGAGCCTGATGTTGAGCGTGTGCAGCACCGCGCCCATCGAGGGGACCGCCAGGTAGGCCTCAAGATGCTCGGCGTTGTTCCACATGAAGGTGCCGACCCGCTGGTCCGCATCGACGCCCAGAGCACGGAGGGCGTTGGCCAGCCGGGCGGCCCGGCGGCCCGCTTCGGCGTAAGTGCGACGTCTGGTCCCGTCCCCGGTCCACGTGACGACTTCCCGATCACCGAATACGGAGGTTCCGTACCGCATGATCGATGTGATCGTCAGCGGGAGATCCATCATCGTGCTCCGCACCGAGCCACCTCCTCTGGGTGCCTGACCTGCATACCTGATAGTGCCATGAGTCGGGCGCCCGGCAGTAGACCCTGCCGGCCGAGACTAAAAATCGTTAATGGTGGAGGTTACAAAGGCTTGTTCGAGCGCTGCGGGCTGGCCGAGGTCCGGGTCGGCGCGCACCGAGCTGGTTCGGGTTCGGCGAGGGCACGGTGGCAGGGCGAGAGCCTGGAGGTCACCACGAGGCAAGCGACGGCGCCAGCAGCGAGAGCGCGGGCTCATCGCGGCGCCGACCGCCGATCCGTCGGTGTGGTTTGTGCGGAAACTGCTGCACTGCTGCCAGGGAAGGCGCCAGACAGCTGAGGCCTGTTACGCTGCGGGGTCTTAGTCGTCAACTCCCGCGTAGGCGCGGGCGAACCAGCGTGAGTACTGCGGGTCGCTGATGATGAGGTCGAGGCGGGCGCGGCGCAGCCCGTAGGAGAAGTCCCGGCCGCCGCCGGCTGCGCCGGCGTTGAACAAGCTGAGCATCAGGTTGGAGAACTCCTGGTGGCGCCAGACCCGCGGGAGCCGTACCTGCGTGTAGCTGGCCAGGCGCCGGCCGTCGTCCTGCTCGCCGTATCGCTCGGTCAGGCCGCTGGCGAGCTCGATCGCGTCCTGGATGGCGATGTTCATGCCCTTGCCGCCCGCCGGGGTGATCAGGTGGGCCGCATCTCCGGCGAGGAAGACGCGGCCGTGCTGCATGGGATCGCACACGCGCACGCGGTGGTCGAGGATGTCGCGCTCGAGGAGCTCGCCCCGCTGGATCGCCGGCCGTCCGGCCGCGGCCAGGCGCTGTTCCAGCTCCGCCCAGATCCGGTCATCGTCCCATTGGCCGTAACCCTCGCCGGCCGGTATTTCCAGCATGAACCGGGTCATGGCCGCCGAGCGGTGAAACTGGCCCGCGAAGCCGCGCGCATGCAGCCCGTAGATCGCCCCGGCAGCCGACGGCGGGACCGCCGCGATCAGCGTCAGCCACCGGGTCGGGTATGTCGCGGAAAAGCCGGCCGCGCCGGCGGACAGAACGCTGGCTGCGCCGTCACCAACGACGACGGCCTCGCACTCGACGGTCACCCGTTCCGTGCCGCGGACGGCACTTACCGCCACACCGTCCCCGGATTGCCCGATGCCTGTCGCCTCGACGCCGAACCGCAGGTCGCCGCCAGCGGCCAGGAGCTGCCCGGCCCAGTCCGCGACGAGTTCGTGCTGCGGGTAGATGTAGTTACCGCGGCCGCCGCACAGCCCGGCATAGTCCAGCACGAAGGCCTGCCCGCCTGCGCGGAACTCGATCATGCCAATCCGCCCGCCACGCCCGAGGATCGGGTCGGCCAGGCCGTACGGGCCGAGCTGCTCGACCGTGCGGTACTCGACCTGACCGCCGCAGAACGGGCCCGCCGCGAGAGAGTGCGGCTGGCCGCTGCTGACCTGATCGAGGCGCCCGCCAGCGACCAGAAGGTGGCCAGGCGGTTCCGGGTGTCGCGGATGTCGGCGAACCGGTGGCGGCGGGCGCTGGCGGCCGGCGGGAAGCAGGCGCTGGTCTCCAAGGGGGCCGACGGGGCCCGGTGCAAGCGAACCCGGGGCAGTTGCACGAGCTGGATGCGGTGCTGGATGCCGGCGGCGGTTCTCGACGCTGACACCGACGAGGCCCTCGGGCCCCGCCGGGACCCGCTAGTCTGCCGCTCTCTAGGAGACTCTAGGAAACCGGTTAGACAACCCTATAGGCACATAGAGCTGCCGCTGCACCGGGACACACAGGAACTAGACGGGCTGGGAACGCAGGAACTTGCCGAAGTGCGGGACGGTGAACGCGATCAGGCCACGCTCGGAGCTGTAGATCAGCCCCTTCTTGATCAGCCCGTCGCGCGCGGGCGACAAGCTGGATGGCTTGCGCCCGAGCTCGTCGGCTACGACCGCAGTTGGCACCGGTTCATCGCCGGTGGCGGCCATCGCCCGCATGTAATCACGCTCGGCCGGCGTGGCCCGCTCGTACCTGCTGCCGAAGAACCCGACCGCCAGCTCGTCCTCCGCCTCGGGGGCGGCCACGCTGACGTCAGCGGCCGTCACCGGGCTGGCCGCGGCCACGTCCCAGGTCACCTTGCCGTAGGCCTGGACGAAGTACGGGTAGCCGTCGGCGGCAGCGTACAGCGCGTCCAGCGCCTCGGGGGTGAAGGTCACGTCCTCCCGCTGGGCCGGGGCGATCAGCGCCAGGTCGGCGGCCTCCCGTTCCAGGCGGTCGATCCGCGCGTACCGGAACAGGCGCTCGGAATAGCTCTTGCTCGCCGACAGCACGGACGGCAGGTGCGGCAGGCCGGCGCCGACCACGATGAGCGGGCCGCCCGTCTGGGACAGCTCGTGGCAGGCGGCGCACAAGGCGGACACGTCGGCAGCCGGCACATCCTGCATCTCGTCGACGAACAAGGCGATCCCGACGCCGAGATCGCCGGCGACCGAGGCCGCCTCAGCGAACAATTCGGTGAGGTCCACTTCGAGATCGCCGGAGTCGGCGCGGCCGCGCTGAGCGGGCACGTCGATGCCTAGCGCGACGGTGACCGAGGAACCCTTGGGCGCCGTGAGATCACGCAGGGCGAAGGCCTTGAGGACGCCGAGGAAGTACTCGACCCGGTCCGGGGCGCGATGCCGGGGCGCGAGTTCCCGCACGGCCATGTGCATCGCGGCTGCGACCGGACGCCTGATCGACTGCTCCGGCCGGGCCTCGATCTTGCCGGTACCCCAGAGCCGCTGCAGGGCCATCGACCTGAAGGTATTCAGCAGCACCGTCTTGCCGACCCCGCGCAGCCCGGTCAGCACCAAACTCCGCTCCGGACGGCCGCGGGCTACCCGCTCAAGGACCACCTCGAACTGACTGATCTCCCGGTCGCGCCCGGTGAGCTCGGGCGGTCGCTGCCCTGCGCCGGGGGCGTACGGATTGCGCACCGGATCCATGGCATCGGACTCTATGACCAGATCTAGCCCGAACCCTAGATTTGCCTAGAAAGCGCTACCGGCGTGTCGCGCCGGCCCCCATCACCCGTCCTGGGGCCTGTTGATCCGGGCCAGGAAGGCGTTGTAAGCGGCTAGGTGCTCGTCGTCATCGACGTTTTCGTCGTCGCGGGCCCGAGCGGCCGCTGGCGGTCCGCCCGGGGCGACGCCGGCGTCCCGATGCGCGCTGACCAGCGTGGCAAAGTTCGCCCGGCGCGCGGACTCCAGCCAGCCCAGGCCGCCGTCGGCGCGCTTTTCCCGGCTCCAGGCGAAAAACACCGCCATCACGAGCGCGAACATGATGCCTGCGCCTCCCACCCACATCACCGCGCCACCGATGTGCACGTCACTGAGGGGACCCGGCGCCCAGGCCGGACGCTGCTCTGCGAGTCCGGGGAACGGGTTGCTGCTCTCGGAGCCAAGAACGAGCCCGGTGAACGCGTCCACCGGCATCGCGATGAAGAGCAGGAAGATCCGGGACGGGTAGGAAACCCGCCACCGTATCGGCTCCCGCCCGATCAGCGGCAGGAAGTACAGGTAGCCGGCGGCCAGGTAGAGCACATGCTCGCCGTTGTGCACAGCGCCGTTGGTCTCCACCAGGTTCATGAAGCCGGTCAGGTGCGTGCCGACGATAGTCCCGACGTAGAGGGCGACTCCGAAGGGCGGCCAGGTGAGCGCGGCCAGTACGCGGGAACGCAGCACCTTCTTGGCCCAGGTGTGTAGCGGGTTCCGGCTCGCGTGCAGCAACAGCGTGGCCGGCTGGCCGACCACGAGCAAGGGCGGCGCGACCATGAGGAGCAGCAGGTGCTGCACCATGTGATCCCAGAAGAGCACGTCGTCATAGCTGCCGATGCCGCTCTGGGTCGCGATCACGATGACGGCCAGGCCGCCAAGGAACAGCGCGGTCCGGTACAGCGGCCACGGACGCGCCGGATGACGCCGCCGCACCCGCAACACGCCCCACAGGTACAGGCCCGCCGCGACCGCGACAAAACCCGTGACCACCGGTGCGAACTGCCACCAGGTCACGACTTCGGCCAGGCTGAAAGGCGGCAGCGCCTCGCTTCCCATGCCGCCGAGACTACTCGCCGCCGGTCAGTCCAAGCGGAGGGCAGGGGTCCAGCCACCGCGGCCGACCACGTAGTTAACGATGTCGTGCTCGACCCCCTGCGGATTAGCTAGGTGCCGACGGCAGCGGCCCATGCCTGGCTGTCCGCGGCAGAGCCGAGCGCGGTGGCGGCGGCGACCGCGAGGGTAGCGTGCACCTGGGCGCGGGCCAGCCAGCGTTTGGCGTCGTCCTCGACCTGGGCACGCCTGGCGTCCGCCAGGAGCGCCTCAGCTGCGGCGTAGTGTTCCGGACCGGTCATCGATCCTCCAGTTGCCTAGGTGTCGGGTACTGGAGTGATACCCAGCGAACGGAGGATGGCGGCGTGGCAAAGTCGGCGGGCACACCCGGACAGCCATCGGTGACCGCGGCGATCGTCACCAGCCGCCTGGGCGTCCGACGCAGGGACGGGAACCCGCCGTGGACGTTCCCGGCGGGGAAGATCGAGCCCGGCGAGGGTCCTGAAGAGGCCATTGCACGTTAACTGCACGACTCTACGAGCTGGTTGCAGCCTCAGGGGAGAAGATACGTTCAGCTACTACTTCATCATCGTTGTATTCCCCGGTGGGATGGAAGCCCAGGCGGCGGTAGAAGCCTTCCGGACCGTGCTGGTATGGGTGGTAGGACACGGTCAGCCTGTGTTGTCCACGGCGCATGGCCTCCTGGCACAAGGCTCCGACTGCGAACCGCCCGTAGCCTTTGCCTTGGTGCTCGGCGCCGATGTTCAACCGGCACAGGTAGCTGTGGAATAGCGAGTCCTCATCCTCCGGGGCAAAGGCGGCCATGATGAAGCCGACCAGCTGGCCGCCGTCGTAGATCAGTCGGGGCCATGCGATATCGGGCATCGTGTACGCCTCGGCCAGGGACCAGGCGACCGGGGCAACGAGGTCTTCTTGATCAGGCCGTGTCTTCAGTTTGCAGGCGGCCCGTACGTTTTCCTGGGTCACCGGCTCCAGCCGTAGTCCTGTCAGCACATCCCAACATTACGGTTTCCCGGGCGGCTGGCCCCCAGCCGGTTCCTGCTCGGCCCCGTCTTCTTCGCAGGTGCCGAAATCCCTAGCGAGTGGGCGCCGGGTCTAGGCTGGCGAAGCCACCGCGAAGCGACAACCGCAGGGCGGCCTAGACGCGGCGGCCGCGCGCTGGACAATGGGAGCCGAGGAAGACGGTCCTGTGCTGACCGGGCGTGCTTGCCGGGTGAGCATGATTGATCTACGGAACCTGACCGGCCACGACGATCCGCCGCAAACGTGCGGGCTGCTCATGGCCGTGACTTATGTCGGCTGACCGTGGGCGTGGCCATCACCTCCGGGCGTTCTTGGCCTGCATGTACTTCGCCGCCCTGCGACCAGGAGGATCGATGAGGCACTGGCAGCCTGACCGATCGACCATGCGAGGGCCCTGCTATCCGCCGGATTCTCCTTTTTCGCACTCCGACCTGGGGAAATGCGTCAAGTTCCATCCCGCGCATATCCCGCGGCCAGCGATATACGGCGACAGTTGGCTGCATCTGGCTGCGGCCGGGGATCGGGTGAGAACCAAGGAGCGGAGCATATAAGCCCAGGTCAGGGCAAGTTTACCAGGTTGAGCGGAGGGCGTGGGATTCGAACCCACGGTGACGTTGCCGCCACAATGGTTTTCAAGACCATCGCCATCGGCCACTAGGCGAGCCCTCCTGTGCGGACCAGCCTACGGTAATGCCGAACGAGACGTCAGCCGGCGCGGCCAGGCGAGCCCGTCGCCGACGACCGCGGCCAGGGTCAGGTACGCCTCGGCGGTGTCGCTGCCGAGGATCTCGAGCTCGATCTCCGCGCCTTCCTCCAGATGCGGGTCGTAGGGAATCCGGGCCACCGCGCGGCAGCGGGCGGCGAAGTGATGCTCGAGCCGGTCGAGGTCGACGCTGCTCTTGCTCTTCGGCCGGATCGCCGAGAGCACGACGACCCCGTTCCGCACCAGGTCCCCGCAGTTGTGCGCCTCCAGCCAGTCCAGGGTGGCGCTCGCGCTCCGCGCGCCGTCCACCGACGGCGAGCTGACCAGGATGATCTGGTCGGCCAGCTGCAGCACGCCGGACATGGCCGAGTGCAGCAGGCCGGTGCCGCAGTCGGTGACGCAGATCGAGTAGAAATGCTCGAGCACCCGCGAAACGTCACAGTAGTCGTCGGCGCCGAACGCCACGGACACCCCGGGATCGCGGTCGGAGGCGAGCACCTCGAGCCGACTCGGCGCCTGCGAGGTGAAGGCGCGCACGTCGGCGTAGCGGCTGACCTGATTGCGCTCGTTCAGCAGGTCCCTGATCGTCGCGGCCGTTTCCAGCCGGACCTTGTTCGACAGCGTGCCGCGGTCGGGGTTGGCGTCGATGGCGATCACCCGGTCGCCGCGTAGCGTGGCGAGCGTCGCGCCGAGTCCCACCGCGGTCGTCGTCTTGCCGACGCCGCCCTTGAGGCTGAGCACCGCGACCCGGTGGTGACCGCCCGCGACGGGTGTCCTGACCCGATTGATGAGGTCCCGGCGGCGCATCTCGGCGGACGACTCGCCGAACCGCAGCAGCCCGCCGGTGGCCCGGTACACGTTACGGCGCCAGCCCGACCCGGGGGCCGCCCGCTTGCCGTGCAGCAACGACTCGGTGGTCAGGCTGTCCGACGTCTCCCGCGCGTACTCCGGTTCCGCGACGAGCAGCCGATCGAGTGCCTCGCCCCGGAACACGCGGTAACCGTCTGGGGCGACTGGCGGAACCGTCGTCGGCAGCGGCGCGTTAGCCGCCGACGGGGCCGTTCCCCACGACGGGGCCGTTCCCCACGACGGGACCGGTTCCTGGCCACTGCGCGGCGGGGCCGCCACCGACGCCGGCCCGACGACCTGCTCCTGCAGATCAGGTAGCGGCTCCATCAGCGGCACGGGTCCCGCGTCGGGCACGTAGACCAGGTTCACCGCGTAGCCCGGGTCCGCCGCGAAGCCGAGGTGCGCAGGATAACCGTGGCCGGGCGGATACCCAGGCTCCGGCGCGTGCTCTCCGGCCGACGCGTAACTCACGTCCGGCGCGTGGCTCGGGTCCGCACCTGGATCCTGCGGGTACCCCAGGCCCGGCGGGTAGCCCGAGTCGGGCGCGTAGCCGGACCCCGGCGGGTAGCCCGGCCGCTCCGGGCCGGGCCGGTGCGGGTGCGGGTGCTCCAGTTCGTAGGGAGTAGGCTCGAAAGCAGTGAAGGACGGCTGTGGATAGTCCTCGTCGGGCGCTACTGGTTCCACTCGCTCGCCCCAGCCGGCCCAGCCGCGGAACGGCGGGAAATCCTCGCCGTCCTGGTCCGGGAACGGCCCGGCATCCGGCCGATAGTCGTGCGTGTCTTCGCCGAAGACCTGCGGCGTATCGTTGTTCATCGTCACGGGTCGTTCCTCTTGGTCCTCATGGGTGGGCGCGCATGCGGGCCGGGTTCATCCATCTCTCCGAGCGTAAGCCAAATGACGCGCGATTTCGATACCCAGCGCACCTGAGTGGTGGCACTCAGTTGCGATCTCCGCCTCCCCGTCTAGCGGATGGCCGTCTAGCGGAGCCGTCTAGCGGATGGCCGTCTAGCGGATGGCCGGAAATGACAGAGTTGGCAGGCCTGCCTACCGAACAAAAGGAGACGGAATGCACGCCGTCGTCATCACCGAACCCGGCGAGCCCGAGGTCCTGCGCTGGCTCGAGGTGCCCGACCCGGTCGCAGGCCCCGGCGAGGTGATCATCGACGTCGCCGCCAGCGGCGTCAACCGCGCGGACCTGATGCAGCGGCAGGGCCTCTACCCGCCGCCGCCGGGCGCGCCGGCGTACCCGGGCCTGGAATGCTCGGGCCGGGTCCGTGCGGTCGGCGACGGTGTCGCGGCCTGGCGGCCGGGCGATGAGGTATGCGCACTGCTGGCCGGCGGCGGCTACGCCGAGCAGGTGGTGGTGCCCGCGGGGCAGCTGCTGCCGGTGCCCGCGGGAGTAGACGTGACGGCGGCGGCCGCGTTTCCCGAGACGGCGTGCACGGTGTACGCCAACGTGTTCCAGCTGGCCAGGCTGGCGGCGGGGGAAACGCTGCTCGTACACGGCGGCAGCAGCGGGATCGGCACGATGGCCATCCAGCTGGGCAAGGCCTTCGGCGCCCGGGTCGCCTGCACCGCGGGATCGGCTCAGAAGCTGGCCCGCTGCCGCGAGCTCGGCGCCAACGTGGTCATCAACTACCGGGACACCGATTTCGTCGCGGCGCTGCTCGACGCCACCGGCGGGGCGGGCGCCGACGTGATCCTCGATATCATGGGCGCGAGCTACCTGGCCCGCAACCTGGCCGCGCTGGCAACCGGCGGCCGCCTGGCCATCATCGGCCGGCAGGGCGGCAGCCGCGCCGAGATCGACTTGGGCGTTCTGCAGGGCAAGCGGGCCAGCGTGCACGCGACGACGCTGCGCGCCCGCCCGGCGCACGAGAAGGCCGAGGTCGTAGCGGCCGTGCGTGACCACGTGTGGCCGCTCATCGACGCCGGGCAGGTCGCCGCCGTCATCGACCGGGAGCTGCCCATGTCACAGGCGGCGCAGGCGCACCGGGCCATGGCGGCCAGCGAGCACGTCGGCAAGATCTTGCTGGTGCGAGACTGAAACTTGCTGGTGCGAGACTGAATCTTGCTGGTGCGAGACTGACCCCGCCGGCCTGGACCGGCCGTGTCGGGTGGAGACTAGGGGGATGAGCGACGGGATGAATCCTCAGACACAAGAGCATCCGCAGGTCCTCGTGGTGGGCCCAGACGGCATAGCGACTTCGGCCGGCGAGCAGGAGAACGCCAGCCGCGAGCGGCCGGTCACCGAGATGGTGGAGCAGCCGGCCAAGGTGATGCGGATCGGCAACATGATCAGGCAGCTGCTCGACGAGGTCCGGGCGGCTCCCCTGGACGAGAAGAGCCGGGTCAGGCTGAAAGCGATCCACCAAAGCTCTATCAAGGAACTCGAAGACGGCCTCGCGCCTGAGCTGGTCGATGAGCTCGAGCGGCTGTCGCTGCCGTTCACCGAGAACGAGGTGCCTAGCGAGGCCGAGCTGCGGATCGCCCAGGCTCAGCTGGTCGGCTGGCTGGAGGGCCTATTCCATGGCATCCAGACCATACTGTTCGCCCAGCAGATGGCGGCCCGCAGCCAGCTCGAGCAGATGCGCCGCGCGCTGCCGCCGGGGATGATGCCGCAGCAGCCCGAGCCGGAGGCACCGCACCAGCGCCCGGGCTCGGGACCGTACCTGTAAAAACAATATTCCGAACGGACCGGGTGCCTGCCCCGGCCCGGCCGGATGCGGCACCGGGCTAGCTGCGGCACCGGGCTAAGGGCGCCCGAAGCGGAGCCGTCCCAGCCAGGCGGCGGCTTCGGCGAACTCGGCGTCCGAGGTCCCCGGCCGGACCTGGGTGGCGCCGCCGTCGCACCGGCCGTAGCTGCCGAGGAAGCGCACCTCGCGGCAGACCCGGCGCAGCCCCATCAGCGCCTCACCGACCCGCGCGTCGTCGACGTGCCCTTCGCAGTCGATGAAGAAGTAGTACTGGCCGAGCCGGTCGCCAGTGGGCCGGGACTGGATCGTGGTCAGGTTGATGCCGCGCACCGCGAATTCGGTGAGGATCTCGAGCAGCGCGCCCGGGTGGTCCTCGGCCAGGAACGCGGCCAGCGAGGTGCGGTCCGCGCCGGTGCGCGCGGGCAGCGGCCTGGGCGGCGACACCACGACGAACCGGGTCACGGCGTTGGCCCGGTCGTGCACGTCGGGCGCGATGACCTCCAGGCCGTACCGGTCCGCGGCGAAGGCGCCGGCTAGCGCGGCATCCACGTGCCCGTCCGCGGCCTGGCGGGCCGCCTCGGCGTTGGACGCCAGCGGGACCCACTCAGTGTCGGGCAGGTTAGCGGCGAGCCAGCCGCGGCACTGCGGCATGGCCTGCGGATGGCCGCCGATCCGTTTGATGTCGCCGAGCGTGGTCCCCGGCCTGGCCAGCAGCGCGAACGCGATAGGGATCTGCAGTTCCGCCATGATGACCAGGTCGTTCCCCGTGGCTAGGTCATCAAGGGTCGCGGTGACGACGCCCTCGACCGAGCTCTCGATCGGAACCACGGCCCGTTCCGCCGCGCCGTCGCGCACGGCGGCGAGAGCGGCCTGGATGGTGGGGCAGGATAGCGGCTCGGCGCCGGGGTCGACGGCGCGCAGGGCCGCCTCGGAGAACGTCCCCTCGGGCCCCAGGTAGGCATAAGGCATAGCCCACATGATGCCAGTCTCGCGGGGTGCGCGGAGCGGTCCGCAGCACCGGTGGCGATGACCGCCACCAGGACGCCGCGCCGACGACAGCCCGGACCCCGACTGCGCGTGATGCATCAACGGCCTGCATCAAGGCCATTGGTATCACGTGACGCCTTACATCGATTACGGAAAGTTAATGGACGGTGACGCGCGGGCCGGCGGCGGGCAGCCGGGCGATGATCACCACGAGCGCCACCGCGGCGATTCCGAAAGCGTCCTCCACCACCCGGGCCGCCAGCACCGGCACGTCCGGCTGGCCGAGCAGGGACCGGCCCCACCAGGGGATGGTCAGGGCGAAGAACGCCGCGGTCCCGGCCGCGAGGGCGACCCGCCGCGGGGAGCGGCCATCGGCCAGGATCGCGCCGATGACCACGACCACGACGAGGAAGTGGTGGATCCAGGAGACCGGCGAGAGCAGCACGCCGAGCAGCGCGGTGACCGCGATTCCCTCCATCTCCCTGGATTCCCGGGCCAGCCGCCGGACCACCGCGAAGCCGGCCACCGCGGCCAGCGCGGCCACCGTGGCCCACAGCGCGCCGGGCGCCTGGCCGGGCAGGAACTCCCGGAGCAGGAGGCCGCGCAGCGACTGGTTGGACGGGCCCGAGTTGGACCCGAGCCGCCCGGACTGGAACATCGCGCTCGTCCAGTAGGTGACCGAATCACCTGGCAGCAGCAGCCAGGCGCCGAGCGTCCAGGCCAGCGCCGCGAGCACCGCGGTCACCGCGGCGCGCCGCCGCCCGGACAGCCACAGGTACACGATGAACACCCCGGGCACCAGCTTGATCGCGGTGGCGAGCCCGACCAGCGCGCCACGCGGCCAGCGCGGCGACCGGGCCGCGCAGTCCGCCAAGGCCATCGCGAGCAGCACGGTGTCCACCTGGCCGAACCGCATTTCATCGCGCATCGGGAACAGGGAGGCGCAGGCCGCGAAGATGACCGCGAACACCGCCGCGCGCAGCGCCGGGGCGGGAACCCGGCGCAGCAGCGGCGCGAACGCGAACCAGATGACCACCGCGAGCGGCACGTAGATGAAGGGCACCCAGGCCAGCTGGGCGGCCGACCACGGCAGCACCGCCAGCGGCACCGCGAACAGCGCGGCGACCGGCGGGTAGGTGAACGGGAGCAGCTGCGGCGGCGGGGTCAGCACGGTGTAGAGCGGCTGCCCCTGCAGCACACTCAGGCCGCCGGTGCGGTAGACGTTGAGGTCCACCATCCGCTGGTCGGGCACGCTGGTCAGGTAGCCGCGAACCATCGGCTCGAGGACGGCCAGCGCCGCGATCCAGGCCAGCACCGCGAGCGCCGTCATCGCCCACGGCGGGCAGCCGCCCAGCCGCCCGGCCACGCGGCCGGGCCAGCTCGCGGGTCCCCGGCCGCCCGCCTCGGCCGCGGCCGGGACACCGGTGGCGGTGCTCATCTGCTGGCCTCCCTCGCGGCCGCTTCGCTGGCTTCGGGAGGCGCAGGCGGATCCTCCGGCACCCGCCGCTCCGCCCCCGCCGAAGTCCGCGAGCGCACCATCAGGACCACCAGCCAGACGGTGGCCACGGCGAGGACGGCGGGCGTCACCCCGTGCCTGATCACGGGCTGCAGCCAGCCGAGCCCGGGCGGCAGCGCCGCGTCGGTCTGCCTGGCCGGCAGGTAGCCGAACCCGAGCGCCGCGGTCCTGGCCAGCAGCAGCCAGACCACCATCCCTTCCAGGGCCTCCGCCGCGCCGCCCGTCCCCAAAGCCGCCAGCGGGACCAGCGGAAGCAGCGCCCAGCCGAGCGCGTCGTACCAGGGCAGCACGTAAGGCCAGGCGAACAGCCAGGCCAGCACGAGCGCGAAGGCCACGCTCGCATACCAGCCCGGGTCCGGATCCGCACTCGCACTCAGTTCGCGCCGGGCCTGCGGCCCCGGCAGCCCGCGAATCAGCAGCACCGCGAGTAGCACCGCCAGGGCGGCCGCCCCGGCCTTCACGATGTCGGTCGCGGCCGTCCCGGCCACCGCCAGGTGAATGATCGTCCGGATCACCCGCCACGGGGACCCGATCGACACCATGTCGCTCGCCTGCGACGACTGCCGCAGCCAGGCCGGCCCGCCGATGGCCACCGCCGTTCCCGCCGTCACCGCGAAGCCCGCGCCCAGCGCCGCCAGCGGCGCCCCCAGACGCCGCCACTGGCGACCGAGCCGGAGGACCATCGCGATCGCGAGCCCCAGCCCCACCAGGGCGATCGTGACCTTGACCGCGAACCCCAGCCCGACCAGGATCCCGGCCAGCGCGGCGCGCGGCCAGGGAGGCCAGGGAGGCCAGGGGGGTCTGGGGGGATGGCATCCCTCCCAAGGGGGGTCCGGGGGGATGGGTCCCCCCGGGAGGGAGAGCGGGGGGGTCTGGGGGGGTCGCCCCCCCGGGCTAACACAGACCGCCACGGCCGCGACGCCGAACACGACCGCCTGGGTGTCCACGTGCGCGCCGGCCACGAGCACCTGGAGCAGCAGCGGGTTGGCCGCCCACAGCAGGGCGGCGCGCAGCTGGCGGTCCGGATTCTGGCGCGTCATCCGGTGCAGCAGCAGCGCGGTGACGGCGAAGGCGGCCAGGTTCGCCAGGCCGAGCACGAACACCGTGAGCCGTGCCGAGGTGCCGCCGGCCAGCGAGGCCAGCGCCTGGACCGCGGTCGCCAGCGGCCCGTAGACCGAGGGCGACCCCGACCAGTCCTGCACCGCCCGGGCCACCGGGTCACCCAGGGCGGCCAGCTGGGCCGGCGTGGTGGTGTACGGGTTGTGGCCGGTGACGAGCATCCGCCCGTAGGCGGCGTAGCTGAGGTGGTCCGAGGACCCGAAGGGCGGCACCAGCGTCAGCGCGGCGGCCGCCAGTAGCCCGGCCACCAGTACCGCCCGCGCCGGTACCGACCAGCCGCCGCGAACCGCCCGCAGCACGAGCACCAGCCCGAGCGTGCCGGCGGCCAGCCCGGCCGCGGTCAGGCCGACCGCGAGATAGGGCGACGGGTGCAGGCCGAGCGACCACGGCGGGCCAGAGCGGCCCGGCAGCACCGGTTCCATGACCGAGGGACCGGCCACCGCGACGGCGAACGTGCAGGCCACGCTGGCCCCGATGGCGATCAGCCCGGCGGTTCCCGCCGACCTCGCGGGCCCGCTTGGGCCGGCCGGCCCCGACGGCCCCGCCCGCTCCGGCCGCCTGGTCATATCCGTACGGCGAGCGCCCTGGCCACGTCGGTGAGCTGGTGCGCGCGGTGCAGCTGGGCGCGCAGGCCGGTCCCGGTGGCCCGGTGCGCGAGCTCCACCTCGACCTCGGTGACCCGGAATCCCTGCCGCAGCAGGTCGATGGTGAGTGCGGTCTCCACCCCCCAGCCGCGCGCCAGCGGGCGCGCCGCTTCGAACGCGGCCCGGGTCAGGCAGCGCTGCCCGTTCAGCGGCTGAGCCGGCCGCCAGCCGACCGCGCGGCGGATACCCGTCCCGGACAGCCCCACGACCAGGCCGTGCCCGCCGAGCTTGACGGTCGCGGCGAAGACGGCGATGGTCATATCGGCCGTGCCCGCGAGCACCGGATCAGCCAGCGGCCCGGCCTGCGCGGCCGACTCGGACAGGTCGGCGTCGAGGAACAGCAGGTGCCGGGGGCGCTCGCGGCGCTCCCGCTGGTCGACCAGGCCCACCGCGTTCGCGCCGGTCTGCATCGCGGCCGCCTTGCCCCGGTTGCGGCCGTGCCGCAGCACCACGGCGCCCGCGCGGCGGGCCACGGCGCCAGTGCCGTCCGTGGAACCGTCGTCCACGACCACCGACGAGGCCGACGCCGGGCAGCCCGGCCGCGGCCGTCACGGTCGCGGCGATGCGGTCCGCCTCGTTCCGCGCCGGAATGACCACCGCGACGTCACCGGCCTGGGACCCTGCTGACATGGGGCCGATCCTAGGCGAACAACCGCCTAATTGCGCGGGACGGCCGGCTTCGGCCTGCTCAGGCCTGACGAGGCGACGTTGTCGACGAGGGTGAACACCGAGTCGAGGCCCGTCACCTGAAGGATCTTGCGCACCGCGGGCTTGGGGGACGCGATCTCCAGCTCACCGCCCCGCTCGCGCACCCGGCGCAGGCAGGAGAGCAGCACGTTCATGCCGGTCGAGTCGCAGAATTCCACGCCGGACATGTCAATCACAACCCGGGTGGGCATGCCATCGACCAAGACGGCGCCGAGCTCGCTATGCAGCCGCGGAGCGGTGTAGAGATCGATCTCACCGGAAATGGTCACGACGGTGTGATCATCGTGAGATCGACTCGAGACATTTAGCTCCACGAGCCGAACCATACCGCGCCCAGCGCCCGGAAGCCAGGCAACTACGCTGAGCGCATCCTTAGAGGTTCGGTGGATAAGTCGGCCGGGAGCGGCGCCGGATCCCTGCTCACCGGGGCAGCACAGGCTGCGCGGACCGCCCCGGGTGCCGCACAGCTACTGCCCACCTCGCTGAACCGCGGCACCGTCCCCGGCGGTCGTGATTCCCCGCAGCCCGTCCCTTAGCCGCTGTCCGTCGCCACGACCGGCATGCCGACCGCCGTCATCTCGGCACCGGACTTCGCCGGGCGGACCGGCACCTCCGCCCACACCGTGGTGCCCTCCTCGCCCGTGCTCGTGCCCCAGCGGCTCGACAGCTTCTCCACGATCCTCAGGCCCCGGCCCCCGGTGGCCGCCTGGGTCGGCTCGCCCAGCTCAGGCACGGTCGGCCCGCCGCCGTCACTGACCGAGACCTGGACGTTTCCCGGGTCGATGCGCCAGGCCACGCGGACCTTGGATCCGGGCAGCGGCACCGCGTGCCGCAGGGCGTTGCTGAACAGCTCGGTGATCACGAGCGCGACATCACAGACGGCGGAATCGTAGACATCGGCCGCGATCAGGTCCGACACCAGGCGACGGCGGGCTACGCCGACGCTTGAAGCGGCGAACGGGAGCAGTAGGACGCTCGCCTCAGTCACCTCCATGTCAGCCCAGCCCGTCTGTCCGACCTTGAGCGAACCCGTTACGAGCGGAAATGCCCCGTTGAAGCGCTCCGGAAACACGCGGGCACTCCAGATATCTGAACGGTAACGGCGTCCCAGCAGAAACCCACGGTGGCTCCGGCAGCCGCCGCCGGCACGGTAACGTCTCACCGTGAAGGTTGTCAGTCCATTCCGCAGCGCGCCGTTCCGCCGGCACCGGCTCCCGGCGCGCCATAGGCTCGCCCGCATGAAGGAGCGAGCACGTGACCAGGGCGGCCCGGGCACGCTGACCGACGACCTGGTGATTCCCGAGGTGGACCCGTCGGCTCTGGCCGACGAGCCGCTCGCCGAACTGGCCGCCAGGTACCGGCTCAGGCCGAGCGCCGCCCGGCCCGGCGTCTTCGCCTACGCCGCGCAGCTGTGGGAGCGGCGCCACTTCATCGTGGGCTTCGCCACCGCGCGCAACGTCGCGATGTACACCGAGGCCAGGCTCGGCCAGCTGTGGCAGGTGCTCACCCCGCTGCTGAACGCGGCCGTCTACTACCTGATCTTCGGCCTCATCCTCGACACCAGCCGCGGTGTGCCGAACTTCCTGGCCTTCCTCATCACCGGGATCTTCATCTTCAACTTCACCCAGCGGGCGTTCATCACCACGTCCCGGGTCATGCCGGACAGCCTGCCGCTGATCAGGGCGCTCCCGTTCCCGCGCGCCTGCCTGCCGATCGGGTACGTGCTGATCGAGCTCGAGCAGCTGGTCATGTCCATGCTCGTGCTCACCGTGATCGTGCTGGCCACAGGCGAGCCGCTGACCTGGTACTGGCTGCTCGCCATCCCGGCCCTGGCGCTCCAGGCCGTGTTCAACGTCGGCATGGGCCTGTTCCTGGCCCGGCTGGGCGCCGGCGCGGACGACTTCAGCCAGCTGCTGCCGTTCCTCGTCCGGACCTGGATGTACGCCTCCGGGGTCATGTTCAGCATCCAGACGATCAACACGCTGCGGCATCATCCGACACTCACCTACCTGCTGCAGATCAACCCCGCCGCGGTCTACATCAGCCTGGTGCGGAACGCGATACTGCAGTCGCAGCGAAATGCCTGGCCCGGCAGCAAGCCGTACAACGCGGCCAATTGCGCTCTCTACCACACCGCGCCAACCAAGGGACCCTTCCTGGAATTCAGCGCCTACTGCCACGGGACGGTGACGATGAACGGGCTGTGGCTGTGGGGCATCGGCTGGGCGATCGTGGCGCTCGTGGTCGGGTTCGTGTTCTTCTGGCAGGCGGAAACGAGGTACGGCCGTGGCTAGCGGGCCGGTAGCTAACGGCGCTGAGCCCACCGTGGTCGTCGACGACCTGCACGTGGTCTACCGCGTCTACGGCGCGGGCGGCGACAAGGGCACCGCGGCGACCGCGCTCATGCGGGTGATCAAGCGACAGCGCCGCCCGTCGGTCCGCGAGGTGCACGCGATCAGGGGCATCTCCTTCGTGATCAACCACGGCGACGCCGTCGGCATCATCGGCCGGAACGGCTCGGGCAAGTCGACGCTGCTGCAGGCGATCGCCGGGCTGCTCCCGCCCGAGCAGGGCTGCGTCTACACCAGCGGGCAGGCCGCGCTGCTCGGCGTCAACGCCGCGCTGCTCGACGACCTGACCGGAGAGCGGAACGTGGTGCTCGGCTGCCTGGCCATGGGCATGACCCCGCAGGAGACCAAGGACCGCTACCAGTCCATCGTGGACTTCTCGGGAGTCGGCAACTTCATCGATTACCCCATGCGCACCTACTCGACCGGGATGGCGCAGCGGCTGAGGTTCTCCATCGCGTCCGCCAAGAACCACGAGATCCTGATGATCGACGAGGCGCTGGCCACCGGCGACGCGAACTTCCGGGCCAAGAGCCACGACCGGATCGTCCAGCTGCGCGGCGAAGCGGGCACGGTGTTCCTCGTCGCGCACAACCTGGCCGAGATCGAGGCGAGCTGCAACCGGGTGATCTGGCTGGAAAAAGGCAAGATCATGCGGCAGGGCTACGACGTCCCGGCGATCGTCGACGCCTACCTGGAAGCCACCGGCGGCGAGCCGCGCAAGCGGGACAAGCCCGCACGAAAGCGAGCACAGCGCAGCCGGGTGAGGGGCCACCGGGTAAGGGCAGCTTCCGGCGGCGTGAGACGGCTTCGCTCGCGGCGGGCCGCAGGCGCAGGGACATGACCGTCCCGCCGGAGGGACGCGAGCCGGCGGTGACCTCGCCGTGCTGCGCCTCGGCCAGGCGGCGGACGATGAACAGGCCGATGCCGACGCCGCCGAACCTGCGGCGATCGCCGGTCTCGCCCTGGAAGAACCGGTCGAAGATGCGCTCGTGGTCGCCGTCGGCGATGCCGATGCCCTCGTCTTCCACCGTGACCTCGATCCAGCCCCCACCCGCGCCTTCCGCGCACGGGGGGCTCCCGCCCCCCGTTCCCCCTGGCCCTTCCCCCTTCACCCGGGCCCGGATGCTGACCGTGCCGCCGTCGGGCGAGTACTTGAAGGCGTTCTCGAGCAGCTGCCCGACGATGATGTCGGTGGCCATGGTGTCGCCGCTGGCGGCCGGCAGGTCGGCGGGGATGTCCGCCACGACGACGTGCTTGTCCGACAGCGGCCGGAACGCGGCGGCGGCCCCGTGCAGCACGGCTCCGAGGTCGAACGGGCCGTTGCTGACGGGCAGCTGGTCGGCGCCGGCCCGCGAGCCGAGCAGCAGCTGCTCGACCAGCCTGCCGAGCGACCCGGCCCGCTCCGCGATGGTCCGCACCGCGGCACGTCTTTCTGTGTCCGCGAGCTGGTCCCACCGGCTGGCCAGCGTGCTGGCGAATCCCTGCACCACGGTGATGGGCGTCCGCAGCTCGTGGCTGGTGGTGGCCAGGAACAGGTCCTTCGCCTCCTCAAGCTCCTTGGCGGCGGTGACGTCACGGAAGTCGATGACCAGCTCCCCGCCGTCGGCGAGCGAGGTGCACAGGACGTCGAGCCAGCGCCCGTTCGGCAGCTTGTGGGTGAGCGTCGAGCCCGGATCAGGCAGCGGGAACGACGGCGGTTTGCCGATGGCGTCCTGCGCCGGCGTCCCGGTGATCCGGTGCGCGGCCGGATTCCACTGCCGCACCAGGCCGGCCGCATCCAGCACGGCGATGCCGTCGGCGCTGCCGTCGATGACCGCCCGCTCGTGGGCTCGCTGCCTGACCACCTCCTCGAACGCCATCGCGTTGGTCAGGGCCACGCCGGCGTGGCCGGCCAGCAGCTCGAGCAGTTCCAGCTCGACATGGCTGAGCTTGCGCCTGCTGTACAGCGCGTACAGCGCCCCGTAGGGCTTGCCCGCCACGTGCGACAGGCCGAGCGCGATCGTGTGCAGGCCGGGCAGCGCCGACCAGATCAGGTCATCGAAGCCGCCCGATTCGCCGGTCGCCATCATGACCGTCTTGCCCGAGTGCATCAGCTCGCCGACCAGGCTGCTGGACAACGTCGCGGTCCGGCCGCGCAGCCGGGCCGGCAGCCCGGCCATGCTGACCAGCCTGAGCGTGTCATCCTCGATGAGCACGAAACCGCCGGCGTCGGCACTGGTCAGCTCGCGCAGGCTGGCCGCGATGCGGTCGAGTACCGATTCCAGGTCGCGCTGCGCGTTCATGTCGGCGACCACGTCGCCGAGCCGGCGTACCACCCGGGCCCGCTCGGCCATATAGTGCCTGGCCACGTCGTCTTCGCCGGTCTGGTGGCAGACGTTGACCCAGCCCGTCACCTCGCCCGCGCCGTCGATCAGCGCGCTGGTGTCGATCCGCACGTCGATGACCGTGCTGTCCTTGCGGATCCTGCGGGTCGCGAAGGAGATCTGGCCGCCGCCCCTGACCCGCTCCAGTACCGCGTTGTGCTCGGCCTTCAGCTCCTCCGGGATGATCTGCGGCTCGAGGCCGATGACCTCGGCCGCGGCCCAGCCGAACATCCGCTCCGCCGCGGGGTTCCACAGCATCACGGTGCGGTCGGTGCTGAACGCGACGATCGCATCGGCGGCGCATTCGATCACGGCGCGAGCCGTCGCGTCCGTGCGGCTGCTGATCGTCCCCGCTTGCTCTGCGGTCACCTGAACATCGTGCCACGTGGGCACCGGTGAGTACTCACCATATGGTCGCGCGCTGATCTATAGTGCTTTTCAAATACGAGTAAGGCCGTTCATCCGGGGCATTCATCACGGTATGGCTGTCGAGGAAGCGGTCTTCCGCTAGGACGCGGACTATGGACCAGGCAGAGTCAAGCCCATCACCGGGCCAACCGGGACCGGGCCAGCCCCAACCGGGCCAGGCACAGGCTGCCACGCCGGCCAGCCTGCCCCGATGCCGCCTCGACGAGGCCGCGCCGGAAGTCGGCCCGGAAGCCAGCGCCGAGGTCCCCGAGCCGGCTCCGCTCGGCCGAGGCTTGCGTCGTCTGCGCTCAGGCTCGAGCACCCGGTCATCGCGGGCTACGACGGTTCCGAGTCGAGCCGCAACGCGCTGGCGTACGCGGCCGGCGTATCCCAGCGGCTCGGCAGGCCGCTGCTCGTGGTGTACGTGTGCTCGACCGGGGTCTACTGCGAGCCGCTGACCGGGCAGGTCGTGGGCGTGCCCCGGGACGCCGAGGCGCTGGAACGCTGGCTGCTCGCCGAGCTCGACCAGGTGACCGGGCACGCCGAAGTGGACGTGCACGTCCGCACCAGGCGGGGCAGCCCGGCCAGGGAACTGGCCGCGGCCGCCGAGGAATTCAGCGCGGATGCGCTCGTGATCGGGGCGCCGAAGCACATCTGGCATCGGGTCGCGGGTTCCGTCTCCGGATGGCTGGCCCGCCATGCCCGCTGCCCCGTCATTGTCGTTCCGTAACCCGCGTTCCGGGGGCCCACCGGACCCGGACGCATCCCTAGTGTGGGCGAGGAGGGATTTGAACCCTCACGTCCTTTCGGACACACGGACCTGAACCGTGCGCGTCTGCCGTTCCGCCACCCGCCCTGGGCAACGAGTAGGTTAGCACGACCGCGAGCGCTCCCGCGCCCCGGATACCATCAGGGGCGAGGGACGTGAAGGGAGGTGGCACGTTGGGAGTTCTGCAGCGCTTCGAGCGTCGTCTTGAAGGCATGGTAGAGGGTGCCTTCGCGCGCGCCTTCAGGTCCGAGCTGCAGCCGGTCGAGGTGGCGAGCGCGGTCCAGCGTGAGATGGACGACCGGGCCGCCATCGTGGCCAAGGGGCGCACCCTGGTGCCCAACGATTTTGTCGTCGAACTGGCCGAGAGCGACCACGAGCGCCTCGACGTGTACGCCGAGAGCCTGGGTGTCGAGCTGGCCAACCTGGCCAGGGACTACGCCAAGGAACAGGGCTACTCGTTCGTCGGGCCGGTGCGGATGCGGTTCGAAGGGGTGCCCGACATGACCACGGGCACGTTCCGGATCCGGTCCGGCGTCATCCGGGGCTCGACCATCGAGGGCGGCGAGATCAGGCTGCCGGCCAGCGACCTGCCGCGGACGCAGGGGCGCGGATTCCCCGGCCACCCACGGCTGCTGGTCTCCGGACCGGGGCTCCCGGCGGCCCGGCCGGCGGTGACCAGCACACCTACGAGCTGCAGGGGCCGGTGACGCTGCTCGGCCGGGGCACGGACTGCGACCTCCGGCTGGTGGATCCGGGCGTGTCCAGGCATCACGCGGAGCTAAGGGTGGAAAACGACCAGGTCGTCCTGGTGGATCTGAGTTCCACGAACGGCACCTTCGTCAACGGCCAGCCGATCAGGCGGGTGGCGCTCACCGACGGGACCCATGTCTCGCTGGGCCGGACCACGCTGATCTTCCGCCAGGATGGCCAAGACCGCGAGGATGGCCAGGGCACTGCTTACTCGCGCACCAGCTACTAGGGTCCAAGGGCGTAGCCACAGATGAACGCGCTGTCTCTCACCATCATCAGGGTGGCGTTCCTGGCCGTGCTGTGGCTTTTCGTCATAGCGGCCATCGGAGTCGTCCGCACTGACCTGCTCGGCGGCCCGTCCACGACGGCCCGGCGGGGCAAGGTGCGCCAGCCCCAGGCGCCGCGCCAGGGTCGTCCGGCCAGGCCGCCCCGGGCCGGGCGCGGGTCGCCGCGGGTTCTGGTGGTGACGGCCGGCGCGCTGAAAGGCACCAGCCTTGATCTCGCCCAGCAGCAGATCACGCTCGGCCGGGCCAATGATGCCACGCTAGTGCTCAACGACGACTACGCTTCAAGCCGACATGCCCGGATTTTCCCGCAGGACGGTCAGTGGATCGTCGAGGATCTCGGTTCGACCAATGGCACCTACCTGGACCGGCAGAAGGTGACGCGGCCGATGCCAGTGCCGTTGGGCGTGCCGATCCGCATCGGTAAGACCGTTCTGGAACTGCGCAGATGACACTTGTACTCCGCTACGCGGTACGTTCCGACGTCGGCCTCCTCCGTGAAGGAAACGAGGACTCGGCGTATGCGGGGCCTCGCCTGCTCGCGGTCGCGGACGGGATGGGCGGCCACGCCGCGGGCGAGGTGGCCAGCTCGCTGACCATCGCCTCGATGGCGAAACTCGACTCCGAACCGCCCGGCGGCGACATGCTGGCGGAACTGTCCTCGGCGGTCGCCGCGGCCAACACCCGGCTGCAGGAGATGATCATCGCCAACCCGGCGGTCGAGGGCATGGGCACCACGCTGACCGCGCTGTTCTGGTCCGACGGGCACGCGGCGGTGTGCCACATCGGCGATTCGCGCGGTTACCTGCTCCGGGAGGGCGAGCTCTACCAGATCACCCACGACCACACGCTGGTGCAGTCGCTGGTCGACGAGGGCCGGATCAGCGCCGATGACGTCTCCACCCACCCGCAGCGCTCGCTGCTGCTGCGGGCGCTGGACGGCAGGTCGATCGCCGAGCCCGACCTGTCCGTGCACGACGGCCAGGCAGGCGACCGCTACCTGCTCTGCTCGGACGGGCTGTCCGGCGTGGTCAGCGACGAGACACTGCGCGAGACGCTGGCCACCATCGCCGATCCCGAGGCCGTCACGCGCCAGCTGATCGAGCTCGCGCTGCACGGCGGCGGCCCGGACAACATCACCTGCATCGTGGCCGACGTCGTGGACACGGCCACGTCCCGGGTGCCGGCCACCGGCACCCCGGTCATGGCTGGCGCCGCGGCGAACGTCAGCGATCCGAGGCTGAGCACCGACGGTACCGTGGGCCCGTTCGGCGTCATCGAGGATCACCTGGGGAATCACTTCGGGGGTTCCTACGACGGTCACGGGCAGTCGTCGACGACCAGCTCCGCAGCCGATGGTGGCCGTCGACGAGCTGGACCCGGCCGCCATGCCGCTCGCGGTGGCGACCGAGAACGGTACCGACCTGACCGCGGTCCGGGCCCGGCGCAGCCACCGCGCCCAGCCGAAACGCGCCAGGCGATCCGGCCGGCGCCGCTGGCCGATCGTGACCACCTCGCTGGTGGTGCTGGTGGCCGTCATCGTCGGCGGCGGCTACGTCGCCTGGCGGTGGAGCCAGGACCAGTACTACGTCGGGGCCGACAGCAAGGGCCAGGTGGTCATCTACCGCGGCGTCAACCAGCGGATCGCCGGGATCAGCCTGTCCAAGCCCTATCAGCAGACCGGGATTCAGCTCGCCCAGGTACCGGCGCCCTACCAGCAGACGGTGAAGGCCACCGACGCGGCCAGCAGCCTGGGCAACGCCCAGGCGATCGTCGCGAACGTCCGCACCGCGGTCACCGCGTGCCGGCAGCAGTACACCGCGCTGCAGGACTGGGTGACCAAGGAGAACGCCTACCAGGCCAGGCGGCGTGGCGCTGGCCAGCAAGCAGCACAAGAAGCCGGCGAACCGCATCCGCCAACCCGGGCCCGCCGCCGGCCAAGGCCGCGGCGATGTGCCCGCCGTCCACGGCGTTCGGCATCGCGGCCAGTGCCCTCGTCCCGGCCGCAGGGACACTCGTGAGCAGCATCACCGCCCCGTCGCCGGCCGTTGACCCGACGGGTCCGCTGGTCCCGGTGACCCGCAGCAGGCGGCGCACCGAGCTGATCATGCTCGTCTTCGCCTTCGCGCTCGTCGCGTTCGCCTTCGCGAACGTGGGCTTCAGCCTCAAGGGCAAGCTGCCCTCGGGGATCGTCGAGTACATGGCCGCCGTACGTGGTCATCGTGCTGATCGCCCACCTGGCCATGCGGAGGTTCGCCCCGTGGGCGGACCCGCTGCTGCTGCCGCTCGCGGCCCTGCTGAACGGCCTGGGCATCGTGATGATCTACCGGCTCGGGGCGCAGGGCCATGCCGCCGCCCGATCAGCGCGTCGGCGACCAATATCCAGATCCTCTACTCGGCCATCGGCATCGGGTGCTTCGTCGCGGTGCTCGCCTTGATCCGCGAGCCGCGCGTGCTGCAGCGCTACACCTATACGCTCGGCGCCATCGGGATCTTGCTGGTGGCGCTGCCCGCGCTGCTGCCGTCGTCGATCAGCGAGGTCTACGGCGCCAAGATCCAGATCCGGGTCGGCGGCTTCACCATCCAGCCGGAGGAGTTCGCCAAGCTGGCCCTGGCGGTCTCGTTCGCCGGCTACCTGGTCGCCAAGCGGGACGTCCTGGCGCTGGCCGGCCGGCGCGTGCTCGGCATCGACCTGCCCCGGGCGCGCGATCTCGGCCCGATCCTGCTGGCCTGGGCGGCCAGCCTGCTGCTGCTCATCTTCGAGAGCGACGTCGGCACCAGCGCGGTGTTCATGGGCCTGTTCGTCGCGATGCTGTACATCGCCACCTCGCGGACCTCCTGGCTGCTGATCGGCTTCGTCATGTTCGTGATCGGCGCGTTCGCCGCGAGCAAGCTCTTCGGCCACGTCGGCGAGCGGTTCAACATCTGGCTGCATCCGTTCGCCGGGCAGAATCCCAGCCACAACGCCTACCAGCTAGTTCAGGGCCTGTACGGGATGGCCAGCGGCGGCCTGCTCGGCAAGGGCCTGGGCGGCGGCCAGCCCTACATCACCCCGCTGGTGCAGAGCGACCTGATGATTCACCGCGTTCGGCGAGGAACTCGGGCTGGCCGGGCTGATGGCCATCCTGCTGATCTACGGGCTGCTCGTGCAGCGCGGGCTGCAGACCGCGATGTCGGTCAAGGACTCGTTCTCCAAGCTGCTGGCCGGCGGCCTCTCCTTCATGCTGGCCCTGCAGGTGTTCGTCATCGTCGGCGGCGTCACCCGGCTCATCCCGCTGACCGGCATCACCACCCCTTCCTGTCGGAAGGGGGGTCCTCGCTGGTGGGCAGCTGGATGCTCGTCGCCTTGCTGACCCGGGTGAGCGACACCGCCCGGCGCCCGCCGCCGCGGCCGATACAGGAAGAGGGCCTGACCCAGGTGGTGACGCTGAAGTGAACCGGGCACTGCGCCGGATATCGATCGCGGTCCTCGCGATGTTCCTGCTGCTGCTCATCAACGTCAACTACCTGCAGGGCTTCCAGACCTCCAGCCTCGCGAACAAGCCGGGTAACTCCCGCGCGTTCTACGCGGCGCAGAACCAGTACCAGCGCGGCAGCATCGTCACCTCCGACGGCGTCACCATCGCGGTGTCCAAGCCGAGCGGCGGCAATGACGTCATCAAGTACCAGCGGTCTTACCCCATGGGTCCGGCCTACGCTCCGGTGACCGGCTACGACACGATCTACAGCCAGACCGGGATCGAGGCGGCGATGAACTCGCTGCTTTCCGGCAACGACTCCGCGCTGGACGTCAGGAAGGTCATCGACCTGATCACCGGCAAGACGACCAAGGGCGCCACGGTCGAGGTCACGATCAACTCCAAGGCGCAGGCCGCAGCCTACGACGCGCTCAAGCAGCTGGGCAAGCCGGGCGCTGTCGTGGCGCTCAACCCGAAGACCGGGGCGATCCTGGCCATGGCCAGCTACCCGAGCTTCGACCCCAACGTCCTGGCCGTTCACGACGGCACGCAGCTCATCAAGGCGTACAACCAGCTGCTCGCGGACAAGACGCAGCCGCTGCTCAACCGGGCCCTGGAGGGGACGTACCCGCCCGGCTCGACGTTCAAGATCGTGACGAGTTCCGCGCTGCTGACGCAGAGTCCGAACACCACGATCAATACCAGCGTCGACTCGCCGACCCAGCTCACCCTGCCGCAGACCAACCACGTACTCACCAACGACCTCGGCGAGGTATGCGGTGACGGGAGCGGTAAGGCCCCGCTGATCACGGCGTTCGCCCAGTCCTGCGACACCACTTTCGGCAAGATCGGCATGCAGGTCGGCGCGTCCGCGCTCAACGCCATGGCGGAGAAGTTCGGCATGAACAACCCGAACCTGACTGTCCCGCTGCCCGTGGCCCAGAGCAACTACGTGATACCGCCCAGCCAGGCGCTGACCGCTTTCTCGGCGATCGGCCAGTTCAGCGACACCGTCACCTCGCTGCAGGAAGCCATGTTCGCCGCGGCCATCGCCAACGGCGGCACGCTGATGAAGCCCTACCTGGTCCAGCAGGTGACCGCGAGCGACCTGAGCACCGTGCAGAGCACGGCGCAGTCGGTGCTGAGCCAGCCGGTCTCCTCGTCCGTCGCTAGCAGCGTGGGACAGATGATGCGCGCCGTGGTGCAGGACTCCAACGGCACCGCGTTCACCTTCAATGCCCAGGCCGAGGGCGGCCTCGTCATCGCGGGCAAGACCGGCACCGCCGAGACCGGCACGGTCAGCCTGAACGACGCGGCCTTCACCTGCTTTGCCCCGTACGGCAACCCGGATATCGCCGTCGGCGTCATAATTCAAGGCGGCGGTTACGGCGCCTCTTCGGCCGCACCCATCGCTGTACAGGTCATCAAGGCATACCAGTCAGCCCTGGGGAATCAGTGAGCGATTATCTGCTGGCCGGCCGCTACCGGCTGACCGACCGCATCGCGGCCGGCGGCATGGGCGAGGTGTGGCGCGGTGAGGATGACCTGCTCAACCGCGCCGTCGCGGTCAAGCTGCTGCCGACCGGGCGAGCCGGCGACGAGGCCTTCCTGGCCAGGTTCCGGGCCGAGGCGCGCTACTCGGCTAGCTTGTCCCATCCGGGCATCGCCCGGGTCTACGACTACGGCGAGTCCGCCGAGTTCGGCGGTGCGTACCTGGTCATGGAGCTGGTCAACGGCGAGCCGCTGTCCGCGATCCTGGCCCGGGCGGGCCGGCTTTCCCCGGACGCCACGCTGGACATCGTCAGCCAGGCGGCGCGCGCGCTCGACGCCGCGCACCAGGCCGGCATCGTGCACCGTGACATCAAGCCGGGCAACCTCCTGGTCGCCGCGGGCGGCACCACCAAGATCACCGACTTCGGCATCGCCACCGCGATGGCGGCGGCGCAGGCGTCGCACCTGACCGAGACCGGCATGGTGATGGGCACGGCGATGTACGTGTCGCCCGAGCAGGCCACCGGCGCCACGGTGACCGATTCCTCTGACATCTACTCGCTCGGCGTGGTCGCGTACGAGTGCCTGGCCGGGCACCCGCCGTTCACGGCCCGCGAGCCGCTGGCGATCGCGTTCGCGCACAAGCACGAGCCGGTGCCCGCGCTGCCGCCGGACGTGCCGCCGCCGGTCAGCGATCTGGTCTATCACATGCTGGCCAAAACCCCGGAGGAACGCCCGGCCAACGTCCGGGTGGTCGCCGATCGCGCCGACATCCTGCGGGACGCGCTGGCCCTGGGCGAGTCGGCGGAGTCCGGATACCCGGGCGCGACCAGGGCGGACCTGCCGGCCGCGGCGACCGGCGCCCTGTTCGGCGAGGGAGGTCCCGGCACCGGACCGCCGCACGGCTCGCGCCGCTCCGGCCGGCGCCGCCAGCTGGTGGCGGCAGGCTCGACCGCGGTCCTGTGCGCCGCCGCGGTCGCGACCGGGCTGTACCTGACCGGGCATATCTCCGGCCGGGGCAACGGGGACGTGGGCAGCAACACGGCGCACCTGAGCTCGTCCGCCGCCCCGCCCACGCATCCGCCAGCCGGCATCCCCGTCCGACGCCGCGGTCCAGCCTGGTCAAGATTCAGCCGGCCCGAGCGCCCAGCCCGACCGGAAACCCCACGCCGATCCAGTCCGTTACACCGACGCCGTCGTCGAAGACCTCACGGACGGCGAGCCCGTCCGCCTCGGCGAGCAGCTCATCGACCCCGACCAGCTCGGGGTCGCCGACCGTGACACCGTCGTCGTCTTCACCGACGTCGACACCCTAGAGACACTAGAAAAAACGCAGGGTGGTTTGGCACAGTGCGAGATATGACACAGCCCCGTCTACTCGGCGGCCGCTACGAGCTCGATGGCGTGGTGGGCCGCGGCGGCATGGCCGAGGTGTACCGGGCGCGTGACATCCGGCTCGACCGGATCGTCGCGATCAAGACGCTGCGCGCCGACCTGGCCAGGGACCAGATCTTCCAGGCGCGGTTCCGCCGCGAGGCACAGTCCGCGGCCTCGCTCAACCACCCGTCCATCGTGGCGGTCTACGACACCGGCGAGGACATGGCCACCGGTGTCCCGGTGCCGTACATCGTCATGGAGTACGTGGACGGCCGCACGGTGCGGGACCTGCTGCAGGAAGGCCACCGACTGCTGCCGGAGCGGTCGCTGGAGATCATCGACGGGGTGCTGCGCGCCCTGGACTACAGCCATCAAGCCGGCATCGTGCACCGCGATATCAAGCCAGGCAACGTGATGGTGACCCGCAACGGCGACATCAAGGTCATGGACTTCGGCATCGCCCGGGCGATGAGCGACGCCCAGGCCACGATGACCCAGACGGCTCAGGTGATCGGCACCGCGCAGTACCTGTCGCCGGAGCAGGCCCGCGGCGAGCGCGTCGACTCCCGCAGCGACCTGTACTCGACCGGCTGCCTGCTCTACGAGCTGCTGACCGGCCGGCCCCCGTTCACCGGCGATTCGCCGGTCGCGATCGCCTACCAGCACGTGCGGGAGAACCCGGTGCCGCCGTCCCGGGTGGATCCCGACGTGCCCCCGTGGGCGGACGCGATCGTGCTGAAGGCGATGGCCAAATCCCCGGCCGACCGGTACCAGACCGCCGCCGACATGCGTGCCGACCTGCAGCGCGCCGCTTCCGGTATGCCGGTGGCGGCCGCGCCGCCGACCCGGTTCGACATGTACCCGCAGACCCAGCGGATGGGCGCCGGCGCGATGATGGGGGGAGCGACTTCGCAGATCCCGCCGGTCGATGAATACGACTACGCGGGCCGGGACTATGACGGGGGCCAGCGCGGGGGCGGCACGAGCCGGCGCTGGATTCCGTGGGTTGTCGGCCTGGTACTGGTGATCGGTGTCGTCGCCGGCGCGGCCTACTACCTGCTGGCCGGCGCGGGGAAGACCTACGCGGTGCCACTGGTCAACGGCGAGCGGGTCGCCGTAGCCGAGCAGCAGATCAAGGCCGCGCACCTGCGTTCCGCCGTGGTCAACCAGCCCAGCTCCAGCGTGAGTAAGGGCCTGGTGATCAAATCCGCTCCGCCCGAGGGCAACAACGTCGCGGCGAACACTATCGTGACGTTGTACGTATCGTCCGGGCCGAACCAGGTCGCAGTCCCGGGCGTGGAAGGCAAGCAGGAGAACGTCGCCGCCACGACGCTGCAGAATGCCGGTTTCACCGTTGTGGTCCAGCAGGACACGACGTCAACCCAACCCGCGGGGACCGTGGTGAACCAGAACCCGGCGCCGAACACAATGGTCGCGCCCGGCTCCAAGGTCACCATCTTCGTCTCCGGCGCGGCGAGCGTGCCGAATGTGGTCGGCCTGAGCGAGCAGAGCGCGCAAACGTCGCTGCAGAGCGCGGGCTTCAAGGTGAGCGTGCAAACCGTGGCTGGACCGGCCGGCACGGCCCCGGGCCAGGTCTGGCAGCAGAATCCCGCCGCCCAGGCCACCGAGGCGCCTGGGACCACCGTGACCATCCTGGTCCAGCCCGCTGCCTCTCCGCCCGCGTCCCCGACCGCCTCGGGCTCGCCCACCGCGACCTCCACCGCGACCCCCAGCGGGGCTGGCGGCGGGGGCGGGCGGCGGCGGGGCCGGCTTCTGAGGTCCTAGCCGCCGAAGCCGGAGGCGCGATCGGCGGCGCCCCACTGCAGTCACTAAAAGAAGCTGAACGATGTCTATTGGTCACCGTCGTCGCCGGAAAACACGGATCGCGCCGACTACTGCGAGGAGCGGCTACGCTTAGGTCCGCATCGCAGGGTTTGGTCGCTGGCTTGCTTGGCCAGGTTTGCAACGCAGGAGGCCGTCGTGCCCAAGTCGCGCGTCCGCAAGAGGACGGACTACACCCCTCCGCCGCCGAAGACGGCGCGGCGGAAGGTCAGTGCGCCGTGGGTCGGCCCGACCATCGTGGTCTGCCTGGTCCTCGGCCTCGCCTGGATCGTGGTGTACTACCTCTCGCAGGGTTCGATACCAGGGATTTCCGCCCTGGGCGCGTGGAATCTCGTGGTGGGTTTCGCGTTCATCATCGCCGGCGTCGCCCTGTCCACCAGGTGGCGCTGACCCGGCGCCGGCGCCGCTCCGGGGAGCGGCTGGCCTGTTAGAGACCGCCGCCGGTGAGCTGGCCGTTCCTGACAATGACCGCGACCGCGATCAGGGCCACCACCGCTACGGTGGCGGCGACCTGGTAGATGACGCGGTTCTTGCCGGGCGCGTACACGTAGGCGGCGGTGAGCAGCGCCCCGGTGAGCAGGCCGCCGATGTGGTCCTGCCAGGCGATGGCGCCGCGGAAGAAGAAGCTGAAAGCCAGGTTGATGGCGATCAGCACGACGATCCCGCGGGTGTCCACGCGCAGCCGCCTGGACACCACGAACCACGCCCCGAACAGCCCGTAGATGGCACCCGAGGCACCCGCCGCGGGAAAGTACTGCGGCGCGAGGAAGTAGTACATCACCGCGCCGCCGACGGCGCTGAGCAGGTACACCGCGAGGAAGCGGACCCGGCCGAGGAGGCCCTCAAGCGATGGCCCCACGAATACCAGCGCCCACATGTTGAACAGGATGTCCATCAACCCCAGGCCGCTCAGGCCTGCCCCGGGAACCACGAACGCGGACGTGATCAGCCGGTACCACTCACCCGCGGCCACGCCGTGCACGGGACCGCCCGGCGCGTACGGGAAGTACCCGAGCATCGCCAGGTCGTTGACGATGCCCGGACGGACCCAGGCGACCAGGAACACCGCCACGTTGATGGCGACCAGCGTCCAGGTGACGACGGCGCCCGCGGCCGGGCGGCCGCCGAAGGTGGTCCGGGCCTGGCGGGTGCTCCGCGCGCCCTCGCCCACGCACTCCACGCACTGCTGGCCCACCGAGGCCGAACGCATGCAGTCGGGGCACGCGTAGCGCCCGCACCGCACGCAGGAGACGTACGTTTCCCGGCCAGGGTGGCGGTAACAGGTCGGAACGCCCTGCCCCTGTGGCCCCGGCGCGACCCCGTCCGGCCCGTTCGATAGTTCTGGTCCGGGATCGCTGGGCGTGCTCACGGTTAGGTCCGATCAGCTAGGAAGCGCTGTTGCCACGGTCTATCGTGACCGACTCGAGTATCACGTCTTCGGCCGGCCGGTCCTGGCTGCCCGTCTTGACCCGGCTGATCAGGTCGACCACCTCGGCACCCTCGATGACCTCGCCGAAGATGGTGTGCTTGCCGTTCAGCCAGGGCGTCGGCACGGTGGTAATGAAGAACTGCGAGCCGTTGGTGCCGGGTCCGGCGTTGGCCATGGCCAGTAGGTACGGCCGGTCGAACCTGAGGTCCGGGTGGATTTCGTCGCCGAACTTGTAGCCAGGTCCGCCCCGGCCGGATCCGAGCGGGTCCCCGCCCTGAATCATGAAGTCGGGGATGACCCGGTGGAACACGGTCCCGTCATACAGCTTGCCGGTGGTGACCTGCCCGGTGCTCGGGTCCGTCCACTGACTCCCGCCTTCGGCCAGCTCCACGAAATTGCGTACCGTCTTCGGCGCGTGATCAGGGAAAAGGCGGACGACAACCGTCCCCTGGTTGGTGCGCAGCGTCGCGGTAAGGGTGTCTGCCATGCAGTTGACTCCTCATCCGGTCATCTAAATAGCCGGACATTTCGTCGTTGTAAAATTTCCTTCAGTCCTCACCGTACCGGTAGCACGCGATGATTGAACCCGGCAAAGCCGGGAAGCCTGTGAGAACGGGATCACGCTCGGGAGGTCTACTGTGTCCCTTATGAAGACTAACCGCACCGCCAGCGGGGCGGCTGAGCTCGGCGCACGCGCGAAGGATCGCGCGATGGTTGTCGCCGCGCAGGCCATCCCGGTGGGAAAGCGCACGGGAACGACAGCGGTCCAGGGAGTCCGCCAGGGCGTTCAAGGCGCGAAGGATTGGGCGGCCCCTCGGCTCGAGGAGGTCGTTCTGGGCGCCAGGGAGTGGGCCGCGCCGCGGCTGGAGGAAGCCGCGGATGCCGTCGACACCACCGTCGCCCCCAAGGTGTCATCGACCCTGCGGTCAACCGCTCGCCAGGTTAGACCGATCGGAACGGGGAAGACCGGCATCCGCAGACTGCTGGACTGGCGCTTGCTGCTCGGTGTCGGCGTGGCGGTGGCCGCCGCCGGCGCTGGCGCTGCCGTCACCATGCGGCGTCGTTACGCCAGTGCCACCGCGGAGGCGAAGAACGCCACCGAGTCGCCCGAGGAGCAGGCCGACGAGCCTGCGGGCGACGCGGCCGTGCGCTCGGAGGTGAACGGACGGGTCACCGCACCTGGCACGTAGCGGGCCGGGGGTCAGTCACGTCCCGGAACTGACGGAGAGGTGCCCGCGGCGTCGCTCGTCGCGCTGACCGCCCGAGGCGACGGCGCGACGCGACAGCAGCCGCGGGCGTTTCCGATTCGTCACGAGTGCCTGGCCTGTGGCCGGTCGCAGCGACCGGTGCGGCCACGTTCGTGACGGTATCGCTGTGGGCCGCGATGGTACTGGGCTGCCCGGACTGCTGCCGACGCCCGGAGTGACGTTCTCCACACGGACGTCCTGTGGATAACTCTTTGCGTAATGATCCAGTATGCACAGTGTTACGGGCAACCCGATGCACAGTCCTGTGGATTCCGCTGTGGACAACAAAAGGGCGGCTGGCTAGTCCTTTCTCACGACCTAGGCCGGGGCGGCCGCTGAGCGTGACCCTACGTCGCAGATAGCAGGGTTACCGTTGTTCCGGGGGGTCTTCGAGCGGATCGGCCGTCAGGTACAGCCGCGGCCAGCGGCAGTCGACGAACTGGTCGAGGTAGCCGGTCAGGCGCTCCTCGAAGTCGTCGTCCCCGGTGCGGGCGCCGACGGCTCGCTCGACGCCGGAGATGCCGTCCACGCCGAACGCCACGGCCCGCACCTCCCAGGCGTCCCGCTGTGCGCCGTCGTACCAGCGCTGCACCGTTCCGACCTGGCGCGCACAGGTATCGCCGGTGATCGCCTGCCCGTAGGTCCGCTCCCATTCCGGACTCCGTGGGTGCGGGCCCGCGCCCGGGTTCTTCCGGTCGGCTGATTTGAGCGTGTCCAGGACGAGCGTCCACTTGTAGGCGGGAGCGAGCCAATTGGGTTCCTCCCGCTGGCACAGCCAGCTTCCCCGGGATATCCGGGACCTGATCGCGGTGCTGGCGTGGGAGGCGAGCCCGACCGGGCTGACCCGCCCGGCGATGACCGGTACCCGGACGGCCAGGGCCGCGTCGACGCCGTGGGAGATGGCGCAGTCCCGCAGCCGGGACGGCATCATCTGCAGCAGCGAGAGCAGCACGGGGCGCGGCACCGGCATGGGCCAGCCGGTCAGGTGCGCGACGACCGACAGTTCGGTCCACAGCCTGATCACCGGGTACTCGTCGAGCGCGCGCTGGGCGATCCGCATGTCCCGCAGCGTGCAGGGCCGACCGACGCAGTCGGCGCCGCAGGTGATGCTGCGCGGCCGGACCACCCCGGCCGGGGTGGCGGTGGCGGCCTGGTTGGCGGCCTCGCGGCTGCTGCCGTCGGGCATCTGCGCCAGCAGCGGGAAGTCCATGCCGTCGGCGAACACCGCGGCCTCGCCCGGCTTGAGCGTGACCAGGAACCGGTTCTGCGCCTGCGTCATGTTCATCGTCGCCCCCACGGCGTCGCGGTCGTCAGCCGCGGGCAGCCGGTGCGTGATCTTCACCGCGGTGTTCTTGATGACGTCCTGGATGAGGCGATCCGGAATCTGTTCGGCGATGACGAGGCCCTCACCGTAGGCGCGGATCTCGGCGAGCAGCCCGGCGAACATCTCGACCGCGTGCGCCGCCGCACCCGCGGGAGCGCCAGTCTCCGGGCGGCGGAGCAGCCGGTGCGCCTCCTCGATCACAGTGAGGTGGCGGAGCCCTCCGATCCCCCCGAGCCTCCCCGGGTCGGAAGGCCCGGCCCGGTTGGCCATCCTGAGGTGCTCGGCCAGCCTGATCAGGACCGTCCCCATCAGGAATGCCTTGTCGCTGTCGTCACCCACGTCCTCGATCTCCAGCACGGCGTTCGTGCTGAGCAGCTTGCCGAAATCGAGCTGATGCCCGCCCTCCAGGAACCGGCCGGTGGTGCCGAGCCGCAGGCTGGACAGCCGCACCTTGATGAAGCCGAGCACGTCATCGGTGATCCGCTGGCTGTAGCCGACCTGCTGGACGATCCTGATCGCGGCCCGCTGCAGATCGGTGAGGTTCGGGTAGCTGGGGTTGGCGTCCGCCGCGAGGGTCTCGCCCAGGGCCAGGTCCCAGCCGGCCTCCTCGTACACCCTGGTCAGCGCGGCGCTGAGTACCTGGGGGAAGGGCTCGTCCGAGCGGAAGGACGCGAGGAACAGCGCCTTGACCAGGTCGGCGTGGGTCTGTAGCGGAAAGCGGCGGCCGTCCTCATCCGGCGCGGGCTCGAGCGGGTTCAGGCCGGCCGCGATCGCGTCCGACTCACCCGGCCGGATCCGAACGACCTGGGAAACCACCGCTCCGGCCCCCGGGCCGGGGGCGTCCGCGGGTCCGAGCCCGGCCAGGCGCGCGGCCATCAGCCGGTACTCGGCCTTGGCCGGTTCCACCACCAGCCAGGGGATCCCGGCCCCGGTGGCGGCCTCGAGCAGCGTTCGCACGGTCTGCGATTTCCCCGACCCGGTCGCGCCGCTGACGAACACGTGCCGGTTCAGCGAGTCGAGCGGCAGCACCAGCGGGCCGGCTGACCGGCGGCTCCGGTCCAGGATCTCGCCGACGGCGATCGTCTCGCGGCCAGCCGCCGGCTCCTGGGCGACGTCGAAATCGGGCCGCAGCGCCAGCCGGATGCCCGGCATCTCGCGTTCGGGCGGCCGGGACAGCGCGGCGATCAGCTCGGTGCTCGCGTAGAACGGGTGGCCCGCCACCGCGTCGCCCCCGGCTTGAGCCGGGCTCGGATCGCCCAGGGCTTCCTGCAGGCTGCCGGTCGCGCTGGCGGCGGGGGCGACCGCGTAGGGCAGGCCGGCCAGGTCCGCCGAGGCGCACACCAGCCCGGCCACCCGCGACGCGGCATCGGCGTCGGCACCGCCCCCGAGCAGCCGGACCCGCCACACGCCCGCCGAGGCGCCCTTGCGCATCTCGGCGTGCCGCAGACTCAGCCGGCGAGCCGCCATGGCCCGTTCGGGGAACCTGTCCAGATAACCCGCAGAATGTTGCTCGCGCTCAGCCAGCTCGTCCGCTATTTCCTGGATCTCGCCCGCGCTCAGCGGTTCAGCGGTAAGCAGCCAGCCGAACGGTCCCGGCCACACGGCCAGCAAGCATTCTTCCAGTGACGGGGGCGGCCGCAGGCCGGCGCGGTGCTCATCATCGGGCAGCAGCCCGTCGCTTATCCCGGCGATGGCGCGCCAGGACGGCAGCTGTGCCATCAGCCTGGCCACCATGCCGCCCGGCAGCGGCTGCGCTCGTGCGCCGCCCGGCAGGGTCAGGAAAACGTCCTGGCCGACGTCACTGCCGACCAGGCCTGAGCCCGCGGCGAGGACCTGAACCGGGCCGCCCGCGGCATGCCTGACCCAACCAATGGCCAGCACGCCTGTGCCGTTGCCTTTGGCTTGCGCGCCAGCGTGGTACGCCGCGATCAAGGCGGCGAGCCGCTGCGTCCGGCCCATGTCGTCCGGCTCGTCTCGCGATGGCCGTGTCCCGTCAGGTTCGGGGCGCCGCGGGATCTCGGTGATCCGGTACGCGTCGAGTTCGTTCAGTACGTCCCACGCTAAGGTCACGACGCTCCCTCCCACCTCGCCCTGAACCGTTCAACCAGCGCTATAGCCTCGTCCTCGCTGACCTCCACGAGCTCGGGGCCAAAATTCTCGCCTCTTTCCAGCTGATAGATGGCGTCGGTGAAGCTCCAGGACAAATCACGGGCAAGAGATTCATCCACCGGACCGGTAGCGGCATGGCGGCGCCGGACAAGCCCCGAGGGATTCCCGATCGTGCGGTTCTCTCCCACCACCGCATAATATATAACCTTTTCAGGCATGTTAATCTCCCTCTTTTTTATATCGAGCGAAATCCAGTGCGCCGGGTGGTATGGCTACCGATGCCGCCACTTCGCGCTGATAGTCACGCAGCCGAGTCCGTTCTTCTGGCGCAGTCGCCGGATTCTGAATTTTCTCGTACGACTCGTGGGTTTGTTGCTTCGCTTCCCAGCTAGCCTGGGTATGGAGCTGGACCTCGAAGAGCTGGCCGCTATCGGCGTCGCGCCATTGGCTGTTTATTCCTTTATATTCCTCGCGTGACCAACTCGGCTTTCGCTCGACAAGTGTATATCCATTGCCAGCCAGCCGGCTTTCGGCGTCTCGGACACCTGCTGCATAGCACAGGTCGGCAAAAATAAAAGTGTAACGAATTCCGTCGTGAATCTTGGCTATGTGGTCACCCGGCGTGATATCCGGCTCAAGGGAAATCATCTTGGCTAGCTTTTCCTTGAAGCGGTCGGGGGATTTGAGGGCCAGCTTTTCCGTGTCCGGCACCAGGGTGCCGTGTACCAGTTCGGCTTCGATGCGGCGCATCGCGGGCGTGAGGCCTGCTTCGCCGTAGTTGCCCTCCGCGTCGCGGCCCTCGGCGGCCTGCCGGAGGGCCAGTCCCTCGTCCGCGGCGCGGTTAGCGCCCGGGCCGAGTTCCAGCCCCTTCCACGTCCACCCGCCGTCCCCGGCGAACCGTGGCTCATCGCCCGCCCGTAGCTCATCGCCGGCAGCGCTCGCCGACCGCCGCCCGGCGGCTTGAGCGTGGCCGCGAAGGTCGCGGTAGCACTCCTCGCGGTCGCGCGCCTCGGCAGGCCGGACGCGGTCAGGCACCGGATCACCGGCGGCCTCGCCGTCACAGGGAACATCACTGTTGCCGGGATCATCACCATCACAGGGATCATCGACCCTCATCCGCACACCGTGTATGTCGCGAGCACCGCCAAACGGCTGCCGATCAACGCGTTTGCCAGTTACCGATACGAATACTTTAGACACGCAGCGTCGAGCTTAGGAAGGCGTCCAGACTCGGCTTTACGAACTGCGGTCGCGTGCCGCTCGTCCCGCACGGCCCACGGCGACCGGGTCGGGTCGTAGCGGGGGTAGGGCTCGTACCCGGGTGGGTAGCCGTAGCGCCAATCGGGCCGGTAACTCTCCTCGTTGCCGAACGGCGCCTGGTCATCCCGCCCTGCTGGCCAGGACGGCGGCGGAAATGTCCGCCAGTCCGAGGGATCGTAACGCCGGCCCCGGCCGCGATCAGGCGACGCCTGCCTACGGCGCGATCGCGCCTTGATCTGCAGCACCGTGAACGCCCCGATGGCGAGGACCGCCGCCGCGACCAGCGCGAGCCGCCCCGCGGCCGAACCGCTCCCATCTTGATAACCCGCCGCCATCCAGACCGCTAGCATCTGCCTCCCCGCCTTTCCCGCATGGGACCAGTACCGAACCTTTATTGACCACGCCGGAAAGGCACGGCCATTGACGTGACCGGTGCCGCGGCCGCCATTGTGAAGAAGGCGGTGATCGCCGGCCGCGGCACGGGCCACTAACCCGGACTACGAGGAGCCGGCCGGGCACGGTTCGGTCTGCGCGGATTGCGTAAGTTTCTTGTTACAAGTCGTGAGCATCCCCGAGGACCCGGGTCAGGTAGGCATTGCCGAACCTGCCTTCCGGGTCGACCTCGGCGCGGACGCGGCGGAACTCGTCGAAGCGGGGGTACAGCGGGCGGAGGCGCCCGGCGTCGAGCGAATGCAGCTTGCCCCAGTGCGGGCGGCCGGCCACCTCGGCCACGATGGACCCGAACCGGTCGAAGTAGGCCTGATAGGGCAGCCCGGTGTACTGATGGATCGCGACGTAGGCGGACTCCCGGCCGTAGGCGGTGGAGAGCCAGATGTCGTCGGCGGCGGCCACCCGCACCTCGACCGGGAACATGACGGGGTCGGCGAGCCGGGGCACGGCGCGGCGCAGTTCGGCGATCACGTGGCCGAGTGATTCACGTGGAACGGCGTACTCGGACTCGGCAAAACGGACCCGGCGGGGCGTCACGAACACCCGGTGGGACACGTCGGTGTAGGACCGGGCGGAGAGCGCGGCTGAGGAGAACCTGTTCAGCGCGGGGATGAGCCGCGGCCTGGCCCGGCCGAGGCGGCACAGCGTCCCGAACGCGGCGTTCTCCATCACCTCGAACTCCCAGAACCTCCGCCAGGCGGGCATCGGCGGCGGAGCCGAAGCAGCCGGGCCGGCACCAGCCGAAGCAGCCGGGCCGCCACCATCGGCCGGCAGCCGGTTGTTCCGCTTGACCAGGGCCCTGCGGCCGTAGGGGAACCAGTAGAACTCGAAGTGGTCGTTGGCCGCGGCCAGCGCGTCGAACTGCTCCAGGACCTCCTCCACCGGCATCGGGCGCTCGTCCGCCCGCAGCGTGAACGACGGCACGCAGCGCAGCGTCACCGAGGTGATCACGCCCAGCGCGCCGAGGCCGATCCGCGCGGCGGCGAAAAGCTCTGGCCGCGTCGTGGCCGAACACGTCACCACCGACCCGTCCGCCAGCACGAGCTCGAGCGAGGTGACCTGGGTGGCCAGGCCGCCGAGCCGCGCGCCGGTGCCGTGCGTCCCGGTGGACAGGGCGCCCGCTAGCGTCTGCGCGTCGATGTCACCCAGGTTGGCCATGGCCAGCCCGAGCCCGCCGAGCTCGGCGTTGAGCGCACGCAGCGTGGTCCCGGACCGCACCGTCACCAGGCAGGTTCGGGTGTCCGCGGCGGTGATCCCGGTCCACTGGGACAGGTCGAGCGCCACGCCGGAGGTCGCGGCGGCCGCGGTGAACGAGTGCCCGCTGCCGAGCGCCCGCACCGGCAGCCCGGCCACCGCCGCGTCCTTGACCGCGGCCGAGATCTCGGCCTCGTTCCGGGGGCGGCACCACTGCGCCGGGGCCGCCGTCGCCGTCCCGGCCCAGTTCCGCCACACGCGGCCAGCCGCAGAGCGACCACCAGAAGGGCGGCCACCAGAAGGGCGATCAGGAGAGTGGTTCATTACCGATGAGTATTCATATTTTCCCAGCGCTGGTCTACTGTGCGAGCATGTCAGTCGACCAGGGCCGCGGGCTCGCCGAGCGAGCGACGACGCAATCACCGCAGGCCGCCCGCGCGCGGTACGACCGCGCCACCGCCGACCTCGACCCGCCGCTGGCCATCGTCGACCTGGGCGCATTCGACCGGAACGCCGCCGACATGACCCGCCGGGCGGCGCTGGCCGGGACAGCGCTGGCCGGGACAGCGCTGGCCGGGAATGGGGGCCGTCCGATCCGGGTGGCGACGAAGTCGCTGCGGTGCCGCTACCTGATCGAGCGCGCGCTGGCCACGCCGGGCTACCGGGGTGTCATGTGCTACTCGCTGGCCGAAGCCCTCTGGCTGCATGCCACCGGCACCAGCGACGACCTGCTGGTCGCCTACCCCACCGTAGACCGGAAGGCACTGCGGGCGCTGGCGGCAGACAGCCAGGCCCGGCAGGGCATCACGATCATGGCCGACTCCGAGGCGCACCTGGACGTGGTGGACCGCGCCCTGGGCGACGGCCACCCCGAGATCCGGGTCTGCCTGGACCTCGACGTCTCCTGGCGCCCGCTGGCCCGCAGGCCGGCCGTGCACATCGGCACCCGGCGGTCCCCGCTGCACACGCCGGAGCAGGCGGCGGAGTTCGCCCGGGTGGTTGCCCGCCGCGCGGGTTTCCGCCTGGTCGGCGTGATGGGGTACGAGGGCCAGATCGCCGGCCTGGGTGACGCGCCGCCGGGGCACCCGCTCAGAGCGCAGCTGATCAGGCTGATCCAGGGCCGTTCGGGGCCCGAGCTGATCCGGCGCCGGACCGAGACGATCCGCCAGATCCAGGCCCTGACCAGCCTGGAGTTCGTGAACGGCGGCGGCACGGGCAGCCTGGAATCCACCGCGCGGGATACCTCGGTGACCGAACTCACCGCCGGCTCCGGCCTGGTCGGCCCGACCCTGTTCGACGCGTACCGCCGGTTCAGCCCCGAGCCTGCCCTGCTGTACGCGCTGCCGGTGGTGCGGCGGCCGGCCCCGGGCATCGCCACGCTGTTCTCCGGCGGCTACGTCGCCTCCGGCAGCGGCACCCCCGACCGGCTGCCCCGCCCGTACCTGCCGGCCGGGCTCAGCCTCACCAGCACCGAGGGCGCCGGCGAGGTCCAGACGCCGGTGCGCGGCGCGGCGGCCGGGCAGCTGCGCACCGGCGACCGGGTCTGGCTGCGTCACGCCAAGGCCGGCGAGCTCGCCGAGCGCTTCCGGGAATACCACGTCATCCACGACGACGGGCAGGTCACGCGGGTCCCGACCTATCGTGGCGAGGGCCAGTGCTTCGGGTAGACCCGCACGGCTACCCGCTTTTCGACTTCCTCGCCGCGTGAGCCGGGCTCACGACGCAGTACTCATAGCACGGGGCTCAGCGCCGTGGTCTCGATGACGGCGAAGGTGGCCGCGGGCATCGTGACCGTGTCCTGCTTGATCGCGACCCCCGGGCTGGACGCGGCGAGCACGCCGGTGCCGCGCTGCCCGAGCGCCAGCCGGACGGCTTTGCCGCCGAGGTTCGCCGCGATCCGCAGCCGCCCCCGGCGGACCAGGAGCCAGCGCGCGTCCTCGTCGAAGTCGGCGTGCACCCGGTCCAGGCGCGGATCGGTCAGCTCGGGCCGGGCCCGGCGCAGCGCGATCAGCTCCTTGTACCAGGCGTGCAGGCCGAAGTGCGGCTCGCGATGGCGCTGTTCCCAGTCGAGCTTGGAGCGGAGGAAGCTCGCCTCGTCCTGGGGGTCGGGCACGTCGGCCGCGGCCCAGCCATGCGTGGCGAATTCGGCCTCGCGGCCCTCGGCGACCGCCTGCGCCAGCCAGGGTTCGATGTGGTCGGTGAAGTACTGCCACGGCGTGTCCGCGCCCCACTCCTCGCCCATGAACAGCATCGGGCTGTACGGCCCGGTCAGCACCAGGCCGGCGCCGATCTTGACCAGCTCGGGGGAGAGCGTGGCGGCGATCCGGTCGCCGGTGGCCCGGTTGCCGATCTGGTCGTGGTCCTGCAGGTAGCCGAGGAAGCGGTGGGCGGGGATGCGGAACACGTCGACCTGGCGCCCGTGCGTCCGGCCGCGGAACGCGGACCAGATGCCGTCGTGGAAGAACACCCGGGTGTAGGTCTTGGCCAGCGCCTGCATCGACCCGAAATCGCAGTAGTAGCCCTGCCGTTCACCGGTGATCGCCGCGTGCACCGCGTGGTGGAAGTCGTCGCTCCACTGCGCGGCCAGCCCGTATCCGCCCGCCTCCCGGGAGGTGACCAGGCGGGGGTCATTGGTGTCGGATTCGGCGATCAGGATCAGCTCGCGGTTCAGCAGGGCGGCGAGAGCGTGCACCTCGGCCGCGAGTTCCTCCAGGAAGTGCAGGGCGCGGTGGTCTTCCAGCGCGTGCACCGCGTCCAGCCGAAGCCCGTCCAGGTGGTAGTCGCGCAGCCACATCAGCGCGTTGCCGAGAAGGAACGCACGCACCTCGTCGGATCCGGGCTGGTCCAGGTTGACCGCCGGACCCCACGGCGTCACGTGCGCCTCGGTGAAGTACGGTCCGAAGTCGCCCAGCCGGTTGCCGATGCCGACGTGGTTGTACACCACGTCGAGCAGGACCGCCAGGCCGCGATCGTGGCAGGCGTCCGCGAACCGCTTCAGCCCGTCCGGGCCGCCGTACGGTTCGTGCACCGCCCACAGGTTGATCCCGTCGTAGCCCCAGCCGTGCCGGCCGGGGAACGCCGCCACCGGCATCAGCTCCACCGTGTGCACGCCGAGGTCGCGCAGGTGGTCCAGGCGCCCGATGGCGGCGTCGAAGGTGCCCTCGGCGGTGAACGTGCCGACGTGCATCTCGTAGATCACCGAGCCGTGCAGCGCGCCGCCTCGCCACCTGGAGTCGGTCCAGCGGAAGGCGGAGTGATCGTAGGTGCGGCTCAATCCCTTGATGCCGAACGGCTGGCGTGGCGAGCGCGGATCAGCCAGCACGTCGCCGTTGTCCAGCCGGAACCCGTAGTCGATGCCGGCTGCCACGTCGGGAACGTCCGCGCTCCACCATCCGCTCCACCCCCCGCTGGCGGCGTCCGCGTTCTCCCGGCTCATCGGGTAGCGCTGGCCCGCGACCTCGACATCGACCGTGCCCGCGGCGGGCGCCCAGACACTGAACGCGGTCACTGCATACTGCCGTCCGCGCGCCCCTGGAGTTCGGTCTCCCATACCCGGTCGGGTATGAGCAGCGCCACCGGGAGCCGCCTGGTCAGCTCGGCCAGCGGCGGCCGCAGGCCGGCGTGCCTGACCCCGGTGAGCACGTCGCGCCAGTGCAGTTCGGGTAGCGGCAGGGCGGTGTCGGCCCAGCCGCCGCGCCGCCGCAGCCCGGCGGGCAGCCGGGTGACGACGGTGACGGCGTGGCCGCCGCGCAGGAAGGCGACCGCGTGCTCGGCGGCCGGCCCCTCGCTCGCCAGCGGGGTGTAGCTTCCGGCGAACCAGTCCGGGTGATCGCGCCGCAGCCGCAGCGCGCGCGAGGTGACCAGCAGCTTCTCCGCGTCCAGGCCGACGGCTTGGTCCGGGCTGGCGTCGAGCGCGGCCAGCAGCCGCTGACGGCGCCGGTAATCGACTGGCCTGCGGTTATCCGGATCTACCAGGGACAGGCCGGTCAGCTCGCAGCCCTGGTAGAGATCGGCCACCCCGGGCATGGTGAGCTGCACCAGCTTCGCGCCGAGGGTATTCACCCTCGCGTCCGGCGCGATCCTGGCCACGAAGCCGGCGATGGCGGCGGTCAGTTCCGGGTCGCCGAGCACGGCGTCGGCCAGGCCGAGCACCGCCGACTCATAGCCCGGGCGGCGCACCGTCCAGGACGTCCGCGTCTTGGCCTCGTGCATCGCCTTGCCGAGGTATTCACCCAGCCGCTCCGGCCCGATCAGCCACGCGCCGACCAGGGTCTGCCACATCAGGTACTCCAGGTCGGGCTCCGGAGCCCGCTCGGTGGCCTGCGCCGCGGCCCCGTCGGTGAGCCACCGGGCCAGGCCGTGCCACTCGGCCACCTGGTGTCCCCACTCCTGCGGCCATTCGGTCAGCACGGCCAGCCGGGCCCGGACGTCTTCCTGCCGCTTGGTGTCGTGCGTGGACAGCGTGGTCATGGTGAACGGCCAGCGCCGGGCGAGGCGGCCGGCGGCGGCGTGGAACTCGGCCTGCGCTGATGCCGAAGATGTCCGGGTCGCCGCCCACCTCGTTCAGCGCGGCCAGCCGCGACCAGCGGTAGAACGCGGTGTCCTCCACCCCCTTGGCCAGCACCGGCCCGGTGGTCTGGCCGAACCGCACGATCAGCTCGTCCCGCGCGGCCCGCTGGTCCGCGTCGTTGGTCACTTCGCCCAGGCCGAGCACCGCCGCCCGCACCGCGTCCAGGGCGGGATGCAGGCGCTCGTCCAGGTGGTCCCGGGCCGCCGCGGCGGCCGCGGTCACCGCCGCCGCCGCGACGGCGGACGGCGGCTCACCGGGGGTCACGTAGGCCCGGTACACGCCGAACTCGGCCAGCACGCCGACCAGCACGTCGTGCAGGTCGGCGACGGTGAAGCCGTTCAGGGCCGGGTAGCCGGCCCGGGCGAACAGGCGGGTCAGCCGGGACAGTTCGGCGCCGAAGGTGCCATCGGCGATGTCGTGCTTGGCGTCCCGCTCCACCTCGGCGAAGCTGTGCCTCGGGGCCGAGGGGGTCTGGGGGGAAAGGTTTCCCCCCAGGATCGGGGGGGTTTGGGGGGGTCGTCCCCCCGGAGAAACACAGCCGCCGGTGAAGCGGACGTACTCGTCGGTCATCGGGACTTCCCCGGCCGGGTCCGTGAACAGGCCGCCGACCAGGGCGAGGGCGTCGTACCCGGTGGTGCCCGCGCACGGCCAGTCGGGCAGTTCCTCGCCGTGTGCCAGGATCTTCTCCACCACCACCCAGGCGCCGCCGGTCTCGGTGTCCAGCCGGGCCAGGTAGCCATGCGGGTCGGCCAGCCCGTCGGGATGGTCGACCCGCAGCCCGTCGATCAGCCCCTCGCGCAGCAGGCGCAGCAGCACCTCGTGGGTCGCGGCGAACACGCCGGGATCCTCGACCCTGACCGCGATGAGCGAGTCGATGTCGAAGAACCGCCGGTAGTTGAGCTGGGTTGCGGCGTCATGCCAGTCGGTGAGCCGGTAGTGCTGCTGGGTCAGCAGCACCCCGAGGGGCAGGTCGGCCACGCCGTCCCGGAGCGGGAGCACGTGGTCGAAGTAGCGCAGCACCGGCCCGCGGTGGCCGGGGTTCTCCGGGGTCCTCGGGGCCGTGTCGATGATCAGGTCGCGCAGGCACTCCTCCAGCGGCCCGGCCAGGATGGGCAGCAGCAGCTTGCCTTCCTGCGCGTCCCAGTCGACGTCGAACCAGTGCGCGAACTCCGACTGCCGACCCTGGTAGAGCACCGACCACAGCTGCCGGTTGAGCGTTTCCGGGACCGGCCGCGCCATGTGGTTGGGCACCACGTCGACGATCACGCCGAGGCCGTGCCGGTGGAACTCGGCCGCCATGTCGCGGAACGCGGGCTCCCCGCCGAGGTCGGCCGAGACCCGCGAGTGATCCACCACGTCGTACCCGTGCGGCGAGCCCGGGTTGGCCTGCAGGATCGGCGACAGGTAGACGTGCGTCACGCCCAGCGCGGCCAGGTAACCGGCCTGCTCGGCGGCCTGCGCGAAGCCGAAGCCGTCCCGCAGCTGCAGCCGGTAGGTGGACACCGGGGTGCCGTGCTCATCTCCGGGCCCATTCCCCGGCGCAGCCGCGGGCCTGGTGGCTGGCTCAGCCACGGCGCAGCAACTGCAGGGAGTGGTTGGTCACGGTCATCACGTCTCCCGGCTTGACGGGACTCTCGTCGGCAAATTCCGTCGCGGAGAAGGCCGTGTCCAGCACCTTGGACCAGCGCGGCCCGTAGCGGCGCGGCGGGATGACGAACTGGAGGTCATCGTCGCTGGCGTTGAACAGCAGCAGGAAGGAGTCGTCCTGGACGCGCTCGCCCCGCCGGTCCGGCTCGCTGATCGCCCGGCCGTTCAGGAACACGGTCAGCGACTTGGCGAACCCGGCGTCCCAGTCCTCGTCGGTCATCTCCTCACCGGACAGGGTGAACCAGCCGATGTCGCCGAGCCGGTTCCGCCCGCCGCGGAGCGCCTGGCCGCGGAAGAACCGGCGGCGGCGGAAGACCGCGTGGTCGGCCCGGAGCTTGATGAGCGTCCGGACGTAGTCGAACAGCGCCTGGTCCTCTTCGTCCCGGACCGCCCAGTCCATCCAGGAGATCTCGTTGTCCTGGCAGTAGGCGTTGTTGTTGCCCCGCTGGGTGCGTCCCATCTCGTCGCCCGCCAGCAGCATCGGGACGCCCTGCGACAGCAGCAGCGTGGCCAGGAAGTTGCGCTTCTGCCTGGCCCGCAGCGCGAGCACGGCCTTGTCCTCGGTGGGGCCTTCGGCCCCGCAGTTCCAGGACCGGTTGTCGTCGCTGCCGTCCCGGCCGTCCTCGCCGTTGGCCTCGTTGTGCTTGTGGTCGTAGGAGACCAGGTCGGCCAGGGTGAAGCCGTCGTGGCAGGTGACGAAGTTCACCGAGGCGACCGGGCGCCTGCTGTCCTGCTGGTACAGGTCGCTGGACCCGGTCAGCCGGGAGGCGAACTCGGGGACGGTCGAGCGTGCTGGCCGCGCCAGAAGTCGCGGATCGTGTCCCGGTACTTGCCGTTCCACTCGCTCCACAGCGGCGGGAAGTTGCCGACCTGGTAGCCGCCGTCGCCCACGTCCCACGGCTCGGCGATCAGCTTGACCTGGGAGACCACCGGATCCTGCTGGACCAGGTCGAAGAACGCGGACAGCCGGTCCACCTCGTAGAACTGGCGGGCCAGGGTGGCGGCGAGGTCGAACCTGAAGCCGTCGACGTGCATGTCGAGCACCCAGTACCGCAGCGAGTCCATGATCATCTGGAGCACGTGCGGGTGCCGCATGAGCAGGCTGTTCCCGGTGCCCGTGGTGTCCATGTAGTAGCGCCGGTCGTTGTCCACCAGCCGGTAGTAGGCGGAGTTGTCGATGCCGCGGAAGGACAGCGTGGGCCCCAGGTGGTTGCCCTCGGCGGTGTGGTTGTAGACCACGTCGAGGATCACCTCGATCCCGGCCGCGTGCAGGGCGCGGACCATGGTCTTGAACTCCTGCACCTGCTGGCCGCGGCTGCCGCTGGCGGCGTAGGCGTTGTGCGGGGCGAAGAAGCCGATGGTGTTGTAGCCCCAGTAGTTGCCGAGCCCGCGCTCGCTCAGGTGGCTGTCGGTGACGAACTGGTGCACGGGCATGAGCTCGACCGCCGTGACGCCGAGCTCGTGCAGGTGCGAGATGACCGCCGGATGCGCCAGGCCCAGGTAGGTGCCGCGCTGCTCCTCCGGGATGACCGGATGCTCCTTGGTCAGGCCGCGGACGTGCGCCTCGTAGATGACGGTCTCGTGGTAGGGCGTGCGCGGCGGCCGGTCCAGGTTCCAGTCGAAGAACGGGTTCACCACGACCGAGCGGGGGACGTGCGGCGCGGAGTCGGCGTTGTTGCGCCGGTCCGGGTGACCGAACGTATAGGAGAAGACGGGCTGGCCCCAGTTCACGCCGCCCTCGATCGCCTTGGCGTACGGGTCGAGCAGCAGCTTGGCCGGGTTGCAGCGATGCCCGTCGGCCGGGTGGTAGGGACCGTGCACCCGGTACCCGTAACGCTGCCCCGGGCTGACGCCCGGCAGGTACCCATGCCAGACGAACCCGTCCACCTCGTGCAGGTCGACCCGGGTTTCCTTGCCGTCGTCGTCGAACAGGCAGAGCTCGACCCGCTCGGCTACCTCGGAGAACAGGCCGAAGTTGGTCCCGGCTCCGTCATACGTGGCCCCGAGCGGATAGCTTTCGCCCGGCCACACGGCAGTTGCCGCCAAATGTTCCCCATCCCTCGCTGAATGCGTTCCGACCATCTCTCACTTTCCCACCCCAGCGGCGCCCATGCGCGGCAGTCGCGTCGTCCCAGGCCAGTCGGCCGGCGGCGGGTCACAGAAATCAACATTTCCAGCGGTTTAGAGCCGCCTGGGCGAGTTGGTCGTGATCGCCCACTCTTGCAAGTTTTACTTAGCAGACCCTAGAAGACAATTCGTAGTGTATCGACTACATAATGTCACCGCCGAGGATCCTGTTCCCGGCGCGTTACCGCCGACGGCAGGTTCCGTCAGCGCAGCCGCGCGTACGCATGGCGTGCCTACCCGCGCGAGTCACCGGACGCACGTCAGCCTGACCGTCGATGCGCTGACGGTGCACCGGGACCAGCGGGAAGCGCGTGTCAGCGCTTGGCGTCAGCGGGCGCGGAGCGCCTCGACCAGGGCGGGGATGACCTGGTGCAGGTCGCCGATGATGGCGTAGTCGGCGTGGGCCAGGATGGGGGCGCCGGGGTCGGTGTTGATCGCGATGATGTGCTTGGCGCCCGCGCAGCCGGCGATGTGCTGGATGGCGCCGCTGATGCCGCAGGCCAGGTAGAGCTCCGGGGTGATCTTGGTGCCGGTCTGGCCGACTTGCTGCTTGTGCGGGCGCCAGCCCTCGGAGGTGACCACGCGGGAAACCCCGACCACGCCGCCCAGCAGGTCCGCCAGTTCCTCGAGCGGGGCGAAGCCGTCGGCTCCGCCCACGCCGCGGCCGCCGCCGACCACGACCCGCGCGGTGGCCAGGGACGCGCCGCCCGCGCCGGCCGGCGACTCCGCCGCCCGCACCACCAGGTCCGCCTCGGCCAGCTCGGGCTTGTGCACGTGCACCTGGATGGCCGCCGGCACGGGGGGTCCGGGGGCGTCCCCCCGGAAGGCAGAGCCGCGGAAACGTTGACACCGCGTCGGTGGCCACGGTGAACAGCGCGACGGGCGCCTCCATGACCGCGTCCTCGAGCAGCAGCCCGGCCCAGCGGTGCCGGACGAGCCGGTGCGTGCGCCCGCCGTCGGGGGTGACCAGCGTGCAGTTCGCGGCCATCGGCAGGCCGGTGATCGCGCCGAGGTGCGCCAGCACCTCGTTGCCCCGGTCGGTGCCGGCCGCCAGCACGGCGGTCGCGCCGGTTTCCGCGGCGAGCCCGGCCAGCACCCGCGCCCAGGCCTGCGGCGCGTATCCCTCGAGCGTGCCCGGCTCGATCACGTACACGTCGGTGACGCCGTAATCGGCCAGCGCGGCGGCGGGCACGCTGGCCGAATCCGCGAACACAACTGACCGGACAGAAGTGTCCCCCAGGCTCCGGCCGAGCGTCAGCGCGCGGAGCGAGGCGTCCGCGGGCTCGGCGCCATCGAGTTCGACCAGGCACAGGACGGTCATGACAGGATCCCCAGTTCGTCTAGGACGCGGACCAGCTCCGGCACCGCGTCCGCGCCGTTGCCGAGCACGGTGGCCTGGTGCTTGCTCGACGCGGGCACCCGGAGCGCTTCCTTGCGCAGCCCTTCGGCCGCCCAGGCCGGCGAGGAGCGGTCGACCGCCGCGCGCTTGGCCCGCAGGCGCCCGGGCAGCGACGGGTAGCGCGGCAGGTTGATGCCTTCCTTGACGGTGATCACCGCGGGCAGCGGCAGCTCGTACGCCTCCTCCACGCCGCGGTACTCCCGGCGGGCCACGACGCCGTCGGCGGAGACCGACAGGTTCTTGATCCCGGTGGCCACCGGCCAGCCGAGCTCGTGCGCGAGCCGGATGCCGACCTGGTAGTCGCCGGTATCAGCCGCCTCGTTGCCGAGCAGCACCAGGTCATACCCGTGCGCCCGGACCTCGGCGGCGATGGCGGCCGCGGTCGCGATCGGGCCGAACTCGCGGCCGTCGGTCTCCAGCAGCACCGCCCGCCCGGCGCCGAGCGCGAGGGCGCCGCGGAGCTGCTCGATCGCCGCCTCGGGTCCCAGGGTCAGCACCGACACCGTGCCGCCCGCCCGCTCGGTGATCTGCACCGCCTCCTCGACCGCGCATTCCTCGTGCGGGCTGATGGAGAACCCGGACATCCGGGTGTCGACCTCCTGCCCGTCCGGGGTCACCGCGATCTTGCCGCCCACGGTGGGGACGCGCTTGACGCAGACGAGTATCTCCATGACTCGCTAGCTCCGGATCCGCTCGTTGGCCGGGTCGTACAGCGGGGTGGACCCGGCCACCGCGACCGTGACCGGGTACTGCTCGCCCATGTACTCCACCAGCAGCGAGCCGCCCTCGACGGCGTACTCCGCGGGCAGGTAGGCCATCAGCAGGTGCTTGCCCACCGACGGGCCCGAGCCCGCGCTGGTCACGTACGACGGCCGCCCCTTGGCGTCGACCAGGCGCTCGCCCGCCAGCGACAGGATCGGCTCGCCGCCGAGCATGTACCGCGGCGTCCCGTCCGCCGAGGTGTGCGAGTCCACGGTGAGCGTGCACAGCACCGCGCACGGCGGCTCGGCCCGCTGCCGCAGGTACGCCTCCTTGCCGATGAACGCCTGCTCCTTGACCTTGGGCCGGGTCATGCCCGCTTCCACCAGCGTGTAGTCGGGGGTGAGCTCGGCGCCGAACGCGCGGTACCCCTTCTCCAGCCGCCCGGTGGTGCCGTACACGCCGATGCCGGCCGGCACCAGCCCGTGCGGCTGGCCCGCCTGCCACAGCGCGTCCCACAGCCGGGCGCCCTGCTCGATCGGCACGTGCAGTTCCCAGCCGAGCTCGCCGACGTAGGAGATGCGCGACGCCAGCACGACGGTGCCGTCGACCTCGATCTCGCGGCAGGTGCCGAACGCGAACCCCGCGTGCGACACGTCGTCGGCCGTCACCGCCGCCAGCACGTCCCTGGCCCGCGGCCCCCACAGCCCGATCGTCGTCCAGGCCGAGGTGAGGTCGGCGAGAAACG
>CAWDBS010000057.1:0-48622 GCA_963800415.1 uncultured Actinomycetes bacterium
AGGCACCCCGGCGCGCGCCGCCGCTCCTGGAGGGCCCACGGGCCGGTAGCGGGCCAGGAAGTCGTGCAGCGCAGGCATGGCGGTACCTAAGTACTTTCCCACGCGCAGACGAGGTGGACGGATGCGTGACGTAGCCGTGCCTCCCGTACCGCCCAGCGCACGGCGGCCGCCGAGGCGGCCGACCCGTCCACGCCGACCACGATCCGGCCGCGGGCCTTCGTATGTGTCATGGCCTGCTTCCCTCCTTCAGCCACCAGCATTGTCTGCCGCAGCACGTCACGGCGATTAGAGGCGTTGGTCCCGGCAAGCCACGGCCGGACGTGGTGACCATTAGCCCTGGAGTCGAGGTCCGCAGCGGGATGACATGGCGCTAGCAGGCGGGAGGTGGCGAGATGCTCTTCGTTGATCGCGCGGACGCGGGGCGGCACCTGGCCCAGCGGCTGCGGTTGCACACCCCGGTGAGGTTCTTGGCGATCGGTGAATGGTATGACGATTTTTCCCAGCTCACCGAGGAGGAAGTCACCATCTTGCTCGGTAAGGCGGCAGCGTTGTCCACCGGATCTGACTGCGGTGAGCTGGATCCGGCGGAGATCGCGGTGGATGCCGGCGGTGTGCGGTTGCCGGGGTCGCTGGTCATCCCGGCCCAAGGGCCGTGCCCGGGCTGAGCTGGCTGGTGTCGATGGTCACGGCCCGGGCCAGGCGCCTCCACGGCGGCCATCTGCCGGGCGATGGCCGCGTCGGCGTCGGAGATGCCTCCGGTCCTTGCCGCCAGCCGCTGCCTGGCTACCTCCGCTGGCGCGGTGCATCGCAGCTGGACAGGCTGCACGCAGGCGCTGGCGGGTGGTTCATGCGGGCGCGGCGTCCCTGGAGGCGGGCAGGCCCGCGTAATGACGCACGGTAGCAGCGAATCGCTGCGGGTCGGCCACGGTCAGTGTCAGGTTCGGGTGCCGGAGCACGCCGAGCGGATCGATGCCGGGCACCGGTTCGCGCAGCAGCAGGCAGACCCCGCGAGCGGTGGTGGTGCCGAAGGTCAGGCCGTGGTCGGCCAGGGACAGTCGCGGGCCGATCGCCCGGTACCAGCGGTAGGGGCCGGTGACGCGCACCGCCCGCACGTTCGCTGGGGTCGTACGGCACGCCCATGGCCCGTAACAGGCGACCAGGCGGTCGGCGGTGATGGTGACGTGCGCGGTGGCCGGGGTCACCCCGAGGGCGGCGAGCGGCAGCCGGAACCGCGGGTCGAACGCCATGTCGAACTGCCCGGCCCCGGGGCCGACTGCCGGTGCCGCCGCAGCGGCGTGCTCCGGCAGGCCGGCCAGCGCCGCGGCAAGGCCGGCGGCCGTGACCGCGTCCCAGCCGCCCGAGCCACGCCAGCGCACCTGGCCTGCCCGGTCCACCAGAAACAGCCAGATCGTGTCCCGTTCGCCGATGCCAAGCGGGGCCGTGACCCGCCGGACGTCGGTGTACACGGTCAGCGTGCGCCGCCGCGTCCGCTGGTCGCGGATGGCCGCCGCCATCCCGCCGTCGATGACCGGCCGGGCGGGCTGCCACTGCAACCCGATGGCTGGCAGCTCAACGAACCGCAGCCCGGGCATCGTGGCCGCCCGCTTCTCCAGCCAGGGCACCCACGAGTCGACCAGTTCCTGCTGCTGACGCCGGAAGGCGACGATGACGACATTCCACTCACCGGGCAGCCCGGCTGGCAGTGCCACCTCGCGTCCGTCTAGGTCACGCGCTGCCAGCTGCGGAAAGGAAAGCCCGGTCAGCTCAGTCATCATCTAAGGGTATGCCGGGCTAGCCGGCGGCGTCGGGCCGGTGACCTGATTCCCGAGCAGCCGATGAAACGGGAGGCCGCGCCTGGGTCGAGCCGCTGCGACCAGGCCAGCGCGATCATGTCCGCCTGCTCTGCCGCGGCCACCTTCACGACGTGCTCCGCAGCGGTGTCATGGCGCACAGTGACTGCCTATGCGAGCCGGGCCGCGGCGGGACTCAGGCAGCCCGCTCCGGGAACGTGCTGGCAGCAGGGAAGAAGTCACCGGTTGAGGGGTCCTGAGAGTAGCGAACCGGCTGGTCGCCGGCCGCCACGCTGGCGACAGCGACGAGCAGTCGCTGCACGTCGTCGTCGGTAACGTTGATGCCAGCGCTGGCCCTGACCGCCCCCGGGACCGCCCGGCGATTCCCTCGCAGCGCCTGGTCGCGGTGCTGGCGGACCTCCTCACTGGTCAGGCCGAGGAGCCGGATCAGGTAGGGGTCCGCGCCGAACCTGCTGTGCCCTACTCCGATCGCATACTCGGCCGCCAGTCGCGCCGCTACCAGCGCATGCGAGACGCCTGCCACGGTGAAGGTGGCGACCGGAAGCGCTTGTGCATCAGCATCCGGGCCGAGCAGGCGCACGCCCGGGATCGCCGCCAGGCCGCGCCGCATCGCGATCGCGATGCGGCGCTCGTGGGCACCGATCGCTGGCCAGCCGATGTCGCCGAGTGCGTGCATCGCCGCGTGCAGGGCGACAGCGCCGATGACGTTGGGCGAGCCGCCTGCCTCCTGCTCTGCTGGGAGATCCCAGATGGCCTGTTCCGGCTCGCCCGGGCCGTTCCCGGCGAGTATCCGCCGGGGGCCGATCAGGACTCCGCTGCCGAACGGAGCGTACATCTTGTGTCCGCTCCAGACCAGGAAGTCAGCGCCTGCAGGCAGCGGCTGGTGCGGTGCAAGCTGCGCGACGTCGGCCAGCACGGGTACGCCGCAGCGGTGAGCGGCATCGATGATGTCCCGCAGCGGCGGCATCCACCCCGTGATGCCAGACGCTCCGGTGATCGCCAGCAGCGCCGGGCGCGGCCGCCGACCCAGCGCGGCGACGACATCCTCGGTGTCGAAGGTCCCGTCCTTGCCGCATCCGACAGGCCGGCAGTGTGCGGTCCTGGACCAGGGCAGCAGGTTAGCGTGATGGTCCGCCACCGTCGTGATCACGACGTCTTCCCGGCTTAGCCGGAGGCAGCCAGCCAGGTGACTGATCGCCTCGGTCGCATTACGGTAGAACAGGACGGCGTCCTGCGACGCCGCGCCACGATCGGCGAAGGCGAGCGCGCCGAGCCGGGCGCATTCATAGGCGACGGCGGATGCCTGTGACTTATAGCCGACTGCTCCCCCCACGCTGGCGTACCACGGGACGAATTCCTGCACCGCGTCCAGCACACTCGGCAGCGCCCCTGTGGCCGCCGCGGCGTCGAAGGACAGGTACCGGCGCTGACTACCGTCGACGCAGGGCACCAGCAGGTCATCGCCGGCGAGCGCCATCGGCACAACGGCAGTCATGGCGACAACCATGTCAACCGCGACCCGGCACCGCTAGGGACTTTAGTCCCGAAGGCTCGGCGCGCTAGGCATCAGGCAGATGCCGGGAGGCGAGCGCTCACGGCGATGATGCCGAGCGCGGCGCCCCAGCGGCGGCCCCGGGAGGCTTCGCCGTCGAGCAGCGTGTTCTGCCGGCCGACCAGGAAGCTCTCCGGGGCGGCGATGAGCCGGTAGCCGTGCCGCTTCAGCAGCCTGCCGATGCCCCGGCTGGCGTGGCCGGTGAACGCGGGAACGCCGTTGACCCGGGTGTCGAAGGCGGCGGCGAGGGTCTGCCCGGTGACGGGCCCGGTGCCAATGCCGACGCCGATGCCCTTGAGCCAGTCCCGCAATCCCGGGCCGCAGGCGTCCGGGTCCAGGCTCAGTCCGCTGGCCTGTTTGGCGGCCGCCTCCGCCGCCATCTGCCGGGTGGCCTCGCTCGACAGTCCGTGCATATGGGTGGGACCGCCGACGACCAGGAGGCCGGCCCCGGCGACCAGGGCCGCGGTGGCCCGGGCCACCGGGACGAGGGTCACCTCATGGGTAGCGCGCAGGCCGTCCGCGACGTTGCTGGCGACAACGTGCGTGTTCCCGTACATCGATTCGTACACCACTAGCGCCTGCATGCTGATCACGCCCCTTAGCCGCGTTACCTTCAGCAGAGCCGGCCCGGGGCCCGAAGGCCAGGAGCCTATGGCCCATGGAGGTAGGGACCAAGGTCGTCAAGAACCGCGCTGGCTACCGCGATGACGGCCGCGGCGACCGCTGGCGTGAGGCCGGGGCCCTGGGTCAGGTCGGCCGCCTCGATCGCGTGCACGATCAGCCGGCCAGGCATCCGGTCGAGCGCGATGGCCAGGCTGACCGCGTCGTCGAAGCCGAGCCCGTGCGAACTCGCCGGCCCGTTCCGGCCCCCGGCCGCTCGACCACGAAACGATGGACCTGACCGGGATGCGGCGGATCGGCGCGGACGGCGTCCACCACGACGGCGAGTGCCGCCCCGGTCCAGGCCTCGATCAGCCGGGTGGGCTCGCCGTCCGTGATCACGAACCGCACGCCGGGCGGTGCCAGGTCACGCAGCCGCGCCAGCACCGCGGGTCCGGCGCCGTCGTCACGGCGGAACTCGTTGCCGACGCCGATGACCACGATGGCGCCGTCGTCGGCGGGCACGAAACCGGGAGCTGAAACGGGAACCACCGTCCGTTCGGTTTGGTCAGGATCTTTCTACGGTGAGATCCAGGATGTGCGCCGAACAGGATATGCACGGGTCCGGCTCCCTACCGGCCGGACACGGCATGCTGCACCGTCCAGATCGCCGTCGTCAGCACCTCGAACCTGTGCAGGCGACGGCGCAGCTGGGCCGGGTCCCCGGCCGTGGCGGCGGCGATCACGTCGTTGGCCGCGCCCGCGAGCCGGCTCAGCCGCACGCTCAGGAAGATCCCGGGGCCGTCCCCGCCCGCGGCGAACGCCTCGCGGCCCGCGGCTTCGGCCTCCGCCAGGATCGCCTCGGCGGCCCGGGTGACAGCGGCCACCGCCTGCCACGGAAGGGCGGTCCCCGGCTCGTCACGAGCTATCATCCGCAGCCGGAGCACATGCGGCTGGCACCGGGCCTGATGATCGTCTATCTGGTCGGCGATGGTCATGGCGTGTGGCCTTTCCGCGGCTGGACGGATCCTTATTTCAAGGCAGTCACCGGCAGCCAGCCAGGGACCAAGGTCCCGGTTCGGGGAAATTTTCCGCTGGCCGGGCCTACTGGCCGGGACGTTAGGCCCGCGGTGTTCAGGATTAAGGTCTCTGCCGGTCACGAGCTGTCCAGGGCAAGGCTGGAGCATGGACGATAGAGCTTGCTGCTGCCCCTCCCGCCCCATGGTGCGGGTCCTCATGCCGGCCGCTGCGGACCGGCCCTACCGGGTGGACCTGCTGCTGTGCGGCCACCACTTCCGCCTCTCGCAGTGGACCCTGGCGGCCGCCGGGGCCGTGGCCCAGATCCTGCCCGGCCGGCCCGCCACCGAGGCGTCCAGGCTTGCCCTGCTCTGATCGGGTAAGAGCCCACGGTTCGGGTGCCTGTGGCGGCTTTTTCGGTAAGAGGCGGTGACGAATGGTGAGCCCGGCGACGGTTTCGTCCGGACGGCCGCGCCGGCTGGACCTGGTGGCCGACGCCGAGGGCCTGGTGGTGCGCCGCGGCGGGCGAGTGGTACTCGACGACCTGACATTCACCATGGCACGCGGCACGGTAACGGGCCTGCTCGGGCCCAGCGGCTGCGGCAAGACCACCCTGATGCGCACATTGGTCGGCGTGCAAGTGGTCACTGCTGGCCAGGTCAGGCTTCTTGGCCTTCCGCTGGGCGACCCGCGGTTGCGGCAACGGGTGGGATATGCCACCCAGGACCCAGCCGTCTACAGCGACCTCACGCTGGCCGAGAATCTGCGCTACTTCGGCACCGTGCTCGGCCTGGCGCGGCCACGCCTGGCGGATGTGATCGCGCAGACGGTGGCCGACCTCGACCTCGGCGGCCTCGAAGACCGGCTGGTCGGCACGTTCTCCGGCGGCCAGCTCGCCCGGGCGGGCCTTGCCGTGGCCCTGCTCGGGCAGCCGGACCTGCTGGTACTCGACGAGCCGACCGTTGGTCTTGACCCTGTCCTGCGCCGTGACCTGTGGACGATGTTCCACCGCCTCGCGGCGGCCGGGGTATCGCTCCTGGTGTCGAGTCACGTGATGGATGAAGCCGCCAGGTGCGACTCCCTGCTGTTCATGCGCGAGGGCAGGTTCCTGGCGGCGGCAAGCCCGCGGCAGATGCTCGCCGCGACCGGTGCGCCCGATCTGGAGTCGGCCTTCCTCGACCTGGCCAGCCGCGGCCAGGTGGTGCAGCCATGACCGCTGCTACCGCCAGGACAGCAGTGCCCATCAGATGCAGGCTCACCTGGGCCACGGCACGCCGTGTCCTCACCCAGCTGCGGCACGATCCGCGAACCGTCACGATGATGATCGCGGTGCCCGCGATACTGATGATCTTGCTGCGGTACGTGCTGAACAACCCGGTGGCACTGAACCGGTTCGCCCCCGAGTTCATTGGCGTGTTCCCGCTCGTGATCATGTTCATTGTCGCCGCCGTTACGACCCAGCGGGAACGGGCCCGCGGGACACTGGAGCGGCTGATGGCGATGCCCTTGGGCAAGCTCGACCTGCTGGTCGGTTACGGCATCGCGTTCGGGGTGGTCGCCTGCGCCCAGGTTGGCGTGGTGCTGGCAATCTCGCTGACCTGGCTGGGGGTGCAACTGCCCGGCTCGGTCGTGCCACTGGCGGTGATCGCCGTCCTGGACGCGCTGCTTGGCATGTCCCTTGGGCTGTTCGCGAGCGCGTTCGCCCGTACCGAGTTCCAGGCCGTCCAGTTCATGCCGGCATTCGTGCTGCCGCAGTTGCTGCTATGCGGGATCGTCGTCGCCCGCAGCCAGATGACCGACGTGCTGCGCTGGGTGTCCGACCTCCTGCCGATGTCGTATGCCGTGGACGCCATGCAGCAGATCAGCGCCGGCGCGTCCTGGTCCGGAGCGGTCATTCGAGATATCGGCGTGATCCTCGGGTTCACGGTCGGCGCCCTTATCGGCGGCGCGCTGACACTGCGCCGTCGCACCCGCTAGGGGCAGCGCGGAGGTCCTAGGACCTGCCAGCTGGTGACATTCGGTTCTGGTCGGCCGCCTGGGGGTCTCCTACCGTAACCAGCGGGAGATGCCGGTGATGAATGCCTCCATTGCGCCTACCGGGCCGGGGCGCCCGAGCCCGCCGGTACTCCGCTGACTGCTTCCGCGACTCCGCTGATTGAAGGTGAGTGAGATGGCCAGCAAGGAAAGCGCGGTCGTAGCCCAGCGCACACGCCAGGCGCCCGGTGTAGTGGCCCCGACCACCAGGGTGAACCTGGCCCTGCCCTTCTCCAAGATCACTATCGAGGAACCGGGCAAGGAGCTCGCCGAGTTGGCGGCCATCGTGGCGGGCCTAGCCGCCGCCATCGAGCAGGCGGTCCCGGAACCGGGCCTGCCCGAGCTGCGCGAGCGCGCCGAGGCCCTGACGGCACGGCTGCGCCGGTTACCGCCCGGAGGTGCGGCACGCGGGAGGCAGCCAGTCGGTCTGTGGGGTTCGCATGCGCTAGCATGCGTGCAGCCCGCACAGGAGGATGCTCATGCGCGAGATCGGGTACGTGGTGCGGGGATTTCTCACGGTCCGCAAGGATTCGCTGCGCGTACCTTTGAGCGGGTCGCTCACGATCCATGCGGATCCGGACTCGGGTCTGTTCTCGGGGGACCTCGCGCTGCACCAGTCCAGCATCAGCCGGGCGGTCCTAGGTGCCAGCCTCTTCAGCGCCACCGTCCAGATCGAGGCCGAGCCCCCCGTCATCGGCAGAGTCGACCATGAAGGCCGGATGTTCGCGGCGGTCACCGTCGACGCGGTCATAGCTGCTGTCCATGCTGGCGGACGGGCATTGATCAACGACGGTTCATGCCGCACTGCCACGCATGCCGTCGTGCCGCTGCGGTCCAAGCCCGGCTTCAACCTGGAGCGGGGCGGCCGCCTGGTCGGCAGATATCACCGGCCGCCCTTCACCGGGTGCGGGTGGATCACGCCGTTTGTCAACCTGCTGGTAGCTGGCCCAGGGAACGCCGTCGTCATTGATCTGATCCCGCGCGCGCTGTAAGGGAGATCGTTCGTCGCTGACCTCGGCGCCGAGCCGGCCGCGGGGAGCACTGGCCAGTGGGTGACGCGCGACCACCTGGGCGGTCGGGGCCGAAGGTCCCAGCCGACAGGACGATCGGCCGCAGCGATCCAGGGGCCGTGCGGCCTAGGATCCTAGCCGGAATGGCATTTTCGTCACCTTTGCCCGGCAGCGTATGGGCGGCGGGAGCCGATGACTCGGAAAGCAGGGCGCCATGGACAGGCTGAGCCCGCTAGATGCCCTGTTCGTCGATGCCGAGGACCAGGATCCCCGCACGTCGATGGCGATCGCATCGATTGCGGTGTTCGAGGGTCCCCCTCCTACCCATGAGGAGTTCCTGGCTTTCCTGACCGGGCGTTTGCCGCTGGTGCCGCGCTACCGGCAGAAACTGCACACGGTGCCATTCCGGCTCGGACGGCCGGTCTGGGTCGACGACCCGCACTTCGATCTTGGTTACCACGTCCGGCGGACCGCCCTGCCGACGCCCGGAGGAGACCGGCAGCTCGCCGAGTTGATGGCGCGGGTGATGTCCCAGCGCCTGGACCGCGATCATCCCCTGTGGGAGTACTGGGTCATCGAGGGACTCGCTGAGGGCCGCTGGGCCCTGATTTCCAAGGTGCACCATTGCATGGTCGACGGGATCTCCGGCACCGACCTGTACCGGGTGATATTCGACTTCTCGCCCGAGCCTTCGCCGCCCGCCGCCACCGATGACCGTGCCCAGGGCGCGGAGCCTTCGCCTCTCGAACTAGCCGCGGAGGCCGTCCTGGACGATGTCGTCCTCCCGCTCCGCGACGCCCTCGCGTTGAGCAGTGCCGCCTCCCGTCCCGGCGGGGCCATCCGTCAGGCCGCCGACGCGGTGCGTGGCTTGGTGAAGCTGACCCCGGCCGCGTGGCCGGCCACGGGGTCATCGTTGAGCGGGCCCATCGGCAAGGAACGGCGTTTCACCTGGGTCCGGGCGTCGCTGGATGACGTGAAGCTGATCAAGGGAGAGTTCGGCGGCACCGTGAACAACGTGGTCCTGGCCGCGATCAGCGGCGGCTTCCGGGCGCTCCTGCTCGCCCGCGGTGAGCAACCCGGGCCGCGCATGGTCCGCTCGCTGGTCCCGGTTTCCGTCCGGGCTCCGGGCGGGGAGAACGTCTACGGGAACCAGGTGTCAGCGGTACTGGCTGACCTCCCCGTCCACATCGCCGATCCGGTGGAGCGGCTCGCGGCCGTCCAGGCCGGGCTGCAGGCGCTGAAGGCGAGCAAGGAAGCGATGGCCGGCGAGTCGCTGGCCAGAATGGGTCGTTATAGCTTGTACCCGCTCACGTCCTGGTGGGTCAGGCTGGCGTTCGCTCTGCCCCAGCGTGAGATCGTCACCGTCACCACGAATGTGCCAGGCCCTCAGCAGCCGTTGTACGGGATGGGCCGCCGACTCGTCGAGATCATCCCGTACGTTCCGATCGCGACCACGCTCCGCATCGGGATAGCGATCTTCACCTACTGCGGCACTGTCACCTTCGGGATTACCGGCGACTTCGCGGCCAACCCCGACCTCGACGTGCTCGCCCGTGGCACCGAGTCCGGCCTCTCTGAGCTCCTGGCCGCCGCCAAGGGCCGGCCAGTCATGCCTCATCCGTAGTGGGCGCTGGCCCCGATCGCAAACCCTCGCCGGCCCGGCCATCACCAACCCCCCGGCCAGCCGCCGGCTCCCCACCAGGCTTCGTCACGGTCCGGTAATTTCGTCACCCGCCCAGAACGCGGTCCAGGAACTCGCTGATCTCGGCGGTCAGGCGGGCCGGCCGCACCCAGAGCTCGGCAAAGGTGCGGGTCCGGATCAGCCTGGCATCAGGAAGCTGGCGCGCGAGCCGCCTCGCGTCGCTGAATGAGTGGATCAGGTCGATTCCATGTCCCAGGACCAGCGCCGGCGCGGTAATAGCCCGGCGCTGGTCAATGGTCGGAGCGATGGGCCCCAGCAGGACGCCATGCAGCACGGCGGCGATTTCGTCCGGGTCCGACGCGGCAGCACTGATGAATGAGTCGACGGGGCCGAGTCCCGATGAGGGGAGGAGGGACGCGACCCGGGAGACCAGCCGCAGCACGGCCCTGGCGTAGTGGACCTCCAGCAGGAGCGGCGCGAACACCAGCGCGGCCGCCGGAGCAGCCCACTCGAGCACCGGCATTTCCAGGACCAGGCCGCGGACCCGCCCTGGTGCCTGCACCGTGGCGAGCAGGCTCACATTGGTACCCAGCGAGACCCCTCCCAGAACCACCTGATCCGCGCCGAGCTCGTCCAGGAGGCACAGCACCTGCTCAGCGTAAAGATCCATCCGGTGGGGGCCAGCGTGGCGGGGCTTGTCGCTCCGGCCATGGCCCAGCAGGTCGAGCAGCACGACACGGTTGCCCTTGGCGGCCAGTCTCCGGGCCAGCCCGCGGCTGAGGTTGGCGTCGAGCAGCAGACCGTGCAGCCACACGAGCACCCTGTCGCCTGAACCGTAGATCTCATAGCCCAGCCGGTACTGGCCGTAGGTCAGCGTGTGCCGCGTGCCCTCGGCGCGTGGTTCGGGGCGGTCCTCCGCTGTCACGCCAATGCTGGGAGCCGGCCGGGCAGCCGGGCGCTCGCCGGGAAGAATCAGCCTTTTCATATTCCCATGGTCGGCCCTGCCCGGGTTTCGCAGCCAGATGAGAAGGCCACTAGTCATCAGGCCCGATGGCTCTCCGCTGGTGACGTTCGTCCCTACTGCGTGCCGGCTTGAGACCGGAACTGTGGATATACCAGCGCAGCGCTAAACGCGCGAAGCGGGATGAGCGGGCGGAGGGTCCGGTGACCGAGATTCGCAGCAAGCAGCCAGACCACTGGCTGGCACTTGAGCCGCCCGGTTCCGGCGGCTCCTGGGGGTGCCGGATCGAGAGCGTGGGCGTGAAGCTCCCCGCCCTGCGCCTGACGACCAGGGACCTGATGAGCCGGACCAGCCATCGCACCCGGATCCAACTGGAGCGGCTGACAGGCATTCACCAACGTCACGTCGTCGGACCAGGCGAGAACTCCTTCACCCTGGCCACCGGGGCGGCCCGCGACTGCCTGGCTCATTCGCAGCATCAGGCGCGGGACATACAGATGCTGATCAGTACCAGCATCACCCGGTCCAGGGGCCGGTACACGCAGTCCTTCGAGCCCCCGCTCAGCCTGTATGTAAAGCAGGCGATCGGTGCCGCGCAGGCGGCGAACTTCGATCTCTCCAACGCGTGCGCCGGCATGCTGACAGGGCTGTTCGTCCTTCAGGACCTCGTTGCCCGAGGTGAGATCAGCTGCGGCATGGTGGTTTCCGGCGAGTACATCTCCCACCTCAGCTGGAACGCGGCACAACAGATCCGCTCCCTGTTCAGCAAGCAGCTCGCATCGCTTACGCTCGGCGACGCGGGTGCCGCCGTGATCGTGGAACGCGCGCCCAGCGGTTCCGGCATCGACGTCATCGGCTTCACCACCCTCGCCGAGCACAGCCGGCTGTGCCTCGCCTTCCCCAGCACCGTGGGTCCGGGCGCTCAGATGTACACCAGATCCAGGACGCTGCAGAAGGTGGCGATCGATGATATGGCGCCGCTGATTGCCGAGGCGATCGGCAAAGCCGGAATCGACCTGGCCGACATCGATTACCTGATCCCGCATCAGACCTCGGCCCGGGCCATCCGCGCGGGGACCCAGGAATTCGTCCGGCGCCTCGGCGCCAAGCCGAAGCACGTGGTTGTCAACCTGGAGGAATACGGCAACACGTCGTCGACAACGTTGTTCGTGGCACTCCACAAGTACCTCGAGGAGCAGCGGATCCGTAAGGGAGACCGGGTCATGCTGCTGGCGATGGCCTCTGGTATCGAGATCGGAATCGCCATATTTACCATCGACAGCCAGGTGGACCACTATGGGCACACGCATTGAAGCCGCCAGCGCGCTGACGAGCCATGGATTGCGTAAGCCAACCGCGCGGCGCCTTGCCGACGCCGCCGCCCGGACCTGCCTCGCGCACGCAGGCAGGGAACCCGGCGATGTCGACATGCTGATCAACGCCGGCATCTACCGGGACGACAACATGGGCGAGCCCGCGCTCGCTGCCCTCATCCAGGAGGACATCGGGGCCAACCTGGGCCAGCCGCCGATCGGAGGACACGGCACCTTCTCATTCGACCTTCTCAACGGCATCTGCGGCGTGATCAGCGCCATCCAGATTGAGTCGGGCCTGCTTAATTCCGGCGTCATCCGGCTCAGCGCGATCGTGACCAGCGATGTCGATCCGGATCACCGCAATCCCGGAGCCGCCCTGCTCCGGCCGACCGCCGGCGCGATGCTCCTCGGGCGGGACGAAAACCTCGCCGGGTTCACCGATTTTTACACGGAGACGTTTCCCGAATATGACGACCTGTTCGCTAGCGGGCTGGTGTGGCAGGAGCGGCACGGGCACCGCGTCCCGCGGCGGGCGGCCGGCCAACACCAACTGGTCATCGACGAGAAGCCTGGTTATGCAGCCCGCCTCGCCGACTGCGCCGAGGAAGCGAGCCGCCGCTTCCTGAGCCGCCTGGGCATGGGCTGGGGCGAAATCGACCTTCTCGTGCCCGCTCCCTCCTCCGCGGACTTCCTCGACACCCTGGTCACAAGACTCGGCGTCCCGGGCGACCGGGTCGCCTACATAGCGGAGGACCTTGAAGGTGCCTACACCACCGGGCCCATCGCCGCTCTGCAAGCAGCCATCAGATCTGGCCGCCTTGGCGAGGCCCGGACCACTCTCATGCTTGCCGCCGGGGCTGGCATCACGGTCACCCTCGCCCTGTACCGCCAGATACCGCCCTGAGACTAGTCCTGCTTGCATCTGGCGGCGCTGCGGCCGCTGCTTGCCGGCCGCGCGGCCGGGACGGGACGGATACGCGTGGTCATGAGTCCTCCTTCGGCGGCCTCGACGGTAGACGCACCCGGCAGCCCCGGGAAGGGCCATGCGGCTGTGGCGACCCGGGACCTTGGGCACTCCGGGAGATGAGCTACGTCTCTTCCGGGGCAGCCGCGCACCCGGCCACCCTGATGCCATGAACGCGAGGTTCGATCCGCCGGGCCCGGCCGGGCTGTTCGGCGGCCCCGTGCAGGCCGCCCCGATGGCTGGCCCGAGCGACGAGGCCTGCTGCTGCGTGGCCCGGGCGGTGGTCCGGGTGACCATACCGCCGGCCCCCGGTCGACCGCACGAGACCGAACTGCTGCTGTGCGGTCATCACTACCGCGTCTCGCGCTCGGCCCTGTCAGCGGCGCACGCCCGGGTGGAGGAACTGAACGCCAGTCCCGCGGCCGCGGCGGCCTGGTTCCACGATGATCACGGCAGGTCCGCGCAGGCCACCGTCGGCGCGGGATAATCGCGCCGCCGGGTGACCCTCAGCGCACGATCAGCACCGGGCAGCGCGCGTGGTGCACACAGTACTGACCCACCGAGCCGAGCAGGGCCCCGGCGAAGCTGCCGTGGCCGCGGTGCCCGACGACCAGCAGGTCTGTGCCTTCCGCGGCGTCGAGCAGGACCCGCGCCGGATGGCCGTGCACCACCTGGGTCCTGACCAGCTCGCTGTCGTCCGGCGCGACCTCCTCGCTGATCACCGCGTCGATCCTCTTCCTGGCGTCGGCGGCGAATTCACCGGCTTCTTCCACGTAGAGCGGCGCCCAGCCGTAGTTCTGCGGCGTCATCGGCAGCTCCCAGGCGATGACGGCGTTGACGGTTCCGCCGGTGAGGCGCGCCTGCCTGACGGCCCAGCGCAGAGCCGTCCGCGATGACGCAGAGCCGTCCACCCCGACCACGATCCGGTCCGCTGACATCAGTGCCGTCCCTTTCCTCTCCTGCGCCCCATCCCTACCTCGCCCGAGGCTGGCAGTCGCGGGCGCGGGCGGTCCTGGCTCACCGGGACCATGGCCGCTACGGGGGCACCGGTCCTGGCAGGCCCCGCACGATGCGCGAGGTAACTGAGGAGGTGAAGCGGCACCGAGCCGGGCCGCCCGGGGGGCGGCCCGCTCGGTGGTGCCGGCGGAGCGGTTACCGGCGGCCGCCGGCCAGCACGGCCAGGTCGGCCAGCCGGCAGGCGTAGCCCCACTCGTTGTCATACCAGCCGAACACCTTGACCAAGGTGCCGGACGCCTGGGTCAGCGGCGCGTCGAACACGCACGACGCGGGGTCGCCGATGATGTCGCGGGAGACGATCGGATCGGTGCTGTACCGCAAGATGCCCCGCAGCGGGCCGCCCGCCGCGGCGGCGAACGCCTCGTTGACCGCGCCGGCCGTGACGTCCCGGCCCAGCACGACCGCCAGGTCGGTGAGCGAGCCGTCCTGGACCGGGACCCTGAGCGCCACCCCGTCCAGCTTCCCGGCCACCGCCGGGATGACCAGCCCGGTGGCCCGGGCCGCGCCGGTCGTGGTCGGCACGATGCTGACGGCCGCCGACCGCGCCCGGCGCAGGTCCTTGTGCGGGCCGTCCAGCAGCATCTGGTCCCCGGTATAGGCGTGGATCGTGGTCATGAACCCCCGCACCACGCCGAACGCGTCGTTCAGCACCTTGACCATCGGGGCCACGCAGTTCGTCGTGCAGGACGCGTTGGAGATCACGTCATGACGCTGCGGGTCGTACTCGCCGTCGTTGACCCCGAGCACCACCGTCAGGTCCGCGCCCTTGCCCGGCGCCGAGATCAGCACCTTCCGCGCGCCGCCCTTCAGGTGCAGCGCCGCGCCATCACGGGTAGGGAACTTCCCGGTCGACTCGATCACCACGTCGGCGCCGAGCTTCCCCCAGTCGATCGCGGCCGGATCCCGCTCACACAACACCGCGACCGGGGTACCCCCCACGACCAGCGAGTCCGGCGTGTGCTCCACCGTCCGGCCCAGCCGGCCATAGGTAGAGTCAAACGCCAGCAGATGCGCCAGCGTCCCCGCGTCAGTGATGTCGTTGACCGCCACCACCTCCAGGTCGGTGCGCTCCAGCGACAGACGCGTGAACGCCCGCCCGATCCGGCCGAAGCCGTTGATGCCCACCCTGGTAGTCATCGTGATTTCCTCCTCATAGACGTTCTCCCCCGCAGCCTGCCCCGCCGCCCCCCCGGCCACCAGCGCCAATAGGCACCAAAGAACAGGACCAACGGCCCTCAGTCCGGCGACGCGGGGGCGAAGGTCCGTTCCGCCAGGCCACGCGGCCCGGATGGCGCTGACCGCGCTGCACAGGCGCGGCCAGTGTCATGGGCGCTGACCTCAGATCAGCGCGAGGGACCCTACTTGGCTGGCTTGACCTCGATCTTCTTGACGGCCTCCTTCTTCTCGGTGCGGAGGCCGAGGGCGATGCTGAGGATGCCGTCGTGGTAGGTCGCCTTGACGTCGTCCTCGTTGACGTTGGCCGGCAGCGGCAGGCTGCGGGTGAACGCGCCGTACCGGAACTCGGTCCGGTGCTTGCCTTCGGTCTTGTCGTGCCGCTCGGCGTGAATGGTCAGGTAGCCGGCGCCCACCGTCACCTCGACATCCTTCGCGGGGTCGATTCCGGCCAGTTCGGCCCGGACCATGTAGTGGTCGCCCTCGATGTAATCCTCGACCCTGATCGGCTGGGCCAGGTAGGGGCGCAGCGTCATGAACGGCTCCTCGAACCACTCAACCAGGTCCGGGAACATCGTCCTGGGGTCCCTGCGCAGCAGAGTGCTCATTTCATCTGCCTTCCTTCGGTGTTTGCGGGTACTTCCACGTCAATCGGATAACAGCCAGATCCGGGAATGGCAGGGCCAGATGGCACAGCACGGCGCGACCTTCGTCAGGACCTAGGCCCCTGGCCTGGCAGCCGTGGGTCGCATGCGCTGGAAGTGGCGCGCCCGGGTTGACAGGTGACGGGCTGACGGGTGACCTTCATCCTGCCGGATCCGGACCAACGGCTCTGCCCGTCCGGGCTGCTGGGAAACGACGCTCACAAAAGGAACGGTGTGCCCGCAGGCAGGGAGACTACGATGAAAGCCGTCGTCAGGGACGTCATGTCCGCGCGTCCGGTCTGGGTGAGTGAGACCACGTTGTTCAAGGAGATAGCGGCCAGGCTCCGCGAGAACCGGGTGAGCGGGTTCCCCGTCCTCGATGCCGACGGGAAGGTCACCGGTGTCGTCTCGGAGGCCGACATGCTGGCCAAGGAGGCCCTGCAGACCGAGCCCGGCGGTGTGCGGGCAGTGATCGCCGGCCTCGTGCACCACACCGAGCGGGCCAAGGCGGACGGGGTTATGGCGGCCGACCTGATGACGAGCCCCGCGGTGACGATTACCCCTGAGGACACGGTTGAGCACGCCGCGCGGCTGATGCGCGGCCGCAAGGTCAAGCGCCTCCCCGTGGTCGATGCCGGCCGCCTCGTCGGCATCATCAGCCGGACCGACGTGCTGGCCGTCTTTGACCGCACGGATGAGGAGATCCGCGCGGAGATCATGAGCCAGGTGATCTCCGGCCGCTCGGAGCCGAGCCAGTACTCGGTCATCGTGACAGACGGCGTGGTGACGGTGGAAGGCACCCCCGAGACCATCTCCGTCGGTCATGACATCGTTTCCCGGGCCCGGCACGTCCAGGGCGTCGTGGCGGTGCGCGACCGCCTCGTCTACCCGGTTCCCCCCATTCCCGCCAGCCCGGGCCCTTACTTCTGATGCCCCGCCGGACTGTCGTCATCGGGGCGGCGGCCGCGGCCGCCATCGGCCTGGCGGCGGTGCTCGTCGCCGTGCTGATGCCGGGCCCGGCGACACCGCCGCCCGCCGGCTCGCCTCAGACGTTGTTCTCCCCCTTCACCGGCGAGCCGGTATCGGCGCTCGGTCCGGTGCTCGCGGTGAAGATCGACAACCTGGCCCCGGCCCGGCCGCAGACCGGGCTCACCGGCGCCGACATCGTGTACGTCCTTCCGGTGGAAGGCGGCCTGAGCCGGTTCCTCGCCGTGTTCTCCTCGCATTTCCCGCCGGTGATAGGCCCGGTGCGCAGCGCCCGGGAGGACGACCTGGAGCTGCTCCGGCAGTTCGGGCGGCCCGCGTTCGCCTACTCCGGGGCGCAGCCGCAGCTGCTCCCCGTGGTCGAGAAGGCGAGAACCGTCGATCTGTACGCCGGCCGGGCCGGCGGCTACTTCCGAGACCCGCGCCGGGTCGCGCCGCACAATCTGTACGCGCACACCGCCCAGTTGCTCGCCGAGGCGCGCGGCGCGAGCAAGGCGCGCGACATCGGGTTCCGGTTCGGCCCCGCGCCGTCTGGCGGGCGGGCCATGACATCGTTCTCCGTGTCCTATCCGGCGGCGGCGTTCACGTTCCGCTGGTCGGCGCGGGACGGACGCTGGCTGGTGCAGATGGACGGCGCGCCCGCCCGGGCTACCGAGGGCGGCCAGCTGAGCGCACCCACCGTGGTGATCCAGTACACCAAGGTGCGGACCTCGCGGTTCCTGGAGGCGGGCAGCCGGCCCCCGTACGCGCAGAGCACCGGCGCCGGCACCGCAGTGGTGCTGCGCGGCGGGCGGGCCTACGCTATCCGCTGGTCGCGGCCTGACGCTGATGGCGGCACCACGTTCACCACCGCGTCCGGCCAGGTCATGACCTTCGCCCGCGGCCCGGTCTGGGTCGTGCTGGCCGCCGCGCCGTGACCAGGCTTCAGCGGTAGCGGCCGCTCCACAGCGGGCCGCTGGCCCGCCACTCGGCGTCCCAGGCATCCAGCCGCCGGCGGTCCAGGACCCGGCGGGCGAGCGTGCTCGACGCCAGGAGCACCAGCCACGACACGAGGCAGGTCGCGACGACGGCGATGCAGACGTCGCCGGCGATGTCGCGGTGATCAAAGGGGGGATCGGTGAGCGCGCCTGAGGCGCCGATCCATATCCGCACGGTGCTGCCTTGGCGCGCGTCCGCCAGGGCGAGGACTTCGCCGGTCCGCGACGGCAGGCCCGGCGGCTGCCAGCGGGCCTGCACCCAGGCGGTCTGCACCGACGTGTACGGGTCCGGGATCCCGCTCGCCGGGGCCCGTTGCAGCAGGACCGCGGTGACCAGGTGATCCGCTGCCAGCTCGGCGTGAGCCCGGTTCAGGGCCAGGCGATCGGCCCGCTGGCCGGCCAGCACCGCGGCGGCGGGCACCGCCGTCATGAGCACTATCACGAGGAACAGCCGCAGGGCCGCCTCGATCCGGTCCGTGCCCCGGCGCAGCGGGTTGCGGTCGAAGCCGAGCCGCCGGGCCAGGGACCCGCTCGGCTTGCGGTCGTCATGGCTACGCATCATGGTCACCTCCTGCGGCCCATCGGGGGGTGCCGTTCCAGGGTGCCGCCGCCGGGTCAGCCCGGGCAGAGTCCTTCGGCCCTGTCCTTGGGCCCTTGGTCCCCTGTGGCGGTGGCAGGATGCCCCCGGGATACCGACCTCCGGGGCGGGACGCGGGACCTTCTGCCCTTTTACCGAGGCCGGGATGCGACCAATGTGGCTGGAAGGGATGCGGGGTCGCGGGAGGAGGGTCGCCATGACCGGGATAACTTACGGTATTGTGGTCGGCTACGACGGGTCACCGGACAGCGTCCGGGCGCTGCGCTGGGCCGCTAGGGAAGCCCAGGCGCGCGATACGACGCTGACGGTCTGCCTGGCCTGGACGCCGGATCACATAGCGCTGCCCACCGAGTCGGCCCTGTGTGACCTGGCCCGGCAGCACGGCCGGGACATCCTGGACCGCGGGCTGCCGTACGCCGAGTCGGTGCTTGGCCCCGGCCGGGTGCGCGCGGAGCTGGCCGGCGGGTCGGCCGCTCAGGTGCTGTGCGAACGCAGCCGGACCGCCGACATGGTTGTGGTCGGCTGCCGCGGGTACAGCGAGCTGCGCGATCTGCAGCTCGGGTCGGTGTCCTGGCAGGTGGCCGGGCACGCCTGCGGGCGGGTCGTGGTCGTCCGCGGCGAGTGGCGGCCGGCCAACCAGCCCCCGGGGCCGGTGGTGGTGGGGGCGGACGGATCCCCGGCGGCCCAGGCCGCGATCGTCTTCGCCTTCGAGGAGGCCGCGCTGCGGGATGTGCCCCTGGTGGCGGTGTGCGCCCTGACCGACGCGCTCGGCCGGCTCGGCGAGGGGCGCCAGATGGAAGCGGACTTCGATCACTTGGTGGACCACGAGGCGAAGGAGCACCCTGACGTCACGGTGGTACGGCGGGTCCTGCCCGGCACCCCGCGCGCGGCGCTGCTGACGGCCGCGGCCGGCGCCCAGCTGATCGTGGTGGGCGCTCGCGGCCGCGGCGGTCTGGAGGGCATGCGCCTCGGCTCGGTCGCGCAGGCCGTTCTGCATCATGCGCCCGGGCCGGTCGGCGTCGTCCGGTAGTTGACCGGGTCACCGGCGCGCCTTACGAGGGCGCTCGGAGGGAGGCGTCGATGTCCGCACGTGTCAGTGAGCGAGGAGCATGAGATGAACCTGCAAGGACGCAACCTGCTCAAGGAGACCGACCTCACCGCGGGGGAGTTCACCTACCTGATCGACCTGGGCGGGAAACTGAGGATGGAGAAGCGCCTGGGCCAGCGCATCAGCCGGTGGCCGGCCGCAATATCGCGCTCATCTTCGAGAAGACGTCCACCCGGACCCGTTCGGCGTTCGAGGTGGCCGCGCACGACGAGGGCGCCCACGTGGCCTACCTGGGACCGGAGGAATCGCAGCTCGGCCGCAAGGAGTCGATGAAGGACACCGCCCGGGTGCTCGGCCGGATGTTCGACGGGATCGAGTACCGCGGGTCCTCGCAGCAGGCGGTGGAGACGCTCGGGACCTACGCCGGAGTGCCAGTGTGGAACGGGCTCACCGACGACTGGCATCCCACCCAGATGCTGGCCGACATCCTCACCATGCGCGATAACACCAGTAAGCCACTGGCCGAGGTGAGCTACTGCTACCTCGGCGACGGCCGGAACAACACGGCGAACTCGCTGCTGGTGACCGGCGCGCTGCTCGGCATGGACGTGCGGATCTGCGCGCCCGGACCGCTGCAGCCCGCGGCGGCCGTGCAGGGCATCGCCGGCCCGCTCGCGGCCCGCTCGGGCGCCCGGCTCACCGTGACCGCGGACATACCGGCGGCGGTGGCGGGCGCGGACTACCTGTACACGGACGTCTGGCTGTCCATGGGCGAGCCGGCCGGCCAATGGGACGAGCGCATCGACCTGCTGCTGCCGTACCAGGTGAACCAGGGCGTGCTGGCCGCCACCGGGAACCCGGCGGTGAAGTTCATGCACTGCCTGCCGGCCCTGCACAACCGGGACACCCAGATCGGCCAGCTGCTCTACGACAAGCGCGGCCTGGCGGCCCTGGAGGTGACCGAGGAGGTCTTCGAGTCGCCCGCCTCGATCGTGTTCGACCAGGCGGAGAACCGGCTGCACACGATCAAGGCCGTCATGGTGGCCACCGCCGGGGACGTCCTATGAGGATCGTTGCCGCGCTCGGCGGGAACGCCCTGCTCGAGCGCGGCGAGCCGCCGGAGTCGGAGATCCAGGAGGCCCACGTGGTCAAGGCGGTGCGGGCGCTGGCCCCGCTGGCGGCCGGGCACGACCTGGTGATCACCCACGGCAACGGCCCGCAGGTCGGGATGCTGGCGCTGGAGAGCGCCCACGACCCGGCCCTGTCCCGGCCCTATCCGTTCGACGTGCTGGGCGCGCAGACCCAGGGCATGATCGGCTACTGGCTGCTCCAGGCGCTGCGGAACGCGCTGCCCGGCCGCCAGGTGGCCTGCCTGGTCAGCCGGACCCTGGTCGACCGGGATGATCCGGCGTTCGCGCACCCGGCCAAGTTCGTCGGCCCGGTGTACGACGAGCGGCAGGCCCGGGCACTGGCCGCGAGCCAGCACTGGGAAGTACGCCAGGACGGCGCCCGGTGGCGCCGGGTGGTGCCGTCACCCGAGCCCGCCGAGCTGCTCGACCTGCCCGCCATCCGGATCCTGCTCGGCAGCGGGGCGATCGTGGTCTGCGCCGGCGGCGGGGGCGTGCCCGTGATAGCGAACGGCGGGTTTACCCGCGGGGTGGAAGCGGTCGTGGACAAGGACCTGACCGCCGCGCTGCTGGCCCGCCAGCTGCAGGCGGACGCGCTGCTGCTGCTGACCGACGTGGCGGCGGTCCAGGACGAGTACGGCACCGCGCAGGCCCGGCCGATCCGCCGGGCCACGCCCGCCGAGCTACGGGCCCGGTCCTTCCCGGCCGGATCGATGGGCCCCAAGATCGACGCCGTGTGCCGCTTCGTCGAGGCGACCGGGAAGCTGGCCGCCATCGGGCGGCTCGCCGACGCCCAGGCCCTGCTAGCCGGCGAAGCCGGCACCCGCGTCGCGCCGTGAGCACGCCAGCCGTGAGCACGCCAGCCGTGAGCACGCCCGCCGTGAGCACGCCGCCGTGAGCACGCCTGCCGGGGGTCGTCCTATGCTTCCGGACGGGCGTGCCGGAAAATATCGTCATGAGCTTCAGCGTCGAGTCCGAGGTAGGTCAGCTCAGGCAGGTCATCGTGCACCGGCCCGGGCTCGAGCTGTCCCGGCTCACCCCGGGCAACGTCCGCGAACTGCTCTTCGACGACGTGCTGTGGGCCGGCCGGGCCAAGGAAGAGCACGACGCCTTCGCCGAGGCGTTGCGCGCCAAGGGCGTGCAGGTCCACTACTTCGGGCAGCTGCTGGGCGAGACGCTGGAGGTGCCGGCCGGGCGGGCCTTCGTCCTGGACCGGATCTGCGTTCCCGAGATGCTCGGCCCGAACCTGGCCGGGCCCGTGCGGCGGCTCTTCGACGATCTCGACGGCCCGGCGCTGGCCGAGTTCCTAGTGGGCGGCGTGCTCAAGGCGGACCTGACCCCGGCCCGGCCGCACAGCCTGACCTGGGACGTGCTGCACGCGGACGACTTCGTGCTGCCGCCGCTGCCGAACCACCTGTTCCAGCGGGACAATTCCTGCTGGATCTTCCAGGGCGTCTCGGTGAACCCGATGGCCAAGCCCGCCCGCCAGCGCGAGTCGCTGCACAGCCGGGCCATCTACCGGCACCACCCGATGTTCGCCCAGGCGGACTTCACCTGGCATTACGGCGACACCGACGCTCATCACATGCCCGCCACCGTGGAAGGCGGCGATGTGCACGTGCTGGGCGATGGTGTCGTGATGATCGGGATGGGTGAGCGGACGACACCGATGGCGGTCGAGCTGCTCGCCCAGACCCTGTTCCGCAGCGGGCAAGTCAGCGTCGTGATCGCGGTCGAGCTGCCGTTCTCCCGCGCCATGATGCACCTCGACACCGTGATGACCATGGTGGACCGGGGGACGTTCGTGCTGTACCCCTATCTCGATCCGCGGCTGCGGTCATGGACCGTTACCCCGGGCGAGGACGACACCGATCTGATGGTAAAGCTCAACGACAACCTCTGGGGCACGGTGGCGGAGGTGCTCGGCATGGACAAGGTGACCGTGCTGACCACTAACGAGGACGCCCGGGCCGCGGAACGCGAACAGTGGGACGACGGCAACAACTACCTGGCCGTCGCACCAGGCGTGATCGTCGGCTACGAGCGGAACGTCGCCTCCAACACCATGTTGCGCGAGCATGGCATCGAGGTGATCTCGATCGCGGGCAGCGAACTTGGCCGCGGCCGCGGCGGGCCGCGCTGCATGACCTGCCCGATCGAGCGGGATCCCGCCTAGGACGAGGGCACGGTCACGACGGGGCCGTGCGCGTGGCTGAGCACCGCGTGCCGGACCGAACCGGGGCCCTGCAGCCCGTCGGGCTTGGCGTGCCGGCCCATGACCACCAGGTCGGCGCGGGTGGACAGGCCGATCAGCGCCCGGCCCGGATGCCCATGCACCACTTCTTGGCTGACCGGGACGTCCGGGTACTTGGCTCGCCAGCTATCGAGCAGGCCCTCGAGCTGCCGGGCCGCGTCCGCCGCGGCGGCCTGCTCGCCGGGGCCGGTGAACGCCTGGCCGGCCCGGGAGATCTCGGTCTGCGGGGTGTGCCAGGCGTGGATGGCCAGCAGGCCGGCCTGGCGCAGGCCCGCCTCCTCGAACGCGAAGGTCAGCGCGTCGCCGCAGTGGTCTGGGTCGCCGATGCCGACGCCGACCAGCCGGCGGACGCCCGGGGTCTCGTCGCGGATGACCACCACCGGGCAGGACGCATGGCTGGCGGCGTAACGGCTGACCGAGCCGACCACCAGGGCCGTGAACGCGCCGATGCCGCGGGAGCCGAGCACCAGCATCAGCGCGCCGGCGCCGCTGTCGGTGACCGCCTCGGCGGGCGCCCCGCTCAGCGGGTCGGTGTCGATCAGCAGGCCGGGAGCCGTCCTGGCGGCCAGCTCGGCGGCGGCGGCCAGCGCCCGGTCACGCTCCTTCACGATCACGTCGGTCACGGTGTCGTACTCGCCCGCGCCCGCGCGCGACATCATCCGGGGCGGCAACGCCGCGGCGGCCACGATTCGCAGCGGGGCGCCGCGGAGCACGGCCTCCCTGGCGGCCCAGTCGACCGCCCCCAGTGATTCCTCGGAACCGTCCGTGCCGGCCACGATGGGCTTTGATGCCATTGCTGGTCCTCCTTGCCGGACCCGGTCATGCCGGGTATGCCTAGGGCACGTAGGTCACCCCACCGTTATCATGATCGTCCGGCCGCGGAGCCGGCAAGGGCGTTCCGGCCACACGGCCCGGGACTAAGGTCCTGGCTCGGAAACCGGGGTAGGTGAAGAACCCGTCCGCGACCACGCCTGAGGTGACCTGGCGTTCCGGCCACACGGCCCGGGACTAAGGTCCTGGCTCGGAAACCGGGGTCGGTGAAGAACCCGTCCGCGATCACCTCCTGGGTGACCTCGCGGCGGATCTCCTCGTGAGGCGCCTCTGTAGCCGACGCAGGGGCCGGCCGGTAATCTTACGATGCGACGTCATCGGGAAGGATCTGCTGGTGGAACCAGGTGCCGAGAGCCGCCCGGAGTTGCTCCCGCAGCTGAAGCTGGACGAGCTCCTGGCCGAGCTGCAGGGCCGGCTGCAGGCCGTGCTGGCGACCAGGGACCGGATGCGCGGCCTGCTCGCGGCGGTCGTCGCCATCGGCTCGGGCCTGGACCTGGAGTCCACGCTCCGGCGGATCGTCGAGGCCGCGGTCGAGCTGGTGGACGCGACCTACGGGGCGCTGGGCGTCATCGGCGAGGACCGGCGGCTGGCCGAGTTCATCCCGGTCGGCCTGAGCCAGGACGAGATCGGCCGGATCCACCACTGGCCGGAGGGACACGGCCTGCTCGGCCTGCTGATCGACGATCCCCGGCCGCTGCGCCTGGCCGACATCCGCGCGCACCGGGAATCGTCGGGCTTCCCGGACGGGCATCCGCCGATGCGGGCCTTCCTCGGCGTCCCGATCCGGGTCCGCGACGTTGTGTTCGGCAACCTGTACCTGACCAACAAGCGCGGCGGCGGGGAATTCACCGAGGACGACGAGGCGGTCCTGATCGCGCTGGGCGCCGCGGCCGGCGTGGCGCTGGAGAACGCGCGGCTCTACGACGCGGCCCGCCGCCAGCAGCGCTGGATCCAGGCCAGCGCCGAGGTCACCACCCGGCTGCTGTCCGGGTCCGCGCCCGGCGAGGTGCTCGCCGGCGTCACCCGGCAGGCGCTCGAGCTGTCCGGCGCCGATCTCACCGTGCTCGCCCTGCCCGAGGAGGAGGGACGGCGGCTGACGATCACCTACGCCGCGGGGGACGGTGCCGACGCCGCCCGCGGCCTGGTGCTGCCGGCCGACCAGTCCCTGTCCGGCCTGGTGCTGGCCACGGGCGAGCCGGTCACGTCCGATGACTTCGCCGCGGACGAGCGCGCGTCCCAGGCCGCGCGCGGCGCGATGAGCCACATCGGGCCCGCGGTCATCTTCCCGCTCGGCGCGCCGGGCAACGTCCGCGGGGTGCTCACCGTCGGGCGCCGCCACGGCGCGGCGCCGTTCCCGCCCGCTCAGGCGGACGTGGTGGCCTCGTTCGCCGCGCAGGCCGGCGTCGCGCTCGAGCTCGCCGCCAGCCGGGCCGACGCCGCGCAGCTGTCGCTGTACGAGGACAGGGACCGGATCGCCCGCGACCTGCATAACCTGGTCATCCAGCGGCTGTACGCCACCGGCATGTCGCTGGAAGGCACGATGCCGATGATCACCAGGCCGGAGGTGGCCAGCCGCATCACCAACGCGGTCGACGCGATGGACGAGACCATCAAGGACATCCGCGCCACCATCTTCAAGCTGCAGGAGCGGGACGACGCGCCCGGCCCGGACCTGCGCGGGGACATCTTCGCGCTGGTCGAGGAGATGACCGGCATGCTCGGCTTCGCCCCGTCGCTGCGGCTCGGCGCGGGGCTGGGTGCCGAACTCCGCCCGGCGCTGGCCGAGCCGGTGCTGGCGACGCTGCGCGAGGCGCTGTCCAACGCGGCCCGGCACGCCGACGCCAGCCAGGTCGACGTGACCGTGGACGTGGATCCCGGCGGGGTGCTGACCGTGCAGGTCACCGACAACGGGACCGGCATGGGGGCCGGCAGCAGACGCAGCGGGCTGGGCAACATGGCCAGGCGGGCCGAGAAGCTGGGCGGTGAACTCCGGCTCGAGCGGCCAGCCCGGGCGCGGCCAGGCCGGGTACCAGGCTGGAATGGCGGGTACCTCGCGGCGGATGACCCTGGCGGCGAGCGCGATCTTAGATCGCTGTGCGTGTCCGGCGCCGCGGGCCACGATGACAAGGACCTTCGGCTCTACCGGCGGCGCTGGCCGAAATCAGGCTTGGACGCAGCCAGGATGGCCGACTGAGGGAGGTGGCCGAGGTGACTACCGTGGCCAGGCCGAGCAGGCGGCAATTGGCGGCTGAACTTGGTGCTGTCGTCGGTGATCTCCCGGCCTTTGTGACCGCGCCGCTGTACCGCAGGTGGCACCTTCGCTGGGGTGCCACGCGGCCGAGGTCGCCGCCGTACTACCCGGGGACGCGATGTTCCCGCGCGCCCAGTTCAGGGCGACCAGGGCGATCACGATCGACGCCCCGCCCAACGCGGTCTGGCCATGGCTGGTGCAGGTCGGCTGCCTGCGGGCCGGGTTCTACAGCGATGACCTGCTCGATAACCTCGGCCATCCCAGCGCCGTCACGATCGTGCCCGAACTGCAGCACCTGCAGGTCGGCCAGTGGGTGCCGATGTCCCCGGCAGCCACGCCGACCGAACGCACAGCCTTCACAGTGCACTGCTTCGAAACCGGCGAGTGGCTGCTGTGGACCAAGCCCGACAGCACCTGGGCGTGGCGGCTGACACCCGCCGGCCGCGACGGAACCCGCCTGGTCACCCGCATCCACGCCGTTTACGACTGGCAGCACCCCCTGACGGCACTGCTGGGCGTCCTGCTGATGGAATTCGGCGACTTCGCCATGCAGCGAAGAATGCTCCGCGGGATCAAGAACCGGGCCGAGGCGCTCGTCCGCGAGGCCAGCCTCGCTTCGCAGACGATCCGCCCAGTGTCATCCTGCTAGGTCAGTGCCATCCTGCTAGGTCAGCGTCATCCTGCTAGGTCAGCGAGCTGGTGGCCGTTGGCGCGCAGGTGCCGGCCGTTCATGATGACCGGTGAGATCTTGATGAAGTGCTCCCGCACCCCCGGAGCCCACGAGCGGAGGCCTAGCTGCTGCAGCCGGCCGATCTCCTCGGGATCGGTCACTTCCCGCGACGGGCCGATGGCGGTGACGCTCCAGCCGGCCTGCTGAGCCGGGTCCAGGCAATCGGCCTCGAACGCGACGACGGCCCCGCGGGCGGCGGCGGCGAGCTTGCCGCTGCGGTCCGTCCTGATCACGATGTCACCCTGGTCAAGGGCGAAGTTGACCAGTTCTACCGCGGGCAGCGCCCGCCGGGTGTAGATGACCCGGCCCACCAGCGCCGATGCCATCAGCTGCAGGCATTCATCCCTGGACAGTTGCCTCAATGCGGAGCCGTCGGAGTACATGAGACCGAGGATGCCGCGTGCCGAGCCGGTCCGGGCAGAGCAGAAGGTCCCTAGTCGCTGGGACCGTAGTGAGATTCGTGGTCGTCGGTGTCGATGGTGGTCGCCGAACACGCGGACCGCGTACGCGGCCGCCTGGGTGCGCCGCTCCATGCCCAGCTTGGCGAACAGCGCGGACACGTAGTTCTTCACCGTCTTCTCGGCCAGGAACATCCGCTCGCCGATCTGCCGGTTGGTCAGGCCCTCCCCGATCAGCTCCAGGATCCGGCGCTCCTGCGCCGACAGCCCGGCCAGCGGGTCATGCCGGGCCGACTGATCCCGCAGCCGGGCCATCAGCTGACTCGCCGCCCGCGGATCCAGCATCGACTGGCCCGAGGCCACCGTACGCACCGCCCCAACCAGGTCGGTGCCGCGGATCTGCTTCAGCACGTACCCGGCCGCGCCGGCCATGATCGCATCGAACAGCGCCTCGTCATCACCGAACGAGGTCAGCATCAGGCAGGCCACCCCCGGCATCCGGGACCGGATCTCCCGGCACACCGACACCCCGTCACCATCCGGCAGCCGCACATCCAGGACGGCCACGTCCGGCTTCAGCGCCGGAATGCGGGCCAGCGCCGAGGACGCGGTCCCCGCCTCGCCGACCACCTCGATATCCGGCTCGGCCTCCAGCAGGTCACGCACCCCCCGGCGGACCACCTCATGGTCATCAAGGAGGAACACCGCGATCGGCTTCCCGGCCCCGCCGCCCGACCCCGGATCGCTCACCGGACTTGTCACCATAACTCCCGACATTCACGAGGATGGCCCTGGATAGGACCATGGGTCACCTCAACTCTAGGCACTGCGCCCGCACCGGGTTAAGGACCAAGGTCCCGGCCAGGTCGTCCAGTCGACCCTATTACCAGGAGTCCCGCGTGCCTAGCGTTGATGGTGAAGGTACCGGGGTACCCGTCAGCAGAAGGAGAAGCGAGATGTCGGGAATCATTGTCGGAATAGACGGTTCCGGCCATTCGCAGCGGGCCCTGGAATGGGCCATGAGGGAAGCAGCTATCCGGCACACACCGCTCACCGTGCTGACCGTGCACGAGGCCATCAGGGGCTATTACGGCGGGGTCGCCATGTACCCGGACGACGTGGCCAGGACCGAAGCGGCCCGCGAAGCGGCGCAGGCGGAAACCGACAAGGTGCTGGCCGAGCTGGACGGACCCCGCCCCGAGTCGGTCACGGTCAAGGCGGTTCATGGTTTCCCGGTCGAAGAGCTCATCAACGCGAGCAACGACGCCGAGGTGATCGTCCTGGGCTCGCGGGGCGTGGGCGGATTCAACCGGCTGATGCTGGGGTCAACGGCTGGCCAGGTCGCCCAGCATACGCACTGCCCGGTCCTCATCGTGCCGCCTGACCAGCCCAGCTGAGGAGTCCGGGCCGCGGCGGGCCCCGGGCGGGGATTATGGGTTTCAGGTCACGACGAGGCCAGCCAGCCGGTCGAAGGCTTCCTCCATGCCCCGCCGGATTTCCGCGGCGGCGGCGTCAGGGGACGGCCCCAGCCGGTCGTCCGGGACGGCGACGTGCAGGTGCACCTCGGATCCCGGTGGCCGGTCGATGACCTGAAGCCAGCCGCGATAGCCCTCGTCCGCGGGGGCGCCCCAGTGCAGGCGCCGGTCACCCGGGTCAATGCGCAGTGAGCTGTCCAGTGAGTAAGGGTGGCCATGGGACTCGCCCTCCAGGTGGACTTCCGCGTGGCCGGATGGTTGGGCCCGTCGCATCGTCGGCACCCAGTCGGCCAGCCGGGCCGGGTCAGCCACCACCGCCCATAGCGCGTCGCCGGTGATGCCGAAGTTCCGGGAGCCCTCGATGTCGGCCATGTGCCACCTTCCTTTCCAGTTGGAAAGAAGCGTAGACCTCAGGGCATCAGCCCGTGCAGCGGGAAGACGGCCTTCCTGGTGGCCATGATCGCCTGGTCCACCGGATCGGCCGGATTGTGGCCGGTGCCGAAGTCGGTGAACGCTCCCCCGGCGTCTTCGGTCATCGTCTCCGGGGCGGTCTGGCTGGTTGTCCAGGACACGTACTCCCGCCACGTCTGCGGAGTCGCCGACGCCGGGTCGAGCGGCCGGCCTGCGGCCTCGAAGAGCAGGTGGGTCCAGGTCCTCGGCACCACGTGAACGTGCTCGTAGCCGCCGCCCCCGGTGAGCAGCCAGCGGCCGCCGGCCACCTCGTGGGCCAGCGCGTGGATCGCGGCGTGCGCGGCGCGCTGCCCGTCGATGGTGAGCTCCAGGTTGGCGAGCGGGTCGGTCCGGTGCGTGTCGCACCCGTGCTGGCTGACGATCATCTGCGGGCCGAACTCCCGCAGCAGCGGCGGCACCACGGCGTGAAAGGCGCGCAGCCAGCCGGCGTCCCCGGTGCCCGCCGGCAACGCGACGTTGACCGATGATCCCTCGGCGTCCGGGCCGCCGGTCTCGGACGCGTACCCGGTGCCCGGGAACAAGGTGTCCGGATGCTCGTGCAGCCCGATGGTCAGCACCCTGGGGTCGTTCCAGAACGCTGCCTGCACGCCGTCGCCGTGATGCGCGTCCACGTCGACGTAGGCGATCCGCTGGGCGCCCTGGCTCAGCAGCCAGGCAATCGCGATCGCCGGGTCGTTGTAGACGCAGAATCCGCTGGCGTTCCTGGCCATCGCGTGGTGCATGCCGCCGGCGATGCTGACGCCATGCTGGGCTGCTGATGTCCAGACCGCCCGGGCCGCGGCCAGCGTGGCTCCCGCCACCATCGCGGCCGCCTCGTGCATGCCGGGGAACACCGGGTCGTCTTCGGTGCCTAGCCCGTGCATGAGCAGCACGCGGGTGGGCAGCTCCCGGTCGGGCCGGCCGGGGCGCCGGCCAGCCGCACCAGGTCGATGTAGACACGGTCGTGGACGAGCTTGAGCTCGGCATCGGTGGCCGCGGCCGGGACCTCGATCGAGACCCCGTCCAGGCCGGCCAGGCCGAAGGCCCGTGCGAGCTCCATGGTCAGCCTGAGCCGGAGTGGTGACATCGGGTGACCGGGGCCGAAGTCGTACTCAGACAGCCGGGTGTCCCACGCCACGTGCAGAGTGCAGGTCATGTCGGCCCTCCAGGGTGTCCATCCTGCCATAGCCGCTGATAGGCGCCGCCGGACCGGAGGAGCTCGGCGTGGGTGCCGCGCTCGGTCACCCGCTGGCCGGGCCGGCCAGCGGATCCGGTCTTTAGGGCCCAAGGTCCCTTCTACTGGGCCTCTAGGCCTGTAGCCAGCACCGAGCGGCAGGCGAAGGCTCAAGGACAGGGCAGCCTGCCCGCGGGTCTTGGTGTTCCGCTCCGAGCTGCCGAAGAACTCGCTCGGCAAGGTCATGAAGGACGAGCTGGTCCGGCCCTAGGAGGCAGCCATGCAGCAGACGATAGAGCGGATGAGCCCGCTCGACGCCGAGTTCTTCTTCGCCGAGCATGGCCACGTACCCATGCACATCGGGTCGGTGGCGGTCTTCGACGGGCCGGCTCCTACCCGCCAGGAGCTCACCCGGCTGTTCAAGGCGAAGCTGCCGCGAGTGCCCAGGTACCGCCAGGTGGCCCAGACCACGCCCTTCCAGCTTTTCCGCCCGGTGTGGGCCGACGACCACCAGTTCAGCATCAGGCACCACGTCAGGTACGCCAGGGTGCCGGCCCCTGGCGGCCCGGAGCAGCTCCGTGCCGCCGCGGAGAAGCTGTTCGCCATGCCGCTGGACCAGCGCCGGCCGCTCTGGGAGGAGTGGCTCCTGGACGGGCTGGAGGGCGGCCGCTGGGCCCTCCTGTCGAAGATTCACCACTGCATGGTGGATGGCGTCGGCGGCAATGACCTGATGACCGCGGTATTCGACACAGATCCCCAGGCGCCCCTCCCCGAACCGGTCAGCTGGCAGCCTGCGGCCCGGCCCACGTTGTCCAGGCTGACGGCGGACAACCTGGGTGCGGCGATGGCCGGGCCGCTGCGGCAGCTGGCCGCGGCACCCGGCCTGCTCAAGGGCCCCGCGAAGGAGCATGTGCTGGAGTACGGCCGCGGCCTGGCCGCGAGCGCATGGCGGCTGGCCGAACCATCTGCGGTCTTCCTCAACGGCCCCATCGGCCCGCGCCGCCGCTGGGCCTGGACCGCGACGAGCCTGGCCGAGCTGAAGCAGATCCGCGCGGCCCATCGTGCCACCATCAACGACGTCGTGCTCGCCGCGATCACCGGAGCCTTCCGGGATCTGCTCGCCGGACGCGGCGAGCTGACCGAGAAGATGGTCGTGCGGAGCCTGGTCCCGGTATCGGTCCGCGGCCCGGAAGAGGCGGGCGTGATAACCAACCGGGTATCGGCGGTGCTGGTCAACCTGCCCGTCAGCGAGCCGGATCCGGTCCGGCGGCTCGGCCTGATCCGGCAGGAAATGGATAACGTCAAGCACAGCCACCAGGCCGTCAGCGCGGAGATCCTCACCGGGATGCTGGGCTTCGCCGCGCCGATGTGGCTCGCGCTCGGCACCCAGGCCGCGTTCCGGATCCGGCAGTCGCTGGTCCAGACGGTGACGACCAACGTTCCCGGCCCGCGCGTGCCGCTCTACATCCTCGGCCGCCGCCTGACGGCGCTCTACCCGTACGTCCCGATCGGCAACGCCGTGCGGATCTCGGTCGCGATCTTGTCCTACGTCAACACCGTCTGTTTCGGTGTCACCGCTGACTACGATTCCACGCCGGATCTGGACGTCTTCGTCGAGGGGATCCGGCACGGCCTCACCGAGCTCAGCGCTGCGGCCGAGGCAGACGGAGGTAACGGTGACCGGCAGGGCATCGCCGCCATCTCCGAACGCACGTAACCGCTGGGATGGCCCCTGTTGCCAAAGGGCCCGGTGAGCCTAAGATCAGCGGCAGAGGCACGGCGACCGCGACAGCTCAAAAGGAGATGACATGCCTGGAATCATCGTCGGCATCGACGGTTCTGGCCATTCCCAGCGGGCCCTGAGACGGGCCATGCAGGAAGCGGCGATCCATCAGGAGCCGCTCACCGTGATCACCGTCCACCAGGCCATAATCGGCTACGCCGGCGGCGCGGTCGCCTACCCGCAGGATGTGCCCGAGACCCAGCGGGCGCGCGAGGCGGCCCAGGCGGAAACCGACAAGGTGCTGGCCGAACTCGACGGGCCCCGGCCGCCGTCGGTCACCGTCGTCGCGGCGCACGGAATCCCGGCCGAGGTGCTCGTCGACGCGAGCAAGGACGCCGATATGATCGTGCTCGGCGAGCACGGTACCAGCGGCGTCGTCACGCTGATGGGGTCGGTGGTGTACAAGGTCGCCCATCACGCGGCCTGCCCGGTCCTCATCATCCCGCCCGAGCACCACGGCTGACGGTCAGCGAGCGCCGGACTCACCGAGCGCCGGACTCAGCTGAGCAGAGTGGGCTCCGGTCATCATGGCCGCGAGGTCCTCGGGCTGCAGGAAGGAGGGGGGCGGCGGCGGTCCCCAGGCGAACAGGCCGCGTGCGCCCTCCAGGTCCTCGGGCGTCCATAGCTGGTCATCGATGATGCAGTCCATGTCGCTCATGTGGTTGCTCCTTCCAGACGAACCGGGGTGCCGGACCAGGCTACCCATGGGCGTCCTGGCCGCGATACCGATGGGCTGAGATACCCCGCGGGGTATAGCATGGCGGCCGTGAACGTGGACAGCGAGGAGCTCGCGGACGTGGTCCGGCGGCTGCGCCGGGCGCAGGGCCAGATCGGCGGCGTCATCCGGATGATCGAGAACGGCCAGGAGTGTTCGGACGTGCTGACCGGCCCCTGCCGGATGTTCGGGCCGGTGTACGAGCAGGCCTCGGAACGGCATCCCGACGCGGTGTTCGGCAAGGTCGACACCGAGGCCCAGCCCGAGGTGGCGGCGACCTTCAACATCACCTCGATCCCGACGCTGATGATCATCAGGGACAGCGTCCTGCTGTACTCCCAGCCGGGCGCGCTGCCGGAGTCGGCGCTCGAGCAGCTGATCACCAAGGCGAGCGAGCTCGACATGGACGAGGTCCGGGCCAGCCTGCCCGGCTAGGAGAGCACCCGGCGGCGGAAATTGCGCAGGCCGATGGCCAGGAACACCGCGCCGAACCCGGCCACCACCGGGTAGATGACGTACAGGGGCATGTGCGGGGCGTTGGTGAAGGCGGCCCGCATCCCCTCGTTCACGTAGATCAGCGGGTTGACCAGCACCAGCGTCTGCAGCCAGTGCCAGCCGCCCACGGTGACCGGCGCGAGCCTGGTCCACGAGTAATAGGTGCCGCCCAGGAACGTGATCGGCAAGATGATGAAGCCGAACATCAGGCCGATGTTCCTCGGCTCGAAGCTGGTCCCGAGGACCAGGCCGAGCCCGGCCATCGCGATGCACGCCAGCGGCACGAACGTGACGACGATCCACCAGTGCAGCGTCAGCTGGGCCTCCACCCCGGGCGCGTGCACGACCGAGGCGATCGGTAGCACGATGATCGCCGAAAGCACGCCCTGGGCCGCGCCGGAGAGCACCTTCGCGATCGCCACCAGAGCGATCGGGCAGGGTGCCTGCACCCGGTCCTCGATCTCCCGGGTGAAGCCGAACTCCTGGGCCATGGCCAGGGCGATGGACTGCACGCCCTGGAACATGACCGATATCCCGACCACGCCCGGCACCAGGATGGTGGCGAAGGCCGACTCGGCCGCGGTGCCGTGCCCGCCGCCGATGCCCTGCCCGATCTTCGGGAAGACGTAGAGGAACACGAAGCAGAGCAGGAACGGCTGGATGATGGTCCGCAGCGCGAACTCCCCGGTGTGCTTGCGCAGCACCACCAGGTCGCGCAGCAGCAGCGCGCCGAGCGCGGTCCAGCTGGCCGCGGCGACCGAACGGGCCGGACCGCCGCCGATGCGGCGGGCATTGTGGGGCGAGGCCTGGGCCTGGGTCGAGGTCGCCATCAGTCGCGCAGTTCCTTCCCGGTCAGGCTGATGAACACGGTCTCCAGGGTGGGTTCGGCGATCGACACGTCGATGAGCTCGAACCCGCCTCGTTCGGCCGAAATGACAATCCGCGGGACCAGCCGGTCGCCGCCCTGCATGTGCAGTTCGAGCGTGTCGCCGGTGATGCGGGTCCGGGTGACGCCTGCCACGTCGCCGGCCAGGAGCTCGGCCAGCTTGCTGACATCGCCGGTGGTCCGTACGGTGACGATGGTGTCGGCACCGGTGCTCTGCTTGAGCGCGGCCGGGGTGTCCAGCGCCAGGATGCGGCCGTGGTCCATGATCGCGACCCGCTCGCAGAGCCGGTCGGCCTCCTCCATGTAGTGCGTGGTCAGCAGGATCGTCTGGCCTTCGCCGTGCAGTTCGCCGAGCAGGTCCCACAGCGCGAGCCTGCTCTGCGGGTCCAGGCCCGCGGTCGGCTCGTCGAGGAACAGCACCGACGGGCGGTGGAAGATGGCCCGCGCCACCATGAGCCGCTGGGCCATGCCGCCGGACAGCGCGTACACCGATGCCTTGGCCCACTTCGACAGCTGGAATTGCTCCAGCAGGTCGCTGGCGATCTTCCTGGACGCCTTGGCCCCCATGCCGAACAGCCGGCCGTGGAAGTACAGGTTCTCCCAGACGGTGAGCTGGCGATCCAGGGTGTTCTGCTGCGAGACGATCCCGCTCAGCTGCTTGGCCAGCGCCGGGTGGGCCGCCACGTCGATCCCGGCGAGGAACGCCCGGCCGGACGTCGGGACCACCCGGGTGGTGAGGATCCCGGCGGTCGTGGTCTTGCCCGCGCCGTTCGGCCCGAGCAGGCCGAAGATCTCCCCGGCCCGGACGTCGAGGTTGAGCTTGTCGACCGCGGCGAAATCGGTGCCCGGATAGATCTTGGTCAGGTCCTCGGTGTGAATGACGGCGTCCCGCTCCTGGCCGGCCGGGGCGTGCGTTGCACTCATAGGCCTTCCAGCCTAGGGCGCTGCTGTTACGGACCTTCACCCTGGTGGGCCGCGGCCAGGGCGGCGCGGATCTTCGCGGCGCCGGCGGGCGTCCCGGTCTCGTCCGAGAACGGGCCGTACGGGGCGCCGTAGGCGGGGGTGCCCGGCTCCTGGCGCCAGCTTTCCGCGACCGGCCCGACATCGACGGCGTCGTAGCCGATCGTGTCGAGGAACGCGGTCACCGCGGCCTTCGCACCCTCGTCGTCGCCCGCGATCGGCAGGGCGGAGCGGTCGGCGGCGCCGGCCGGGCGGGGCAGCGAGCGCAGGTGCCTGAAGTAGATGTTGTTGAACACCTTCACGACTTGTGCGTGCGGCAGGTCCCGCTGCAGCAGCCCGCTGCTGGTCAGTGAGCCGTTGTCCAGGTCCGCGAGCTGCCCGTCGCGCTGCGGGTAGTAGTTGCCGGTGTCCAGGACGACCTGGCCCGCCAGCGCCGCGACGGGCAGGCTGGCATAGGCCTTGACCGGAATCGAGACGACCACCAGGTCCCCCGCCGCGGCGGCCTCCTCGCCGGTCCCGGCGGCCGCCAGCGGCCCGAGTTCCTCGACGAGATCCTTCATCGTTTGGGGGCCGCGGGAGTTGCTCAGCACCACATGGTGCCCGGCCGCCACGCTGAGCCTGGCGACCGTGCCGCCGATCATCCCGCTGCCGATCAAGCCCACAGTTGTCATGACCGCGGCAACTCCGCGGCTCCCCCGATCATTCCGGGCCCGATCATTCCGGAGGTGCCGAACGGGCCTGGGGCCCGTGCGCGGTGGTGGCGATCTTCCAGGTGCCGTGGCAGGAGCAGTCGTTGCTCAGGTCTCTTCCGGGCTGGTCAGCGGCCAGGTAGCGACCGGACGGAGTTCCGGGAGCGGTTCCGGGGCGGGGTCAGCGATGGCCCGGCCCATATGTTCCAGCAGCGACCGGATCGTCGCGGCCGCGACCCGTTTCATCAGGGTCCGGTCAAGCACGGCTCCGGCCCGGCCGAATGGCGGCCGGTATGAGCCGGTCAAGCCCAGTTGTACCTGGTCGTCGCCGTGGCGCGTGAGGATCAGGTCGGCGTCAAGGACGGGGAACAGGTCGCCGCCGAGCCCGGCTACTTCCCACCGCAGCGGGACGGTGATGGTGACCCCGCGGCGGGCCGGGGCGAGGAATTGGACGCGGACCAGCCTGGAGGCACCGCGCATCTCGCCGAACGGGCCGATCCGCAGGATCGCGGTCAGGCCTTCTTCATACGTGGCCGTTGAGGCACTGTGCAGCACGCCGTTGTTGATCACGTGAAGGAGCCGGGAGGCGGCTGGCCCGAACCCGGCTGGCACGGTGATCTCGTCGGCTATGAACACAGCTCTACGAATATAGGTGGCCTGGCGTGCACCTTAGGGTCTAAGGTCCCGTGGCGGCCAGCCACAGGTCCGCGGGTCCGCCGCCCGGACCGGGTTGCTGGCCGGTCCGGGCCGGGTTCAGGCCCGGCAGCACGACATGGTGCCAGGCACGGTCGGCCTGGCGATCAATCCGGGTCGCCGGCGTCCAGGTAGCCACATCGGCGCAGGTAAGCCAGCAGCTCGCTAGCCCCCTGGTCTGGGGGCAGCGGGCCGACCACGGTCGGCGGAGTGCGCTGGACGAGCGCCCCGGTCAGCTCCAGCGTCCGGCGCAGCGCGGGGCCGGCCGGCCCGGGAAGCTCGCGCGGCCGGGGCCGGTACGGGTGAGCGCCGAGGACCCTGATCCGCCGCGCCGCGGCGGCCGGCGTTCTGGCCACCGTGATCGCGGTGTTTTCCCTGGCCAGGGTGGCGGGCAGCCCGGCCCGCCGCAGCCGCACGCCGGCCGCCTCGACCGACACCACGGCGGGCGGCCGCACCATCAGCACCTCGCGGCGACCGCCGTCGAGGCGGCGGTGCACCCGCAGCGTACGGTCGTCTACCGGCTCCAGCCGCACGCATCCGAGGGCCTGCTCCGCGCTCAGCGACGCCGCCAGGAAAGCGGGAAACGAGCCGGTGGCGCGGTCGGCGGACAGATCGCCGCACAGCACCAGGTCCGGCACCCCGACATGCTGGCGGAGGGCCGCGGCGAGCGCGGCGGCCGATTCCTGTTCGCCGCCGACCAGGCCGGCCGGGCGCGGGCCCGCCGTCCAGCTGGCCGGCTCCACCCGCAGCGCCTGCGCCGCGCCGGCCGCCAGCGCCTCCCGCAGCATCTCATCGGCCTCGGCCGGGGCGACGCTGGCCGCGACCACCCGGGCGTCCCATTTCTCGCCCAGGCGCAGCGCGTGCTCCAGGGCGGCAAGCTCCGACCCGTTCGGCCCGCGGTCGCGGCGGTTCGCCCGCACCGCCCCGGTGAGGGGGTCGACCTCGGTCTCGCGCCAGGACCAGCTGAGAGCGGCAACGATCACCCGCATGCTCCTCAACCCCTCCGAAACACGACGCCGTCGCCGCCGGCCGGGTACGTCCAGGTGATGGCGCCCTCGGAGTTGCACACCTGATAGCAGGTTCCGCATTCGAAGCACTGCTCGTAGTTGAACAGGATGCCGCCATCGGTGGTGGGCACGAACAGGGCGGCCGGGCAGGCGTGCACGCAGGCCTTGGTCGTGCAGGAGCGGCATACGTCGGAGTCGACGGTGATGTGGGCCCGTTCCGCAACCCGGAACTCGACCGTCGCCATCCGCTCGTCGAAGGATACGTCGGTGTAACTCATCGTGGCTCCTCACCGGAATGCCCGGAGGGCCTGCCAGCCATCCTGGGCCAGATGCCGCAGCCGGACGTCGTTGAGGCGGACCGCCCGGAAGAACTCCCTGGCCATGCCGAGCTTGGGACGCGGATTGGTGACAGTGAACACCTGCTCGACGAAATCGCAGGCCAGCCGGGGGTAATCCCGCTGCATCCGGTCGGCGAGCACGATATCGGCGGCGTTGCGCAGCCGCTTGTGGTCGGCGAGCACGAAACACGACTCCAGCTGCCGCCGGTAGCCGGCCAGCCCACGCGCTGATGTGTCGCCCGCCGCGATCGCCTTGGCCGCGGTCCGGCCGGCCGCCAGCCCGGCGCCTATCGCGAAGTTGACCCCCTCCAGCCAGAGCCCGGCGGCCAGGCACATGGACGCGGCGTCCCCGGCCACCAGCATGCCGTCGGTGGCCAGCCGCGGCATGGCCCGGTATCCGCCCTCGGGCACCAGGTGCGCGGAGTACTCCTTCAGCTCGGCGCCCCGTAGGTACGGCGCGATCGCCGGGTGCGCCTTGACGCCCGCGACAAGCTCTTCGGGCCGGATCTTGGCCTCGGCCAGGCCGACCAGGCCGACTACGACGCCGACGCTGACCGTGTCCAGGTTGGTGTAAAGGAAGCCGCCGCCGGGGATGCCGCTGGTGCAGCCGACCATCTCGATGTCCAGGCCCTGGTCGCCAACCAGGCCGAACCGCTCGTTAATCACGTCGCGCGGCAGCGCGAGGGTCTCCTTGACGCCCAAGGTGGTGTGCGCCGGGCTGGTGCGCGCCAGCAGCCCGGCCTCCTTGGCCAGGAACGAGTTCACGCCGTCGCAGGCGATCACGATCCGGGCCCGGATGTCGCCGTCGGACCGGTCGGTGCGCACCCCGCTGATCCGCCCGTCGGCTTCCCGCAGCAGGCCAGTGGCCACCGTGGAGGTGACAAGCCGTGCGCCCGCCACGACGGCCTTGGCGGCCAGCCAGGAGTCGAAGTCGGCGCGGTAGGTGGTCATCCCGTTGTAAGGCGGGCTGTCCCAGGCACTGGTCCGGTAGTCCACGGTCAGCGCCTGGGTCGGCGTCATCAGCATGGTGGAGCGCCGGGTCACCCACCGCTGTACCGGCACCTCGGTCCACCACTGCGGCACGATCTCGTCGAGGATCCGTCCGTAGACGACGCCGCCGTAGACATTTTTCGCACCCGGAAAGGCCCCGCGCTCCACGATGACCACATCGCGGCCTGCCTTGGCCAGCTCCAGTGCCGCGGCAGACCCGGCGGGCCCGGCGCCGACGACCACCGCGTCGACGGTTACCGGCTTATCCGGCATGGCTTACTCCCTCACCGTGCTGGGCTGCTTGCCCGGACCCGGCCGAAGGCCCGGTCACGCCGAGTCGCGTGGCCAGCTCCGCCAGTACCGCAGGGGCGTCGGCGACGATCCCGAGGTCGGCCATGGCCGTCATCGGACAGGACGGGTCGGTATTCACGCTGACCAGATGTTCCGGCGCGCCAAGCCCGCCGACGTGCTGCGCGGCCCCGGAGATGCCGAACGCTATGTACAGCTCCGGGTTGACGGACACACCGGTGGTGCCGATCTGCCGGTCGTAGCTCATCCAGCCCGCGTCGGTCACCACCCGGGTGGCGCCCGCGCTGGCCCCGAGCACGGCTCCGACGTCGGCCAGCAGCCGCATCACGGCCGCCCCGTCAGCACCAGCCGGCACCAGGCCGGCGCCGCCGCCCACGATCCGGCGAGCCTCGGCCAGGTCCACCACCCCGGGCTCGGGCTGCAGTACTTCGACGCTCTCGGCATCACGGCTGGTCTGCGGAGCAGCCAGCGAGAGCACGTTCACCTGTGCCGACTTCGACCCGTTGACCGGCTCAAGCTTGCCGCGCAGGCCCGGCCGCAGCGTTACCAGCACCGGACCGTCCACTCCTATCCGCACCGACAGCCGATCGTCGAGCCTGGTCACTTCCACCTCGCCGGGCGCGCACCGGACGGCGCCTGCCAGCAGCGGCCGGCCCAGGATCACGGCCAGCCTCGGCGCGAGATCACGGCCGTCCGGCGACGCCGGAAGCAGGACCATGTCCACACCCGCCAGCGCCTGCGCCAGCGTACTGGCCAGCGCGGCGGGGGCGACCGAGGACACCTCGAGCAGCCACACCCGGCTGGCGGCGTCCAGCCCGTCAGCCGCCTTACCGGTCCCCGATCCCGCGACCAGCGCCGCGCCGCCCGCCTCGGCCGCCGCCTCGCCTGCGCCAGCCGGCAGCTGGCCGTCGCGGACCACGATGACGGCCAGGACCTTCACGTCGGCTGCAATGGTCATAGCGCCACCGCCACCCGGTGTCCCTCGATCACGGCCGCGTGCGCCCGGCGCGGCGTGACGCAGTCGCCGACGCGATGCACCTCGAACGACGCGTCCCGCAGCTCCTGCCACAGCTCGTCCTCCGGCGCCTGATGGACCGCGCACACCACCCAGTCGCAGTGCCGCTGCGCGGGCTCGCCGGTCGGATGGTGCAGCAGCGAGAGCTTCACCCCGCCTGGCGGCCCGTCCGGCCGGTCATCTTCGGCCGCGCCTACCACTACCAGATCGGTGGCCTGGCGGATTCCCTTGGCATGCGCCCGCACGTTGAAGGTCTCCATGTCGAGGGTGATGCCGAGATCCTGGCCCACGACCATGCCGGCGGTGATGATCTCCACCTCGCAATCGCGGTCGGCCAGCAGCTCGGCGACGCTGGTGGCCTGATGGAAGCCGAGGTCGTCGACCACGACCACCCGCCCGGCCGGCTCGGCGCGGCCTTCGAGCACGTCGCGCACGTCCACGACGCGCGGCAGCCCGGCGGCCCAGTACGGCGGCTGCGGCCGCGCTCCGGTAGCCAGTACTACGGCGTCGGGTGACTCACCGCGCAGCCATGGCGCGGTGGCGGCCACGCCGGTCCTGATCTCCACCCCGTTGCGCTGGCACTCGGCCGCGAGGTTGCGGACCACGTCGAGGAACTCGGCCCGGGATGGCACGGACGCGGCCGCGGCCACCTGCCCGCCGGTGCGCAGCTGCCGTTCGAGCAGCGTGACACGATGACCGCGGTGGGCCGCGGTGGCGGCCGCTTGCAGGCCGGCCCGCCGCCGACCACGATCACCCGGCGGCTGCGGCGGCTCGGCGGCGGGAGCGGGACAGCCTCCCGGCCGGTGCGAGGATTCTCGATGCAGCCCAGCCACCGGTTCAGGCCCATCCGGCCGACGCATTCCTGGTTGCAGGACAGGCAGGTGCGTATCTCGGTGGCGTGCCCCGACCGGGCCTTGGCCGCGAAGTCGGGATCGGCGATCTGGCCGCGCACCACGCCTACCAGGTCGCAGTGCCCGTCAGCCAGCGCGCGCTCGGCCTGGACCGGGTCCTTGATCCGGCCCACCCCGATAACCGGCAGGCTGACCGCCCGGCGCATCGCGTTGGCGATGTACAGGGCGTAGCCGGGCGGGATGCTCATCGAGGCCTCGATCATGAACAGCGTCGCGGTGGCCACGCCGATCGAGGTATTGATGTAGTCGACCTGGCCGGTGGCCTCCATCATCCTGGCCACCTCGACCGCCTCGGCCAGCGTGCTCCCGCCCTCGATCAGCTCGTCGCCGCAGATCCGCACGCCAAGCGCGCGGTCCGGCCCGATCGCCTCGCGCACCGCGTCGACGATTTCCAGCAGGATGCGGGCCCGGGCCTCCAGCGAGCCGCCGTAAGCATCGGTGCGCTTGTTCGTCGCGGGGGACAAGAATCCCCGCACGATGGAGGAATGCGAGCATTGCAGTTCCACGCCGTCGAAGCCGCCTTCGGCGCAGTGACCGGCGACCGTGCCGTACCCGGCCACGATCTCGGCGATCTCGTGCCGCTCCACGGCCTTGGGAACCTCGCGGAACATCGGGTCGGGCACCGGGCTGGGCGCCCACACCGGCAGCCGGGAGAACATCGACGAGGCCTGGCCGCCGTTGTGGTTGAGCTGTGCGAAGATCGGCACGCCGTACGTGTGCGCGGCCGCGGTCATCTTCTGGTAGCCGGGGATGACCGCACGGTGGAAGCCGTGGATCAGCTTCTCGTAGGGCCAGTCGGTGGGGTGAGTCGAGTGCTCCTCGGTGATGATCAGGCCGACGCCGCCCGCCGCGCGTGCCGCGTAGTAATCGGCGTGCTGCTGCGTGGGCAGGCCGTCTTCGGCGTAGTTGGTCAGGTGCGCGGAAAACACGATCCGGTTGCGGACCACCACCGGCCCGATCCGCAACGGCGAGAACAGGTACCGGTACCTGCTGGCCCCGCTCATCGGCCACCGCTCGTCACGGTCAGGACCGGCAGCTCAGGAAGCTGATCGGCCGTGGAGATCGTCATCGCCGTCCGGCGGGCCTCAAGCACCGCCTCGAGTACCGTCCGGGGAGCCACGCAGTCGCCGGCCCGCAACGTGCCTGGCCGATGCAGGTACAAGGCCTCATCCGGCAGCCGGTGCCCGCAGTGCACGACGAACCCGCAGTCCGCCGTGCGCTGCTCGCCGGTCCACCGGTCCTCAAGAAGCACATGATCGCGGGCCGCCTCGCGCAGCACAGCGCGCAGCTCGCGTCGGACACCCGCCCGCTGTAGCCGCGAGTTGGCCTCAGCGAGGTCGCCGGTGAGGGCCAGCTGGCTGCCGGCGATCTGGTCCTGAGTGACGATCGACGTCGGCCGGCCATTCGCGGCCAGCAGCTCGGCCACACCGACCCCCACGGGCCCGCCGATCGGGTCGAACACCACGGCCCGGCCTTCCGGCAGCGCCTCAAGCGCGCCGGAGCCCACCAGGGCAACCAGGTCGGCCGCCTCCACCACGTGCGCGCCTGGCGCGATGCGGTAGTCACGCGGGCCGGGCACGGACCCGGTGGCCAGCAGCACGCGCATGCCCTGGGCGACGGCGTCGTCCAGCTCGGCCGCGCTGACTTCGTGCCCCAGCGAGACCGTCACGTCCAGCCGCGCCAGCTCCCGGCGCCACCAGTCCACCGCGACGCTGAGCCGATGCCGGCCATGTACCGCGGCCGCTGTCGTCAGCATGCCGCCCAGGGTTCGCCCGCGCTCGGCGAGCCGCACCCGGTGCCCGCGCTCGGCCAGTACCCTGGCCGCCTCCATACCCGCCGGGCCGCCGCCGACCACGAGCACCATGCTCGAGTTCTGGTCCCAGTGCTGATCCCCGGCCGAGACATCGAAGCCGTCGAGTTCGTGACCGCTGGCGGGCTCGACTACGCAGGTGATGGCCGGGTTCCTGTTGTCGCGGACCATGCACGCCTGATTGCAGAGCAGGCAGGGGCGGATCCGGTCCGGCTGGCCGGCCCGGAGCCGTGCGACCAGGTCCGGATCGGTGATCTGAGCCCTGGTCATCTCGACCAGGTCGGCGGCCCCGTCGGCCAGCGCCCACTGCGCCTGAGCCGGGTCCACCACGCTGCCCGCCAGGACCACCGGGATCGCCCCACCTACTGCCGCCCGGACCTGACGGCAGAGCTCGATGCCGAAGCCCGGCTCGGAGTGCAGGTCGGGCCGGGTCGCCGGCACCGAGTAGATCGACCCGCGTACCACCACGAGATAGTCGACCAGGCCGGCCAGCCGTGCGGCCGACTCCGCGGCCATTTCAGGCGTCACGCCGGCCCAGGGGGCGAGTTCGTCGCAGCACAGCCGCAGGCCGAGCACCCTGTCGCGGCCCAGCGCGGTGCGCACCGAGCCCAGCACGCGCTCGGTCAGCAGCAGCCGGTCCTGGCCGTAGGCGTCAGCGCGCTGGTTGGTCAGCCCGGACTGGAACTGGCGCAGCAGGGAGTACTGGCCGGCGTTGATCTCCAGACCGTGCAGCCCAGATCGGCACGCCAGGGCCGCGGCGGCCGCGAACCCGTCGACCACCGCATCGATCTCGGCCTGCGCCATCTCCATGGGCAGCTCACGAGATCCGGCATCGGGAACCCGTGACGGTGCCCACAGCGCGGACTGGGAGAACGCCGAGGACCCCTGCATGCCGGCGTGACCGAGCCCGGCCAGCACTAGTGTTCCGCGCGGCGCGCAGGCCGCGACGGTCTGCGACCAGCCCGGCCCGCAGTCCGCGGCCAGCGGCGCGCGCTCGTAGGGCCAGTCCGACGGGTGCACGCTGGCGATCTCGGTGACGATGAGGCCGCAGCCGCCCGCCGCCCGCCGCTGGTAGTAGGCGACATGCCGCGCCGAGATGGCCCGGTGCTGGCCCAGGTTGGTCTCGTGCGGGCCGAACATCACCCTGCTCGGCGCGCGGGCCGAGCCTAGGGACAGCGGCTCGAGCAGGTTCACGTCGCCGCCCTCACGGCGATCAGGTCGACCGGAACGAAAGCCGGGGCGGAGCGCCCCGCCTGGTGCCGGGAATGGCCGGGTGCGGCCTGCGGCCGGTCCGGCAGGCACACTTTCGCCAGCTCGCGCTCGCCGTGTCCCAGCACGCACTCCGGGTCCGGCCCGTCCAGGGGCAGCCCGGTAAAGAACTTCGCGGCCATGCACCCGCCCTGGCAGGCGTCGAACATCCCGCAGGACGCGCAGGCGCCCGCGGCGGCCGGCTCGCGCAGCCGGAGCAGCAGCTCGGACTCGCGCCACAGCCGGGTGAAGCCGCCGGGCTCCCGCACGTTACCCGCCCGGAATTCCTCGTGCAGCACGAACGGGCAGGCGTAGACGTCGCCGACCGGGTCGATCAGGCAGACCACCCGGCCCGCCCCGCATAGGTTCAGTCCGGGCAGCGGGGCGCCGAGCGCGGACAGGTGGAAGAAGGAGTCGCCGGTGAGCACGTCCGGCCGCGCGGACAGCCAGTCGTACAGCAGGCGCTGCTGAGCCGCGGTCGGGTGCAGGTCGGTCCAGCTGTCGGTAGCACGGCCGGACGGCCTGAGCCTGGTGACCCGCAGCCGAGCGCCGTAGCCGTCGGCGATCTCCTTGAACTTATCCAGCTGCGACACGTTGTGCCTGGTCACAACGATGGAGATCTTGAACTCGCCGAAGCCTGCCGCGGCGAGGTTATCCATCGCCCGTCGCGCCAGGGCGAAGCTTCCGGTGCCCCGGACCGCGTCGTTGACGTCGGCGGTCGCTCCATCGATGGAGATCTGCACGTCCACGTAGTCGGTCCGGGCGAGCCGCTGGGCGGCTCGCTTATCGAGCCGGACGCCATTGGTGGAGAATTTGATGCCGACGTGGTGCGCGACGCTGTAGTCGAGCAGGTCCCAGAAGTCCGGGCGGAGCGTCGGCTCGCCGCCGCCGATGTTCGCGTAGAACACCTGCATACGCTCCAGCTCGTCCACCACCCGCATGCATTCGGCGGTGCTGAGCTCGCGCGGGTCACGCCGCCCGGACGCGCTCAGGCAGTGCACGCACTGCAGGTTGCAGGCATAGGTAAGTTCCCAGGTCAGGCAGATCGGCGCGGCCAGCCCGGCCTTGAACTGCTCGGTCAGGGTGGCGACGGGCAGGTCGGCCGCCTCAGCGCGCATCGATAACCTCCGAATCGGCCAGCGCCGCCAGCGCGACGGCGTAACGCGCCCGCTGCTGGACGGGCACGCCGGCCGCGGCCAGGGCGTCGGCCGCACTGTCGTGGCGCTCCAGGAGCCGGACCACGGTGACCAGCTGCCGGGTCTTCAGGAAGCTCAGCCGCCGGTTGCCGAAGTGATAGACCAGCGCGCCGAACGGCTCGGGGCGCACGGTAGCCGCCGGATTGAGCCGGTAGCCGCGGTTCAGGTCGAATGCCACTGGGATCTCACAAATGATCGCCGGGAAAGGGAGGCAGCCAGGTGTCGCGGCGCGCGTCAGTAGACGCCGCACATGCCGTCGATGGATACCTCCTCGACGAGCAACTCGTCAACGTCGGTGATGTTTTCATCATTTCGGTCAGCGTTGTCGTCGATCATTTCATGAAGACCTTTCCCTCCGCGGCATGGGCACTTTCATGTCAAACTTAGGGGTCTGTGCGCGCGCCGGTAACTCCCTGACCGGGCAGCGCCCCCTGGCCAATCGGGCAGGTGCCTAAGTCGCGCCCGGCCGCGATCCTGGCAGCATGCCTTCAATCACGACGCCGCATTTCGTTATTCACGACGGGCGCATCCGGCCACGGTTTGGCAGCGGCGAGATCAGCAACGAACTCGCCGGTCACATCGCCGCCGAACTCGCGCCGCTCGGGCTGGTGCCTGACGGGCCGACGTTCGAGCGAGTCTTCGTCGATACGGTCCAGGCGACCCATCCCGACCCGACGCGGGCGTGGGCCGGCTTTTACGGCAACACCATGCGGCGCCTGCGCCGCCCTGATCCCGGCGGGACCGGCAGCGTGGCCACGTTCGCCCGCATCTACGAGCACGTCTTGTCGCTGATCCGCGGCACCACCGTGCTGGACGTCGGGTGCTGCTTCGGCTTCCTCCCGCTGCTGGCCGCCGACCGGGACCCGCGACTGAGGGTGGTGGGCACCGACCTCGTCCCGCCGGCCGTTGCCCTGGCCGCCCGCATCTCGGGCGCGCAGGGCAGCCGCGCCCGGTTCGCCGCGGCTGACCTGATGGCCCTGCCGGTCGCCGATGAGGCGGTGGACACGGTCCTGGCGGTCCACGTCCTGGAGCACCTCCCGGCCGAGTCGTCCGCCCGGGCCCTCGCACAGTTGCGGCGCGTCGCGCGGCACCGGGTGGTGGTCGCCGTGCCGCTGGAAGAGGCGCCGGATCCCACCTTCGGGCATGTACAAGCCTTCGACCTGCCCCGGCTGGCCAGGATCGGCGCTGACCGGCAGGCCCTAGAGAGCCAAGACGCACCGGGCTGGTCGCAGGCCGTGTACGCCACCGACGGCGGGTGGCTCGTGCTGGACCGGCGCACGCCCCGGCCGACGGTTCGCGTCGCGGCAGGCGACACTGCCCGATTGGCTAGGCAGCCACTGTCCTAATTGGCGGTTCTGGTCGGCCAGGCGCCCGGTTTACCGATGAGGATATTCCCTCGCTGGCCCACCGCGCCTTAATGTGCGAACTGTCCCCAGGGTGACGTCATAGCGCCAAGCTCGGCCCGCCAGAAAGGCAAGACATGCAAGTAGAAGAACTTCTCAAACCATTTCCCATCAAGGAGTTCCATCCATTCCCGCGTGCCATGCTGGGACCTGGCGCATGGGAACTCCTCGGCCCTGAGGCCAAAAAGCTAGGCTTCAACCGGGTGCTCGTCATGACGTCGGGCCTGCGCGGCAGCGACATCGTGCCGAAAATCGTCGGCTCGCTCCGCTATCACGGGCTCGAAGTCGTGCTGTACGACAAGGTCGAGTCCAATCCCAAGGATTACAACGTCATGGACGCGGTCGCGCTCTACGCCGAGAACAAGTGCGACAGCTTCATCTCGATCGGCGGCGGATCCAGCCACGACGCCTGCAAGGGCGCCCGGATCTCGGTGGCCCACGACGGCCGCAGCGTGAATGAGTTCGAGGGGTTCAACAAGAGCGAGAACCCCAAGAACCCGCCGCACATCGCGGTCTCGACGACGGCAGGCACCGGGTCGGAGACCTCCTGGGCCTACGTCATCACCGACACGACGACCGACCCGAACCAGCCGCACAAGTACGTGGCCTTCGACGACGCGGCCGTGACCACGCTCGCGGTCGACGACCCGACCCTGTACTACGACTGCCCGGTCGACTACACGGCGCAGTGCGGCTTCGACGTGCTCGCGCACGCCAGCGAGCCTTACGTCTCCCGGCTGAACTTCCCGCCGTCGCTGGGCAACGCGCTGTACGCGATCAAGCTCACCGCCGAGAACCTGCGCCAGGCGACGTGGAACCCGCAGGATCTGCCCGGCCGCGAGGGCATGATGTACGCGCAGTACATCGCGGCGCAGGCGTTCAACTCCGGCGGGCTGGGCATCATCCACTCCATCTCGCACGCGGTGAGCGCCTTCTACGACCTCCACCACGGCCTGAACAACGCGATCGCGCTGCCCCGGGTCTGGGCGTTCAACATGTCGGTGGCTTACAAGCGGTTCGCCGAGATCGCCGCGGTGATGGGCGTGGACACGCACGGCATGACCGACGTCCAGGCGGCCGAGGCCGCCCTCGCCGCGGCCATCCGGCTGCTGCGCGACGTCGGCATAGCGGAGAAGTTCACCGACGTGACGCAGGACACCTACTCGAAGAACCGGCTCGGCAAGGGCCCGACCAAGTTCTACGAGAACTCGCCGGTGGTCCGCGGGGACGCCGAGGACGTCGACCGGATCACCAACCACGTCCTGGGCGACGCCTGCACCCCGGGCAACGCCAAGGAGTGCACGTTCGAGACCGTTCGGCCGGTCGTCGACCACTGCATGAACGGCGACCTGGATGACCTCCTCAGCTGAGATCCTGCCTCAGGTGGTAGGCCCGGTGCTGGCGCACCGGGCCTACCATTGGGCCCACCTGGAGGACGAATGCCGTACTTCGAGACCGTCGATGAGGTCACCGGCGCGCTGGCCGGCCACGGATACATCGCCGACCGGCAGCTGGCCACCGCGGTATTCATCCAGACCCAGCTCGACAAGCCCCTGCTGGTCGAGGGGCCCGCCGGAGTCGGCAAGACCGAGCTGGCCAAGGCCATCGCCGCGGCGACCGGGCGGCGGCTGCTGCGGCTGCAGTGCTACGAGGGCCAGGACGACACCAAGGCCCTGTACGAGTGGGACTACGGCAAGCAGCTCCTGTACACCCAGATCCTGCGGGAGAAGATCGGCCAGCTGCTCGGAGACACTCCCGACCTGCACACCGCGATCGAGCGGATCGCGCAGCAGGAGAGCGCCTTCTTCTCCGAGCGCTTCCTCGCCCCGCGCCCGCTGCTGGAAGCCATCCGCTCACCGGATCCCGTGGTGCTGCTGATCGACGAGGTGGACCGCGCGGACGAGGCCCTGGAGGCGGTCCTGCTGGAAATGCTCGCCGAGTATCAGGTATCGGTGCCGGAGATCGGCACGTTCGTGGCCCGGCACCCGCCGTGCGTCATCCTCACCTCGAATAACACCCGCGACCTGTCCGCCGCGCTCAAGCGCCGCTGCCTGCACCTGTTTCTCGACTACCCGAGCGCCGGGCGCGAGCTTGAGATCCTGCGGAGCAAGAAGACCGGCCTGCCCGACGCGGCCG
>CAWDBS010000058.1:0-228017 GCA_963800415.1 uncultured Actinomycetes bacterium
CCGTGAGCACGTGCTGCTCGCCCGCCAGGTCGGCGTGCCCTACATCGTGGTGGCGCTGAACAAGGCGGACATGGTGGACGACGAGGAGATCCTCGAGCTCGTCGAGCTCGAGGTCCGCGAGCTGCTCACCGAGTACGAGTTCCCCGGTGACGACGTGCCGGTGGTGCGGGTATCCGCGCTGAAGGCGCTCGAGGGCGACGCCGAGTGGGGCGAGAAGGTCATGGAGCTCATGACCGCGTGCGACGACTCCATCCCGGAGCCGGTGCGCGAGGTCGACAAGCCGTTCCTGATGCCGGTCGAGGATGTCTTCTCGATCACCGGCCGCGGGACCGTGGTGACCGGCCGGATCGAGCGCGGCACCATCCACACCGGCGAGACCGTCGACATCATCGGCATCAAGGAGAAGGCGCAGTCCACGACCGTCACCGGCGTGGAGATGTTCCGCAAGATCCTCGATGACGGCCAGGCCGGCGACAACGTGGGCCTGCTGCTGCGCGGCATCAAGCGCGAGGAGGTGGAGCGCGGCCAGGTCGTCATCAAGCCGGGCACCAACACCCCGCACACCGAGTTCGAGGGCCAGGTCTACATCCTGTCCAAGGACGAGGGCGGCCGCCACACGCCGTTCTTCAACAACTACCGTCCGCAGTTCTACTTCCGGACCACCGACGTGACCGGCGTGGTGAACCTCCCCGAGGGCACCGAGATGGTCATGCCGGGCGACCGGACCGACATGCACATCGACCTGATCCAGCCGATCGCCATGGAGGAAGGCCTGCGGTTCGCGATCCGCGAGGGTGGCCGCACCGTCGGCGCCGGCCGGGTCACGAAGATCATCAAGTAACGGTCGCGCGACGGCGGGCCTGGCCGAAGGTCAGGACCCGCCTCGCGCGACAAATCGGGGGGTCGCCATGGGGGCGGAGCCCCCGGGCAAAGCACAGCACAGCGGCTGACTAAAGCGAAGGACACCGAGGCCACAATGGCGGGACAGAAGATCCGCATCCGGCTCAAGGCATATGACCACGAGGTCATCGACAGCTCGGCGCGGAAGATCGTCGACACCGTGACGCGTACCGGCGCGCGGGTCGCCGGCCCGGTGCCGCTGCCGACCGAGAAGAACGTGTACTGCGTCATCCGCTCCCCGCACAAGTACAAGGACTCGCGCGAGCACTTCGAGATGCGGACGCACAAGCGGCTGATCGACATCCTCGACCCGACGCCGAAGACGGTGGACTCGCTGATGCGCCTCGACCTGCCGGCTGGCGTCGACATCGAGATCAAGCTCTGAGGAACGCACCGACATGGGCAAGCAGATCAAAGGGATCCTGGGCACCAAGCTAGGCATGACCCAGGTCTTCAACGACGCCGGGCAGATCGTGCCGGTCACGGTGGTACAGGCCGGGCCGTGCGTGGTGACCGCTGTGCGCACCCCCGGCACCGACGGTTACTCGGCCGTGCAACTCGGCTTCGGCGAGATCGATCCGCGCAAGGTGACCAAGCCGGTCAGCGGGGTGTTCGAGAAGGCCGGCCTGACCCCGCGCAGGTACCTGGCCGAGCTGCGGACCGACGACGCGTCGGAGTACACGCTCGGGCAGGAGGTCACCGCCGAGGTGTTCGCCAGCGGGCAGCACGTCGACGTGACCGGCAAGAGCAAGGGCAAGGGCACGGCGGGCGTCATGAAGCGGCACGGCTTCAAGGGCCTGTCCGCCTCGCACGGAACCCAGCGCAAGCACCGCTCGCCCGGCTCCATCGGCGCCTGCGCGACCCCCGGCCGGGTGTTCAAGGGCGTGCGGATGGCGGGCCGGATGGGCGGCGTGCGCACCACCGTGCAGTCGCTCACCGTGCACTCCGTCGACGCCGAGCGCGGGCTGCTCCTGATCAAGGGCGCGGTGCCCGGCCCGAGCGGCCGTGTGGTGCTCGTCCGCAGCGCGGCCAGGAACCTAGGGGAGGAAGTCCGATGACAGCAGTCAGCGTCATTGGCCCGGGTGGCAGCACGGCCGGCAAGACGGTGGAACTGCCCGAGGAGATCTTCGCCGCCAAGGTGAACGTCCCGCTGATCCACCAGGTCGTGGTGGCGCAGCAGGCCGCGGCCAGGCAGGGCACGCACGCCACCAAGACCCGCGGTCAGGTGCGCGGCGGCGGCAAGAAGCCGTACCGGCAGAAGGGCACCGGCCGGGCCCGCCAGGGTTCGCTCCGCGCGCCCCAGTACGCGGGCGGCGGCGTCGTGCACGGTCCGGTACCGCGTTCCTACGTGCAGCGGACGCCGAAGAAGATGAAGGCGGCCGCGCTGCGCGGCGCGCTGTCCGACCGGCTCAGCCACGGCCGGGTCCACGTGGTCAGCGGCTTCGTCGACGGCGACGTGCCCAGGACCAAGGACGCGGTGGCGGTGCTGGTCACCGCGGTCGGCGCGCTGGACCGGCCAGTGCTCGTGGTCGCGCACCGCGATGACGAGATGACCTGGAAGTCCCTGCGCAACGTGCCTGCCGTGCACGTGCTCACCGAGGACCAGCTCAACACGTACGACGTGCTGGCCAGCGACTACGTGGTCTTCACCGAGCAGGCCCTGACGGCGTTCGTCGGCCAGGGCCGGATCGTCGAAGGAGGCAGCCAAGTGAGCCGGGACAACAACCCGAGGGACATCCTGCTGCGGCCGGTGGTCTCGGAGAAGAGCTACGGGCTGCTCGACGAGGGCAAGTACACCTTCGTCGTCGCCCCCGACGCCAACAAGACCCAGATCAGGCTCGCGGTCGAGGCCGTGTTCGGGGTCAAGGTGACCGGGGTGAACACCCTGAACCGTCCGGGCAAGCGCAGGCGCACCCGGTACGGCTGGGGCAAGCGGCCGGACAGCAAGCGGGCGATCGTGACCCTCGCTGAGGGCGACAGGATCGACATATTCGGCGGATCAGTCCGTTAAGGGAGACTCGACCAGACATGGGTATCCGTAAGTACAAGCCGACCACCCCGGGACGGCGTGGCGCGAGCGGCTCCGACTTCTCCGAGATCACCAGGGATGAGCCGGAGAAGTCGCTGGTGCGCCCGCTGCACTCCCGCGGCGGCAGGAACGTGTACGGCCGCATCACCACCAGGCATCAGGGCGGCGGCCACAAGCGCGCCTACCGGCTGATCGACTTCAGGCGGGCGGACAAGGACGGCGTTCCGGCCAAGGTCGCGCACGTCGAGTACGACCCGAACCGGACCGCCCGGATCGCCCTGCTGCACTACGCGGACGGCGAGAAGCGCTACATCATCTGCCCGCAGGGCCTGTCGGTGGGCGACCGGGTGGAGAGCGGCACCGGGGCCGACATCAAGCCGGGCAACTCGCTGCCGTTGCGCAGCATCCCGACCGGCACCGTGGTGCACGCCATCGAGCTGCGCCCGGGTGGCGGCGCGAAGATCGCGCGGTCCGCGGGTGCGGGGGTCCAGCTGCTCGCCAAGGAGGGCGGCTACGCCCAGCTGCGGATGCCGTCCGGCGAGATCCGGCGGGTCGACGCGACCTGCCGGGCCACGGTGGGCGAGGTGGGCAACGCCGAGCAGGGCAACATCAAGCTCGGCAAGGCCGGCCGCAACCGGTGGAAGGGCCGCCGTCCCACGGTGCGCGGCGTGGCCATGAACCCCGTCGACCACCCGCTCGGCGGCGGCGAGGGCAAGAGCTCTGGCGGACGCCATCCGGTCAGCCCGTGGGGCCAGCCCGAGGGCCGGACCCGGCAGGCGCACAAGCCGAGTGACCGGCTGATCAGCCGTCGCCGCGGCAGGAACAAGCGGTAGGAGCAGCACGCGATGCCTCGTAGCCTTAAGAAGGGTCCCTTCGTGGACGACCACCTGATGAAGAAGGTGGACGTGCAGAACGAGAAGGGGTCAAAGACCGTCATCAGGACGTGGTCCCGGCGTTCCATGATCGTCCCGGCCATGCTGGGGCACACGATCGCCGTGCATGACGGCCGGAAGCACATCCCGGTCTTCATCACCGAGTCGATGGTGGGCCACAAGCTCGGCGAGTTCGCGCCAACGCGGACTTTCCGATCTCACGTCAAGGACGACCGGCGCAGCCGTCGCTAGCCGGACCCAGGAGGAATGATGGAAGCCAGGGCAATGGCGCGGTTCGTCCGCGTCACGCCGCGGAAGGCCCGCCGGGTGGTGGACTTGATCCGCGGGCTGCCCGCCGACGAGGCGCAGGCCGTGCTCGCGTTCGCGCCGCAGTCGGCCAGTGACCCAGTCGGCAAGGTGCTCGCCAGCGCGATCGCCAACGCCGACGCCCGCGGCGGGCGCGGGGACCGGGGCATGCTGTGGGTGCGCCGTGCCTGGGTGGACGAGGGGCCGACGCTCAAGCGCTTCAGGCCGCGCGCCCAGGGCCGCGGTTACCGCGTCCTCAAGCGCACCAGCCACATCACGGTCATCGTCTCTGACGACTCCGAGGGAGGGACCCGCTAGTGGGACAGAAAGTGAACCCGCACGGGTTCCGGCTGGGCATCACCACCGACTTCAAGAGCCGCTGGTACGCCGACAAGCTGTACAAGGAATACGTAGCCGAGGACGTGGCGATCCGGCGCATGCTGCAGCGCGGCATGGAGCGGGCCGGCATCTCCAAGGTTGAGATCGAGCGGACCAGGGACCGGGTACGGGTGGACATCCACACCGCCAGGCCCGGCATCGTCATCGGCCGCCGCGGCGCCGAGGCGGACCGCATCCGCGGCGACCTCGAGAAGCTGACCGCCAAGCAGATCCAGCTGAACATCCTCGAGGTGAAGAACCCCGAGATCGATGCCCAGCTGGTCGCCCAGGGCGTCGCCGAGCAGCTGTCCAGCCGGGTTTCCTTCCGGCGGGCCATGCGCAAGGCGATCCAGAGCGCGATGAAGGGCGGCGCCAAGGGGATCCGGGTCCAGTGCTCGGGCCGTCTCGGCGGCGCGGAGATGTCACGGTCGGAGTTCTACCGTGAGGGCCGCGTGCCGCTGCACACGCTGCGCGCGGACATCGACTACGGCTTCTACGAGGCCCGCACCACCTTCGGCCGGATCGGCGTGAAGGTCTGGATCTACAAGGGCGAGGCGCCGACCAGCCGGGCCGGGCGCGAGGCGCAGCAGGCTGCGCTGCGGGCCGCGGCCCAGCAGCGGCCCCAGCGCCCGCGTGAGCCGCAGCGGCGTCGCCGGGCCCCGGAGACCGCGACCGCGGGCGAGGAGGGCTGACGCATGCTCATTCCGCGTAGGGTCAAGCACCGCAAGCAGCACCGTCCGCACCGGACCGGCAACGCCACCGGCGGAACCCACGTGTCGTTCGGCGAGTTCGGCATCCAGGCTCTCGAGCACGCGTACGTGACCAACCGGCAGATCGAGGCCGCCCGTATCGCCATGACGCGGCACATCCGCCGTGGCGGGAAGGTGTGGATCAACATCTACCCGGACCGGCCGCTGACGAAGAAGCCGGCTGAGACCCGGATGGGCTCGGGCAAGGGATCGCCGGAGTGGTGGATCGCCAACGTGAAGCCCGGCCGGGTCATGTTCGAGCTTTCCGGTGTCGCCGAGCCAGTCGCCCGGGAGGCGCTGCGCCGTGCGATCCACAAGCTGCCCATGAAATGCAGGGTGGTCAAGCGTGAACTGGGTGAGGGCTGATGTCAAAGATGCACAAGCTGCCCATGCTCTGCTCGCTGACATTGCAGAGGTGGTCAAGCGTGAATTGGGTGAGGGCTGATGGCTAACAGCCTGACCGCGCAGCTGCGCGTCTCCACCGAAGAGGAACTGCACGCCAAGCTGGCCGAAGCCAAGGAAGAGCTGTTCAACCTGCGCTTCCAGGGCGCGACCGGGCAGCTGGAGAGCCACGGCAGGCTACGTGCGGTGCGCAAGGAAATCGCCCGTATTTACACGGTGATGCGAGAGCGCGAGCTCGGGATCATCACCTTGATCGAGGATTCCGGCGAGCCGGCAGCCACGGATGAGCCGGTGGCGGTCGCCGCCGGTTCGGCGGCTGCGGATGACGTAGCCGAGGAGGCCGGCAAGTGAGCGAGAACGCCACAGGTGGTGCCGCGACGGCGGCACCACGACGACCAGGGGTTACCGCAAGGGCCGGGAAGGCTACGTGGTCAGCGACAAGATGGACAAGACCGTCGTCGTCCAGGTCGAGGACCATGTCACGCACCCCAAGTACGGCAAGGTTCTGCGCCGTACCAAGAAGTACAAGGCGCACGACGCCACCAACGCCTGCGGCGTCGGTGACCGCGTGCTGCTGATGGAGACCCGGCCGCTGTCCGCGACCAAGCGCTGGCGGGTAGCCGAGATCCTCGAGAAGGCCAAGTGAGCGTGACCGCGAACCGGTCGCGAGGCCGGGCCTGTGGCCCGGGCGAGCGGCCGGTGCCATGGCGGCGGTGAGAACCACCGCCTGGATCGCGGTCGCGCGAACTTATAAATGAAAACGCAGTAACAGATCCGCCTGGCTCCGATGCCGGCGAGAGATAGCAGGAGTTGACGTGATCCAGCAGGAGTCGCGGCTTAAGGTCGCCGACAACACAGGTGCGAAGGAGATCCTCTGCATCCGTGTGCTCGGCGGCAGCGGCCGGCGATACGCGGGCATCGGTGACGTCATCGTGGCGACCGTGAAGGATGCCCTTCCCGGCGCCGGCGTGAAAAAGGGTGATGTCGTCAAGGCGGTCGTGGTGCGCACCCGCAAGGAGCGCCGCCGCGGCGACGGCTCCTACATCCGGTTCGACGAGAACGCGGCGGTGCTGATCAGGGACGGCGGTGACCCGCGGGGCACCCGCATCTTCGGCCCGGTCGGCCGTGAGCTGCGGGAGAAGCGCTTCATGCGGATCATCTCGCTGGCGCCGGAGGTGCTCTGAATGAAGATCAAGAAGGGCGATCACGTGGTCGTCGTCGCGGGCCGTGACCGCGGCCGCACCGGCATGGTCATCGCGGCCTACCCGGACCGGGGCAAGGTGCTGGTCCAGGGCGTCAACATGGTCAAGAAGAACAAGAAGGTCACCCACCAGGGCGTCCGCGGCGCCAAGGAGGGCGGCATCACGCACCAGGAAGCGCCGATCGACGTGAGCAACGTCCAGCTGGCCGATCCGGAAAGCAAGCAGGCCGCGCGAGTCGGCTACCGGTTCGACGAGGACGGTAACAAGATCCGCGTCGCCCGGCCGAGCGGGAAGGACATCTGATGACCACCGAAGTCGTCGAGTCGCCCCCGGTGCCGCGGCTCAAGGAGCGGTACCGGTCCGAGATCGCGCCCGCGCTCAGGGAAGAGTTCGGGTACGCCAACGTGATGCAGGTCCCCGGGCTGACCAAGATCGTCGTGAACATGGGCGTCGGCGAGGCGGCCAGGGACGCGAAGCTGATCGAGGGCGCGGTCCGCGACCTGTCCACGATCACCGGCCAGCGGCCGGCCGTGGCCAAGGCGAAGAAGTCCGTGGCTCAGTTCAAGCTGCGCGAGGGCATGCCCATCGGCGCGCACACCACGCTGCGCGGCGACCGCATGTGGGAGTTCCTCGACCGCCTGCTGACCATCGCGCTGCCCCGGATCCGCGACTTCCGCGGCCTGTCCGACCGGCAGTTCGACGGGCACGGGAACTACACGTTCGGCCTGACCGAGCAGGTCATGTTCCACGAGATCGACCCCGACAAGGTGGACAGGCAGCGCGGGATGGACATCACCGTCGTGACCACAGCAACAAACGACGCCGAAGGCCGCTCGCTGCTGCGGCGGCTCGGCTTTCCCTTCAAGGAGGGCTGACAGTGGCGAAGAAGTCGCTGGTAGCCAAGGCGAACCGGACGCCCAAGTTCAAGGTCCGCGGTTACACGCGGTGCACCCGCTGCGGGCGGCCGCGTGCCGTCTACCGCAGGTTCAGCCTGTGCCGGATCTGCTTCCGCACGATGGCGCACCGCGGTGAGCTGCCCGGCATCACCAAGTCCAGTTGGTAACCAAGAAGAACGAGCACACCGCAGGTCCCGGTGCCGGTGAAAGCCGGAGGGAAACCGCGGTGAGGAAGGCCTGTTGGCCATGACGATGACCGATCCGATCGCGGACATGCTGACCCGTCTGCGGAACGCGAACTCGGCGTACCACGACACGGTGGGCATGCCGTACTCCAAGATCAAGTCCCGCATCGCGGAGATCCTCCAGCAGGAGGGCTACATCGCGTCCTGGCGAGTGGAAGACGCCGAGGTCGGCAAGAACCTCGTGATCATCCTCAAGTTCGGGAACCAGCGCGAGCGCTCCATCGCCGGCATCAAGCGGGTGTCCAAGCCCGGCCTGCGCGTGTACGCGAAGAAGGACAACCTGCCCAAGGTTCTCGGCGGCCTCGGCGTGGCGATCATCTCCACGTCCGGCGGGCTGCTGACCGACAAGCAGGCCAAGAAGCGTGGCGTGGGCGGGGAAGTCCTCGCCTACGTCTGGTAAGGAGGAGCTGCAATGTCAAGGATCGGGCGGCTCCCCGTGACCATCCCCAGCGGGGTGCAGGTCGAGATCGACGGGCGCCAGGTCACCGTGCAAGGGCCGAAGGGCACGCTGCACCACACCGTGGCCGACCCCATCAACGTCGTCCGCGAGGACGGGGTCATCAAGGTCACCAGGCCGAACGACGAGGGTTCCGTGCGCGCGCTGCACGGACTGTCTCGCACGCTGATCGCCAACATGGTCACCGGGGTCACCGACGGCTACCGCAAGACCCTGGAGATCGTCGGCGTCGGCTACCGGGTGCAGGCCAAGGGCAGCGACCTGGAGTTCGCGCTCGGGTACAGCCACCCCGTGCCCGTCACCCCGCCAGCGGGCATCACCTTCCGGGTCGAGACCCCCACCAGGTTTGTCGTGGAAGGCATCGACAAGCAGATGGTGGGCGAGGTGGCCGCGCAAATCCGCAAGCTCCGCAAGCCGGACCCCTATAAGGGCAAGGGCGTGCGGTATCAGGGTGAGCAGATCCGCCGCAAGGTCGGGAAGGCTGGGAAGTAAGTCATGGCTGGCACCAAGAACCAGGTCGCACGCACGCGCCACCGGACGAGTGCGTCCCCATACGCACGCGACGGCGGCCGCACGCGTACGCCGCCACCTGCGGGTCCGCAAGCGGGTCACCGGCAGCGCGAGCAGGCCCCGGCTCGTCGTCAACCGGTCGGCGCGGCACATGTTCGCGCAGATCGTCGACGACAGCGTGGGCCGCACGCTGGCCGCCGCGTCCACCCTGGACCCGGCGATCCGCGACGGCCGAGGGCGACAAGACAGCCAAGGCGCGTCAGGTCGGTGAACTGCTCGCGCGGCGCGCGGCGGAGGCCGGCATCGAGGCCGTGGTGTTCGACCGTGGCGGGTACCGCTACCACGGCCGCATCGCGGCGCTCGCGGACGGCGCCAGGGAAGGCGGACTGAAGCTGTGAACACGGCACTTGTGCAGTCCGCTGAGCGTTATTCAGAGATGAGGAAGGGCTAATGCCAGGAGCACCGCGGCGCGGCAGCGGCGGCGAGCGGCGCGAGCGCCGCGAGGACCGGCGCGGCGGCGCGGCCGATAAGCAAGCCGCCTACCTTGAACATGTGGTCACGATCAACCGCGTGGCCAAGGTCGTCAAGGGCGGCCGTCGCTTCAGCTTCACCGCCCTGGTGGTGGTGGGCGACGGCAACGGGATGGTAGGCGTCGGGTACGGCAAGGCCAAGGAGGTGCCGGCCGCCATCGCCAAGGGCGTGGAAGAGGCGAAGAAGCACTTCTTCCGCGTGCCCAGGATCGGCAACACGATCCCGCACACCGTGCAGGGCGAGGAGGCGGCGGGCGTGGTGCTGCTCAAGCCGGCCAGCCCGGGAACCGGCGTCATCGCCGGCGGCCCGGTGCGCGCCGTGCTGGAGTGCGCGGGCATCCACGACGTGCTGTCCCGCTCGCTCGGCTCGTCCAACCCGATCAACGTGGTGCACGCGACGGTGGCCGCGCTCAAGAGCCTGAACCGGCCCGAGGAGATCGCGGCCAAGCGCGGCCTGCCGATCGAGGACGTGGCCCCCGCGGCCATGCTGCGGGCGCGCGCGGCCGCGGCCGGGGCCTAGGAGAGCAGACAGATGGCACAGCTGAAGGTGACACAGATCAAGTCGAAGATCGGCGGGAACAGCGCGCAGCGGAACTCGCTGCGCTCGCTCGGGCTGCGCCGGATCGGCCAGGTGGTGGTCAAGCCGGATCGGCCTGAGTTCCGCGGCATGATCAAGACCGTGCGCCACCTGGTGACGGTGGAGGAAGTGGACTAAATGCCGGAGATGAACACTGGCGAACAAGGCGCGTCCGGGGCGCGGGCTCAAGCTGCACCATCTGCGGCCGGCGCCGGGAGCGCACAAGGCCAAGACGAGGGTCGGCCGCGGTGAGGCGTCCAAGGGCAAGACCGCGGGACGCGGCACCAAGGGCACCAAGGCGCGCAACACGGTCCGCCTGGGCTTCGAAGGCGGCCAGATGCCGCTGAACCGGCGGGTGCCGAAGCTGAAGGGCTTCTCGAACGCGGGCTTCGGCACCACCTACCAGGTGGTGAACACCGGGCGGCTGGCTGAGCTGTTCCCAGAGGGCGGCGACGTGACGCCGGAGAACCTGGTCGCCAAGGGCGCGGCCCGCAAGGGTGAGCTGATCAAGGTGCTCGGCACCGGCGAGCTCGGCGTGGCGCTGCGGGTGACCGCGCACGCGTTCTCGGCCACGGCCGCGGCGAAGATCGAGGCGGCCGGCGGCACGGTCACCGAGCTTTCCTGACCCACGAGCGAGCCAAAGGGCTCGCCTGGACCACCGACCGAGCTCTCCAGGACGACGAGGGAGCGCGCCTGAAGACGGACCAAAAGCGCTCCGGTAACCAGACGGGAGACAACGCATGGCGTGCCGGGTAAGATACGTGGACTGCCCGATCAACCGAACCGAGGACTGCGCATGCTGACGGCCTTCGTGCGGGCGTTCCAGACGCCGGACCTTCGCAAGAAGATGCTGATCACGCTGGGCCTCATCGCCTTGTTCCGGTTCGGCGCCACGCTGCCCACGCCGGGCATCAGCGAGAAGAACGTGGCTTTCTGCTCGAACGCGGCCACCGCGGCGGGCAGTTCCACGGCGGGCGTGCTGGCCATCGTCAACCTGCTCAGCGGCCAGGCGCTGCTGCGCTTGTCGGTGTTCGCGCTCGGCATCATGCCGTACATCACCGCCAGCATCATCCTGCAGCTGCTCACCGTCGTGATCCCGCGGCTCGAGACGCTGAAGCAGGAGGGGCAGGCCGGGCAGTCCAAGATCACCCAGTACACCAGGTACCTCACCGTGGGCCTGGCCGTGCTCCAGTCCACCGGTTACGTGGAGCTGGCCAGGTCGGGCACGTTGTTCAACGGCTGCGGGGCGTCCGGTACCGCTAATCCGCTCATCCCGAACGGCTCGCCCTTCACCATCGCCACCATGGTGATCACCATGGTGGCGGGCACCACGGTCATCATGTGGATGGGCGAGCTGATCACCGACCGGGGCGTCGGCAACGGCATGTCGGTGCTGATCTTCACCACGGTGATCTCGGTCATCCCGGGTGAGATCCTGGCCATCTACCGGGTCAAGGGGGCGTTCTACGCCGCCGTCGCCATCGTCGTGGTGGTCGCCATCATCGCGTTCATCGTCTTCATGGAACAGGCGCAGCGCCGCATCCCGGTCCAGTACGCCAAGCGGATGGTGGGCCGCCGGATGTACGGCGGCACCTCGACCTACATCCCGATGAAGGTCAACCAGGCGGGCGTCATCCCGGTCATCTTCGCCTCGTCGCTGCTGTACATCCCGACCCTGGCCGCTCAGCTGTTCGGCAACACGAGCAAACCCCAGGGCTGGGTGAACTGGGTGGCTCGCTACATCGAGCAGAGCAGCTCGGCCTTCTACATGCTCGCGTTCTTCGTGCTCATCGTCGGGTTCACCTACTTCTACGTGTCGATTACCTTCAACCCGACCGAGGTAGCCGACAACATGAAGAAGTACGGCGGCTTCATTCCCGGCATCCGGCCCGGACGGCCGACCGCCGAGTATCTCCAGTACGTGCTCAGCAGGCTCACCGCACCGGGTTCGGTTTATCTCGGGATCATCGCGCTGTTCCCGCTGATCGCGCTCAGCGCCATCGGGGTCGCCAACCAGTTCCCGTTCAGCGGAGTCAGCCTGCTGATCATGGTCGGCGTCGGGCTGGACACGGTGAAGCAGATCGAGAGCCAGTTGCAGCAGCGCAACTATGAGGGTTTCTTGCGATAGTGCGCATCGTCCTCGTCGGGCCCCCCGGTGCGGGCAAGGGGACACAGGCCCAGTTCATAGCGTCGCACCTGGCGATCCCGAGGATCTCGACAGGTGACATTTTCCGCTACAACGTGACGAACAACACCGACCTGGGCCGCAAGGCCAGGGAGTTCATGGAACGCGGCGACCTGGTTCCCGACGAGGTGACCGTGGCGATGGTCCGGGACAGGCTGGCCGAGGACGACACGCAGGAGGGTTTCCTCCTGGATGGCTTCCCGAGGAACGTCCCGCAGGCCGAGACGCTGAAGAAGATGCTCTCGGAGTGGGACGCCCGGCTCGGCGTCGTGCTCGAGCTTGTCGTGGACGAGGACGAAGTGGTGCGGCGGCTGTCGGGACGCAGGACCTGCCGCCGCTGCGAACGGGTGTGGCACGTCCTGTACGACCCGCCCGCCCGCAACGGCATCTGCGATGACTGCGGTGCCGAGCTCTTCCAGCGGGACGACGACTCCGAGGAGACCATCAGGCACCGGCTCGAGGTCTACGCCGAGCAGACCTCCCCGCTCATCTCGTTCTACGCCGACGAGAACATCCTGATCGGCATCGACGCGACCGGCCCGGTGGAAGAGATCACCAGCCGGGCCATGGCCGCGCTCCGTCCGTTCGTGCGCTGAGAGCGGCCCGTCATGTGGCGCGGTGGCATGACCATCGAGATCAAGAAACCCGAGCAGATCACGGTCATGCGCGAGGCCGGGCTGGTGGTCGCGCGCACCTTGAAGGTCCTGGCCGCGGCGGTCCGGCCCGGCATCACCACCGCGGACCTTGACACGCTCGCCGAGGCCGAGATCCGCGCCGCCGGCGCCACCCCGTCCTTCCTGGGCTATCACGGCTACCCCGCCACGATCTGCACGTCGGTGAACGAAGAGATCGTGCACGGCATCCCGAGCCAGCAGCGGAGCCTGCGGGACGGCAACATCGTCTCCATCGACTGCGGCGCCATCGTCGGCGGGTGGCACGGAGACGCCGCCGTCACCGTCGGCGTGGGCGCCATTTCCGCGGAGCATGCCGACCTGCTCCGGGCGTGCGAGACCGCGCTGTGGCGCGGGATCGCCCAGGCGCGGGCCGGCGGCCGGCTCGGTGACATCTCGCACGCGGTGCAGACCAGCGTGGCCGCCTCGGGCCGGTACGGCATCGTGCAGGAGTACACCGGCCACGGCATCGGCAGCGCGATGCACATGGACCCGCCGGTGCCCAACTACGGGCGGCCCGGCCGCGGGCCGCGGCTGCAGCCGGGCATGGCGCTGGCCATCGAGCCGATGGTGATGCTCGGCCGCGAGGAGACGGTGCTGCTCGACGACGGGTGGACGGTCGTCACCGCCGACGGAAGCTGGGCCGCGCACTTCGAGCACACGATCGCGATCACCCCCGACGGGCCGTGGGTGCTGACGGCCGAGGAATGCTCCGGCCCGGGGGATGTCCCTCCGGGCCCTCCTGGCCGGGCATAACGGAAGGCAGCCTCGGCGATACTAGAAGGTAGGACTCTGCGAGCATTCTGCCGACCTAAGAAGGTGCCCGGTGCCTAGTGACCCGCGAATCCGCGCCTCGGACGCGGATCGCGACCGCGTGGCAGCGCTGCTGCGCGAGCACCACGCCGCGGGCCGGCTGACCGCCGAAGAGTTTGGTGAGCGCATGGAGCAGGCCCTGGACGCCAAGACCATGGGCGAGCTCGACGACCTGCTGACCGACCTGCCCGCCATCGACCTGTACCAGCTGCCCGACGCCTCGCTGCGGCGGGCTCCGCCCCGCCGCGGGCAGTCGCTCCTCCCGGCGGATTCGGCCGGCCCCGGCCACCCGGTCCGGTTCACGCCAGGGACGGTGGCCATGGGGGCCTGGGCCGTGGTCACGTCGGCGCTCATCGCCATCTGGGCCGTCGCCGCCGTGATCGGCGGGGGGACCTGGTTCCCGTGGTGGGCGCTGATCGCCATCCCGTGGATCTGGGCGGTCGTCCGCCGCTCGCAGCATCGCCGGGAATAGCGGCGGGCTCGTGTGTGTCTTACATCTGGGCGGTTCGCGTCGGGGCACGGGGTCGAGTACACTCGTCTCCGGCCCATCTTCTGGGTCCTACCCGGTCGGCGCTCGGGGGCTCGCGTAAGCGAGCACGATGTCGGCCCTTCCCGGTTATCTCGTCCCGCTGACGTGAGCCAGGCGGGGCAGGCTTGCCGCCCAGGCCAGTACGACGAGCCCAGTACGACGAGCCCAGCACAACGAGCACAGTAAAGCCAGACCAGACCGCGCTTCAGGCGCGGGCCATCACCACATAGCGAAGCGCGGAGGACATGCCCAAGAAAGACGGCGCCATTGAGATTGAAGGCACGGTTGTCGAGTCGCTCCCGAATGCCTTCTTCCGGGTGGAGCTGGACAACGGGCACAAGGTTCTCGCCCATATCAGCGGGAAAATGCGGATGCACTACATCCGCATCCTGCCTGACGACCGCGTGGTCGTAGAGCTCAGTCCCTACGACCTGAGTCGCGGGCGGATCGTGTACCGGTACAAGTAACAGACCGACAAGCAGAATCAGATTTAGTGGAGAAAGCACCGTGAAGGTCAAGCCGAGCGTCAAGAAGATCTGCAGCAAGTGCCGGATCATCCGTCGGCACGGCCGCGTCATGGTCATCTGCAGCGACCCGAGGCACAAGCAGCGGCAAGGCTGACATAGCAAGGACGCGTACCGCAGGCAGCCGATGAAGGCTGCGACCCCCGGACGGAGGCCGGGGCCACGTCCGGGCAGGGCGTGGGGGCGGCGCGAAGGACCTCCGCGAGACGAAGGAGAACTGCCCGCGCATGGCTAGGCTTTCTGGAGTAGACCTCCCCCGCGATAAGCGGCTTGAGGTCGCGCTCACCTATATCTACGGCATCGGCCGCACGAGGGCGCTGCAGACGCTGGAGGCAACCGGCGTCAGCGGCGACACCCGGGTCAGCAACCTCACCGACGACGAGCTGATGAAGCTCCGCGACTGGATCGACTCGACCTACCAGGTCGAAGGTGACCTGCGCCGCGAGGTCCAGGCCGACATCAGGCGCAAGGTCGAGATCGGCTGCTACCAGGGAATCCGCCATCGCCGCGGGCTCCCGGTGCACGGGCAGCGGACGCAGACCAACGCGCGTACCCGCAAGGGCAAGAAGAAGACCGTCGCCGGCAAGAAGAAGGCCGGGAAGAAGTAGTCCGGAGCGGTTCGGACCGATCACCTCATAGGAAGCGCGAAAGAGAGATATGCCGCCAGCAAAGAGCCGCAGCCAGGCCGCCAAGAAGGTGCGCCGCAAGGAGCGGAAGAACGTCGCTCACGGGCATGCCCACATCAGGAGCACGTTCAACAACACGATCGTCTCGATTACCGACCCGACGGGCAACGTCATCTCGTGGGCGTCCGCGGGTCAGGTGGGGTTCAAGGGGTCGCGTAAGTCCACGCCGTACGCCGCTCAGATGGCCGCCGAGGCCGCCGCGCGCCGCGCGATGGAGCACGGCATGCGCAAGGTCGACGTCTTCGTCAAGGGCCCGGGCTCGGGCCGGGAGACCGCCATCAGGTCGCTGCAGGCGACCGGGCTTGAGGTCGGCTCGATTCAGGACATGACCCCCGTCCCGCACAATGGCTGCCGGCCGCCGAAGCGGCGCCGGGTCTGACCGGGCACCTTTATCCCCGAGCACAGGAGATAGCGACAGATGGCTCGATACACAGGCCCGGACTGCAAGCTGTGCCGCCGGGAGAAGACCAAGCTCTTTCTGAAGGGCGCGAAGTGCGACTCGCCGAAGTGCCCGATCGAGATCCGGCCCTACCCGCCGGGTGAGCACGGCCGGAACCGCCCGAAGGAAGGCGACTTCCTGCAGCAGATCCGGGAGAAGCAGAAGGCGCGCCGCATCTACGGCATCCTGGAGCGGCAGTTCCACGGCTACTACGAGGAAGCGGCCCGCAAGCACGGCCGGACCGGCGAGACCATGCTCCAGCTGCTGGAGCGCCGCCTGGACAACGTGGTCTTCCGCGCGGGTTTCGCCAAGAGCCGCGACATGGCCCGCCAGCTGGTGCGGCACGGCCACTTCTCGGTGAACGGCCAGAAGGTCGACATCCCGTCCTACCGGGTCAGCGAGAACGACATCATCGAGGTCATCCCCAAGTTCCTCGAGCTGACGCCGTTCGTCATCGCGCGGGCCGAGGCCGGCGAGCGCACCGTGCCGGCTTGGCTTGAGGTGGTGCCGGAGCGGATGCGCGTCCTGGTGCACTCGCTGCCCGTCCGGGCGCAGATCGACACCCAGGTCCAGGAACAGCTCATCGTCGAGTACTACTCGAAGTAATGGTGCAGCGCCCAGGCGGATTCCGGATCCCGGGGCCAGCGGCCGGGCGTCCCCAAGGGACCCATGGTCGGGGCCACGGCGGGCTAGCCCCCCGCGATCGCGACTGTCATATAGCGGGCGTCGCGGAAAGGGAAGACAATGCTCATCGCTCAGCGCCCCTCGCTCGCCGAGGAGCAGGTAGACGAATACAGGTCCAGGTTCGTGATCGAGCCGCTCGAGCCGGGTTTCGGCTACACGATCGGCAACTCGCTCCGGCGCACGCTGCTGTCCTCCATTCCGGGCGCAGCCGTCACCAGCATCAGGATCGAAGGCGTCCTGCACGAGTTCTCCACCGTGCCCGGCGTCAAGGAAGACGTCACCGACATCATCCTGAACCTGAAGGAACTGGTGGTGTCCTCCGAGCACGACGAGCCGGTCGTCATGTACCTGCGCAAGCAGGGTCCCGGTGAGGTGACCGCGGCTGACATCGCGCCGCCGGCCGGCGTCGAGGTGCACAACCCCGAGCTGCACGTGGCCACGCTGAACGCCAAGGGCAAGCTCGAGATGGAGCTCACCGTCGAGCGTGGCCGCGGCTACGTCTCGGCTACCCAGAACAAGCAGCCGGGCCAGGAGATCGGCCGGGTGCCCATCGACTCCATCTACTCGCCCGTGCTGCGGGTGACGTACAAGGTCGAGGCCACCCGTGTCGAGCAGCGCACCGACTTCGACCGGCTCATCCTCGACGTCGAGACCAAGCCGTGCATGCGTCCCCGGGACGCGGTGGCGAGCGCGGGCAAGACGCTGGTCGAGCTGTTCGGGCTGGCCCGGGAGCTCAACGTCGACGCCGAGGGCATCGACATCGGCCCGTCGCCGACCGACGCCGCGCTGGCGGCGGACCTGGCCCTGCCCATCGAGGACCTCAACCTCACCGTGCGGTCCTACAACTGCCTCAAGCGCGAAGGCATCCACACGGTGGGCGAGCTCGTCGGCCGCAGCGAGCAGGACCTGCTCGACATCAGGAACTTCGGCGCCAAGTCGATCGAGGAAGTCAAGCAGAAGCTCGTCGACATGGGCCTCGCGCTCAAGGACTCGCCGCCTGGGTTCGACCCGAGCAGCGCGGTGGGCGCCTACGGCGACGACGACGAGAGCTACGTGGAGACCGAGCAGTACTGACGTGGCGGTGCGTTATGCCACGCACCCCGAGGAGAGGTAGAGGTCCGTATGCCCACGCCCACTAAGGGCCACCGCTTGGGCGGGAGCCCGGCCCACGAGCGGCACATCCTGGCGAATCTGGCCACCGCGCTGTTCCAGCACGGCCGGATCACCACTACCGAGGCCAAGGCCCGCAGGCTGCGTCCGGTAGCCGAGCGGCTGATCACCTTCGCCAAGCGCGGCGACCTGCACGCCCGCCGCCACGTGCTGACCGTGGTCACGGACAAGGGCGTGGTGCACCAGCTGTTCACCGAGATCGCGCCGGAGTTTTCCGAACGGGACGGCGGCTACACCCGCATCACGAAGATCGGCCCGCGCAAGGGCGACAACGCGGCGATGGCGGTTATCGAACTGGTCCGCGGCGAGCCGGTGACGGCCAAGCCCCGCCGTCGTGCGCGCCGCGCCGCCGCCGAGGCCCCGGCGGCCGCGGCTCCGGCCGCGGCAGCCACGGCCACCGCTGAGGCCGAGGCCGACGAGGCGGCTGCGGCATCAGCCGCGGCCGACCGAGACCGAGTCCGACCGAGACCGAGGTCGAGCGACGACCGAGGCTCGAGCGACGTTGACGTCGAGGCTGGCGAGGTCGAGGCGGCGACGTCGAGGCGACGAGGTCGAGGACGTCGACGACGAGGCGGACGCCGAGGCCGACGACGAGGACGACAAGCCGGCCAAGGACGCCTGAGCCCTGACCACTCGAGGTGGGCTCGGACGGAGAAACCGGGACCGTTCGGCTCCGGATTGATCTTTCCTACGACGGGTCAGCCTTTTCCGGGTGGGCCGCCCAGCCCGGCAGGCGCACCGTAGAGGACGTGGTGGCCGCAGCGCTCGGACGGGTGCTGCGGCTGCCCGGCCCGCCGAAACTCACGGTGGCCGGGCGGACAGACGCCGGGGTGCACGCCCGCGGTCAGGTCGTCCACACCGACGTCCCCGCCGAGGCCTGGTCCGATACGGCGGACGAGCGCGCCGTGGCGCGGCTGGCCGGGGTGCTGCCTGGCGACGTCCGGGTACACGCCGCGGGTCCCGCGCCCGCCGGGTTCGATGCCCGCTTCTCCGCGCTGTGGCGCCGCTACGCCTACCGCGTCTGCGACGACGAGGCCGCCGCGGACCCGCTACGCAGGCACGAAACTCTCTGGTCCTTCCGGCGGCTCGACCTGGCGGCCATGAACGAGGCCGCGCGGTGCTTCCTGGGCGAGCACGATTTCGCCGCCTTCTGCCGTCGGCGGGAAGGCGCCACCACCATCCGGGCGCTGCGCACCCTGGACTGGCGCCGGGACGATCACGGCACCGCGATCGCCACCGTGGTCGCCGACGCGTTCTGCCACAACATGGTCCGCTCGCTGGTCGGCGCGCTGCTGGCCGTCGGCGAGGGGCGAAAGCCGCCCGGCTGGCCCGCCGCGGTGCTGGCGGCCGCCGTCCGCGATCCCGCCGTCCGCGTCGTCCCCCCGCACGGCCTCTGCCTGGAGGAAGTCGCCTACCCCCCGCCCGGCGAACTGGCCGCCCGGGCCGTCGCGGCCAGAACGGTCCGCACTGTATCTCCCAGCTCGCCTCCGTGACGCCTCTTAAGCGGCTTCCCTCGTCTTAAGGCATCGGCTTCCCTCGTCGTTCCTCCGTCGCTCCTCAGTCCGGGACGACGTCGGCGCCCCTTCGGCTCGCTTAGTTGTATCTCCCAGCTCGCCTCGTGGCCTGTCAGGTCACGTTGGCCCGATTGCTGTGGCGGTGTGCGCGGGTGGCCGGCCTGAGATCGGGCCGGCTCGATGTCACATCGTGCCGGTCAACCGGCACGATGTGACAGCGTACCAGCTGGGGCCGGGGCTGGCGCGGGACGCATGAGTAGCGTGAGGCGCCTGGGCGTGAGGGTACGAGGCCAATGGCTAACGTAGCCTGCTACGCGCACCGGCTCAGGGTTTGCCGGTCAGCATCCGGGTGCTGAGGTTGATGTTGGCGCTGCCGGTGAGCAGGTTCGCGGCGAACTGCTCGAGAGCCTGCCGCTGGGCCGAACCCGACGGTGACTTCAGGCTGGTGAACTCGGCCCACATCAAGATCAGGTAGTGGCCCTTGATCTTCGCCTGCACGACGCCGGTCCCGTTGCCCAGCTTCTTGGTGGGGCCCTTCTTCCCGCTGAGCGGCGCGATGATCTCCTGCGGCCCGGTGACCTGCCCGGCCTTCTGGGCGGCGCTGGAGCTGATCAGGTTGACCACGCCGACGGTGCCCATCATCTTGCCGTCGCCGGAGATGTAGCTCGCCCGCAGGACCTGGGTGCAGTGACCCGACTGCAGCGCCGCCTGCAGGTCCGCGCCGTACACCGCCAGCGAGCAGGTCTTGGTGACGCTGGCCGCGGTCCGGACGTACGAGCTGCCGCCGAGCACGAACTGCGGCGGGTAGAGCCCGGTGATGGTCAGCGGCTGCGGGTCCTCGGCCCGGGTCCCGATGTGCTGCCACTTGCCCAGGGTCTTGTCGAAGCCGGGGGATCCGGGCGCGGTCGTCGGCAGCCGCAGCGTCGGCGGCACCGGCGCGTTGACCCTCGGCTCGTACAGGAACTTGTAACCAGCGAACCCGGCGGCGGCCACGACCACCGACGGCCGTGGCGAGCCACGACGCGGGACCGGAGAGGGCGCTTGGTCCGGCTGCCGCGCCGCCGACCTGGCAGGGAGCCGGCGGCGGTGGCGCCTGCCGGAGCCAGCGGTTCGACGAGGTCGGTGTCGTCGGGATACGCGTCCGCGCCCTCGTGGTCCGCGCGCGGGTCCCCGGGCGCGTGCCAGGGGCTGAAGGACGGCTGCTCGCGTCCCGGCGGGAAGCCCCGGGCCGGCGTCCGCCCCGGGAGCCCGCGAACCGCGCCGGACCGCGCCTGGCGCGCCGAGCGCCGGCTGAGGGCCGCTGCCCGGGCTCAGCGCCGGCTGGGCTCCGCTGCCGTAGCCGAGGACAGGATCGGCCCCGCTGCCCGGGCTGATCAGGCGACCAGGGCCGGTGCCGGGACCCAGGACCCGCTGCGGGCCGGTGCCGGGACCCAGGACCCGCTGCGGGCCGCTCCCGGCGGCGCCGTACCCGGGCGGCCGGGCGGCCAGCGGGCCGGTGCTCCCCGGGAAACCAGAGTGGTCGGGGTATCTAGAGTGGTCAGGAAACGCGGAGTGCTCAGCGAAGGCAGAAGTCTCCGGGACCACGGGGGCAGCGGCGCCTTCCGGCGACGGCCAGGGCTGACGGCGCATGTCCGCGGCCGAACGGGTGCGTCCCGCGCCCTGCTGATCCATAACGTCGAGAGTAGCGTTCTGTTCAGTTCCGGTAGGGTGGTAGCGGAACTTTCCCGCGGATCTCTCAGGTAGTCGACCGGTGACGAGCCGTGACAGCTGCTCCGGCTGAGGGGTCGCTGGCGGCGTTGCTTTGGCATCGCTGCGTGAGACGGAGTATGCTGCATTGGCGTCATGCGCGACGGGCATGAACGCGGTGTGCCTTCCGTACGCGCGGTTTTGCGCGGCGCGGTGCGCCCGCGGAGCGCCTCAGGGCGGCCCTCACCAGCAGGTGCAGGCCGGAGAAGATCACGATACATACGCGAAGGCTTAGGACTGTGCGCACATTCAGCCCGAAGGACAGTGACATTACGCGGCAGTGGCATGTCGTCGACGCTTCCGACGTGGTGCTCGGCCGTTTGGCCAGCCACGTGGCCGTGCTGCTCAGGGGCAAGCACAAGCCGATCTTCGCGCCGCACGTGGACACCGGCGATTTCGTGATCGTGGTCAACGCGGCGAAGGTGGCGCTGTCCGGCAACAAGCTCGAGCAGAAGCACGCCTACCGGCATTCCGGCTATCCGGGCGGCCTGCGGGCCGTCTCGTACGCCAGCCTGATGGCCAGCAACCCCGAGCGGGCGGTGGAGAAGGCGGTGCGCGGGATGCTGCCGAAGAACGCCCTCGGCCGCAAGACGCTGCGCAAGCTCAAGGTGTACGCCGGTCCCGAGCACCCGCACGAGGCGCAGCGCCCGCAGCCGTACGAGATCACGCAGATCGAGCAGTAGATCAAGCAGAGGAAGCACGAGGTCCAGACCGTGGCTGAGCCCACTGGCACCACTACCACCAGCGTCGAGGACGACGCCGACTTCGGCGAGGTGGCCGACGAGGAGTTCGGCGCGGACGTCCCGTCGGAATACACGACAGAGACCGCACAGGACGCTCCGGCGCGGGCCGCCGCGCGGCGCCCGGTGGTAACCGGCAACGCGGGAGGCACCGGCCGCCGCAAGGAGGCCATCGCCAGGGTCCGCATCCTCCCGGGCACGGGCCAGTGGCAGATCAACGGCCGGACGCTCGACGTGTACTTCCCGAACAAGGTGCACCAGCAGCTGGTGAACGAGCCGTTCGTGACCCTCGGCGCGGAGGACAAGTTCGACGTGGTGGCCCTGATCACCGGCGGCGGCGTCACCGGGCAGGCCGGCGCGCTGCGCCTCGGCGTGACCCGGGCGCTGATCCTGGTGGACCCGGAGAGCCGCCCGGCGCTGAAGAAGGCCGGCTTCCTGACCAGGGACGCCCGGGTCAAGGAGCGGAAGAAGTACGGACTGAAGAAGGCCCGGAAGGCACCGCAGTACTCCAAGCGGTAAGTGCCGCTCGCGCAGAGCCTGTCGGGGACACGCCAACGCACACGAGCCCGGTAAATGTGGGCCCAGTAAATGTGGCCCAGTAAATGTGCGCAGAGCAGCGAGCGGAGCGAAATGGCTGAAGCGGGGCAGCGTAGCCGTCTCTTTGGTACGGACGGTGTCCGGGGGGTCGCTGGTCAGGAACTGACCGCGCGGCTGGCCACGGACCTCAGTGCGGCCGCGGCCGCCGTTCTCGGTGGACACGGCGGGCGCGGCGCGCGCACGTCCCGGCGCCCGGTGGCCGTGGTGGGCCGGGACCCGCGCGCCTCGGGCGAGTTCCTCGAGGCGGCCGTGGTGGCCGGGCTGGCCAGCGCCGGGGTCGACGTGCTCAGGCTCGGGGTCATCCCCACCCCCGGCGTGGCCTACCTGACCGGAGCCCTGGACGCCGCCTTCGGCGTGGTCATCTCGGCGAGCCACAACCCGGCCAGGGATAACGGGATCAAGTTCTTCGGCCCCGGCGGGGTCAAGCTGCCCGATGCCACCGAAGACGACATCGAGGCCCGGCTGGGGACCGCGGAGCCGGGGCCGGGCGACGGCGAGTTCGGCCGGGTCAGCGACGCCCGCGCGGAGCACGAGCGATACCTGGACCACCTGCTGGCCACGCTGCCGGACGAGCCGCAGCCGCCATTGGCGGGCCTGCGGGTCGTGGCCGACTGCGCGCACGGCGCGGCCTACCGCCTCGCGCCGCAGGCGCTGCGCCGGGCGGGCGCGGAGGTCATCACCATCGGGGTCGAGCCGGACGGCCTGAATATCAACGAGGGCTGCGGTTCCACCGCGCTCGGCACGCTGTCCGCCGCGGTGGTGGAGCACGGCGCGGACGCGGGCATCGCCTACGACGGGGACGCCGATCGGTGCCTGGCGGTCGACGCGGACGGGCAGCCGCTCGACGGCGACCAGATCCTGACCGTGCTCGCCACCGGGCTGAAGGAGGCGGGCCAGCTGGCCGGCGACGCGGTGGTGGTTACGGTGATGTCGAACCAGGGCTTCCACGTGGCGATGCGCGACGCCGGCATCGAGGTGATCGAGACGCCGGTGGGGGACAAGCACGTGTCCACGGCCATGCGGGACGGCGGCTACGTGCTCGGCGGAGAGCAGTCCGGGCACATCATCATGGGTGAGCACGCCACCACCGGCGACGGCGTGCTGACCAGCCTGCAGCTGCTCGCCGCGGTGAACCGGCGCGGCGTCCCGCTGGCGGCGGCCGCGAAGATGATGCCGAAATACCCTCAGGTACTCGTCAACGTGCCGGGCGACGCGTCGCAGCTCGGGCCCGAGGTCACCGCGGCGGTCTGCCGGGCCGAGACTCAGCTGGGCGGCGACGGGCGGATCCTGGTCCGGCCGAGCGGCACCGAGCCTAAGATAAGGCTGATGATCCAGGCCAAGGACGCGGCGCTGGCGGAACGCGTCATCGGCCAGCTCGCCGAGGAGGTCCGGCGGGCCCTCGTCGGCCGGTAAGCCAACGCCGGTAAGCCAACACAGTAGGGGCTCCCATGCGTGACGCTTACCAGGTCGCCGCCGTACGGGCCGCGGAACGCGCGCTGATGGAGGTCGTCCCGGACGGGGCGCTGATGGCCCGGGCCGCCGCCGGGCTCGCGTCGGTGTGCGCGGCGCTGCTGGCCCGGCACCCAGGCCACGTGTACGGCACCCGGGTGGCCGTGCTGGCCGGGAGCGGGGACAACGGCGGCGACGCGCTCTACGCCGGGGCCCGGCTGGCCCGCCGCGGCGCGGCCGTCACCGCGATCACGGCCGGGTCTCAGGCCCACCCGGGCGGCAGCGCCGCGCTGCGCGCCGCGGGCGGCCGGGTGTCCGGCGATCCCGGTGCTCATGCTGGCCTGATCAGCCGCGCCGACCTGATCCTCGACGGCCTGCTCGGCATCGGCGGACGGGGCGGCCTGCGGGAGCCGTTCGCCGGCCTGGCCCGGCAGGCCGCTCGGGCCAGGCAGGCCGGCGCGACCGTGGTGGCGGTGGACCTGCCGAGCGGCATCGACGCCGACACCGGGGCGGTCGACGGCCCGGCGGTCCGGGCCGACGTCACCGTGACGTTCGGGGTGATCAAGCCCGGCTTGCTGATCGACCCGGGGGCCAGCCACGCCGGGGCCGTCGAGCTCGTCGACATCGGCCTGGGCCCGTACCTGACGGACCGGCCGTGCGCCCGGGCGCCGCAGCGGGACGACATCGGCGAGCTGCTGCCCCGCCCGGGGGCCGAATCGGACAAGTACCGCCGGGGCGTGCTCGGCCTGCTGGCCGGCAGCGACCGCTTCACCGGGGCGGCGCTGCTCGCCACCGGCGGGGCGGTGCGCGGCGGGGCGGGCATGGTCCGGGTGGTCACCGCGGACGTCGCCGCCGCGGTGGTGCGGCAGGCGTGGCCGGAGACCGTGATCACCGCGTACCCGGACGAGGGCGACTGGGACCTGGTCGGCTCGGTCGGCCGGGTCCAGGCATGGGTGGCCGGCCCGGGCATGGGCACCGGCCAGGATGCCGCGGCGCGGCTGGCGGCGGTGCTCGGCACCGACCTGCCCGCGCTGGTGGACGCGGACGGGCTGACCATCCTCAGCCAGGCCACGGGGCTGCTGCCGCGACCCAAGGGGTCGGCACCGACGCTGATCACGCCGCACGCCGGCGAGCTGGCCCGGCTGCTCGGCACCGACCCGGGGAGCGTGCAGGCGCGCAGGCTGGAGCACGCCCGCCGGGCGGCCGGCGAGCTGGGCGTCACGGTGCTGCTGAAGGGCTCGACGACGGTCATCGCGCCGCCGGACGACGAACCCGTCCTGGTGAATCCCACCGGCACGCCGTGGCTCGCCACCGCGGGCAGCGGCGACGTGCTGTCCGGGTTGGCCGGTGCGCTGCTCGCGCAGGGCCTGGCGCCCGCTCAAGCCGGCCTGGCGGCCGCCTACCTGCACGGCCTGGCCGGGCGGCTCGCCGCCGGGTCTCCCGACGGGACCGGCCAGGCTCCGATCGGAGCCTCGGATCTGGTCCGGGCGCTGCCGGCCGCGTTCCGGAGCCTATAGGTCTTATAGGAGGCACTGTGACCGCCATGGACCGGCAGGCTGTCGTCGACCCCGGCGCGATCACCCGCAACGTCGCCGCGCTGCGCGCGCTGGTGCGCGGCAGCCAGGTGATGGCCGCGGTGAAGGCCGACGGGTACGGCCACGGGCTGGTCCCGGCCGCCCGGGCGGCGCTGGCCGGCGGGGCCAGCTGGCTGGGCGTCGCCGACCTGGCCGAGGCGGTCACGCTCCGGCAGGCCGGGATCACCGCGCCGGTGCTGTGCCTGATGGCCTTCGGCGACCCCGCCGAGGCGGTCCGCCACGACGTCGACGTCACGGCCGGCTCGGCAGCGTTCGTCGCGAGGATCGAGGCCGCGGCCGTCCGGGCGGGCGTCCCGGCCCGGCTGCACCTCGAGGCCGACACCGGGCTGAGCCGGGGCGGCGCCACCCCGGCGGACTGGCCGGAGGTGGTGGCGGCCGCCCTGGACGCCCAGGCCCGCGGCTCGGTCCGGGTGACGGGCGTGTGGTCGCACTTCGCCTGCGCCGACATCCCCGGGCACCCGTCGATCGCCGCCCAGCTCACCGCGTTCACCAACGCGGTCACGGCCGCCGAGAAGGCCGGCCTCACGCCCGGGGTCAGGCACATCGCGAACACCGCCGCCGCGCTGACCGTCCCGGAATCCCGGCTGGACCTGGTGCGCGTCGGCGGGGCCATCTACGGCCTGTCCACCCTGCCCGGCGGCGCGCCGTCGTGGCTGCGCCCGGCGATGACGCTGCGCGCCCGGCTGGCCATGGTCAAGCGGGTGCCCGCGGGCACCGGCGTCTCCTACGGCCACCGGTACGTGACATCCCGCGAGACCACCCTCGGCCTGGTGCCCCTCGGCTACGCGGACGGGGTGCCGCGGGGCGCGGCCGGCCTGCCGCTGGTCAGCGCGCGCGGCCGCCGCTGGCCGATCGCGGGCACGGTCTGCATGGACCAGTTCGTCGTGGACTTCGGCGACGAGCCGGCCGCGGCCGGCGATGAGGTGGTGCTGTTCGGCCCCGGGGACGGCGGCGAGCCGACCGCACAGGAGTGGGGCGAGGCGCTCGGCACCATCTCCTATGACATCGCCACGGGCATCGGGGCCAGGGTCCCGAGAACCTATCCGGGGGGTGGCCATTGATGATCCCGAACGAACCGGGTTTCCCGCCCGCCGACCTGCGGATCGCCACCGACGCGGAGATGCGCGACCTCGGCCGGCGCCTGGCGGCGCTGCTCCGGGCCGGGGACCTGGTGATCCTGGCCGGCCCGCTCGGCGCCGGCAAGACCACGCTGGTGCAGGGCATCGGCGCCGGGCTCGGCGTGCGCGGCCCGGTCACCTCGCCGACCTTCGTCATCGCGCGGGTGCATCCGGTCGTGGCCGGGTCAGGGCCGGCCCTGGTGCACGCGGACGCCTACCGTCTGGGCAGCATCGCCGAGGTGGACGACCTGGATCTGGACACCGACGCGGCCAGCGCCGTCACCGTCGTGGAATGGGGCTCGGGTCTGGCCGAAGGCCTCGCCGAGGACCGCCTCGAGATCTCGATCGAGCCCGATTCGGACAGCGAGATGCGGACTGTCCGGCTAATTGGTCATGGCAGTAGATGGCGTGGTGCGTTCACCGGCGCCGTACATCGTTTATAGTTCCGCTGTACTGATCCCAGTTTCGCGTATCGCGCCGTTACGTACCGTACCCCGAACCCGGAGGCGCGCCGTGCCCGAGCAGGAGTTCCCGCCGCTTCGCCCGCCGGCCAGGTCCTATCGTCCGGACCGCGACGACGATGACCCGCCGCCGTGGGCAAACCTGCCTCCGGTTCGTCCGGCGCGCTCGCACCGGGCCCCGGGCGCAGGCCATCCGGCTGGTCCCGGACGCCCCGGCGTCCCTGGTGGCCCTGGTGGCCGTCCCGCGGGCGCTGGTGGTTCTGGCCGTCCTGGCGGTCCCGGCGGCCCTGGGAGCCGCCCTGAGGGTCCCGGCGGTGGCTTCGGCGGCTCTGGCGCCCGTGCCGCCGGTCCCGACGGCCCGGACCGCGCCGATTCCCGGGACCTCGCCGGTCCGCGCCGGGTCTCCGACCCGGGTCAGGACGAGCCGGTGCCGCAGTGGGCCCAATGGGCCGGGCCCGAGGCGGACGCCGAGGAGGACGTGCCGCCGCCCCGGCCGCGCGGGCCCGGCAGCCGCGCCCTGCGGGCCGCGGCGCGCAGGCGGCGGCGGTGGTTCGTCATGGCGGCCAGCCTGGTCGTGGTGGCGGGCGCCGTGCTCGCGGTGGTGCTGCTGACCGGTGGCAGGCCGGGTCCGGCGGCGGTTACGCCCGGCGCGCTCATCACCACCTTCCAGCCGGGCGAGCTGCGCCAGGTGCCCGACGCGTGCCGCGCGGTGCCCGCTGCCACCGTGCGGCAGTACCTGCCGGGCACGCCCAAGGTGGCCTCGCCGCTGCCGGTCAACGGGTCGGCCGAATCGGCCTGCAACTGGACCATCGACAAGCCGCCGCTGTACCGGCTGATGGAGCTCAACCTGCTCGCGTACGCGCCGAACGGCCTGGCCAGCGGCGACGGCAGCGCTACCCGGGCCGCGACCGACGCCTATGACCTGGCGCTGCAGAACATGCAGGCCCCGCCCAAGCACTCCCCGGCCCCGCGGGCCACGGTCCGGATCCTGTCCGGACTCGGGAACCAGGAGTTCAGCGCGGTGCAGGTGTACCGCGTCGGCGGCGCGGTAACCGACGTCGCCACCGTCGTGGTGCGCTACCACAACGTGGTCGTGACGGCGATCCTGAACGGGCTCGCGCATTCCAACAGCGGGACCTACGGGCCGGTGTCCCAGGCCGAGCTGGCGACGGCGGCCATGGCGTTCGCCCGGGCGGCGGAGGCCTCGCTGCACTAGCTCCGCTGCACTAGCTCCGCTGCACTAGCTCCGCTGCACTGGCTCCGGCTGCGCTGGCTCCGGCTGTGCTGGCCCGGCTGTGCTGGCCCGGCTGTGCTGGCCCGGCTGTGCTGGCCCGGCTGTGCTGGCCCGGGGGCCGCCGGGCGCCGCGGTGTGGCCCGGCCACGCCGCGCGCCTACTAGGCTGGGCGGCGTGCTTGTGGTGGGTTTTGATACCGCGACCCCGGCGGTGAGCGTGGCCTTGCATGACGGGGAGCGAGTCGTTTCCGAGGCATTCGCCGCCGATAGCCGGCGCCATGGCGAGCTGCTCGCGCCGATGATCGCGAAGGTCCTGGCCGATGCGGGCGCGTCACGCGCGGATCTGGTCGCGGTCGCGGTCGGGGTCGGTCCCGGTCCCTACACCGGGCTGCGGGTCGGCGTGGTGACCGCCAGGGTGCTCGGGGCCGTGCTCGGCATCCCCGTGCACGGGGTGTGCTCCCTGGATGTCATCGCCGCCGACACGGCGTCCGCCGGACCGCCGCGGCGGGAATTCCTGGTGGCGACCGACGCGCGCCGCAAGGAGGTCTACTGGGCCAGGTACAACGCCGCCGGCGGGCGCCTGGAGGGTCCCCTGGTCGGCAGCGCCGGCTCGATCCCAGGGGCTGCCGGGCTCGCCGTGGCCGGGACTGGGGGGCAGCTGTACCCGGAGGCGTTCGGCGAGGTCATCGGGCCTGCGTACCCGGACGCCCGGACGCTCTGTGCGATTGTGGCGGGCGCGATAGCGGGGGGCACGATCGTGCCGGGACAGCTCGGCGGGCCGGCCGTCGTCCCGTCTCCGCCTGTGCCGTTGCTGGCCGCGGAGCCGCTCTACCTGCGGCGCCCGGACGCCCGGGAGCCCGGGCCGCCCAAGCGGGTCACGCCGTCGTGAACGCCTGGCCGGACGAGGGCAGTGCGGTGCGGCTGCGGGAGATGAGCAGGGCCGACATGGCCGCGGTCATGGCCCTGGAGCAAGAGCTCTTCCCCGAGGACGCATGGACCCCGGAGATGTTCGCGGCGGAGTTCGCGCAGCCGCCCTCGCGCCGGCTCTACCTGGTGGCCAAGCAGGGCGACACCCTGCTCGGGTATGCCGGGATGATGTTCACTGGCGGGTCACAGGCGGATGTGGTGACGCTGGCGGTGAAGCCGGCCTGCTGGGGTGAAGGGACCGGGACTGCATTGCTCACGGCGCTCGTCGACGAGGCGGAAAAGCGCGGTTACGAGGAGGTCTTGCTCGAGGTGCGGGAGGACAACTCCAGGGCCAGGCGGCTGTACCTGCGCCACGGGTTCGCCGAGGTCGGGATCCGGCGTGGTTACTACCAGCCGTCCGGTGTCGACGCCGTGGTCATGCGGAAGGCGCTCGCGTGATGGCGTCGCCGCTGGTGCTAGGCATCGAGACCTCCTGTGACGAGACCGGCGTCGGGCTGGTCCGCGGCCACGACCTGCTCGCCGATGCCGTCGCCTCGAGCGTTGAGCAGCACGCGCGGTTCGGCGGCGTGGTGCCCGAGGTGGCCAGCCGGGCGCACCTGGAGGCGATGATCCCCACCTTCGACCGGGCGCTCGCGACCGCGGGAGTCCGGCCCGCCGAGATCGATGCCGTGGCCGTCACCGCGGGACCGGGGCTGGCCGGGGCCCTGCTCGTCGGGGTGGCCGCGGCCAAGGCGTACGCCCTGGCGCTGGGCAAGCCGCTGTACGGGGTCAATCACCTGGCCGCGCACATCGCCGTCGATCAGCTGGAACACGGCACGCTGCCGTCGCCTGCGGTGGCCCTGCTGGTGTCCGGCGGGCATTCCTCGCTGCTGCTCGTGCCGGACGTGGCGCAGGAAGTCATCCCGCTCGGGGCCACCATCGACGACGCGGCCGGCGAGGCGTATGACAAGGTGGCCCGGGTGCTGGGCATGCCGTTCCCCGGCGGGCCGCCGATCGACAAGGCGGCCCGCGACGGCGATCCCGCCGCGATCGCCTTCCCCCGGGGCAAGTACCACGACGGCACGCTCGACTTCTCCTTCGCCGGCCTGAAGACGGCGGTGGCCCGCTGGGTGGAAGCACGGCAAGCCGCCGGGGAGCCGGTCCGCGCCCAGGACGTCGCCGCCTCCTTCCAGGAGGCGGTGGCCGACGTGCTCACCCGCAAGGCCGTTCAGGCCTGCCAGCGGCACGACGTCACCGATCTCATCATCGGCGGCGGCGTGGCGGCCAACTCCCGGCTGCGCTCGCTCGCCGCCGAACGCTGCGCCGCGGCCGGCATCAAGCTGCGCGTGCCGCGACCGGGGCTGTGCACCGATAACGGCGCGATGGTCGCTGCCCTCGGCGCGGAGATCGTGTCCCGCGGCCTAGCGCCGTCCCCGCTCGACCTGCCCGCGGACTCCTCCCTCCCCGTCACCGAAGTGGTCGTCCGCTAGCCGGAGCATCATCGTGGCTCGCCGGCACGCTGCCGAAGAACGCACAAGCATATCTGAGGGCACAGAGCGGAGCCGGGTGCAGGAGGCCGCGATGAAACGCCGGTCGCATCGGCGGAACCTGGTGGTGTGGAATTCTTCCGCCGGGCCGGCCGGCAGCTACGGTGCCCCGAGGTCCAGGCGGCCGGCCCGCACGAGCCGGATCCGCTGGTGGATCCGGACTGGTGTGCTGTTCGCAGTCATCGGCCTGATGCATCTCCCGCGCGCCGTGCGGACCCACTGGCGGCCCGTGGTCCTGTTGTCCGGGAGCGGGCTCACGGTGGCCGGGGTCGTAGTGTCCAGCGCCGCGGCCTTCATCCCCGGCGTGCTGGTCCTATTGCTCGGCCTGAGAATCCCATCGGATTCGTCCATGGCCTCCGTCGATCCGGCGCTGATGCCTTTCCTGGTCGATGCCCGGCCGGACAGGCCAGCGCCCAGGTGAACCATCGCTGCGGCGATCCACGATGAGTGCTAGGCCTTGTCCCGGTGGCGCAGGTGCCAGAAACGCCGGCCGAGCAGGGCGAGTCCGGTGACGGCGGCCGCGGCGACCGCGACCGGGATGACCCGCTTGAGGATCGCCGGGCCGACCAGCCTGACCAGGTTGATGGAGTCGTCGTCTTCCTGGGCGGGCGGGGCCGAAACGGTGCTCACGACGGGAACAGGGACCGTCGGCGTCCGCTCGGCGCTGCCCGGCTCGCCCTCCGCCGTCGTGGCGGTGGCCGGCCCGGCGCTCGCGCCGTCCGTGGCGGTGGCGTCCGCGGCGGTGGCGTCCGCGGCGGTGGCGTCCGCGGCGGCGGCACCGGTTGCCGCGCCGCCGCCGGATATCAGCTGGGCCAGGTTATCGGCGAACTTCTCCACCAGCTTGCCGCCGACCTCGACCATCACGCCGCGGCCGAACTGGGCTGGCCGGCCGGTCACGTTCATCGTCGTGTGCATGGTGACCTTGGTCGCCTGGCCGGACGATTCAGGCTCCAGCGACGCCCGGACGGTCGCCGAGGCGGTGCCCGCGCCGCGGGTCTCCTTGCCGGACGCCTCCACCACCACTACCTGCGCGGCCGGGTCGCGCTCGATGAATTTCGCGGTCCCGCGGTAGGTGAGCGACACCGGGCCGACCTTGACTTTTATCCGCCCGGTGACCACCTCACCGTCGAACTCCTCGACGGTGGCGCCGGGCATGCACGGCGCGATCCCTTTCACGTCGAGCAGCACGTCCCACGCTCGGTCCGGCGAAACGGGGACGGTGAAGGAGTGGTCCATCTCCATGCTCATGGTCTGTCAGCTCTCTCTGGCTGGAATCAATCAGTGAATTATGCCCGGTATCGGTCCGCGTCAGCAAAAACACCAGCGGTCCCGGAGGGCTTCCGCCCGGGTCGGCCGGGGCCCGCGGCTCAGGCGGTGTCCAGCACCCGGAAGCTCTCGGCCAGGTGGCCCTCGGGCAGGCCGGCCAGCCGGGCCGTGCTGGCCAGCCGGGTCTTCAGCCGCTCGGTCAGGTCCTCCATGTGCCCGGTCTGGCTCTCGTGGGCGCGCAGCGCCGCGATCTTGCGCGGGAAGGTCGCGGTCACGTCCACGTAGTGGTTCGGGTCGGGTCCGGCGGCGATCCAGACCTCGCGCACGGTCCAGGCGGCCAGCGATTCGCGCTCGCGCAGCTCAGGGAACGCGAACGGGTTCCGCGCGTCCGGGTACACGGCGTCCAGGGCCGCCGAGCCCACCGCGCGGTGGTCGGGATGGCCGATCCCGATCCGGGCGTAGCTCCGCTCCGGGCTGGGGCAGAGCACGCGATCGGGGCGGACCTGCCTGATCACCCGGGCCAGGTCCCGGCGCAGGTCCAGGGTGGCCTCCACCCGGCCGTCCGGATAGCCGAGGAAGCGCACGTCATGCACCCCGACGCACTTCGCCGCGGCCACCTGCTCGGCCCGGCGCAGGGCCGGCATCTCGTCCCGGGGGAAGTCCTCGTCGAAACCGCCGGCGTCGCCGTCGGTCACCACGCAGTAGACCACCTCGATCCCGGCTTCCGTCCAGCGCGCGACGGTTCCCGCGGCGGCGAAGTCAACATCGTCGGGGTGGGCCGTGATGGAAAGCACCCGGCCGATCTGGGCGTCATCGAGCACGCCCGCCATCCTAGAGGGGACGAGCGGCCTGGCCGCGGCGCATCCCGGACCGCTGCGGCGGACTATTCATCGGGGACCAGGGTCGGGGTGGCCCTGGTGAGGGTTTCCTTCCTGAAGAACGCGGGCGCGGTCAGCCGCATGAAGGTGAACGCCAGCAGCCCGGCCAGCGCCGACAGGAAGATGATCATGAAGGCGCCGCCGACGTGCCAGTTCGGGTAGAACGGCAGCTTGAACGAGGTGGAGCTGTTGCCGGTGCCGACGTCCCAGTCCTCCCACAGGCTGTACGCGCCCGCGGCGTACATGATCAGGCCGCCGAGCAGCGGGATGATGCCCCGCATCCACAGGTCACGCATGTTCTTGGTCAGGCTCTTGCGGTAGTACCACACGCAGGAGAAGCCGGTGAGCCCGTAGTAGAAGGCGATGTAGAAGCCGATCGCGGTCACCGCGTCGGCGATGACACTGCCGCCCGAGATGTAGTTCATCGGTACGTAGAGCGCGATGGAGACCACCCCCATCACGATGGTGGACACGGTCGGCGTCAGGTACTTCGGGTGGATCTTGGAGAACGCCTTGGGCAGCGCCTTGTAGGCCGCCATCGACAGGGTGGTGCGCGCGGTCGGCAGGATCGTCGTCTGGGTGGAGGCGGCAGCCGAGCTGAGCACCATCAGGATCAGCAGCCGGCTCAGGAAGGTGCCGAAACCGCCGCCGCCGAAGATGGCGCTGCCGAGCACCGAGAGCACGTCGCCGGCGTTGTTCGGGTTGTTCAGGCCGATCCCCTTGTCGCCGATCCCGGCGAAGGACAGCACGGAGAAGATCACGATCGCGTAGGTGACGAGCAGCAGCACGGTGGAGATGATCGCCGCCTGGCCCGGGGTCTTGTTCTTGTCCTTGGTCTCCTCGTTGACCGAGACCGCGGTGTCCCAGCCCCAGTAGATGAACAGCATGAGTATGAGCCCGCCGACGAAGGCCTGGATGCCGCCGAGGTTGAAGGGGCTGAGCCAGCTCAGGCTCGGGTGGACCGAACCGGCCGGGTGGTGCCCGGTGCCGACCCGCACCAGCGCGGTCATCGACAGCACCAGCAGCATGACGACCTCGATGGACAGCAGCACCTTCTGGAAGTTCGCGGAAACCTCGATGCCGCGGTAGCAGATGTAGGTCATCGCGACGATCCAGATGATGCCGACGAGCAGCACCCAGCCGCTGGCCGGATTCGAGCCGATGCCGTCGGCGCCGAACAGGAGGAACACGTACTGGCCGGCCACCTGCGCGAGGCTCGCCATGACCAGGACGTCGGCGGCGACGATGCCCCAGCCGCCGGCCCAGCCGGTCTTCGGCCCGAATGCCCGGGTCGCCCACGTGAACGTGGTGCCGCAGTCCGGGTCCGCCTTGTTCATCTCGCTGTAGCCGATGGAGCAGAACAGCATCGGCACGAACGCGAGCACCGCGACCGCCGGAGCGTGGAAGCCGACGAGGCCGACCACGAAGGCGAGGGTGGCCGCGAGGCTGTAGGCGGGGGCGGTCGAGGCCACCCCCATGACGACGCTGGAGACCAGGCCGAGGGCGCCTGATTTCAGGCCCTTGTCGGTGGACTGTTCCGTGGGTTGTGCCGACGCGGTGGTGGCCATGTCTCACCCTCCTGGCTTCGACCCGGCGCGGCCGGGACCCGGCAAGCGGTCCGCCGGACCGGCGGACCTGATGACACGATGTGAGCACCGGGGCGTGACAACGGTATCAGCACCCATGATGCTACGGTTCTAGCATGAATTCCGCTTTGCGGCAACGATATCCGTAGTAACGGCTAGATATCACGGCTGGTCTCGTCAGCCGGATCGCGAAGGTCTAGGATCGGCCCATGCGCATACTCCTGGTGGGCGCAGGTGGCGTCGGCGCGGCATTTGCCCGGATTGCCGCCCGCCGCCCGTTCGCTGAGCTGGTCATCGCCGACTACGACCTGGGCCGGGCGCAGCGCGCCGCGGCGGCCCGCGACGGGTACGAGGCCGTGCAACTGGACGCGCGTGACGAGCAGGCCACCGCCGGCCTGCTCACCGAGCACCGTTGCGATGTGCTCATGAACGCCACGGATCCGCGTTTCGTGATGCCGCTATTCCGTGCCGCGCTCCAGGCGGGCACCCACTACCTGGACATGGCGATGTCGCTGTCGTACCCCCATCCCGGCGACCCGTATCGTCAGACCGGCGTCAAGCTCGGCGACGAGCAGTTCGCGATGGCGCCGGAATGGGAGCGGTCAGGGAAGCTGGCGCTGGCCGGAATGGGCGTGGAGCCGGGACTGTCCGACGTGTTCGCCCGGTACGCCGCCGATGAGCTGTTCGGCGAGATCGCCGAGCTCGGCGTCCGGGACGGGGCGAACCTCGAGGTGGCCGGGTACGATTTCGCTCCCACCTTCTCCATCTGGACCACGATCGAGGAGTGCCTGAACCCGCCGGTGGTCTGGGAACGCGGCCGCGGCTGGTTCACCACCGAGCCGTTCAGCGAGCCCGAGATCTTCACCTTCCCGGCCGGCATCGGCCCGGTGGAGTGCGTGAACGTGGAGCACGAAGAGGTGCTGCTGATGCCGCGGTGGATCGAGGCGCAGCGGGTCACCTTCAAATACGGCCTCGGCTCGGAGTTCATCGGCGTGCTGCGGACCCTGCACAAGCTCGGCCTGGACTCCACCGACCCGGTGCAGGTCGGAACCGCGAGCGTGTCGCCGCGTGACGTGGTGGCGGCCTGCCTGCCCGATCCGGCCGCCCTGGGCGACAAGATGAGCGGCCTGACCTGCGCGGGCACCTGGGTGACCGGGACGGGCGCGGACGGCGCGCCGCGGGAGGTGTACCTCTACCACGTGGTCGACAACGCCTGGTCGATGGCCGAATACGGATCCCAGGCAGTGGTCTGGCAGACGGCGGTGAACCCGGTAGTCGCGCTGGAGCTGATCGACTCGGGTGCCTGGTCCGGAGCCGGGGTGCTCGGCCCCGAGGCGCTGCCGCCCCGGCCGTTCCTGGACCTGCTGAATGATTACGGCTCGCCGTGGGCCTGCGAGGAGCGCACGCCGGGTATGCCCGCAGGGTCGCCCCGCGGGTCAGCAGGAGCCTGAGATCAGGTCTCGGAGAGGATCTGCTGGAGCACCGTAGCGGTGTTGGACGCCGGCTCGGCCTGGAGGCAGAGCTGCTCCATGACCTCGAGGTAGCTGTCGACCTCGACCGGCTTGTCCAGATAGAGCGCGCTGGTCAGCTGCTCGATGTACACGACGTCCTGCAGGTCGGGCTCGGCGAACCGGAGGATGGTGAACGGGCCGCCCATGGCCGAGTGCGCGCCGGTGCTGAACGGCAGGATCTGCAGCGTCACCGCCGGGTGATCCGTCACCTCGATGAGGTACTTCAGCTGGTCGCGGACGATTTCCTTGCTGCCGACCGGGCGGCGCAGCGCACCCTCGTCGACGACGACCCACAGCTGCGGCGCGTCGGGCCTGCGGAGGATCTCCTGGCGGCTGGCCCGCAGCTCGCCCCGGCGTGCGATCTCCTCCTCTGAGGCGGCGGAACCCTGGCGGATCAGCGCGCGGGCGTAGCTTTCCGTCTGCAGCAGCCCGGGCACGAGCTGGATCTGATAGGTCCGGATGACCGAGGCCGCCGCTTCCAGGCCCACGAAGGGCTCGAGCCAGGCGGGCAGGATGTCGGAGTAGGCATGCCACCAGCCGGGGGTATTCGCTTCCCGGGCCAGGTTCAGCAGTGCGGCTCGCTCCTCGCTGTCGGTCACGCCGTAGAGGGTAAGGAGGTCGCCCACATCGCGCTCCTTAAAGCCTACGCGGCCGTGTTCCATGCGGCTGATCTTGGAGTGCGAACCGCGGATAGCCTCGGCCGCCTGCTCGGCGGTAATCCCGCGCGACTCGCGCAGCCGGTGCAGCTGGCTGCCGAGGACCAGGCGCTGGACCGTCGGGCCGCCCGCGCGCGTGCCAAAAATGCTGGGGGGTACATCCCAGGCCGAGTCTTCAGACGAGACCATCGGCACTCCTCGCATCGTCGCACTCTAGATCCTGGCGGGGTGTGGACCAGTCTCCCATGTGGTCTCACGCTTACGGAAGAGGGATGTGTGACAATTCAACAGATGCCTCAATCCCTCCGCGTTTACCCAGGTCACGGGGTACCGGTTAGCCAGGCTGCTGCTCTCGAGTCGCCGCGTGCCTGACGGTAGCGCTGCTACTGGCGAGTAAGCTGGTTCGCCTTGCCGCTAGATGGTCAAATTCCCCATCCTTGGCTCCTGCCAGGAACGCGGTGATCTCTGCCTGAGTGTAGAGCAAGACGGGGCCTGCCGGGAAACGGGAGTTGCGCATCGCGATCTCACCGGTCGGCAGCGCGGCCAGCTCGACGCACTCCCCGTTCGGGTTGCTGTGCCAGCTCTTCTGCCAGCACACGTCCCCGAGTTCGGCGGCGAGCATCCCGTTATAAGTAATGACCATGTTTATCCCCTTCCGGCAGGGTAACGCATGTCAGGCCGTGGTAATTCACTCGCTGTAGCCTCCAGTTAGCAACTGGTGAGCAAGTTGCCTGATGCGTTCCGCCTGTCCGCCGGCCCCCGTGCGCCTATCCGGAGACCTGTGCACAAAGCGAATGAACGTGCATCTGGTCTTGCATTTGCACAATATATCAGGCAGCATGTCTTTTAGCACGCAGTTAACCACCGTGATGGGCAAGGGTTTTCGTGCCCAATGACATGCAGGAAGCTGGTGCGTTGGCGCATCTCAGTGTCGCTGCCGGTAGCGGGGATGACGACGAGGAAGTCAGCATCGCCTGGCCCACGGTCGGTGACGGCATGCCACGGCTACTGCCGGTGCCTTCGGCCTGGTGGGAGACCCCGGCGGTGACCACCCGGGCGCTGAGCGCCCGGCCGGAGGAGGCCAGGACCGCCCGCCGCTTCGTCCGGGAACTGCTGACCTGCTGGGGTCTGGAAGCGCTGGCGGACGACGCCGAGATGATCGTCGATGAGCTGGTCGTCAACGCCGTTCTGCACGGGACGCGGGCGGGCCTGTCGCGCACCAGTCCCGGGGGCGGGACCGTGCTGCGGCTGTGCATGCTCAGGCGGTCCGGCGAGGTCATGCTGGCCGTGGTCGATCCGGGCAACGAGACGCCCATGCCCAGGCAACCCGACTGGGGCGGGGAGAGCGGGCGCGGCCTGCAGATCGTCGGCGCGCTGAGCCACGTGTGGGGCTGGAGCCCCATCGCCGGGCACGGCAAGGCGGTCTGGGCCGTGCTCCGTGAGCCCTGAGAACTAGGCGATCCCGGAGAGCGGCTCCTCGGCCGCGGTCATCAGGACGTGCTCGACCAGGGTGATGAGCACGTCCTTGGCCGAATCCTTGCTGCGCGCGTCGCACAGGACGATCGGCAGCTCCGGCTCCAGGTCCAGGGCCATCCTGACGTCTTCCGTCTCGTACCTGCGGGCGCCGTCGAAGCAGTTAAGCGCCACGATGAACGGTATGGCCCTGCGCTCGAAGTAGTCGATGGCGGGGAAGCTGTCGGCCAGCCGCCGGGTGTCGGCGAGGACCACCGCGCCGAGTGCCCCGATAGCGAGCTCGTCCCACATGAACCAGAACCGCTGCTGGCCGGGCGTGCCAAACAGATAGAGCACCAGGTCGCTGCGCAGGCTGATCCGGCCGAAATCCATCGCGACCGTCGTGGTGGTCTTCCCTTCGACCCCGGCCGTGTTGTCGGTGCGCAGGCTGCCCTCGGTGAGGGGTTCCTCGGTCCGCAGCGGCCTGATCTCGCTGACGGCGCCGACAAGCGTGGTCTTGCCCACGCCGAAACCCCCGGCCAGCAGGATCTTTATGGCGCGGTGCTGGGTTTGGCTCCTTGGGTTCCCGCCGGCGGGATCACAGACCCCGTAGTCCATTGAGGACCTCCCTGAGAGTGTGCTTGTCGATCCTCTCGGCCATCACGACCGGCGTGCGGATCGCGACCAGGCCGAGCTCCCGCAAGTCGGCGAGGATGATCCGGACGACCCCGAGCGGGAGATCGACGTCCGAGGCGATATCCGCCACGGTGGTCGGCGTGCGGGTGAGCTGCAGGACGCTCATGTGCTCGGGGGCCAGCGAGCCTGGATCGGTGATCGCTGCCTGCGTGGCCTTGACGGTCGCGACCAGGTCGAACGAAGCCCCGGTGTGCCTGGTCCGGCCCTGGGTCAGGGCATAGGGCCGGACCACGGGACCGGCTTCGGCGTCTAGCCACCGTTCATCGTGAGACGGCATGGCGTCTTAGCCCCAGCCGCTGAGCGCGGACGCGCGCGTGTTGACCCGGATGTGCTCGCCGGTCCTGCGGACCAGGATGGCCATCTCATAGGCCACCAGGCCGAGGTCCGCACCCTGTTCGGCGATGACGGCCAGGCAGCTGCCACTGCCTGCGGCGGCCACCAGCAGGAATCCCGCTTCCATCTCGACGACCGTCTGCCGGACCCCGCCGCCGCCGCCGAAATGCCGTTCGGCGCCGCGAGCCAGCGACTGGAACCCGGCTGCCAGCGCGGCCAGGTGCTCCGCGTCGTCGCGGCCCAGCGTCTCCGACGCGCCGAGCGCCATGCCGTCCTGAGACAAGATGACGGCCTTAGTCACGTGCCCGACCCGCCGTACGAGGTCATCGAGCAGCCAGTCGAGCTGGCCCGCCTGCCCGGCCGGGCCCGCGGGCGCACTTCCGGGCGCGCTCCCGTCAGGATCCATCGGAGTCCCCACGTTTCTCCTCATTCGCGGTCGAATCGTGGCCCACGCCGCCGGGGGATGTGCCGGGACCGGCCGGGCCAGCCGCGGGGGTCGCACCCGGCGGCCCACCCGGCGCCTGCTCGGCCAGGCGCTGGGAGCGGCCCTCCTGCCAGCCGCGCTGCAGCGCCGACATGGTCTGGCGGACCTCGGCCGGGTTTGGTCCCGTAGGCCCAGAAGATCCCGTGGGTCCATTGGATCCGCCGGATAGCCCGACGCTGGCCACCGTGGTCCGGCGCGGCGGCGGGCTCTCGCGAAGCTGGGGCGCCAGGCTCGCCTGCCTCACCCGGCGCGGCAGCCCGCTGGCGCCGGCGTCCGGCTCGTCCGGGCCGGGACCCGCAGACCCGGGCCCGGATCCGCCGGGTACCGCGGGAAGCGGCCCGGTAGCACGGGAGAGCTCCCAGGGCGGCCCGGAGACCGGCCCCGGCCGGGACGAGGCCACCGGGGTCATCGGGGTCATCGGGGTGGCCGCGGCAGCCGGGCCTGGTGCGGTCCGCCCGCCGGCTGCCCCGGACGTAGTACGCAGGGTCCAGCCGGGGAACGGCGCCGGCTGGTCCGCAAACGGCACGGGACCGGGGTACGCGAAGCCACTACCGGGGAAGGGAGCCGAGCCGGTTCCGGGGAACGGGGAGGCGCCGGGACCGGCCGCGGGCTCCGGGCCTGGTACCGTCCCCGAGCCCGGATAAGGCGGCGAACCGCTCGCCGGGTACGGCGCGCCGGGCCTGCGCCCGCGCCCGGTGTTCGCCGCCCCGGGCGTCTCGTCGGCTCCCGGGGCGGGCTGCGGCGTGAACACGTCGAAAGGGGAGGGCAATGCGCTGTTTGGCATCACACCGGACCCGTTCGGCACCCGGCCGCCGTCAGCCGGTGTCCGCGGCTGGTCGTGGTGGCGCCGGGGCAGGTCGTCGGGCCCTCGGTCGGCTGCGCCGTTCGCCGCGCCGAGCGCGGGTGCGGGTGCGGGTGCGGCCTGCGCGCCGTGTTCGGGCCGCTCCGGGATGATCCCCTGCGAACGGCGCAGCGGGCCCGAGATGCGGACCCCAGGTGTCTGGGCCAGCCCGGGCAGGGCGCCGAGCTCGGCGAACCCGGAGTCGCCCAGTTGGGCCGGGACGGTCTGGTTGCCGTTGGCGGTGAGCTGAGTCACGGTGACCGAGGCAGGCTCGCCGGGCAGCCCGGCCCGGAATGCCTCTTCGGTCACCACCAGGTGCCGCGGTATCAGCACGATGGCGGCGGTGCCGCCAAACGGGGAGGCCTTCAGCGTCACCCGGATCCCGTGCCGCTTGGCCAGCTGGCTGACCACGAACAGGCCGAGCTGCTCGCTGTCGGATGGGTTGAACTCCGGCGGGTTGGCCAGCCGGTCGTTGAGCTCGGCCAGCCGCGATGGGCTCATCCCGAGGCCGCGGTCCTCGACCTCGATCGCGAACCCGTTGGCGACCGTGTCCCCGGACACGCGCACCGAGGTGTACGGCGGCGACAGCGTGGTGGCATTCTCGATGAGCTCGGCCAGCAGGTGGATGACGTCCGCCACGGCGGAGCCGGCCAGCGCCGCCTGGCTCCGGGTCGCGACCGACACCCGAGCGTAGTCCTCGACCTCGGCGATGGCGCCGCGCATCACGTCGACCATCCGGACCGGGCTGCTCCAGCCCCGCCCCGGCGGCGCGCCGGCCAGGATGACCAGGCCTTCCGCGTGACGGCGCATGCGCGTGGTCAGGTGGTCGAGGCGGAACAGGTCATCGAGGGCCTCCGGGTCCGAGGCCCGCCGTTCCATCTGGTCCAGCAGGGCCAGCTGGCGGTGCAGCAGCGACTGGCTGCGCCGGGCCAGGCTGCGGAACACGTCGTTGAGGCCGTGCCGCAGCCGGGCTTCGTCCACGGCGGCCCGGATGGCGGTCTGCCGGACCAGGTCGAACGCCTGCCCGACCCGGCCGATCTCGTCGCGGCCGATCCGCAGCGGCGGCGCCTCGGCGTTCACGTCGACGTTCTCGCCGCGCCTGAGCCTGCCCACCACGTCCGGCAGCTGGACCTCGGCGAGCTGCAGGGCGTTGCGCTCCAGGCCGCCCAGGCGGCGGATGATGCTCCGCGCCACGAGCGTGCTGACCAGCAGGGTGAGGAGCAGGCCGATCAGGCCGACACCGCTGGTGACGGCGACCCTGACCCAGGCCGACTGGCTCAGCTGGTGATCGGCCACCAGGATGCCGTTCGCGACCGCGACGCCTCCGTCGTACTCCTCCTGGAGCAGCGTGCCTGCCAGCTGTTGCCACTGGGCCTGGGTGACCGGCAGCTTGGTGACCGGCGTGCCCGCCGTGATCGCGTGCTCGATAGTGGTGAGATTCTGCTGCATAGGCCCGGACTTGGCCAGCATGGCATTGTAGGTGGCCAGGTTCGCCGGGTTCAGGATGTAACTCGCGTAGGCCATATCGGCCTGCCTGGTGGCGGCCATTTGCGTGAACGCGACGTGATCTTTCTGCGACATCCTCCGCCCGGCCAGCATTCCGGCGAGCAGTGCATCCTCCTCCGAGAGCTGCTCCCTGGCCTGCACGGTGGCAATCAGCCCGATGGCCTGGCTCTGCTGGTCGTTGGCGACCACGCTTTCGGTCTGGTTCAGGAACAGCGTGACCTCATCCCCCATGCCCTGGCTGTAGAAGCCGAGCGCGTCCAGCGGGCTGAGGAGCCGCGCCTTGACGGCGTTGCGGAGGTCCGGGAGTTTGTTCACGCCGGAGACGATGCCGTTGACCATCTTGACCCCGCTGGCTGTCTCGGTGCCGACGGTGGCCCCGGAGGTCATGGCGGCCATGAACGCCGGCTTGGCCTTGTCGGTCGCCGCTATCGCCGCCTGGTACGCCTGCAGGCTGGCCGCGGTGGGCTGGAAGAGGTAGACCACCGCAGCGGCGCGCTCGGCCTGCACGTGGTTGCCGAAGTTCACGGCCGGCACCGCGGTCGCGTTGACCAGGTTGGGCGCCCGGTCCAGGCTGACGGCGTTGGTCACGGCGGTGGTGACCACATATCCGATCAGTCCGACCAGGGCGACGAGCGGGATCGCCACGAGAAAATATATTCGGAGCCTTATGGATCGACCACGCGATCCCATGGCACCCCCATTGTTCAGAGGTGAGGATACGAGGGCCCCCCGTCGCACCCAGCCAACGGTCAAGACGGCCAGAATAGCCCATAACAGGCATCGTCCGAAGGAAAAAAAGGTATATCCGTCGATAGGACCGCGCATCGTTACAAGGGCCAATATTCTCGCGTTATCGCAGGTAATGGCGGATGATTACGGCCGGTGCCGAAGACGCGGCGCTTTGCGTTCACTGCTTTTGCCGGTGTAACCGCCTACCCTATGTAGGTGGCCGCACTCGCAATAGATGCCCTCCTCGACGGACTCAATCCGGAGCAGCGCGCTGCCGTGGTGCACGAGGGCGGTCCGCTGCTCATCGTGGCCGGCGCGGGATCGGGGAAGACCCGCGTGCTCACCCACCGGATCGCGTACCTGCTCGCCGCGCGCGATGTCGCGCCGCACGAGATCCTGGCCATCACCTTCACCAACAAGGCGGCCGGCGAGATGGCCGCCCGGGTGGCCGCGCTGGTCGGCCCGCGGTCCCGGTCGATGTGGGTGATGACGTTCCACTCGGCCTGCGTGCGCATCCTGCGCCGGGAGGCCAGGCGATTCGGCTACCCCTCGTCGTTCTCCATCTACGATCAGGCGGATTCGCAGCGCCTGATGGCGCTCACCTGCCGGGAGCTTGAGCTGGACGCCAAGCAGTACCCGCCGAAGGCGATGGCCGCCCAGGTGTCGAACCTGAAGAACGAGCTGATCGACCACGAGACGTTCGCCGCCCGCGCCAGGACCGCGCGGGACAAGGCCCTGGCCGAGGCCTACAGCGAGTACCAGCGCCGCCTGCTCGCGGCCGGCGCGATGGACTTCGACGACCTGATCATGATCACGGTCAACCTCTTCCAGGCCATGCCGGAGGTAGCCGAGCAGTACCGCCGCCGGTTCAGGCACGTGCTGGTGGACGAGTACCAGGACACCAACCATGCGCAGTACGTCCTGGTCAGGGAACTGGTCTCGGGTGGTTCCCCGCTTTTTTCCTCCCGAACGAGTGCGGCTGACGGCCCCGGCAACCCCCTCCCGCCCTCCGAACTCTGCGTGGTGGGCGACGCGGATCAGTCGATTTATGCGTTCCGCGGCGCCACCATCCGCAACATCGTGGAGTTCGAGCAGGACTACCCGGATGCGAAGGTCATCCTGCTCGAGCAGAACTACCGATCCACCCAGAACATCCTGGCCGCGGCCAACGCGGTGGTCTCGCAGAACCAGGGCCGCAAGCCCAAGAACCTGTGGTCGGACCAGGGCGCGGGCCCGCCGATCGTCGGCTACGTGGCCGACAACGAGCACGACGAGGCCGCGTTCGTGGCCGAGGAAGTGGACCGGCTCACCGACGTGGGCCAGGCGACGCCGGGTCAGGTGGCGGTGTTTTACCGGACCAATGCGCAGTCCCGCGTCTTCGAGGAGGTGTTCATCCGGGTCGGGCTGCCGTACCGGGTGGTGGGCGGGGTCCGGTTCTACGAACGGCGCGAGGTCCGCGATCTGCTCGCCTACCTGCGGCTGATCGCCAACCCGGCGGACGAGGTGTCGCTGCGACGGGTGCTGAACGTCCCCAGGCGCGGTATCGGCGACCGGGCCGAGGAGTACGTGGCCGCGTTCGCGCAGCGGGAGCGGATCGCGTTCGCCGCAGGCGCTGGCTCGCCCGGCGGACGTGCCGGGGCTCGCGGCCCGGTCGTCCAGCGCGATCGCGGGATTCAACGCGCTCGTCGCGGAACTGCGGGACCTCGCCGAGGCCGTCCCGGTGGCCGAGCTCGCCGAGGCGGTGCTCGATCGCACCGGCTACCAGGAGTCGCTGGAGTCCTCGTCCGACCTGCAGGACGCCAGCCGGGTGGAGAACCTGAAAGAGCTGGTGTCGGTGGCGCGCGAGTTCGACGGCTCGCACCCCGAAGGCACGCTGGCAGAATTCCTCGAGCAGGTGTCCCTGGTCGCGGATGCGGACGAGATCCCCGAGGGGGAAGAGCACGGCGGCCTGGTGACGATGATGACGCTGCACACCGCCAAGGGCCTGGAGTTCCCCGTGGTGTTCCTCACCGGGATGGAAGAAGAGGTGTTCCCGCACCAGCGCTCGCTGACCAACGCGAAGGAACTGGAAGAGGAGCGCCGGCTGGCCTACGTCGGCATCACCCGGGCGGAGCAGCGGCTGTACTTGACCCGTGCCGTGGCCAGGAACTGGTGGGGCCGGCCTTCTTTCCACCGGGAGTCGAGGTTCCTGACCGAGATCCCGGCCAGCCTGATCGAATGGCGCCGTAACGAGCGGGCCGCGATGTCCTCGGTCGCGCCGGCCCAGGAGCGGATGGCGCAGCGGCCGGGGACCCGGTCACCGGGGAACCGCCCGGTGCCCGCGCTGTCGCCGGGGGACATGGTGACCCACGACAAGTTCGGCCTCGGCACGGTGGTGTCGACGGACGGCTACGGCGACCAGGCCGAGGCGAAGATCGACTTCGGTGCTGACTACGGCGTCAAGCACCTGGTGCTCCGTTACGCGCCGCTGGAGAAGTTGTAGGGCCCGGTTCCCGGCCGCGGCTCCGGGCGCCGCGCGCCGCCGCGCGCACCCGCATCTCCCCAGGCTCTCGGGGCCGCTTATGTCTCTGGCCTCCCGCAGGCCGGCCTCGCGCGGGCCGCCGGGACCCGGGTAGCCCGCGGGGTACCCGGATCCCGCGGAGGTCTCCCAGGCCGCCCGCGGCCGTCGCGGCGGGACGGCCCGTCCGTTAGCGACCGGCCCAGTGCCAGCCCGCCCAGTGCCAGCCCGCCCAGTGCCAGCCCGCCCAGTGCCAGCCCGCCCAGTGCCAGCCCGCCCAGTGCCAGCCGGCGGGACCGGCCAGCCCGGGTCGCGCGCGGCCCGCCTGCGCCGGCGCCAGAGGTACCAGCGCGCGGTGGTAATGGTGACAGCCAGCACGGTGGCGAGCGTCATCGCGAAGAAGCCGTTGGCGATCCACTGCGTCGCGCCGATCGCCAGCGCCGTCTTGGAATCGCCGGACCGGTTGTAGACGACCCCGATTGTCAGCGCGGCCACCAGATAGGACAGCACCGGGACGGGGAGGATCATCCGGCCGGCCCGGGGCCGGACAGCCAGCGCGGCGGCCACCGTCCCGGCTACCACGAAGAGCCCGAGCAGGAAACCGGGCGTGCTCCGGACCACCATGGTGGCGATGGTGCCGATGGCCGCGCTGGCGACGATGATGCAGACTCCGAGGCCGCCCTGCAGCGTGCCCCACCGGCTCAGGCCCTGTGGCCGCTCAGCAGTGCGCCGCGCATTCCGCCGCCCGCGGGCATTCCGCCGCCCGCGGGCATCGCGCGGTCCGCGGGCATCGCGCGGTCCGCCGGCATCCCGTGCCGCGCCGTCCCGCCTGCCGCCGGGCTGAGCCGAAGCCTGCCATGCTCCGGCTGGCTGCGTCCGGGCCGGCTGGGTCGGCCCAGGCTGGGTCGGCCCAGGCTGGGCGGGCATCTGGCGGATCCGCGGGCCAATGCCCGGGTCGCCGCCGCGTCCGGCCGGATGTCCCGGGTCCCACCCGTTGCCGCCCGGGGCTCGCCCGCCGGAGTCGCGTCCGCCTGGGTCGCGTCCGTCCCAGCCGGAATACGTCCCCTGGGATCCCGTCCGCCGGGGTCGCGTCCGTCCCAGCCGGAATCACGTCCCCGGGGATCCCGGCCCCCCGGATCGGGCCCGCGCGCATCGCGGCCGGGATCGCGCCGGGGTGTCCAGGGGCCGGCTGCGGGCGTCCGCGGGCCAGCCGGCGGGGGGCCGGGCTCGCGGCCGCGCGGCGTGGCCCCGGGCCCGCCGCCGTACGGCCTGCCCGGGCGTGCTTCGCGCCATCGTGGGTCGCTCATATGTGCTTCGGATGTTAGCCGTTGCGCATTGGTAACGGGTACGTGAAGGTAGGCTTCGACCGACGGTGGACGATCTATAGCTGGGACTGCTGAGGAAGAATGCCATGGTTAGGCCGGACTCCCCGCCCCCGTTGTGGGGCGTCGCCGGGAAGGCCGGGTATGCCCTGAGCTGCGTGGCTGCGGCTCTGGTCCTCGCGGTGAGCGGCTTTTCCTATTTTGTGGTGCGCGACGTGAGCAGCATCGGCGGCTCGCACGCGATCAATAGCGGCCCGTCCATCGGCGCGCAGAACATCCTGCTGATGGGACTGGAGAGCCGGACCGACTGGAACGGCAACGTCCTGCCGAACGACATCCTGAGCGCGCTGCACGCCGGGAGCAGGCAGGGCGTCCTGTACCAAGGCGTCGGCGGCAACGCCACCAACACGCTGATCCTGATCCATATCTCGGCGGGCGGCAAGAAGGCGGTCGCCTTCTCGATTCCGCGCGACGACTGGGTTACCTTCCCCGCCACCTACGACGGGCAGACTCAGGGCAAGATCGACCAGCCCTATGGCGATGCGCTGGCCGCCAAGGAGTCCCAGCTCCGGCAGCAGAATCCGCAGCTGAGCCAGAACCAGGTCGCTTTCCAGGGCAACGAGGCGGGCCGCGCCGCCGCGGTCGCGACGGTGGAGCAGCTCACCGGGGTGCGCATCGACCACTTCGCCGAGATCAACCTGGACGGCTTCTATGAGCTCGCGAAGGTGCTCGGCGGCGTGCAGGTCTGCCTCAAACACCCGGTCCCCTATGACTCCTACTCCGGCTTCTACGCCCATCGGGCCGGGTCTCAGCATCTCAACGCTGTCATGGCGCTGGCCTTCGTCCGCCAGCGGCACGGCCTGCTCAACGGCGACCTGGACCGCACTCACCGTCAGCAGGCGTTCCTCGACTCGGTGATGCAGCAGCTGCGCACCGAGGGGGTGCTCAGCGACCTCACCAAGATCAACTCGCTGCTGTCGGTGGCCAGGCAGTACGTGATCACTGATTCCGGCTGGAACCTGCTGGACTTCGCCTCCCAGATGCGCAGCCTGACCAGCGGGAACCTGACCTTCCACACACTAAGGATCGAGGGTTACTCAACCATCGACGGTCAGTCCGTCAACCTGGTCAACCCCGCCTACATCCAGCAGGTCGTGCACGAGACGTTCTATCCGGCGCCCAGCGCGTCGGCCTCGTCCCGCCCGCAGCCCTCCGGCACCGCCACCGTCAGCGCGGCCGACGCCGCCAAGACCACCGTAGATGTGTACAACGGCGGCAGCACCCCGGGGCTGGCCGGGCAGGTCTCGACGGCTCTGGTCAAGGACGGGTACAAGGCCGGGCTGATCGGGAACACCGGCGCGCTGGCGGCAACCCAGGTGCTCTACGGCGCCGGCTCGGCGGCCAGTGCCGGCAAGATCGCGTCGCTGTTCGGCGTCACCGCGACGTCGAGTACCACGGTGGCGGCCGGGCACGTCCAGGTCATGCTGGGTGCCAGCGCCACGGTGCCTGGCGCCAGCGCCACGCCGACGTCCTCCAGCTCCGTGGTTCCCCTGCCCACCACCGGCGCACAGGGCGGCGCGGTCGTCGCGAAGAACGGCATTCCCTGTGTCGACTGAGCCACCCTGGCTCCGGGACGGGCATCCCCGCGCGCCGCGAACCGGGATTTTCCGGTTACGCTTGCCGTCATGGGCAAGATCCGGGTGATCGTCGCGAAGGTCGGGCTTGACGGCCATGACCGGGGGGCAAAAGTCGTGGCCCGCGCGCTGCGCGACGCCGGCGTGGAGGTCATCTACACCGGGCTGCACCAGACGCCCGAGCAGATCGTCGCGGCCGCCATCCAGGAAGACGTGGACGCGGTCGGGCTCTCCATTCTCTCCGGCGCGCACATGACGCTCTTCAGCCGCGTGATCGGGCTGCTCAAGGAGCGAGACGCCACCGACATCGTGGTATTCGGCGGCGGCATCATCCCGGACGGGGACATCGAGGAGCTGTCCCGGATGGGCGTGGCCAGGATCTTCACGCCGGGCGCGCCCACCACCGAGATCGTCGCCTGGGTCCGTGCCGCGTTCGGCTCCGAGGTGGCGGAGCGCCAGGCGTAGCGCTGAGAGTCAGCTCACCCGGTCACCGTCACGGGGCTCAGCCGGATGTGCCGGCGGCGGGGCCGGTGGCGCCGAATGCGTCCCCCAGGCCGGTGAGGTCAACGGAGCGCCGTGCCTGCCCGGGCACCTGGTCCAGGAACGGGCGCATCGCTTCGAGGGCGGTCAGGATTTCGCGGCCGACCTGCTGCGCGGAACGCATCGCATCCACCGAGACCAGGATTCCGCGGTCGCGGTACCACGAGATGATCGGGGATGTCACTTCGTAGTAGAGGGCCAGCCGCTGGGCAATGATGTCTGGCGTGTCGTCGGAGCGATGCTCCAGCGCGGCCCGCGCGAGCAGCCGGCGCATGAGTTCGGCATCGCCGGCCTGCAGGTGCAGTGCCACATCCGCGGTCATCCCGAGCTCGCGGGCGATCAGGTAGGTCGCCCGGGCCTGGTGCATGTTCCGCGGGATCCCGTCCAGGACATACCCGCCGCCGGCCGCCTTCGCGGCGACCATCGCCTCCCGCACCATGTCCAGGACGACCTGGTCGGGCACGAGTTCGCCGCGGTCCAGATACGCCTGGACGGCCTGGCCGAGCGCGGTCCGCCGCGCGACGTGATCGCGCAGCAGTGCACCGGTCGCGATGTGCGGGATGTCGAAGTGCGCGGCGATCAGCGCGCCCTGAGTCCCCTTGCCCGCGCCCGGGGGCGCGATCATCAGTACTCGCATGGCTCATCTCCTGATGTCATCATCCCGCCTATCGGGCCCGGCCGATAACTCGGCCTTGCCAGGCCATGGCTTGACACCGCGTGGAGCGGCGACGCGCTGACCGCCGATGGTGGGTTAGCTGCGGCCGCGGGGCGCTGAACAGTCAGTTCTGGCCCGTCGCCGATGCGTTGCCTTCCCGTCGCCGATGCGCTGCCTTGTGATCCGCCCGGCCCGGGGCTCTGGGGCGGCCCGCTCGGCGGGTGCCCGGCAGCGCAGCGCGGCCGGGGGATATCGTCCCGCAGGTCACTGCTTCCAGGCGAAATCCCGGACGGCGTAGGTTCGTGCCATGGCGATCGCGCGGTTCAAGGATTTGTGGCTGGACGCGGACGACCCGGCCCGGCTCGGCGCGTTCTGGGCGGCCGTGCTCGGCCGCACCTGGCAGGCCCAGGATAACGGCGAGGGGCTGCTAAGGGGGCCGACGCCGCAGCACACGATCTGGGTCAACCGGGTCCCGGAGGCCAAGACCGTCAAGCACCGGGTACACCTGGACATCTACGCCCGGGACTTGATTGCCTGCCGGAACGGGGTGCGAGGCGGTTGCCGCTGACCCGGCCGCTACGGGCGCTGCTGCTGTTCGTGTGCGTGCTCGTGCTGGTGGACACGATGTTCTTCACGGCGCTGACGCCGTTGCTGCCGCACTATACGCATGTGGCTGACCTGTCCAAGGCCGGGGCGGGGGTCCTGGTCGCGGGTTACCCGCTGGGCACTTTGGCCGGGGCGCTGCCGGGCGGGTTGCTCACCGGGCGCCTGGGCTACCGGGGGACTGTTCTGCTCGGGCTGGCGCTTATGGGGGGCTCGACGCTGGTCTTCGGGTGGGCGGCGGCGGCGGCGGTGCTGGATTCGGCGCGGTTCGTGCAGGGCCTGGGCGGGGCATGTACCTGGGCCGGGGGTATGGCCTGGCTGGCGACCGAGGCGCCGCCGGAACGGCGCGGAGAGATGATCGGGACGGCCATGGGCGCGGCGGTGGGCGGGGCGTTGTTCGGGCCGGTCGTGGGCGCAGTCGCCGACGCGGTCGGCACCGGGCAGGCGTTCGCCGGCGCCGCCGTGGCGGCGGGGGTGCTGATGGCGGCGGCGTTCGCCGTGCCGGCGCCGCGCCAGGCGGTCCGGCAGGGGCTGCGGGAGGCGTTCACCGCGGTGGGGGACCGGTGGCTGGGTACCGGGCTGTGGCTGACGATGCTGGCGGGCCTGGCGTTCGGCGTGCTGGATGTGCTGGCGCCGTTGCGGATGGCGGACCTCGGGGTCACGGCCCTGGTCATCGCGGGGACGTTCCTGGCCTCGGCCGGGGTGGAGGCAGCACTGTCGCCGGTCGCGGGGCGGGCGGCCGACCGGCGGGGTGCCATCGTGCCGGTCAGGTGCTCGCTGGCCGGCGCGGTGGCGGTCAGCCTGCTGGCGCCCGCGCTGACGTCGGCGTGGGTGCTCGTCCCGGTGCTGATCGTGGGCATGCCCTGCTTCGGCACGCTGTTCACCCCGGCCATGACGCTGGTGAGCCAGGGCGCCCAGCACCAGCAGCTCGACCAGGGGCTGGCCTTCGGCCTGGGCAACCTGGCCTGGGCCGCGGGCCAGGCCGTGGCCGCCTCCGGTAGCGGGGCCCTGGCCCAGGCCACGTCAGACCTGGTCCCCTACTCGCTGCTCGCGGCCGCCTGCCTGGCCACCCTCGGCTTCGTCCGGATAAGCCAACACCCGGCGGCCTTACCACCGCAGGTCCATCACCGCGCATCAGCGGCTTCGATCAGGCGGCACACCAGTGGCCAGGATCCGCGATCCGTTAGCCATCGCTAGTGAACTTCAGGCGTAGGAGATAGGTCCGAGCATCCGAATAATTCCTACCCGGTTCTTCCTCACACCCCGTGACGGCTCTGGTGTGCTATGGGCACCTATGGGCACCTTCATGGGATCTCCACAGAGGATGCGCGTGCCATCCATATGACGGTTCTTAAATGAAGCTGTAGGGGATCGGATTTTCGCTCCCGGGTGATCCGCCCGTGCCCGCGTCCATCGCGGCCGGTGTCATGGATGTGGCAATCGCATGTACCCGGCGAGGAGGAATCATGGACCAGAGCTGCCCCGTGGAGGTGCGGGCGCGCCTGGATGAGCCGTTGAGCCGCTGGCTGTGGCTGGTCAAGTGGCTGCTGCCGAGCAGCCTGGAGCTGCAGCTTTGATGTCACAGCCGACCTCAGTTGGTGTCGTCCAGACCCCCGCGAGCCGATCCGCTCGCTCAGTCCCACGGCGCGCCGGGGTCCTCGAGCTGCTGGACCTGGACATAGAGAACATCCGGCAAGTCAGCCCGGCCCGCGGGCCGCAAGACGGACCTGAGCTTCGGCAGCAGTCGGCGGGTAGCTGGCGTGCCGGAGTCGGCCGACCTGGATCTTGACAGGTAAGCGGGCCGGTTGGTCCAGACCCGCTTTGGGGTCGGGGGGAGGTAGCCGCATGCCGTGTCATTCGCTGAACTTGTGCTGGATTTCGCGGGCCCGGAGTGCCCCTTTGCGGGCTTCGTCGGCGGCGCGCCGGTATTCGCTGGAGTGGCTGGACCGGCGAGCCGCAAGCTCGTCGTGCACCCGGGCGATGTCCTCCTCGATACTGGCGAGGTTGGCGGCGGTTGCAGCGATCTGCTTGCGCAGCGCCGCGGCGCGCTGGATCAGTTCTCTAGGGTCAGGTGGCTGGCGTGCCAGATCCCGCTGGCTTTGTGCCACCGACCTGTCGATCTCCGCCTGCTCCCGCACCTCGCGCGCATCCGTACGCCGCAGCGTAGCCTCGCTGCGATCAAGCTGCTCCCCGGTGGCGGCAAGCAGAGCCCGCGAGCTTTCCAAGGCCTCGTATGTGCGCCTCCGTCGGCCTTCTGCATCGGTACCGAGTCCTCGTGCCCGCTCGTCTAGCTGTCCCTCACGCTCACCGGCCTTCTGCTCGCGCTCGGCGACACGAGCCTCCCGGTCGTCGGCCTTCTGCTCGCGCTCGTCGGCGACCGTCTCCCGTTCGTCGGCCTTCTGCTCGCGCTCGTCGGCCGTGTGCTCGCGGTGGTTGGCCGCGCTCTCGCGCTCGCCGGTCTCGCGCCTGCCGGCTTGGTCCCCGCTCCGGTCAGGATGCGCGTCATACGGCTTCGGCGCTGCCCGTCCCGGTTCACCTTCCATGCTTCTAAGGATGCATCGTCAAGGCCCACAATGCGCCTGCCATGTACTGCGGTCCGTTGGGACATAAGGTCTTTCGGCCGAACGGTCCGGGGTTCACCTGCCCGCCCCGCATCGGGCCCTGGCTGCGTCAGCGCACCCCGAAGTAGCCCCAGGCGGCCCAGGCCGACGCCGTGTCAGGCCTGGTCAGATGGCCCGCGCAGGTCAGCAGAAGCTGGTCTCGCCGCGCACCACCTGGATAGCGATCTGCTCGACGGGCGTGCTGGTTGCGAAGGCGCGTGCCGCGAGCAGATCCTCCGCGTCGTCGACGCCGCAGTCGCATTGCACCGATACCATCCCGGCCGCCTGGTGAACGACGGCCGGGGAACCGTCCGCACCGAACACCGGCAGGACGGGACCGTCTTGGCCAGATCCTGGGACGCGGGCATCGAGCAGCACCATCTGGGTCAGCGCGACGGCCATCCGGTCGGTGGCGGCGGCGGCGCCATCTCTGATGACCGGTTCCGCCGCGTAGGCACACAGCGCGCCGAGGCGGGCGCCGGGCGGTCCCAGCGGCGCCGCGGTCACCGCGCGCACGCCGAGTTCGGCGACGGCTGGACCGTACCGCGGCCAGCGATCCAGGAGCGCCGTGCCCGCGACCGCGATGGACGTACCCGCCGCGGCATCGGCGGTCGGCCCCTCGGACAGGACGATCTCCAGTTCATGAGCGGCTCGCGCGGTGGCATCCGACGCCGCCGCCACGACCGAGGCGTGCCGCCGGCCGTGCAAGGTGACCGCCGCGCTGGGCGTGCCCAGTGCCGATGCCACGGCGGCCATGAAAACGGGTCGCGAGGCCCGGCCGTGTCCGTCGTTGAGCCATCTTTCCATCCGGATGGCGTGCAGTTCGGTTACCCTGACCGCCGCGAGGTGGCGTGCTTCGATCTGGCGATACAGATCCCTCATCCTGACGTGCAACGCCCGCAGCGATTCCGGCGCCAGGCCGACCTGCGTCTCGTGCCTGACAGCGAGGGACGCGGCCCGCGCGGCGCGCCGCCGTGCGGCAGCGACCCGCTGCCACAGCGTACGGATCTCGGCGCGAGCATCCATGTCGGCCCCCGGTACCACGTGATAAGCCTACGCCGGCCGCGGCACGATGGCGGACCTGGACAGCACGGGATAAGGGGTTACCCTTGGCGGGTAATTGCCGTCCAGTTGAAGGCCGACAACCGATGGACAACCGTGAGCTCTGGCTGGCCGCCACGCTGGTTGAGCTGGCAGACAGCCCTGATGCCGATTTCGGCGAGACAGCGTACTCCGGTCGGCTCGCCCTGCGCCTGGCGCAATTGCTCGCTCCGGCCGAGGTCGGGGTGCTCATCGGCGACGCCAGCGTCTTGAAAGCAGCAGCGGCCAGCACCGAGCGGGCGCACCGCCTGGTGTCCTTCGAGGCGGGCCACGGGGAAGGCCCGGGCACCGCCTGCTATAGCTCCGGGCAGCCGGTGCTGAACGAATCCCTCATCGTGGCCGGCGGTCGATGGCCGGGGTTCGCGGCGGCTGCCCGCGCGGCCGGATTCGGGATCGTCTCGTCACTGCCCATCCGGCGCCACCGTGAGACTGTCGGGGTGATCAACGTGCTGGGCACCGGCGAGCACTCGCTCGGCGCGACGGAGACCAGCCTGGCTCAGATCCTGGCCGAGGCGGCAGCCATCGCCGTCCTGCAGCAGCGGGCACTCCTTCGCAGCACCCGGACTACCGCGCAGCTTCAGCGCGCGCTCGACAGCCGGGTGCTCATCGAGCAAGCCAAGGGGGCCGTCGCCGCACGGCTCGGCATCACGCCGGAGGCGGCGTTCGGGCTGCTGCGCGGCTTCGCTCGCCGGAACAACCGCTCGCTGGCCGAGGTGGCGGGCGAAATGATCAGCGGGGAGTTGCCAGCGCACGAACTACTAGCCACGCACGAAACCAGCCGCAGCCGGACGACGGGACGGTAGCCGGACTCAGCCCAGGTTGGTCTCCTCCATCAGCAGGACCGCTCCCTCGCTGTCGCCCACACTGCCGCCTTTCAGCGGCGAGCAGACCACCGTGCACGTGATCGCCCGGCCGATGCGATTGACGGCATCCACCTGGACTGGGCCGCTCCGCCGGCCAGACGCCAGGCATTGCTGCACGATGGCGCGCACATCCGCGGTCGGCAACCCGAAGTCGAGTTTGAAGAAGGCCTGATTGCGCACCTCATCGGCACGCAGACCCCAGAGTTCCTCGGCTCCCTTGTTCCAGCTCCTGACCATCAGCTCCGCGTCCAGTACCACCACCGCCGCGGCCACGCTCGACAGCACCCCCTCAAGGAAGGTCCGCGCCTCGTCGAGTTCGGCGGTGCGGAGCTGCATCTCCTCGTTCATGGTCTCGAGCTCTTCGTTGCCGGACTGGAGTTCTTCGTTGGTGGTCTCCAGTTCCTCATTGGTCGACTGCAGTTCTTCGTTGGTGGTCTCGAGCTCCTCGATGCTGGACTGGAGTTCTTCGTTGGCGGTCTCCAGCTCCTCATTGGTCGACTGCAGTTCCTCGTGCACCGTGTCCAGGTCTTCCTTGCTGCGCCTGACCTCTAGCTGCAGCCGGGTGGTGACAGAGGTGTCGACGAACATCAGCAGCACCCCGGCACTCAGCCCGTCGCTGCCCCACAGTGGCTGGATGTGGATATCGAGATACTGGACCTCGGCCGGGCCCATCGACCGCTCGACGGCGTTGACAAGGACTACCCTGTGTTCGGCATAGGCCCGCTCGATCAGGGACCGCAGCTCGACCGGCCGGTAGGAGATCTCCAGGTCGTGGAAGGGGCGGCCGAGATCGTGGGCGGTCATCCCGAACGTGGCCCGCATCTGGTTGTTGAGCAGGACGACGATGCCCTCGGCGTCGAGGCCAGCGACCGCGAACGGAGCCGTCTCCAGGGCGAGATCCTGTAGCTGGCGTATCCTGCTCACTTCGCGCACTTCAGGGCTGCCGATGACGTCGAGCTTTATCGGCACCGATTGATACCTGGGCGCGGCAGTGCCGGGCCGCCGCCGGAAGATCCGCTGCCGCATGTTGACGACCTCGAACCGGTTACCGTCCGACAGCAGCATCTCGGCTTTGCCGAGAAACAGGTAGCCGCCCTCGCGCACGGCGAAGTGGAAGCGGTCGATGACATGCGACTGGGTCTCGACGTTGAAGTACATCAGCGTGTTACGGCAGACCAGCAGGTCAAGCCGTGAGATCGGGGCATCGCGGGTGATGTCATGCCGCCCGAAGATCACCCGCCGACGCAGATCCGGCCGGAAGGCGAACTGGGTTCCGTTCTGCTCGAAGTACTTGTCTTTCAGCTCGTCGGGGAGCGATTCGAGAGTCCTCGCCTGGTAAAGACCTACCCGGGCGTCACGAAGGGCCTCCTCATCGATGTCCGTGGCGTAGATCTTGACCCGCTTCGCGCATTCGTCAACCCCCAGTGCCTCGGCGAAGGCTATCGCCAGCGAATAAGCCTCCTCACCGCTGGCGCAGCCGGCGCTCCACACCCGGATCTCGCGGGTGCGCTCGGTGTCCGCGATCAGCTCGGGCATGATCTCGCGCTGCAGGAAAGTCCAGGTTTCCGCATCGCGGAAGAATCCGGTCACGTTGATCAGGATGGTGTTGAAGAGGTGGCCGAATTCCTCTGCGCTGCTCTCCAGCCGGTCCCGGTAGTCCGTGTAGTCCGTCGCCCCGGCCTCGTGCATCCGTTTGCGGATGCGCCGGGTCACGGTCGATCGCTTGTATCCGGTGAAATCGAAGCCGCGGGAATCGCGGATGAAGACCAGCAGGTTCTCCAGGCCGGTGTCCGTCTCATAGCCGGAGTCCGGCTGCGTCACGACGGGCTCGCCTCGACGAGCCCGCGGATTACCTGGGCTATCTCGTCGAGCGGCAGGATGAAGTCGACCGCGCCAGTGGCGACGGCGGCCTCGGGCATGCTCTTGAATTCGGCGGACTCCGGGTCCTCCGCGATTACCGTGCCTCCCCTTGACTTGACGGCGGAGGCACCCATCGCTCCGTCGCTGCCGGTCCCGGTCAGCACGCAGGCGATGGCTCGCGGCCCGTAGGATCCGGCCACCGACTCGAAGAGCAGGTCGGCGGAGGGACGCACGAAGTGAACGAGCTCGCTGCTGGAGAGCGTCAGCCCTCCGTCTGCCCCGATCAGGAGGTGATGGTTCGGCGGAGCGATGTAGATCGTGCCAGCCTCGGCCTTCTCGCCCTCCCGCGCGAGCCTGACCGGCATCTTCGCGCGGCGCCCGAGCACGTCGGCGATGACGGTCTTGTGCCGCGGATCGAGGTGCTGGACGATCACCACGGGAACGGGGAATCCGTTCGGCAGGCCGCCGAGGACACGGCTGAGCGCAGTGATGCCCCCGGCAGATGCGGCGATGGCCACGATGGCGAACGGCTCGGCGGGATCGACCCGGCCCGAGTCGCGGTCGCTCATCTCAGCGCCACTATGGATGGGCATGCAGGCACACGGCAAGCCTAGCGTCCGTACACTTCTCCGGCACGCCGTCGGCGGCTGATCCCCTGATCGAGCGTGATCCGGGCGTCACCTGGGTCCGCTGCCAGGCGTTCCGGACCCGAACGCCGCCGTACGGACATCACGGATGATGGCGTCGAGTTCGTCGACAGCATGCTGAAGCCGAGCTGCCTCCGGCCCGTCAGCCAGGCCGGAGGCCGCCTCAAGCACAAGCCCGATGCCGAACATGCGGTGGACCATGAGGTCGACGACATCCATCAGGTCGTCTTGGCCCGCCGCGGCGGCATCCGACGCCGCCAGAGACGATACGGCCTGTGCTGGGCGGCGGGCCCTCGCGATCGGCGGGCCAGCCAGCGCATCGTGGCCACGGCCCGCCGTCCCCGGACACGTGATGATCAAGATCAGCCACGCACACCAGCAACTGGCCTGACGGGCCCGGCCGCCACCACCACAGGCTTCGCCGGCCGCCGCCGGAACCGGTCAGCCGGAATTCTCCGCTGCCCGGTTTACCGGCGGCGACCGCCCCCGCGAGCAGGCGCCGCAGCGGCTCTCGAACCCGCGGCTCGACCGCGCCAAGCCAGCCATGCCCCTGGGTGGCTTCCCCGGGTACCGCAGAAAGCAGCGCCCACTCCTGATTCACCGCCGCGACCGAACCATCGGCGGCGAGCACCAACGACGCCAGCGGCAGCAAGTCGAGCATGCTGGCCAGCTCACCCTCGCCCGGGAAGCGATCTTCCCGGGCGCGGGGAGAGCGTTCGTCCCCGGCGCGCATGTCAAGGCTCGCTTCGCCGCCGGGCCGGGCGGTCGGCGGGCCGGAATCGGCGAACGGGATGTGAGCACGGCGCCAAAGGCACGCCGAACGGCTGGCCCATATTCGTCTCCTGGCGCCGGGATAGGAATCGCCGGGGGCAGGGGCGAGAGATTGCTGCCGCCAGGGGCTGGGGTCAACAGCTTTTTTAGCCTATCCCAGGACCTTAGCCGTGGCTATTACTCCCTACCTATGGCCTTGTCTCGGGCTGCAGGCTGCCCACCTCGGTCTCGATCTCAGCCCCACGATACGGGCACTGTTTTCGGCCGACGAGTCTGGCCCGAACCGACGGGCTGCTGCGCCGCCGGTCTGGGTCCTTCCGGTTGCCCGGGCTGGCGGGCTGATGTGGCTGCGGGGCGGCCGGCCCGCAGGCGCCCGGGTCAGTGGCCGGTGAAGCGGCCCTCACGTCGCTCGGTGAAGCTGCGCAACCCCTCAGCCGCGTCTTGGCTGTGCAGGATGCCCGGCAGCAGCGAGAGGAGGTGCTCGCGCGCCGCGTCTGGGCCGTGGCTGCGTCCTGCGCGCGCGCTGGCCAGCGTGCCCTGGACGCCGAGAGGCGCCTGCCGGGCGATCAGCTGGGCCAGTTCCCGCGCCCGCTGGAGGTGCGACCCGGCCGGTACGACCTCCTGGACCAGCCCGATCCGCAACGCCTCGGCGGCGCCGAACTCCTCGGCGGTGAGCAGGAAGCGCATCGCGTTGCCCCAGCCGAGCTGCGCGGGTGCGCGGAAGGTGGCGCCGCCGAACGGCAAGATCCCGCGGCCGATCTCCAGCTGGCGAAAGCGCACGTCATCAGCGGCCACCACGATATCGGCGGCGAGGGCAAGCTCGATCGACAGGGTGTAGGCGACGCCGTTGACGGCCAGCACCACCGGCTTGGGCACCGGGTCACGCCAGACCCCGAACGGGTCGAATCGGTGCGAGCTGCCCAGGGCGCCGGGGCCGTCCCGGGCCACCACCGGGCCGACCTGGGCCAGATCCAGGCCAGCCGAAAAGTGATCGCCGTGCCCGAACAGCACGCCGGCGCGTAGCTCCTGGTCGGTGCCCAGGGTCTCATACGCCGCGCCCAGCGCCTCGATGACCGCCAGGTCGAAGGCGTTGCGCTGGGCCGGCCGGTTCACCCCGATCAGCAGCACATGTCCGTCGCGCTCGACAGTAACCGGATCAGTCACGTTCCCTCCCAGGCGGCCGGAGGCGGGCGGTCGACTCGACTGTACGGGCTGCCAGCCGGGCTGCGGGACCGGTTCCGCTGCATCGCCCCGGACCTTCCCGGATTGGGCCTGCCGGCCGCCGGCGACAGCCCGCCGGCCGGGCCGAACGGTCCTAGCTGAAGGCTCCGATGCCGGTGATGGCGCGGCCGACGATGAGCGTCTGCATGGTCTCGGTGCCCTCGAAGGTGTGGATCGCCTCCAGGTCGGCCATGTGCCGCATGACCTGGTAGTCGAGCAGGATGCCGTTGCCGCCGAGCAGGTCGCGCGCGTCGGCGGTGATCGCGCGGGCCTTGCGGGTGTTGTGCATCTTGGCCAGCCCGGCCACGGTGGGGGTCAGCCGGCGGCCTCGGCGAGGCGGCCGATCTGCAGGCAGTACAGCTGCATCGCGGTCAGGTCGGCGAGCATGGAGACCAGCCGCTGCTGGATGATCTGGAAGCTGGCCAGCGGCTGGCCGAACTGGCGCCGCTCCTGCGCGTACCGCAAGGCGGTGTCGTAGGCGGCGGTGGCGTGGCCCAGCGCCGCCCAGGCGCAGGTGCTCCTGGTGGTGGCCAGGACCCGGCTGGCGTCCTTGAACGAGCGCGCGCCGGGCAGCTGGTTCTGGGCCGGCACCCGGACGTTGTCCAGTGTGATGTCGGCCTGCCACACCGAGCGCAGCGATACCTTGCCCTCGATGACCCGGGCCTGGTAGCCCGGTGATCCCTTCTCCACGACGAACCCTTTGACCTGGCCGTCCTCGGTACTGCGGGCCCAGACGACGATCAGGTCGGCGATGGTTCCCAGGCCGATCCAGCGCTTGGCGCCGGTCAGCACCCAGCCGTCGCCGTCCGGGCGGGCGGAGGTTTCCAGGGCGACCGAGTCCGAGCCGTGCTCGGGCTCGGTCAGCGCGAAGGCCCCCAGCTTGTCCATCCGGGCCATGTCAGGCAGCCAGCGCGCCTTCTGCTCCTGCGAGCCGCACATCGCGATCGAGGTCATGGCCAGGCCCGCGTGCACGCCGAGGAACACGCCCAGGCTGCCGTCGCCGCGGTGCAGTTCCATCGTGACCAGCCCGCACGCCATCGGGCTCATCGCGGCGCACCCGTAGCCCTTGATGTCCTCGCCGACGATGCCGAGCTCGGGCAGCCGCCGGACCAGCGGCCAGCAGATCTCGGCTCGTTCCCAGTACGGGCCGATGACCGGCACGACCTCCTCGTCGGTGAACCGCCGGACGGCGATGAAGTGCGTCCACTGCTCGTCGGTGAACTGCTCGCGGACGGAGAAGAAGTCCGTGCCGAGCGACTCCCCGAGATGCGTGCTGATGACCTGTGTCACCCTGGGCTCCTGTCGGCGGTGAGGAATGCCTCCACGACCGGTGCGATGCGTTCCGCGCCGGTGGCCGGCTCGAGGTGGCCGCCGTGGTAGATGTGCAGCTCGCTGCGCGGTATCAGCCGGTGCATGATCCGCGCGTTGACCAGCGGGATGATCGGGTCGTCATCGCCGGCCAGGATCAAGGTGGGCGGCCGCAGCCGCGGCAGCCGCGGCCGGGCCGCCATCACCCGGAGCAGGCCGCTCCAGCGCCGGCTGGTCCCGGCCGGTTCGGGCGCGGGCGGGTCAGTGATCATAGACATACGTTCCCGGCGCGTCGCAGACCGGCGCCAGCCCCCCGCCGCCCAGCTCCCCCGGCGCGGCCTTCTCCTCCCCGCAGCGCTCGGCCAGCCAGCCCGCGTAGTCCGGCCACCAGGACCCATGGCAGGTCTCCGCACGGCGCAGCCACTCCTGCGGGTCTTCCGGGCACTCCTTGGCCACCTGGTACCTGGCCTTATCATTACCCGGCGGGTTCACCATCGCGGCCACGTGCCCGCTGGTCGACAGCACGAACCGCTGGCTGCCGCCCAGCAGCTGGGTGGACCGGTAGCAGCTCGTCCAGGGGCAGATGTGGTCGGCCACCCCGGCCACCAGGTAGCTGTCCCGGTCGAGGCGGGCCAGGTCCACCGGCGAGCCGAGCATCGTCACCCCGCCGGGCCGCGTCAGCGCGTTCGTGACCCCCATCTGGAGGAAGTCCCGGTGCAGGCCCGCGGTCATCCGGGTGGTGTCCGCGTTCCAGAACAGGATGTCGAACTTTGGCGGCTCCCGGCCGAGCAGGTAGTTGTTGACCCAGTAGTTCCAGATCAGGTCGTTCGGCCGCAGCCAGGCGAACACCTCGGCCAGCGACCGGCCGTCCAGGTAGCCGCGGGCCCGGACGCGGCCTCGGCCAGCTTTGCGGTCCGCTCGTCGATGACGGCGGCCCCCAGGCCGGCTCTCGACTCATCGAGCACGGTGACCATCAGGGTGAAGGCGGCGATCCGGTCCAGCCGGCCGGTGTGCGCCAGGTGCGCGGCCACCATCGCCGCGATGATGCCGCCGGAACAGGTCCCCATCAGCGCGACCTGCTCGCCCTGCGCGATCCGCTCGACGGCGTCCATGGCGTCCAGGACAGCCTGCCCGTAGGTGTCGAAGCCCCATTTCGCGTGCCTGGCGTCCGGGTTGCGCCAGGACATCATGAATACCTGCTGGCCGCTGCCGACCAGGTACTCCGCCATGCTCCGGCCGGGTGCCAGGTCGATGATGTAGAACTTGTTGATGGTCGGCGGGACGATCAGCAGCGGGACCTGCCGGACCGTCGCCGTGGCCGGGCGGTACTGGATCAGCTCGAACACCGGTGTCCGCAGGACCACTTTGCCCGGTGTGACGGCGAGGTCCACGCCGACCTCGAACGCGTCCGGTTCGACCATGGACGGCACCCGCGGCGGGGCCGCCATGTCGGAGATGAAGTGCCGCAAGCCGGCCAGGGCGCTGCCGCCGCCGGTGTCGATGGCCGCCTTCACGGCTGCCGGGTTCAGCACCGGGTTGTTGCTCGGGGCCAGCGCATCCACCAGGTTACGCAGCGCGAAACCCACCCGTTCGGAGTCTGCCCAGTCCAGGTCCGTGTCCGCGACCACACCCTCCGCCGTCTGCGCGGCCGCCAGGTAGGCCTGCATCACGCGGCGCAGCAGCGGATTGCCCGTCCAGCCCGGGTCGGCGAACCGGTGGTCCCGCCGCGACGGCTGAACCTTCGAGTTGCCCACGGCGATGCGGGCCATCTCGCCCAGCAGTTGCCGCCCCCGCCCGGCCACCAGCCGGGGCCGGGCGGCCAGCGCCGCCGCCAGCCGCAGGCCGGAGCCGCCCGGGTTCACCCGGCGCAGCGCACCGAAGACCGCATCGGTGAGCAGCAGGTCCAGCGGCGCGGCCGCGGCATCTGCCGCCGCTGATCCGATGGGATCAGTGTCGGTACTCATGGTCTCCCCTCCTTTTAGCCCAGCCTAAGCCGCGATCGGCGCTCAGTCATCGGTCCCTCGTCACGAACCCCGGGCCCGGCACGGTTCCCCCGGCACAGCATCGGCTGGTCGTCGACGGCAGATGATGTGACAGATAGCGAGGAGAATAAGGGTCACGATTACCGATACGGCGATGGCGGCAATGTGCCCTGTTACAGCCAGCACTCGCCGTCGGCTAGATCCTTATCGCCAGGGTATTCAGTGAGTTTCGCCTCGAGCGCTGAGATGATCCGTCCGATGTCTGCCTTGGTGCGCCGGTAGCTGCCTGGCATGAAAATCATGCCATAATGTCCCGGGCCGCCCGGCGTGACCGCATCAGCGTGCAGCGGCCGGTAGTCGCGCGGGTTATTGGTGACGATAGCGCTACGCTCAGTTCGCGCGAGGGCCATGACCTCGGGATCTGAGAGTGCTGCCCACTCGGAGTGATCAGCTACGGCCTGGACGTCGTGCCCCCGCGCGCGAAGCTCGCGCGCGATCGCCGGAGACAGCATCTCATCCAGCAAAAGCCTCACTGCCTTACCGCGTCCTGCCCGGCAGACCAGGCCGCATGCGCGTCGGCGGCCTGCTGCTCATTGGCTTCGATCCACTGATCGATCTCGTCTCGGTAGGCGCCGTAGTAGCTGATGGCGGACTGCACGAGGCCGAGCGGTATTTCGAGATAGCGTGCCGTCTCAGCGGCGTCACCATCGTTGTCGCGGACGGCCGCGATGATCTCCCACACGTCTTTGCCGGTTCCCACCAGCCTGGCGCGCCTGCCTGCTGGTCCATCGGCAAACCGGATGAGCGGATGCTCATCCATCCTCAGCCCCTCTTCCACATACCGCTGCGCCAGGGTGCGCGGGGCTAGGTGCATGCGCCGCGCGTGTCTGCCGAGACGCGCGATTGTGGAATCGTTCAGACGAACGCTCAGCGGCTGACTCATGTAGTTCATTGTAGCACGATGCGCTACGACAGCCTTTATCGGTAGCCGCTGGGTACCTGCGCGGCGCAGGCGACCGGTAACCCCGGCTGTCGGCCAGGAGCGTTAGGCTGGCCCGGATGATCCTGATCCAGGCCATCCGGATCGCTGGGCCCGCTGTTGGAGAGCAGAGGAACGACCAAACGGAGGCCAAAGCTGACCAGTTGGGCTACCAGCACCTTGACCGATCGAACGACTAGGCATATGAGCAGCGGAAATAGTAGGGACTGAGAGTGGACCTGTTTGAGTATCAGGCGAAAGACCTGTTCGCCGAATACGGCGTGTCCGTGCAGCCGGGCAAGGTCGCGCACACCGCCACCGAAGCGCGGGACATCGCCGCGGAGTTCGCCGCCCAAGGTCACCCGCTTGTCGTGGTGAAGGCGCAGGTGAAGACCGGCGGCCGCGGCAAGGCCGGCGGCGTGAAGCTGGCGAACGGGCCGGACGAGGCCTACGACAAGGCCAGCCAGATCCTCGGCATGGACATCAAGGGCCACACCGTGCACACGGTGCTGATCGCCCAGGCCGTCGACATCGCGGCCGAGTACTATCTCTCGTTCCTGCTCGACCGGGCCAACCGGACATTCCTGTCCATCTGCACGGTGCAGGGCGGCATGGAGATCGAGGAGGTCGCCCACAGCAGCCCCGACGCGGTGGCCAGGATCCCGGTGTCGCCGCTGACCGGCGTCGATGCCGCCAAGGCAAATGAGATCATCGCGGCCGGGCGCATCCCGGCGCAGGCCGCCGAGGGCGCCGCCCTGCTGGCCGAACGGCTCTGGGCGATGTTCGCCGACGAGGACGCCACGCTGGTGGAGGTCAACCCGCTGGCGCTGACCACCGGCGGCGCGGTGCTCGCGGTCGACGGCAAGGTGACGCTGGACGACAACGCCGCGTTCCGGCAGGAGCACGCGCGATTCGCCGATTCCAGCAGCACCGACCCGATCGAGGCCCGCGCGCAGGAGAAGCACCTCAACTACGTCAAGCTCGACGGCCAGGTCGGCATCATCGGCAACGGCGCGGGCCTGGTGATGTCCACCCTGGACGTGGTGGCGCAGGCGGGTCAGGAGTTCGGCGGGATCAAGCCGGCCAACTTCCTCGACATCGGCGGCGGGGCGTCCGCCGAGGTCATGGCCAACGGCCTGGAGATCGTGCTGTCCGACCCGGCCGTACGCAGCGTCCTGGTCAACGTCTTCGGCGGGATCACCTCCTGCGACGCGGTGGCCAACGGGATCGTCTCGGCGATCGGCATGCTGACCTCGCGCGGCGAGCACGTGGACCGCCCGATCGTGGTCCGGCTGGACGGGAACAACGCCGCCGAGGGCAGGCGCATCCTCGCCGACGCGGCCATCAGCGTGGTCGAGCAGGTGGCGACGATGGACGGCGCGGCCCGCCGGTCCGCCGAACTTGCCAGCACGGCATCGAAGGGAGCATGAGATGGCCATCTTCCTGACCGGCCAGAGCCGGGTCATGATCCAGGGCATCACGGGCTCCGAGGGGCGCAGGCACGGCGCGCGCATGCTGGCCGCGGGCACTGCGATCGTCGGCGGCACCAACCCCCGCAAGGCGGGGCAGACCATCGAGCTGAACGGCACCGACGTCCCCGTGTTCGGCACGGTCGCCGACACCATGGCCACGACCGGCGCCGACGTATCCGTGGTGTTCGTGCCCGCGTCCGGCACCAAGGACGCGGTGATCGAGGCGATCGAGGCGCAGATCCCGCTGTGCATCGTGATCACCGAGGGCATCCCGGTGCACGACACCGCCGAATTCTGGGCCCGCGCGAACGCCGCGGGCAACCGGACCAGGATCATCGGGCCGAACTGCCCGGGCGTCGCCTCGCCCGGCAAGTCCAACGCCGGCATCATCCCGGCCGACATCACCACCCAGGGGCGGATCGGGCTGGTCTCCAAGTCGGGCACGCTGACATACCAGATGATGTACGAGCTGCGGGACATCGGTTTCTCCACCGCGGTCGGCATCGGCGGCGACCCGGTGATCGGGACCACGCACATCGACTGCCTGCAGGCGTTCGAAGAGGACCCGGAGACCGACGCCATCGTCATGATCGGCGAGATCGGCGGCGACGCCGAGGAGCGGGCCGGGGCCTTCATCGAGCAGCACGTGACCAAGCCGGTGGTCGGCTACGTGGCCGGTTTCACCGCCCCCGAGGGCAAGACGATGGGGCACGCCGGCGCGATCATCTCGGGCTCCTCGGGTACGGCGCAGGCCAAGAAGGAAGCCCTGGAGAAGGCCGGAGTCCGCGTCGGCAAGACCCCGAGCGAGACCGCCGCGCTGGTCCGCGACATCATGCGCACGGTGTAACCCAGGGGGGCGACCCCCTGGCACCCCGGCTGCGCTCCGCACCCCGCTCCGCGACCCGCTCCGCACCCCGCTCCGCACCCCGCTCCGCGACCCGCCGTAGTATCGCGCGGCCGGAGAGGCCTGGCGGCCCCTCGCGGGCCGCGCGATGGGGCCGCGCAATGGGCCGCGCGATCGGCGCGCCTCCGGCGGTCCGGGGGCGATCGTTGCCAGGATCGGCTTTGTGAGTGTTTCCGCCGAAGCGCCGCTGGCATCCGGCTCGCCGGGGCCCGCGGGACCGCCCGGCCCGGGCGACGGCCACAGCCCCCGGGCGCAGCCTGCCCGGCCGCTGGTCGTCACGGGCGGCATCGCCGCCTGCGCGGCGGCCGCCAGCGGGCTAGCCGTGCTGGTCACGCTCACCGCGATCGGCTGGATCACCGCGCCGCACGTCGGCATCGGCGGCGGCCTGGGCGGCGTGCTGCGTACCGCCGCCATGCTCTGGCTGGTGGCGCACCACGTCGGCTTCACGGTCCGCGGTGCCGGGCGGATCGGCCTGCTCCCGCTCGGGCTGGTGCTGCTGCCCGGCGCGCTGCTGGCCATGGCCGGACGGTGGGTGGTGCGGGCTGGCGCGGTCACCCGGCTGCGTCATGTCGGCTACGCCGCGGTCGCGCTGGCGCTGCCGTACGCGTTGCTGGCCGGCGCGCTGGCGGTGGCCAGCCGGACGGCCGTCGCGGCGCCCTCGCTGGTGCAGGCGGTGGCGGCGTCCTTCCTGCTGGCCCTGGTGGCGGGCGGGCTGGGTGCGGCGCGCGGGCTGGCACCGTGGTCTCGGCTACTCAGCCTGATGCCGGCCCGGCCGCGCTCGATCGTCATGGGCATGCTCGGCTCGGCCGCCCTGCTGGCCGCGGCCGGCGCGGTGCTGGCCGGCGCCTCGCTCGCGGTGCATCTGCCTGCGGTCAGGGCGGCCAGTGACGTGCTCGCGCCCGGCGTCGGCGGCGCGGCACTGCTGCTGCTGGCCCAGGTCGCCTACATCCCGAACGCGATCATCTGGGCCATGGCGTATACCCTCGGCCCCGGTTTCGCGTTCGGCACCGGCACGGTGGTCGCCCCGACCGGGTCCGCTCTCGGCGTGGTCCCGCTCTTCCCGATGCTGGCCGCGATGCCGTCCGGCGCCCGGGCGGGCGGGCCAGGCTGGGTGCCCGTCGCGGTGCTCGCCCTGCCGTACCTGGCCGGCATCTTCGCCGGCGTCGTCACGGTGCGGATCGCGCCGACGCCGGTGATCGAGGCGGCCCCGCTGTGGGGGTTCGCCGCGGGCACGGCGGCCGGCATCCTGGCCGGCCTGGGCGCGGCCTTCGCCGGCGGTCCGCTCGGCAACGGCCGCCTAGCCTCGGTCGGCCCGTCCGGGTTCCAGGTCGGACTGGTGGCGGTCCTCGAACTCGGCATCACCGCCGCGCTGGCCGCGGCCGCCGCCAACTGGCTCATCCTCAGGCGGCATACCCCCCGGCCCGTGAGCGCCGGGTCAGGGGGGGATGGGCCAGGGCGGGATGGGCCATGGGGGTATGGGGGGATGGAGTCCCCCCATGATCGGGGGGTTCCGCGGGGTCGCCCCCCCGGGCCAACACTGTACGATTCGACCGACGACGCCGGCGGCCACCGGATCTACCTGAACCCGTGGGCCGCCGACCATGAGGGCGCCCCGGACGAGGACGAGGAGATAGTGCTCGGCGTGATCGAGGAGTACCCCGAGGAGCCGTAACCGGCCCTTCTGCAGCACGCTGAGCTCGCCGCCCACCGACTTGTCGAGCTGGCTGTGACAGGCCTGCTGCGCCGCCACCGTGTTCGCGCCGCCCAGGCAGGTGTAGTACGCGTTCAGCTGCGGCCAGAAAACCGCCAGCACGAGCAGCCACAGCGCGCTGAACGCGAGACCGATCCCGCCGAGCGCCACGCCGCCGACGGCCCCCCGCGGCCGGGCCGTGCCGCCGCGTCGCGCCTTCTTGTTCGCGGTGACGCCGAGCCAGATCGCGGCCGCCGCGAACGCCAAGGTGAGGACGGCCACGTAGATCCCGCGATGCAGGTTGCCGAGCCCGAGCATCAGGCCGATCAGGCTGAGTACGCCCAGCAGCAGCGCCGTCAGCGCCCGCTGGCGCACGGCGGGGTCGGCGGGTGGCAACTGCCGGCGGGCGGGCGGCACCTGTATGGGTCGCGGCCCGCGCCCGCCAGGTGGCTGGTATCTGGCCATCGACACCTATTCTGCCCCCTCCGCCGACCACCCGGCCACGTCCCATAGGGTGGCTCCCGTGAGCGAGCCACAGGGGCGCGGCGCGAGCGCCAGAATTCTTGTGCTCGTCTCCGGGGAGGGCACTAACCTTCAGGCCCTGATCGACGCGTGCCGCGACGAGGCCTACGGGGCGCGGGTGGTGGCAGTCGGCGCGGACCGGGACGGGATCAACGCGCTGGCGCGAGCCGAACGGGCCGGCATCCCCTCCTTCGTCCTCCGCCTGGCCGAGTATCCCAGTCGCGAGGAATGGGACGCGGCGCTCGCCAAGACGTGCGCCGGCTATCAGCCCGACCTGATCGTCCTGGCCGGTTTCATGAAGCTCGTCGGCAAGCCGTTCCTGGAGTCCTTCGGCGGCCGCTGCCTGAACACGCACCCGGCGCTGCTACCGTCGTTTCCCGGGACGCACGGCGTGCGCGATGCGCTGGCCCACGGGGTGAAGGTGGCCGGCTGCACCGTCTTTATCGTCGACGAGGGCGTGGACGCGGGACCCATCGTGGCCCAGGCCAGCGTCCCGGTGACGGACGATGACGACGAGACGACGCTGCACGAGCGGATCAAGGTGGCCGAACGGGCGCTGCTCGTCGGCACGGTGGGCGCGATGGTCCGCGACGGCTGGTCCGTAAGCGGCCGGAAGGTGAGGATCGGCAGTTGACTCAGATTCCGATCGGGCGCGCCCCCATGAGGCGAGCACTGCTCAGCGTTTACGACAAGACCGGGCTGGAGGAGCTGGCGTCCGGGCTGCACGCGGCCGGTGTCGAGCTCGTCTCCACCGGCAGCACCGCGGCCAGGATCGCGGCCGCCGGGGTACCCGTCACGCCGGTGGAGGAGCTGACCGGCTTCCCCGAGTGCCTCGACGGGCGGGTCAAGACGCTGCACCCGCGGGTGCACGCGGGCTTGCTCGCGGACACCGCGAACGCCGTGCACGAGGCGCAGCTGGCCGAGCTCGGCATCGAGCCGTTCCAGCTGCTCGTGTCGAACCTGTACCCGTTCGAGGCCACGGTGGCGTCCGCCGCGCCGCCGGAGCAGTGCGTCGAGCAGATCGACATCGGCGGCCCCGCGATGGTCCGGGCCGCCGCCAAGAACCATGGCTCGGTGGCCGTCATCACCGAGCCGTCCCGGTACGCCGACGTCCTCGCCGCGCTGGCCGAGGGTGGTTTCACGCTGGACCAGCGCCGCCAGCTGGCCGCCGAGGCGTTCGCGCACACCGCCGCCTACGACATCGCGGTGGCGTCCTGGTTCGCCTCGGCCTACGCACCCGACCAGACCGCGCGGGACGGCGGCTGGCCCGCAGTGGCGGGCGCCCTGTGGCGACGGGCCGACGTGCTTCGTTACGGCGAGAACCCGCACCAGCGCGGGGCCCTGTACCAAGACATCTCGGCCGAACGGGCCGCGGCGGGCCGCCCCGGCCGCCGCCGGGGGCATCGCGGGTGCGGAGCTACTGCACGGCAAGGCCATGTCCTACAACAACTACGTGGACGCGGACGCGGCGCGGCGCGCGGCGTACGATTTCGCCGAGCCGTGCGTGGCCATCATCAAGCACTCCAACCCATGCGGGATCGCGGTCGGCGCCGACCTCGCGCAGGCGCACGCCAAGGCGCACGCCTGCAACCCGGTCTCGGCGTTCGGCGGGGTGATCGCGGCCAACGGCCCGGTGACCGCGGCGCTGGCCCGGCAGATCGCCGATGTGTTCACCGAGGTGGTGATCGCCCCCGATTTCGACGCCGCGGCGCTGGACATCCTGTCCGCGAGCAAGAACGTCCGGCTGCTGCGGTGCGCCGCGCCCGCCGCGGTCGCGTCGCTCGAGTGGCGCCCGGTGACCGGCGGGATGCTGCTGCAGTCCGCGGACCGGGTCGCCGAGCCGGGCGACGATCCGGCGAACTGGCAGCTCAAGGCCGGTCCGGCGGCCACCCCGGAGCAGCTCGCCGATCTCGCGTTCGGGTGGAAGGCATGCCGTTCGGTCAAATCCAACGCCATCTTGCTCGCCTCGGGCGGTGCCTCGGTCGGCGTCGGGATGGGCCAGGTCAACCGGGTGGACTCGGCTCGGCTGGCGGTGCAGCGGGCCGGGGACCGGGCCGTCGGCTCGGTCGCGGCCAGCGACGCCTACTTCCCGTTCGCCGACGGCTTCGAGATCCTGGCCCAGGCCGGGGTGGCCGCGGTCGCCGAGCCGGGCGGCTCGATCCGTGACCATCTGACCGTCGCCGCCGCCGAGGCCGCGGGCATCCCGCTGTACTTCACCGGCGTCCGCCACTTCTACCACTGAGGGGACGGGACGTGACCGCTCAGCTGCTCGACGGCAAGGCCCTCGCCGCGGAGATCAAGGCCGCCCTGACCCGGCGGGTGGCGGCGCTGGCCGCGCGCGGCATCGTGCCCGGTCTCGGCACCGTCCTGGTCGGCGACGACCCCGGCAGCCGCGCCTACGTGAACGGCAAGCACCGGGACTGCGCGCAGGTCGGGATCGCCTCCATCCGCCGGGACCTGCCCGCCGACGCGACCCAGGCCCAGGTCGAGGCGGTGGTGGACGAGCTGAACGCCGATCCGGCCTGCACCGGGTATATCGTCCAGCTGCCGCTGCCCGCCGGGCTGGACGCCCACGCGGTGCTCAACCGGATGGACCCGGCCAAGGACGCGGACGGCCTGCACCCGGCCAACCTGGGCAAGCTCGTCCTGGGCGAGCCCGGGCCGCTGCCATGCACCCCGCGCGGCATCGTGGAACTGCTGCGCCGCTACGGCGTGGCCATCGCGGGCGCCGACGTGACCGTCATCGGGCGCGGGATCACCGTGGGCCGCGCGCTCGGCCTGCTGCTGACCAGGCGCACCGAGAACGCCACGGTGACGCTGTGTCACACCGGAACCAAGGATCTCGCCGCGCACACCAGGACCGCGGACATCGTGGTGGTGGCCGCGGGGCGGCCCGGGCTGCTGACCGCCGCTATGGTCAAGCCCGGCGCGGCGGTCATCGACGTGGGCATCACCCGCACGGAAGCGGGCCTGGTCGGCGACGTCGCCGCGGACGTCGCCGGCGTGGCCGGCTGGCTGGCTCCGATGCCGGGCGGGGTCGGCCCGATGACCCGCGCCATGCTGCTGGCCAACGTCGTGGAAGCGGCCGAACGAGCCTAGCGCCAGCCCCGCCTCGCCCTATCCCGCCGCGCCCGTATCCCGCCGCGCCCGTATCCCGCCGCGCCCGTATCCCGCCGCGCCCGCTTCCCGCCGCCGTCCCTTTCATGATCACGAAGAGTTCGGTACTTTATTCGATACCAAAGTCTTCGCGATCATGGAAATCGCCCTCTCCCGGCCTCCCCAGCATGTGGACGGTCCAGCCGGCGCTGCGCCAGAGCCCGGCGTCCAGCCAGCAGCGGGCGTCGATGATCACCCGGCGGGCGACGACCCTGGCCAGGGCGGCCGGGTCGATGGCCCGGTAGTCGGACCACTCGGTCAGGTGCAAGACCAGGTCGGCGCCCTCGGCCGCCTCGGAGACCGAGGTGGCGTACCGCAGGCCCGGCCGTTTCCTGGCCGCGCCGGGCATGGCCACCGGGTCGTGCACCGACACGATCGCCCCCTCCGCCACCAGGCGGTCGCAGATGGCCAGGCTGGGGGAGTCCCGGACGTCGTCGCTGTTGGGCTTGAACGCGACGCCGAGCACCGCCACCCGCCTGCTCATCAGCGAGCCCCCGGCCGCCTCGCGGGCCAGCACGACCACCCGGTCCCGGCGGCCGAGGTTGATCTCGTCTACCGTCGCCAGCCAGCTGACCACCGAGCTCACGCCCAGGTCAGCGGCGGTGGCGCGGAACCCGCGGATATCCTTGGGCAGGCAGCCGCCGCCGTATCCGAGCCCGGGAGACAGGAACCGCCGGCCGATCCGCGCGTCGTAACCGAGCGCCTCGGCCAGCGGTATCACGTCGGCGCCTGCCTCCTCGCAGACCTCGGCCATGGCGTTGATGAAGGAGATCTTGGTCGCCAGGAAGGCGTTCGCGGCCACCTTGACCAGTTCGGCCGTCTCCAGGTCCATCACCAGCAGCGGGGTTCCCGCGTCCAGCGGCGCACGATACACCTGGCGCAGCCGGGCCTCGGCGTGGTCGCAGGTCACGCCGAGCACGATGCGGTCGGGCGCCAGGCTGTCCTGTACCGCGAACCCCTCCCGCAGGAACTCCGGATTCCAGGCCAGGTCAACCTCGTCGCCGGCCGGCGCGATCGCGCGCATCCGGTTCATCACCTGCCGCGCCGTCCCGACCGGGACGGTCGACTTCCCCACGATCAGGCACGGCGACGTCAGGTGCGGGGCGAGCGCCTCGGCCGCGGCGTCGACCGAGCTGAGGTCAGCCCGGCCCGCTTCGCCCTCGGGCGTCCCCACGCACAGGAAGTGAACCTGGCCGAACTCGCCCACCTCGGCGAACGACAGGGTGAACCGGAGCCGGCCGGCGTCCAGGTTCTTCCGCAGCAGCGGCTCCAGGCCGGGCTCGAAGAACGGGACCTCGCCCCGCGCGGCCGCCGCGATCTTCTCCGCGTCGACGTCGATCGCCAGCACCTGGTGGCCCAGATCGGCCAGGCAGACGGCATGGGTGAGCCCTAGGTATCCGATCCCGACGACGGTGACCCGAGCCACAGTGGCCCCTCCTCCCTTGGATGTGCTCTTACGATACTGACGCCCCAGCGCCGCCAAGCGCCGACGGGCCGGTAACTGGCGGTTGCCTGGCACGTAACATCAGCTGAATAGCCGAAATAGTTAAATAGGTAATATAGTTGAGTAGCCCCACGCCTCCGGCGGCCTGCTCTCGCCTCCGGGGGCGGCCCGGGCGCTTGCTACTGGAAAGTAACATAACGGGTGTGGACCCGGTGCCGGGCAACATGAGGCGGTTTGACAGGCTGTACCCGAGCAACGAAGGAGGTCGGTGTAGTCCATGAACATCGTCGTGTGCGTCAAGCAGGTGCCAGATACCTGGGCCGAACGCAAGCTCAAGGACGCGGACGGCACGCTGGACCGCGCGTCGGTGGACGGGCTCATCAACGAGCTCGACGAGTACGCCATCGAGGAGGGCCTGCAGATCGCCGAGGCACAGCGCGGGGCGGGCGCCGACGCCGAGGTCACCATCTTGACCATGGGCCCGGAGAAGGCGGCCGAGTCGATCCGCAAGGCGCTGTCCATGGGCGCGGACAAGGCCGTGCACCTGCTCGATGACGGGCTGGCCGGCTCCGATGCGCTGTCCACCTCGTACGCGCTTGCCCAGGTGCTCTCCCAGACGGGCTTCGACCTGGTGATCTGCGGGTCGGAGTCGACCGACGCCCGGATGGGCGTGATGGCCGCGATGCTGGCCGAGCGCCTGGACGTGCCGCAGGTCTCGCTGGCCAGCAAGGTGGAGATCGACGGCTCGGCGATTCGCGTCCGCCGGGTCTCCGAAGACGGGTACTTCGAGGTCGAGTCCACGCTGCCCGCCGTGATCAGCGTGGTCGAGAAGATCAACGAGCCCCGTTACCCGTCGTTCAAGGGCATCATGGCCGCGAAGAAGAAGCCGGTGCAGACGATGACCCTGGCCGACGCGGGCATCGACCCGGCCGCGGTCGGGCTCGGCAGCGCAGCCACCGAGGTGCTGGATCACGCCCAGCGGCCGCCGCGCCAGGCCGGCGTCATCGTCAAGGACGAGGGCGACGGCGGCGCCAAGGCGGCCGAGTTCCTCGCCGCGCGCAAGTTCATCTGAGGGCCGGAGGGGAGACGACATGGCTGAGATCCTGGTGCTCGCGGAGCACGTGGGCGAGGACGTCAAGAAGGTCACGCTCGAGCTGATCACGCTGGCCCGCCGGTTCGGCGAGCCAGCGGTGGTGTGGACCGGGCCGGGCGCCGAGCAGGGCCAGGCGCGGTGCGCCGAGTACGGCGCGGCCAGGATGTACGTGGCCGCCGACGCGGCCTTCGACGACTACGTCGTCGCGCCCGCCGCGGCGCTGCTGGCCCAGCTGGTCAAGGAGAAGTCCCCGGCGCTGGTGCTGCTGGCCGGCACGGCCCAGGGCAAGGAGGTCGCGGGCCTCGCGGTCAAGATCGACTCCGGCGTGCTCACCGACGCGGTGGACCTCACCCCCGGCGACGACGGCCCGGTCGCCGAGCAGTCCATCTTCGGCGGCGCGACGATCGCGCACTCCCGGGTCCGGCGGGGCACCCCGATCGTGGCGATGCGGCCCAACGCGGTGGCGCCCGAGCCGGCGCCCGGCGCGGCGGAGCTTTCCCCGGTGTCGCTGGCCGGGGAGGCCACCGGGGCCAGGGTCACCAACCGGGTGGTCGCCGAACGCAGCGAGCGTCCGGATCTGACCGAGGCCTCGATCGTGGTCTCCGGCGGCCGCGGCACCGGCGGAGCCGAGGGCTTCCAGATCATCGAGACGCTCGCGGACGCGCTCGGCGCGGCCGTCGGCGCGTCCCGCGCGGTAACCGACGCGGGCTGGTACCCGCATCAGTTCCAGGTCGGCCAGACCGGCAAGACCGTCTCGCCCCAGCTGTATATGGCGATCGGCATCTCCGGCGCGATCCAGCACCGGGCCGGCATGCAGACCTCCAAGACGATCATCGCCGTCAACAAGGACCCGGAGGCGCCGATCTTCGAGCTGGCCGACTTCGGCGTGGTCGGGGATCTGTTCAAGGTGGTCCCGCAGTTGCTCGAGGAGATCGGCAAGCGCACGTAGCTCAGGGTTTACCCTGTTACATCTGTATCGTCGCGGCAGCTACGCTGGATGCAGCCATGAGTTCGTACAGCACAAGTCCGGTATACCTGGATCACGCGGCCACGACGCCGATGCGGCCCGAAGCGATCGCCGCCATGACCGAGGAGCTCGGCCGGCTCGGGAACCCGTCGTCGCTGCACGCCGCGGGCCGCCGTGCCCGCCGGGTGGTGGAGGAGTCGCGGGAGCAGCTGGCCGAGGTGTTCGGCGCCCGGCCGAGCGAGGTCGTCTTCACCAGCGGCGGGACCGAAGCGGATAACCTCGCCGTGAAGGGCTTGTACTGGGCGCGCCGGGACGGGTCCCGGCCCCAGGGAATGCGGCGCCGCGTGCTGACCACGTCGGTCGAGCATCACGCCGTGCTGGACTCGGTCCGCTGGCTGGAGGAGGCCCAGGGCGCCGAGGCCGTCTGGCTCGCGGTCGGCACCGACGGCATGGTCCGCCCCGCGGCGCTGCGCGCCGCGATCGCCCGCGCCCCCGAGCAGGTCGCCGTGGTCAGCGTGATGTGGGCGAACAACGAGGTGGGCGCGGTGCAGCCGATAAGCGAGCTGGCCGCGATGGCGCACGAGTACGGCGTGCCGTTCCACACCGACGCGGTGCAGGCCGCCGCGCAGCTGCCGGTGGACTTCGCCGCCAGCGGAGCCGACGCGCTCACCGTGACCGGCCATAAGCTCGGCGGCCCGGTCGGCGTCGGGGCGCTGATCCTGGCCCGCGGCGCGGCGCCGGTGCCGGTGCTGCACGGCGGCGGCCAGGAGCGCGACATCCGCTCCGGCACCCTGGACACCCCCGCGATCAGGGCGTTCGCGGTGGCGGCCGGGGCATGCGCCCGGCAGCGGGCCGACGAGGCTGAGCGCCTGGCCACGCTCCGGGACGAACTGGTGCGCCAGGTGCTGGCCGCCGTGCCCGACGCCGTGCTCAACGGGCCGCCGCCGGGACCGGCCCGGCTGCCGGGAAACGCGCACTTCTCCTTCCCCGGCTGCGAGGGCGACGCCCTGCTCATGCTGCTGGACGCGAACGGCATCGCCTGCTCCACCGGTTCGGCCTGCACCGCGGGCGTGGCCGAAGCCAGCCACGTGCTGCTGGCCATGGGCGCCGACGACTCGCGGGCCCGCGGCTCGCTCCGCTTCTCCCTCGGCCACACCTCGACTAAGCACGACGTCGACGCCCTGGGCCTGGTGATCCGCGAGGTAGTCGACCGCGCCCGCCGCGCCGCCGCCCGCTGACCCGCCCCCGGGCCCGCGGGATGGTGGTGCGCCGGGTAGCCTTGATGGCGATGAGTGGTCTTAGGGTGCTCGCGGCAATGTCGGGCGGGGTGGACTCCGCGACGGCCGCGGCTCGTGCGGTGGACGCGGGTCACGAGGTGACCGGCGTCCATCTGGCGTTGTCCTCGAACCCGTCGTCCTACCGGACCGGCGCCCGCGGCTGCTGCACGCTGGAGGACGCCAGGGACGCCCGCCGGGCCGCCGACGTCATCGGGATCCCGTTCTACGTGTGGGACATGGCCGAGCGCTTTCACCGCGACGTGGTGGAGGACTTCGTCGCCGAGTACGCCGCGGGCCGTACCCCGAACCCGTGCCTGCGCTGCAACGAGAAGATCAAGTTCGCCGCGGTGCTCGACCGCGCGCTGGCGCTCGGATTCAACGCGGTCTGCACCGGCCATTACGCGCGTATCAGTGACGGGGTCCTGCACCGGGCCGCGGATCCCGGCAAGGACCAGTCCTACGTGCTGGCCGTGCTCACCTCGGAGCAGCTCAGCCACGCCGTGTTCCCGCTTGGCGACACGCCCAAGGCCCAGGTCCGGGCCGAGGCGGCGCGGCGCGGGCTCGCGGTGGCGGACAAGCCGGACAGCCACGACGTCTGCTTCATTGCCGACGGCGACACCAAGGGCTTCCTGACCCGCCGCCTGGGCCAGGCGCCCGGCCAGATCGTCGACGCGTCCGGTGCCGTCCTCGGCGAGCACCAGGGCGCCTACGCCTTCACCGTCGGCCAGCGCAAGGGCCTAGGGGTGGACGCGCCGGCCGGTGACGGCAGGCCCCGCTACGTGCTCGACATCGAGCCGGTGACCAGGACGGTTACCGTGGGACCCGCGGAGGGCCTCGACGTCACCGAGATCACCGCGACGCGCCCCGTCTGGACCGGCTGCGCCCCGCCGGGTGAGCCCCGCGACTGCCTCGTCCAGCTGCGCGCCCACGGCGACGTGCACGCCTGCACGGCCGGGCTGGAGGGCGACGTGGTGCGCATCCGCCTGCACCGCCCGGCGCGCGGCGTGGCCAAGGGCCAGGCCGCCGTCCTCTACGACGGCAACTGCGTCCTCGGCAGCGCCACCATCAGCACCACGTCGGCTGTGATGTCGCCAGCTCGCGTGGCCGTAGGACCATAGTTAATCCCTGCCCGTAGAGATGGCGGTTCAGTTCCAGCGGGCGGGTCGACTCCGGGCAGGACGCGGTGTAGAAGTTCATGACCGCCGCGATCCGCAATTGTGACCCCGACGTCAGGGACCGTGCATAGTGCGGATGACATCTGCCGTCGAAGAAGATCAGGTGACCGGCATGAGGCCGGATAACCGAGCAGGCCCGCTCGACCGCGTCGACGTCGGCCGCATCGGGGTCGTGCGCGAAGACAAGTTCGCCGCCCGCCCCCGCCGGATGATCGGTGCAGAATAGCAGGCCGGTCAGCGGATTAGAATCGATGTGGCATTCGAACCGCATCGTGGTTCCGCGCTGAACGTTCAGGACGATGCCGTAACGATCGTCGAGGGCCGCCACGACGGATTCGCCGTACGCCTCCCGGGCCCGTTCGAGGAAGTAGCCCCGGTAGTGGCCGTGCAACCAGGGCAGCCAGCGGCGCACGTCACGGGCGTGCACCCTGCCACGCGAGATGGAGCGCACACTCGCCGATTCGCGGGACAGAATAGGCGTGCGCGGGAACTGTCTGAATTCAGCTCCTGCCGCCGCAGCGGCGGCGATCTCCTGCTGCCAGTCTCCGGGGAGCCAACTGGTCAGGTCGAACGTCGTCCAGTGGAATGGTGACGGCATTACCAGCTTGTCCTGTAGGGATCTGGCGAGCGCATACCCGCCGGCGCACGTACGTGGGGCGTGCGCGAGATCACCGCAGCCCGTCCGGTGCGGACGGGCTGCCCCGCCGCGGTGATCCCGCTCGACCGCCTCGTGCAACTGCGCGCACCGGGAGGTGAACGCCTGGCCCCAGCGAGGCGCGTGGCGCCCACCCGCCGCTGCGCGACCTGGCCTATGGCGTGGGTTAGAGACCAGATCGCGGCCTTCCCCGTTGAAGGCAGGTGCTTGGCAGCGCGACCATCACCCCTACATCCTGGGGTCGTAGTGCTCGTAGCGGTACTGAACGGACGGACGGCCGTGGCGCTTAGCCATTGCACCTCCCTCGCCGCACGCTGCGGCGCCCGGTCTCCGGGACGAACCCCGGAGCGAACGCCGTCTCTTCGCTCCAGTCCGATTATCACTGCCGCGCGACGATCATGGCACTTTGTACGGTTCGGGACGCCTGGTGACCGCGCTCGCGGCCTTGAACACGGCCACCGGCGCCCGGCGATGATCTGGGCAGATGCCCGAGGACGAGCGCAAAAACCCTACGCGCCGGGGGAAGCAAAACCTATCCCGACAGTTAGTTGACAGGTTTCCAAGGCCCGTCGGCGGAGCCTGCATCAGTCCTCAGAGGTGCGCCTTAGTTATTTCCTTTCGCGTGAGCGAGCCAGGTGGACCATCGGGCCGGGCCCGACAGTCTTTCCATGGTGGGGAGCAGAATCAGCACGAGGGCGGGTATCAGGGCAGGCAGAGCGAGCAGGGCTCCGGTGGTCCGCACTCCGATCAGGCTCGCCAGGCTACCGTCGACAAGTGACGCGATCGGCTTACTGCCTGCCCACGCCACCGCCCACGCGGCCATCACTGCGGCCTGGTGCTTCTCATCGATGCCCGCGCACTGGATGAGGAGTGATCTGGTCGTAGCTCCTGCCAGCAGGCATGCCATGCCCACGCCAAAGGCAGCGGCGACGCTAAGCCAGATCCACGGCGCGGCGGCGAAGACCATCATGGCGACCGCCAGCATGGCGAGCACAGTTGCCGCCCGCCTGATCGATGGCGGCCCTCTCCGGCTGCGGCGGAACGATCCGATGACGTTGCCGGCGCCGAGGGCGGCGATGAAGATACCCGACCAGTCAGCGGACGAGTGGAAGATAGGCCCGGCCATCGCCGGCCCTAGGACCAGGATCGGGTCCGCTGCGACCGTGACGGCCGCCACCATCAGCAAGAGGATCATGATCCTCGGCTGCTGCCGCGCGATGGAGAAGCCGTTCTTGACCCTGGAGTCGCTCGGTACCTGGCGGTTTTCCCGCGGGCGCAAGCGCACCAGTACGATCGTGAAAAGGAAGAATGATGCTGCATTCAGCAGGAATGCCCAGCCGAAGCCGATGGTGGTAAAGATCAATACGCTGATCGCCGGCGCCAGCGCCCGCCCCAGGTTATAGGATACAGAGTCCATGGCCATTGCTCGTTTAATGACCTGGGGTCTATCCTTCTCGTTTACCGTGAAGAGCCCGGCCACCATCACCGACATCGCCGGCAGGGCGAACGTGAAGGCCAGCCCGATAGCCAGTGCGCAGACCAGCAGCCAATGTATGGTGAGCGAGCCGCTGAAGTCCAGTGCGGTAAGTGTCGCGGCGATCAGGGTCGACGCGATCTGGGTGGCAATCAGCGCGCGCCAGTTGCCCATGCGGTGGGTCAGCACTGCGGCCCACGGGCCGAGCAGCAGAGGGCTGGTGAACTGAGCGCTCGTAACCAGGCCGACTGCCAATACCGAGTGGGTCAGCTGGTAAGCGAGCACCACCTGAGCCGTATTCTGCAGCCAGGTCCCGAAATTGGACGTCACGCTGCCGGCGAAATACCAGCGGAACTTGGGATGGGCCAGCGCCTGCCAGTTCGAGCTCTTGGGGCCGTCACTTCCGGCCAGACCCAGAGCGGCATGTAGTTGTGTTAGCCGGGTGCGGGCGATCGGCGCCTGCTGAGTGCGGGGCGGGGCCATGCTGGGGGGCGTTCCTGGGCTGCCGGGCGCGCCCGGGCCGTCCGGGCCGTCCGGGCGCTCGATCAGGCCCGCGCCACCCGCGCCACCCGCGGTGCCAGGGACGGGTTGGTTCACATATGGTCCTAGCTATACGGTTATTCGTCACCGCGGCAGAAATGCTCCGATGGCGAATCTTAAATAAGTTAGGCAATGCTCCAAAGTCGGACGCTAGAGATCCGGTACATCTCCGACGTTGACGATAAACTGGTTGCGATCGGTCGGGAGTACGGTGACCGTCAGTCGCATCGGATTGCCATTCCCGTCGAAGGCAGTCCGAAATATCTCATACATTGCAATACGGCCGTCCGTGGGCACCTTGAAGAATTCCGCCTCGATGGCGCTGGGCACGCGTACGGTGACCAGATCCCGGTAACCGACTTGCTTGATGCCGAGCTTCTCGCGCAGGTACTGGACGGCTCCTTTCTCGATGTTATGGGCCTTCCGTAGCTGATCGGCTCCGTCGTCAGCAAATTTCGACGGGTAGAACGATGTCTGCAGGGAATACGGCAGGCCGTCTATATACCGCTTTTCGTGTCGGCTTATCACCTCGGCACCTGGAGGAATGCCGAGCCGGCTGGCGATTAGCTCAGGCGCCTGCTGTATCTCAACCTGAACCGGGCTGTTCAAAGGCGTCCGGTTCTTCGCGCTCACCTCGGACAGATAACTGGCACCTTCTCCCGGCCCGGCGCCCTCGGCCCCTGCCTTCGGATCGGGGGTCAACGTGGTGACGAACGGGTCGATCTCCTTGACCACGAAGGTGCCCTGCCCTGGGCGCGTCTCGACCAGCCCCAGGGTGGTGAGCCACTTGATCGCGTCGCGGACCGTGTTCCGCGAGGCTCCGTACTGGTCTCGCAACTCGATCTCGGTCCGCAGCTGCTGGCCGGGCTCAAGGTCCCCCGACTCGATCTGCGCGCGCAAGTCCTCGGCGATCTGCCGGTACATGGGCGTTCCCATCAGGCCTCCTCAAACTCAGCTGACCCGGGATCGCCAGGGACTGGTCCTACCTGTCCGGATCATCCGGGTCATCCAGCTAGCCAGAATATTTGGGCATCGGCCGGTTTATACCCAGCTCTTCGGTGGTAACACCTGGATAGGTACCAAAGGTTGGGATGACTCGGATGACACGAAACATGGGCTCCATCCTAGCAGTAGGACTACTTGGATGCACTAGAACCTGTCAGACGACACCACAGAGCAGGACCGCTAGGTTCAACCAGACGTACCGGGACAACAAGCTCGGATCGTGGACAGACGGGAACGCCGTGGCCCACGAGCACCAGGCCGACGGGAACGCCCCGCGCGGCCGTGGTCACAAAGCGGGCCCGGCGGAAGGAACTCCGCGGGACGGAAGAGCCGGGAGGCCATCATGGCCGGTGTCGTAGCCGTAGTCGCAATCGCTCTGTTCTTCGGCGGAGTCGTGGTCGGCGTACTGGGGGTAGTCGCTCGTGGTGTCCGCCGCGAAGATCGCTGGTACACCCTGGCGGATGATGCTCCGAACCTGATGTCAAGGAGTGCGCGGCGGCTCACCGGTTTCGGCCGCAGGGGCCTGGACGCGAAGTACTTTCCGGCCGGACGGCGAGCTGCTGCGTAGCAGCCGAAGGAACTGAGCAGCAGCACTCCGGCCGGATCACGGCCCTCGCCGCGGGGGCGGCCGTGCTGGCCCCGGCGCAGGTAGCCCGGCCGCCTGCGACCAACGATCCTAAGCAGGGCCAGGCCGTCCGCAGCTGGTGATAATGAGCCTGCCGTTATGCGTCATCTGACGCAGCCTGGACCACTCCGGTGACGTAACGTGGTTCTTGTCAAGCCCAGTCCGGCCCGGGAACTAGTGCCCAGGTCCCGGCCGTGGACCTTGGCAGGGTCACGATGGCCCGGCCGCTCTTGGCCGAAATGCCGGGCTATCCGGTCATGCTGGGCAGAGCGCCGCATCCTCCCCTAGCCGTGCCAGCCATCCCAGCCGCTGGGCTTGCTTGGTTGAGTGGAATCATCCTTGTTGTCGGAATTCCGGCTCTGGAGGTTTTGGCCTTGGCGACACGGGTACCCAATAGGTACCAAAGGTTGGGATGGCTAGAACGGTAGGTCATATTCTAGCGGTTCAACTGCTTGGTCACAGAAGAACATGTCATACCACCCCTGCAGGGCCAACGGTTCACCTCAGCCCAGTAGACCGGATGACATGCGCCGCTGGCGGGCCGATCGCTGGCTCACAGCACAAGCCCTGGAATCTCTCAGGGTGGCAGAGGGCGGGGCCCGTCGGCGCCTAGCGCCGACGGCGAGGTGCGGGAGGGTTAATGGACCGCATCATGGTAGCAGTGGCCATCGGAATGCTCCTGGTTTTCGGCACAGGCATCATGCTCGGGGTCGTGGTCATGCTCGCGACGGCGATCCGGAGAGAGGACAGACGGTACACGCTGACTGGGCCGCCGCCGGATGCCGCCGCCCGGGGGGTCCGGAGGCTCACCGGCGTAGGCCTTCGTGACATAACCCCGCGGGACGCCGGGTGGGGGCAGCGATGAGCGGGGCGGCAGCCGTGGTGGCCGTGGTCCTGTTCGTCTTCTTCCTCGTCGGGGTCGCGGTGGGCATCGTCATAGTCATCGCCATGTCAGCACGAAGAGCGGACAAGGCCGTGCGCCTGGCCCGCGTGCCGGTCGCACCGCGGCGCACGTGGCCGTACCTCGACGAGGAAGACCCGGACGACGATGAGCCGGGTGAGTCTCCGTGGTGGCCGACGCGCGGCGGCAGCTGAGATTTCGGCCGGCCACCCGGCACTGGTCGCGGGTTTGTCAGCTGGCGGTTCTAAGCTCGACATGTGCCTGATGACCATGACGAGCCGGGCTTTCCCTGGCCAGCCGGAAGCGCCACCGGGATCGGCTCGATGCCCGGGACCGATCCGGCCGAAGCGATGCGCGTCATCGCCGGGGAACTCCCCGACTTCCCGTACCTTCCCGAGCTGCCGGATCGCGGTCCGGGCGCGGACCTGACCGGCCGGACCGCCGCGTTGCTGGTCGATATCCCCGTCGAGGTCACCCCGCGCGGCTGGCGCCTGGCCGAACGGCCGGGGCGGGACCTGGCGCGGGCCAGGTCCATGCTCTCCACCGACCTGGACGTGCTGGAAGAAGTGCTGGACGGCTTCCGCGGGCCGGTCAAGATCCAGCTGTGCGGGCCCTGGACGCTGGCCGCCACACTGGAGTTGCCGCGCACCATGAACGTGGCCATCGCCGATCCCGGCGCGGTGGCCGACCTGACCACCTCACTGGCCGAAGGCGCGGCCGCCTACGCCGCCGACGTAGCCAAGCGCGTACCCGGCGCCCGGGTGGTCGTCCAGTTCGACGAGCCGGCCCTCCCGGCCGTGGCGGAGGGCCTGGTGCCGACGGCCAGCGGGCTTTCGCGGCTTGCCGCCGTCGAGGCTGACGCGCTGCGGGACCGGCTGGCGCAGGTGATCGCGGCCACCCATAGCTACACGGTGGTGCATAGCTGCGCTACCTCGGTCCCGTTCGGGATCATCGCAGCGGCGGGGGCCAATGCGCTGTCTTTCGACCTCAGCCAGCTACGGCGGGGAGAACAGGACGCAGTGGCCGAGACCGCCGAGGCCGGCCTGGGGCTGCTGACGGGTGCGGTCCCGGCGGTGCCCGGCCAGGCCGGGGATGCCGGCGGCGCCAGCGGGGCGAGCGGCCGCAGCGGCCAGCCCGGCGGGGCCCGGGAGACCGCGGAACGGGTTATCCGGCTGTGGCGGCGGCTGGGGCTCCCGTCGGCGACCTGCGCGGAGCAGGCGGTGATCACCCCGGCCTGCGGGCTGGCCGGCACGTCCCCGGACCAGGCGCGCGTCGCGTTGACGCGGTGCCGGGAGGCGGCGAGCATAGTGCCCGAGCTGATCGAAGAGACAGGGGGCGGGTCTTAGGTGAGCGAACTGGAGGGGCACGGGGACACGGCGAGCCGGGAAACGGCGAGCGGGGAAACACAGTGAGCCAGAACGATACGGGCGGCCCGGAGCTCAAGGCGGCTCCCGCGGACGCGCGACGGCGGCACGCCGACCTCAGCCTGGACATCACCGAGGCTGATCACCGGTACTACATCCTCGACTCGCCCACGATCTCCGACATCGAGTACGACACCAAGATGCGCGAGCTACGCGCGCTCGAGGACCAGTACCCCGACCTGCGCACACCCGATTCGCCGACCCAGACCGTGCACGGGACGGTGTCCACGCTGTTCACCCCGGTCGAGCACCTGGAGCGGCTGCTCAGCCTGGACAACGTCTTCTCCGACGAGGACCTGGGCGGCTGGGCGGACCGGGTCACGCGGCTCGGCGGCACGGGGCCTTACCTGTGCGAGCTGAAGATCGACGGGCTGGCGATCAACCTGGTCTACTCCGGCGGCGCGCTGGTCAAGGCGGCTACCCGGGGCGACGGGCGGACCGGCGAAGACGTCACGCCGAACATCCGCACCATCTCCTCGATCCCGGCCCGGCTCAAGGGCACCGGGCATCCCGTGGTGCTGGAGGTCAGGGGCGAGGTGTTCATGCCGGTCGAGGCGTTCGGGAAGCTGAACGAGTCGCTGCTCGACGCGGGCAAGGCCGCCTTCGCCAACCCGCGGAACTCGGCGGCCGGCTCGCTGCGGCAGAAGGACCCCCGGATCACCGCGTCCCGGGCTCTGGGTGCCATCATCCACGGTATCGGCCGGGTCGAGGGTCCGGCAGGCAGCGAGGGTCCGGCAGGCGGCGAAGGTCCGGCAGGCGGCGAAGCCGGCCAGGACGACAGCGCCGGCATCAGCGGCACCGCGGCCGGCCCCGGCGGGGAAGGGCACCTGGAAGGAGCACCCGACACGCAGTCCGGCTGGTACGAGCGGCTGCGCGGCTGGGGCCTGCCGGTCAGCGACCTGTACCAGGTCGTGCCCGACATGGCCGGGGTCCGCGCGTACATCGCCCACTACGCCGAGCACCGGCACGACACGCCGTATCAGATCGACGGCGTGGTGGTGAAAGTGGACCAGATCGTGCAGCAGCGCCAGCTCGGCTCGACCAGCCGGGCGCCCCGGTGGGCCATCGCCTACAAGTACCCGCCGGAAGAGGTCACCACCAGGCTGCTCGACATCAGGGTGAACGTCGGGCGCACCGGGCGGGTCACCCCGTTCGCCGTGATGGAGCCGGTCAAGGTCAGCGGGTCGACGGTAGACCGGGCTACCTTGCACAACTCTGAGGAGATCAAGCGCAAGGGCGTGCTCATCGGCGACATGGTGATCTTGCGCAAGGCCGGCGACGTCATCCCCGAAATCCTCGGACCGGTCGCCGACCTGCGCAAAGGCGACGAGCGCGAGTTCGTGTTCCCGGTCGCCTGCCCGGCCTGCGGCACCACCCTGGCCCGCGAGGACAACGAGGTCGACTGGCGCTGCCCGAACACCCGGTCCTGCCCGGCCCAGCTGCGCGAGCGGCTCTTCCACCTGGCCGGCCGGGGCGCCTTCGACATCGAGGTGCTCGGTTACGAGGCGGTGAGCGCGCTGCTCGACTGCGGGCTGGTCGCCGATGAGGGCGACGTGTTCGCGCTCACCGCCGAACGGCTCGAGACCTGCCCGTTCTTCATGGTCAAGCAGGGCACGCTGAGCGCCAACGCCACCCGGCTGCTGGCCAACCTGGCCGAGGCCCGGACCAGGCCGCTGTGGCGGATCCTGGTGGCGCTGTCCATCCGCCACGTCGGGCCGACGGCGGCGCGGGCGCTGGCGAGCGAGTTCGGCTCGCTGGAGCGCATCGAGGAGGCGAGCGTCGACGCGCTGGCCGCGGTGGACGGGGTCGGGCCGACGATCGCGGCGTCGCTGCGCGAGTGGTTCGCCGTCGACTGGCACCGGGTAATCGTCGCGAAGTGGCGGGAGGCCGGGGTGCGGCTCGAGGACCCGGACTGGGACCCGAACCGCGCGGCGGCCCGGCTGCTGGCCGGCGTGTCCGTAGTGATCACCGGCACGCTGGCGGGGTTCAGCCGGGACGAGGCCGCCGACGCGGTCCGGCAGGCCGGCGGCAAGGTGACCTCCTCGGTGTCCAAGAAGACCGACTTCGTGGTGGCGGGTGAGAACGCCGGCTCCAAGTACGACAAGGCGGTCGAGCTCGGCGTGCCCATTCTCGACGAACCCGCCTTCCGCACCCTCCTCACCGAGGGCCCCGAACGCCGTCCGCTCGTTATCGTGGACAGCAACCCCCGCGGCGAGGTTCGGCAGGACGACACGGAGCCGGTCTTCCGGCACGCGCCGGTCCAGGCCCAGGGCCTCGGTGCTGTCCAGGCCGTGGATCACGTCATGGGTGAGCGCCCGCTGGTCTCCGCCAGCCGGCGGCTCAGGTAACGGCGCTCCGCGTCGGTGCTGGTCAGCTCGAGCGCTTCGGCGTAGGCCGCGGCCGCCTCCGGCATACGGCCGAGGCGCCGCAGGAAGTCGGCCCTGGTCGCGGGGAGCAGGTGATAGCCGGCCAGCTGGCCCGACGCCGCCAGCACCTCGACCAGCTCCAGGCCGGCCAAAGGCCCGCGGGCCATCCCCACCGCGACCGCGTGGTTCAGCTCCACCACCGGCGAGGGCAGCAACTCAAGCAGCTGCCCGTACAAGGCGGCGATCTGCGGCCAGTCGGTGCGGTCCGCGGTGGGCGCGGTCGCGTGGCAGGCGGCGATGGCCGCCTGGATCTGATAAGGACCGGCCCGGCCGCGCCGCAGCGCCGCCGCCAAGATGGCGATTCCCTCGCCGATCTCCGCCGCGTCCCACGCCGAACGGTCCTGGTCTTCCAGCGTCACCAGGTCGCCGGAAGCGTCCAGCCGCGCGGGCCTGCGCGCGTCGTGCAGCAGCATCAGCGCCAGCAGCCCGGCCGCCTCGGGTTCATCGGGCATCAGCCGGACCAGCACCCGCGCCAGCCTGATCGCCTCGGCGCTGAGATTCTGCCGGACCAGATCCGCGCCTGCCGTCGCCGAGTAACCCTCGTTGAAGAGCAGGTAGAGCACGCCCAGTATGCCCGGCGTGCGCTCCGGCAGCAGCTGCGCCGGGGGGACCCGGTACGGGATCCCCGCGTGCTGGATCTTCTGCTTGGCCCGGACCAGCCGCTTGGCCATCGTCGGCTCGCTGGCCAGGAACGCCCGGGCGATCTCCGCCGTGGTCAGCCCGGCCAGCGTGCGCAGCGTCAGCGCGACCCGGGCCTCGAAGGACAGCGCGGGGTGGCAGCAGGTGAACATCAGCCGCAGCCGGTCGTCGGGCACGCCGCTGTGGTCGGTCTCGGTGCCGGGATCCGGGCCGGACTCGGGTGACACAGACATGGCGGCGACCTCCCGGAGTTTGGCGGCTCCGACCGCTTTCCTGCGCAGCACGTCGATGGCGCGGTTACGGGCGGCCGTGGTCAGCCACGCGCCCGGCCGGCCGGGGATGCCGTCTTGCGGCCAGCGCTGCAGGGCCATCGCGAACGCGTCCTGCGCGCATTCCTCGGCGAGGTCCCAGTCGCCCGTGGTCCGGATCAGCGTCGCGACGACTCGGCCCCACTCGTCCCGGAACGCCGCGTCCACCGCCGCCTTCACGTCAGCAGTCACCAGAGCACCTCCATATGCAACGACGAACGGGACCGCTGGTAATCACCGCGCACGCTCTTATTGCTTACAGCCCGCTCCCGCATCGCCCCTAGGATGGCGTGCATGCCCATTACCCGTGACGAGGTCGCGCACCTGGCGCGGCTGTCCAGGATCGCGCTCAGCGACGCCGAGCTCGACCATCTGGCGCCCCAGCTAGATCAGATCATCACGGCCGTCGCGCAGGTCCAGGAAGTCGCCGCCGAGGGCATCCCGCCGACGTCGCACGCGACCGGCCTGACCAACGTGTTCCGCGACGACCAGCCGGTCCCGTGCCTGACCCCCGAGCAGGCGCTCGCCGAGGCGCCCGCGGTGGAGCAGCAGCGGTTCAAGGTGCCGCGGATCCTGGGGGAGGACTAGCAGCCATGGAACTCACCCGCATGACCGCGGCCGAGCTGTCCGCGAAACTGGCCGCCCGCGAGGTCTCCGCGACCGAGGTCACCCGGGCGCACCTGGCCCGGATCGAGGCGGTAGACCCGCAGGTCAAGGCGTTCCTGCACGTCGCCGTTGACAGCGCACTCGAACAGGCGGCCAGCATCGACCAAAAACGCGCAACCGGCGAAAAGCTGGCCCCGCTGGCCGGCGTCCCGGTCGCGGTCAAGGACGTGTTCACCACCAAGGGGCTGCCGACCACCTGCGGCTCGCGCATCCTGGACGGCTGGCACCCGCCCTACGACGCGACGATCACGCAGCGGCTGAAGCAGGCCGGCGCGGTCATCATCGGCAAGACCAACATGGACGAGTTCGCCATGGGCTCCTCCACCGAGAACTCCGCGTTCGGCCCCAGCCGCAACCCGTGGGACCTGGACAAGATCCCGGGCGGCTCGTCCGGCGGCTCGGCCGCCGCGGTGGCCGCCTACGAGGCGCCGCTGGCGATCGGCACCGACACCGGCGGCTCGATCCGCCAGCCCGCCGCGGTCTGCGGGATCGTCGGCACCAAGCCGACCTACGGCGGCTCGTCAAGATACGGGGTAGTGGCCTTCGCGTCCTCCCTCGACACCCCGGGGCCGTTCGGCCGGACCGTGCTGGATGCGGCCCTGCTGCACGAGGCGATCTCCGGGCACGACCCGAGGGACTCCACCTCGATCGACGCGCCGGTGCCGCCGGTGGTGGCCGCGGCGCGCGAGGCGGACGTGAGCGGCATGCGGATCGGCGTGGTGACCGAGCTGGGCGGCGAGGGCTACCAGCCGGGCGTGCTGTCCCGGTTCGCCGAGGCGGTCGAGCTGCTCGAGTCGCTGGGCGCCAAGGTGACCGAGGTGTCCTGCCCGCACTTCAGGTACGCGCTGCCCGCCTACTACCTGATCGCGCCCAGCGAGGCCTCGTCCAACCTGGCCCGGTTCGACGCGATGCGGTACGGCCTGCGGGTCGGCGACGACGGGACCAGGGACGCCGAAGAGGTCATGGCGCTGACCCGCGAGCAGGGTTTCGGCGCCGAGGTCAAGCGGCGCATCATCCTCGGCACCTACGCGCTGTCCAGCGGCTACTACGACGCCTACTACGGCAAGGCGCAGCAGGTCCGCACGCTGATCATCAGGGATTTCGACGCGGCCTTCGGCCAGGTCGACGTGCTGGTGTCGCCCTCGACGCCAACCACGGCGTTCCCGCTCGGCGAGCGGGCCGATGACCCGATGGCGATGTACCTGGCCGACCTGTGCACGATCCCGTCGGACCTGGCGGGCAACGCGGCGATCTCGGTCCCGTGCGGGCTGGCGCCGGAAGACGGGCTGCCGGTCGGGCTGCAGGTGATGGCGCCCGCGCTGGCCGACGACCGGCTCTACCGGGTCGCCGCCGCGGCGGAAGCCGCCTTCACCGGCCGCTGGGGCCAGCCGCTGCTCGCCGAGGCGAAGGGACTCCCGCCGAAAGGAGACAGAGCATGACAACGACCACGACGGACAGACTGGTGCCGTTCGAAGAGGCGGTGCAGCGCTACGAGCCGGTGATCGGCCTGGAGACCCACGTGGAGCTGGGCACCAGGACCAAGATGTTCTGCGGCTGCCCGACCGCGTTCGGAGCCGAGCCGAACAGTCAGGTCTGCCCGGTCTGCCTGGGCCTGCCCGGCTCGCTGCCGGTGGTGAACCGGATGGCGATCGAGTACACGATCCGGATCGGCCTGGCCCTGAACTGCGAGATCGCGACCTGGTGCCGGTTCGCCCGGAAGAACTACTTCTACCCGGACATGCCGAAGAACTTCCAGATCTCCCAGTACGACGAGCCGCTGTGCACGGATGGCTAGCTGGACGTCGACGTGAACGGCAGGACTATAAGGGTCGGCATCGAGCGGGTGCACCTGGAGGAGGACACCGGCAAGTCGCTGCACGTGGGCGGGGCCACCGGCCGGATCCACGGCGCCGAGTACTCGCTGGTCGACTACAACCGGGCCGGCATCCCGCTGGTGGAGATCGTGACCAAGCCGATCGAGGGGACCGGCGCGGACGCGCCCGTCGCCGCGCGGCTCTACGTCACCGAACTGCGCGATCTGCTCCGGTCCCTGCACGTCTCCGACGTGCGGATGGAGGAGGGCTCGCTGCGCTGCGACGTGAACACCTCGCTGGCGCCGCGCGGGCGCCGGCCAGTGGGGCACCCGCACCGAGACCAAGAACGTCAACTCGCTGCGTTCGGTCGAGCGCGCGGTCCGGTACGAGATCGGGCGGCAGGCCGCCGTGCTGGACTCCGGCGGCCGGATCGTCCAGGAAACCAGGCACTTCCACGAGGAGACCGGGACCACGACCCCCGGGCGGTCCAAGGAAGAGGCCCAGGACTACCGGTACTTTCCCGAGCCCGACCTGGTGCCGGTCGCCCCGCCGGCCGAATGGGTGGAGCAGATCCGCGCCACGCTGCCCGAGGTGCCGTCCGCGCGGCGGGCCCGGCTTCGAGTCGAGTGGGACGCGCCCGAGGCGGACATGACCGCGCTGTCTAACGCCGGCGCGCTCGACCTGGTGGCCGAAACGGTCGCGGCGGGTGCCTCCCCGGCCGACGCGCGCAAGTGGTGGCTGGGCGAACTCGCCCGCCGGGCCAACGACGCAGGCACCGAACTCGCGGACCTGGCCATCACCCCGGCCCAGGTCGCGCGGATCGCGGAACTGGTCTCGGCAGGCTCGCTCAACGACCGCCTCGCCCGCGAAGTGATCGACGCCGTGCTGGCCGGCCAGGGCACACCCGACGAGGTAGTCCAGGCGCGCGGCCTGGCCGTGGTCAGCGACCAGAGCGCCCTCACCAAGGCCGTCGACGAGGCGATCGCCGCCAACCCCGACGTCGCCGCCAAAATCCGCGCCGGCAAGGTGGCCGCGGCGGGCGTCCTCGTCGGCGCGGTGATGAAGGCCACCCGCGGCCAGGCCGACGCCGCCCGTGTCAAAGAGCTCATCCTGCAGCGCCTCACCTAGCTCGGCAAAGAAGATCTGCGCCAGGCGCCGGGGCCGGGGTACAGCGGGCGACGGAGCTGGCTGGCCCGGTCAGACCAGAATCCGGGGACCGAACGGTCCGGGCGGGGGGCCGCGGTGTCGGCTGAGCGCGCCAGCAGGACGGCGACCAGGGCGGCGATTTCTTCCGGCGTCGCGTCGCCGCGGACCACCCGCAGCAGTGGCTGGCTGGGGGGCTGGCCGGGAGGCTGATCGGCGTCGGCGGAGCGTGTCATCGCGGTCGTTCGGTATAAAGGTCTTCAGCCGCGGGATCTGCCGAGGCTGATGCCGAACTCCCGGTGCACCCGCTCCCAGAACGCGTCCCGCAGCCACTCGCGGGCCTCCTGGTAAGGCCGCAGCGACAGGCCCAGTTCCTTTTCGGCGTCGACGAGCAGTTCCTTGTCGATGACGGGCGGCAGGATCGGGCCGGGCAGCAGGTCCCTGATGTTTTCCCGGCCGCGGGTCAGGATCCACTTCTGCGCGACGTGCTCGCCCGCCTCCTCGACCCGCGTCCGGTCGGGCCCGAGGCGGGGCATCGGGCCGGTGCTGGAGATGGCCGGGAAGCCCCCGGTGTTGCTGGACAGGATCGGGTGCCCGCCGGTCCGCGATGTCGACCTGGTGTGGCGCTCACCGAACAGCTGGGCCGGCGAGGGCGCCGTCGGCGCGGGGCCCAGGGTCGGGTCGGATCTGGCTTGCTCGACGGCGACCGGGTTCTTGCTGAAGTAGGGCCGCAGGAACGAGCCGTCGAGCACGTCGACCGTGTCGGACTCCCAGACCAGGCGCTCGGCCTGGTTGGTGCCGTACGGCGGCTCGATGCCCCACAGGTGCACCCGGACCCCGAACGCCTGGGCCGCCTCGACCGCGGGCACCATGTCCTCGTCGCCGGCGATCAGCACCGAGTCGGTGATCGCCCGGTGCCGGGCCAGCGCCTCCATGTCCGCCCGGATCTGGGCGTCCACGCCCTTCTGCTGGCCGCGCGCGTTCAGGTTGCCGAGCCGGAGCTTGACCCAGGGCATCTGGGCGATGACCCGCTGGTCGATGGTCGGCACCCGGTCGCGGGCGGCGTCGTACCAGTAGATGCGGAGCAGCTCGCCGCGGATCAGCTCGTCGGCGTGCTTGGTGATCACCTGGATCAGCGGGACGGCGTCGACCCGGAAGTCCCGCCGCGAGCTGGAACCGAACAGCAGTTCACCCGCCGCGGCATAGATATAGCCGACATCCACCATGACCGCGTAGCGGGCCAGGATGGGCAGCGGGGCAGCGAATTCGGTCATCACCTCAGACTCTAGGCTAGTCCGATGTGTGCGCGTGCCAGATGTGACACTTTGGCCGACACAGTGGATCGATCTGGACACATATCGTAAGCAATTGCTTCTAGCAATTGCTTTTACAAAGGTATATTGCCGTGCTTCTTGGGCGGCAGGGTCTGCCGCTTGGTGCGCAGGGCGCGCAGCGCGCGGGTGACGGCCAGCCTGGTCTCGGCCGGGCGGATGACCGCGTCCACGTAGCCCCGCTCGGCGGCGATGTACGGGTTGGCCAGAGTGTCCTCGTACTCGGTGATCCGCTGGGCGCGCAGCGCGTCGGGATCGGCGGCGGCGGCGAGCTCGCGGCGGTACAGGATGCCCACCGCGCCCTGTGCGCCCATGACCGCGATCTGCGCGGTCGGCCAGGCCAGGTTGACGTCGCCGCCCAGGTGCTTGGAGCCCATCACGTCGTAGGCGCCGCCGTACGCCTTCCTGGTGATCACCGTCACCTTCGGCACGGTGGCCTCCGCGTAGGCGTAGATGAGCTTGGCGCCGCGGCGGATGATCCCGCGCCATTCCTGGCTCACGCCGGGCAGGAAGCCGGGCACGTCGACGAAGGTCAGGATCGGGATGCTGAACGCGTCGCAGGTCCGCACGAAGCGGGCCGCCTTCTCCGACGGCGTCGATGTCGAGGCAGCCGGCTAGGTGCATCGGCTGGTTGGCCACCACGCCGACGGACGCGCCCTCCACCCGGCCGAAGCCGACCACCATGTTCGGCGCGAAGCCGGCGTGCACCTCCAGGAACTCGCCGTCGTCGAGCACGTGGGCGATGACCTCGTGCATGTCGTAGGGCTGGTTCGGCGAGTCGGGGATGAGGGTGTCGAGTTCCTCGTCATCCTCGTCGGGCTCGGTGAGGTCCGTGTCGGCGACCGGCCGCCGGGGCGCCTCGTCCAGGTTGTTGGAGGGCAGGTAGGACAGCAGGTCGCGGGCGAAGTCGATGCAGTCCTGCTCGTCCTTGGCCTGGTAGTGCGCCACGCCGGACTTGACGCCGTGCGCATGCGCGCCGCCGAGGTCCTCGAAGGTCACGTCCTCGCCGGTCACCGTCTTGATCACGTCGGGGCCGGTGATGAACATGTGGCTGGTGCCCTCCACCATGAGGGTGAAGTCGGTGATGGCCGGGGAGTAGACCGCGCCGCCCGCGCACGGCCCCATGATCAGCGAGATCTGCGGGATCACGCCGGAGGCCATCACGTTGCGGTAGAAGATCTCGGCGAACAGGCCGAGCGCCACCACCCCTTCCTGGATCCGGGCGCCGCCGCCGTCGTTGATCCCGATTATCGGGCAGCCGGTCTTCAGCGCGTGATCCATGATCTTGACGATCTTCTCGCCGTAGACCTCGCCGAGCGAGCCGCCGAACACGGTGAAGTCCTGGCTGAACACGCAGACCGGGCGCCCGTCCACGGTGCCGTACCCGGTGACCACGCCGTCCCCGTAGGGCCGGGTGGCGGCGATCCCGAAGTCGGTGGCACGGTGCCGGGCATGCTCGTCGAACTCGGTGAACGAGCCCGGGTCGAGCAGCAGCTCGACCCGCTCCCGCGCGGTCAGCTTGCCCCGCTCGTGCTGCTTGGCCACCGCCTGCTCCGAGCCGGCGTGCACGGCCTCGGCCCGCCGCCGCTCCAGGTCGGCGATCTTGCCCGCGGTGGTGTGCGGGGCGGGAACGGGTTCGTTTCCTGGTCCGGTTCCGGCCGCTTGCGTCGTCATGGGGAACAGGCTAGCGGGCAGCTCAGCCCGGGGAATTAAGCTCTGACCGTGAACAGGGAACGAGAGAGGGACCGGGCCGCGCTGCCGGAGCCGATGCGGCGTGATGTCCGGCTGCTCGGCGACATCCTCGGCGAGGTCATCCGCGATTCGGCCGGGCCGGAGCTGCTGGACGACGTGGAGCGGCTGCGGCGTGCCGTGATCGAGGCGCGCCGCGGCGAGCGGGACGGGTACCCGGCTGACGGCCCGGGGGTTGACGGCGCGCCCGCCGACCGGGCCGGGGACGAGATCGCCAAGCTGGTCGCGTCCTGGAGCCTGGAGGCGGCCGAGCAGGTCGCCCGGGCCTTCGCCGTCTACTTCCACCTGGCCAACCTGGCCGAAGAGCATCAGCGCATCCGCAACCTGCGGGAACGCGATGCGGGTCACGAGCCGGTGCGCGAGTCGCTGGCCGCCGCCGTCGAGGAGGTGAGCCGGGACGCCGGGCCGGAGCATCTCGGCGAGCTGCTCGCGTCGCTGCGGGTGCACCTGGTGCTCACCGCGCACCCCACCGAGGCGCGCAGGCGCGCGGTGGTGGCGGCGCTGCGCCGGATCAGCGGGCTGCTGGACGTGCTGGACGACCAGCGCACCGCGGCGGCGGACCGGGATGAGGCGCGCCGCGGGCTGCGGGAGCAGATCGACCTGCTGTGGCGGACATCACAGCTGCGGGTCAAGGCGATGGACCCGATCGACGAGGTCCGCACGGTCATGACCGCGTTCGACGAGACGCTGTTCCGGGTGGTCCCGGTGGTGTACCGGGAACTGGACCGGGCGGTGGCCGCGGCGGACAGCGGCTATGCGGCCTCGCCGGTGCCGGCCTTCCTGCGGTTCGGCAGCTGGGTGGGCGCGGACCGGGACGGCAACCCGTTCGTGACCGCCCAGGTCACCCGGGAGACCGCGACGATCCAGGCCGACCACATCCTGCGCGCGCTGGAGAACGCCACGACCAGGATCGGCCGGGCGCTGACCCTGCACGCGGCGACGACGCCGCCGGCCGCCGGGCTCCGCCGCGCGCTGGCCGCGGCGCACGCCGCGCACCCGGAACTGCTGGCCGAGATCGAGGCGCGCTCGCCGCAGGAGCCGTACCGGACCTACCTGCTGTACGCGGCGCAGCGGATGGCCGCGACGCGGGTGCGGCACGCCGACCTGGCCTACCCGGGCCCGGCGGAGTTCCTCGCCGACCTGCGCACCGTGCAGGAGTCGCTGGCCGCGGCCGGGGCGGCCAAGCAGGCCTACGGTGAGCTGCAGCACCTCATCTGGCAGGCGGAGACGTTCGGGTTCCACCTGGCCGGCCTGGAGGTCCGGCAGCACAGCGAGGTGCACGCCCGGGCGCTGGCCGAACTCCGGGCGGCCGGCCCGCCCGGCGTCGAGCCCAGTGGTGAGCGGGGCGGACCTGGTCCGCGCAGACCGAGGAGGTGCTGGCCACCTTCCGCGCGGTGGCCTGGGTGCAGGACCGGTTCGGCGTGGACGCGTGCCGGCGGTACGTGGTGAGCTTCACCCGCTCGGCCGGCGACATCGCCGCGGTGTACGAACTCGCCCGCTACGCCATGGCCGGCGGCCGGGCGCCCGTGCTGGACGTGGTGCCGCTGTTCGAGAGCGCGGCCGACCTGGCGAACGCGCCCGACGTGCTGACCGGCATGCTCGCGCTGCCCGAGGTCGCCGAGCGGCTGGCGGCCAGCGGCCGGCAGCTCGAGGCGATGCTCGGCTACTCCGACTCGGCCAAGGAACTCGGTCCGGCCAGCGCCACCCTGCGGCTCTTCGACACCCAGGCCCGGCTGGCCGCCTGGGCCGCGGCCAACGGCGTCCGGCTGACCCTGTTCCACGGCCGGGGCGGCGCCCTGGGCCGGGGCGGCGGCCCGGCCGGCCGGGCGGTGCTCGCCCAGGCGCCCGGTTCGGTCAACGGGTCCTTCAAGGTGACCGAGCAGGGCGAGGTCATCTTCGCCCGGTACGGGCAGCAGGCGATCGCCAAGCGGCACCTGGAGCAGGTCGGCTCGGCGGTGCTGCTCGCGTCGTCCGCGCGGATCGAGGAACGGACCGCGGCGGCGGCCGAAACCTACTCCGGCATCGCCGCCCGGATCGACCAGGCCGCCTGCGCGGCCTTCCGCCGGCTGGTCGAGGCGGACGGTTTCGCCGACTGGTTCGCGCGGATCAGCCCGCTGGGCGAGATCGGCGGCTTGCGCATCGGCTCGCGGCCGGCCAAGCGCGGCCTGCGCGCGGCGGGCGGCCCCAGCGGCGGCCCCGGCGGCGCCCCGGCGCCGGCCCCGGCGGCGGCCCCGGCGGCGCCCCCGGTGCGGTGGCCACCATGGACCTGGCCGACCTGCGCGCGATCCCGTGGGTCTTCGCCTGGTCGCAGACCCGGATGAACCTGCCGGGATGGTTCGGCCTGGGCAGCGGGCTCGCCGCCATCGCGGACGCGGACGGCGCCGACGTGCTGCGGCGGGCGTACCGCGAGTGGCCGCTGTTCGGCGTGCTGCTGGAGAACGCGGAGATGAGCCTGGCCAAGACGGACCGGCTGATCGGGGCGCGCTACCTGGCCCTAGGCGGCCGGGAGGACCTGACCGAGATGGTGCTGGCCGAGTACGACCTCACCCGGCGGCTGGTACTCACCGTGACCGGCCACGACCGGCTGCTGGCCAACCGGCACGTGCTGTCCCGCGCGGTGTCGCTGCGCGACCCCTACGTGGATGCCCTGTCGTACCTGCAACTGCGCGCCCTGGCCGCGCTGCGCGACGCGGACCCGGCCCCTCCGGACGAGGAACAGGACCGGCTGGAACGGCTGCTGCTGCTCACCGTCAACGGCGTCGCCGCCGGCCTGCAGAACACCGGCTGACCGGCGCTAGTCCGCGACGCGGATGCGCAGGCGGCGGAAGCCCTTGCCCTTGCTCTCGATCTTGACGACCTCGATCCGGCCCACCTGCCGGGTGGAGGCGACGTGGGTGCCGCCGTCCGCCTGCTGGTCCAGGCCCACGATGTCGATGATCCGCACCTCCTTGACCTCGGGCGGCACCAGGTTGGTCGCGGTCCGGATGATGTCGGGCAGAGCGAATGCCTCGTCCCTGGGCAGCACCCGGACGTCGATGCGCCGGTCCGCCAGCAGCTCGGCGTTGCACGCCGACTCGACGGCCTCGCGGAATCCCGGCGGCACCTCCGGCAGGTTGAAGTCCATCCGCGCGGTCAGCGGCTCCATGTTGCCGCCGGTCACCAGCGCGCCGAAGTCCCGGAACACCACGCCGCACAGCACGTGCAGGCCGGAGTGGGTGCGCATCAGCGCGGTCCGGCGGTCATCCTCCAGCGCTCCGCGCACCGGGGTTCCGGGAGCTGGCAAGGGGTCGCCCTCGGCGGGGATCAGGTAAAGGTCGTCGCCCTTGCGGGCGTCCACGATCCTGGTCTGCACGCCGCCCCACAGCAGCACGCCGTGGTCCGGCGGCTGGCCGCCCCCGCCCGGGTAGAACGCCGACCGGTCGAGCACGATCCCCTCGGCGTCCGCCGCGAGCACCTGGGCGTCCCACTCGCGCAGCGTCTGGTCGTCCAGTTCGAGCCGGTGCGTGCGCCATTGCGTGTCGTCCATGGCGGAAGCCTACCGGCGTACCCAGGTCAGCTACCGGCTGATTCCCCGGCGTCCGGGATGGCCGCGGGCGCGTCAGCCGCGGGCGCGCCAGCCGCGGGCGCGTCAGCCGCGGGCGCGTCAGCCGGCGGCGCGTCAGCCGCGGGCGCCGCGCCGGGTGCGGGCTTACGGTTGCACACCAGGCCGAGCGCCAGGCAGGCGAACGGCACCGCGGAGATCGCGTACCGGTAGTCCAGTTCGTGCGCCGCGATCGGCAGCACCAGGTTGACGATCGCGACGCCCCAGGCCAGGCCCGCGTACTTCCCCCAGCCGCGCCAGCGCCTGATCAGCAGGACCAGCCCGGCCGTCATGACACCGAAGAAGGCGAACCCGGGGAACCAGACGGGCTCCTGGTACAGGAACATGAAGTACGCCCACGGCTGGACCACGTGCGTGTTCGACCTGGCGTGCGCGTACCTGTTCTCCCAGTACCGCGTGTAGGGGACCATCGGGTCGACGTGCGGCGCCACGGTGAAGTGCATCGACAGGTAGTCCTGCGACCTGTCGGTGGCGAAGAAGGTCAGGAACACACCCTCGCCCACCGTCTTGAGGTAGTCGAGCGGCTGCGCCGCGATGGCCCGTTCGGCGAACTGCATGGCCAGCTTGTTGTTGTACGCGTTGACGCCGGGGTGAGCGTCGGTCTGGTACCAGGCGCCGGGGTCCCACAGGTACTCGGCCGGGCTGCGCTCGTTCAGCAGCGCCGGGACGGACCAGGCCGGGGCGGGCGAGGTCGGGTGGCCGGGCTGGTTCTCCGGGCAGAGCGGGACCAGGTTGGCCGGCGGCTTGATGACCGCGCAGTTGGCGAACGACATGGTCCGCGACCACAGGAACAGGCCGGTGCTGTCGGTGATGTTGAGCTGGCCGTACTCGGAGAAGAACACCATCGCGTAAGCGGCCAGCGGAACTGCGAACGCCGCGAGGCAGGCGGTGAGGACCTTCCAGCCGACCCGCTGGATCAGCAGGAAGGCGAGGATGATCACGATGACCGGGGCGCCGTTGCCGCGGATGATCGAGGCCCAGGAGACCAGCAGCCCCACGATGATCGCCTGCCAGATCGTCGGCTTGGGCCGGACGATGAGGATCGCGACGGCAATCATGAGCACCAGCGTGAACAGGGTGTCCGGCAGGATGGAGGATTCCAGCCAGATCTGCCGGGAGTCGAACAGCGTCGGCGCGGCGGCGAGCGTCGCCCCCCACGCGGGCAGCCCGCGGGTCCGCAGCACCGCGTAGATGACCGCGCCGAGCGCGATGCCCATCACGTGCTGCAGCGTGGTCACCAGCAGCAGGCTGTGGAACGGCTGGAGCAGGTGCAGCACGAGCGGGTACCCGGCCGGCCTCAGCTCCGCCAGCGGCAGGATCTGGACGCTCTGCTTCATGTAGGAGAACGAGTCCTGGATGAACAGCGCGGGCTTGAACCCCAGCGCGGCGATGACCCGCGGAATGACCGACACGCAGGCCGCGATGGTGAACAGCCGGTGGTGCCGCCACAGCGCGGCCGGAGTCAGGCCGGCCGCGGTGGACTTGACCCACGCGATCGACGGCTCGGCGTCCCAGGAGATCTCCGGCGGCCACAACCGGAAGCTGCGCTGGCGGTCCGGCGCGAGGCCGCGGTCCGGCGCGCTGCCGTCGTCTGCGTCGCGGCGCTGGCTCGTTCCGAGGTCGGTCAACGATTTCCCTCCTCCTGGCACCTGAACAATAGTGGGTCACTATGCGAGCCGAAAATCATCCGCCCGCCCGGCCGCCCCTGGACGCGGCGGCGCTGCGCCGCGCCGCCGTCCGGCCGGGCGGCCTGTGGCGCGATGTCGAGGTCGAGGGCCGCACCGGCTCGACCAACGCCGACCTGCTGGCCCGGGCCCTCCGCGGCGAGCCGGAGGGCGTAGTGCTCGCCGCCGAGGAGCAGAGCGCGGGCCGCGGCCGGATGGGCCGCTCCTGGGTGTCGCCGCCCCGCGCCGCGCTGACGTTCTCCCTGCTGGTACGGCCGGCGGCGGTACCGCCCGCCCGGCGCGGCTGGCTCCCGCTGCTCACCGGGGTGGCCGTCGCCGAGGCGGTGACCAGCGTGACGGAAGTGCACGCAAAGCTGAAATGGCCGAACGACGTGCTGGCCGGCGCCGCGAAACTCGGCGGGATCCTCGCCGAGGCGGCCGGCGACGCGGTCGTCGTCGGCGTCGGCCTCAACGTGTCCACCGGCCCCGACGAGCTGCCGCCGCCCGGCCCGGGCGCGCTGGCCGCGACGTCGCTGCGCATCGCCGCCGGCGCGGCCACCCCGGAAAGGGAGCCGCTGCTGCTCGCGATCCTGGCCGGCTTCGAGCGCTGGTATCAGGCCTGGCAACAGGCCGGGGGCGACCCGGACCGCTGCGGGCTGCGCGCCGAGTACACCCGGCTGTCCGGCACGATCGGCCGCCTGGTCCGGGCCGAACTCCCCGGCGGTCAGGCGCTGTCCGGCCCGGCCGTCGGCGTCGACCCGGACGGCAGGCTGCTGGTCCGCGTCTCGCCGGGCACGGAGTGGCCCGTGGCCGCCGGCGACGTCGTCCACCTGCGCTGATCCGGCCGCCCAGTGTCCTGTTGGTCCGGGCGCGGGGCGAACGCCAGCGCCGCGGCCAGGCAGGCGACGGGCACCGCGGGCACCAGGTAGCGCAGGTCGAAGTCCGCGATCATCGGCGGCAGGAGCAGGATCGTCACCGCGAACGCCCACGGCAACCCGGCGCCGCCGACCCGCCGCCGGACGGCCATCGCCGCCAGGCCGCCGAGCAGGATCACCCCGAGCAGCGTCCCCGGCAGGTAGGCGTACCGCTGGTAGCTCACCAGCCAGGAGGCGAACGGCTGCACCGCGCGGGTAGGCGCGGGCCGCCCGCCGTCGTAGGCGGCCTGGTCTCCGGCCACCGTCCCGCCGCCCGGGGTGCGCATGGTCGCCGGGACCCAGGCCGTCGCCGCGTCGGAGAACTGGTACCTGTCCACGATCCCGGCGTCCGGGTGGACCGGCCGGTTCCAGAAAAAGCTCAGCGCGAAGTCGTGGCCCACCGCGGCGGCGTACCCGCCCGGCTGAGCGGCGATGGCCCGCAGCGCGAAGTGGAGCGCGAGCGTGTTGGTCCGCGCCGAGAACCGCCCGCCGGGCATCCGCAGCAGCGGCGAGTTCCCGTCCCAGATGTACAGGGACGCGGCGATCCGCGGCCCGGGGGGCGGGCACAGGGTCCGCTCGCTGGCCGGCGGCCTGATCACCGCGCAGTCCGCGAACGACATCGTCCGCGACCACAGGTATACCCCGTCGCTCCTGGTCAGGCTGTACTGGTGCTCGTGCAGGCCGAACCAGGCGGCGTACCCCGCGACCGGCAGCGCCCCGGCCAGCACCGCGGCGACCACCGTCACCAGGCCCGCCCGCCGGATCAGCAGCGCGACCAGCAGCACCGCGAGCAGTATCGCCAGCAGGGCCAGCCCGACCGGCCAGATGATCGCCGAGGTCCCGAGCAGGAAGGCGGCCGCGATCGTCCGGGCCGGGTCTCCGCTCGCCCGGTGACCGCAGCACCAGGTACAGGGCGATCACAATCAAGAAGCCGAACGGGACGTCGGGCACTGCATCAGCTTCGAGCTGGAGCTCATACGCATCGAACAGCACCGGGACGGCCGCGAGCGTCGCCGCCCAGGCGGGCAGCCCGTAGCGGCGCGCCAGCAGGTAGATGAGCACGCCCATGACGATGCCCATCAGATGCTGGACGGCGGCCACCAGCGCGAGGCTGTGCAGTGCTAGCTCAGCCAGGGGCCGGAGCACCCACAGCAGGAGTGCCGTAGCCGCCGACCCGGCTGGGATCGGGGACCAGCCGCAGCCCGGTCGCCAGGTACGAGGCCGAGTCGCCGCCGAACCACATGATCGGCCGGAAGGCCAGCATGGCCAGGACCCGCAGCACGATGGCGGCGGCCAGCACCAGCCCGAACAGCCAGTGCCTGCGTGCGTGCAGTGCCAGGTCCACTGGTTTAATCTATGCCTCGCTCGCTCTATTCTTGCCGGATCGCCGGACGTGCCACTATGTGGCGTATGACCCCGGATCCCTCGCTCACCGACGACGAGCAGCTCGTGCTGCGGGTGCATCCGCACTGGAAGACGCTGGTCCGCCCGCTGCTGGTCGCGGTGCTGGTGGTGGCGGCCGCGCTGGTGGCCGAGGTGCTGATCCCGTCGGGTTCGGCGGCGGCGGTGGAGCGGCTGGTGGTGGCCGCGGTCGCGATCCTGGCCCTGATGCTGTGGCTGATGGTGCCGGTACTGCGCTGGCGGACGACGATGTACGAACTGACCACCCGGCGGTTGCGGATGCGGGATGGCATCGTGACCAGGCACGGCCGGGACATCCCGCTGGCCAGGATCAACGACGTATCGTTCGCCAAGGGGCCGCTCGACCGGCTGCTCGGCAGCGGGCGGCTGGTGGTCGAGTCGGCCGGCGAGCACGGCCAGATCGTGCTGACCGATATCCCCCGGGTGGAATTCACGCAGGCCACGCTGTTCCGGCTGGTGGAGGAGGAGCAGCGCAGGCTCGAGCGGAACGAGCGGAACCAGCCCTAATGTGCCCTGAACCGCTAACCTGCCCCGGTATGGAGACGATCCCCGGTATGCAGACAATCACGGTGTCACGGCATCCCGGTGACGGGGTGGCCGAGATCACGCTCAACCGGCCCGAGGCGATGAACGCGGTCAGCACCGCGATGGCGGGCGAGCTCACCCGGGCCTGCGCCGAGATCGCCGCCGACCCCGGGGTCCGCGTGGTCGTGCTCAGCGCCGCGGGGGAGCGGGCCTTCTGCGCCGGCGCGGACCTGAAGGAGCGGGCCGGCATGACCGACGCGGACATCCTGCGCCAGCGGCACGCGATCCGCGGCGTGTTCGGCGCGGTGCTCGCGCTGCCGCAGCCCGCCATCGCCGCGGTACACGGTTTCGCCCTCGGCGGCGGCTGTGAGCTGGCGCTCTCCTGCGACCTGGTGGTGGCCGACGGCACCGCCGTCTTCGGCCTGCCCGAGGTGACGGTCGGGCTGGTGCCCGGGGGCGGCGGCACCCAGCTGGCGTTGCGCCGCCTCGGCGCCGGCCGGGCCGCGGACCTGGTGCTGACCGGACGCAAGGTCGGCATCGACGAGGCGGAACGGCTCGGGCTCGTCGACCGGCGGGTGCCGCCCGGCCAGGACGGCCCGGCGGCGCTCGAACTCGCCGGGCAGATCGCCGCTAACTCCCCGGTGGCCGTCCGGGCGGCCAAGCGGGCCATCCGGCACGGCTGGGGGGTTTCGCTGGAAGCCGGGCTGGACGTCGAGGACGCCGCCTGGCGGACCGCCGCGCTGTCCGCGGACCGGCGGGAGGGCATCGCCGCCTTCGTCGAGAAGCGCAAGCCAGCCTGGCCGGGGCAGTAAGGATGGCCCGTTCGGCCTACTTCTCCAGCGGTACAGCGGCGGGCTGGGCCGTCCCCGGGCGATCGCGCCGCCGGCGCCGGGCTAGCCTGGTTCCATGAGCGAGCCAAAGGGCGCCGGCGCTGTCTGGACTGAGGAGCGACATCCCCCCGCGAGCCAAAGGGGCGCGGTCCCGTCTGGCCTGAGGAGCGAGGAGCCTGCGACGAGCGACGAGGGAAGACGGCGACCTTAAAGCGCCCCGGAGGCGAGCGGGGAGAACAGCGTGAGCTGGGAACTGCCGGACCGGATCTCGGTGCGCGAGGTCGGGCCGAGAGACGGGCTGCAAAACGAGGACCCGGTGCCGACCGACGCCAAGGTGGCCCTGCTGGACCGGCTGTCCGCGACCGGCGTGCAGCGGATCGAAGCGGTGTCGTTCGTCCGTCCGTCCGCGATCCCGCAGATGGCCGACGCCGACGAGGTGTGGAAGCGGGCAGCCCGGTCGCCCTCGGTCAGGTACTCGGCCCTGGTGCCCAACCTGCGGGGGGCGCTGCGCGCCCTGGACACGGGCTTCACCGAGCTCGAGGCGGTCGTCTCGGCCTCGGAGACGCACAACCGCAAGAACGTCAACCGGGCGGTCGGGCAGTCGCTCGACGAGATCGCGGAGATCATCGCGATCGCGCACGAACGCGGCGCGACCGTGCAGGTGATCGTGTCCACCGCGTGGGGCTGCCCGTACGAGGGCGACGTGCCTGTCAGCCGCGTGGTGTCGGTGGCCGGGCGGGCCATCGCCGACGGGGCGGACTCGGCCTCGTTCGGCGACACGACCGGCATGGCCACCCCCACCCGGGTGCGGGAGCTGGTGGGCGCGTTCCGTTCGGCCCAGCCGGAGGTCGGCCTGAACCTGCACTTCCACAACACCCGGGGCACCGGGCTTGCCAACGTGCTGGCCGCCCTGGAACTCGGCGTGTCCGACTTCGACGCCTCCGTCGGCGGCCTCGGCGGCTGCCCGTACGCGCCGGGCGCGACCGGCAACATCGCCACCGAGGAACTCGTGCACATGGCCGAGGACATGGGGGTGGCGACCGGCATCGACCTCGCCGCGATGATCGCGGCGGCGGCCGAGGCCGAGGGCATCGTCGGCCGCACTCTGCCCTCCCAGGTGCTCCGCGCCGGCCCCCGCACCAGGACAATCCCGTCATGACCGATTTCCCTAAGTTGCGCGAGACCATTGAGCGGGGCGGGGCAGCCCGCTATCACGAGGCCGCCGCGGCGCGCGGCAAGCTGTTCGCGCGGGACCGGATCGCCGCTCTCGTGGACGAGGGCAGCTTCACCGAGGACGGCCGGTACGCCAACGCCCTGGCGGACGGGCTGCCCGCGGACGGCGTCATCACCGGCACCGCGGCCATCGGCGGCCGGCCGGTCGCGCTGATGGCCAACGACTCCACCGTCAAGGCCGGGTCGTGGGGCGCCCGCACCGTGGAGAAGATCATCCGGATCATCGAGAAGGCCTACGACGCCGGCCTCCCGATGATCTACCTGGTCGACTCGGCCGGGGCGAGGATCACCGACCAGGTGGACATGTTCCCCGGCCGCCGCGGCGCCGGCCGGATCTTCCGCACCCAGGTCCGGGCCTCCGGCTCGATCCCGCAGGTCTGCGCGCTGTTCGGGCCGTCGGCGGCGGGCGGCGCGTACATCCCGGCGTTCTGCGACTTCACCGCCATGGTGGACGGCAACGCCTCGATGTACCTGGGCAGCCCGCGGATGGTCGAGATGGTGGTCAGCGAGAAGACCACGCTGGAGGAGATGGGCGGCGCCCGGCTGCACTGCACCGTGTCCGGCAGCGGGCATTTCCTGGCCGCGACCGAGGCCGACGCGCTCGGCGCGGTCCGCGACTACCTCTCCTACCTGCCGCAGAACTGGGAGCAGCCGCCGCCGGCCGCCGAGGCTCGGGAGCCGAAGCCAGCCGACCTGCGGGCGCTGGTCCCGGCCAGCGAGCGCCAGGCGTTCGACATGCGCCGGTTCGTCCGCGGGCTCGTCGACGAGGACTCGTTCTTCGAGATCCACGCGCTGTGGGCCCGCGAGGTCGTCACCGGCTTCGCCCGGCTGGCCGGCCAGGTCATCGGCGTGATCGCGAACAACCCCATGTTCAAGGGCGGGGTGCTGTTCGTCGACTCGGCGGACAAGGCGGCCCGGTTCATCCAGGTCTGCGACGCGTTCGGGATCCCGCTGCTGTTCCTCGCCGACGTGCCCGGCTTCATGGTCGGCACCGCCGTGGAGCGACAGGGGATCATCAGGCACGGCGCGAAGATGATCGCCGCGATGTCCGACGCCACCGTGCCGAAGATCTGCGTCGTGGTGCGCAAGGCCTACGGCGCGGGCCTCTACGCCATGGCGGGTCCCGGATTCGAGCCGGACGCCACGCTGGCGCTGCCGACCGCGAAAATCGCCGTCATGGGCGCCGAGGCCGCGGTGAACGCGGTCTACGCGGGCAAGCTCGAGCAGATCGCCGACTCCGAAGCCCGGCAGGCCGAAACCGGCCGGCTGCGCCGCGACTACGAGCGCGACATCGACATCCTGCGGCTGGCCTCCGAGCTCGTGGTGGACGACATCGTCGAGCCGGAGGACCTGCGGGACGAGCTGGTCCGCCGGTTCGCCGCCGCGCGCGGCAAAGACCGGACGCCTCCCCGGCGCCGCCACGGGATCAGTCCCGCCTGGCGCTGCCTGAACCGCCGGGGCCGTGGGCTCGCCCGGTCGCAGGGTCGAACGTTTTACCGTTCCTTTACTATTTACTTATGACCCGCGTGCTGCTCGCCGAGGACGATACCTCGATCTCCGAACCCCTGTCCCGCGCGTTGCGCCGGGAGGGCTATGAGGTGGACGTCACGGCGGACGGGCCCAGCACGCTCGGCAAGGCACTGGGCGAAGGCGTCGACCTGATCTTGCTCGATATCGGCCTGCCCGAGCTCGACGGCCTCGAGGTGTGCCGCCGGGTCCGGGCCGGGGGGTACGCCATGCCCGTGCTCATCCTTACCGCGCGGGCTGACGAGGTGGACACGGTGGTCGGCCTCGACGCGGGCGCCGACGACTACGTCACCAAGCCGTTCCGGCTGGCCGAACTGCTGGCCAGGGTCCGCGCCCTGCTGCGGCGCGGAACGGCGGAGGGTTCGGCCGCGCTCGGCGTGCGGATCGACCCGGACGCCCGGCGGGCCTGGCATGGCGATACCGAGCTCGAGCTGACCACCAAGGAATTCGACCTGCTCTGGATCCTGCTGCGCGACGCGGGCAAGGTGGTCACCCGGGAGCAGATCATGCGCGAGGTCTGGGACGCGAAGTGGTGGACGTCGACCAAGACGCTCGACATGCACATTTCCTGGCTGCGCCGCAAGCTCGGCGACGACGCGCACAGCCCCAGGTATATCACCACGGTCCGGGGCGTCGGGTTCCGCTTTGAACGCGGCGACTGACACCGCGGGCCCGGTGCGGTCGCCGGGCCTCGCCGCGGAGTGAGCTGAGCGATGCGCAGGAGGCTGTGGTTCTCGAGTTTTGCCGCGGCGGTGATCGCCGTCCTCATCGTGGGCGTGCCCGCCCTGGTGATCGGCGCCGGCCGCGGGGCGGCCGCGCTGGGCGTGATCGCCGCGCTGATGGTCATGGCGACCGCGCTGGCAGGCTGGCTGACGGCGATGCTCGCGGGCCGGCTGGCCGGGCCGGTCGAAGAACTCGCCGAGGCCGCCGCCCGGCTCGGCGCGGGTGACCCGCGGCCGCTCGGCCGCAGGTACGGGGTGGCCGACCTCGACCAGGTGGCCGACGGGCTCGACACCTCCGCGCGCAGGCTCAGCAGCCTGCTCGCCGCGGACCGCGAGCTCGCCGTGGATGCCTCGCACCAGCTGCGCACCCCGCTGACCGCCTTGTCCATGCGGCTGGAGGAGATGATCGCCGCCGCGGACGACCCGGCCGTGGTCCGGGAGGAAGGCAGCGCCGCCCTCACCCAGGCCGAGCGCCTGGCCGACGTGGTGACCCAGCTGCTCAGCCCGGCCCGGCGTGCGACCGCGTTGTCGGCCGCGCTGACCGGCATCGACGAGATCGTGCACCAGCAGGTCGTCGAGTGGGAACCAGCCTTCCGCCGGGTGCGGCGCAAGCTCGTGGTGATCGGCGTGCGCGGCCTGCAGGCGCACGTCACCCCGGGCGGGCTGGCCCAGGTGCTCGCCACGCTGCTGGACAACGCGCTCATGCACGGCGGGGGAACGGTGACCCTGCAGACCTCGCAGAGTGCGGGCTCGGTGGTGATCGAGGTCAGGGACGAGGGCAAGGGCGTCCCGCCGGAACTGGTGTCCCGGATCTTCGAGCGGAGCGTCAGCGGCCGTCCGGAGGGGACCGGGCTGGGGCTAGCGCTGGCGCGGACCATGGCGGCAGCAGATGGCGGCCGCGTCGTGCTGGTCAAGGCGAAGCCCGCCACGTTCGCGGTCTTCCTGCCCAGGAACCCGCCCCGGCCGGGCACCCAGCCCGTCCGCGGTCCCGCGTAACGCTGTCCCCGGTCACCCGCGCCCGCCTGGCCCAACCAGGCTAGCGGCGCGGCGCGTCCGCGGCGTCGAGGCGTTCCCACGGCGGTCCGTAACCGCGTTCGGACGGGGGCTCGTGCCCCGGTGCCGGTGAGGCCTCGTACCTGGGCCTGTGTGCGGACCCGTGCCCGTTGGAAGGCTGGTATCCGTGAGAGGGCTGGTATCCGTGAGAGGGCTCGTGCCCGTGGTACGGCGCCCGGTGCCCGTCGACGGTCCCGGCCAGCACCGCCCCTGTCCCGCTCGTCTCGGTGACATCGACGATCCCGGATATCGCGGCTTCCCCGGCGGCCACGGCGGCTCCGGAAGCACCGGCCAGGAACACCCACTTCTTGTACGAGAAATACCGGAAGATCGTGCCGAACCCGGTGCCGACCACGCTGGCCGCGTTGTAGGCCAGCGTGCCCTTCATGTCGAGCCCGTAGGTGATGAGCGCGATGACGCACTCCGCGATGGCCAGGCCGACGATGTTGAGCGCGGCGAACAGGAGTCCCTCGCGGAGCAGCGCCTGGTTGACCCGGTGCCTGAAGGTCCAGAACCGGCTGCCGAGGTAGGTGATCACGGTGGCCGCGGTGATGGACAGTCCCTTGGAGACCATCGGCCCGATGCCGACAGCGCCGTGCAAGTAGGCCGCGCCGCCGAGGTCGACGACCGATCCGACCAGGCCGACCACACCGAATTTCGCGAGCTCAGGGATCAAATCGGTGCAGCGCTTGCGAAGGCTCACCATCCTGGGCATACGAAATGGTCCTTTCGAGACGGCATCATCCGGCCTGGGCGCGAACCCCCGTGCAGGCTCACTCGAGACTGGCACATGCTACCGGCCGCGGTTACGTGACGACTCCGCCTTCCCGCAGACCTGGGTATGAAACAGCACACAGTCCACGAACCGGGCAAGTACCAGCGGCCGGCCCCGTAGCGGGGTCGGCCGCTGGCCGCCAGTCGCCGCCCGTCAGGCGGTCAGCGTGTTCTCCCGCCCGGTCCCGGCGATAAGGTGCCAGCCCAGGTAGATCACGGCCGTGATCACGAACCCGACCTCGAAGGTCAGGTCGCCGGCACCCGGGACGTGAGTGGGCACCAGCCCCACGTACTCGGTCTGGTTGGAGAACAGCCAGATCGAGACGCCCATGCCGGTCAACATGGCAACCGGTCCGGCCCAGTTCCTGTGGCGGGTGTCGAACAGCAGGGTCTCGTCCGGGTTGCGCCGCAGCAGCAGGTCGCAGAAGTAGACGGCCAGCCACGGGGCGATCCAGTACGCGATGATCAGCAGGAAGTTCTCGTACTTGGTGCCCGCGTCGTGCAGGCCGCTCCAGGCCAGGAAGAACCCGATGGTGCCGAACCCGACCGCCACGATCGCCCGGCGCAGCGAGAGTGGCAGCTTGATGCCGATCGCGGTGAACGACAGCGCGCCGGAGTAGATGTTGAGCACGTTTGCCGAGACGGCGCCGAGCGCGATGGCCAGCAGCGTGAGGTCGGCCAGCGGCGTGGCCAGCAGCCCGGTGAAGCCGCCGGTCGGGTTGGTGTCGAAGGCCTTGACCGCGCTGCCCACGGTGCCAGCCGCCGCGCCGACGACCTCGAGCAGCGCGCAGGACAGGAACAGGCCGAGCCCGGACCACCAGGCGATGGCGCCCCTGCTTGTCTCCGGCTTGAAGTACCGGGTGTAGTCCGACGCGTACGGGTTCCACCCCACCGCGTAGCCGAACGACGCGCCGAACGTCAGCAGGAACGCGCCGGGGATTGTGTGGTGAACCGCGCCCGGGTGGGCCTTGCTCAGGATGACCCCGGACGCGATCAGGAAGATCACGGTGAGGATGGGGAAGGCGTACCGCTCGAAGGCGTGCACCAGGTTATAGCCGAAGAACGCCACCGCGACCTGCACCACCACGATGATGAGCAGGCAGAGCACCTTCGGCAGGTGGGTCAGCGCGTTCAGCGCGAAGGCGCCGCTGACGCTGTTCACCGCGAACCATCCGATCCCGGCGGTGACCGAGTTCAGCCCGGCCGGCAGCGCGTTGCCCCAGTAGCCGAACCCCAGCCGGCTGCAGTACCATCTGCGGCACCCCGTACTTCGGGCCGCGCAGGGACAGGATCCCCTGGGTGATGCCGCCGATGGCGCTGCCCAGGATCAGGGCCAGCGCCGCCTCCCAGAAGCCGAGACCGAACACCACGACCGCGAGCATGCCGACGAAGATCGTGGCGAACTCCATGTTCGGCGAGGTCCAGGTCCAGAAGAGCTGGATCGGCCGGCCGTGCCGCTCGCTGAGCGGGATGAATTCCGCCCCGCCCGGCTCGACCGTCATGACCTGCGTGCCGTAACTGCCCTCCCGGACGAGGACGCCCGGCCCGGCATCGCTGCTGTGTGTGACGTCCTGGTCGCGTGTCGCCATCTGCGCGCTCCCCTCCGGGGTGGCCCATGATCATAAGTCTTTACCCCGATAAAACGGGCACGAAAGACCACCATGATTTCGTAGCAGAAAAACGTTGGCCCCCAGGAAACAGTTGTGTTACATCCCGGCCGCTTCTGCTGCTGCCGGTCCCATAGGGTACGGACCGTGACCGATTCCGCGGATGCGCCGCCCACGCCACGCAAAGCCGCTGCGTCGCTGCCGGGTGTGCCCGAGGCGGGCCCGGTCGTCGGCATGGTCGGCGGCGGGCAGCTCGCCCGGATGACCAGCCAGGCCGCCACCGGCCTGGGCGTCGGCTTCCGCGTCCTGGCCGGCGATGCCGCCGAGAGCGCGGCTCAGGTGGTGGCGGGAACCCGGCTCGGCGACTACCGTTCCCTCGCTGACGTGCGCGACTTCGCGGCCGGATGTGACGTCCTCACGTTTGACCATGAGCACGTGCCGGGCCCGCATCTGGCCACGCTGGAGCAGGAAGGCATGAAGGTCAGGCCCGCCGCCGCGGCGCTGCGTTTCACTCAGGACAAGCTCGCCATGCGGGAGCGGCTGACCGGACTGGGCATCGCCTGCCCGCGGTTTGCGCCGGTGCGCACCGTCGCCGAGGCCGAGGCGTTCGCGGACGGCTCCTGGCCGCTGGTGCTCAAGGCGGTCAGCGGCGGCTACGACGGCAAGGGCGTCTGGGTGTGCGAGTCCGCCGCCGGGGCCGCCGAGGTACTCGCCCACGGCATCGACCTGATCGCGGAGGAATACGTCGCCTTCGATCGCGAGCTCGCCGTGCTCGCGGCCCGCTCGCCGCACCGGCAGGGTGCGGTGTACCCGGTGGTGCAGACGGTCCAGCGGGACGGTATCTGCCGGGAGGTGATAGCCCCCGCGCCTGGTCTGGCCCCCGGACGCCGGGCCCAGGCCCAGGAACTAGCCCTGCTGATCGCCGGACAACTCGGCGTGACCGGGCTGCTGGCGGTGGAGATGTTCGAGACGCCGGCCGGGCTGCTGGTCAACGAGCTCGCGATGCGCCCGCACAACTGCGGTCACTGGACCATCGAGGGGGCGCTCACGTCCCAGTTCGAGCAGCACCTGCGGGCCGTGCTCGACCTGCCGCTCGGCTCCCCGGCGCTGGCCGCCCCCGCCGCGGTGATGGCCAACGTGCTCGGCGGCGACGACGCGAACGTCTACGACCGGTATATCCACGTGATGGCCGCCGACCCCGCCGTGAAGGTGCACATGTACGGCAAGCCGGTCCGCCCCGGCCGCAAAATCGGCCACGTCACGGTGATCGGGGACCGGGATCACCGGGACCTGGAAGAACTGGCGGACCGGGCCCGCCGGGCCGCCAGCTACCTCCGCTGGGGCAAGGAGGACGGCGAGTGAACCCCACCCCCGTCGTCGGCATCGTGATGGGCAGCGACTCGGACTGGCCGGTGATGCGCGCCGCCGCCGAGGCCCTCGACGAGTTCGCCGTCCCGTACGAGGCCGACGTGGTATCCGCGCACCGCATGCCGCACGAGATGATCGAGTACGGCTCGTCGGCCGAACGCCGCGGGCTGCGGGTGATCATCGCCGGCGCCGGGGGCGCCGCGCATCTGCCCGGCATGCTGGCGTCGGTCACGCCGCTGCCCGTGATCGGCGTGCCCGTCCCGCTGGCCAACTTGAACGGCCTCGACTCGCTGCTCTCGATCGTGCAGATGCCGGCCGGCATCCCGGTCGCGACCGTCGCGGTCGGCGGCGCCCGCAACGCCGGGCTGCTCGCCGTCCGTATTCTCGGTGCCGCCGAGAGCCCGGCCGGCGCGGCGCTGCGCACCAGGCTGGTCTCATTCGCCGAGGTCCTCGCGGACCAGGCCCGTGCCAAAGGTGCCGCCCTGCGCGACCGGCGCTCGTAATTTCCCGAACGAGTGGCGGTTTTGCCCGGATAACGGTTCTTTGCCGGGATAACCGCACCTGGACGCGGGTATCGTTCCCCGGCAACCTGTAGACAAAGGGATCAGCCCCGGAGGGCTAGGAGGCGCGCGTGAGCATCGGCGCAACGCTGGCCGCCGCCCGCCGCCGGGCCGGGCTGACCGTCAGCGAGGTCAGTCACCGCACCCGTGTCACGGAACCCATCATCCGGGGCATAGAGCAGGATGACTACACAGCGTGCGGCGGTGACTTCTATGCGCGGGGCCATATCCGCGCCATCGCCCGTGCTGTGGGAGAGGATCCCACGCCGCTGATTGACGAGTTCGACTCGACGTGGCGATCCGCCCAGGAAATCACGGCGGCGGAGGCCTTCCAGCCGGGCTTGCCGCTCAGGACGCGCGAGCGGCGGCGGGTGCGCTGGGTGGTTTTCCTGGCCGTGCTGGTGCTGGCGGTCCTCGGCTTCGCCAGTTACAAATTCGTCTCCGGCGTCGGGCGGGACCGGCATGCATCCGCCACCGCCCGCCCGCGTTCCTCCCCGCCGGGTGCCGGTACTGGCCCGACGGCCACCGCCCCGGCCGTCCAGGCCGGTACGGCCCGGGCGTCCCCGGCTACTACGGCCCCGGCGAGTCCCCCGGTCTCGCCGCGTCCCGCCGCGGTCCGGATTCTCACCCCGGCCAGCGTGGCGGCGTTCGGCCCGGCCGGCCCGGCCGATGGCGACAATCCGCAGCTGGCGGCGCGCGCCGTCGGCGGGAACGCCGCCACGCCCTGGTTCAGCCAGTGGTACGCCACCGCTCGTTTCGGCGCGCTGAAGACCGGAACGGGCCTGCTGCTCGACATGGGCCACCCGGTCACCGTCTCCTCGGTGCGGCTGTCGCTGGTCAGCCGCTCCGGCGCCGACCTCCAGCTACGGGCCGGCGCCAAGGCCATCCCGTCGTGGCTGCCCCCGGTGGCGACCGCCTCGAACGCCGGCGGGACGGTGCGGTTCCAGCCCAGCGTGCCGGTCCACGTCCGCTACCTGCTCATCTGGTTCACCAAGCTGCCGCCCGACAACGCGGGCACCTACCAGGCCAGCGTCTACCGCATCACCGTCCAGGGCCACCGCTGACCGCCGACCCGGCCTGCGATCTACCATGAGCCATGAGCGATGATTTCCCGGCGTTTGCCCTGTCCGAGGAGCACGAGGCGCTGCGCGAGGCGGTGCGCGCCCTGGCCGACGACAAGATCGCGCCCCGGGCCGCCGACGTCGACCGCACCTCCGAATCACCAACGCCGGGGTGTCGAAGTACTACACCGTGATGGCGGTCACCGATCCGTCGGCGGGGGCGAACGGGATCTCGGCCTTCGTGCTCGAGGACGGGGACCCGCGGTTCTCGTTCGGGGCGCCCGAGCACAAGCTCGGCATCAAGGGCTCGCCGACCAGGGAGCTGTACTTCGACGACTGCGCGATCCCGGCTGACCGGCTGATCGGCGCAGAGGGCGACGGGTTCAGGATCGCGCTGCGCACCCTGGACCACACCCGCATCACGATCGCGGCGCAGGCCCTGGGCATCGCGCAGGGGGCTACGTCAACGACTACCCTGTCGAGCGGATGATGCGCGACGCCAAGATCACCCAGATCTACGAGGGCACCAACCAGATCCAGCGCATGGTCATGGCCCGGCAGCTCCTGAAATAAGGCAGATGACCTTTGCGAACTCGCCGTGAGTCATGATCATGCGAAGAATGCTCCGGCATTGCAAAGCCTGCCCGGCGCCGTCCTTGCGTTCGAGGAGAGCTGGGCGAGGTCAAAGAATCCGCGTGATGCGCGCGGAAGGGTCAGGTCACATCGAGAATGCGGACAGTTTCGGTGGCGGGCCAGGCCTCGATCAGCTGCAGCGCGCGACCGAGGCCCCTGAGCGCGGGCACGAGCCTGCCGTCACGGAAACGCTCGTAGTCTGTTTCGCTGTCCCAGGCACCCGCCATGCGCCGGCCGCCGCCCATCGGCCCGGCCAGGCGGATCGTTCCCCCGGCAGGTGGCAAGCCCTCCAGGTCCAGCGCCGCCAGCAGAGCCGCATCCTCCTCGGCCGTCAGGTCCCGGACCTGGGCCACCACCGAGATCGCCACTCCCGGGCCTCCCTCACTGACGCGGGGACCGGATCAGATGCTGTCCGCCCGGACCCTGATGACAGACTGAATATAAAGCGGTCGGGCCCGCCCCGGAAGACCAGCTTCTTCGCACTTCACCTGACAACAGCTATGTCGCGGCCGTGCTCAGATCGGTGGATGACCGTGCGGCGGCACGGACTTGGCCTCGAAGATGTCGATGTCGCGGGCCGCCCGGTCCACCGCGCCGGCTCGCTGCAGCAGGTAGTACAGGCCGCGGCCGCGGTGCACGTCGTGGTAGGCCAGGTCGAGCTGGGCCACCCGCGGCGAGGACAGCGGCAGGTCGTGCCGGGCCCGGTAGCGCTCGATCAGCTGGTACTTGGTCACCCAGTCGATCTCCCGCGCGATCTTGTCCAGGTTCCCGGTCTCGATCGCGCCCAGCGCCCGCTCCCACATCTCCAGCACCCGCGTGCTGACCGGGTCCAGGCCGTTCTTGACGGTGAAGTCCCTGGCCCGGTTCAGGTACTCGTACTGGATGTCCAGCGCGCTGAGCTCGCGCCCGCTGGCCAGCCGGACCCGGCTGCGCCCGGTCATGTCATGGCTGACCTCGCGGATCGCCCGGATCGCGTTATCCAGGGTCAGGTCCCGCATGATCGCGCCGGCCTCGATCATCCGCAGCACCAGGTCCGTCGACCCGACCTTGAGCAGCGTGGTGGTCTCGCTCATGTTGGAATCGCCGACGATCACGTGCAGCCGCCGGAACCGCTCGGCGTCCGCGTGCGGCTCGTCCCTGGTGTTGATGATCGGGCGGGACCTGGTGGTGGCCGAGGACACGCTCTCCCAGATGTGCTCGGCCCGCTGGCTCACGCAGTACACCGCGCCCCGCGGCGTCTGCAGCACCTTGCCGCGCCCCGTTCCGCAGGAACACGCTGCTCCTCCCGGGCCGCGACCTTACCTGCCGGAACAGGTACCCGGCCACCTCGTCCGGCGACAGCCGACGGCTGCCACGGAAGGTGCACGTGACGCCGTACTCGTTCTCAAGGCCGAAAATCCGCCCGTCCACGCACTCAGGCTACGTTCGCCGCGGCGGAGTGCGTCCCGTCGTTGGGCAGCACCGGCGCCAAGCCGCCCGAGGCTGAGCCCGATGATGCCCGAGCCCACTCATGGTGTTCCGGTATCAGAGCGAGACGTGTCTTGGGCCAGTCTGTATGCCGGTCCGTGAGCGCATGCGGCTACCCTGTGTCCTTTGACACAGGGGAAAGGATTACCGTGGCCGACTCTCAGCAGTTGCGGGAGCGCACGCTTGTCGTGCTGAAGCCGGATGCCGTGGTCCGCGGCCTAGCCGGACGTATCATCCAGCGGTTCGAAGACGCCTCGCTGAAGATCATCGGCATGAAGATGCGCGAGATGGACGCCGACTTCGCCCGCAGGCACTACTTCGACCTGGAGGAGCGGACCAGCTCGGCCGTCTACACCGCGACCGCGGCGTTCATGCAGCGCGGGCCGGTCATCGCGTTGGTCCTTGAGGGCGAGGACGCGGTGACCACCGTGCGCAAGATCGTCGGCACCACATACCCGAACGAGGCCCAGCCCGGTTCGATCCGCGGTGACTTCGCGCACCAGTCCAAGGCCGTCGCCACCACGACCGGCAAGGCCGTCGCCAACCTCGTGCACGCCTCGGGCAACCGGGAGGAAGCGCAGTACGAGGTGAACCTGTGGTTCGACAAGACCGAACTATTCGAGTACAAGAACCTGGCCGAGGCGTTCGACTGGTGATCTCCGCCTGAGCCCACCCCGTCGCCCGTGCCCGCGCCGCCCTGGGGGCGCGATCATCGTCACGGTCGTTCCGGTAAACCCGCCGCCGGATTTCTTGCCGAAGTGCTGCGCGTATGGCGGGCCTTTCTGGCATTGTTGTCCGCCAGCGGTACTTGCGCGCGGCGGGCCAGGCGGCGCACCAGGTCAGGTGCGGCGGGTCGGCGGCGCGGCCGGAATGCCGCGAAGGCCCGCGGCCGGAAAGCCGGGATTTCCCGAAGCGTCGGCGCATCTCGCGGGCATGGCCGGACGAAAGGATTGCCTTGTCGCGACACCGGACCGGGGCTCGCAGCAGTCGGCGCAAGCAGGGCCTGATCCGACGTTTCGGCATTGTCTTCCCGGCCGCCGTTTTCGCCGTGGTGGCGATCATCGCAGTGGCGGTCGGCGGTAAGGTATTCGCCCCGGGATCGAGCGCTTTCAGCGCCGTCCAGGCGATCGAGATGGTGCCGGGAAGCCACACCATGGCCGAGCTCGAAACCGAGCGCGCACAGCTGATCGCGATGACCACCGCGGCCCGCACGCTCACCGTGGTGGCCAAGCCGAAGCTCGCCTCGCCGGCCGAGGTTGCCGCGGCCAGCCAGGGCACTGGAGCGGCCGCGCGGCCGGCCGCCGGTACGGGCGGCGGCGGCGGGATCGTCTACGTCACGTCCACGCCGCCCAATCCGAACACCGCCCAGTCCATCGCCTACAACATCATGGCCGGCTTCGGCTTCGACCCGAAGACCTACTTCGGCTGCCTGCTCGACATCTGGAACCGGGAAAGCGGCTGGCGGTACGACGCGGAGAACGCGAGCGGCGCGTACGGCATCCCGCAGGCGCTGCCGGGCAGCAAGATGGCGAGCGCGGGGGCGGACTGGCAGACCAACCCGGCCACCCAGATCAAGTGGGGGCTCGGCTACATCAAGGCCATCTACGGGAATCCCTGTCAAGCCTGGGCTTTCGAGGAAGCGAACGGCTACTACTGACGTCTGCCACGGCATTGCTACTGGTTTCCCACTCCCCGGCGCCTGCCGCGCTTAGCTCGGCAGCGTGGCGAAGGTCTCCACCTCTTCGTCGAAGATCGGCCGCACCTGATCGAAATTCGCGGCCGGGGCGGTCATGTACAGGGCGTACGACTGCGGGCCCGCGGACGTCTGCGCCACGAAGAGCAGGTCGATAGCCTCTTGCTTGACCCCCGCGTCCATCCAGGTGAACTTCCACCAGGAGCCAGACGTGTTCCGGATCTGCTCCGCCGCCAGGCCCAGCCGCTGGTAGCCGGGGAAATGGGGGATCGATTGGCTCTCGATGTACTGCGCTTCCCGCAGCATGTCCGGATAGGTATGCGGGGTGAGATCGATGAGGATACTCGTGTTCGGGTGGGCCGAATCCCTCAGGTGTGTCTGGTAGCCGTTCGTCGACTCTTTCCAGCTGGTCGGCGCCGCGATGCTGAAGCCCGCCGTCTCGTTGGCCGCGGCCGGCTGCGTGATCGTGGTGAACCCGTTGGGCAGCGGCCCGGTGGCCCGCATGTTCACCGCGTTGACGATCTGCAGCGTCGGGGGCGGGAGCGTGCCCGACCCCGACCCGGACGCTGACCCGGACGCTGACCCGGAAGCCGAACCCGTTGCCGTCGCCTGGCCCTGCGGCGAGCCGGAATGATTCTTGTGCAGCAGCACCACGGTGGCAGCCCCGGCCCCGGCGCCGATGATCGCCAGCACCGCGACGGCGACCTTCCACCCCGCGCCGGACCGGCGCCGCCGGGACGGCGCGTACCCGGCGCCGGACCAGGGCGGCGAGGCCGGTGCCTGCTGCGTCGCCGGTGCCTGCTGTGACGCGGAGCCCGACCAGGGGGCCGGGCCGTAGCCGGCCGGGGGCGGGTAGGCCGAGCCGGAGCCCGGCGGTGACGACGCTCCGGACCTGGGCGACGGGTCGTACCAGGAGGAGAAATCGGGCGGCGGTCCCTCCGGCCTGGCCACGGACCCGGCCTCGTAACGCGGCGGGCCGCCCTGAGCCCGCTGCGGCGCGGTCGGAGCGGTCTGCTCGGCCGACGCCTGGATGCCGGCCGGCGGTCCGGTGCTCGCCGCCGGCTCCTTCGTCATCGGCTGATCGGCCGAGGGCGAGGGCGAGGCCGAGGGCGAGGGCGAGGGGGATGGCGAGGGCGAGGGCGAGGGGAAGTCCAGCGCGGTCTCGCCCCCGGCGGGCGCCGACCCTAGCGGGGGCGGCGACGGACGGGACGACGCCGAGAGCGCGGTGGCCTCGTAGCCGACCGTCGGGCCCGGCATCCGCTCGGCCAGCTGCGGCAGTACGTCGGTGATCATCCGCGCGGCCGCGCTCGCGTCCGGCCGGTCCGCGGGCTCGCGGCGGAGCAGCGCGGCGATGACCGGGCCGAGCGCGCCCGCCGTAGGCGCCTCGGGCGCGTCCTCGTTGATGATGGCGGACATGGTGGTGATCGCCCCGCCGCGCTTCTCGAACGGGCCGTGCCCCTCGACCGCCGCGTAGATCGTCGCGCCGAGCGACCACAGGTCGGAGGCGGGCGACGCGTCCTCGCCGCGGATCCGCTCGGGTGCGGTGAACCCGGGCGAGCCCATCACCATGCCGGTCTGGGTGAGCTTGGGGTCGTCGGCGAAAGTGGCGATGCCGAAGTCGGTCAGTATCGCCCGGTCGTCGTTGCCGATCAGGACGTTGCTCGGCTTGACGTCGCGGTGCATCACCCCGGCGGCGTGCGCCACGCTCAGCGCGGACAGCAGCTGGCGGGCCATCTCGGCGGCCCGCCGCGGCGACAGCGGCCCCGAGGTGGCGAGCACCTGGTCCAGGGACTGCGCGTGTACCAGCTGCATGACGATCCACGGGCGGCCCTCGTCCTCGGCCACGTCGTAGACGGTGACTACCGCCGGGTGGTTGAGCCGGGCGGCGGTCTTGGCTTCGCGCAGCGTCCGCTGGTACGCATTGGCACGTTCGGCGTCGGTGAGGGTCTCGGCGATCTGGACTTCCTTGACCGCCACGTCGCGGTCCAGGAGCTGATCGCGGGCACGCCAGACCACACCCATGGCACCGCGGCCGATGGGGGCTTGCAGACGGTAACGCCCGGCGATCAACCGCCCGGTGCCCGCCCATGGGTGCATAGCCGGACCATACACGGTGTTGGCTGAAAGGTCTCTGGGCGAGAGCTAAGCATTGATTAAGCGTGATCTTTTCCCGCTCGCTGTGTTTCCCGCTCGCTGCCGGTCATCGCGAGGACGTCGAGGGCGGCGTCCAGCTGCGCCTCGGTGATCTCGCCGCGGGAGACGTGGCCGCGGGCGATCACGATGGAGCGGATCGGCTCTCCCGTCTCCAGCGCCTCGTGGGCGACCTGGGCGGCCGCCTCGTAGCCGATATACCTGTTGAGCGCGGTGACGATGACCGGCGAGGATTCGGCCAGCCTGCGCATGTGGTCCGCCAAGGCCGTGATCCCGGCCACGCAGCGGTCGGCGAGCAGCGGCAGCACGGCCGCCAGCAGCCGGGCCGACGCGAGCAGGTTACGCGCGATCACCGGCATCATCACGTTCAGCTCGAAGTTCCCCGCCGCGCCGCCGAACGCCACCGCCGCGTCGTTCCCGATGACCTGCGTGCACACCTGGCAGACCGCCTCGCAGATGACCGGGTTCACCTTGCCCGGCATGATCGAGGAGCCCGGCTGCAGGTCCGGGATGGCGATCTCGCCCAGGCCCGCGCGCGGGCCTGATCCCATCCAGCGCAGGTCGTTGCAGATCTTGTACAGGCTGACCGCGGTGACCCGCAGCACCCCGCTTGCCTCCACCAGCGCGTCCCGCCCGCCCGCGGCCTCGAAGTGGTTCCGCGCCTCGGTCAGCGGCAGCCCCATGTCAGCCGCCAGCCGCCCGATCACCCGCCGGGCGAACTCGGGCGGCGCGTTGAGCCCGGTCCCGGTGGCCGTCCCGCCGAGGGGCAGCTCGCCGAGCCTGGGCAAGATCGCCTCGATCCGTTCGGCACTATGACGGACGGCGGCCGCGTACCCGCCGAACTCCTGTCCCAGGGTCACCGGCACGGCGTCCATGAGATGCGTCCGCCCGGTCTTGACCACCGAGGCAAACTCCGCGGCCTTGCCCTCGAAAACCGCGGCGAGATGGTCTAGGGCCGGGATCAGCTCGCGCGCGAGCAGCCGGGTCGCGGCCAGGCCGATCGCGGAGGGGAACACGTCGTTGGACGACTGCGACGCGTTGACGTGGTCGTTCGGATGCACCGCGCGGCCGAGCTTGCGCCCGGCCAGGGCTGCGATGACCTCGTTGGCGTTCATGTTGCTCGAGGTGCCCGAGCCGGTCTGGAAGACGTCGAGCGGGAATGCCTCGTCATACTCCCCGCGTGCCACCGACGCGGCCGCGTCACCGACCGCGGCGGCCATGTCGGCCTCGAGCACGCCGAGCTCGCCGTTCACCGCGGCCCCGGCGCCCTTGATCCAGGCCAGCGCGCCGATCATGTCCCGCCCGATCGGCTCCCCCGAGATCGGGAAGTTGTCCACCGCCCGCTGCGTCTGCGCCCCCCACAGCGCGTCCGCCGGGACGAGAACCTCGCCCATCGAGTCATGCTCTGTTCTTTGTTTTTCGGCGCGGAACTCACGGATGCGCGCCGATCTGCAGGACCGGGCCGGACGGGTCCGCGAAGAAGTCGTTCCCCTTGTCATCGACCACGATGAACGCGGGGAAGTCGCGCACCTCGATCTGCCAGACGGCCTCCATGCCGAGCTCCGGGTACTCGAGCACCTCGACCTTGGTGATGCAGTCCTGGGCCAGCCGGGCGGCCGCGCCGCCGATCGAGCCGAGGTAGAACCCGCCGTGCTGCTTGCACGCGGCCGTCACGGCCGCGGACCGGTTGCCCTTGGCCAGCATGACCAGCGATCCGCCGGCCGCCTGGAACCGGTCCACGTAGGAGTCCATCCGGCCGGCCGTCGTCGGCCCGAAAGACCCGGACGCGTACCTTGGCGGCGTCTTGGCCGGCCCGGCGTAGTAGACCGGATGATCGCGCAGGTAGGCGGGCATCGGCTCGCCCGCGTCGAGGCGCTCGGCGATCTTCGCGTGCGCGATATCCCGCGCCACCACCAAGGGCCCGGTCAGCGACACCCGGGTGCGTACCGGGTACCTGGTCAGCTCGGCGCGGATCTCGGCCATCGGCCGGTTCAGGTCGATGGCGACGACCTCGCCGTCGTCCTCCATCGACACCGCATCCGGCAGGTACTGCGCCGGGTCGGTCTCGAGCTGCTCGAGGAACACGCCGTCCGCGGTGATCTTCCCGAGCGCCTGCCGGTCGGCCGAACACGACACCGCGATCGCCACCGGGCACGACGCCCCGTGCCGGGGCAGCCGGACCACCCGCACATCGTGGCAGAAGTACTTGCCGCCGAACTGGGCGCCGATGCCGATCCGCCGGGTGATGCCGAGTACCTGCTCCTCCAGCTCGCGGTCGCGGAACCCGTGCCCCGCCGCCGACCCGGCCTCCGGCAGCCCGTCCAGGTACTTCGCCGACGCGTACTTGGCCGTCTTCAGCGCGAACTCGGCGCTGGTCCCGCCGACCACGATGGCCAGGTGGTACGGCGGGCAGGCGGCGGTGCCGAGGGAGCGGATCTTCTCCTCGAGGAAGGACAGCATCCGCGCCGGGTTCAGCACGGCCTTGGTCTCCTGGTACAGGAAGGACTTGTTCGCCGAGCCGCCGCCCTTGGCCATGAACAGGAACTTGTACTCGTCTCCGCCGGTGGCGTAGATCTCGACCTGGGCGGGCAGGTTGCTGCCTGTGTTCTTCTCTTCCCACATGGTCAGCGGCGCGAGCTGGGAGTACCGCAGGTTCAGCGTGGTATAGGCGTCGTAGACACCACGGGAGATGTGCTCCTCGTCCCGGCCGTCGGTGAGCACGTGCTGGCCGCGCTTGCCCATCACGATGGCGGTGCCGGTGTCCTGGCACATGGGCAGCACCCCGCCGGCCGCGATGCACGCGTTCTTGAGCAGGTCGCGGGCCACGTACCGGTCGTTCGGCGAGGCTTGAGGGTCGTCCAGGATGGACCGCAGCTGGCGGAGGTGGGCGGGCCGGAGCAAGTGGGCGATGTCGTGCATGGCCGCGGCGGTGAGGCCGGTGAGCACCTGCGGCTCGATCTGGAGGAAATTTCGGCCGAACGATCTACGACTCCTCACCCCGTCGCTGTTCAGCCGCCGGTAGCTGGTGCCGTCCTGGCCTACCGGCAGCAGGTCGGTGTAGGTGAACACTGTGCCTCCTTCCCCACTCGCCTCCGGGCCGCCTCCGGGCCGCCTCCGGGCCGCCTTCGAGGCGCCGCCTTCCCTCGTCGCTCTCTATCTTCCCGCTCGCCTCCGGGCGCTTATAGGGTCCGGTCTTCCCTCGTCGCTCCTTCGTCGCTCCTCAGTCCAGACGGGACCGCGCCCCTGTGGCTCGCGGGGGTGTCGCTCCTCCGTCCAGGCGGCGCCGGTCCTTGGCTCGCGGGGGAGTCTGGGTGGCCGCCTCGGGCCCTGGTGTTCAGCTTAGGCCGGCCTGGGACGCCGGTGACCCCGTCCCCACTGATTCCGAAGGTGCTGGGGGTAAACCCGGCCGGAACCGGCGGTGATCCGGGGATCGTTCGGCAGAAACTAACACTCTGCCTTGCTGATCACGACTTGTACATGAATGGGCAAGCTTGTATCGTGACGCTATGCGGCGGCGCCGCGCCGCGCGGTGCCCCCGTCCGCGCGATGGATGCTAAGCACGCGGTGCCCCCGTCCGCGTCCGGCTCAGCTGCGGCGCCGCCGCCGTACCTTTCTCCCGCCGTCGTGCTCCTGTTTCCTGAGCAGGCGTTTCCTGAGCGCAGGCCCGTGGGAGATCCTGCTGAGCCGACGGTACCGCCGTGCGCGGCGTGCCGCCGCTTGGCGAGGAGGTTGCCCGTCCGCAGCGGACGATCAAGGGAAAGGAGAGTACGCACTCCTCTCCAGTTTCAATATATAGCGCACCGGGGGGCTTGCGGCAAGACCCGGGTCGTGGCGCAGAATAGCCAGCCGGGGCCAGGACCTACGGAAACGGGAGTCGCGAAATGCGTGTGTTGTTGTCAACGTACGGGGGGCGCGGTGACGTCGAACCGCTGGCGGGACTCGCGGTGCGGTTGCGGGCGCTCGGCGCGGAGGTACGGGTGTGCGCGCCGCCGGACGAAGAATTCGCGGAGCGGCTGGATGCGACCTCAGATCGGAGCTGTTGACGTGAACCCGTGATACAGGCGTTTGACCTTCCCGCCCGGCTTACCGCCAAGGCCGACCCGGCGCTGATCGCCGGCGACGAGCGGCACTTCGCGGCCATCGCGCAGAGCCTGGAGCAGTCGATCGCCGACCTGTCCGAGCGCCTCGATGCCGAGCGCAAGGCGCCCGGCGGCATCGGCCAGGCGGCGATGGACCGGGACATGCAGATCCACCGGCTGGCCGCTCGCCTGCGCACCCTGCGTCGCTTCGGTCTGGACCTGTGCCTGGGGCACATCGTCAGCGCAGGCAACCCCGAGCCCGTATACGTCGGACGACTTGGCCTCACCGACAGCGCGGGTCGCCGGCTGCTGGTCGACTGGCGTTCTCCCGTGGCTGAGCCCTTCTTCGGGGCGACCCACGCGAACCCGATGGGCCTGGCCAGCCGCCGCAGGTATCGCTGGACCCGCGGCCGGGTCAGCGATTACTGGGACGAGGTGTTCACCTCGGCCGGGCTAGACGGGCACGCCGCGCTGGATGACCAGTCCGCCTTCATCGCCAGCCTGGGCAGCCAGCCGGTCGGCCCGGATGCGAGACGTGCTCGGCACCATCGCGGCCGACCAGGACGCCATCATCCGCGCGGGATCGCCGCGGCGCTCTGGTCGTCGACGGCGGCCCGGGTACGGGCAAGACCGTCGTCGCCCTGCACCGCTCCGCCTACCTGCTGTACTCCGATCCCCGTCTGGGTCACCGCCGGGGCGGCGTGCTGTTCGTCGGTCCGCACCAGCCCTACCTGGCCTACGTCGCCGACGTGCTGCCCAGCCTCGGCGAGGAGGGCGTGCAGACAGCCACCCTGCGGGACCTCGTCCCCGAGGGAGCCGCGGCAGCGATCGAGGCCGACCCGGAGGTGGCCCGCCTGAAGTCGTCCGCGGACCTGGTGCAGGCGATCGAGGCGGCCGTCAGGTTCTACGAGAATCCGCCCGCCGAACCGATGACGGTCCAGACCCCCTGGTCCGACATCGGGCTGAGCGCCGGCGACTGGGCCGAGGCGTTCGAAGCACCAGAACCCGGTACTGCGCACAACGAGGCGCGCGAGCAGATCTGGGAGGAACTGCTCGCGATCCTGGTGGACTCCCGCGACGGCGACGTCCCGGCTGACCTGCTCCGCAAGTCGCTGCTGCAGAACCGGGAGCTGCGCACGGCCCTCAACCGCGCGTGGCCGCTGATCGAACCGACTGACCTCGTCGCAGACCTGTGGTCGGTACCCGCCTACCTGCGGCTGTGCGCGCCCTGGCTCAGCCCCGATGACGTTCAGCAGCTACAGCGCCGGGACCCCCGGGCCTGGACGGTGTCCGACCTGCCGCTCCTGGACGCGGCACGGCAGCGGCTCGGCGACCCGCAGGCATCACGGCGTAAGCGCCGGCATGACGCCGCTGCCGCCGCCGAACGCGAGCAGATGGCCCGGGTCGTCGACAACCTGATCGAGGCCGCGGACGACGAATACGGCGTAGGTCTGGTGACGATGCTGCGCGGCGAGGACTTCCAGGACGCCCTGGTCAATGAGGCCGCACTGCCCGGTACCGATCCGGACCTGCTGGCCGGCCCGTTCGCGCACATCGTCGTGGACGAGGCTCAGGAACTGACCGACGCACAGTGGCAGATGCTGCTGCTGCGCTGCCCGTCCCGGAGCTTCACCATCGTCGGGGACCGCGCCCAGGCCAGGCACGGATTCACCGAGTCGTGGCAGGAACGGCTCGAGCGGATCGGGCTCGACCAGATCAACCTGGCCACCCTGAGCATCAACTACCGGACACCGCAAGAAGTCATGGCGGAAGCCGAGCCGGTCATCCGGGCCGTGCTCCCGGACGCCAACGTGCCGGCCTCCATCCGCAGCACCGGCGTCCCCGTCGTCCACGGATCTGCCTCGGATCTGGGCCCGGTCCTCGGCACCTGGCTCGCCGCGCATGCCGACGGGATCGCCTGCGTCATCGGCGATCCCACGTTCCGGGCGGCATCCCGGGTCCGGTCGCTGACCCCGGAACTGTCCAAGGGCCTCGAGTTCGACCTGGTCGTCCTCATCGACCCAGCAGCGTTCGGCCAGGGCATCGAAGGAGCGGTCGACCGCTACGTCGCGATGACCCGGGCGACCCAGCAACTCGTCATCCTCACCAGCTCCTGACGCCGGCCAAGACACGATTGCTTCCGTACAGTGGCGCGCGTCTCGGCGCGGCCTAGGGAGGCGGTGCCGCCTCGCGCGGGGCAAACGGGAAATGCCTCGTCCACTGGCGGCTGCCGTCGAGAGCGATAATGAGCGCTTCGTAGCCGTCGAGTGCCTCGACCAGGTCCAGGCCGGGTGGGCCGGCGACCGCGACAGCGGTGGCGAGCGCGTCGGCGAGGCCGAGGTCGGGTCCGGTCACGCTGGCCGATGCGGCCCGCGTGATCGGCCGGCCCGTGTGCGGGTCGATCAGGTGGTTGCCGCGCTCGTAGGTACCCGAGGTGGCGATGGTGCCGGTGAGGTAGACCACCTCGGCGAGGCGCCTCGGTGAGAAGGGGTCGGCGATGCCGATCCGGAAGGGCTGGCCGGGTCCCGGGCCGCCGCGGCTGGCGATGTCCCCGGCCGCGTTCACGATCGCGCCGCAGATGCTGCTCGCGCGGAACGCGCCGAGCGCCTTCTGCGCTGCCCACCCCTTCACGTATCCGGTCGGGTCGAGTCCCCCGGGCATGGCCCACGGGTCGAACCATCCGCCGGACAGCTCGCGTGCGATGGCGCATTGCTCGAGAACCTCGCAGACCTCCGCCGGCGCTTGTGCGCTGGTGATCTCTCCTCGCCGCAGCCGGCTGACCGGGCTGTGCGGCTGCCACGTGCTGAACACCGCGTCCGCGCGCTGCAGAATGGCTCGCGCGGTGGCCAGCTGCCCGGGAGAGGTCGGTGCCCGCCGTGCCGCCGGTGGTATAGACGTCGATGGTCACGACCGTGCCCATCACGGTCTCAAGGTGATGAATCGCATGGGCAGGCGGCGCGGTCATAAGCTGACGGCCGGCTGTCACTTGAAGCCGAGGGTTTGCAGTGCCGCCTGGAGTGATTGCTGGAAACCAGCGCTGGTGTAGCTGGCACCGGACACACCTTGGATGTTGGCGCTTTGCGCCTGCATGGCCTCTTGCTCCAGGATCGGGATCGCCTGCTGGTCGATGAACTGGGAGCGCTGCATCCCTCCGTCATCGAGAGAGGCGATCCCGACCTTGGTTATCTTGCTGCCGGACACTGTCACCGAGACGGACAAGACGCCGTAGTTGTAGTTGACCGCGGGGCCGGTGACGGTCCGGGTTCCCCCCGGCTGTGCCTGCGCCGTTCCCTTCGGTCGTGCGTGCGCCGCCGGGCTAGACGGCGGCGGGGAACCCGAGCCGCTGGTCCCCTGGCCCGGCGGCGATCCGCCGGAGCCTGCCGGTGCCGGGGTCCCGGAAACCCCGGGCAATGTTCCGGCGTTCAGGCGCGCCGGGGTGGTGTGAAAGGCCAGCACGCCGATCAGGCCCGCCACGGTCGCCGCTATCACGATCGGGGCCCGCCTCATCGAGCTGATCCTCTGGCAGTACGCACGTAATGTCCGCTCTCTTCGCGACCTAGAATCCGAACGCTTCCCGGTGAATCTGCTCCTCGGCGACGCCGAGCCGCGACGCGGCGCTGATGACATCCGCGCTGAACCGGTCGGGTCCGCAGACATATACGTCGCGGACGGCCAGGTCGGGAACCAGTCGTCGCAGCATATGGGCGTCGAAGCGGACCCTGCGCCGCGAGCCGGTGATTTCGTGCAGCCGACCGCCGCGCCGCCCGGCCAGGGTAGCGACTTCATCCCGGTGGATGAGATCCCTGGCGCTGGATGCCCGGACGATGACCACCACGTCGGTCCCGGCTGGCAAGTCCTCCAGCAGCGCGCGCAGCGGGGTAATGCCCACTCCGGCGCCGATCAGCACCACGCGGTCATATATACGCGCATGGTGGGTGAACGCCCCGTAGGGCCCCTCGATGGCCACCCGGGTGCCCGGCCGGAGCCGGCGTACCGCGCGGCTCTGGTCCCCGAGCCCCTTGATCGTCACCCGGAGGTACGGGGGTTGCGGCAGCGCGGACAGCGAATACGGGTGCGCCTGCCACCACAGGTCCCTGGCGAGGAAACGCCACAGGAAGAACTGGCCGCCCGACACCGCCAGCCGATCCAGCCGCCGGCCCTGGCAGATGACCGAGACCACATCCGGCGCCTCGTCCCGGACCTCGACGACCCGCAGCTGATGCCGGACGCTTCGCCAGATCGGCTGGGCGACCCGGAACACGAGAACCATCCCCGCGGTGCCCGCCCACACCACGATCCAGACCGCCCGGGTGAGCGGGTGACCGATAAACGGGACACCAGTGACGATCTGATGGGCGAAAGCCAGACAGAGCCCAAGGTAGACATAAAGATGGACGACCCACCAGGTCTCGTACCTGAGCCGGCGCCGGGCGAACCTGATCGAGGTGACCCCGGCCATCACCAGCAGGCCGAAGCCGGCGATCGCCGCCAGCAGGTCCGGATAGGACGTGACGAACGCCCATAGCTGGCGCAGCGCCCCAACCTTCGCGGCCTGCGCGTAGCCGAGCGTGATCAGCACCACATGGGCGGCGATGAGGCCGAACGCCCACGGGGCGACCCGCCGGTGCCAGCGGACGAGCTGGTCCTGACCGACCGAGGTCTCCAGCCACGGCAAGCGGGCGACGAGCACCACCATGATCAGCATCAGGTACGCGCCGGTAAAGCCAGCGAGTCGGCCCTCGGCGGTCAGGAGCCCTCCCGGCGCGGCCAGCGACCCGCGGGATTCGCCGGAGATGACCGTGCCGACGACCACGCCGAACCCCAGGCCCGCCAGAGCGGCACACCCGGTAACGAACCCAGGTCGAGGCGCAGGACTTGGCCTGCGCGTGCGCACGTATGCCGGTCCTGCGCCGGCGCGCTTGGCATGAGTAACCGGCTGGCGCATCACCAGGCCATTGTGGCCGCCGGGCATGAAGGAATCGTGACTGCGACCTCTGTACTGCCTCTGAGGCGCCATCCCGCCGGGCATCTGGCCGGGCCGGCCGAGTCAGCTCGGCCGGGCTGATAGCGGAAGACCAGGGTACGGCGCCAGGCGCTTCACGGTTGCTTCATGCAGGCCCTGCACTATGGGCTCTATGCGCCCGCTCCGCGTTTACGCGCCCGGGCAGGGAAAGGGAGCATGATGCGCAGGTTGCGGATGGTCGGCGCCCTGACCGGCCTATGCGCGATGACAGCATGCAGTTCGCCCGCCGTCGGCGAAGCCGGCGGCGGTCATGGGGCCAGCACGCCAGCGGCCGCCTCCGCCACCAGGGCCGGCTCGGTCACACCGGCGGCGCGGACCGGCCCGGCCGCCACTGCGACGCCCAGTCCCGTCGCGGCCGCAGCGCCCGCGCCGCGGGTCACCATCACCCGGGTGCGGACCGCGGACGGATCGGTGGTGACCGTGGCGACCTTCCGCGGCCCGGTCCAGTACGTGCTGCACAACGGCAGTCAGGACCCGGGGCCTGCCGTCGCCGGGCTGGTGCGCGCCGGCCCGGCCGTGACCGGCGATGAGCGCAAGCGGCTGCTGGCCGTGTTCAACGGAGGATTCAAGCTGACTGCGGGCGCCGGCGGCTACGAGCAGGAAGGCCACGTGGTCAGCCCGCTGCAGCGGGGCCTGGCTAGCCTGGTGATCGACCGCTCCGGCCGGGCCCGGATCGGGGTCTGGGGACGCCGCGTGCCGGCGCCGGGCGAAGCAATCTACAGCGTCCGGCAGAACCTGCAGCCGCTCGTCCTGAACGGGCACCCTACCGCAGCGGCGGCGGACTGGGGCCTGTGGGGAGCAACTCTCGGCGGCGGCGCGTACGTTGCCCGCAGCGCCCTTGGCCAGGACGCATCCGGTGACCTCGTCTACGCCGCGAGCATGTCCACGATCCCTGCCGACCTGGCGGACGCGCTGGCCCGCAGCGGAGCGCGGATCGCGATGGAACTCGACATCAACCCTGAATGGGTCCAGCTAGACACCGCCCGCAGACCGGGCGCCCGGCTCACCGCCAAGGTGCCCGGCCAGACCCGCCCCGCCAGCCAGTACCTGGAGGGGTGGACCCGGGACTTCATCACCGTCGTGGTTCCCCCGACCCCAGCCGCGGTGCCGCTGCCGCCGATCAAGCGCCTGCCGGCGTGACGAGGACAGCGGGAACGTCGTCAGTCCTCCCGCGGGTTTCCACGACGGAGGTCATACGTCGGCGTGCCCGGCCGCTAGCGGCGGGAGTACCTTGGCCCTAGATCTGCGGGAGGTGGTAGATCGGGAGGTGGTAGATGTGGCGGCGGCGAGCCCGCTGACCGACGCGGCGCCAGGTACGGCGGACTTCGAGTTCGCCATCGGCGGGATGACGTGCGCCGCATGCGCGACCCGGGTCCAGGCCAAGCTGAACAAAGTCGACGGCGTCACCGCAACCGTCAACCTCGCTACCGGACGGGCGCATATCACGGCCCCGGCCCACGTCTCCGCCCAGCACCTGGTCGCCGTGGTCGAGGCGGCCGGCTACTCGGCCCAGCCGGCCGTCCCGGCATCGGCCGACGCGGCGTTTGCCGACGATGGCGCCGCGGTCCGGCGGCTGCGCCGCAGGCTGATCCTGGCGCTGGTGTTCTTCGTCCCGCTGACCGACCTGTCCATCGTGCTGTCGCTGTTTCCGTGGTCCCGGTTTCCCGGCTGGCAGTGGTTCCTGGTGGCGCTGGCCGCGCCGGTGGCGATCTGGGCCGCGTGGCCGTTCCACCAGGCCGCGCTGAGGCAGGCCCGGCACTTGTCGTCCTCGATGGACACGCTGGTGTCGCTGGGCATCCTGGCGGCCTGCGGCTGGTCGGTCTACGCGATGTTCGTCCTGGACCGCGGCCGCACCGGCCTGAGCGGCCTGCAGTCGCTGCTGCACAACTCTGGCGGCGGGATCTACCTCGAGGTGGCCGCCTCAGTGACCACGTTCCTGCTGGCCGGCCGCCTGTATGAGGCCCGGGCCCGGCGCACCGCCGGGGAGGCCATGCGCACCCTGGCCGCGGCCGGGGCCAAGGACGTCTGCGTGCTCGGCGACGACGACACCGAGCAGCAGATCCCGGCCGGCCTGCTGCGGGTCGGCCAGCGCTTCGTCGTCCGCCCGGGGGAGCGGATCGCCGCCGACGGGGAGGTCCTGTCCGGCCAGTCCGCCGTAGACCGCAGCATGATGACCGGAGAGTCCGTCCCCGTCGACGCCGCCGCAGGCGACAGCGTCACCGGCGGCACCATCACGCTGACCGGCCGGCTGATAGTCCGTGCGGATAAGGTAGGTGCGGACACTCAGCTCGCTCACCTGATCGCGATGGTCGAGCAGGCCCAGGCCGGGAAGGCCGGCATCCAGCGGCTAGCCGACCGCATCTGCGCCGTCTTCGTCCCGGCCGTGCTGGCCTGCTCGGCCCTGACCCTGGCCGGATGGCTGCTGGCGGGCAGCACGGCCGCCCATGCCTTCAGCGCCGCCCTCGCTGTCCTGATCATCGCCTGCCCGTGCGCGCTGGGTCTGGCCACCCCGGCCGCCCTGGTGGTGGCGTCCGGCCGCGGCGCCCAGCTCGGCATCTTCATCAAGGGCTACCAGGCGCTGGAGTCCTCCCGCGCCATCGACACCGTGGTCCTCGACAAGACCGGCACGGTCACCACCGGGCAGATGACGGTGACCGCCGTACAGCCCGTCCCCGGCACCAGCCGCCCCGACCTGCTCCGCTACGCCGGCTCGGTCGAGCAGGCCTCCGAGCACGCCGTCGCCGCCGCCATCACCGCCCTGGCCCGGACCGAGCCGGTCGTGCTGACCTCGGCCGACGGCTTCGCGGCGCTGGCGGGCCTGGGCGCCCGCGGCGTCGTGGACGGTCACGAGGTCATCGTCGGCCGGTCCCGGCTATTCGCCGACCGCGGGATCGAGGTGCCGGCGGACCTCGCCTCGTGGTGCCGCGCCCAGGAGGACGCGGGCTGCACCGCGGTGCTGGCCAGCTGGGACGACGAGATCCGCGGCGCGCTGGCGGTGACCGACACGGTCAAGCCCTCCGCGCCCGGAGCCGTCGCCCGGCTGCGCGGCCTGGGCCTGCGGCCGGTGCTGCTGACCGGCGACAACCCGGCCACCGCTATGGCTGTGGCCGCGGCCGCCGGAATCGACGAGGTCATCAGCGAGGCGCTGCCCGCCGCCAAGGCGCGGGTGATCACGGATCTGCAGCGGGGAGGACGTTCGGCAGCCATGGTCGGGGACGGGGTCAACGACGGTCCCGCCCTGGCCGCCGCCCAGCTGGGTCTGGCCCTCGGCTCGGGCACCGACGTCGCCATCTGCGCGGCGGACATGATCCTGCTCCGCGACGACCTGGAGGTCGTCCCCGACGCGATCAAGCTGGCCCGGGCCACGTTCACGACCATCCGCCGCAACCTGGCCTGGGCGTTCTGCTACAACGTGCTGGCCATCCCGCTGGCCGCTCTCGGCTTCCTCAACCCGATCCTCGCCGCGGCCGCGATGACGCTGTCCTCGGTCTTCGTGGTGTGGAACAGCCTGCGCCTGCGGCGCTTCTCCGCCTCCGCGGACGTGAGGTGATCCAGTGGCTCGCGAGGCGAAGCTCGTGGGGTTCATGCTCCTGCTCATCGCGATCTTCGCCGGCGCCCGCACGGCCGGATCTCACCTGGGCCCGGTGACGACCACCCATTCCCAGGTCAGCTATCCGGGTCTGGGCGGCGGCACGGGCGGCATGAACATGGGGCCGTCCGGCGGCGGCGACCAGGGACCCGTGCCGGCGGTGCGGCTGCGGGGCGGCGGCCGCCCGTGAGCGACACCGGGACCATGGTCGAGGCCGAACTTGTCGTCGGCGGGATGACCTGCGGGGCGTGCGCCGCCCGGATCGAACGGCGGCTGAACCGGCTGGACGGCGTGGCGGCCACCGTCAACTACGCCACCGGGCGGGCGTACTTTGCTCACCTGGGCGGCCGTGACGCCCGCGAGCTCATCGGCGTGATCGAGTCGGCCGGCTACACGGCGGAGCTGCCGGCTCGCCGGCCCCGGACGATACGCCATCCGCTGACCCGGCGGCCCGGGCGCTCGCGTGGCGGCTCGCCGTCTGCACCCCGCTGGCGGCCGCGGTCATCGTGCTCGCGATGGTGCCCGCCGCGCAGTTCCCCGGCTGGCAGTGGGCCAGCCTGGCGCTGGCCGCGCCGGTCGCGGTGTGGGGAGCCTGGCCGCTGCACCGGGCCGCGTGGTACGGCCTCGGCCACGGCACGGCGACGATGGACACGCTGGTCAGCGTCGGTGTCGCCGCGTCGTTCGGCTGGTCGGCGTACGCGCTGCTGTTCGGCGGCGCGGGCATGACCGGGATGCGGATGTCGTTCGCCTTCACGTTCGGGCAGGCCAGCGGGCGGACCCTCTACCTGGAAGTCGCCGCCGGGGTCACCACCGCGGTGCTGGCCGGGCGGTACCTGGAGGCCCGGGCCAGGGTCCGGTCCTCCTCCGCGCTGTCGGCCCTGGCCGCCCTCGGTGCCAAGACGGTCGCCGTGCTGCGCGACGGGGTTGAGCAGCGGGTGGCGGCTGATTCGCTCGTCGCGGGGGACCTGTTCGTGGTCCGGCCAGGGGAGAAGATCGCCACCGACGGGGTAGTCGTGGAGGGGAGTTCCGCGGTGGACGCCTCGGTGGTCACCGGGGAGTCGATGCCGTCCGAGGTGGGGCCCGGTGACCAGGTGACCGGGGCCACGGTGAACATGAGCGGACGGCTGGTGGTACGGGCCACCCGGGTCGGCTCCGGCACGCTGCTCGCCCAGATCACCCGGCTGGTCAGCCAGGCGCAGAGCACCAAGGCCAGCGCGCAGCGGCTGGCCGACCGGATCGCCGCCGTGTTCGTGCCGTGCGTGATCGCCATGGCCGTGGCCACGCTCGGCTTCTGGCTGGGCGCGGGCCTGCCCGCGGCCGCGGCGGCCAGCGCCGCGGTCGCGGTGCTGGTGGTCGCGTGCCCGTGCGCGCTCGGGCTGGCCACGCCCACTGCCCTGCTGGCCGCCGTGGGCAGAGGAGCCGAGCTCGGCATCCTGGTCAAGAGCGCGCAGGCGCTCGAGTCGGCCGGCCGGATCCGCGCCGTGGTGCTGGACAAGACCGGCACGCTGACCACCGGGGTTATGACCGTGCAGGACATCGTGGTGGTGTCTGGCGGGCCTGCCGATGACGAGGCGCTGCGGTTGGCCGGGGCGGTCGAGGACGCCTCCGAGCACCCCATCGGCCAGGCCATCGCGCGGGCCGCGGCTGCCCGCCTGGGCACCTTGCCGCCGGTGACCGGCTTTGCCGCCCTGCCCGGGGCCGGGGTGCGCGGCACCGTCGAGGATCGTGTGATCAGCGTCGGCAGCCCGCGCCTGTTCGGCGAGCTGTCGTTCCCGGTGTCCCCGCCGCTGCGGCAGGCCGCGGCGGCCGCCGAGGACCAGGGCCGGACCGCGGTCCTGGTCGGCTGGGACGGCGAGGCGCGGGCCGCGCTCGTGATCGCCGACCAGCTCAAGCCACATGCCAGTGCTGCCGTGGCCCGCATCCGCGGCCTGGGCCTGCGGCCGGTCCTGCTGACCGGTGATAACTCCCGCGCCGCGCTCGCGGTCGCAGGCCAGCTCGGGATCCCGGCCGCCGATGTCTCCGCCGGGGTGCGGCCCGAGGGCAAGGTCGAGGCCATCCGCCGGCTGCAGGCGGACAGGGTCGCGGTCGCCTTGGTGGGCGACGGGGTGAACGACGCCGCGGCCCTGGCCCAGGCCGACCTCGGCATGGCGATCGGCGCCGGTGCCGACGCGGCCATCGGCGCCGCCGACCTGACCCTGGTCAGCAGCGACCCGCTGAGCATCGTCTCGGCCATCGAACTGGCCCGCGCCACGATGACCGTGATCCGCGCCAACCTTGCCTGGGCGTTTGGCTACAACCTGATCGCGATCCCGCTCGCGGCGCTCGGGTATCTCAACCCGCTGTTCGCCGGGATCGCCATGTCGGCCAGCTCGCTGATCGTCGTCGGCAACAGCTTGCGGCTGCGGCATTTCCACGCCCGGCGTGGTCCCCGGCCTGACCGCCAGCCGGGTGGTGGCGGGCAGGCCAGTCCTGCCGCGCATTCTCTCGCGCAGGCCGGCCGGTGACCGCCACGGCGGCGCCGAGCGCCGCGCCAGCGCAGACCGAGCCGGGGCGAAACGTGCTGGGGGACTTGGCACGAGCCGCGTTCGGCCCCGTGATCTGCGCTGTGGTGCTGATAGGGCTGCTGTCCGCCTGGGTCTCTGCCGGCGGGGCAGGCACCCTGTCCCGGGTCCGGCTCCAGGTCAGCCTGGCCGCCGTCCCGATGCGCGCCTTCACCCCCCGGGCCGCCGCGTCGGTCGGCACCGCGACCACGTTCCTCACCATCCGCAACCTCAGCGGCACCCCCGACCAGCTCGTCGCCGTCCGCAGCCCGATCGCCCGGCATGTCGTCCTGACTGTCCGCAACGGGCTCGCCGGCCCGCGGATCGTAGTCAGCGACCTGGCCATCCCCGCACACGGGACCCTCACCCTGAGCCCGTTCGGCGATGACGTCGTGCTCCGGGACCCGGCGCCGTTCGAGACCACCTCGAGCGTGCCGCTGATCCTGACCTTCCGCCACGCCGGCACGGTCACCCTCGAAGCAACCGTCACCGCCCCCGGCACTCCCTTACCTGCAAGTCACCGCCCCAATCACGCTCATGATCCAAAGGTGTGGCCTGCTGCCTTAGTGTGAGCGTTGCGGGCCGCCGTCCCGGCTTGTCAGGACGGCAGGGTGGCCTGGCGCAGGATACGGTCACGAGAGCCGGCTGGCTGGCGTGCGTGAATGCCCGATAGCGGGAAGAACGGGGATACCGGCTGTAGGCGGGAGGTGCTGTGAGGGCGGGGAATGGCGTCGGTGGCGGTCCCCGTGCGGTTGCTGCCCAGCTGGCGCGCGCCGTGCAGATCGCGACCATCTTGTCCGCGAGCGGGTTCGACTGGCTTGTCCAGGCGCTCGGCCTGAGCACGTGGGTGTCCCCGCGCCGCCTGGTCGGCGCGCTCCGGCCGGGCACCAAGTGCCCGGCCCCTCTGGCGGCGGACGTTCCGCTGCCCGAGCGGCTGCGGCTGACGCTTGAGCGGCTCGGGCCGACGTTTGTCAAGGCGGGGCAGATGCTCGCGCTGCGGCCGGACTATGTCCCGCTGGAATACGCCGAGGCGCTGCGTGGCCTGCACGCCCACGTCGCGCCCTTCCCGTCTGCGGAGGCGGTGGCCATCGTCGAGGCGGAGCTCGGCGCGCCGCTCGGCGCGCTGTACGCCGAGTTTGACCGGGAGCCATTCGCCGCGGCGTCGCTGGCGCAGGTGCACCGGGCGCGGCTGTTCGATGGCCGCGAAGTGGCGGTGAAGGTCCAGCGCCCAGGCATCAGGGTGCAAGTCGAACGGGATCTTGCGCTGCTGGCTACGCTGGCCCGCCGCTTTGAGCGGCACCAGCCGGCCTCGGTTGCCTTCCGGCCCTCCGAGGCGGTGGCAGAGCTAGCCCAGTACACCCGGCGCGAGCTGGACTTCCGGCGCGAGGCGCGCACCGCTGAGCGGCTGCGGCAGCTGTTCGCCGGGGACGACCGGGTCGTGATCCCCGCCGTCATCAGCGACCGGAGCTCGGAGCGCGTGCTGACCACCGAGTTCCTGGCCGGCCTGCCACCCGAGCCCGCTGCCGCCCTGCGGCGGGCCGGCATCGACCCGGAAGCGGTGCTGCGCGCGGGCGCCGCGGCCATGCTGCGCCAGGTCTTCCAGTTCGGGCTGTTCCACGCCGACCCCCACCCGGGCAACATTCTGTTCCTGCCCGGTGACCGGATCGGCTTCGTCGATTTCGGCATGTTCGGGCGGCTGGACCCCAGCGAGCGGCGGCGGATGGCTTTCCTCTTCTGGGCACTCGCCGACGGCGACTACGAGGCCGTCGGCGGCCAGCTTCTGCGCCTGTCGGAATACCTCCCCGGCGCCGACCCGGCCGGCTTTCAAGCCGCGCTCGCCGACACTGTCGAGGACTGGTTCGGCGGGGGCGCCGCTGACTTCTCCATCGCCCGCCTCCTGCTGTCCGAGCTCGCGCTGGGAGCGCGTTACGGGATCGTTTTCCCGCGCGGGCTGATGCTACTGGCGCGCGCCCTGGTCAACCTGGAAGCGACCGCGATGATCGTGGACCCGCACCTCAACCTCGCCGAGCTCGCCAACCCGCTGCTGCCCGAGCTGCGGCACATCCTGCGGCCCAGTCCCGAGGCGCTGCAACAGCACTGGCACCGGTACCGCTTCGAATACCTCGATCTGGCCGCCGAACTGCCCGCCCTGCTGCCCGAAGCGGTCGCCCGCCTGCGCGGACAGCCCACCCGGCCCCCGTCCCCTCCCGCAGCCGCGCAGTCCGCCGCCCGCCGCTGGCTCTCGCTGACCGGCGCCTTCGCCGCCGGGGCTGGCCTGGCAGCGCTCGCCCGCAAACGCCGGCGCGGATAGCAACGGCGGCCAGGAAGCCGGCGGATGCGGCACAGCGGGCGACGGTGCGGTGGGTGTGCCGGTACCCGGAGGCGGCCTGGTGGCGTTCTGGGTCCGTTGACGGCCCGCTCGGCGCTGTAGCTGGTCCACTCGACGGCGAACTCCCTATGCGGGCCCCTCCCCGATACGGTCAGCGTGCGGAGCCGGCTGATCCACCTGCGGCGCCTGCTGGTGCCCGAGCGCGACCGCGCTGGCCACCAGGCACGCGAACGCCCCGATTTGCAGGACGGCTCGCATCCCGTGCGGCAGCGTCTCGCCGAACAGCACGAACCCGGCCGCGATCGGGACTGCGTTGGTGGCCATCGTCGCCAGGCCGGCCGCCGTCAGTGCGTCGCCCCGCTGGTATGCCCACTGCAGCACACTGGTCCCGGCGGCGTAGGCGACGATGAGCGTGGCCAGCGCGGCCAGCCACCACCCGCCGTAGCCGACGAGCTTGGCGGAGATGTCGCCGTCGGCGAACAACAGGCCGGCGGCCAGGCCGAGCGAGGCGGCGCGGGCAAAGCGCGTCGGGATGGCGATCAGCAGCGCGGCGCCGCCGCCGCACGCCGCCAGCCAGATGATAACGCCGATGACCTGCGGATGATGATCGGACTCCGCGGTGCTGACGAGCGAAAGCGCCAGCAGCGTCAGCCCGCCCACCGCCAGGACCACGGCGAGCTGCTCGCGCCGCGCGAGCCGGGACGGGTGCCCGCGCGCGGTGGCGAACGCCAGGACGGCAACGCCGGACGCCGCCACCGCCTGCACCAGCGAGAGCGGCGCCAGCCGCAGCGCGGCCACGTACATCAGCCAGCCCGCGGTCTCGGCGGCGAACGCGAGGAGCCACCGCCGATCACCGAGCAGCAACTTCGCCGACCTGAACGGGCGGCGCGGCGACAGCGGCGGCAGCGCCGCCGCCGCGTCGTGCTCGAGCGAGTAGGCCGTGTTGGTGACCAGCGCCGAGGCGAACGCGACCGTCAACCCGATCCATACCGGCGGCATCCTGCGCACAGTACCATCAGGCCAGGCCGGCCGGGCCGCCAGGCATATCGCCCGTCAAACGGCGTTCCTTGGTCATCCCGGCCGCGGCGGCCAGGCCGAGGGGGTGCCACCACAGGCCGGCCAGGACGCCGCCGGCGGCGGCGAGCTCGGCGACGCCGATGAGCCGGTATCTGGGCCAGGGAATACCGAAGTGCGCGGCGGATTGCCGCATCTTCGGCTGGCCCAGCAGCTTGCCGGCTGCCGGAAGGAGACAGACCGCGGTCATGAGCAGCGAGATCGTGACAAACATGGGAACCTCTTCTAGCGGGTTGACGGGACCGGGCGGGCGTGATCGGGATGAGCTGGCGGGCGAGCCGTGACCGGAGACCTGCGGCCGACCGTGGCCGGGACAGTCCAGGGCAGGCGCGGCAGCCGGCACCGGGGTTCCACCGCCGCCACCACGCGGTCCGGGCGCACGACGAGGGTCAGCGCCGGGTTGGACCCTAGGACCGCCAGGGCCCGCAGGCCGGCGGGTCGCCGCTCGCCGGCGGGGGCGCTGCAGGGCGCCGGCCTTCAGCCGGGGCGTGGCGGTGGACCCCATGGCCTGGCAGACCCGTTCGCTGCGGACCGCGGCGGCCAGGGCGATCCGGCGGACGGCGGCGGCCCGGTCCTGGCCGCCGGTCATCGCCAGCCGACCCTGACGGCCTTTTTCACCAGGGCCTTGGCGTGCGGGCGGCGTTCGGTGTCGTAGCTGGCCAGCAGGTCCTCCCCGGCCCGGCCGGTGAGCACGTAGGCGAGCTTCCAGGCCAGGTTGTCCGCGTCGCGCAGCCCGGCCGCCAGGCCCTGGCCGATGAACGGCGGGGTGAGGTGCGCGGCGTCGCCGAGCAGGAAGACGCGCCCGGTCTGGAAGCGGGACGCCAGCCGGGCCCGGAACGTATAGGTGGCGGTGCGGATGATCTGCAGGCCGTCCAGGTCGGTGCGCCCGGTCCAGGGCCGCAGCAGCTGGCCGAGGGCCTGCGTGGTGACCAGGCCGGCTTCGTCCTCGCCGTCGCGCAGCCGGAACTCCCAGCGGTACCGGTCCCCGGTGACCTGCATGAAGGTGGCGGCGCGGGCGGGGTCGCAGATCTGCTCCACGCCGTCCCAGGTATCAAGGCCGCCCTCGGCCCGGATGTCGACCACGAGCCAGCGTTCGGTGAAGCCCAGGTCGTCCATGGTGATCCCGGCCAGCTTCCTGATCGTGCTGGTGGCGCCATCGCAGCCCAGCACGACCGGGCCGGTGAACGTCTGCGTTTTCCCGGCGACGCGGGCGTGCACCCGGACCGGCCCCGCGGGGTCCGCGGTGCCCGCGCCATAGGCGCCAGAGCACAGGGTGCCTGCGGTGCCGTCCAGCCCGGTCACCTCGGCCCCGCGGCGGAAGTCGATCAGCGGGTGCCGCCCGGCCCGGGCGAGCAGCAGTTCTTCCAGGTCGGGCTGGTGGAACATGTTCGCCTGCGGGAAGCCGTGCTGGCTGGCCTGGTGGTCGCGGCTGAACTCGGCCATGACGCGGTGGCTCGCGTCGAGCAGGCGCAGCCCGCTGCCGGGCCGGGACCGGGCCAGGAAGCCCTCGGCCACGCCGATCCGGTCCAGGGTCCGGGCGACCTCGTCGTCTAGGTGCACCGCGCGGGGCAGGGGGTGGGCCTGGGTGTGGCGTTCCAGCAGGGTGACGGGGATCCCGGAGTCGGCAAGCAGGAGGGCCGCGGTGCAGCCAGCCGGTCCTGCGCCCACGGCGATGACGGGTTCCCGGGGCGCGGGGTAGTGGTCGTTCATGGTCGTGTCTTTCTCTGCGGGTCAGTTCGCGGTGGTCTGGGCGGCGGGCGACGGCCCGGTGCGGATGGTGAGGGCGAATCCGGCGACGGCGTCGCGGACTTGGCCGGGGTCTGCGCCGGTCACGGTGATGACCAGCCGTCCGTGTTCGTGCGCCGCGGCGTCGCGGACCGCGGGGTGGCGCAGCAGCGCGTCCTCGATGACCCGGGGGTCGATGTTGTGGCCGCCGCGGATGATCAGGTCCTTGGCCCGGCCGGTCAGGTACACCAAGCCGCCGGGGTCGACGTGGCCGAGGTCTCCGGTGTCCAGCCAGCCGTCGCGGATGACGCCGTCCCGGCTGACCCGGGGACCGCCGAGAGCGGGGTCGGTGACGTAGCCGGCGAACACCGCGGGCCCGCCGATCACCAGCTCGCCGGTCTCGCCGGGGGCGCAGTCCGCCCGCGTCCCGTCGGCGCCGATCCGGACCGCCTTGACTTGCTGCCCGGGCAGGGCGCGGCCGACCGATCCGGGCCGTTCCTCGCCCGGCCTGGTCCAGGTGCTGGCGCAGGTGGCCTCGGTCAGCCCGTAGCCTTCCAGCAGCCGCCGCCCGGTGTGAGCGGCGAAGTCCTCGCGCACCGAGGCCGGCAGCGGGGCCGCGCCTGCGATCGGCAGCCGCAGCGTGCTGATGCCGGCGTCGACCGGGACCTGCGCCAGGGTGGCGTAGACGGTGGGCACGGCTGACATGGCCGCGATCTGGTAGTGCTCGATGATCTGCCAGAACCTGGTGTACAGGGCCCTGTCGCGGTAGCCGGCCGGGCCCGGCCACACCACCCGTGCGCCGCTGAACATCGGGGCGATCCCGGTGACGATCAGCGCGTTGACGTGGAACAGCGGCAGCCCGCCTAGCACCCCCTCCCCGGCAGCCAGGCCGCTGGACAGGGCGATGCCGCGGGCGCAGGCGAGCTGGTTGGCGTGGGTGTGCGCGGCGACCTTCGGGGCGCCGGTGGTCCCCCCGGTGTGCACGAACGCGGCCAGGTCGTCTGCCGCCGGCGGGGCGGCGGCCAGGTGGCCGGATGGCTGCCCGGCGATCACGTCGTCCAGGTAGGCCACGAGCGGCCCGCGACCGTACTGGGTGTCCGGGATACCGCCGGCAGGCGCGCCACCGGTCAGGCCCAGGGCGGGCGGGTCGCCGTGCGCGCCGTCGGGTCGCAGGGCCAGGACGGCGGTCATGCCCGCCCGCCGGGCCACCTCGAGCAGCCGTGGCCATAGCTGCGGGTCCAGCTCTGGCCCGGCCGTGACCAGGACCCGTGATCCGGTCCGGCGGACCAGCTCGGCGATCCGCTCACTGGACAGTGCGGGGTTGACCGGGGCGGCGATCCCGGCGGCCTGCGCGGCCAGCGTGGCCGCGTACAGCATGGAGGTGTTGACGCTGGCCAGCGTCACCGCGTCGCCGCGCCGCACCCCCAGCGCGGTCAGCGCGTTGGCGATCTGGGTCACCGTGCCCGCGAGCTCGGCGTAGCTCCAGGACAGGCAGCGGGTGTGATCGGCCGGGTCGGGGATCCACTGGGTGGCGATGCCGTCCGGCCAGGCGCGGGCGGCGTCGAGCAGCAGCTGGTAGGTCGACTCCGGCGGCGGCAGTATTTCAGTTTCTCGCGTGGTCATGGCGTCTTCCCGATAATGGTGTTGTGCTGGGTGCCGAGGTCGAGCCGGCCGTCCGGCGAGGCGATGGTCGCGGTGATGACGTCGCCGTCATGCAGGTAGCGGGGGTTGGCCGCCTGCCGGCTGAAGAACAGCTTCCACCGGGTGGCGGGCGGCAGCAGCGCGGCGAGCTGTCCGGCGATCTTGCCCGGTGCCTTCAGCGCGGTGCCGCCGGGGGTGCCGGTCAGCAGCAGATCACCGGGGGCCATCGGCTGGAACCGGGACAGCAGGGTCAGCGCCCGTGCCGGGTGGACGATCATGTCCGCGGCGGTGCTGTCCTGCCGGACCTGCCCGTTCACCGACAGGGTCAGCCGCAGCGAGCTCAGCCGGGCCAGGTCGGCCGTGTCGACCAGGGCCAGCCAGGGTCCGACCGGGGTGAAGGTGGGGTAGGACTTGGACTCGTAGAACTGGGTCTTGACCAGCTGGACCTGCCGGGCGCTGACATCGTTCGCGACCACCAGCGCGGCGACGTACCGGGCCAGGTCCGCGTCGGTCACCGTCGTGCCGACCGGCAGGTCCGTCCCGATGACCAGGCCGAGCTCGACCTCGTAGTCCAGGAACTCCACGCCGTCCGGGCGGATGATGTCCCCGGCCGGGCCGGTGATGGAGTGCGAGGCCTTGCGGAAGAAGGCCGGCGGGACCGTGTCCGGATCGAACCCGGAATCGGTCGCGTGCGACCGGTAGTTCACCGCCTGCGCCACCACCCGGGCCGGGGCGGTTACCGGGCTGAGCAGGTCCACGGACTCCGCGGGCACCGCGTCCTGCGGCGCGGCGGCCGCGGTGGCCTGAGCGGCCTCGATGGCCGCGGTCAGAGCTGTGCGGTCGGCGAGCAGCCCGGCCGTGCTGGCGGCCGGCAGGTCCAGCCGGACCAGCCCGGCCGGCGTCACCGCCCACCAGCCATCCGCGGTGCGGGCCAGCCGGGCGCTCACGAGCCCATCGCCTTGATCAGCCCGCGCAGCGCGGCCATGTCGATCTCGTTGCCCTTGTCCCGCAGGGCCTTGATCGCCGCCACCACCACGCGAGGATCGTTGGTGCCGGTGAACTCCGCCGTCGCCCGCGGCCCCCACTGGGACAGGCCGCTGACCGACAGCGGGGCCCAGCCGGGTTCGGCCGTGCAGTCGAATACGTCACCGTCGGTGTAGTGCTCGAACATCGCCCGGTCCGGGTCGCGCCAGTAGTCGAAGACCTGGCTGCCCTGGATGTGCCGGCCCAGGCCCCAGGCATGCCGGTACCCGCGCTCGCGCAGGTACTCCCCGCTGGCGGCAACCTCGTCCAGGTCGGTCAGCTGGTAGGCCGAGTGCAGGTAGCCGGTGCGCGGCTGCAGGGCCATGGCCAGGGTGTGATGGTCTGAGGGGACGCTGCCCAGGTCGCAGCGGATGAACGCCATCGCCGGGCCGCGGTCGCGCTGGCCGTCCAGGTACAGGAAGTCGCTGACGATCAGCCCGAGCACCTCCAGGTACCAGTCCAGGGCCGCGCGGAACCGGGTGGTGCCCAGCACCACGTGTCCCAGCCGCTGGATCTGCGCCGGCCGCCGGGCCGGCCGCTGGGTGGCGTTGGCGCGGAGCGGCTCGGTTCCGAAGTTCAGCGGCAGCGGGGCGCGTCCGGGCAGGGCGGGCAGTTCCGGGATGCCGTAGACGACGTGCACCGGGATCCCGCTCGGGTCGCGCAGCCGGACGGCGTGGCCGCCCCAGTGCGCCATGACCGTCCCGCCGGTACCGCGGGCCAGCCGGTCGAGGTCGTCCCGGGCCGCGGCCTGGAACGCGACCCCGGCGAACCGGGGCTGCGGGCCGCGGCGGATCGCCAGGCACGCGGTGGATGCCCGCCGGCCGCGCAGCAGCAGTGTCTCGGGCGTCCGGTCGGCCACGGTGAAGCCGAAGTCGGTGCCGAACCGCTCGGCCCGGTCCAGGTCCGGCTTCTCGAACTCCAGCCAGGCCAGCCCGGCCACCTTCACCAGGGGATTGCCCGACCGTCCCGAGTGCTCCCCGGCCCGCGCCCCGGTCTCGCTGTGCAGCGAGCGGTGCGGGTCCAGGACCGGTTCCGGGCCGCCCTGGACCTGTATCTGCGTGTCCTGTTCCATCACGATGGCTCCTTGTCTCCCCGACTTGTTGTCGGTCTTCATCAGTTTTGAAATATATTATCAGTTATGATCAGATGCTCGTCAAGATGGATGGCGTGGGTACCTGCCGGAAGCGCCGGACGCAGGCACCCGGGCATACGGGAGGGGAGGAACCTGCGCGTCACCGGCTGGGGCGACACGAGGAGACAGTCGTTGCGGGGTGGCACCGGCAGCCGGGACGCCTGGGGCATCGCAGTTGACTGGAGTAAGGCAGTGCCGGCCTGGATCGGGCAGCTAGGGTCCTACGTCCGCTACAGTCCGCCGGGCGAGATCGTAGCGTGGGCTGGCTGACGAGCGGCAAGGCTCATCCGTCGACGGAAGGGAGCCAGGCAAGTGGGCAAGGACCCAGTGAGCAAGACCAAGCTGGCCCGGGCGCGGTATGAGGCCCGGGACATCACCGTAGCCGAGCTCGCCAGGGCGCTGGGAGTCGGCCGCGGCACCATCTACCGGCCACTCCAGCAGGCGCCCTGACCGGTTTGTAAGAACCGTGCGCCCAAGACGCCATCCAGTCCGCTCCTGGTCTCATCGGGACGGCAGTGCATGTGAGCGACGACCGCAGCCGCGTCATCAACTACGCACAGTGGGATTCCTCGGAGCACCTGTGGGCGGCGGTCCGCGAACCCAGCTTCACCTCGATCACCCATCCGATCCTGGAGATGGCGACGGCCAGACCGAACACATACACGGTCAACGTCGTCCGGGGCCCCAGAAGCTCGGAGCTGGCCGAGCAGTTCGAGGCCACCTACCGCCGGATGCTCGAGATCGTCGCGAGCGGCCTGACTGAAGACCTGCCGGCCGTCCTCGACCCTGAGCGCTATCACGAAGAGTGTGTCGGCGTCACCCCGGGGTGGGTCGATTACCAAGGCGCCGTAGCTTCCCTCAAAGGCTTCCTCCCAAGTGTCCCCGGACTTGAGATAGAGGTGGTCTCCAGCGCCGTCGACCTTGACCAGCGCCGGCTCATCGCCGTGTGTCGCAGTACCGTCACCGGTGTCGAGGCTCGCCCTAGCTTCGGGTCAGTGGACGTAGTCACCTTCGGAGCAGACGGACGGATCGTGCGGCGGTGGCAGCTCTCAATCCCCGCGCGGGCAGGCTGAAGGGGCTTGTCAGCGGTCGACGTCCGTTCGGGTCGGCAGGGAAAGCCATCGGCAGACTCAGGAACCCGGTACCTGTTGCTCAGTCGCCTCGACGGCGCCCGCCCCGGTGTGGGCGCGGTCACCGTCGCCCTGCTGTTCGGCCTGTTCAACCTGATCGCCGGAACCTGGATGCCCGAGCGGGACAGACGGCGCCCGGGAGCAATGGCGCTCCACGGCCTAGCGCCGCGGCATCTTCCTGGCCGCAAGGGAAAGGAGGATGCCGCCGACGGAGATGCGAATCGGTCTCGCATCAGGTACAGTCAATGCTGATATGAATAATCAGTATTGATATTAGATTCACCGAGACGGACGCGGAGCGACAGCAGACAAGCGGACGGCCGCGGGCGGGTCAGGGGCAGCGCGCCCGCTGGCGTTCAAGGTGGACCGGCAGGAGGAGCAGTGATGGCAGAGGCAGCATCGGCAGCCGGCGCACCGAAGGTGTCGCGGCTGGACCGGCGTAAGGCCCGGACCCGGCAGGCCCTCATCGACGCCGCGGTGCGGCTGATCGCCGAGGGCCGCGGGGACCGGGCCAGCATCGCCGAGATCACCGAGGAGGCCGACATCGGCTTCGGGTCGTTCTACAACCACTTCGACAGCAAGGAGCAGCTGTTCGCGACCGCCTCGGAGGAGGTGCTGGAACGCTGGGGGCAGCTGATCGACCGGGCCACCGCCGGCCTCACCGACCCGGCCGAGCTGTTCGCCGTGGGCACGCGGATCTCCGGGCGGCTCGGCTGGACCCACCCCGACATCGCCGGGTTCCTCACCGGCACGGGCCTGGACGCGCTGGACATCCCCGGCGGCCTGGCGCCGCGGGCGCTGCGCGACATCGAGGCCGGGCAGGCCACGGGCCGGTTCACCGTTCCCGATGCCGAGATCGCGCTCAGCGCCGTGGCCGGCGGCCTGCTCGGGCTGCTGCGGATGTGCCAGCGGCACCCCGAACGCGTCACGGAGGCCTCCGTCGACCAGCTCGCCGAGGCCGAGCTGCGCCTGCTGGGCGTCCCCGCCGGCGAAGCCGCCCGCCTCGCCGCCCTCCCCCTCCCTCCCATTGAGGCCTGGTAACAGCCGCGACGATGCCGTCGGCCGCCTGCCATGCTTCCTGAACCCGCGACCACCCACTCCCGGACCGCCTGCCTAAGATCTTGGCGAAGTGGTGGAAGCACTCGTAATAGGGGTCGGTGGACTGAGCGAAGTGGGACGCCTCTGAGCGTTTCACCGCCAGGTAGGCGGTGCCGCGCAGCGATCCGAGCATGTCCATCATCAGCTCGTCGGAGGCGAGCGCGTCCAGGGCCGCGTTGAGCGATGCGGGCAGGCGGTGGGTGTTGCTCGCGGCCCGCTCGCTGTCGGTGAGGGTGGCCGGGTCGACGTTCACGGCCTCGCCCGGGTCGAGCTTGGCGCGGATGCCGTCCAGGCCCGCGTAGATGAACGCACCGAGGGCCAGGTACGGGTTGGCGCTGGAGTCCGACGGCTTCAGCTCCAGGTTGACCGAACTGCCCGGGTCGCCGCGCAGCGGGGAGCAGATCCTGATCGCCGCTTCCCGGTTGTCCATCCCGTAGCAGGTGTACGCGCTGGCCCACATCTGCGGCGCGAGCCGGCGGTAGCTGTTCACGCTGGCGCAGCTCAGCGCGACCAGGGCGGGCAGGTGGGCGAGCAAGCCGCCGATAAAGTGATAGCCCACCTCGGACAGGCCGTTCTGGTCGGCGGGGTCGGCGAACGCGTTGCGCCCGGCGGACGCGCCGTCCGACCCCAGGTCGATGAGCGAGGCGTGCAGATGGGTGCCGTTACCGGCCTGGTCGGGGATCGGCTTGGGGGCCAGGGTGGCCCACAAGCCGTGCCGGAACGCCACGCCGCGGACCGTCTCCCGGTACAGCACGTGGTTGTCGGCGGCCCGCAAGGCGTCCGCGTGCCGGATGGAGAGCTCGTGCTGGCCGTGGCCGAGTTCCGGGTAGTAGTGCTCGACCTCGAGGCCCTGCGCCTCCATCGCCGCGGCGAGTTCCATGGCGAAGCCGTGTCCCAGATGGAAGCCGGTGGCGGAGTAGCACAGGCTGTCGTCGATCGGGATGAGCCGGTCCGGGATGGTCGGCGCGGCGGGCGAGGTCTCGCGGCGGCCGACGGTGAACTCAGGCTCGAACGCGGCCTGCATCGCGTAACCCTCGCCGGCCAGCGCCTCGATGGCCTGCTTGAGGAACGTCCGCGGACATGCCTCCCACGGCGACCCGTCTGGCTTGACCAGGTCGCGAGCATCGCGCCGGCACCCGGCGCATAGGGGAGCGTGACGAACGTGTCCGGATCGGGAACGATCCGGACCTCGCCGACCGGGCCCATTCCGGCCACCGGCTGCAGCTGGTCCAGCATGGACATGGCCATCATCGCTACCGTGTGCCCGATTCCGCTGGCCATCCGTTCCCGCAGCCGCGCGGTACCCGCGGCCTTTCCGCGGATGATCCCGCCGTGGTCGGCGTACAGGAAGCGGACCAGGCGAATCCCCTCCTGGCTTGTCCGCTCCATCACCGCTTCGATCGCTCCGTCTGTCATGCACAAATGGGTAGCACGCTCAACCCCATCTCGTACAGCCGCTGCCGGCATGCCCCTGGCCAGGACATCCCCGGCGAGCCAAAGGGGCGCCGGTGCCGCCTGGACTGAGGAGCGAGGGACGAGCGACGAGGGAAGGCGGCACCTAAAGGGGCGCCCCGGAGGCGAGCCGGGAGAACAGGGCGGCCCGGAGGCGAGTAAAAGATGGAGTAGTTTCAGGGCCATGAGCCCACGGCCGTCGCCCCGTGACTTGCGTGCCTCCGATGCTGACCGGGACCGCGTCCTCGCCATGCTCAGTGAGGCGATGAGCGACGGGCGGCTCACCGCGGACGAGCACGCCGAACGGGTTCAGCGTGCGTTCTCGGCCCGCACGCTTGGTGAGCTCGCGGAGCTGACCGCGGACCTGGCCGTGCCGTCCGCGCAGCCGGTGCGGCTGGACGGCGGCCGGGTAATCGCGGGCGTCTTCGGGCCGGCCCGCCGGGACGGCCGCTGGGTGGTGCCGGAGAACCTTACCGTGACCGCCATGTTCGGCGAGGTCGAAGTCGACTTCACCCAGGCGATACTGCAGACCAGCCGGGTGCAGCTGTACGCGACGGTGTTCGGCGGCCGGCTCCGGCTGATCGTCCCCGACGGGGTGTCGGTGATCGTGAGCGGGCATATGGTTCTGGGCCGCAAGCGCGGCAGCACGCCTCCGCCGGCCGGGCCCGGCACACCGGTGATCGAGGTCCGGGCGCTGGTGCTCGGCGGCGAGCTGACCGTCCGCACGCCGCCGAAGAGTCGTCGTTTCCGCCTGTTCAGCCGCAATTGACGGCAACGGCAACAACGGCAATGCCGACAGCGGTCAGTCGAAGTTGACGGACGAGTACGCGCGGAGCTTCCACAGCTGGTGCTCGCTCTTGATGCTGCGGATCGTGCCGGAGCGGGAGCGCATGACCAGGGCGTGAGTCGTCGCATGGCCGCGCAGGTACCGGACGCCGTTGACCAGTTCACCGTCGGTGATCCCGGTAGCCGCGAAGAACACGTCGTCGGAGGTGACCAGATCGTCCGTGGTGAGCACGCGGTTCAGGTCGTGGCCTGCGTCCAGCGCGCGGCGCCGTTCTGCGTCGTCCCGGGGCGCGAGCTTGCCGAGGATGACCCCGCCGAGGCACTTGAGCGCGCAGGCGGCGATGATACCCTCCGGCGTTCCCCCGATACCGAGCATCAAGTCGATCCCCGTGCCCTCGCGCGCGGCCATGATGGCGCCCGCCACGTCCCCGTCCGTGATCAGGTGGATCCGGGCGCCGCTGGCGCGGACCTCGGAGATCAGGTCCGCATGCCGGGGGCGGTCCAGGATGACCACAGTGACGTCCTGCGGCGAGCAGCCCTTGCCCTTGGCCACCGCGGCGACGTTGGCGGCGGGCGGTGCGTCGAGGTCGACCATGCCCGCCGCCTCGGGACCGGTGGCCAGTTTAGACATGTAGAACACGGCGGACGGGTCGTACATCGAGCCGCGACCCGCCACCGCCAGGACCGAGATCGCGTTCGGCATGCCGTTGGCACACAGCCGGGTGCCGTCGATAGGATCGACCGCGACATCGCAGGCCGCGCCGGTGCCGTCGCCGACCTCCTCACCGTTGAACAGCATCGGCGCGTGATCCTTCTCGCCTTCGCCGATGACCACCACGCCGCGCATCGACACCGTGTTGATCAGCAGCCGCATCGCGTTCACGGCGGCTCCGTCGGCTCCGTTCTTGTCACCCCGGCCCACCCACCGGGCGGCGGCCATCGACGCGGCCTCGGTCACCCGGGCCAGCTCGAGGGCCAGGTTGCGGTCGGGGGCATGGCTGTCTGGCGCGTGGGCCTGCTGATCCGCGGTCATGGCTGGTGTCCTTCCGGTGGCCCCGTGTGGGTGGGCGCTGTGTTGATCCTATGCAGCTACCCAGGAGCCACCTTGTCCACCCCGGAGGCCGGGCTAACCTGGGCTGTTGTGAACAGGGTGCTGCGTGGAGGCGCCACGGCGGCTGGCTGCCTGCTGGCCGCCGCGGTCGTCGTGGTGGCGATCCCGGCCCCGCACGCCGCCGAACCCGTCGCCGTCAGCTACCGCGATGACCTGGCCGCGCTGGCCCGGCTGGCACCGTACCCGGCGGTGGTCCCCGCGGGTCTGCCCGCATCCTGGCAGCCGGTCAGCTCCGGCCTGACCGTGGGCGGCGCCAACGGCACGGGCACGGTCACCTGGCAGCTCGGCTACACGACCCCAGCCGGGTCGCTGGCCTCGCTCGAGGAGACCAACGCAAGCGCCGGGCCGTTCGTCAGCCGGATGACCAACGACGGGTCGGCGCTGCTGCCGTCCCAGCTGGCGCCGTCCCAGCTGGCGCCGGTCCGCCTGGACGGGCGGACCTGGAATCTCAGCACCACCCCAGCCCGGGGACAGCGGTCGATGTACCTCACCAGCCCGGCGGGATTCACCGTCGTGGTCAGCGGCAACGCCACCTGGGCCGAACTTCGTGAGCTCGCCGCCTCATTGCGCCCGGTCGCCGGCTGAGCTGGGGTCGGCCGCGCCCCGCTGCTCAGGAACCTGGGCATCCGCGGGCGGTGCCACCTCATCTGGCGTCTGCGGCGTTCTGGCCGGTGCCTCCGCCTCGGGATCACGGTCGTCGAACGTCACCTCGACGTGCTGCTCGGGACGCCGCTGGTTCTGCAGGGCCTGCAGCGCCATGCTGGCCCGGTCGGCCTCGGTGAGAGGCGGCTGCACGATGGACCGCGGCCAGAGCCGCCGGGCCAGCACCACGTTGATCTCGGCCGAGTACACGGTGACCTCGATGGCCACGGTGATCCAGGCCAGCAACCCCAGCACGGTGCCGAATACGCCGTAGACGGAGTCGCTGTGCAGGAAGTGGTGGACCAGATAGGTACCGAGGACCTGCAGAATCGTCCATCCGATGCCGCCGGTGATCGCTCCGGGCAGCAGCTTGCGGGTCGGCACGCCCTTCGGGGTCAGCGCGCGGAAGCCGCCCAGGTACATGCCCGCGTTGAAGGCCGCGGTTACCACCTCCAGCGGGAGCTTGAACGCGAGCCCGTTGTGCAAGTAGGTCGTCAGGGCGGCCAGCCCGGTGGTCACGATCACCCCGCCGCCGAGCAGGCAGAGGAACAGCCCCGCCCGGCCGAGCCGCTGCACGAAGCCGGGCCTGGCGGGCCCCGGCAGGTTCCACACCTGCTCCATGGTGAACAGGCCGGCCTGGGCCAGACCGGAGGCGCCCCAGATCAGGCCGATCACGCCCACGATCAGACCGATGACGCTGGAGCGCTGGAGCTGCTGCACGTTAGTGGTCAGCTGCTGGCCGATCAGCGGGACCTGGCCGGCCACCGCGTTCAGGACCTGAGTCCGGAACGACGGGTCAGCCGACGCGATCAGGCCCAGGATCGTCACCAGGATCAGCAGCAGCGGGAACAGGGACAGGAAGGACGAGTACGCCAGGTTAGCCACCAGGACGCCACCGTTGTCGTCCCCGTATTTCTTCACCACCCCGAAGATGAACGCCGCGGGCGTGTACCGCTGCTGCGTGGCGTCGACCCGCCGGATCGCGCGCTCGACTGGGTTCATCGCGCCCACCTTGCTGTTGCCTGCCATGCGCGTGCCCAGCCCGAGGGCAGGCAAACTCACCGGCCTCGCCGCCGAGCCACGTCAGAACGGGGCGTCGGCTTCCGGCTCGGCCTGGTCGGAGTCGTCGCGCTTGGCCACGGCGGCGGCGAGTCTGGCCCGCGCGCCGTCCAGCCATTCGCCGCACACCGTGGCCAGCCTTTCGCCGCGTTCCCACAGCTCGAGCGACTGCTCCAAGGTCAGGCCGCCGGCCTCGAGGCGCTTGACGACCGCGGCCAGCTTGTCCCGGGCCTGCTCGTAGCTGAGTGTCTCCCGGGAGGTCCCGTCCGCCCCCTTGGGGACCCCGTCCGCGCCGTCTGTCACGATCTCCACCCTATCCGTCGTCACCCTCGTCAGCTGACGCCGTATCGCTCGCCCGCACGGTGAGCTGATCGTCCGCGAAACGGACGGTCAGCGTCTCGCCCGGCTTGACCCCGGCCGCACTGCGGACCACGCCGTCGTCGCGGTGCTGCACGATCGCGTAGCCGCGGCGCAGCGTGGACGCAGGCGACAGGGCGAGCAGGCGGGCCTGGGTGTGCGCCACGTCGTCGCTGGCCCGGGCCAGGCTCGCGGTCAGCGACATCCTGGCCCGTTGCAGCAGTGCGTCCACCCGCTCGGCCTGGCGCTCGATCTCCCGTACCGGGTCGGCCAGCGCGGGCCTGGACCTGATCCCCTCCAGCCACGCCGTCTCCCGGTCGAGCCAGCCGGTGACGCACCGGCGGGCCCGGGCGCGCAGCTGGGTGATGAGCGCGGTCTGCTCGGCGACGTCGGGGACCACCCGCTTGGCCGCGTCGGTGGGGGTGGACGCGCGCAGGTCGGCCACGTAGTCGAGCAGCGGCGTGTCCTGCTCGTGCCCGATCGCGCTCACCACCGGCGTCCGGCACGCCGCCACCGCCCGGACCAGCGCCTCGTCGGAGAACGGGAGCAGGTCCTCGAGCGAGCCGCCGCCCCGGGCGATCACGATCACGTCCACCTCGGGGTCCTGGTCGAGGCGCCGCAGCGCGTCGATGATCTCTTCGGCCGCGTACGATCCCTGCACCGCGGTCTGCTCGACACGGAACCGGACGGCCGGCCAGCGCCGCCCGGCGTTCTGCTGGACGTCCCGTTGCGCCGCGGAGTCGCGTCCGCAGATCAAGCCGATGACGCCGGGGAGGAAGGGAATCGCCCGCTTTCGTTCGGGAGAAAAAAGCCCTTCCGAGGCCAGCTGGCGGCGCAGCCGGTCCAGCCGGGCCAGCAGCTCACCCACGCCGACGGCGCGGATCTCCAGCGCGGTGAGGGCGAACGACCCGCGGTTGGCGTTGAAATCCGGCCGGGCCAAGATGACCACCCTGGCCCCGTCGGCGGGCGGCGGCTCGGCCGCGTCGAAGATCTGCCGCGAGCAGATGACCCGCACGGACACAGCCGCGACCGGGTCGCGCAGGGTCAGGAACACCGCCCCGCCGCGCACGGCGAGCTCGGCGATCTGCCCCTCTACCCAGACCCGGCCGAGCCGGCTGATCCACCCGCCGACCAGCTGGAGCACCGTGCGGACGGGGACGGGCGAATCAGCCGACGTGTCCAGCGGCACTAAGCTTCTGCCTCCAGTTTGGCGATCCGCCGCTCGAACATGCCCAGCACATCGGCGCGGGCGGCGTGCGCCCGCTCGTACTCGGCGAGCTGCCTGACCTGCGTGACGTCCAGGTTGCGCAGCCGGGCGCGCAGCGACGCCACGGACAACTCGTCGTAGTTGGCCAGCGGCGCGGCCACCGGGCTGAGCGCCGGCTCGGCGACGGCGACCGGCTCGGCGGCGGCGACCGGCTCGGCGGCGGCGACCGGCTCGGGGACGGCGACCGGCTCGGCGGCGACGGGCGCGGTGGCGCTGAGGGGGGAGCTGTCCGCCTCGCGGTCGAGCAGCCGGACATTGCCGGTCTTGTCGAAGTCCCTGGTGCTCTGCCGCTTGGGCGGCTTCGGCGGCGCCTCGGCCGCGGACTGTGCCGCCGCCGGCCGCCGCCGTTCGCCTGGCCGCAGCCGGCTTGGCCGCGGCTTTGTCGGTGGCCGCCGACGCTGGCTTGGCGGCGGTGCGCCTGGCCGTGGCGGGTTTGGCTGTGGTCGGCGTGGCTGTGGTCGGCCTGGCTGTGGCCGGCTCGGCGGGGGCGGCCCTGGCCGGGGTGCGCGTGGCCGTAGCTGGCTTGGCGTCGGCGGCCGCCGCCGACGCGACCGTCTCGTCGGCGGCGACCGTTTCGGCCGGAGCCGGATCAGCCGGGACCGGTGCCGCCGGTGCCGCCGGTGCCGCGACCGTCTCGGCGGGGGCCGCCGCGGTGCCGTCACGCTGATCCGCCGGGCTGGTGACTGGGGTGTCAGTGACGGTTTCTGACGCCTCGGGCCTTCGGGCCCGCGGCACATCGGAGTCCGCGGGGGTCTTGTTCCTGAGCTTGTCGGTTATCAGCAGCAGCTGGCCGATGCCGGCGAAGACGCCGCGCAGAGCTTGAGCTGGGGCTTCCTTTATGCGTTCGCTGACCTGCGGAACGCGCATGTCACACTCTCCCTCGAGGACGGGATATCACGTGGCGCCCAGGCAGCTTCGGTGCATCTGCCGGCGCCGGTGCATCGCTGATAGTCGGCGCGTGTTCCCTGACGGGTTATCTTCGCGCCTCCGCTTGTGTGTCGCAATACCTGCACCGTGGCAGGGGTACGCCTACCGGGTTGCCGGACATACTCACCTACCATGGGGTTATGTCTTCGAGCCAGCGACGTGTCCTGCTCGCCAAACCTCGCGGCTACTGCGCCGGGGTCGACCGGGCTGTGCAAGCGGTCGAGATGGCCCTGGAGAAGTTCGGCCCGCCGGTCTACGTACGCAGGCAGATCGTACACAACACGCACGTCGTCAGCACGCTGGAGAAGCGCGGCGCCGTCTTCGTGGCGGAGGTCGACGAGGTACCGCCCGGCGAGGTCGTGGTGTTTTCCGCACACGGCATCGCTCCCGAGGTCCGTCTTGACGCCGAGCGCCGGAAGCTGCACGCCATCGATGCGACCTGCCCGCTGGTGACCAAGGTGCACAACGAGGCGCGGCGGTTCGCGGCCAAGGACTACGACATCTTGCTGGTCGGCCACGAGGGACATGAAGAGGTGGTGGGGACGGCTGGCGAGGCCCCGTCCCGGGTCCGCCTGGTGGACGGCGCCGAGGGTGCCGCCGGAGTCGAGGTCACGGACCCGTCGAAGGTGGTCTGGCTGTCGCAGACGACGCTGTCGGTGGACGAGACCGTAGCGACTGTCAACGCCCTGCGCGAGCGTTTCCCGGCCCTGCTCGATCCGCCGAGCGACGACATCTGCTACGCCACGCAGAACCGGCAGGCCGCGGTCAAGGTCATCGCCGCCCAGGCCGACCTGGTAATGGTGGTGGGCTCGCCGAACTCCTCGAACTCCGTCCGGCTGGTCGAGGTGGCCAAGGACTACGGCGCGGCGGCAGCCTACCTGATCGACGACGCCGGCGAGATCGACGAGCGCTGGCTGGACGGCGTGACCACGGTCGGCGTGACCAGCGGGGCCTCGGTGCCGGAGGAACTGGTGACCGCGGTGCTGGATACGCTCGCCGGACACGGGTTCGGCAGCGTGGAGGAGGTCGAGGCGGTGGAGGAGCACATGACGTTCGCGCTCCCGCGTGAACTGCGCACCGCCGGGACTGGCGGGACTGGCGGGACTGGCTAGCGCCGCCGGGACCACCGGCCGCGCCCCGACCACGACGGCCGGACGTCCTTCAGCGCCTCCCGCAGCGTGGTGAGCAGCGGTATCTCGGGGCGGTAGCCGCGGCCGAGCGCGATCGTCACGGTGAGCACGGTGCCGGTGAACAGCCACAGAGCCGAGCTGCCAAGCGTGACCAGGATCCTGGCTGCGGCGGAGAAGCTGTCGGGCGCGGTGATGATCTGGGCCAGCACGCTCCCGGCGAAGAATGCCAACGGGGGGCACACCACCAGCCCGCGCAGCCCGCTGGGCCGGGTGTAGCAGGCCACCAGGCCGCAGGTCATGACGAACATCACATCGGCGATCACGTTCCAGCCCGTCCAGGCCGCAATCAGCAAGCCGGAAAAGCAGACCGCGAACAGCGCGACGCCCGCGCCGCGCCCGGTGAGCGTGATCGATCCGGGAAGCTGACGGCGCAGCGGTCCCAGCGTCGGTGCCTTCTGGCCCGGGGCCCGGGTCTGCGTCATCGAGCGGCACGAACCAGGCTGATCTCAGCCGGGCCGAGCCCGGCCGCGTCCATCTCCGCGGCGTCCATCTCCGCGGCGTCCATACGTGCCGGGCCGATCCCGGCGCGCTCGTCCGCGACGAGTTCGGGTGCGGACAGCGCCCGGACCGTTTCCTCCACCGGAGCCGGCGCGCTGAGTACCCCCTCGACCAGGCCGAGTTCGCTGAGCCGCCTGGCGCTGGGCAGCACCCGGCTCTCCAGCGAGCCGACGGCCTGGTTGTAGGTCAGCACCGCCTTGGCCAGCGTGCGGCCCAGCCGGTCCACGTGGCCGCCGAGACCCGTGATCCGCTCGTAGAGCTGCCGGCCGAGGTCGAACACGGCGCGGGCGTTCTCGGCCAGCGCCGCCTGCTGCCAGGCGTACTGCGCGGTGCGCAGCATCGTGACCAGCGTGGTGGGGGTGGCGATGTGTACCCGGCGGCTGAGCGCGTACTCGAGAAGTCCGGGGTCTCGTTCCAGCGCCGGGGCCAGGAAGGCCTCGCCCGGGATGAACAGGATCACGAACTCCGGCGACGGGCTCAGCGCCGTCCAGTACGCCTTGCCCGCGAGCCGGTCCACATGCTCGCGGACGTGCCGCGCGTGTGCCTCCATTCGCGCCGTGCGCACGTCGTCGTCGTCGGCTTCGGCGGCCTCCAGGTACGCGGCCAGCGAGACCTTGGAGTCCACCACGATGTTCTTGCCGCCGGCCAGGCGCACCACCATGTCCGGGCGGATCGTGCCGTCCGGCGTGGCCACGGTGACCTGCTCGTCGAAGTCGCAGCGGGCGCTCATCCCGGCCAGCTCGACCACCCGGCGCAGCTGCAGTTCGCCCCAGCGGCCCCTGGCTTCGGGCCGCCGCAGCGCGGTGACCAGCGCCTGCGTCTGCGCCCGCAGCTGCTCCGAGCTCTGCCGCGCGATGCTGACCTGCTCGGCCAGCGCGGCGTGCGACCGGGCCCTGTCCGCGTCGGACTCCCGCAGCTGCTCCTCGACCCGGGCCAGCGTTTCCCGCAGCGGCCCGACGAGATGCTCGACCGCCGCCCGGCGGAGCTCCAGGTCACTGGACGCGGTCGCGTTCGCCGCCCGCAGCCGCCCCTCGGCGACCTCGAGGAACCGCGCGGTGCTCGCGTCCAGCGCCTGCGCCGACAGCGCCTGGAACCGCTCGGCGAGCTGGCCCTCCACCAGCGCGGCCCGCTCGGCCGCGCCGCGCTCGATCATCCGGGCTCTTTCCTCGGCGGCCCGGGTGCGTTCGTCGGCAGCGCGAGCGCGGCCGGACAGGTCCGCGGCGGCGGCGGCGAGCCGGCCGCGGGCGAATAGGTAGCCGATCGCTGCCCCGATGACGATCCCGAGCAGCAGTCCGGCCAGCAACAAGACTGCTCCCATATGCAGCGATGATCTCACCGTGGGTGCCGAATCCGGCGGCGACACGCCCGCCCGGAGCTGAAACAACGGCCGGAAAGCGCCAGAACGAGCCATGTGACATCCTCCTCACCCCGAAGGGCGAGGATTCCAGCGCGACCCGTGGTCCCGCTCCGGCCGGCCCCCGCAGCCGGCCGGCCGCCCGCCGCCAGCTGGTCTTTATCGGGCCGAACGGTCCTCGGTGGCTGCCCCGGCTCCGCTGCGTGGACAATGGGGCGATGGCACAGCTGTCCGATTCTGCCCCGGCCCCCCGGCCTGCCCCGGCCCCCCGGCCTGCCCGGAGTCGACGGCGGCCCTGCTGGCCGGGTACGTGCACGCGGCCGGCGTCCGGCATGTGTACGGCTATCCCGGCGAGTCCGTCATCGACTTCATGGAGGCGGCCCGCCACCAGGGCATCGAGATCGTGTCCGCGGTGCGGGAAGGCACCGCCGCCTTCATGGCCGAGGCGGCGGCGATGGCGACCGGGCGGCCCGGGGTCTGCCTGTCCACCCTGGGACCGGGGTCGACGGCGGTGCTGAACGGCGTGGCCTCGGCGACCCTGGACCGGGTGCCGGTGCTCGCGGTCTCCGGCCAGATCGAGAGCTCCCGCGAGCAGTTCTTCACCCACCAGGTGGTCGACCACGACCGGATGTTCGCGCCGGTCAGCAAGCTGGCGCTGCGCCTGGAGCCGGCCTCGGCGGATACCGTCATCCGCAAGGCGCTGCGGACCGCCGTGGCGGAGCGTCCCGGCGCCGTCCACCTGACCGTGACCGCGGATGCCTGGGCCGTCGCTCCCGGGTCCGGCGCTGAGATCAGCCTGCCTCCGCTGGCCCCGGCGGCGGGGTCCGTCGACGTGTACGGCGACGGCGATCCGCTGCGGACGCTGAGCGCCGCACGCCGCCCGGTGATCCTGGCGGGCATCGCCGCGCTGCGCTGCGCCGCGGGCGCCGAGCTGGTCCGGCTCGCCGAGCTGGCCGGGATCCCGGTGGTGGTCTCGCCGATGGCCAAGGGCGTGTTCCCCGAGGACCACCCGTACTTCGCCGGCGTTCTCGACATGGCCGGGTACCGCGTCGTCTGGGACCTGCTGGCCGGGGCCGACCTCATCCTGGCCGCGGGCTTCGACCCGGTGGAGCTGATCAGCCCGTGGTCGGTCGCCACCCCGGTGCTGCACCTGGACACCACCCCGAACACCGATCAGGTCTACGCCAGCGCGCACGAGCTGGTCGGCCATGTCGCGGCTATCCTCGGCTGGCTGTGCGCGCAGTGGTCGGGCCAGCCCCGGTGGGCCGGGACCGAGGTGGCGGCGCACCGTGCCCGGCTGCGCGCGGCCTGGCTGGCGGGGCGCGCCGAGGGCAGGCTGAACCCCTGCGACGTGGTGGCGATCGCCAACCAAGCCGCCCCGCCGGGCACCATCGTGACCACCGACGTCGGCTCGCACAAGATCATGGCGGGCCAGGTGTGGCAGGCGGCCGAGCCGCGCTCGGTGCTGATCCCCAACGGCCTGTCCGCGATGGGGTTCGGCGTGCCCGCGGCGATCGCGGCGAAGCTCACCCGGCCGGACCGGCCGGTGATAGCCCTGGTCGGCGACGGCGGGTTCGCGATGGTGGCGACCGAGATGCGGATCGCCTCGGCCCTGGGCCTGCCGGTCACCGTGGTGGTGTTCGCCGACGGCAGCCTGAACCGCATCGAGCTGCGGCAGCAGGTGCTGGGCTACCCGCCGACCGCCACCCGGATGGACGGGATGGACCTGGTCACGCTGGCCGGCGCGATGGACTGCGACGGCGTCCGGGTGGACAGCCCGGCGGCCCTGGAGAAGGCGCTGACCGGGTTCGGCACCCGGTCGCGCCCGCTGATCGTCGAAGCGCACGTCGACCCGGCCCAGTACGAGGCGCAGTTCTAGCCCAGCCCAGCCCGGCCGTTCTCGCCCGCCCGCCGCCTCGCCGCCTAGCGTTCCAGCCCGCCCGCCCCGCCGCTTAGCCTCCCCAGCGCCGCGCCGCTAGATTCGGCCGGCACGATGCCACATCGTGCCGGTAATAGCCGGCTCGCTGTCACATCGTGCCGGCTGGTCGGGTGGTTTCGGGGGCGGGTGTGATGCCTGGGGTGGGCTGGTTCGGCACTGGCTCTTGGGCGGCCGCCCTCGCACTACACTCGCCCGGGTGAGTCTGTCTATCGGCATCGTCGGCCTGCCCAACGTCGGAAAGTCCACGTTGTTCAACGCGCTGACCCGGGCCAGCGCGCTGGCCTCCAACTACCCGTTCGCCACCATTGAGCCGAACGTCGGCGTGGTCGGCGTCCCCGATCCGCGGCTCGCCGAGCTGGCCAAGCTCTACGACTCGGCCAGGATCGTGCCGGCCAGCGTGCGGTTCACCGACATCGCCGGCCTGGTCCGCGGCGCCTCGCAGGGCCAGGGCCTGGGCAACCAGTTCCTCGCCCATATCCGCGAGACCGACGCGATCTGCCAGGTGGTACGCGTATTTTCGGACCCGGACGTGACGCACGTGGACGGGGACGTGTCGCCGGAGCGGGACATCGAGACGGTCGTCACCGAGCTGATCCTGGCCGACCTGCAGACGCTGGACAAGGCGCTGCCCCGGCTGGCCAAGGAGACCAAGTTCGCCAAGGATCCCGAACGGGTGCAGACGGCTGCCGCGGCGGCGGCGGCCCAGCAGCTCCTGGACTCGGGGACCCCGTTGTCGGCCGGCGCCGCGGCCGCCGGCATCGACGTCAGTGCCCTGCGCGAGCTGCAGCTGCTGACCGCCAAGCCGTTCCTGTACGTGTTCAACATGGACACCTCCGAGCTCGCCGATGAGGACCTGCGCAAGCGCCTGTCCGCGCTGGTGGCTCCCGCCGAGGCGATCTTCCTGGACGCCAAGACCGAGGCCGACCTGGCCGAACTGCCGGAGGACGAGGCCGCGGAACTGCTCGCCGAGGCCGGCCTGGGGGAGCCGGGCCTGGCCCAGCTGGCCCGGGCCGGGTTCCGCGCGCTGGGCTTGGCGACCTTCCTCACCGCGGGTCCGAAGGAGACCCGCGCCTGGGAGATCAGGGCCGGGGCGACCGCCCCGGAGGCGGCAGGCGTCATCCACACCGACTTCCAGCGCGGCTTCATCAAGGCCGAGGTGGTCTCGTACGGCGACCTGATCGCGGCGGGCTCGCTGCCCGCGGCCCGCGCCGTCGGCAAGGCCCGCATCGAGGGCAAGGACTACATCATGCGAGACGGCGACGTCGTGGAGTTCCGCTTCAACCTGTAGCACGGCGCCGAAGCGGGTTCCGGACGCCGCTGGCCAAGCGGGAACAGGTCGCCGTCTCCGATACCCAGAACCAAGGGCGGCAGCCAGGCATCGGAACGGCTGAAAGCGCGAGCGCCACTCGCTGTTGTTGCATACTCGCAGTATATATTGACATTATAGTATATAGATTCGATACTGTCGAATGTGGTTGCGAATCGAGGCAGGGGCGGGTCGGCCGTGGCGCCTGGCTGCGACCGCATCGACGCGGCGATGGTGGCGCTCCGGCTGGCAGGAGCTTGCGGAGCACGGTCGGGCATCCCGTGGTCGAAGGTCGAGCCTAAGTCGAGGCCTGGCTGTTATTATTTCGTAATATTTACCGGCGGCTATCGGCGACCAATGCTGCGTTTTTCCAGGTCAAGTACCAATAGGGCCTCGTGCTCCCGCGACGTCCGCCCCGGGCTGCCGCCCCGTGCGTCCCGTTCCGACACCGCGCGCCTGACGTCCATCCCGATCGGCGACCGCCCATCGGAAGCGCGATGAGCTGCGGTGATGTTGATGTCCGACCTGGATCTTGCGGTTGCCTCATCGGCGCAAGGAGATACGGTTTCGAGCCTGCACACGTTCCGAACACGATTGAACCCTCTGCGTGCTGGGCACGTATCAGCGTTGCTGGCCGGTTTGTCCAGACGGATGTTCCGGTGATCCGTTCTTCCGTTTCCGGGACGAACCGATGCCTCATGGTTCATGATGGACCGCGAGGCCGGCACGAAAGGATGGCCGCGCCGGGCTGCGTCGGCGCGAAGACGTGCGGAGGTGTAATGGTTCGCGGGCCGAAGTCCGGTAACGGAACGCGGTTGCCCGTGTACTATCTGGACTCGGCGGGACTGGTCTCGCCACGGGCTCGGGCTCGGGCTCGGGCACTGTACAGCCAGATGGATCCGCTGGACGCGGGCATTCTGGCTGATGGCTCGCTAGCCGCTGATCCGGGGATCGGCGGCAGCTGGCAGGGTGCGGGCGGCCGGTGGCTGCTGTGGCCGCTGCGGGTGGTGCTGTGGGCGGCCCTGCTGGTCATCGCGTTCCGCGGGATCACGGCGATTGTCTCCAACCAGGCTTCTGTCCCCGGCGGCGGCGAAATCGGGCCGAAGAGCGCGGCCGGCGGCCAGTTTCCCGCCACCCTGGCCGAGGCCTACGCGGCGGAGTTCGGGCGGGCGTATCTTAGCTTCAGCCCGCAGAATCAGGGGCAGCGGGAGCAGGCCCTGGCGGCCTTCGTGCCGGCCAGCGTCCTGGCCGCCAACCCGAACCTTGGCTGGAACGGCACCGGTCAGCTCAACCTGCAGGCGGAGCAGGTCACGGGCATTACCGTGCAGGATCCGCGGCATGCCGTCGTGACGCTGCTCGCCCTGGTCAATGGCCAGCTGGTCCAGTTGGGCGTGCCGGTAACCGCCTCGGGCGGCGGCGTCGTGGTCTCCGGCGAGCCCGCCTTGCTGTCCGCGCCGCCGCAGATTTCGCCGCCGCCGACCGCCCCGCGCAGTTCGGATCAGGTGGCCCAAAGCCAGCTGATGAATGAGCTGCCGGCCTTTTTCCAGGCCTACGCCAACGGCGATAGCGCCACGCTGAACAGGTTCCTCGTCCACGGCGTCTCACTGACCGGGCTAGGCGGTGCGGTGACCTTTGACTCGATCGGCGCGCTGGTCGTGCCGCGAGGCGGCACGACCAGGCAGATAACAGTGACCGTAATATGGCAGCTCCCTGAACAGCCCGCGGCTTCTGGAAATCTAGGGATAGCATCGAAACTCGAAGTGACATATGGTATGTCGGTTGTCGACCTGCAAAGCGGTAAATGGTATGTAAAAGAGATTGGTGCGTCGACTGAGGCGGTGGGTGCCCGATGACCAGGACAGGGCCTGGTGACGTCGGCGTGCCCGCTTGCCGTCGCACCGTACTCGGCTGGCCGGGTTCCGCCCGGCCTGGCTCGCACGAACCGGGCTCCGGCCACGAACCGGGCTCCCGCTGGGCCAGTCGCCGTGAGTCGGCCTTTGCCGGGACCGTCCTGCCCGGTTCGGCTTCTTTCAACCCTGTCCATCCCCGGTTCGCCCGCCGGTCTTGCCGGCTCTGGCCGTCCTGCCCGCCGCGGCCTCAGCGTGCCCAGACGGCACGCCCCCCGCACCCGCCGTGTCCGCGTCAGCCCGCGCTGGCACTTCCGCCTTACTTGTACCTGCTCGGGCGGCATGCAACACCAATTTATGGATGCTCATTTGATCCCGGAAGGGTCATGTTATGCATACTCACCTCACCGCCGCGATGGCTCCAGTGGCCTTGAGTACGCAGGGCCTCGTCACCTACCTGCAGGGACTGTTCGGGCCATTGTTCCTCGGTATCGTCGGGATCGTAGCGATCTTCTTCCTCTTCACGCGCGAAATCACTCGATTCGTGCAGTTTATAGTGCTTGCCGTGGCCATTGCCGTCGTTTTCTATACGCCAGGTATCGTGCATACGCTTGCCACCGGCATAGCGAATGCGCTCGGAGTCCACTGATCCTGAATCAGGAAGAAGGGGCGCGCTAATAGTGGATCTCCCCACTTATACGAATATCTGGCGAATCGAAAAACGTCTCTACAAGCTATACGATTTTCGGTTGCCAGCACCTTTGCCGATCACCTGGATCGGAGTCTTTGTCGGGATCACGGTCCCGTATGTAATTTTCCTTATTGCTGTCGGATTGCCCTTCAACCACAACCTGGTTTGGCTTTATGTACTTCCTCCCGGTGTACTCACCTGGCTGACGACGAGGCCGGTCATTGAAAGCAAGCGATTGCCTGAGCTGGTGAGTTCGCAGCTGCGGTACGTCGCTGAACCGCGGACCTGGTGCCGGATGGCGCCGTTCGCGGAGAAGGACGAGATCCTCGTGTCCGCTCGGGTGTGGCACCGGCATCCGCCCAGGGCCCGGCCCCAGAAGGCGAAGAAGGTCGCGGCCAAGGCCGTGTCGAGCGCGCCCGCGCTGCAGCTTGCCGCCGAGCAATCGGCGCAGGCCGAGGTGCGTCCGGTCAAGGCCCGGCGGACGGCCGCGAAGCCGCCGGTGGCCCGGCAGACGGCTTCGCCGCCGGTCGCGTCACCTTCGTCCGGATCGGCTGAGCCCGCCGTCGCCGGAACAGGTGCCGATGCCGGAACGAGTGCCGGCTCGCCGGACGCCCAAACGCGCCAAGGCGGAGCCGGAGGCGAGGCTCTCGGGCCCGTGGTCCCCGTGGCCGCAGGGATCCGGGCCGGACACGGCGAATGGCTCCGCCGCCAGCCAGGGGCCTGAACCGAGTCAGCGCTCCGTGTGGGCGACCTCGCCACCTCCGGCGGGGATGCCGGATACCAGGGCGCTCGAGGTCGCGCACGATTCCGATCCCGGCTTCCGCGGCCTAAGCGAGCCGCCCGCGTCGTTCGGCCCGGCATCCTGGCCGTCACCCGAGGCCAGCCTGCTCCCGCTGGTCCGCCCGCGCCCTGAGCCGGCCCGTTCCCCGAGGCCGGCCCGTTCCCGGAAGCCGGCCCGTTCCCGGAAGCCGGCCCCGCACCTGAGCCGGGTGCCGGCCATGAACCGGATCTCGCCGCCAGCGCCGAATCCGCGCCCAGCGCAGAGCGCACGGCCAGCGCCGAGTCCGGCGCCGCGCTGCGCTGGGGGCTCGCGGCCAGTTCTGCGCGCAGGCATCTCTCCGGGCTGAGGCCCGGCTTCGGACGCTAAGCCCGACCGTCCCTCCGACTCGGCCCTGCCGTCGGAGGAGGCTTTCTCCGCGTCCACCCCCACCCGGCCGCAGATGCCCTTGACGTCGCCCAAGCCCCGGCCCGCGCTGGATGCTCCGCGTTCAGCCGCGTTCAGCCGCCACCCCGGTCGTTGACCAGCCCGCGCGGGCCGAGGCGCCCGTGCCCGTACCACCGGTGCCGTTCGTGTCCGTTGCGGCGCCGACCGATGCGGATACGCCTGCGGCCGCCGTTCCGGCCCCACCCGAGGCAGTGCCGTTCGCGTGGTCCACGCCGGACACAGTGCCCGCCCCCGAGGCGCCCGCATCCGAGGCCGGAATTCCGGCGTCCGAAGCCGCAGCGCCCGAAGCAGGGGCGGCTGCGCCGACGATGCCGGAGTCGCCTGAGCCCGAGGCCGCTGCACCCGAGCTCGAGGCGCCTGAACTCGAGGCGCCCGAGCCCGAAGCGCCCGAGCTCGAAGCGCCTGAACTCGAGGCGCCGGAGCCTGAGGCGTCCGAGCCCGTGCATGAGGCGTCTGAGCCAGCGGCGGAGGAACCGGTGCTAGCCGCGTCAGTGCCGCCCGCGCCCGTGACGCCTCCGCGAGCACCAGCAACCTCACCTCCAGCGCCAGCAACCCCACCATCAGCGGAGCCCCTCCCCACGTCCCAGACGCCCGCGCCCGCCGCACCCGAGGCGCCTTCGCGGCCCGCGCCGGTCGCGGCCAGGTTCGTCAGCGTGGAGCGGGAGCGGCCGCTGCCGTCCGTCGAGCGGGCGCTCAGCGGTCCGGACAGTCGCGGCGAGATGAGCTGGCGGCGCCAGGTGAAGGTGGTCGCCGGCGGCCAGGGACCGGGCAAGCGGGACCAGGAGGCGCTGGATCGCGACCGGGCTAGGCTGCCCCTGGCCGGCCCGCGCCGGATCGTCGTGCTCGGCTGCACCAGGGGCGCGGGGCAGACGGTGACCGCCTTGATGACCAGCCACGTCCTGGCCGCGGTACGCAGGGTCCCGGTCGCGGCGCTCGACCTGAACCCGGGGGCCACCTCGCTGGCCGCCCGCCGCGCCCCGGCCGCCTCGGTGCAGGCGTTGCTGGCCGGCCAGGAGCCCACCCAGGCCAGCCCGGCCACCCAGGCCAGCCCGGCCACCCAGGCCAGCCCGGCCAGCCCGGACGGTCGGCTGGGCCAGCCGCCTGGCTCGACGTGATCGCCGACCAGCCGGGCAACGGCGCCGCGCACGCCCTGGACGGTCATGACTTCCGGCGGCTCGCCGACCTACTGGCCGAACGGTACCCGCTGACCATGATCGACCCCGCGCCGCCGGGCCTGACGCGGGTGCTTGCCTCGGCGGACCAGCTGGTGCTGGTCGCCCCGGCCAGCCCGGACGCGGCGTCCTCGCTGGCCAACACCCAGCAGTGGCTCGGCGCGCATGGTCACGGCGAGCTGGCGGCCCGGGCCGTGATGGTCGTCAACGGGGTGAGCAGGCGGACGATGCAGGACGTGCTCCGGGCCGAAGCCGTGGCCAGGGGCCGCTGCCGGGCCATCGTCCGGGTGCCGTGGGATGACCTTCTGTCGGCCCGTCCCGGCTCGTCCCGAGCCCCGCATCCGCAGATGAACCCGAACGTTCAGCTGACCCCGAACGTTCAGATGACACTGAACCCGCAGACCAGGCTGGCCTACACGGCGCTGGCCGGCGTGCTCGTAGCGGGCATGGCCGAGGCCGCGGCGAGCCCCGTCCCCGGAAGGAATCCTGGTGAGCACTCGGACTAAAGGGTCTAAGGGTTCCCGGGGGCGTACCCGCCTCAGCATCCGGTACTTCGACGACCGGATCCTGCTCACCGACAACCACGCGTGGGCGTACTACCGGGTTCCGTCGCTGTCGTATGAGTTCACCACCGCCGAGGAACGGGAGGCGCTGGCCACCAACATCACCGTGGCGCTGGCCGCGATCAGGATGGCCGACGCCGAGGTGCACCTGCGCATCGCGCACCGGGCCTACCCGGCGCACGCGTGGGCCACCGGTCTTGACGGGACCTCCGACGAGGGTCCGGGCTGGCGGGAGTACCTGGAGCAGACCTACCAGCACGTCTGGTCCAAGGATTTCTGGAGTAAAGAGATCTACCTCGGGGTCCGGCTCGGCCAGCGCGGCGTGCGCGCGCAGCTGTCCGGCGGCGTGCTCTCCCAGTTCCGCGGCGTCTACGCCCGCGGCGAAAAAGAACTCGGGCTGGGCGATGAGGCGGTCGGCTCGGCGGAGGTCAGCAAGTGGACGGACTCGGCGGAGCGGCTCGGCCGGGCGCTGAACGCGAGCGCCCTGGCGGCCAGGCATGCGGCCTCGGGCGAGATCGCCTGGCTGATTCAGCACACGCTCATGCAGACGGCGGGGGAGCCGCTGCCGTCCGCGACCAAGCGCAGGAGATGGGGCTCGGGGGAGATCGACACCCTCTTCGAGGGGCAGATCCACAACGGGCGGACCCTGCTGTGCCTGGAGCAAATGTCGGGAGAGTCGTACGCCGCTTTCCTCTCGTTCGCCCGGTTTCCCGATGTGATGTCTTTTCCCGACGGGGAGCCGTGGCTGCATTTCGCCGATTCGCTGCCGTTCCCGGTGGAGATCAGCTCCCGGATGAAACTCATTCCGCCGGCCAAGGCGAGCAAAGACGTCAGCCGGCGGCTGGCGCACGCGCGGGACATGGACGCGCATATCCGGGAGGCGGGTGCGGAGGCGCCTATCGCGCTGGCCGAGCAGATCGCCGCGGCCAGAATGCTCGAGCACGGTATCACGAAGGAACGGCTGCCTTTTGTCTACGGCTGGCACCGGCTGGTCGTGGCGGCGCCGACGAAAGAACTATGCGTCCGCCGGGTGGAGGCGGTTGTCGAGCATTACCGCGATATCGGAATCAACGTGGTCAACTCCACCGGCGATCAGTTCTCGCTGTTGTGCGAGGCACTGCCCGGTGAGCGGATCCGGCTGAATTCTTATGTCCAGCGGCAGCCGCTTTACACGATCGCCGGCGGAATGCCGACCGCGACGGTGGACCTCGGCGACCGGGTCGATACCGGCGGGCAGGCTGGATCGGGCCGTATATCGGCGAGACGCTGGGCCGGGCCCGCTCCATCGTGCATTTCGATCCGCTGCTGGCGGCGGCCCGTAACCGGCCGACGGCGGTGGCGATCACCGGTGAGCCGGGCGGCGGGAAGACGACGCTGGCGATGCTGCTGATTTACCAGCTGGCGCTGCGCGGCGCGACCGTCGCGGTGATCGACCCGAAGGGCGACGCCGAATCACTCGTGGAGTACCTGACCAGGCAGGGCAGGAAGGCGCGGGTCCTGCCGCTGGGCGCGGCGGCGCCGGGGCTGCTGGACCCGTTCTCGTTCGGCATGGATCTGTCGGAGAAGCGGACGATGGCCACCGAGACGCTGCGGTTGCTGCTGCCGCGGATGAGCGAGGAGCGGGAAAGCGCCATGATCCAGGCGGTCGGCGCGGTGGCCGGGACCGAGCGGCCCAGCCTGGGCAAGGTCATCACGCACCTGGAGGACTCCGACGACCCGGCCTGGAAGAATACCGGCGCGGTGATGCGGTCGATCTCCGAGATGCGGCTGGCCCGGCTGTGCTTCGCCCCGTCGGTGGGCCAGCAGATCGACGCGGAGGGCTGGACCACGGTCTTCACGCTGGCCGGGCTCACGCTGCCGGACACCAACACCAGCCGGGACGACTACTCCTACGAGCAGCGGCTGTCGGTGGCGCTGCTCTACCTGGTCTCCCAGTTCGCTCGCAAGCTACTCAACGGCATCGACCGTGCCGCGCCCAAGGCCATCTTCCTGGACGAGGCCTGGGCGATCACGTCTACTCCGGAGGGCGCCAAGCTGGTGCCCGAGGTGTCCCGGATGGGCCGGTCGCGGAACACCGCGCTGATCCTGGTCTCGCAGAACGCCGGCGACCTGCTGAACGAGCAGGTGACCAACTGCCTGTCCGGGGTGTTCGCCTTCCGCTCGACTGAGCGCGCTGAGGTAGCGAACGTCATGTCGCTGCTCGGGGTCGCGCCCTCTGACGAGCACAAGGCCGTCCTTCGCTCGCTCGGTAACGGCGAGTGCATTTACCGGGACCTGGATGACCGGGCCGGGCGGATCGGCATCGACCTGGTCTCCGACGAGCTGAGGGACTGGATCGACACTAACCCCACCCGGACCAGGCACAGCCAGGCTGACCCGGCCACACGCAGGGAACCCAGCGCGGACGCGCCGCCACCGCCAGGCGAAAGCACCCCGGCGGCAGGCTCGCCCGTGACCCGTACGCGAGCGGCGGAAGCGTCCTCGTAAACGCAGAACCAGGAGCTCCCTTACGATGGCTACCTCGCCAGCCTCTCCCGAACCCCCCGGGCGAGACCGCGCTGACTCCTCCTCACCCGGCCGCCGCGTCTCACGCTGGGTCATCCGGGTGCTGCTGCTCGCAGTCGCATTGCTTGCCATCACCACGCCCGCGCTCGCGGCCACCCATGCGGCCCACGCGGCCCGCGCAACCCAAGCGGCCCATGCGCCCCGGGACGCCCGCGGCACCGCCGCCCCGGCCACACTGGCCGCCAACCTCACCCCGGCCGCGCCCGGCGGGGTCTGCCAGGTGCCGGGGATCGGGGACATCGGCGGCCTGGTCGGGCTGTGCAATTCGGGCTCGGCCGGGATCGTCGGCAGCCTGAACAACATCTGCGAGCCGTCGGTGCCGCAGCCCGAGCAGGCCACCGGCGGCATCAACGCGATGATCGAGCCGCCCGCCGCGGCGGCCGGCGGCAAGACGCTGTATGACAACTACGGGATCGCCGGCCAGTTCTGGGCCGCGCATGGCCTGCAGTGTTCCGACATGACCTCGCTGATCGGCAACAACGTGGCCGGCATGGTCTTCGACGCGGCGAAATCCGTGGACCGGGTGACGATCACCGTCTATCAGTCCGCGGCGGGCAACAACATCCTGACCTGGCTGCAGAACGCCGTCGACCGGCTGATCAGCGCGCTGGGCAACGCCATCTACTTCCCCTACCTGGCGCCCGTGGTCATCCTCGGCGCGATCTGGCTGGCCTGGCAGGGACTGATCCGCAAGCGCGCCACCCGGACCATCGAGGGCACGCTGTGGATGGTGGTGGCGTGCGTGGCCGCCATCGCGCTGATCGGCAGGCCCGCCACGTTCACCGGGGTCGGGACCACCGTCTCCAACGGCGTCACGCAGGTGCTCAACACCGCGTTCTCCAAGCTGCCCGCCCCGGCGGGCAGCAACTGCCTGCCGGTGCAGGCGGCCGACCCGCAGAGCGTCACCGGCAACTTCGCCTTCACCTCGGGTAACGGCCTGGTGGACGAGAACGCCAACGAGCTGTGGTCGGTCCTGGTGTGCAAGCCGTGGCTGTACGGGGAACTCGGCACCACCGCCTACAACGCGCCCGGCCAGCCGCCGACGGTGGTGAACACCTACGGCCGGCAGCTGCTGTGGTCGCAGGCGATCGCGGCCAACGAGACCCCGAGCACCGCGCTGATCCAGGCCAAGCAGGCCACCTACACCGGCATCGCGACCTCCATGCAGCAGAACAACCCGGCCATCTACCCCCTGTTCCAGGGCAACCAGTGGACCACCCGGCTGGAGATCGCCTTCGCCGCGATGTTCGCCGCGCTGGTGGCCGGCCTGCTCATCCTGCTGATCGCGCTGACCCTGATCGTGCTCAAGCTCGGCTTCTTGCTGCTGCTGGTGGCCGGGCCGTTCTTCCTGATCGTCGGGACTCATCCCGGGTTCGGCCGGGTCATCGCGATCCGCTGGTTCGAGATGCTCGTCGGCGTGCTGATGAAACAGGCGGCGATCGCGATCGTGCTGTCCGTGCTGCTTTACTGCTATTCGCTGATCATGGGCACGGCGGACGCGGTGCTGCCCTGGGCGCTGAAGATCCTGATGATCGCGCTGGTCACGGTGGCCGTGTTCATCTACAGGAAGCCTTTCGCCCACCTGTTCTCCGCGGTCGGCTACGGCACGATCGGCTCCACCGAACGGGCCGAGTACAGCCTGCGGGAGGCGAGCGCCACGTTCCGCCGGTCCACCCTGGACGCGGCGACCGCGGCCGTCCCCGGGATGGCGGGCTACCGGGCCGCCCGGTGGTCACGCCGGAACCCGGGCCAGGCGGCCGCGGTGGCCGCCGGAGCGGCGGCCGGCGGAGCGGCGGCCGGCGTGGCCGCGGGCAGCGCGACGGCGGCCGATGCCGCCGCGGGCGCCGGCTCGGCCCAGGCCGGGACCGGCGATGGCTACGCGCCGCGGCTCCGGCCGGACGCGCCGCCCCCGGCCGACGAGGACGGCGAGGTGAGCTCGGGTTCGCGCCGGGTCGTCAGCGGCACGGGCCCGGCCCGGGCCAGGAACGTGACCGAGGCGGACGGCGGCGCCGGGCGGGTCGCCCCGCCGCTGGACCTGCCACCACGAGCGGGCAGCGGCGCGCCGGGCGGATCCGCCGGCGCGGCCGGGTCGGCCTCCGGCTGGTCGCGCGGCGCCGGGCGCTCGGCAGGCGCCAGCCCGCAGCCTCAGGCGTCCGCCCCTGCTCCGGTACGATCCGCGCCGGTCAGGAGCCAGGGCCGCGCGGGCGGTTCCGCGCCGCCCATCAACCGCAGCGCATCCCGCCCGAACCGGTCCAACGGATCCAACGGGTCCAACGGATCCAACGGGTCCAACGGATCCAACCGGTCCGGCAGGTCCGGCGGATCCAACGGGTCCGGCCCGGCCTGGCCGGCCAGCGGATGGTCGGCCGCGGGCGCCAGGCAGCGGTCGGGCGGCAGGCCGCGGCCCGCCCCGCCGCCGCCTGCGGCGCCGGCCGGCCAGAGCGGCACGCCGTCCAACGGCCGCGGCCAGGACGAGCCGCCCGCCACGCCGTTCTGGCTGCGCCCGATACGGCGGGACAAGCAGTAGCGGGCGGGCCCCATGGATCTCAGCCCTGGCCAGCAGAAGGCCGTCTTCGCCCTGGTCGTCGTGGTGCTGGCCGCGCTCGGCTACTGGCTCATCCTGCCCAAGGTGAGCCACTCGCACGGGCAGGCCTCGCCTACCCCGTCGGCGGCCGCGCCGGCGTCAGCGCCGTCCCAGGGAACCCAGGCAACCCAGCAAGCCCCGCCGCCCACCGTGACGACGTCCCCCGCCGCGACCGGCGGCGTAGACATCTACTCCTTGCTGCCGTTCACCCAGCAGGGCCTGGCCGCCGCCGGCGCGGTGACGGCGAAGTTCCTCGTCGCCTACAACACCTACTCCTACACCGAGAGCACCGCCGACTACATCGGCCGTATGAACGGCTTGATCACCGGGCAGCTGGCCGCCACCTTGCGCGGCCTGTACTCCGCCCCGGGGGTGGCCAAGGTCAGAACGGACCAGAAGCAGGTGTCCACCGGGACCGCGGTGATCAACTCGCTGCGGGCCTTCGGCCCCTCCAGCCTGACGTTCATCGCCACCGGGACGCAGCACCTGGTCACCGCCAAGGGCACCAGCAGCGGCAGCACTCAGTACGCGGTCACGGTCACCGGGTCGGGCACCAGCTGGCAAGTCAATGACATCGAGCTGTCCAGTGTGGGCCAGCCATGACGAACAGGCTCCTGGTCCGGACCGAAACCAAGCAGAACACGACCAGGCAGCAGCGGGCGCCGCGGATCCTGGTGTTCGGCATCATCGGGCTCGTCGGCGTGGTGGGGCTCGGCCTGCTCGCCGTGCCGATCCTGGTCGGCACGAACGCGTTCTTCGCGGCGAGCGCCGGCTGCTCGGGCCAGCAGACCGGCACCGCCGGGCAGCCGCCCGTCGGCGCCAAGGCCAAGTCGATCCCGTCCGACTACCTGTACTGGTACAAGCGGGTCGGGCAGCAGTACGGCGTGCCGTGGTCGATCCTGGCCGGCATCGGGACGGTGGAAAGCAACAACGGCCAGACCGGCCTGCCCGGCGTGCACAGCGGCCAGAACGGCTTCGGCGCGGCCGGGCCGATGCAGATCGGCATCGAAGGCGCGTCGGGCAACACCTGGGGCGGTGCGCCGGTCCACCCGGCCAGCCAGGTGGTCAGCGGCGTCGCCACCGACGAGAACGGTGACGGCACCGCGAGCGTGTACGATCCCCCCGACGCGATCGCGGGCGCGGCGAAGTACCTGCTCCAGTTCGGCGTGCAGACCAGCCCGTCGGCGGCGATCTTCGCCTACAACCACCTGCAGTCCTACGTGCAGAGCGTGCTGATGTACGCGGGCCAGTACGCGGGCGGCAACTTCTCGGTGGCCTCCGCGGTCATGCCGGCGGCCAATTCGGCGGGTGGCTGCGTCCAGACCGCCGGCGGCGTGCCCGCCATCCAGGCGCCGACCCAGGCGGTGGCCACCGCGATCTCGTTCGCGGAGCAGCAGCTGGGCAAGCCGTACCTGTGGGGCGGCACCGGGCCGGACGCGTTCGACTGCTCCGGGCTGGTGATGATGGCCTACCGGACGGCCGGGATCGGCATCGCGCGGACCTCGCAGGTGCAGTGGGCGACCGAGCAGCGGGTGCCCGCCTCCCAGGTGCAGCCCGGGGACCTGGTGTTCTTCGCCGGCGCGGACGGCACGACCACCTCTCCGGGGCACGTCGGCCTGGTGATCGGGAACGGGAAGATGATCGAGGCGTACGCGACAGGCTTCCCGATCCGCGTCTCCAGCTACGTCGGCCGCGGCGCGGTCGGCTTCACCCAGCCCTGGGCTAACGCAAACGGGACCCCGAGCAGCCCGGGCCCGGCGACGGCACCTCCCGCGGGCGGCGTGCCCACCCCGGGGGTTACCGCACCGACAGGATGATGAAGCAGACCGCGCCGGCCACCATGCAGTAGATCGCGAATGGCGTCAGCGTGCGCTTGGGGTCACTCAGGTAGCGAACCAGGAACCTGAGCGCGAGGTAGGCGCCGATAAAGCACAGCACGCTGCCGAAGATCACCTGCCCGCGGATCCCGGCCCCGAGCGGCCCGGTCAGGTCGCCGATCTTCAGCACCCCGGCCGCCAAGATGACCGGAGCCGACAGCAGGAACGAGAACCGGGCCGCGTCCTGCCGGGACAGGCCGCGGAACATGCCGGTGACCATGACGATGCCGTCCCGGCTGATGCCGGGCAGCAGCGCCAGGATCTGCATAGCGCCGAGGAGGATGCCGTTGCCGAAGCCAATGCCGACCAGTCTCCGGTCAGCCTGCACCGCCAGACTCGCCTGCTCTTGCTTCAGCGCCCGCTGCCCGGAGGAGTGCCGGCCGCCGGAGGCCTGACCGTGCCCGCCGACGGCGACGGTGGCCTTATGCCGCTCGGCCGCCATCTGCTGATCGAAAGCCACCTGCTGGAACTCGGCGTCGGCGCCGCGCCGCCGCAGCCGCTCGCCGCCCAGCAGGATCAGCCCGTTGATGAACAGGAACACCGAGGTGAGGAGCGGCTTGCTGAAGACGGTCCGGAACGTGTGCTCAAGCGCGAGCCCGGCGATGCCCACCGGGATCGTGGCCAGGATGATCATCCAGGCGAGCTTCTGGTCGGTGTCCTGCAGCTCGAATCGCCGGGTGCCCGGCGCGGGCGCGATGACATGCCAGATCGAGGCGAAGAAGGCCCCGATGATCCGCACCCAGTCCCGCCAGAAGAAGATGATCATGGCGGCGGCCGTCGCGACGTGCAGCCCGACGATGTACGCCAGGTACGGCGACTCGGCCGCGGAAACGTTCAGATCCTGGGCCCACTGCCCGCCGATGATCGCCGGGATCAGCACGGCGTGGCCCAGGCTAGAGACCGGAAACAATTCGGTAATTCCCTGCAGAAGCCCGATAACCCCGGCTTCTGCGTACGTCAGATGCGACATGCCAGCCCTTCGCTCCCTGCCCCATGACCCAGCCAAAACCAAAAAAACATTATCCCGAACGAGCGCGGTGCGAGCCACGCGAACACATTCCTGTAGCCCTGGGCAGGTGCAGCGGGTGGACATCAGCCCGGCCACCAGTCATCGTACTGTGTTAGCCGGGGGGAACGATCCCCCCACACCCCCCCTGCTCCTGGGGGGACCCATCCCCCCAGGCCCCCCTTGGGGGGTTTCATCCCCCAGGCCCCCCTTGGGGGGATTTCATCCCCCAGACCCCTTGGGGGACGCATCCCCCAGGCCCCCTGGGGATTTCATCCCCCCAGACCCGGCTCGCGTCGTCAGGCCTTGCCGGGGACTTTGGGGGTGTCCTTGGCGGTCCGGCGGCCGATCTTGGCGCCGAGCCAGACCAGCGGGTCGTACTTGCGGCCGACCACCCGTTCCTTCATCGGGATCAGCGCGTTATCGGTGATCTTGATGTGTTCCGGGCATACCTCGGTGCAGCATTTGGTGATGTTGCAGTAGCCGAGGCCGAAATCATCCTGGGCGATCTCACGCCGGTCCGCGGTGTCGGCCGGGTGCATCTCGAGTTCGGCGACCCGCATCAGGAACCGGGGCCCGGCGAAGGGGCGCTCGTTCTCAGGGTGGTCGCGGATCACGTGGCAGGTGTTCTGGCACAGGAAGCACTCGATGCACTTGCGGAACTCCTGCGACCGGTTCACGTCGACCTGCTGCATCCGGAACTCGCCCGGCTTGACCGCGGGGTCCGGGGTGAACGAGGGGATCTCCCGCGCCTTGGCATAGTTGAAGGACACGTCGGTGACCAGGTCCCTGATCACCGGGAAGGTCCGCATCGGCGTGATCGTCAGCGTCTCCTCCGGCGTGAAGACCGACATCCGGGTCATGCAGGCCAGCCGCGGCCGCCCGTTGATCTCCATCGAGCACGACCCGCACTTGCCCGCCTTGCAGTTCCACCGGATGGCCAGGTCGCCGGCCTGGGTCGCCTGCAGCCTGTGCAGCACGTCCAGGACGACCTCGCCCTCGTTGACCTCGACCTGGTAGTCGGCGAGCGCTCCGGCGCCCGCGTCCCCGCGCCATACCCGCAGCGCAGCCTTGTAGCTCATCGCTCTATTTCCCTGCCTTCCTCGCGGGCGCTTCGCTTGGTCGTGCCGGAGGCGCGCTGGCGGGTGGAGCGGAAGGCGGTGTCTCCGCCGCGGCGGTCTCAGCCGCACCAGGCAGGCCGGCCAGCTCTTCCTCGGTCATGTACTTCTTCAGCTCGGCGATGTCGAACAGCTCGAGCAGGTCCGTCCGCATGGGCTTCATCGGCTGCTGCCGCAGCATCACGGCGCCGCCGGCGCTCAGCGAGCAGATCAGGTTCACCTTCCGCCATTCCGGCGACATGCCCGGGTAGTCGTCCCTGGTGTGCCCGCCGCGCGACTCCTGCCGTTCTAGCGCGGCCTGCGCCACGCACTGCGCGATCACCAAGATGTTGCGCAGGTCGAGCGCCAGGTGCCACCCCGGGTTGTAGGCGCTGCCGCCCGGGGCACTGACCTTCGCGGCGCGCTCGTGCAGTTTCTCCAGTTCCGCGAGGGCGGTCTTGATCTCGTCCTCGCGGCGGATAATGCCAACCAGGTCGCTCATGGTCTGCTGGACCTCAGCGTGGACCGTGTAGGGGTTCTCGCCGCCGGCACGCTGGAGCGGAGCGAGGGCCTCGGCCTGCGCCTCGGCCAGCGCTGCCGCCGAGACCGCCGGCCGCGTGCTCTGGGCGTCGAGGTACTCCACCGCCCCCGCACCGGCCCGGCGCCCGAACACCAGCAGGTCGGACAGGGAGTTGCCGCCCAGCCGGTTGGAGCCGTGCATGCCGCCGGAGACCTCGCCGGCCGCGAACAGCCCGGGCACGAGCGCCGCGCCGGAGTCCGGGTCTACCTCGACCCCGCCCATCACGTAGTGCTGGGCCGGGCCGACCTCCATCGGCTCCTTGGTGATATCGACATCGGCCAGTTCCTTGAACTGGTGGTGCATGGACGGCAGCCGGCGCAGGATTTCCTCGGCCGGGAGCCTGGACGCGATGTCGAGGAACACGCCGCCGTGCGGTGACCCGCGGCCCGCCTTGACCTCGGCCCTGATCGACCGGGCCACCTCGTCCCGGGGCAGCAGTTCGGGCGGTCGCCGGTTATTGGCCTGGTCGGCGTACCAGCGGTCGGCCTCCTCCTCGGTCTCCGCGTACATCGGCCGGAACACGTCAGGCACGTAGTTGAACATGAACCGCTTGCCTTCGGAGTTCCGCAGCACCCCGCCGTCACCGCGCACCGACTCGGTGACCAGCAGGCCGGCCACCGACAGCGGCCAGACCATATGCGTCGGGTGGAACTGCACGAACTCCATGTTCAGCAGGGTCGCCCCGGCCAGCAGGGCGAGCGCGTGCCCGTCCCCGGTGTACTCCCAGGAGTTGGACGTGATCTTGAACGTCTTCCCGATGCCGCCGGTGGCGAGCACGACCGCCGGCGCCTCGAACAGGACAAACCGTCCCGTATCACGGAAATATCCGAATGCCCCGGCGATACGCCCCCCGTCGCCATGCCCTCGCGGGGGGGCTGGGGGGCGTCCCCCCGGGCCAGCACCGCCGTCCTTCATCAGGCGGATGATCGTGGTCTCGGCGTAGACCTTGATCATCGCCTCCGGGTCGCCCAGGTTGACCGCGTCTTCCTGCTGCAAGGCGACGATCTTCTGCTGCAGGGTCCGGATCATCTCCAGGCCGGTGCGATCGCCGACGTGCGCCAGCCGCGGGTACTCGTGCCCGCCGAAGTTCCGCTGGCTGATCTTGCCGTCCTTGGTGCGGTCGAACAGCGCGCCCCACGCCTCCAGCTCCCAGAACCCGGTCCGGGGCCTCCTGGGCGTGCAGTTCGGCCATCCGCCAGTTGTTCAGGAACTTGCCGCCCCGCATGGTGTCGCGGAAGTGCACCTTCCAGTTGTCGTTCGGGTTGACGTTGCCCATGGCGGCCGCGCAGCCGCCTTCGGCCATGACCGTGTGCGCCTTGCCGAACAGGGACTTGGAGATGATCGCGGTCTTCTTGCCGTGCAGCCGCGCCTCGATCGCCGCGCGCAATCCCGAGCCGCCCGCGCCGACGACCACGACGTCGTAGCTGAGACGATCGATGTCGCTGACCGGCACCGCGTCGGTCGACCCAGCGTCACTGGTAGATCCTGCGTCGCTCATAACCATGCCCGTTCGGTCAGTTAAAGAATCGTGGATCTGAGAAGGCCCCGCTGGCCACCAGCATGACGTACAGGTCGGACAGCATCAGCGTGCCGAGCGTGATCCAGGCGAGCTGCATGTGCCGCCCGTTCAGCCAGGAGAACTTCGTCCAGGCCCAGTACCTGACCGGGTGCCTGGAGAAGTTCTTCAGCCGTCCGGCGGTAATGTGCCGGCACGAATGGCAGCCCAGCGTGTAGCCCCAGAGCAGGATCGCGTTGGCCAGCAGGATCAGCGACCCCAGGCCGAACCCGAAGTTCCCGTCCGGCCCGCGGAACGCCTGCGTCACGTCGTAGCTGAGCAGGATCGCGATGAGGATAGCCAGGTAGAAGAAGTAGCGGTGCAGGTTCTGCCCGATCAGCGGGAACCTGGTCTCGCCGGTGTACGTCGCGTGCGGCTCGCGCACCGCGCAGGCCGTGGGCGCGCGCCAGAACGCCCGGTAGTAGGCCCGCCGGTAGTAGTAGCACGTCAGCCGGAAGCCGAGCACGAACACCAGCGACACGATCGCGTACGGGATGATCGGCGGCAGGGCCGGGAACCACTGGCCCAGGGCACTGGAGCCAGGCACGCATTCGCCGCTGACGCACGGCGAGTAGAACGGCGTCAGGTAGTGATACTGGGGCACGTAATACCAGTGGCCGGTGAACACGCGGACCGTGGCATAGAGCACCCAGATCGTCAGCCCAGCCGCGACGATGCGCGGCGACTTCAACCAATTGTCCGTGCGGAACGTGCGTACGGAAATCTGCGCCCGGGTTCTGGCCGGCGCTTCCGGTGCCTGTGTCATCCTCAGCATCCTTGCTGCTTCGAGCCTAAGCGTAACGCCACGCCGCGCATGTCATTACATAGGCATGCCTTCCGCGTGACCGATGACCAAGAACTTATTCCAGCTGGGCCCGAAAGGAAGTGACGGAAGTCCTATCTTGTATGTGACCCTGGCTACACTCCGGTCAGATGACGCTGATGTACCACATCGCCGTGGCGGCCGACTGGGCGCAGGCGCAGCGCGACGGGCAGTACACGATGTCCACCCGCGGCCGGACCCTGGCCGAGGAAGGGTTCATCCACGCCGCCACGGCTGGCCAGGTCACCCAGGTGGCCGACGCATTCTACCGTGACGCCCCGGACCTGGTGCTGCTGGTCATCGATGCCGAACGGCTGGGCCCGGAGCTCCGCTACGAGCACGTGCCCGGCCAGCCGGACCCCTACCCCCACATCTACGGTCCCCTGAACCTCGACGCCGTCCTAGAGGCCCGCCCCTTCCAGCCCGAGCGCGCCGCGGAGGAACTGGAGCTGGAGTAGGAGCAGGTTCTCCGCCACCGCCTCCTGCGTGGCCATGTGCGTGATGCCGGACAGCGGCAGCACCGTGTGCGGGTAGCCGGCCGCCAGCAGCGCGCCGGACAGGCGCAGCGTGTGGGCCACCACCACGTTGTCGTCCGCCAGCCCGTGGATCAGCATCAGCGGACGCGGCTCCGCCGCCCGTTGGGCCACGGATATCAACGAGCACCGCTCGTAGTTCTCCTCGTCCCGATCGGGGAAACCCAGGTAGCGCTCGGTGTAGTGAGTGTCGTACAGGTGCAAGTCGGTGACCGGCGCGCCGGCAATGGCCGCGTGGAACACGTCCGGGCGGCGCAGCACGGCCAGCGCGGCCAGGTAGCCGCCGAACGACCAGCCGCGGATCGCGACCCGGCCGGTGTCCAGGTCGGCGAACCGGGCCGCGGCGTCGCCCAGCGCGTCGATCTGGTCCTCGAGCACCGGGGTGGCCAGGTCACCGGCCACCGCGCGCTCCCACTCCGGCCCCCGGCCGGGGGTGCCGCGGCCGTCCGCGATGACCACGGCGAAGCCCTGCTCGGCGAACCACTGCGAGGTCAGGTAGGCGCCGCGGGCCTTGACCACCCGCTGGGCGTGCGGGCCGCCGTAGGGGTCGAGCAGCACCGGCAGCTTCCCCTGCCCGGACTGGCGCCGCCCGTGCTGGTACCAGGACGGGAAGAGTACCGCGGTGCGGATTTCCCGCGGCCCGGCGCCGAACAGGACCGGCCGGGGCGCCGGCAGCGCCGGTCGCTCGGCCAGCGAGGGGACGTCGGCCACCAGCCCGCCGTCGCGGTACACCCGGACCGTCACGCCGTCGTCGTCGAGCCCGCGGCTGGCTACCACCGTCGTCCCGCCCGCGCGGGTGCCTGCCTCGACGCCGGTGCTCTCGCCGACCCGGCTGAGGCCGCCGGGACCATAGGTCCACAGCCCGATCTCGGTTGGTTCGGCTGACGCCTGGAACAGCACGGTGTCGCCGTCGACGCCGGTAACGCCCCGCACCTGCAGGCCGGGCGGGGTGACGGGTTCGGCGTCCGCCCCGGGCGCGCCGACCAGCAGGCGGCGGGTGTCCTCGCGGTCAGCGGTCCACACCAGGCGGCCGTCCGCGGTCCAGGCCGGGACACCGGGAACGATCTCCAGCCAGCGCGGGTCGGTGTCCTCGCGCAGCACGTCGGCCCGGCCGGTGCCGGCGTCGACGGACAGTAGCCGCATCCTCCGCTGGTCCCGGCTCTGCACCACCACCAGCGGGTCGTGCCCGCCCTCCCAGCAGGCCGTCACCAGGTAGGGGAACGCGTCGCGGCCGGTATCCACGTCCACGGTGCTGCCGTCCAGCCTGGCCAGCACGAGGGACACCTCGGCGTTCGCAGTGCCGGCCGCCGGGTAGGCCACCTCGGCGGGCGGCCGGTCCGGGTTGGCCGGGTCGGCGATGTGCCACCGGTTCACCGGCGTCTCATCCACCCGCGCCACCAGCAGCGCCGAGCCGTCCGGGGACCACCAGTAGCCGCGGTGCCGGTCCATCTCCTCGGCCGCGATGAACTCAGCCAGCCCGAACGTCACCTGCGGAACGCCCCGCGGGTCCGCCAGGACCTGGTCTTCTGCGGGGTCGGCCAGGCTGGCCACCCGCAGCGCCCCGGCGCGGACGTAAGCCAGCCGCTTCCCGGCCGGGTCGGGGCGGGGATCCAGCGCCGGCCCGGGCACCGCGACCTCGTGCGGCAGGGCGTCTTCGCGGGTCAGGTCCACCGCGTAGACCCGCCCCGACCAGGAGAAGACCGCCACCGCGAGGTCCGCGTCGGTGGCGTAGGCGACGATGCCGCCGGCCTGCTCCCTGACCCGTTCCCGGCGGGCGCGCTCCTGCGGCGGCAGGTCCTCCTCCTCGCCGCCCAGCGCCCGCGGGTCCGCGGCCAGCCGCTCCGGGCCGCCGCCGACGTCCAGCACCCACAGGCAGGTCACCGGGTCGCCGCCGCCCCGGGTCCGCAAGTAGGCCAGCCGGGTGCCGTCGGGTGAGATGCGGAACGCCCGCGGCACGCCAAGCGTGAACCGCCTGGTCCTGGCTTCCTGTCGCGGGAAACTCTCGGTCATGCCTGCATCATGCCAGTTCCGGCGGATCCCGCTGCGGCCGATAAGCTCGCGGTAAGCGAGCCGGAGGTACGCCATGGGTTCGGCGGAGATCGGGCGGCGGTTGCTGCTGGTGCACGCGCACCCGGATGACGAATCGATCGGCACCGGGGCGACGATGGCCAGGTACGCCGCCGAGGGGGCCCGGGTCACGCTCGTCACCTGCACGCTCGGCGAGCTGGGGGAGATCATCCCGCCGTCGCTGTCGCACCTGGCCGCGGAGTCAGAGGACCGGCTGGGGGAGTACCGCATCGGCGAGCTGGCCGCCGCCTGCGCCGAGCTCGGCGTGACCGACCACAGGTTCCTCGGCGGCCCGGGCCGATGGCGTGACTCGGGCATGATGGGCACCGACGCCAACGACGATCCGCGCTGCTTCTGGCAGGCGGACGTGAACGAGGCCGCCCGCGCCCTGCTGGACGTCATCCGCGACGTCCGGCCGCACGTGCTGGTGACCTACGACGCCAACGGCTTGTACGGGCACCCCGATCACATCCAGGCGCACCGGGTGGCCTGCCGTGCCTTCCAGGAGGCCGCCGACCTCGGGCTGGCCAAGTTCTACGCCACCGCCGGGCCCGGATCCGGCGGGGTCACCACCGAGATCGACGCCACCGCCTACCTCGACAGGAAGCTCGCGGCGATGCGCGCGCACGCCACGCAGATCACCGTGGACGCCCCGTTCTTCGCGCTGTCCAACCAGATCAGGCACCAGGCGCGCGGCGTGGAGTACTACACGCTGCTGGCCGGCCGGCGCGGTCCGGTGAGACCCGACGACCCGGGCGGTCGCGAGACGGACCTATTTGCGCAGTAGCCTGCTCCCATGGCAGTACCGGCTGGCAAGAACGGCACGACCGGCAAGCGCGAGATGGGGCCGCTCGCCACCGCCGGCGTTTACGGCGTGCTGTTCCTGTTCGGCGCGGTGCAGGGCATGATCGGCAGCTTCCAGTACAGCCGGACGACCGGGCCGGTGCCGGTGACGGCGCTCGTGTGCTGTGTCGTCATCCTGGCCACCTGCCTGCTGGGGGCCCGGGCCATGCACTCGGTCAGCGGCGCGGTCATGCCCGGAATGGGCTGGATCATCGCGTCGTTCGTACTGTCCATGCCGGTCTCGAATGGCAGCGTCATCATCACCGGCACGACACCCGGCAAGGTGTACCTGTACGGCGGCACGCTCAGCGTGGCGGCCGGGGTGGTCGCGTCGTTCATGGGCATGGCCCGGGCGCCCGGGCGACCCGGGACCACTGTGCGACCCGGGACCACTGTGCGACCCGGGACCACCGGGCAGTCCGGGACTACCGGGATTACCGGGACACCGCCGAGGTGAGCGACGTCGATCAGGCCGCTTTCCGGCGGGCCGCGGGCCAGTTCCCCGGCGGCATCGCCGTGGTGACGACCAACGCCGGCCACGCGATGACCGTCAGCGCGTTCGCGTCGGTATCGCTCGAGCCGCCGCTGGTACTGTTCTGCGCGGAGAAGATCGCCCGGTTCCACGACGCCGTCCTGGAGGCCGGATCCTGGGCGGTGTCCATCCTGGCCGAGGACGGGGAGAAAACCGCGCGCTGGCTGGCCACCCGGGGCCGCCCGCTGGCCGGACAGCTCGACGGGGTGCCGCATCACCTGGGCCCGGTCACCGGCGCGCCCCTGCTCGACGGCGCGCTGGCCACGCTGGAGTGCCAGACCGCCGCGGTGTACGGCGGCGGCGATCACAGCATCATCGTCGGTCAGGTGGTCGCCGTGGACGGCCCGGCGAACCCGTCGGCGCGCGGTCCGCTGGTGCACCACGCGGGCCACTACCGCCGCCTGCGCTCCGCGGAGGACTGACGCCCCGCCCGGAAGCCGGAAGCCGCAGCCCGACCGGGAGGCGGGCGAGATTAGGAGCGGATCGCGTCCTCGATCTGGCTAAGGCCCCAGTCGAGGTCTTCCTCGCTGATGATCAGCGGCGGCGCGAGCCTGATCACGTTGCCGTGGGTCTCCTTGGCCAGCACGCCGCGGGCGGCGAGCCGCTCGCACACCTCGCGCCCGGGCAGCGACGCGAACTCCAGGCCGGCCCACAGCCCGCGGCCGCGTACCGCCCGAACCGCAGAGCGCGGCAGCGCGGACAGCCGTGCATGCATCCGTTCCCCGAGCACCGTGGCCCGCGCCTGGTACTCGCCGGTGCGCAGCATGGCCACGACTTCCCGCGCGACCGCACACGCCAGCGGGTTGCCGCCGAACGTAGACCCGTGCTGCCCCGCCTGCAGCACTCCGAGCACCGGCCAGGTTGACACCATCGCGGAGACCGGCACGATGCCGCCGCCGAGGGCCTTGCCGAGCAGGTAGGCGTCGGGCACCACGTCCTCCGCGGTGCAGGCGAACGTGTGCCCGGTGCGGCCGAGGCCGGACTGGATCTCGTCGGCGATCATCAAGATGCCGTGCGCGGTGCACAGCTCCCGGATCCCGGCCAGGAAGCCGGGTGGCGGCACGACCACCCCGGCCTCGCCCTGGATCGGCTCGACCAGCACGGCGACCACGCGCTCGCCGAGCTCGCCGACCGCCGCGGTCAGCGCGGCCAGGTCGCCGTAGGGCACGATGCGGAACCCGGGCGTGTACGGCCCGAAGTCCGCCCGGGCGTCGGGATCTGTGGAGAAGCTGATAATCGTGGTCGTTCGGCCGTGGAAGTTCCCGCTGAACGCGATGATCACCGCTTGGCCGTCGGGCACCCCCTTGACCGTGTAGCCCCACTTTCGCGCGACCTTGATCGCGGTCTCGACCGCCTCCGCGCCGGTGTTCATCGGCAGCACCACTTCCATCCCGGCCAGGTCGGCCAGCTCGGCGCAGAACGGCCCGAACTGGTCGTGCTGGAACGCCCGGCTGACCAGGGTGAGGCGGTCCAACTGCCGGTGCGCGGCGGCGATCAGCCGCGGGTGCCCGTGGCCGAAGTTCAGCGCCGAGTACGCGGCGAGCATGTCGAGGTAGCGGCGACCCTCCACGTCGGTCACCCAGGCGCCCTCGGCCTCGGCGGCGACGATTGGCAGCGGATGGTAGTTGTGTGCGCCGTACTCGCTGCTGAGCTTGAGCAGGCCGGTCATGGTCTCGGTCATCGTGTTCCCCTCAGCGTCATATTCTCAGGGCCGTAGTTCGAGCGTGCAGCACTTGGGTCCGCCGCCGCCCTTGAGCAGCTCGGACATGTCGACACCGACCGGCTCGAACCCATTCTCGCTGAGCTGGGCGGCCAGGCCGGCCGCCTGGACCGGCAGGACGACGTGGCGGCCGTCGCTGACCGCGTTGAGGCCGAGCACCTCGGCGTCCTCGTCCTTCGCCTCGATCAGTTCGGTGAACTGCTCGGCGATGGCCGCCCGCCCGGCGTCATCGAACGCGGCCGGGTAGTACATGGCGGTGTCGGCGTCCAGCACGCACAGGGCGGTGTCCAGGTGGTAGAACCGCGGGTCGGTCAGCCGCAGGCTCACCACGGGCAGCCCGAACAGGTCCGTCAGCTCGGCGGCGACGGCCTGGTCGCTGCGGAAGCCGTAGCCGGCCAGCAGTGCGCTGCCGGTGAACAAGATGTCGCCCTCGCCCTCGTGGACGTGCTCGGGCGTCCGCACCTCGGTGTAGCCACAGCCGAGGAACCAGTCCATGTAGGCGCCGGCTTCCCCGGCCCGCTGCGGGCAACGGAAGTGCGCGCCGAGCACCTTCCCGCCGATCACGGTGGCGCCGTTGGCGGCGAACACCATGTCGGGCAGCCCGGCCACCGGCTCGATGATCCGCACATCGTGCCCGAGTTCGAGGTAAACCTCACGGAGCCGGGCCCACTGCCGCATGGCGTTGGCGGCGTCGGTCGGCTTCTCCGGTTCCATCCACGGGTTGATGGCGTACGTGACAGCGAAGTACTCCGGCGGGCACATCAGGTACCCGCGCGCCGAAGCCCGGCGCTCTACGCTGCGCTCCCTTGTGATCATGTGCTCAGGGTAGGGGTTCCCAGCACCGGAAAACACACGCTGGTCATGCGTGTCAGCGAAGAATCATTGCGTAATATCGGGCCGAAACGGCAGTTTATTGTCCGCACGCCTCGCCGGTCACGACTTCCTGGCTATTCCGCCGTAGGCGGCCCCCGGATGGTCCGCCGCGCCGTCCGATCCGCGCCCGTCCGGCCCGCGCCCGTCCGATCCGCGCCCGTCCGGCCCGCGCCCGTCCGATCCGCGCCCGTCCGATCCGCGCCCGTCCGGCCGCCATTGCGGGCACGGGACCACGCCGGGCTCGATCAGGTCCAGGCCGTCGAAGAAGCTGGCCAGCTCGTCCGGCCTGCGCAGCACGTACGGCGCGGGCACGCTGGCGCCGTACCGCGACCGCGCGGTTGCGTCGTACCGCCGCTGAGCGCTGCCGGTGCCGGGGTTCGCGGCCACCCCATCGGCCACCCCATCGGCCACCCTGTCGGCGAGCCGGTCAGCTACCCCGTCGGCGATTACCAGGTAGCTGCCCGCGGGCAGCGCGCCCATCAGCTGGCTGACGATCGACCGCGCCGCGCCGTAGTCGTCCAGGTAGCCGAGGATGCCCAGCAGGATCAGCGCCACGGGCTTGGACAGGTCGAGCGTGCTGGCCGCGCCGGCCAGCACGGCGGCCACGTCACGCAGGTCGGCGTCGGTGTAGCAGACCGCCCCTTCCGGGGTGCTGGCCAGCATCGGGCTGCTGAGCAGCGTCTTGGCGTGCACGAGGACCGCCGGGTCGTTGTCGCCGTAGACGATCCCGCTGTCCGGCGCGATGCCCTGCGCGATCTCATGGGTGTTCCCGCCGGCCGGCAGGCCGGCGCCAATGTCGACGAACTGCCGGATCCGGGCCGGTCCGGCCAGGAAACGCACCGCCCGGACCAGGAAGGCGCGCTCGGCCCGCGCCGTCTCGGCGAGGTGCGGGAACTCCCTGCTGATCTCCTCGCCGGCCGCTTTGTCGGCGGCGAAGAAGTCCCGGCCGCCGAGCCAGTAGTTCCGCACCCGGGCCGGGTGCGGCACGCTCACGTCGAGCCCGGCCGGCGCCGGGCCCCACGGCTCTGGCGGTGTCACGACCCGTCGCCGGGGGCTGGCCGCGCCTGGCGGCGGGCACCGGACGCGGACCCAGATCCTCATCGGCACCGGCCGGCCCGGTGCCCCGGCCGCCGTCACGGACAGTGGCCGCGTGCTTTGCTGCGGAAGCGCGCCTGCGGAACATTTCTCACATGATGCCCCACCCGTGCACGTGCGTGACGCCGTTTCGCCGAGCCCCTTCGCCGAGCCGTTTCCGCCGAGCCTCCCGGTTCGTGTCTGGTCCCGGCGTGTGCCGGCCGCTCGCCCGGAGAGGAAGAGCCGCCGGAACCCGCTGCTCCGGTTCAGGCACGCAGCGGTGAGGCACGCAGCGTGACTAGCCGCTCCGCGGCGGCGGCGATCCGCTCGTCCGTGGCGGTCAGCGCCACCCGCACGTGCCGCGCCCCGGCCGCCCCGTACAACTCACCCGGGGCGACGAGGATGCCGCCCTCGGCGGCCAGCAGGTCGGCCGCCGACCAGCAGTCGTGCGCGGGGTGCGTGACCCACAGGTACAGCCCGGCCTCGGAGTGGTCGATGGTCCAGCCCGCCGCGGCGAAGGCGGCCCGCAGCCGCGAACGACGGCTGGCGTACCGCAAGGCCTGCTCGGCGGCGTGCGCGTCGTCGTCGAGCGCGGCCGCCATCGCGGCCTGCACCGGGCCCGGCATGATCATCCCGGCCTGCTTCCTGATCGCCAGCAGGTCCGCGACCAGCGCCGGGTCGCCGGTCACGAACCCGGCCCGGTAGCCGGCCAGGTTGGACCGCTTGGACAGCGAGTGCACGGCCAGCACTCCGTCCCGCGACGAGCCGCATACGTCGGGGTGCAGCACCGAGACCGGGGATGCTTCCCAGCCCAGCGAGATGTAGCACTCGTCGGACGCCACCACCGCGCCGCGCTCCCTGGCCCACTCCACCACCGTGCGCAGGTGGACGGCCGGCAGCACTCGCCCCGTCGGGTTGGACGGCGAGTTCAGCCAGACGAGCCGTACCCGGGAAGACCCGGCCGGCAGCAGGCTGTCGGAGGCCACCACCGAAGCCCCGGCGAGCCGCGCGCCGATGTCGTAGGTGGGGTACGCCAACGCGGGCTGCAGCATCACGTCGCCCGGTCCGAGCCCGAGCATGACCGGCAGCCACGCGATGAACTCCTTGGTGCCGACGACCGGCAGCACGTCGTCGGGCGGCACCGCAACACCGTGCGCGCGGGCCAGCCAGCCGGCCGCCGCGGACCGCAGTCGCGGCGTTCCCCGCGTCGCCGGATACCCGGGCGCGTTAGCGGCCTCGGCCAGGGCGTCGCGGATCACGCCGGGCACCGGATCCACGGGCGTCCCCATGGACAAGTCGACGGCGCCGTCCGGATGGAGCCCGGCTTTCTCGCGTAGCGGCGCGATCCGGTCCCAGGTGAAGGCGGGAAGCCGGCTCGCGAGCGTCATTCCTCCGCGGCTTGCGGCGGCAGCGCCGCCACCACCGGGTGGTCCTTGCCGATCTTGCCAGCCTTGGAGGCGCCCCCCGGGGAGCCGAGTTCTTCGAAGAATTCGACGTTGACCTTGTAGTATTCCTTCCACTGGTCGGGCACGTCGTCTTCGTAGTAGATCGCCTCGACCGGGCAGACGGGCTCGCAAGCGCCGCAGTCCACGCACTCGTCGGGGTGGATATAGAGCATGCGCTCGCCCTCGTAGATGCAGTCAACGGGGCATTCCTCGATGCATGCCTTGTCAAGCACATCAACGCAGGTCTGCGCGATGATGTAGGTCACGGGTGAACTCCTGTCGTCGTCCTGCTGCTAACACAGTATGGCGGGTCGCCGGAGGGCGCCGCTTCAGCCCGCGACAATACCGTTCTTCCCTGACGCCGACGTCGGGTTGGAGTCGCGCTGCCAGCCCATACTGCCATTCGCAGCTTTCCACACATACCCGGCATACCGTACTTCGCTGAGGCGGTAGGCCTGCGCGTGCGCGACCAGCCAGTTGGCCACCGTCCAGGCCGCGGCCCGCTGGACGTGCAGGACCGCGGTGCTTCTGTTCTTCTGGCCCGAACGGTCCATGGTGATCCTTACCACAACGGCTTTGCGCCCCGCTGGCCCGAACGTCTGCCCGATCCGCCGCACCGCCCCCGCCAGGTTCGCCTGGCCGGCTGGGGTGTACCAGCAGGACACGCCGTGCGGCGACTGCCCGGTGAAGTCGCCGGCTAGCTGCCCGGCGATGTCCGCCCACTGTCCGTAGGCGGAGCCGTCCGCGCTGTGCTGCACGTCCTGCGCCGCCTGGGAGACGGGCATCGTGGCGTAGCCGCGCACCTGGGTGAGGGCGGCGAAGAACTTGGTCGTGGCATAGACGGGATCCTCGAGCCGGGCGGCGGGGCCCCAGCCTTGCGAGGGGCGCTGCTGGAAGATCCCGACCGAGTCACGGTCGCCGTAGTTCAGGTTATGCAGCTTTGATTCCTGCAGCGCGGCGGCGAGGGCGATGGTGACCGCGTGTCGCGGCAGCCGGTGCCTGGCCGCGACGCCCGCGATGGTGGCCGCGATGGCCGCCTGCTCGGTGTCGAGCGTGATGGCCTGCACCCCGGCGCCCGCCTGGCAGCCGGGCGCGGGGGGCGGCTGGATGACGTGCCGGAAGCTGGTGTAGATGGCGTATCCGGCTACCACCAGGACGAGCACCAGCGCGGTCCCGGCGATGGCTCTGGCCCGGAGCACGGCGGGATTGTGCGGCACAGCATCAGACGGTACCGCCAAGCGCGACGCACTACGGCGCACCCGCGGCGCTAAGCTCGCCCACTATGAGCGAGTCAGTGCCAGCCGGGGGGACGACCCCCCCAGACCCCCCCGATCCTGGGGGGACCCATCCCCCCAGACCCCCCTTGGGGGGACCTCCGGCCCCCCCAGCGTGCTGTCCGAGGTGATCGACGAGTTGTGGGAGCGGCGCGCCGAGTTGTCGCCGGCCGATACGCAGGCGCGCGTGGCGGTGGTCGGCGCGGTCGACGCGGTGGACGCCGGCCGGGCCAGGGTGGCGTACGTCGATCCGGTGACCGACGAGGTGGTGGTGGACGAGCGGGCCAAGCGGGCCATCTTGCTGGCGTTCCGGGTGCTGCCGATGGCCAGGTCCCAGGTGGGCGACTTCAGGTACGAGGACCGGGTGCCGCTGAAGACCCGGCTGGACGGCGTGCGCGTGCTGCCGGGCGCGATCGTCCGGTGGGGCTCCTACGTCGCGCCGGGGACGGTGCTGATGCCCTCGTTCGTCAACATCGGGGCTTACGTGGACGAGGGCACGATGGTCGACACCTGGGCCACGGTCGGGTCGGGCGCCCAGATCGGCAAGAACGTCCACCTCTCTGGCGGGGTGGGAATCGGCGGTGTGCTCGAGCCGCCGAACGCGGTGCCGGTCGTGGTAGAGGACGAGGCGATGGTCGGGTCCAGGTGCATGGTCGTGGGGGGCGCCCGGGTGCGCCGTGGCGCCACCCTCGGGGCGGGTGCCATCCTCACCCCGACCACGCACGTCATCGACGTGGAGACCGGTGCCGAGCTGCCGCGCGGCGAGGTGCCGGCCTGGTCGGTCTGCGTGGGCGGGACCATGCCGCGCAAGTTCCCGGGCGGCGAGTTCGGCCTGCCGTGCCTGCTGGTGCTCAAGCGCATGCCCGAAGGCTCGCGGCACGACAAGGCGGCGCTGAACGCCATCCTCCGCGACCACGGCGTCGACGCCTGACCCTGACCCCAGCACTCGCGCAATGTGACTACCGTTAGTACACGATGAGCGTTAATTCAGAGCCGCACCGGAAGGTCCGTCGCCAGGGACCCGCCACGTTGCGCGGCAAGCAGATACCAGCGACAACGACCGACCAGCGGTTGCTCGACAGGCGCGGGCCGGGCGACTGGGTGCACACCGATCCCTGGCGCGTACTGCGGATCCAGGCCGAGTTCGTGGAGGGGTTCGGCCTGCTGGCCGAGCTCGGGCCTGCGGTCTCGATCTTCGGCTCGGCGCGCACCGGCCGCGGCAGTTTCGAGTACGAGACCGCGGAGCGCATCGCCATCGGCCTCGTCCAGGCCGGTTACGCTGTGATCACCGGCGGCGGCCCGGGCATCATGGAGGCGGCCAACAAGGGCGCGGTCCAGGCCGGCGGCGTCTCGGTAGGGCTTGGCATCGAGCTGCCCACCGAAATGGGCCTGAACGACTACGTCGAGGTGGGGCTGGAGTTCCGCTACTTCTTCGTCAGGAAGACGGTCTTCATCAAGTACTCCCAGGCGTTCGTGGTGCTGCCCGGGGGGTTCGGCACCATGGACGAGCTGTTCGAGGCGCTGACCCTGGTCGCCACCGGCAAGATCACCAAGTTCCCCATCGTCCTCGTCGGCAGTCAGTACTGGTCCGGGCTGCGCTCCTGGCTCCAGGACATGATGCTGGCCAAGGCCAACATCGGGCCGGCCGAATTCTCGCTGTTCCACCTGGCCGACGACCCCGATGAGGTGGTCGGGATCATCCGCGAGGCCCACAACGGGGGCGGCCTGATCGACTAGGCCGGTCGATTCTCGCCGAGCCGCCCCACCGAAGCGACATCTCGGACCGAGCATGGCACGATTCGTATGTGCCCGTTGTATTCCTCATCACCATCGCCGCCGTGCTCGTCGGCATCTTCTTCGCCGCGACCGGGCGGGGCGGCGAAATGGCCTATGAGCACGCCGATCACGCCCCGCTCGACCTCGGCCCGGTATCGGCGGCTGATATCGCGCTGCTGCGCCCGCCGACCGCCCTGTGGGGCTACAACATGCAGGTGACCGACGAGGCCCTAGACCAAATCGCCCGCGCGATGCGCGAGCGCGACGTCACCATCGCCTTCCTGCAGGAGCAATTGGCGAGTCACGAACGCGACGGCTCGTACACCGGACCCGAGGGCGTGCACGCCCCGGATACCCCGCTGGCACCCGGGCTTGCCCCCTTCCCCTGGATTACCGAGGCCCCCGACGCCCCCGAGGCTGCCGACGCCCCCTACGCCGAGGCCCCCGAGGCCGCTGACGCCCTGGACGTTTCCGAGCCCTCAGACGTACCCGAGACCTCCGACGCTCCCGGGGCTCCCGAGCCCCTTCAGCCCGCGGAAGCGCCTCAGCCACCGGAAGCGCCTCAGCCACCGGAAGCGCCTCAGCCACCGGAAGCGCTTCAGCCCGCGGAGGCCCTGGAGACGCCCGAGCCTCCGGAGGCACAGCACGCGCTCGAGCCCGTGGAATCTCCCGAGCCTCCAGTGGCCGCGGAGCTTCCCGCGGAGCCCCAGGCCCCCAAGTCTCCTCAGACCATGCTGGTCCTCAAGGCCTCCGGACCCAAGCCTCCAGCGCCCGAACCCCGCGAGGCGACCCAGCCCTCCCAGGTCCTCCAGGATCGAGAAGAAGCGCACGACCTTACCCAGCCCACCGAGTTCCACGGCGCGCCCTACCCCTCCGAACCCCACGAGGCAACCCAGCCCTCCGCGACCGTGGCCCCGGACGAAACGCACGGCCCGCAGGGAGCCTTCGACACTCACGGCTGGTGGGCCGAGCAGGAAGCAGCCGCCCGCGACGAGCAGGCGCGACGCCGGGCCGCCGGAGACCACGAAACCGCCCGAGACCACGAAACCGCCGCAGACCAGGGGGACGGCTCGCTGGCCGCGGCCGAGGAGCAGGGCTGGTGACCGAACAGCCACCGGAGCGGGGCCCGGCCGCGGGACCTGACGGAAAGCTGCGCTGTCCCTGGGGGCTGAGCGCCCCCGAGTATCTGGCCTATCACGACGAGGAGTGGGGCCGTCCGGTACGCGGCGACACGGCCATCTTCGAGCGGCTCTGCCTGGAGGGCTTCCAGTCCGGGCTGTCCTGGCTGACCATCTTGCGTAAGCGGGAGAACTTCCGCGCCGCCTTCGCCGGCTTCGATGCCCGGGCTGTCGCGGCCTTCGGGGAGCAGGACGTGGCCCGGCTGATGGCCGACCCCGGCATTGTCAGGAACCGGGCGAAGATCAACGCGGTGATCTCCAACGCGCGGGCCGCGCTCGACCTGCCCGACGGCCTGACCGCGCTGGTCTGGAAGTACGCGGGCGAGCCGGGCCGGGCGCCGCGGACGCTCGCCGAGGTACCCGCGGCCACTCCGGCCTCCAAGGCGCTCAGCGCCGAGCTCAGGCGGCACGGCTTCACCTTCACCGGCCCGGTGACCGCCTACGCGACCATGCAGGCCTGCGGTATCGTCAACGACCACCTGGCCGCCTGTTTCTGCCGGGATCGCTAGCCGCCGCGACGTCCCGCCGGTCGTCGCGGTCAGCTGACGGCGGCGGCCATCCGGTCCACGATGTCGGCCAGCAGGGCGCTGCTGGTGCCGATCGTCACCCGGACGAAGCCGTCGCCCGGCGAACCGAAGTCGAGCCCGCGGCCGAGGGCCACCCGGCCGCGGTCCAGGAACACCTGGGCGGGCTCCGGCCCCAGGCCAAGCCGGGCGCAGTCGACCCAGGCCAGGTAGCTTGCCTCGGGCGGCGTGTAGCCGGCCTCGGGTAGCCGCTCGCTGAGTAGCCGGCCGAACTCCGTCCGGGCGTAGTCCAGCTGCCCGATCAGCGCGTCCAGCCAGTCGCCGGCCGAGTTCCACGCGGCCAGCGAGGCCAGCACGCCGAACAGCCCGGCCCCGTACTGGCACGAGCTGGGCAGCCGGCCGAGCAGGCGCTGCCCGGCCGCGGAGCCGGCCACCGCGACCGCGCCCTTCAGGCCAGCGACGTTGAACGCCTTGGACGCCGAGGCCAGCGTTACCCCGTGCTCGGCCGCCGCGCCGCCGAGCGAGACGTACGGCGTGTGCCGGGTGCCGGGCAGGGTGAGCGAGGCATGGATCTCGTCGGCCAGCACGATGACCCCGTACTGCTCGGCCAGCGACGCGATCCGGCGGAGGTCGGCCGCACTGAACACCCGCCCGGTCGGGTTGTGCGGGTTGGCGAGCAGGTAGCCGCGTGCGCCCGCGGCGAACGCCGCCTCCAGCCCGGCGAAGTCGAGGTCCCAGCGGGCGTCCGCCCGGACCAGCGGAACCTCTACCACCCGGCGGCGGCCTCCGGCGATGTGGGCGAAGAAGGGCGGGTACACCGGCGGGTTGATGACGATACCGTCGCCGGGCTCGGTGGCGAGCGCCAGGATGGCGTCGACGCCGGCCATCACGTCGGGCACCAGGTGCACCCGGCCGGGGTCGACCGCCCAGCCGTGCCGGGCCGCGGCGAACGCGGCGAACGTCTCGCCGAGGCCGTCCGCGATGGCGTACCCGCAGTCACCGCGGTCGACGGCCGCGCGCAGCGCGGCGGCCACCGGCTCGGCCAGGTCGTAGTCCATCTCCGCGATGTACGCGGGCAGCACGTCGGGCGGGTGCAGCTGCCATTTCTCGCTGCGCCGCCGCCGCAGCCGGTCCAGGTCGAGGTCCTCGAATCCGTTGCGCATGGCACGAGCCTACGCAGGTGGCCGGGGGTGGCTGAGGTCCTGCCGACCGTCACCCGCCGCCGAGCCCGCAATAATTAGGCCGAACGGGCCTAACCTAGAGCCCACCCGGAAGGCCCCACCCGGAAGGCCCCACCCGGAAGGCCCCACCCGGAAGGCCCCACCCGGAAAGCAGGGAGCCATGAGCGGTGACGTGATCGTGACGGTCACGCTCAACGCCGCGCTGCACGTGGCCTACACTACGGGCGATCTGGCCGAGGGCGTTACCCCGGTCTCCCGTCCCGGCTACCGGGCCGGCGGCCGCGGCGTCACGGTGGCCAGGGTGCTGCGGGCCTTCGGGCACGATGTGCTCGCCGCGGGGCTGGCGGGCGGCGCGTCCGGCGAGCTGATCAGGGAGGATCTGGCCAAATCCGGGGTGCCAACGGCGTTCACGCTGATCCGCGGCGAGTCCCGGCGTTTCTTCAGGTTCGCCGGTCCTGATCCGGGGGGGCCCGGGGGGGTGGTCCCCCCCGGAGCCAGCAGAGCCCCGGACGGCCCGGTGATGCGGTTCGGGGAACCAGGGCCCTACATCACCACCGAGGAACTCGGCCGGTTCGCCGCGGACTACCGGCGGCTGATGGCGGGCGCCGCGGCCGTCGTGCTCTGCGGCAGCCTGCCGGACGGCCTGCCCGCGGATACCTACGGGTCGCTGGTGACCTACGCCGCCGAGGCGGGCGTGCCGGTGATCCTCGACGCGGGCGGCGAGGAGCTGAAGCAGGCCGTCGGCCATGGTCCCGACCTGGTGGTCGCCGAATCGGGTTCGGCCGAGCCCGGTTTCGCCGCCGCGTTGATCCGGCTGGGCGCGGGTGCGGCGGCCGTGGCGGCGGGCGGCCTGGTCCGCGCGGTGACCGCGGCCGGTGAGTGGACGGCGTGCGTAGAGGCCGCCGACGCGGATCCGGACCCGGCCCACCCGCCGGACCCGGCCCACCCGCCGGACCCGGCCCACCCGCCGGACCCGGCCTACCCGCTGGCCCGCGGCGCGCTGGTGGCGGGCCTGGTGCCCGGCCAGCTGCTCGGCTGGTCCTGGCCGGACCGGCTCAGGCACGCCCTGGCCCTGGCTGCGGGCGGCGCCGGGGCCTGGACCAGGGTGCCCGGCGGCCCGGAAGACCGCGATCGCGTCGATCTGGCCGCCTACGAGTGGCTGCTCGACGCCGTGCGGGTCGAGCCGCCCGGGCGGTGACCGCCGGGTCTGGACCCAGGCACGCGATACTCCAAAGAGTAACTTAACATTACTTAAAGTGCGCTAGAGTCTGGACTCGGCTCACCAGCAGTCCGCCGAATCTCGGCCCCCGTCAATTTCCAGATCCCAGCTGGAATGGAGCGATCGCGAATAAATGGCGAATTGACCGCGAATGTCACCATTATGCTCGACGGGTGCGGCTAACGATCTTCAATTCTGGAAGTTACTGAAGGGGCGGGAGGTCGAGTCTGGGCTTGGCGAGGAAGCCCTCGAGGAGGCCGGGCTGGTACTGCATCCGCCGGAGCCGGGTCTTCACCAGCGCAGTCAGCTGGCTGATGTCGTGCTTGACTAGGTTGGCCAGCGATCGTTTCAGGTCCGGCCAGACCGGTCCGGCCGGGTTCAGCTCCGGCGGCCTTCCGGCGGCCTCAGGCCCTGGCCGGACTCGTCTTCCCGGCAGCGCCAGGCGCCCAGGTCCGCCGCCGTCCTGACCGGCCAGGTGTCCTCCCGCCACCTGGCGGTCTTGTCCTCGTCCCGCTCCGCCGCCCGCCGCGCCGGGACCTGGACGGTCCACCCGATCCGGTGCAAGCAGCACATCCATCCCGGCCAGCGTGTACTCCACCCCGGACCGCCGCCGCACCTGCTCTGCCACCCTTGCCAGGGTCCAGCACTGATCTGTATAGCCGCACGCCGCCGGCCCGGCATCTAGGACTTCTTCCAGCCCGGCGACCTGCGCCTTGGTGAGCTTGCACTTCGCTCCGCCCGCCCCCGTGGACGCCAGTGCCTCCCGGCCGCCCGCCGCCAGCGCCCGCCGCCACCGGTTCACGCTCATCCGCGAGACCCGGAACCGCCTCGCGATCTCCCGGTCACTGGCCCCGGCCCCGGTCATCTCCGCCGCGGCCAGCCGCACCTTCTCCCGGCGGGCCCGCTCCGCCGCGTCCAGGCCGCCGCCACCGGGATACCTCATGCCTGCGGCATGCCCAGGTTGAACTCGTACCCGATGGGATCACCAAGGTCCGGGCTTGAGTCCCCGGTGCGGGTACTTCCGCATGGGGGCAGGAGGTGACGCGGGCCCCGCGGCCCTGCCAGGAGGCCCTGCCAGGAGATGCCGCTTGAGCAGATGAGCGACGGGGTGCTAGCGCGGATGCGGCCGGGCCCGGGTACCGGCGCCCTGGCCCCCGCCGGGCGGCACCGTCCCGGTGGCGGCAGCCCGGGAGCCTTGGCGCACTCCCGCCGCCGGGGCGACAATACCGGGATGGCTCGTGATAACAGCAGGGCCCGGTTGCGGCTGCAGCTGGTCCTTTTGGCCCTTGACGGGACCAGGCCCTCGGGGACGCTCGAATGGGTATCCGCAGTCGCCCCCGCCCTGACCCAGGCCGCCGTCGGGGGCGGGCACTGGGCCTCCGGCCACCGGCAGCGGGCCCTGGCAGCGTGGGCAAGCGCGGCCGGCTCCGGGCTGGCGGTGTGGGGCCTCGGCACCGAAGCGCCGACCCGGGCCGAGATGATAAAGAACACCCAGCAGCACAGGGACCTGCTGCGCAAGCCCGGCACACGCCTCCCCCCGGAGGCGCCGGCTACCGCCAGGACGCAAACACACCCCCGCCAGCGACCGCAGAACGCCCTGTCCGCCCTTATCTGTGCACAGATCTGCGCACAGATCGTCTTCGGCGTGCGGTCGGGCCTGCGCCACCCGCAGCGGCTGACAGCGCACGCGATCACCAGCGAAACCTTCAACACCACGTTCTATGTCCTCCGGGCGGCCCGGGCCGTGCAGCGGCGCAGGCCCAGGATCGCCGCCGGCTCAGCCCTGTCCGCCGCCGGATCGCTAGCCCGGCTGCGGGCGGCATCGGCTGAACCCCTCCGGTAACAGCAGGCCCGCAACGGCCACCGCGACAGGAGAACACCGGGAAACCGCAAAGGCAGCAGCCCGCTGCCGCACCCTGTTCGAGCCGCCGCTGCTCGCGAGGGGTATACCCGCCCCGTTCTGCACCCGGGTCGACCCGGCCGGTCGGCGCCAGATTCCGCCGAATGGCCGGTCTTCACAAGTCCTGCGGTCAATTTCACCAGCTGGGTCCGCGTACCTGGATTCGGGTCAAATCTCCCGGGCCGGGGTGAATCCCGGATAGCGGATTCTCCATTACCCGCATCGAAACGGAGTGCTTCGTGTATAACTGGCGAATTTGCTCGGTGCTGCCGCCGTGGCGGCCATCCTGACGGCGGGCGTCGCCGTGCCGCGTTCGGCAATCGCAGGCCGGCGCCCCGTCCTTCGCTTATCCTGCACGGCATGGATGCACACCACCCCAGCGAGCCCGACGTCGCCCGCCTTTTCGCGCCGGTCGCCGTCGAGGAGACCTTCGCCGGGGTGCTGACCGAGGCCCGCCAGGTCCTGGGCCAGCTCGAGGACCCGGTGGACGCCGAGCTCTGGGGATCCGACCTGATCGGCGCCCTGGCCTCGTCGGCCGCGGGCCAGGCCTCGCTGATGGACACCCTCACCGGGTCACTGGTGCCCGCCGCCGAGGCGGCGGCCACCCCGGAGGCGCTCGCCCTGCTGCGAATCTTCGCCGCGGTCGGCTCGCCGGCCTTGCGCGCGGCCGCCGGGCAGGCGGCCGCCCGGCTCCGCGCCCATCAGGTGGCTGACCCGCCATGGGCCGGCCAGGTCGGCGCCCCGCAGGTCCGTGGCTGCTGGCACTACGCCGACGTCGGCGGCCGCCAGGAGTCGCTGACCTTGGCCTTCGCCTACGGCGACAAGCAGCACGCTGTCTGCGTGCTGATCGACCACGGCCGTGGCGGCAAGATCAGGGACGCCTGGGTCGCCAAGGGCGCCGAGTTGCGCGCCGATACCGAGCGAGAGGCGGCCCGCGATCCGCTGGTGGTGTTCGAGGTGATCGCCACCGCCGACGCCCGGCTCCGCCTGGCCCGCGCGATCAGCGCGGGTGAGTGTCCCGAGCAGCCCGATCAGGTCGACGACGTGGTGGCGCACCGCGCGCTGCTGCGCGCCCGCCTCGACCTGCTGACCGCCATGGGCTGATCAGCGGAGGAAGTCGCGGACCAGCGGCACGATGAGGTCGGCCCGCCGCGGGACTCATCGGCTCTTACCTAGTGTCATCGAAGACGGTAGCTGACTACGGCGGTGGAGGGCATGTGACGAGGGTGCTGCGGATCTCGTCGCGGAACGCTCGCTTCCAGCAGTGGGAGTCGCTGCTCGGCAACCGCGGCAAGCGCCAGCGGAGCCGGGAGTTCGTGGTCCAGGGAGTGCGGCCGATCTCGCTGGCGGCCGAATTCGGCTGGCGGTTCCGCGCGCTGCTCTACGACGCCGATCGCCCGCTGTCGAGCTGGGCGCAGACCATGCTGCGCGACGTGGCCGCCGACCGGGTGGCGATGTCGCCCGGCCTGCTGGCCGAACTGGGTGAGAAGGTCGCGGATACCCCGGAGCTGGTCGCGGTGGTCGAGATGCCGGACGACGATCTTGACCGGATCGCGGCCGGACCGCGCTTCCTCGGCGTGGTGCTCGACCGTCCCGCCAGCCCGGGCAACATCGGCAGCATCATCCGGTCGGCGGACGCCTTCGGCGCGGACGGGATCATCGTGGCCGGCCACGCGGCCGACATCTACGACCCCAAGTCCGTCCGGGCCAGCACCGGCTCGCTCTTGGCGCGGCCCGTGGTCCGCTGTCCCTCGCACCGTGAGGTGGCCGCCTGGGTGGCGGCCGAGCGCGCCCGGGGCTGCCCGATGGTGCTGGTCGGCACCGATGAGCACGGCGGCCTGGACGTGTTCGACGCCGATTTCACCCAGCCCACACTGCTGCTGGTCGGGAACGAGGCCACCGGGCTGAGCAGCGCGTGGCGGGACCTGTGCGATCGCACCGTCAGGATTCCCATGACCGGGGCCGCGAGCTCGCTGAACGCGGCGAACGCGGCCACGGCCGTGCTGTATGAGATTGCCCGGCAGCGCCTCCTGGCTAGCCGGCCGCCCGGCTAGCCGCTACCGGCACAGGGCCAGCGTCGCCCCGCCGGCGTCGAGCAGGCGGTACGGCCCAGCCGGGCCGGGCAGCGTGGCCCGCCCGCCGCGGACCCGGGCGCACGGCCCCTGCGGGCCGGCCAGCGTCAGGCCGTCGGCGCCGACGGGGATGAGGTCACCGCCGTGACGCAATAGCACCGGTCCGTCGCGTTCGGCCGAGATGGCGACCCGGCCCGCCCGCAGGCCGTCGAGCACGTCACCCGGCTCGTCCCCGGCGCACTCGACCCAGGTGGTCGGGTGCCCCGGCGGGGCGTCGGATCCGGCCCGGTGCCAGTCGCTGCCGCCTACCGGGATCGCCGCCGGGTCCCAGGCCAGCCACCAGGACAGCGGGGTGGTCCAGCGCAGGTCGAGCCAGCTCCAGTGCCAGGCCTCGATCAGTGGCGGGCGGCGGCGCATCGGCCGGGTCCAGCTCACCGGCCCGGCGAACGGGTGGTTGACCGAGAGCAGGCCGCCTGCCGCCTCGGTCGCGTCCAGCCAGTCGTCCGGCTCTCGGCGGAAGTCGATCCAGCCGACGTCGCCGAGCGCCCCGGCGTGCCCGCCGTCGGTCGTCACCTCCTGGCCGGGCAGCAGGGTGATCCCGTACCGCCGGGCCGCGGCGGCCAATTCGGCGTGGTGGCTGACCGTGTTGTGATCGGTGACGGCGAGGAAGTCTAGTCCGCGCTCGACCGCGAGGACGGCCAGCTCCTGGACGGTCAGCACGCCGTCCGAATGCACCGTGTGCGTGTGCAGGTCGCCGGCCAGCCAGCGGTGACCCGCTCGGGCGGGCAGGATCCGGCGCGGCGGCCGGTCCCGGGGAGCCGGCGGCACGGGCTCTGGCGGCGGCGGATCCAGGGCCGCACCGAGCGGTGTGGTCTCGGCCGTCAGCCGGTAGCGCACGCCGTCCGGCGGGACGCGGTGCACGCCGATCATCACCTGCCACGTCCCGGCCTCGACCTCCCCGGGCAGGTAGCCGGGCGTGGCCGCGTCGCGGGATATGATGAACGACTCGCGGGCGCCGCCCGACCAGCCACGGAACCCGCGCGGGTCAAGGCAGCCGAGGTCGAGCACGGCTCCGGCGGCGCGGTCGTAGTCAAGCTCCACCCGCAGCCCGGCGGTACCGGCCGGCACGTCGACCGGCAGGTAGTGCCAGGGGGATGCGAAACGGTCCTCGAGCGTCCACCGCCCGGTGTGCCGCCTGGAGTTCGCCATGCCAGCCATCTGACGTCAGCTCGTCGCCGCGTAACCGCCGTCGATGACGATCGACTCGCCCGTGACGAACGGGCTGGAGGTGACCAGCGAGAATATCGTCTCGGCCAGCGTCTGCCGGGCGGCGTCGTCGGACCGGCTGTAGTTGATCGCGACGTCGTACCTGGCCCGGGCCAGTCGCAGCGCGGCGGCTCGGCCGATCCTGCTCGCCGTCCCGGTGACCAGCACCGCCGGCCTGTCCTGTGCCATGTACGATCTCCGCTCCGGGGCCGCTGCCCGCGACGGCAGCCTAGACGATCACCGGGGAAGAATCGTGCTCGTCCCTTCCGCCACGGCGCGGAAGGGACGGTCTCACGAACGGGTGCCGGCCTTGTCCGGCGGATGCCCTGGTTCAGGCAGCGGTGACCGGCTGGTCGGTGCCGCAGTACTTGCACCTGGACGCGGCGGCCGGGAGATCGCTGGACAAGCAGGCCGGGCAGGTCTTGACCGGGGCCGGGTCGCCGAACACCACTTGCCCGCGCCGCGCCTGGATGTGACCCGAAGACAGCGCGAAGATCGCCGCCACGTCCCGTTCGGGCCGCCTGGTCGGCGCGTTCTCCTGCAGTGGGGCCCGGGCATGCCGCCAGCGCACCGCCCTCCGGTCGTGGTCGGTGAAGGGGCGGCTGGGCTCGGCAGACGGCGCCAAACCCGGGTTCACGCAGGCGACTGTAGCGGAGCGGGGTCGTCGGCGCCGTTAGCGGCGGTGCGCGGCGGCGGCACGGCGGCGGCGCGGAGCACCTCCATGAGCAGGTTCACCGCGGGCGGGTCGGGCGGGTCGCCGTACCGCACCGCGAACACGTACCGGTGGGCGCCCGGCAGCGGTACGGTCTTGATTCCGGGATGCCTCGCGGCGCGCAGGCAGAGCGCCGGCAGGGTCGAGACCCCGAGGTCGGCGGCCACCAGTGCCTGGACGGCGACGTAGTCGTCGGTGGTGAACGCGATCTTCGGGGTGAACCCGGCGAGCGCGCACTGCCTGAGCAGGTTGGCCCGGCAGCGGTCACAGCCCGCGATCCAGCGGTGCCTGGCGTAGCCGGTCAGGTCGGCCGACGGTTCCGCGCTGGCCTGCGCCGAGGTCACCAGGAGCACATGTTCGTCAAGCAGGAGCCGTTCGCGCAGGCCCTCGGTGAGGTCGATGCCGCCGTCGTCATCGGGCAGGCTCGCGGCGGCGGACCCGGCCGCGGCGGTTTCCTGGCCTGAAACGGGCGAGCCGTCCGCGCCCGGGGAGTACCGGAACACCAGCGCCACGTCGACGTAGCCGGCCCGCAGCATGCGCAGCGCCTCTGGCGGTTCCGCCTCGGTCAGCCGCAGATCGGCCTTGGGCTGGTGCTCGCGCAGCATCGCCGCGGCAGCCGGGACGATGGTGCCGAGCGCGGACGGGAACGCCGCCAGCCGGAGCCGCCCGGCGCGCAATCCGGTGTAGGCGGCCAGTTCGTTCTCGGCGGCGTCCAGCCTTCCGATCACCTCGGCGGCCCGCTCGGCGAGCAGTCGCCCGGCGTCGGTGAGCCTGATGCCGCGACCCGCCCGCTGGATCAGCTTGGTCCCGGTCTCGGATTCCAGCCGGGCCAGGTGGTGGCTCACCGAAGGCTGCGCGTAGTTGAGGGCTCGTGCCGCGGCGGTGACCGAACCATACCGGGCCACGGCAACCAGCACGCGCAGCCTGGTCACGTCGAGCATGCACCGACTATAGATCCTGCCGATCGGTCCGCCCAGAGTGCTATGCCAGGACTCTGTTTCCAGCTCGCTCTGTTTTCCCGCTCGCCTCCGGGCCGCCCTCGAGGCGGCTCCTCCCTTCGTCGCTCCTCAGTCCAGTCGCCGCCGCGGCCCTTCGGCTCGCGGGGAGGGGGGCTAGCGGCCCTCGAGCAGGGGCGCGTCCGGCTGGCGGGGCCGCTCGCCCGCCAGTTCCCGGCGCCGCCAGGCGATGCCGGACAGCGCCTCGAGTACCACCCGGTTGCCCAGGAACGCGGTCACCTCGGCGTGGTCGTACGGCGGCGATACTTCCACGACGTCGATCCCGGCCAGCGGCACCGACATGGCGATCCGCCGCACCGCGTCGAGTAGCTGGCGCGCGGTGAGCCCGCCCGGTTCCGGCGTGCCGGTGCCCGGCGCCATGCCCGGGTCTACCACGTCGACGTCCACCGACAGGAAGACGCCCTCGCACTCGTCCACCGCGATGGCGAACGCCTCGGTCAGGCATTCGTCGAGCCCGCGGCTGACGACCTCGCTCATCTCGAACGAGCGCATCCGCTGTTCGGCCATCCAGGCCAGTGTGGGCGGCTCCGGCCAGTACCCGCGCAGCCCGATCTGCAGGAACCTGTCGCCGCGCACCGCGCCCGACTCGATCAGCCGCCGCATCGGCGTGCCGTGACCGTACAGCGACCCGAACTGGGTTTCCCCGGTATCGGCGTGCGCGTCGAAGTGGATCAGCGACACCCGGCCCCAGCCCACGTGCCGGGCCACTCCGGTGGCGTCGGGCAGGGTGATGGTGTGGTCGCCGCCCAGGATCACCGGTATCGCGCCGGCCGCCGCCACGGCGTGCACGGCGTCTTCCAGCCGCTGCAGCGACTTCTCGGTCTCGCCCGGCGGCATGACCACGTCGCCGGCGTCGGCGACGCGCAGTTCGGCCAGCGGGTCCACGCCGAGCGCGAGGTGCGGTCTCGACGCGTCGTGCGGCAGGTAGTCGGTCATCCGTATCGCCTGCGGGCCGAACCTGGCCCCCGACCGGTACGACGTGCCGCTGTCGAAGGGCGCGCCGAGGAACACCACGTCGAGGCCGTCCAGCGCGTCGAGTTCGGCCCGCGGCGCGCCGAGGAAGGTGACGTCCGGCCCGTACATCCCGCGCACCGTGGTCTCAGCATCCTCAGTACCGCCTGCCATGCCGTTCCTCCTGGAGTAGACGCGAAACCGGCCGCTGCCTCGCACCATACCGGGCGGGCAGCGGCTGGTTCATCACCGCGGTCAGCACGCCGTAGGCGGCGCAGACGGACAGCAGGTTCATCACCGCCGCCTTGCCCTGGCGCGCTCCCACACAGCACGCTCCTGTAACTCGGCGCTTTTCCGCCCCGGTGCCCCTGCGCCCGCGGCGCCGGATACGGTCACGCCTGCGAGACCGCCCTGCTGCAAGCCCGGATTCTGCGGCGGCGCGACTGGTCAGGTACGCCCCGGCCGTGCTCCAAGAGCTGCCCGGTGGGACGCGAGTGGCTGGGACGCGACGAGGCCGTGCTCGTAGCGAATGCGACCGGAGCAAGCCGGGACCGACGGGCCGCGCTGACCGGCTCGAGTGGAATGCCAGCGGCCGGCCGGATCGAATTACGCGTTTACGCCGATCGCGTCAACCAGGACGGCAGGCTCCGCGTCTGATCTAGTGAGGCTCGGCGAAAGCGGGACGTCGAGCCTCGTTTGCTGCCCGGAACCCGAGCGCGGATGGGATGATGGGCTTCCGTGAGCCTGGTCACGATGAAGCGGTTGCACCGCGCGGCCGGCCTCGCGGTGGCCCTCGCGGTGGCACTGCCGACCGCGGCGTGCACCGGAGGATCCGGGCCCAGTTCAAGCGGGCCCCGTTCAAGCGGTGCTAGCGCTACCCCCTCGGCGCCGTCCGCCGCGACTCCGTTTCCGGTGGCGGAGAACAAGCGGCCGGGCACGTCGGCGTGGCGGATCCCCCACCTCGGCGCGGCCGACGCGATCGACGGGTACGCGGACCAGCAGAGCGTCCTGCCCGGCCGGAGCTTTCGCCTGTACGTGTCGACCACGGCACGGTCGTTCCAGGTGCAGGCGTTCCGGTTTGGCTGGTACTCCGGCCATCAGGCGCGCCTGGTCTGGGCGTCGGCCCGGGTGCGCGGCCAGCGGCAGACGGCGGTGCGCATCGCGGCAGGCACCCACATGGTGACCGCCCCGTGGCAGCCGTCGCTGACGATCAGCACCGCGAACTGGCCGCCCGGCTCCTATCTGCTGCGCCTGGACGCGTCCAGCGGGGCGCAGCGGTACGTGCCGATCACGATCCGGTCGGCGAGCACCGCCGGGGCGGTGGTCATCCTCAACGACAACACCACCTGGCAGGCGTACAACGCCTGGGGGGGCTACAGCCTCTACCAGGGCCCGGACGGGCTGCCGTCCGACCGAGGCTACGCGGTGAGTTTCGACCGCCCCTACGACGGCGACGGCGCGGTGCGTTTCCTCGCCTTCGACCAGGCCGCCATCGCGCTGGCCGAACGCACCAGGATCCCGCTCGCCTACGAGACCGACGTCGACCTCGACCAGCACCCGGGCCTCCTGGCCGGGGCCCGCGCGGTCATCACCCTCGGCCATGACGAGTACTACTCCCTGGCGATGCGGTCGGCGCTGCTGACCGCCCGCGATGCCGGGACCAACCTGGCCTTCCTCGGCGCGAACGCCATCTACCGGCACATCAGGTTCGCGGCCGGGGACCGCGTCATCGTCTGCTACAAGGCTGCCGCCATCGACCCGCTGTTCGGCCAGGACAACGCGCAGACCACCCAGCAGTGGCGGGACCCGCCCGACCCGCGGCCGGAGAGCGTCATTACCGGGGTGTTGTACGAATGCAACCCGGTGAGCGCGCCCTGGGTCGTCTACGACCCGTCGAGCTGGATCTTCACCGGCACCGGCGCCTACCAGGGCGAGCGCTTTCCCGGCATGGTGGGGCCCGAGTACGACCGTCTCGACCCGGCCGTCCCGTTTCCCAGGCCGATGCAGGTCCTCGCGCATTCCCCGCTGACCTGCGACGGCTTCTCCACCTTCTCCGACTCGGTGTACTACACGGTCGCAAGCGGGGCCGGGGTGTTCGCCTCGGGTACGATGCGCTGGGTGTGCGCGATACGCGGCCCGTCCTGCGGCCATGGCCTGAACCGGGCCGCCGAGCGGTTCGTCGACCGGGCCACGCAGAACCTGCTCCGGGCCTTCGCGGCGGGTCCCGCCGGGCACCGGAATCCGGCGCGGGACAATCTCGCCCAGGTCAAGCCGCCGCGCATCCCGGCTCTGTCCGACGGCGTCGACTAACACCGGGTCGACTAATACTGCGGGTCGACACCACTGGGGTCGACAGCACTGGGGGGCGGCTGGGCTCGTGGACGACATCGACGCGCAGATCGTCGCCGCGCTGATCAAGGACGCCAGGGCCAGCTATGCGGTGATCGGCAGCCAGGTGGGCCTGTCGGCGCCCGCGGTCAAGCGGCGGGTGGACCGGCTCCGGGCCGGGGGCGCGATCACCGGCTTCTCCGCCCGGGTGGACCCGGCCGCGATGGGCTGGACGACCGAGGCGTACGTGGAGCTGTACTGCGGCGGGCGCACCTCGCCCGAGGAGATCGGCATCGCGGTCCGGCGGTATCCCGAGGTCGTGGACGCGTGCACGGTCACCGGGGAAGCGGACGCCCTGGTGCACATCAGGGCCGCGGACGTCCGGCACTTCGAGGATGTGATGGAGCGTATCCGCGCCGAGTCGTTCGTGGTCCGGACCAAGAGCGTGATTGTACTCTCTCGGCTGGTCGACCGGGTCGACGCGCTGGCTCCGTTGCGCTGAATCGAACCTCTGGTCGGCGGCTGACCAGCTAAAGTCGTGCACATGTCGGAGTTCGAGCAGGATCCGAGTGCCAACACCGGACGCTTCCGGGCCTTCGTAGAGCGCGGCGACGAGGAGGTCACGCGGGCGCGGCGCTCGTCGGTGTCTCCCGCCGTGCTGATCGCCGGGGCCGTGGTGATCATCGCGATCATCGTCGTCATCGTGGCCTTCGCCTAGGAATTGGCAGAACCTGGGAAGATGACAGTTACCGCAACGTCGCGGGTCGCGACGGACCGCGGCGAGCGCTACCGTAAGCAACTCGCCAGCCATTTCGGGAACAAGGTGGAGGTCGTCGAGGAGCCGTCGGCTACGGTGCTCAAGTGGGGGTTCGGCGGCACCACGACGCTGACGGTCCAGGACGACGCGCTGGTCATGCGGGCCGACGCCGAGGACGGTGAGACGCTCGACCGGGTGAAGGACGTGACCGGCCGGCACCTGGAGCGCTTCGGCGAAAAGGACGGCCTGGTCGTTACCTGGGGGTAGCTTCGTGTCCGGCGTCCGGTCAGGCGCCGGTGCCATCCTTGGCCCATCGCCGGCGGCCCCATCGCCGGCGGGCCGCCCGTCCGCGGGCCGGCCAGGTCAGCAGCACCACGCCGGCCACGGCGATGACAGCCGCGGGGATGACGGCCGTGGCCGGCCGGACGTCGCCCTGGGCCACGGAGATGACCAGGGCGGTCACGAACGCCAGGTACCCCAGGATGATCGCGGCCCCGGAGATACGGCCCAGGCCGTGGCCACGGTAGGCGAGCGCGAGCGCGAATACGGTGAGGCCCGCATACCACCCGGCCACCAGCGTGCCCTGGCCGGAGCGCGGTCCGAGCCCGGCCAGGCTCGCCGGGATGAGCAGGCCCGCCACGACGTTGATCGCGTTGCTGTTCAGCGCGGTGCTCAGCACCGCCGCCCCGCGGCCCCGCCTGGCCAGGTACACCGCGGTCACCGCGTTCGGCAAGCTGGTCACCACGGCCAGCACCAGCGCGCCGGTGATGATGTCGGCGACCGCGTACCGGTGCCCCAGGGCGGTGGCCGTCACCTCCATGACGGTGCTCGCCCCGACGACGGCGATCAGCGCCCCGGCCGCGGCGATCGCGTCGCACCAGGTGCCCCGCCGGGGCCTGATCGCCTCGGCCAGCTCGGTCTCCTCCTCGTGGACCGCCGCGACCAGCCAGCGCGTCCACCGGACGGGCAGCCGCAGGCTCTCCATCCGGGCCCGGCGCATCCCCAGCACGGTCACATAGGGCACCAGCACCACCGCGGTCAGCGTCAGCCCGGCCACGGGCGCCAGCGCCGTCACCGTCAGCAGGGTCGCGACGGCCACCCACACCCCTGGCACCCCGCCCAGCAGCACCACCCGGCGGTGGAAGGCGATCCGCCCGGCGGCCAGCGCGGCCAGTCCCAGCAGCGCCGCCAGGTTGAAGACGTTCGACCCGATCACCACCCCCGCCCCCACGCTGGTCTGGCCCCGGGAAAGCGCGGTCACCGCGGAGGTGATCTCCGGGGTATCGGCGGCCAGCGCCGCGACCAGCCCCAGCCACGCCTCGGAAAACCCGGCCCGCTCGCCGAGCCGCTCCAGCCGCGAGACCAGCAGCCAGCTCGCGGCCAGGCTCACCGCCACCCCGGCGGCGAACAGTAGCATTCCCGGCATTCAGCCCCCGCCGTCTGGGCGCGCGGTAAGGTTGCCGTCAGCTCTGGTCAACGGGGTGGCTCGTGGCCAGCGCGGCGCCGACTTGGTCGGCGAACGCGACCGCCAGCAGCCGCTGTTCCAGCGTGGGCCGTGCATCGGGTGCCGGGGTCATCAGGAACCGGCCCTGGAAGATGCCGCCGCTTTCCACGAGCAGTTCCGTGTCGGTGGCGCGGGGGAAACCCTCGGCGTCCACGTCCCAGGCTCGTTGCCCGATGGTGACCGAACCGTCACGCCGTAGCCGCGCAGGCCGGCCGAGCCCGGCGACCCCGTACTGAAATTCGCATGAGCGCAGCGAGAGCAACTGCGTGAGCTGGCTGGTGACCTGGCCGGTCAGTGCCGACGCGGAGCCCCCGGCCGCCACCGCCTGCGCGGCGCTGTTGATTCCGTCCAGGTAACCGGCGCGCCTGCTCGCGGTCAGGTGCTGGCGGCGCCCCCAGACGGCGATCTCGGTGACCGCGATGCCGATCACGAGCAGCAGGACGGTCGTCTCGATGTCGGTCCGGTGGGTGATGCTGAACCGCTCGTAGGGCTGGGTGAGGAAGAAATCGAACCACACCGCCGTCGACACGGCCGCGAGGACGCCGGCCAGCCGGTAGCCGTTCGCGGCCACTGCCACCACCACCAGCAGCAGCGCTAGCGCCGCGTCGGTGTTGGGGAAGCTGGCCCGGAACGGCACCAGCACCGCGGCCAGCGCCAGGGGTGCGGCGAGTGCGGCCAGCACCGCCAGCCGGTCCCGGGTCAAGTAACCAGGCATCGCGCCTCCTGATGGGCCAGTTCCACGGTCACGAACGTGCCGACCAGGCTTCCCGGCTCACCTGGCTAAAACGATAGACCCGTGTGATCGGGCCGCCAAGGGTCCTTAGTACTCGGCGGCCAGGCGTCCGCCCCTGACCTAGCCGTTAGATGACGATTTGGCTTCTTGGGGGTCAGGGCGGTGATCAGCGGGTGGCAAGATGACTGCCATGACAAACGTCGCGGTCGTGGCTCGCTCTGGTGATGCGCGTGTACGCTGATCTGCCGGTGGCTGTGGTGACTGGCGGCAACCGCGGCGTGGGGCGTGAGGTGTGCCGGCAGCTGGCCCTGCTCGGCTTCGCTGTGGTGCTCGGCTCCCGTGACCTGAGGAAGGGGGAGCTGGCCGCGAAGGAGCTCGATCCCGAGGGAAGCCGGATCGTCGCCTGCCAGCTTGAGGTGGACAACTCCATCAGCGTCGCCTCGATGGCCGAGTGGGTGAAGGAGCGGTTCGGCCGCACCGACGTGCTCGTGAACAATGCCTCGACCGTCTACGACCGGTGGGCCACGGCGAGCAACGCCGACCTGGGCACGGTCGCGGAGGCGATCGACGTCAACATGTTCGGCCCGTGGCGGGTGATTCACGCGCTGCTGCCGATGCTGCGCTCCAGCACGCGGCCGAGGATCGTGAACGTGAGCAGCGAAGGCGGCTCGATCTCGGTGATGACCGGCGGCTCACCCGCCTATGGCGTCTCCAAGGCCGGGCTCAACGCGCTCACCCGGCTGCTCGCCGCGGAGCTGGCCCGGGACGGCATTCTCGTCAACGCGGTCTGCCCGGGCTGGCCCGCCAGCGAGAGTCACCCGGAGGGCCGCTCGCTCACCCAGGCCGCGGCCAGCGTCATCTGGGCGGTTACCATCCCCAACGGCGGCCCCACCGGCACCCTCACCCGGGATGGCCAGCCCTTCCCCTGGTGAGCCCCGCGTTATCCGGATGCCGGGTCCGGCTCGGGGCTGTACTGTTCGGGGCCGGGCTGGTAGCGATAGCCCATGCCAGGTTCGGTGATCAGCCAGTGCGGCCGGGCCGGGTCCGGTTCGAGCTTGCGGCGCAGCTGAGCCATGTACAGCCGCAGGTTGCCGGTGGCGTCGGCGTACCCCGGCCCCCACACCTCGGTCAGCAGCTGGTTGCGGCTGAGCAGCTTGCCCGGGTTCCTGAGCAGCACTTCGAGCAGGTGCCATTCGGTCGGGGTGAGCCTGATGCCATCGGCCTGAGCCGGAGTTCCGCCGCCCGCCGGGACAGGGGCTTGCCGGGTGACGCGCTTGGCGGCCAGGTCGACGACCAGGTGGCCAAGCTGGATCCTGGGCAGGTCCTCGGCGGTCCCGGTGCGCCGGACCGCGGCCCGCATGCGGGCAAGCAGTTCCTCGACCCCGAACGGCTTGGTCACATAGTCATCGGCGCCGGCGTCGAGCGCCTCGACCTTGTCCACACTGTCGGCCCGGCCGGACAGCACGATGATGGGCGCCTTCGTCCAGCCGCGCAAGCCCTGGATCACCTCCACGCCGTCCAGGTCGGGCAGGCCCAGGTCGAGGATCACCAGGTCGGGCGGATAGCGGCCGGCCACCTCGAGCGCCTCGGCCCCGGTGGCGGCGACGTGCACGTCGTAGTCGCGTACCCTCAGGTTGATCCGCAGCGCCCGAAGGATCTGCGGTTCGTCGTCGACGACAAGCACCCGCGTCACTGGCCTGTCCCCCCCGTGGCCTCGCGCTCCCGGTGGCCCGGCTCGCACTCGTAATCCGGCTCGGTGACGGCCGGCACCGACACCGTCATGGTCAGCCCGCCGCCCGGTGTGTCTTCGGCGGTGAGCGTCCCGCCCATCGCCTCGGTCAGCCCCCGCGACAGCGCCAGGCCGAGTCCCACGCCGGTGGTGTTGTCGGTGTCACCGAGCCGCTGGAACGGCACGAACATCCGGTCCTTGTCTGCCTCGGGTATGCCCGGGCCACGATCGACCACGCGCAGCTCCACCCGGTCGCCCAGTGCGCTGGCGGTCAGCAGCGGCGGCTTGCCCGCCGGTGAGTAGCGCAACGCGTTCTCGGTCAGGTTCACGATGACGCGCTCGAGGATGGCCGGGTCCACGTTGATCTCGGGCAGTGACTCTGGTATGTCCACCGTGATGCCCCGGGCGGCGGGGTCCAGGTTGTCCAGCGCGCGGGACACGATCTCTTCCAGGCCGGCCAGCCGCGGGAACAGGGACAGCGCGCCGGCCTGCAGCCTGCTCATGTCCAGCAGGTTATCGACCAGGTGAGTCAGCCGGTCCAGGGACTCGTCCGCCGTGGCGAGCAGTTCGTCGTGGTCTTCGGCCGCCCAGTTCACCTCCGGCGACCGCAGGCTGGTCACGGCCGCCTTGGCGGATGCCAGCGGCGTGCGCAGGTCGTGGCTGACCGCGGCGAGCAGCGCGGTCCGCATCCGGTCGGCGGCCGCGATCGGCTTGGCCGCCTGGGCCTCGGCGGCCAGCCGCTGCTGGTCGAGCGCGACGGCCGCGTAGGAGGCAAACGCGCCGAGCACGCGGCGGTCCGCGGCCGGCAGCGGCAGGCCGCGCAGGGCCAGCAAGAGCGAGTCGGCGACCGGCACCTCCACATCCGCCTCGTCCGGCTGGGTGACGGCGGGTTCACCGCGGCTGGCCACGACGTGCCAGGCGCCGGGTACGCCCCGGATCCGGCCGGTGGAGGCGTCGGCGGGCTGCTGTCCGTCCGATGACGTGCACTCCAGCAGCGTGACCGAATCCATGCCGAATGCTTCCCGGACCCGGTCGAGCAGCGCGCTGAGTCCCTGCTGGCCGCGCAGTACGCTGCCGGCCGTGGTAGCCAGCAGTTCCGATTCCGCGTTGGCCCGCGCCGCCTGCGTGGTGCGCCGGGCCGCGATGTCCACCACCCGGCTGACCAGCAGCGCGACGACGACGAACACGCCGAGCGCGAGGGCGTTATTCGCCTGCGAGATCGTCCACTGGTGAATAGGCGGGGTGAAGTAATAGTTGAGCAGCAGCGAGCCGATGATGGCGCCGAGCACGGCGGGGGCGAAGCCGCCGACCAGTGCGACCAGGATCACCGCGACGAGGAACATCAGCACGTCACTGGTCAGGTTGAGCCCGTTCCGCAGACTGGCCAGGACGACGGTCAGGGCCGGCGACAGCACGGCGGCCAGCACGTACCCGGCCAGCTTCCGGCGCGGCGCGATCGCGCCGCGGGCCCGCGGCAGCAGGCCTCGGCCCCGGCCCATATGCCCGTGAGTGACGATGTGCACGTCGATGTCGCCGGAGCCGCGGATGGTCCGGGAACCGATGCCAGGGCCGGTGAGCATCGCGGCCAGCCACGACCGGCGGCTGGCCCCGAGCACGAGCTGGGTCGCGTTCTCCGCCCGGGCGAAGGTGAGCAGGGCTTCCGAGATGTCGTCGCCGACGACCTGGTGATAGGTGCCGCCCACCGATTCGACCAGCCGCCGCTGGCCGGCCAGGGCGGCCGGATCGGCGCCGGTCAGGCCGTCGGACTTGGTGACGTGCACCGCCAGCAGGTCGCCGCCCGCGGACCGGGCGGCGATCCGCGCGGCCCGCCGTGATCAGCGTCTTGCCTTCCGGGCCGCCGGTGAGCGCTACCACCACCCGCTCCCTGGCCTCCCAGGCGCCCTGGATCTTGTGCTCGGTGCGGTAGCGCTGCAGGCCCTCGTCCACCTTGTCGGCCAGCCAGAGCAGGGCCAGCTCGCGCAGGGCGGCGAGGTTCCCGCTGCGGAAGTAGTTGGTGAGCGCCGCGTCGATCTTCTCCGGCGGGTAGATATTCCCGTGCGCCATCCGGCGGCGCAGCGCCTCGGGCGTCATGTCGACCATCTCGACCTGGTCGGCCGCGCGGACGATCGCGTCCGGCACGGTTTCCCGCTGTGGCACGCCGGTGATCTTCTCGACCACGTCGTTGAGGGATTCCAGGTGCTGGATATTGACGGCGGAGATCACGTCGATCCCGGCGTCGAGCAGTTCCTCGATGTCCTGCCAGCGCTTCTCGTTGCGCGAGCCGGGGACGTTGGTATGCGCGAGCTCGTCCACGAGGGCGATTTCCGGCCGGCGGGCGAGCACCGCGTCCAGGTTCATTTCCTCGAAGGTCGACCCACGGTACTCCAGCCGGGCCCGGGGTACGGTTTCCAGGCCGTCGAGCAGCGCGCTGGTCTGCGGGCGCCCGTGCGCCTCGGCGAACCCCACGACGACGTCGGCGCCGCGCTCGGCGCGGCGGTGCCCCTCGCCGAGCATGGCGTAGGTCTTGCCCACGCCGGCCGCGGAACCGAGGTAAATCCGCAGATGGCCCCGTCCCGGCCGGCCCGCGGCGCTGCCATCGGCAGCCGGGCTGCCAGACGCCGCCGGCCGCGGCGAGGCCGCCGAGCCGTTCTGGTCCGGCCTACCGGACGCTATCCGGCCGTCGCTGTCAGCCATTTCCGGCCTGTTCCTTCTCCGCCATCTAGCCAGCCTGCTCTCTTAGCCGCTGGCCTCCATTGTGAAGCAAAGCCTCCAGGACAGGAATTCCGCACGTCAGCACGGCCGGGCGACGCCTATGGCCCGGCCCTGTTCTACCCGACGATACGCTCGCCGATCGGGCCGAGGATTAGCATGGGGAAGTAGATCAGGCCGCCGACGATCACGATCACGCCGAGCAGGAACGCCACGAAGGTCGGGCCGGCGGTGTCGAGCGTGGCCCTGGTGCGGGCGTGCACGCGCGCCCCGGCGAGCGAGCCGGCGATGGCCAGGGCCAGCACGATCGGAGCGAAACGCCCGATGAGCATGGCCAGGCCGAGGGTCGTGTCGTACCACGGCGTGTTCGCCGCGAGCCCGGCGAAGGCGGAGCCGTTGTTTTGCGCCACCGAGGCGTAGGCGTAGGTGACCTCGGTCAGGCCGTGCAGGCCGGGGTTGAGAACCGAGCCGGTGCCGGCCGCGATCACCAGGCAGGTGCCGCCGAGGATGAGGACCGTCGTGGGGATGGCCAGCACGTAGGCGAGGATGAGCTTCATCTGCGGCGCGCGGATCTTCTTGCCGAGGAATTCCGGGGTGCGGCCGACCATCAGGCCGGCCACGAACACGGCCAGCAGTGCGAGCACCAGGATGGTGTAGAGACCGCCGCCGTCACCGCCCGGGCTGATCTCGCCGAGCAGGATCCCGGCGAACGCTCCCGTGCCTCCGACCGGGGTGTAGCTGTCAAGAGCCGAATCGGTGGCGCCCGCCGTCGTGCCCATGGTCCCGACGGTCATGAGCGCCGAGCCCTCCGGGCCGAACAGGGTCTGCTTACCCTCCATGTTCCCGCCGGGGCTGACGCTGCTCGCCGCCTGGGACACCGACGCCGGCAGCAGATGGTTACCGTGCAGTTCGGCCTGCATCGAGACCAGAGTGTGGCCGAGAAGATGATGACCATGACCGCGACGATGGCGTGCCCTTGCCGCGGCCTGCCGATGAGTCGGCCGAACATGAAGACGATGGCGAACGGCAGCACGATGACAAGCAGAAGGTCGAACATGTTCGTGAACGCGGTGGGGTTCTCGAACGGGTGGGCGCCTCCGGCACCGTAGAAGCTGCCGCCGTTGGTGCCCAGCAGCTTGATGACCTCCATCGAGGCGACCGGGCCGCCGGGAATGGTCTGGGTGCCGCCCGCGAGCGTCGCGGCGGTGCGGAAGCCGCTGAAGGTCTGCACCGCGCCCTGGCTCACCAGGACCAGCGCGGAAAGGATGGATATGGGCGCGAAGACACGCACCAGGCTCCTGGTGAGATCCACCCAGAAGTTGCCGATGGAGCGCGTCTTTCCGGTTATGCCGCGGACGACGGCCAGTGCCACCGCCAGCCCGATGCCGGCCGCGGTGAACTGCGCGACCACCAGCCCGGCCATCTGGGTGAGGTAGCTGGCCTGGGTCTCTCCCTCGTACACCTGCCAGTTGGTGCCGGTGATGAAGCTGATGGCGGTGTTGAAGGAAAGAAGCGGCGACATGCCCTTCGCGTGCGTCGGGTTCAGCGGCAGCACCCCCTGCAGCCGCAAGATCAGGTAGAGCAGGAGCGTGGACGCCAGGCCGAAGGCGAGCACCGCGAGGGCGTAGGCGCGCCAGGTCCAGCTGCTTTCCGGGTCGACGCCGAGGACCCGGTACACCAGCCGCTCGACCGGCAGGAACACGCGGTCCCCCGGCGCGCGGTGGCCGGCGGCGCTGTTTCCGGAAGCGCTGCCGCCGCTGAACGTCGCCGCCAGGTAGCGGCCGAGCAGCGGGGCGGCGATCGCGGTCACCGCGGCGACGAACAGCAGCTGTTCCCATCCAGGGGCGCTCATGTCAGGCCATCCAGTGCGAGGTTGAGCTTGAGGACGTTGACCGCGCGCTCGCCGAGGAAACCCCATTGCCGGTCCTGGGTGTAGCGGTGCACGAGGGTGATCACCTGGCTGGCCGGCAGGTGCCGCGCCCGGGCGACCCGCTGCGCCTGGTCCAGGGCGTTTTGCAGGAGATATCGGGATCAAGCCCGGACCCGGACGCCGTCACCGCGTCAACGGGCACCGAGGCGTCGGCTGGCAGCCCGTTGAACTGCCGGTAGGCGATGGCGCGGGCCGGGATGGTGTTCGGGTCACAGACGTATCCGCCGCTGCTGGTCTTCGCGTATTTCCGGCCGGGCGACGGGCTAGTCACCGGGTTTCCCTGCGGATCGGACGCGGACGCGAAGGGATTTCCCGCCGACGGCTCGCCGTTCAGGCCCACCGTGTTCACGCCCGGGACGAATCCGATGAGCAGCGGGTTCGACGGCCCGAGGTTGGTCGCGCCGCTGCTGCTCCCGTCGTACCCGGCCCCGCAGCTGAGGGACGCGGCTGGAAGTACCGTGGCAGCGAGTTGCCCTCGCTGTCGGTGAACCCCTGCCCGAGCAGCGCGGACCCGACCAGCTTGCCGTGGGAGTAGACGAGCGAGCCGTTCGCCTGCTTGTGGAAGAGCAGCTGGGACAGGCCGGTGACGACGAGCGGATAGAGGAATCCGAAGGCGAGCGTCACGGCGAGGAGCATGAGGATGCTGGCGGTGAGCTGCCGGAAGATAGCCGAGCGCATGTCAGTGCAGTCCGATCGCGGTCAGCAGGAGATCGAGGAGCTTGATGAACACGAACGGGGCGATGATCCCGCCGACGCCGTAGATGAGGCCGTTCCGCCGCAGGATGGCGGCGCCGTCGAGCGGCCGGAACTTGACCCCGCGCAGGGCGAGCGGGATCAGCGCCGGGATGATGAGGGCGTTGTAGATCACGGCGGCCAGGATCGCCGTGTGCGGGTTGTCCAGGTGCATGATGTTCAGCACCCGCAGCTTCGGGTACACCACGACGAACATCGCCGGGATGATCGCGAATTACTTGGCCACGTCGTTGGCGATGGAGAAGGTCGTCAGCGAGCCGCGGGTGATCAGCAGCTGCTTGGCCACCTCGACGACCTCGATCAGCTTGGTCGGGTTGGAGTCCAGGTCGACCATGTTGCCGGCTTCCTTGGCCGCCTGCGTCCCGGTGTTCATGGCCAGCCCTACATCGGCCTGCGCGAGCGCCGGCGCGTCGTTGGTGCCGTCACCGGTCATCGCCACCATGTGCCCGCCGCGCTGCTCGCGCCGGATCAGCGCGAGCTTATCCTCGGGCGTGGCCTCGGCCAGGAAGTCGTCGACGCCGGCCTCCGCGGCGATGGCGCTGGCGGTGAGGGGATTGTCACCGGTGATCATCACCGTCCGGATGCCTATGTCGCGCAGCTGGCGGAACCGCTCGGTCATGCCTTCCTTAACCGTGTCCTTCAGGTGGATGACGCCGAGGACCCGCGGGCCGTCCGCGACCACCAGGGGCGTTCCGCCGCCGCCGGCGATCCGTTGCACCACCGGAGCCAGGTCATGCGGAATGGTTCCGCCAGCGTCCTCCACGCAGCGCCGTACCGAGTCGGCGGCCCCTTTCCTGACCCGCCGTGGCCCGAGGTCGATGCCGTTTCCGGCGGGACGAGCGGGTAGCGGGATTCCGCCAAGTCGACGATCGAGCGGCCCTCGGGTGTCTCGTCGGCCATGCTGGACAGGTAGGCCGCCTCGCCCAGCTCACGCTCGGTGACGCCCGAGACGGGGATGAACTCGGCGGCCATCCGGTTCCCGTAGGTGATGGTGCCCGTCTTGTCGAGCAGCAGCGTGGAGCAGTCTCCGGCCGCCTCGACCGCTCGCCCCGACATGGCCAGCACGTTCCGCTGCACCATCCGGTCCATGCCGGCGATGCCGATCGCGGAGAGCAGGCCGCCGATCGTGGTGGGGGCCAGGCAGACGAACAGTGCGACCAGGGCCGCCGTGGACTGGATGGCTTTGTCGTAGATGGCCATCGGCTGCAGCGTGACCACCGCCACCAGCAGGATCAGCGTCAGCCCGGCGATCAGGATGTCGAGCGCGATCTCGTTCGGCGTCTTCTGCCTACTCGCCCCCTCGACCAGGGCGATCATCCGGTCGAAGAACGTCTCGCCTGGGTTGGAGGTGATCTGGACCACGATCCGGTCGGACAGGACGACCGTGCCGCCCGTCACCGCGCTGCGGTCACCGCCCGACTCCCGGATCACCGGCGCCGACTCGCCCGTGATCGCCGACTCGTCGACGACGGCCATCCCCTCCACCACGTCGCCGTCGCCCGGGATGACCTGCCCGGCCGTGACCACGCACAGGTTGCCGGCCAGCAGCTGGGTCGACGGGATCTCGTCGGTGCCGCCGTCTTGCCTGAGCAGGTGGGCGACGGTTTCCTGGCGGCCACGGCGCAAGGTGTCGGCCTGCGCCTTTCCCCGGCCTTCGGCAACCGCCTCGGCGAAGTTGGCGAACAGCACGGTCGCCCACAGCCACAGCGTGACCAGCCCGACGAACACGTCAGGCCGGCTGAGGAACTCGACCGAGGTGATCACGCTGCCGATCTCGACCACGAACATCACGGGGACGCGGATCATCCTGCGCGGATCGAGCTTAATGAACGCTTGGCCGGCGGCGCGGCGCATGATTGACGGCTCGAACGACGAGGCGGTCGGCCGGGTGCGGACCTTCGGCGGCCGGGCGTGCGCCTGCGGCGCGGCCGGAGCCTCCGGGGCGGGGACGGCACGCTCGGTCATGCCCGCCCCCCGGGCTCGAGTTCGTCCCCGGCGTCGCTGTCCTCGCTGCTGCGGGCGATCATGCCATCCAGGACCCTGACCAGCAGGGCGGCCGCCGCGAAGAAGGCGACGATGATGACGATGAGAATGATGTCAGTCATGCCGGCCGCACTAGAACCGCTCCGGCGTGAACATCGCGACGCCCAGGTAAATGAACACCGCGATGGAGATGGCGAGCAGGATGCCCACGACGACTGTCATGGACTCACCAGATCCTTGATCCCGTGGAACAGGCCGGTTATGACGCTACGACTGCCCGTGCGGGATTCCGGAGATCCTGACAGGCTCCATGCGGTTTTGGCCTGACTCTAAGCGACTTCCTGCTGGCCGCGGCGATGGGCGGCGACCAGAATGGGAGCCATGAGCATCCACGCGGCGGACGGCCCAGCCGGCGGCGACGCCGAAGCGGTCGAGGCGGCTGGTCACTTCCGGATCTACCTCGGCGCGGCCGCGGGCGTCGGGAAGTCCTACGCCATGATCAACGAGGGTCATCGGCGGCAGCAGCGGGGCACCAACGTCGTCGTCGGGTTCGTGGAATGCCACGGCCGGCCGCTCACCGAGCAGCTGATCGGTGACCTGGAGGTCATTCCGCGCAAGGTGGTGGAGTACCGGGGCAGCCGCCTTGACGAGATGGACCTCGACGCGGTGCTGCGCCGACGGTCCGAGGTCGCGCTCGTGGATGAGCTCGCCCACACCAACGTGCCGGGATCAGGCCAGAACGAGAAGCGCTGGCAGGATGTCATGGAGATCCTCGCGGCGAGGATCGACGTCATCACCACGGTCAACATCCAGCACCTGGAGAGCATCGCCGACGAGGTCGAGCACATGACCGGGGCCCGGGTCCGCGAGCGCGTGCCGGACTGGGTGGTGCGCAAGGCCGACCAGATCGAGCTGGTCGACTCGTCGCCGGAGCAGCTGCGCCGCCGGATGCTGCATGGCAACATCTACCCGAAGGCGAAGGTCTCCCAGGCGCTGACCAACTTCTTCCGCACCGACAACCTGATCGCCCTGCGCGAGCTGGCGCTGCGGTTCCTGGCCGACGAGACGGACGAAGACCTCCTGGAGCATTTGCGGCGGCGCGAATCCAGCGTCGTGTGGGAGACCTGTGAACGCGTCATGGTGGCCGTCACCGCGGGTCCCGGGGCCGACGCCCTGGTGCGGCGGGCGGCCCGGATGGCATCCAGGCTCAAGGGAGAACCCGACGTCGTCCACGTCACCGTCAGTGACGCGACCCGTCCGCAGAACCGCCAGGCGATCGAGAAGCTACGGGAACTGGCGGCGGACGTCGGCGCCCGCTGGCACGAGATCCAGGACGACGATCCCGCGCGGGCCGTCGCCAGCTTCGCCCGGCGCCATCAGATCACCCAGATCGTGATCGGGGCCAGCCGGCGCAACCGGTGGCAACAACTGACCGGCGGCGGATCCAACGTGGTCCGGATCATCAGGGAGGCGGGCGCGTTCGGCATCGACGTCCACGTCATCGCCGGCCAGGGGGTGTCCCAGGTGAGAGCGGCCGCCGAGAGATCCGTGCGGAACACGGACGCCCCGTGCTTAACGGCTGACCGAGGCCCGGGCGTGGAAGAACGCGCTGGACGGGCGCTGCCACAGGGACACCACCGCGCCACAGCCGATCAGCCAGCCGATCAGCGTCAGCACCTTGGCCGGTCCAAGGCCCGGCTGCGAACTGACGACCACGCCGAGCAGGCCGAGCGTGTCGACGGCGAACAGAACCGTGCCGGTAACGCGGGCGCCGTTGCTCCCCCTCCGGCAGGCCCGCGCGATGCCGAGCCAGAGCGCGATCTCGGCGATGGACAGGAAGACGGCCAGAGTCACCGCCCCGGCCAGCCGGTGATCGCCGCCAGCGGTGACGACGGGATGGTTCTTGACGATGCTGGCCGAGACCGTGATGACGCCGATCGCCCACACCAGCGCGTAGGCCGCCCCGGCGTACATCAGCCGGACCGCGGTGACCATGCTGGCGGGCAGCGGGGTAATCGGTCCTCGCGATCCGGGCCGGTACGGCTGGGGATAGCCCATCGGGGGCTGCGCGCCGCTGGCGGGGAGGTAGCCGCGCGGCGCGGCGTACGGCGGCGGTGACGCCTGCTCGCTGGCGAAACCCGGCGGCTGTGACGCCTGCGCGCCGCCGTATCCCTGGGAGCCGGGACTGGACTGGGAGCCGGGGCTGGCTTGCACGCCCACGCTGCCCTGCGGGCCGCCATTGCCCTGTGGCATCGCCTGGGAGCCGAGCATCGCCTGCGCGCCCGGATTGGCCTGCACGCCACCCGGGCCGGGGTACGGCCAGCGCGGGCCGGGACCCGGCCGGGGCGGCTGCGGCTGCTGAGACGGAGGCGGCTGTGGTACGGGCCGGTCGTGCCCCGGGTCGGACGGTGTGGTCGGTGGGTACACCGGCGCGGCCCAGGAAAACCCCTCGGCCCCCGCGGGCCTGCCGCCGCCGCGGGTCTCCTGCTCCAGCCTGGCCTGATAGGCACCGATCAGGCCGGCCACCGACGACGGCCAGAACGACACGGCGGACGGCCCGGTCGCGTCCAGCCGGGAGGAGATCACGCCCGAGAGCGCCCGCAGCGTGGGGCGGGCGGCCGGGTCCTTGGCCAGGCAAGCGGCGATCACCTCCCGCAGTTGCGGCGGTACCCCGTCCAGGGCGGGCTCGGCGTGCACCACGCGGTACAAGATGGCAGCCGCGGTCCCGGTGCCGAACGGACACGCGCCAGCCGCCGCGAAGGCGACCACGCAGCCGAGCGCGAAGACGTCGCTCTCGGGGCCGGCGCCCCGTCCCTCGGCCTGCTCGGGTGACATGAAGCCCGGCGTGCCGAACACCACGCCCGCCGCGGTCAGCGCGGTCCCGTCGGCGGCGCGGGAGATGCCGAAGTCGATCACCCGCGGCCCGTCGGCGGCCAGCAGCACGTTGGCGGGCTTGAGGTCGCGGTGCACCACGCCGCAGGCGTGGATCGCCTGCAGCGCCTCGACCAGGCCGGCCAGCAGCGGCCGCAGCGCCTGGTCGGGCAGCGGCCCGTGCTCGGTGACGACCTGGTCCAGGGAGGGGCCCGGCACGAACGCCGTGGCCAGCCACGGCGGGCGCTCGTTCAGCCCGCTGGCCACGACCGGCGCGGTGTAGATCCCGCTGACAGCCCGCGCCGCCGCGACTTCCTGGCCGAACCTGCGCAGGAACTCGGCGTCGCTGGCCAGGTCCGGGTGCACGACCTTGATGGCCACCGCCCGGCCGGCCGGGGAGAGCCCGAGGTAGACCCGGCCCATGCCGCCCGCGCCGAGTTGCGCGCGCAACCGGTATTCGCCGATCACGCGCGGATCGGCCGCGGCCAGTGCCTTCATCTGAGCTCCCCTGGGGTAGTCCCGCTTCACATTTTGCGGCATACCCGGGCGACCGCGTATTGCCGATGGGCGGAAAGTCGCCAACCCGTTGAAGAGAGCTCGTAAATCACCGGTCACGGCTGGTAGCGGTACCCCATGCCCGGTTCGGTGAGCAGATGGCGGGGGCGCGCCGGATTGTCTTCCAGCTTGCGGCGCAGCCGAGCCATGTGAAAGCGGAGATAGTTGGTGCGCTGCTGGAACCCGGGTCCCCACACTCCGGTCAGCAGCTGCGCCGACCCGACCAGCTGGCCCGGGCGGCGCAGCAGGATTTCCAGGATCCGCCACTCGGTGGGGGTGAGCCGGAGCGTCTCCCTTTCCCCGGGGCCCAGCTCGGAGCTCCCCGCCGAGCGCGCGGCGGGGCTGTCCCCTTCCCCGTACGCGGCCGCCCGCCTGACCTGATGCGCGGTGAGGTCGACGAGCCACTGGCCGACGCGATCGGCCCCGTGCGGCTGGCTCTGGCCCGCCTCTCCGTCGTCGCGGCGCAGCGCGGCCCGCAGCCGGGCGAGCAGCTCGGCCATCGCGAACGGCTTGGTCACGTAGTCGTCGGCGCCGACGTCCAGCGCGCCGATCTTGTCGCCGGGGCTGGTCCGGCCGGACAGCACGATGATCGGCGCCCGGTACCACCGGCGCAGTTCGACGATCACCTCGGTGCCGTCGATGTCGGGCAGGCCGAGGTCGAGGATGATGGCGTCCGGCGGGCGGCTCGCGGCCAGGGCCAGCGCCTCCCGGCCGGTGCCCGCGCATCGCACCTCGTACTGCCTGGCCCGCAGGTTGATCCGCAGCGCGCGGACCAGGTCGGCCTCGTCCTCGACGATGAGAATTCCGTTCGGGTAATGCGGGCCCTCGGGCCCCGGCCGGGGATCTCCCGGCCGGGGCTCCGAGGCGGGCTCGGCCATCGGCGGCTCAGCTGCCTGACTTCGCGGACAGCTGGTCGAGCGCGATGTTCAGGTCGAGCACGTTCACCCCCGGCTCGCCGAGGAAGCCGAGCGTCCGGCCGTGGGTGTACTTGTCCACCAGCGCTTTGACCTCGGACACCGGCAGGTGCCTGGCCGCGGCAACCCGGTCGACCTGGATGGCCGCGTTCTGCGGCGAGATGTTCGGGTCGAGCCCGGAGCCGGACGCGGTCACCGCGTCAGGCGGGATCTGCGACACCGAGACGTGATCAAAGGCCGCGATGGCCTGCTGCCGCTGCTTGATCAGCTGGACCAGGTCCGGGTTGTTGGGCCCGAGGTTGGACGCCGCGGAGAAGCCCGGGTCGCAGCCGTAGTCCGTCTTGGACGTGGCGTCGACCGCATCCGACGGCCGGGGCTGGAAGTACTGCGGCAGCGGGTTGCCCTTGGCGTCGGTGAATTCCTGGCAGAGCAGGCTGGACCCGACGACCTTGCCGTTGAAGCTCGCCATCGAGCCGTTGGCCTGCTTGTGGAAGGCCAGCTGGGAGATGCCGACCATGACCGCGGGATAGATGAGCCCGCACAGCACGGTGAACACCAGCAGGGTGCGGAACGCCGCGACGTGCTGCCTGACGAAGACGGGTAGGCGGTTCATGCCGGTCACTTTCCGAATCCGGGAATGTACTGGATGATCAGGTCGATGGCCCAGATGCCGATGAACGGGATGATCAGGCCGCCGATGCCGTAGATCACCAGGTTCCTGCGGAGCATCGACTGCGCGGATGCCGGGCGGTAGCGCACGCCGCGCAGCGCCAGCGGGATCAGCGCGACGATGATCAGCGCGTTGAAGATGATCGCCGAGGTGATCGCCGACTTCGGGGTGGCCAGGTGCAGGACGTTGAGCTTGCCCAGGCCGGGGATCACGGCCGAGAACATGGCCGGGATGATGGCGAAGTACTTGGCCACGTCGTTGGTGATGGAGAAGGTGGTCAGCGCCCCGCGGGTGATCAGCAGCTGCTTGCCGATCTCCACGATCTCGATGAGCTTGGTCGGGTTGGAGTCCAGGTCCACCATGTTCCCGGCCTCCTTGGCGGCCGAGGTGCCGGTGTTCATGGCCACGCCGACGTCGGCCTGGGCCAGCGCGGGCGCGTCGTTGGTGCCGTCGCCGGTCATCGCGACCAGCTTGCCGCCCTCCTGCTCCTTCTTGATCAGCGCCATCTTGTCTTCCGGCGTCGCCTCGGCGAGGAAGTCGTCCACCCCGGACTCCTCCGCGATGGCCCTGGCGGTCAGCGGGTTGTCGCCGGTGATCATGACGGTCTTGATGCCCATCTTGCGCATCTCGGCGAATCGCTCGGAGATGCCCTCCTTGACGATGTCCTTGAGCTGGATCACGCCCAGGGCCCGCGCGGTGCCGTTGGCCCGTTCGGCCACTACCAGCGGCGTGCCACCGGCCGCCGAGATGCCGTCCACCAGTGGGCCCAGGTCGGCGGGCACGGTACCCTGGCCGTCGCGGATCCACTGGGTCACCGCCGAGGCGGCCCCCTTGCGGACCTCGCGGCCGTCGGCCAGGTCGATGCCGCTCATCCGGGTCTGCGCGGTGAACTCGACGAACTCGGCCCCGGCCAGTTCGCCTTCGTGCCGCTCCCGCAGGCCGAACTGGGTTTTGGCCAGCACCACGATAGAACGGCCTTCCGGCGTGTAGTCCGCCATGGAAGACAGCTGCGCTGCGTCGGCGACCTGCGCCGCGGTAGCTCCGCCGACCGGCAGGAACTCGGTCGCCTGCCGGTTCCCGATGGTGATCGTGCCGGTCTTGTCCAGCAGCAGCGTGTTCACGTCGCCGGCCGCCTCCACCGCGCGGCCGGACATGGCCAGCACGTTGCGCTGCACCAGCCGGTCCATGCCGGCGATGCCGATCGCGGACAGCAGCGCGCCGATCGTGGTCGGGATCAGCGCCACCAGCAGCGCGACCAGGATCACCAGGCTCTGCGGCGCCTTGGAGTAGAACGCCATCGGCTGCAGCGTGATCACCGCGAGCATGAAGATGATGGTCAGCGCCGCGAGCAGGATGTTCAGCGCGATCTCGTTCGGCGTCTTCTGCCGTTTCGCGCCCTCGACCAGGGCGATCATCCGGTCGATGAACGTCTCGCCCGGCTTGGAGGTGATCTTGACCACGATCCGGTCGGACAGCACCGTGGTGCCGCCGGTGACCGCGGACCGGTCGCCGCCGGACTCGCGGATCACCGGCGCGGACTCGCCGGTGATCGCCGACTCGTCCACCGACGCGACGCCCTCGATCACGTCCCCGTCTCCGGGAATGTGCTCGCCCGCCTCGACCACCACGTAGTCGCCAAGCTGCAGCGCGGTGCCCGCCACCGACTCCTCGCGGAGCGCGGACGGGTCAATCCCCGGCCGCCAGTTGAGCAGCCTGCGGGCCATCGTCTCGCGCTTGGCCCGCCGCAGCGTGTCGGCCTGCGCCTTGCCGCGCCCCTCGGCCACCGCCTCGGCGAGGTTGGCGAAGACCACGGTGAGCCATAGCCAGACCACGATGGTCCAGTTGAAGATGGACGGCGAGCGGATCGCGGTGTACAGGCACAGTAGGGCGCCGATCTCGACCACGAACATGACCGGGTTCTTGATCTGGACTCGCGGATCCAGCTTCTTGAACGCGTCCGGGGTCGACTTCCACAGCATCTTCGGGTCGAGCAGGCCGCCGCCGACCCGGCGCGGCTCGGCTCCGGCCTGTTTGGGGTCTGCCGGAGCGGCCCCCGGGGTTGTCGTTGTCACAGACATCAGTGCAGTGCTCCTTCAACATTCGGGTCATTCAGGACCCGACGTGGTTCTCGCCGTAGCCGGGGTACCGGCCGCTCGCATGGGCCGCCGCGAAACCACCGGCCGCCCATGCTCGCTAGCCGGTTCTGAATGACCCTCAATGCAGGCCTTCTGCGAACGGGCCCAGCGCGAGCGCCGGGAAGTAGGTCAGGCCGACGAGGATGAGGATCACGCCGACGAGCATGCCGACGAACAGCGGTGTCCTGGTATCCAGCGTGCCGGCGCTCTGCGGCACCGGGGCCTGTCTGGCCAGCGACCCGGCCAGGCCCAGGGCGAAGATCTCCGGCGCGAACCGGCCGAGCAGCATCACGATGCCGCCGGACATCTGGTACCAGGTAGCCGCGGTGCCCAGGCCGGCGAAGGCCGAGCCGTTGTTATTAGCCATCGAGGTGAACGCGTACATGATCTCGGTCAGCCCGTGCGGGCCGGGGTTGAAGATGGCGCTCTGGCCCTTGTTTGTGCCGATCGACAGCCCGGCCGCGGTCAGGATGAGCACGGGCAGGGTCAGGAAGTACAGCGCCGCGTACTTCATCTCGGTGGGCCGGATCTTCTTGCCGATGTACTCCGGCGTCCGGCCGACCATCAGCCCGGCGACGAACACCGTGACGATGGCCAGGACCAGGATGCCGTACATGCCGGCCCCGATCCCGCCGGGCGCGATCTCGCCGAGCGCCATGTCCATCAGCGTGATGGCGCCGCCGAACGGCGTCAGCGAATCATGGAAGCAGTTCACCGCGCCGGTCGAGGTCACCGTGGTGGACGCGGCGAACAGCGAGCAGCCTGGCGTGCCGAACCGCACCTCCGTGCCTTCGGCGGCGCCGTGCGCGAGCTGCGGCGCGATTCCGGCGTGCTGCATCTCGAAGAAGCTGATCCCGCCGACGGCCACTGCCCAGATGATCACCATCACGGCGAGCAGCGCATAGCCCTGCCTGTTGCTGCCCACCATCTTGCCGAACGTGCGCGGCAAGCTGAACGGGATCAGCAGGATCAGGAAGATCTCGAAGATGTTCGTGAACGGGTTCGGGTTCTCGAACGGATGGGCCGAGTTGGCGTTGAAGAAGCCGCCGCCGTTGTTGCCCATCTCCTTGATGACTTCCTGCGACGCCACCGGGCCGCCGACGATGGTCTGGTGCGCGCCGGACAGCGTGCTGATCACGTGGTAGGAGGCGAAGTTCTCGATCGCCCCGCCGGCCACCAGGACCAGCGCGCCGATAACCGACGAGCGGCAGCAGCAGCCGGATCACGGCGCGCGTCACGTCGACCCAGAAGTTGCCGAGCTTGTCGGTCCTGGACCGGGTGAACCCGCGGATCATCGCGATCGCGACCACCAGGCCGACCGCGGCGGACATGAAGTTCTGCACCGCGAGCCCCGACATCTGGGTCAGGTAGCTCATGGTGGACTCGCCGGAGTAGTTCTGCCAGTTGGTGTTGGTGGTGAACGAGGCCGCCGTGTTCCACGCGGTAACCGGCGTGACGTTGGGCATCCCGACCGACAGGAACAGCCAGTGCTGGGTCCGCTGGATCAGGTACAGGAACAGCACGCTGATGACCGAGAACGCGAGCACGGAGCGCACGTAGACGCTCCACCTCATGTCCGCTTCCGGGTCGATCCCGCAGAGCTTGTAGATGCCGCGCTCGACCCGCCAGTGATCCTTGGCGGTGAAGATGCGCGCCATGTAGTTGCCGAGCGGCACGTAGCATGCCGCGAGCGCCGCGACGAGCAGCGCGAACTGCAGCCAGCCGGCGGCTGTGCTGTTCATCAGAACCTCTCAGGCAATATCAGGGCCACGAACAGGTAGATCGTCAGCAGCACGCCGCCGATCAGCCCGATCCAGTTCTCAGCGCTCAAAGCGCTCGACCCCCTTCAGGATGAGGAGGAGCACGGCGAAGACGACGATCGTCAGGCCGACGTAGAACAGGTCCGACACGGTGACTCCTAGTGACGTGCCGCTAGTGGTAGAACTCGCCCGGGCAGGCGTCAGCACCCAGGCGAATCTCAGTTAAAGGTCCGGAATTCCCCAGATAAAGGCCACTTGCGTGACCCATGCGCCCGCTGTCCGGTTCCTAACGGAACCCATGCGCGAGCGTCATATCGCCCAGCCCCGGCCGCGCACGAAGCCGCCACGCGGTGTCCGAGGGCCGGGTGGAGCTACGCCTCGGGGGTGTCGGGAATGAGCGCGTGCCGCCGGAGCTGCCAGGAACGCAGGCCGTGGCTCATCTCGTCCATCAGCGCCGACGGCGGGACGGCGAGCACCGGGCAGTGCGCGTGCGCCAGGCAGTAGCGGCTGACCGAACGGTGCAGCACCCGGCCGATCCCAGCCCGTCGGCCCGTCCCGATGACGAGCAGGTCATCCGGCTGGTTCGCCGTCTCGACCAGCACCAGGCCGGTCTCGCCCCGCGCGACCTGCGGTTCGACCTGCAGGTCGGCGGGCACCCCGCCCAGCCCGGCGTCGAACGCGGCCCACAGCCGCTCCCAGGCGGCCTCGCGCCAGACCTTGCGCAGGTAGGCGGAGGGCGCCCGTCGTTCGGCCATCTCACCGCCCGGAGGAATCCATGCGGTGACGGCCAGCAGCGGCACATTCCGCTGCCTGGCCTCGTCCGCCGCGTACCGCAGCGCTTGCAGGCTCCCTAGAGACCCATGCACGCCAACAATGATCCGACGCACCGTGGGCACGGCAACTCGCCTCCTGACTGACACCGAGCGCCATCGTTCATAGCGGCGCCCCCCGTGACCGCGTACCCATCCATATAACCTCTATCCGCGCCCTCGAGCGCCATTCCTGACGGCCTCCTGACGGCGAACACCAAAAAGCATGCGTCATGCATTCGTGATGGGCCAGGCCACCCGGTTCATCTCGGCGGCGCTAGTCGGCGCGGACGCCGAGCTCGTCGATGCGGGCGAGCATCTCGGCCGGGTCGGCGTAGACCCGGTAGGCACCGGCCCGCTCGAGTTCCTCCCGGCCGTACCCGCCGGACATCAGCCCGACCCCGAGTGCCCCCGCCCGCCGCGCCGCGAGCAGGTCCCACACGCTGTCGCCGACCACCATCGCGTACCTGGGGTCCACGCCGAGCTCGGCCGCCGCGGCCAGGAACAGGTCGGGGTCCGGTTTGGCGTGCCGGACCAGGTCCCGGGTGACCATCGGGGTGTCCTCCGGCAGCCCGAGCAGGGCCAGCGCCGACCGCGCCGTCGCCGCGTACCCGCTGGTCGCGATGGCCCAGCGGACGCCCGCCTCGGTGAGCTGGGCGAGCAGCTCACGCGCCCCGGGCAGCGCCGTGACCGAATCCATCTGCGCGCGGTACTCCGCCGCGTGCGCCTGCTGCAGCCGGTCGATGTCCTCCTTGGACAGCGACCGCCCCGTCTCCCGCAGCAGCGCGGACACGAACAGCCCGCCGCTCATCCCGATACGCCGGTGGATCCGCCACACCGACAGGTCGATGCCGATCCGCGTCAGCGCCGTCCGCCAGGCGATGACGTGCTGGTAGACGCTGTCGATCAGCGTCCCGTCCAGGTCGAACAGGAACGCCGGGGTCGGTGACTCGAGGTAGGACACTGCAGAGGCCATGACCCAAGATCTATCATCCCGAACGAACCGGGTACCCGCCTCAGGCGCCGGCCACTGCCATGACGCCATCAGTAGTACCGAGGAAGGCGTAGTTGCCGGTCATCGACAGCGACGCGAAGTGCGGCAGCGTGGTGCCCAGGTTCACCGAGGACCGGGTTTTGCCGGTGGCCGGGTCGAGTTCGTACAGCGTCCCGGCGGTCCAGTCGGTGACCCAGACCGCCCCGCCGCCGATGGCGGGGGAACCCCAGGCGCTGGCCGGCCCGCGCCACAGCACGTGGATCTTGCCGCCAGCGGTGCTGATCGCGGCCATCCCGCCCTGCTCGCACGGCTCGTATACGGTGCTGCCCGCCACCGCGGCCGCGCCGTACGCGGGGCAGACGTTCGCCTGCGCGACCTGGCCGCCGACGCCGCCGAGATGAGCCGCGCTGATCAGGTACGCGGTGCCGCTCTTGCCGAGCGCGAGCAGCATCCCGCTGTCCAGCAGCGCGGGCTGGGTCGAGCCGAGGTCCCGGTCGTGCGCGTTATCGTCGCGCCAGGTGGACGGCGCGAAGATGCCGACCTGGTGCAGGGCGGCAGACAGCGCCGTCACCGAGTCGCTGCCGTCGAACTTGGTACTGCTCTGCGAGCCGTTGCCCACGCTGACGTACAGGGTGCCGTCCGGGCCGGCGACCGGGCCTGCCGTGCCCCAGACGGCGCCTTCGCGCGGCGTCGGCACCAGGTAGGACACCATCGCCCCGCTGCCGCTGAGCGGGATGCCCACCACCGAGCCCCGGTACGGCCCGCAGTCGCCGTACAGGCCGCCGAACGCCACGTAGACCCGCCCGTTCCCGATCGTGAGCGCGGGCCGCTGCTGGTCGTAGCGGGGCTGCCCGTCCGGGGCCGGGATGTCGCGCTCCACCTGGACGGTGCCGTCGATGGCCGAGACGCCGAGCAGCACGTGGTGGTATCCGGAGGTCTCCGCCACGGCGTAGACGATCCCGTTGTCCGCGTCGTAGACGGGGGTTCCGGTGATGCCGAGCGGGTCGATGTTGCCGCACGGCAGTTGGGCCAGCGGCACCGGCGTGCCGGCGTGCGTCCGCCAGACGACGTTGCCGGTCGCCTGGTCGAGTGCGTAGATGGAGTCGTTCTCGGTCGCCGCGATCACCATGTTGCCGACCAGCAGCGGCTGGCCGTAGACCGCGCCGTCGAGGTGCGCCCGCCAGCCCACGTGCAGCGGGCCGGCCGCGGCCACCCCGGCGGCGACGCCCGTGCGGGCGACGTCGTGTCCGTACGTGGGCCAGTCGGTGCCGGGATGCCCCGCGCTGTCCGGGGCTGAGGTCAGCGACCTCAACGGCGGCGCGGAGCCGCTCGAGATCCCGTCCGCGCCGGAACCGCCCGCTGACGAACCGGCACAGCCCGCCGCCGCGGCCAGCACGCCGCCCGTGAGTGCCGCCGCCGCGAGCCTGGCCGTACCCGCGAGTCTCATCCGCATTCCACTAGTCTGCTCCCGGGCCCGGCGAGTTACTCCAGGTTCTGAATGGCATGATTGCAGGGATGCCTGAAAGTAGCGGGGTACCCGGTATAGACGCCTTCGTGGCGATCGGCGACAGCTTCACCGAGGGGCTGAATGACCCGGATCCCGGCGGCGGGTTCCGGGGCTGGGCCGACCGGGTGGCCGGCGCCCTGTCCGCGCAGCGGCCCGGATTCAGGTACGCCAACCTGGCCATCCGGGGCAAGCTGCTCGGCGAGGTCGTCGCCGAGCAGCTGCCGAGGGCCGTCGAACTGGCACCTGACCTGGTCAGCCTGGCCGCGGGCGGGAACGACATCCTGCGCGGGTCCGACGTGGACGTGCTGGCCTCGGAGTTCGAGCAGGCCGTAGCCAAACTGCAGGCGGCGGGCTGCCGGGTGCTCATCTTCACCGGTTTCGATCCGCGCATGTTCCCGGTGATCCGGCTGCTGCGGGGCCGGATCGCCGCCTACGACATGCATCTGCGCGGCATCGCCGACGACTACGGCTGCAACCTCGTCGACCTGTGGTCCATGCGGGTGCTGAAGGACGCGCGCGCCTGGAGCCCGGACCGGCTGCACCTCACCACCGAAGGCCACCGGCGGGTGGCCCTGCGCACCTGCGAGGTCCTGGGGGTGCCGGCCACCGAGGACTGGCGGGCGCCGCTGACGCCCGCCCGGCACGCCTCCGGACCGGCGAACCGGGCCCAGTGGCTGGCCGCGCGCCGCCAGGACGCCCGCTGGGCCAGGCAGTACGCGGCCCCGTGGCTGCGCCGGCGGCTGGGCGGCGGATCCAGCGGCGACGGCGTACCGCCCAAGCGCCCCGACCTGCTCCCGCTCTGAGCGCCGAGCTGCCGGCGACCGCCCCGCCGTACTTGTGCAGCAGCACCGCCGCCAGGCTCTCGTCGCTGGTGATGCCGTGCCGCTCGAGCAGCACGTCCGCGACTGGCGAGAAGTGCGGGAGCCCGGCGGGCTGACCCAGTGACCTAAGCTGACCGGGTGAATCTTGAGCTCGACG
>CAWDBS010000059.1:0-122387 GCA_963800415.1 uncultured Actinomycetes bacterium
CAGACGAGGTGGACAAGGCGCTGGGCTACTTCGAAAACAACGCGCCCCGCATGCGCTACAAGTGGTTCCGCTCACGCGGCCTGTTCGTCGGCTCCGGCGTCGTCGAGGCAGGCTGCAAAGCGGTCTTCGGACAACGCCTGAAATTGTCAGGAATGCGCTGGACCGTCCCCGGCGCCGACGCCATCATCGCCCTGCGCTGCCGCGAGGCCAGCAGCCGCTGGGAAGAGATCTGGCAGCGGCCCCGCAACCAGACAGCCACCGCCTGACCCGGCCCTGACCGGCAACGCCACGCCGTCAGCGGCAAGTTACCTGTCAGTCACCTACAAAATTGTCGCGCACCCCGCCCATATCGGTCCCCAGCGTGGTGTCGGCCCACCACGATACGGTGGACAGCTTGGAGGCCGGGGCCACCACCCGGGAGATGATCAGCGCCAGCGCCAGGTCCCGCTGACGGCCGGCCGGCCCGAGCAGGGCGGGCAGCCCGAGCCTGACCGCCATCGCATGCACGGCCGCGACGTGCCCGTGCGGCAGCGACGCGGTGATCGTCACTGCCTGCCCGGCCGGCACCAGCGGCGTGCCCTTCAGCGCCGCCTCGATCGCGTCGACCGTCTGCTCCGGCAGCCCGGACAGGTTCGCCAGGGTCTCATGCCGGACCTTGCCGACGTCGCGGTACGTGCGCCGCAGGTAGCGGGACTCATAGTCACGGCGGCGTCCATGCTTGTCCACGTGACTGCCGCGGATCCTGGCCACATGCATCGCTGCCGGCTGCTGGCCCAAACCGCAACTATAGGGCGGAACGCGTAACCAAGTCCTGGTGACACGCCGGATATTTTGGCTACAGTACGAAGGCTGGATCGGACACCCAGTCCCAGGTCAGGCCAACGATTACTACGTAGAGCTACAGCAACTTCGGGTTAGACCGTCACCAGCGCATAACCGGCTGATCTGCGTTCTTGCGGACCGGCTGGCAATCAAGGCGCCGCAGATGTGTAATCCGGAGTTGCGATCTGCTGGCCGGATCTAGCCCCCAAGGGTCGGCGCTGGATATTTCAGATGGTGATGGGCCTGCGGCGCCGGCGTCGGCTGTGAGGATCATAAGGCGACTGGTCGCCGTTGACTGCAGATTCACGCTCGGTGAGAAACGGCCGGTCTGACTTGGCGTGCACGGCGCCGCTCTGCGGGGCGGTCGGCTGGGTATAGATCACGGCGCGGGAGACGCCCGGAGGCGCATGAATTGCCGGCGTTATTGATGCGATCCGGCGGCTGGCCTGCTGCGTGTTCGGGTCATCCGGGTTTTGCGCTCGTTTCTCGGCTGGTCCAGGACCGGCTCGCCACCGGGCTGCGGGCATGCCAGGGCTCGCTGCGGTGCGCCGGCCCGGGACAGATGAGCCTTTCGGCCCGTTAAGCAGGGAGGAATTCCCCTGTCTGGCGGCTCAGGGTGCGAGGAGTATCGCAGCTGTGGCAAGGGGACAGCTCCGCGTTTATCTCGGCGCAGCGCCCGGTGTCGGGAAGACCTACGCGATGCTCGCCGAAGGCCAGCGGCGCAGGTCACGCGACACGGACGTGGTCGTCGCGCTCCTTGAGGATCACGGCCGCCGGCTGACTGCGGCAATGGCCGGGGGACTGGAGCTGGTGCCGCGGCGCTCGATGAGCTACCGCGGTGCGGCCTTCACCGAGATGGACCTGGACGCGGTGCTCGCTCGCCGCCCCCAGGTCGCGCTGGTGGACGAGCTCGCCCACACCAACGTGCCCGGCTGCCGGAACGCCAAGCGATGGCAGGACGTCGATGAATTGCTCGACGCGCGCATCGATGTCATTACCACCCTGAACATCCAGCACCTCGAGTCGCTCAGCGACGTGGCGAAACAGGTCACCGGCGTGGAGCAGCACGAGACCCTGCCCGATGAAATAGCGCGCCGCGCCGACCAGATCGAGCTGGTCGATATGACCCCGGAGGCGCTGCGGCGGCGGATGGTGCATGGCAATGTCTACCCGCCGGACCGGATCGAGGCCGCGCTTACTCATTACTTCCGGCCAGGGAACCTCACCGCACTGCGTGAGCTGGCCCTGCTCTGGCTGGCCGACCGGGTGGAGGAGGGCCTGCAGCGGTACCGTGCCGAGCACGGCATCGCCACGCCATGGGAGGCGAGGGAGCGGATTGTCGTCGGCATCGCCGGCGAGAAGGACGATGAGGCCGTCATCCGGCGTGCCGCCAGGATCGCCGCCCGCACCCCCGGCAGCGACCTGCTGGCCGTGCACGTGAACTGTGACGACGGCCTGGCGGCCGGCCATGCCGCGACGCTGGATGCCCAGCGGGCGCTTGTGGCGTTGCTCGGCGGCAGCTTTCAGCAGCTGCCCGGTGACGACGTGGCCGAGACGCTGCTGCGGTTCGCCCGTGCCGAGAATGCCACCCAGGTGGTTCTCGGTGCGAGCCGCCGCAGCCGGCTCCTCACCCTGGTCGCGGGCAAGAGCACCCCGACGAGGCTCGCGCGCCGGGCCGAGCACATCGACGTGCACCTAGTCAGCCGCAACGGTTCAACCCGGCGCAGGCCGGCGCTCGCCTGGCTCCTGGCTGCGCTTGGCTCGCGCCGCGGGCGGGCCTCGCGGGCGAGCGCGGAGGCGGCAGCGCTCACCCGGCTCGCGGCCAGCGTGCTGCGCGGGCGCGGCGACCCGCCCGCCCTGCTTGAGGAGATACGCGAGATGTTCGGCCTGGCCGCGGTCAGCCTGCTGGAACGGCGGCAGGATGACGCAGGCCCGTGCTGCGACATCGTGGCCAGCGCAGGCGAACGGCCGCCAGAAGGTCCCGGAGCCGACGTGGAACTCCCGGTCAGCGAGACCTTCACGATGGCCGGGCGGGGACGCGTGCTTGGCGCAGACGACACGAGGGTCCTGTCCGCCTGCGCGGTCCAGGTGGTGGCCGGCATTACCTGCCGCCGCCAAGACGAGCAGGACGCCCACGCCGCCCAGCACGAGGCTGACCTCCGTTCCCGCTCCGCCCTGTTCGCCGCCACCAGTCAGCACGCACGCGAACAGCTCGCCGCAGCCCAGGCGGCCCTGGCAGGTCTGGCTGATGACGGAGCCGCTGCCACACCGGACGATCGCGCCGCTTTGGTCGCCGCTGCGCGCCGCGCGGTGGACCGCATCGGCAGGCTCGTCACCGACCTCAGCGATCTCAGCCGGCTGCACGCCGGGATGCTGGAGACCTATCTCCGGCCAGTCGATCTTGACGACGTTATCGCCGCGGCCCTCGACGACCTGGGCCCGGGTGGCCACCACATCACCCTCAGCACGCCCGAGGGCCTGCCCGATGTGATCGCCGACGCGGAGCTCCTGACCCGCATCCTGACCAGCCTGATGGCCGACGCCCTGCATCGCAGCCCCGCTGACGTCCCGCCCGTCCTCACCGCGGCCGGCCTGGCACGCCACGTGGAGATCCGCATCGCGGACCAGGGGCCCGCCCCGCAACAGGGCGATGGCACGAACGGCCTTGCGCTCAGGCTGGCCCGCGACCTCACCGAAGCGATGGGCGACACACTCCGCTGCGAGGAGACCCGTAGCGGCGGCCGCACCGTGATCCTCACGCTCCCCGCTGCCGCGCCCCGCCCGCCCGCTCCGCCAGCCTCCATATCCGCTGTCCCAGCACCTAAATCCGCCGACGCACCCTGATGCCCTCGCCCGATGCGGGCCGGGGCATCGATGGCTGCCCGCTCGCCATCGGCCGTCACCGCGGGGCATTGGACCCGCAGCCCCGTCACACCCCGGCCGCGGCCCGAGTTGGCTGATCTGTGCTAAGCACCTGCGCCACAGTTATGCCCGAACAGGCGCACCGATTCGGCAGGGAGGATGATCGAAGATCACTAAAACCCTTCGGGCCGTATAACGCTAGATACACGGGTGATCATCGCCGTTCTTTCGAACTGGTATGCGGAGATGATCACCCGTGTATCACTCGGTATGCGTGGTTTGAGCTGTTCGGCGTACATTCCGTTCGTCACGGTATGTCATTCCCGGCATGGCGCCAGGAGCATCCGGACGGACGCCAGGCCGGTGGGTAGTCGCGGTAGCTCGTCTCCGGGCCCTGGGCAGCCCGCCGGGTCCGGAGGCGGGCGCCGGCGCGATGGCTGACCGGGCCTGCTGCGAGCAACACGAAAGCAGCGCAGGTCCGGGTGTGGGCGAAGATCAACACGCCGGTAACACGGCCAAGGCGGCGTTCCCTGGCGCACGGCGGCACGCTCGTCAGAGCTTGTAGCCGATGGCGCGGAGCAGGCTGCGCCGGTCGGCGACGTCGGTATCCTGCTCGATTCCGGCCGGCGGCGACCCGTCGATCACGCCGATGATCCCGCGCCCGCGGTTGGTGACCGCGACGAGGACGTCAACCGGGTTGGCGGTGGCGCAGAAGATGGTGCAGACCTCGGGCACGGCCTTGACCGGGTTCAGCACGTTGACGGGGAAGCCTTCTCTGAGCAAGATCACGAATGAGTGCCCGGCGCCGATCGCCAGCGCGTTCGCCGCCGCCTGCCCGGTCAGCTCGTCATCGTTGCCGGACCGGCGCACCAGCCGCGCGGACGAGGCCTCGCAGAACGCCAGGCCGAACCGCAGATGCGGGCTCACGCCGGCCAGCGCCTCATGCAGGTCTTCGACGGTCTTGATGAAGTGCGCCTGGCCGATGATGACGTTCATGTCGGCCGGCTTGTCGACGGGAACCACTTCGAAGGACACCGGACCCGTTTCCACGAACTAGTGATACCAGGCGGCATGGCCGCAGCGCCAGGCTGAAAAGCTGAAGGCCGGCAGTTCGATCCTGTCCCTGACCATCACCACCTGGACGCCCTCCGCCCGGAGGGTCTTCGAGACCGCCTCGGCCACCTCCCGGGGTCGATCCGTGCTTAGTGCCCGCAAATGAATAACACGCTGGTTCAGGTAGGGTCCGTTGGGCCAGGGACGAGGCAGTAGTTCCACTCGCCGTGAAAGTCGTGGCGGCGGAGCACTTTCCGCTTCTCGAGATCCTTGATCTCCCGGTCGGGGATCTTGATGCCCTTGGGGTAGTCGCTGGTGTCGAGCTCAGCGCTGACGGTCAGCCCGGTGCGGGTGGTGGTCGCGGCAATGGTCTGCACGATGACCTCGTGGCTGGTCAGCGGCCGCCCGCGCCAGTTCATCGAGATGTGGGAGAACAGCCGGTGCTCTATCTTGTTCCACTTGGATGTGCCCGGCGGCAGGTGGCAGACGGTGATCTGCAGGCCGGTATCCGCGGAGAGGGCGGCCAGCTCGGTCTTCCACAGCCGGGTCCGGTACCCGTTGGACCCGCCACCGTCGGCGGTGATCAGCAGCCGCTGCGCATCGGGGTAGGCCGCCTGGCCGGCCCTGTCCCACCAGGTGCGGATCGTGGCCACGGCAAAGGCGGCGGTGTCGTGATCGGTGCCCACCGAAACCCAGCCCGCGTTGCCGGCCACGTCGTACACCCCGTAGGGGGTCACTTTGCCCAGCTCCTTGTCGATGAAGTCATGGACGTTCACCCGTTCCGGGGCGCCCTGGGGCTGCCATTCCCGGCCGCCGTTCTTAAACCCCCCGACGTTCTCCTTCTTCTTGGCGTCCACGCTGATCACCGGGTCGCCAGCGTCCATGTGCTCCCTGGCTCGGGCGTTGATGTAGCGGAACTGCGCGTCCCGGTCGGCGTGCTGGCGCCCTTCGAGCGTCTTGGCATTGCCCTGCAGGCTGAAGCCCTCCTTCTTCAGCAGTACCGCCACCGTCGGCGCCGACACCTTGTGCCCGGCCGCGGTCAGCGCATCCGCCAGGTTGCGGGTCGACTTGACCGTCCACCGCAGCGGCGACTCCGGGTCCCCCCGCGACTCCGGGTCCACCAGCCCCAGCAGCGCCGCAACCAGCCCCGGATCGGTCTCGGCGACCCGCTTGCGGCCGCCGCCCGGGCGGCGGGCCCGGCCCAGCGGCTCGCCGCCGCCCTCCAGCTCGGCCACGCCCCGCGACACCGTCACCGCGCTGACATCCGCCGCCCGCGCCACCACATTGATCCCGCCATGCCCCAGCACCCGCGCCTCGGCACCCATCACCAGCCGCCGCTGCCGCTCATCCAGGTGCGGAAACACCGCCCCGAACTTGGCAGCCAGCGACTCCTCCGCATCCACAGGCACCGCCATACCACAAGCATGGCAGTCTACGTATCAAAAGTAAACGTTATTCTTTAGCAGTCACTTAGTCGCGTAGGCGACAAGGACACCAGGCATGACCAGTCTTCCTTCCATCAGCCGCGGACACGCAGATCCCGCGCTGCCCGGCAGGGACACCGCCCGGCAGCGGCCGTGGTCCCCGCCCAAGGCCCTGCGCGGTGGCTGCGCGCTCTACCGGGCGGGAGGGAGAGGGCATGGATTGCGTGCCGGTGCGCGCATGACGCAGCTATCAGCGTCGCGTGCAGGCAGTTGCCCGGCCGGCCAGCCCGGCTTGCTTCTCACCGGGGAACCGGCTGTTTCCGGGCTGGGCCCGGCGCTGGCGAGGCCTGGTCACCGGGCCCGGGGCCGGGGCCGCAGGTCACAGCATCATCGCGGCGTAGCCGTTCATGGCGCCGTTACCGGCGCCGATCCACAGGAACGCGACGAGATCACCATCGCGGACCCGGCCCGCTCGGCGGTCCTCGTCCAGCAGGATCAGCGTGCTGGCGGCCGAGGTGTTCCCGTAGTGGCCGACACCGACCGGAACCCGTTCGGGCGGCAAGCCCAGCATCTGCACGGCCTGGCGTACCACCACGCCGTTGGCCTGGTGCAGGTACCAGCGGGCTACCGAACCGATGTCGAAGTCCGTCCCGGTCAGCGGCTTGACCCTGGCGGGCCAGTCCTCCTGCAGCATCTGGAAGTTACGGGCCATGAGCGCAGGGAAGACCTCCGCCACCTTGACGCCGTCCATCAAGAAGACGTGGTCAGGCAGGTTCGCCGCCGAGGTGTGGTGCAGGCAGCCGCCCGCGGGATACGTGACGAGCTCGACGTCGGGGTTGGTCTCATAGCGGACCGACAGGAGCCCCTCCGGCCGGCCGCCGGGGTCCTGGGGGGCAGAGCGGAAGACAACGGCACCGGCGCCGTCGGCGAACATGAGCGGGGCCAGCCATCCCATACCGCTCGGGTGCCCGTAGTAGGCATCGTGAACCTCGGGGCCGAAATAGCCTGACGGGCAATTGCTGGCCACCACCAAAGCGGTAGCCGGCACCATCGAGATCAGCGAAGCAGCAGCCGTCCGGAAGCCAGCGGCGAGCCCGGCGCAGCCCAGGTTGTGGTGAACCAGGGCGGCGTCGCGGCGCAGCCCGAGCCCGGTCATCAGGAAGCGGAAGTGATCCTGGCAGGAGATCAGGTCGGGCGTAGATGTGACGTGCACGACTATGTCCACGTCACCAGCGCCGATGCCGGCATCGCCCAGAGCCGAGCGTGCCGCCGCCAGCGCCAGGTCGCCATCGTAGATGCCACCATCGGACCGGCTGCGCTTGCGCCGCCCCCCGAACTCATAGTCCAGGCGGCGCTCATGGATGCCGAGGTGCTTCACCACCCACTCCGGGTCCAGAAGCCTGCCGTCAGGCCGGGCCGGACGCAGATACCGGAGGATCTCCTGATTCGAGACCCGGTGACCGGGCAGGTACGACCCAGCGCCGGCGACTGACACCGATACCTGCGACGCCAGCGCGGGGAAAGCCGGACCGTTCATCGGACAGCCCCCTTCCGGGCCAGGCTGCCACCCCCCAGTGACAGTGACCCAGCCATCGTCATCACAAGACGGCAGCAGCGGCAGAAACCAGGGCCCAAGGTCCGTCGGCTCCGGCCAACCGTCCCTGAATACGGGCAGGCTGCGGGCCGCGGCCCCAGGCATCCAAGAACCCGACTAGCTGTTTCGCTCGCTCTGAGCGCCACGGCACCTCCATGCGGCCCCATGGCTATGCCGGAACTACCTGCTCGATGCAGAACCGCAAACCCACCGGTGCCAGGGCCGGGAACCCCGCACTAGCGTTTCGTTAACAGGGTGAGCAGTCGGGACAGCCAGTTCACCAACTACGAGCTGACCTTCGAGCCGCCGGACCAAGGGCTGTGCGAGGGCAACGGGTTCGTGCTGGAGGCGGTCAACTCGGCGTACCGGGTCTACCGCACGAACGGGACCTCGCTGCGCGGGCCGTTCAACATCAACGATCTGTTCAACGTGGGTGGCCAGGAATTCACCAGCGACCCGCGCTGCTGGTACGACAGCAGTACGCAGACCTGGTTCGCGACCATCCTGTTCATCAGCGGCGGCGGCGTTGGCAATCAGGGGGCGCTGCTGCTCGCGGTCCGGCACGACCCGGACCCGCGTGGGCTGTGGAACGAGTACTCCTTCGACACCACCGACCCGACCGGGAACGGCTGCCCGTGCTTCGGCGACCAGCCGCGGATCGGCATCGACGGGACCAACCTGTACGTCACCGACGACGAGTTCTCGATCAACGGACCCGCCTTCGACGGGGCCGAGGTGTGGGCGTTCGACAAGGCGCAGCTGGTAGCGGGCGACTCCACCGTGAACTTCGCGCGTTTCCCGAACCTGCAGCTCGATGGCCAGCTCACGCTCGCGCCGCAGCCGGCCCTGACCGACGCCAGCCCCAGCGCCGAGTTCTTCCTCAGCTCGCTGGACTTCAACGGCACCGGCGACAACCGGATCGGCGTGTGGGCGATGACCAACGAGAACCAGGTCGGCCTGGGCGGCAAGCCCACGCTGACCAGCTTCATCCTCAATAACACCGAGGACTACGCCTTCCCGCCGCCCGCGCCGCAGAAGGGCGCCAAGAGCACGCTCGACTCCGGGGACGACCGGATGCAGCAGGTGGAGTACGCCGGCGGCACCGTCTGGGGCGAGCTGACCACGGCCATCCAGCCCGCCGGGGACAACACGGTCCGGGCCGGCGGTGCCTGGTTCCAGGTGCAACCGCAGCTCGGGTCGGGCGGGATCACCGGCGCCAGCATCGTCCGCCAGGGCTACCTGGCCGCCAAGGGCCAGTACGAGATCTACCCAGCGGTGCAGCCGGACGCGGCCGGGAAGGCGGCGGTGATCTTCACCCTGACCAGTTCCAGCCGTTTCCCAGCGCCGCCTACGCCACCCTGAAGGCCACCGGCAGCAACTTCGGCCCGGCGGTGGTGGCAGCAGCGGGCAGCGGACCCTACGACAAGCTGTCCACCCGCTGGGGCGACTACTCCTTCGCGATCCCGGACAGCTCGGCCGACCGCCTGGCTGGCCACCGAGTACATCCCGCCCAAGTCGAGCCAGACCACAACCGGGGCGAGCAACTGGGGCACCCGCGTGCTGGAGGTGCCGCTGCACTGACGGCTGACCGCGGGCCGGCGCCGCCGCGGCCAGGGCCCTCGCGTCAGCGGATGCCGCTGTCGCAGTGGATGTTGGCGCGCACGTGCTGCCCGGCGGTGACCGTCATGGTCACCGCCGGGCACCGGGGCACGATCTGCCGGACCAGCGTGACCAGCTGGTACCGGCCGGGCTGACCCGGAGAACATAACGGCCGTCGGCCCGGGTGCGGGTACTGGCGGCGACCCGGGCGGCCGCCCCGCTGGGCAGGAGCCGGGCCTCGATCAGGACGCCAGCCACCGGCCGCGGGTGGCACGGGTGGCCCGGCCGCTCGACCGGGCAGGCCGGGCTGGCCTCGACTAGGCCGGAGACCAGCACGCCGGAACCGGAGGGCTGACCGCTGCCGGGCCCAGAGGACTGACCTGCGGCAGCCGGCGCCGAGCGCACGCCACAGGCCGAGCACACCAGCACCAGCGCGGCCGCAGCCAGCGGCAGCATCGCCGTCTTCGTGCCCGGTTGGACGATGGGCCCGGCCGCCTGGTTCCAGCCGGTTTGCTGTGCCGGAACCGTCGAAGCCTGGCTCGCAGCGGTGATTCGTTGGCGATCTGGGTGAGCATGAGGCGCCGTGTAAGCTGCCATCCCTGCGCCTGCGTGAGGCTCGAGATGACTTCTCGGCCAAGGTTCCGGCTTCCCACTCCACGCCTATGCGTTGGCCGCTATTACCACAGGCAGGATAGGTGACGAGCCCGGTGCCGCAAGGCGAGCCCTCGGGGCAGGCGGGGCAGTGGGCGTAGCCGTCCAGGATGTCAATGACCAGGACTTCAGCCGGATCATGGCCCTTGCGGCTGGGACCTACCAATAAACGCAAGTATCTCGGGGAGGGGCACGAGCAGCAACGCTCGCTCATCAACGTAAGGCGTTCTTGTCAAGGGCTTGTTCCCTGCTCCGTCGCTGGTCCCTGCGTAGCTGTCATGGGGATGGTGCCCGGCAGCGCGTAATCGGGTTGGTCCGGCGACGGGCGGGGCTGCCCAGGATGAGCGGCGAGATCGCCGGGGTGGCGTCTCGATGCCGCGTGGGGCTCGCCCCAGCCGCGCCAACTGCGAGGCCATGTTCGCGGGGATCCCCGACTTTCACGCCGAAATCTGCCGCTCGGTCCAGGACGGTGAAACAACCTGGACTGAATGGCGCTGGTCGGGCACCCGCAGCGACGGGCAGGCCTTTGAGGTGCCCGGGGTGACGCTGTTCGAGATCGCTGACGGTCAGATTGTCGCTGGACGGCTGTACCTGGAGGACCTCGAGCGGGACGTTGCCGGTATCGAGCAGGCCGTGGAGGCCCTCTCCGGTCGCCGGCCGCGACCCAGGCAGTAGCAGGACGGCGCAGCGCTCCCCGGCCAACCACCGATCGAGTGGCTGAGCGCGAGCTCGTCCGGCCTCACGTGACCTTATAAAGGCTGTTCGTTCGCAGCATCGACGGGCACCTCGCCCGACGGCACCCACCATACCAGTCCCGCCGTGCCGAGTCGGCGGTCGGTCGGCATCGCGGCAACGCCGATAGAGGCATCACGCTGAGTGATGGCGAAGGTCACGGAGAACGCACTCGGAGCCGCCGTTCAGGGTGGCTGTCTGTTCATCAGCATGACCATCCGTGCCGCGCCCGAAGTGGCTGATATGAGCGCAGTGGACGCTAGCTGCAGCGGGCCGGCAGCACGGCGGGCCGGACCCGGCTGCCAGGTCTGCCGCGGCTACGCGTGTGCCATGCGGCCGGCGGTACCCTCCCGTGCCAGGATCGGCATCCCGCGGGACCAACGGCCCCAGTCGGCCAGGACGGATGGTCCTTGCCGTCCTGGCTGGCGGCGAAGACAGTGGACCGCGACCTGAACGGGCCTCCGGGCAGCGCGGGCCGCTAGCGTGAGAACGGTCGCGAACGGCAGCTCGCTGAGCAGCAGCATCACGGTCCAAAGCCAGCAGGTGCGCTCGTTGGGGCTGTGAAGCTAGGGACGGTCGTCATGGGACTTATCAGGAAGGCCGCCAGCATCTTGACGCTCGGCGGCGTGAGCAACCACAGCAGGCGCGATCCGCAGGCGAAGGCCGCGAAGGCCCCGGGCAGGGCTGGCCGAGGCTGAGACGGAGGTGGCTGAGGAGCAGGCCGCTGCAATCGCCAGGGCCTTGCACGAGGACGAGGCACACCGGCATGCAGACCTGGAGGAGGTCGCCGAGAAAGAGGCCGAGGCCGTGCCGTGGGACCGGCCAGCCGGCTCCTGACGGCGGCATGCCGACGAGCGGATGTCGCGTTCTAACGGATTTGTCTCGCCGGCGAGATGCCGAGAATGGAACACGCAGAAACCGGCCGGCGGTCGGCACCTTCTCCGGAATCGACGGTGCCCGGCAACTCAGGGTTGGCGGTGTCTGTGACGTGGGTGCTTAACTGGTCCAGCCGCGTCTGGCCGATCGTGCCGAGGATGCCGGCGGGCGATGCGAAGCTACGTAACGAGGTGGCTGACTTCCAGGCGGTGCCGTTCACAGTCCGGGTGAGCGAGGAGGTCCTCGCCGACCTGCGCCCCGGATCCGGCAGGCCCAGACCAGCGCGCTGAAATCCGCCCTCGCCGCACTCAGCACGGCGGTCAGCAACCTGGCCGCGAGCCCCAGCACCAGCGCGGTGTCGGGTGTGGTGACCGCGCTCGGCGCTGTCAGCACGGCGGCGCAGAACCTCCTGGCCGCTGTGAACACGCGCTGTCCCTCCGCATCCTCATCACCTAGCGCATGAGCATCACCCCAGGTACTCCTCCGGCGGCGCTGACGCGTGGCCTGACCGCTCCCGGCCGGGCAATCCGGACATGTGCTGCCCGCCGGCCGGTTGGACGGCGGGATTCATAGGTTGCCGCCAGTGACCGACGCGAAAGAGGTAATGCCGTGCCAACTCACCAAGACACGCCGCGCGGGCGCCGGTCTCACGGTACGGCGCGGCTGGCGGGATTCAGCGACGGTGTGTTCTCCATTGCCGCCACGCTGGTCGTCCTGGCCCTCGCGGTCCATCCGCCGGGCACACCGCTGCAGCGGGTGCTTCATGCCTGGCCCGGCTACCTGGCCTACGTCGTCAGCTTCCTGACGATCGGCGGTGGGTGGCTGGCCCACACGGCGCTGACCGGGCGGCTCACCCGGGCAGATCCGATCTTCCTGCAAATCAACTTGGTCCTGTTGCTGGTCGTGGCGTTCCTGCCGTTCCCGCCCCGGCTCATCGCGGATGCCCTGCACGATGTCGAGGCCGAACGTGTGGCTGTCACGATCTACGGGCTGACACTTCTGGCAATCCGCCTGCTGGGGTCCGCCCTAGATGCGTACGCCCGACGCGAGCACCTGTACTCCCAGCATGAAGACGGCGAGGAAGTGTACGAACGACGAAGTCTTCTGCCCGTCGTCATCGGGTACGTGACCGCGATCCTCGTCGGGCTCGCCCTGCCTAAAGTGGCCGTGGCGTTGTACTTCGGTATCGCGGTGTACCTGGTTGTGCCGTTCGGAGAAGTCAGACGGCTGTTTGTTCCGGCGTTCATAAACCCCCGCAGCACTTCACGACGACCAAGCCGCGGCCGGTGTCGGCCCGGTCCTGGCTGCCGTTCGCGCCCTGCTGCCCTGGCTCGGCTTCTGGATGATCGCGGGGGCGCTCTGGCTGGCCGTGGAGCCGTGCGCGGCGGTTATCAGCGGCCCGGCGATGCTGATCCGGCTGGCCCGCGGCCGGGGCACCCGCCATCACGATGTCGCGCCGGGGCTGGGCCTGATCGTGCTGAAGCCAGGGAGCTGATCGCCGGATCGGGTTATGGCGGCCCGCTCGGCGAAGTCATACGCCTCAAACGAAGAGGCCACGACCCATAAGGGGCGGTCAGCAGTATGCGGGGTCAGGTAAGCCAGCCGCGCGCCTAGCCGACGCCAAGACCGCGAAATACGGTCTCCATCTCGGCCTGCCGGGCATGCGGCGTGCTGGCACGGTGCTGGCCCGGCGGGCGGCTGGCGGTTCGGGGTTGTTTCGCGGTGCTGTACGGCCAGATTCAGGCCAGTGCAGACCAAGATCATCGATTGATCCCTCGATGCCGATTACTGGCGCGTACCATCCCGGGCCGGGAACCGGCGGCGTGCGCGGCGCACAGAAACCGGGTTCCAGGGACCTTCAGCCCTGGTAGCCGTCCGTGCCGCGCGGGCCATGGTGGGTCGTTAGCGCGGGCGGGCTAGGGCGCCGTGCTCGCCCGGGAGCATGGTGCGGCGCTCACAGCAGGGAGGAAACGATGGAGACCATAACGGAACTGCTGGCCAGCCACCCGTTCTTCGCCGGGCTCAGCCCCAGCGCGGTGGAACTCATCGCGGGGTGCGCGTCCAACGTGCACTTCGCTGAAGGCGACCGCATCTTCGACGAGGGAGAACCTGCCAGCGTCTTTTACGCGATCCGCCATGGAGGGGTCGCGCTGGAGCTGCATTCGCCCGCGAAGGGGCCTCTGGTCATCGACACCATGAACGAGGGAGAGGTACTCGGGTGGTCGTGGCTCGTCCCGCCCTACCGCTACTTCGCCTACGCCACGGCGGTGACGCCGGTCAGCGCGACCGCGCTGGACGGCGCCTGCCTGCGCGGCAAGTGCGAGGCCGACGCGGAGCTGGGTTATCAGCTGCTGAAGCGGGTCACGACAGTGATGTACCGCCACATGCAGTCCGCGCGCCTCCGGCTGCTCGACCTGTACGAGTAAGAATCCGCGCGAAAAGTGAGAAGACCGCATGATACGGCGACCCGGCCAGGACGTGCCGTACCTGATGCTCACGGCTCCTCTTCCCCGGCTGGCGGCAGCAGCTGGTCCAGCTTGTCGAGCAGGTCACAGAGCGTGTAGCGGGTGATGACCATCTCCCCGTCCGGCTCCGGTATACGGTCCCGCCACCAGCCGGTCTCCCCGGCGGCGATCCGCATGTCCGGGTGCGCGGCGCGGAAGCGGTCCAGGCGCGGTACCTGGTCCGGCTCGTCGGGCACGGTACGCAGCATCATCGCGGCCCCTTCTGCTAAGAGGGTGACGCGCGGCGGCCTGCGCCGGTTTTCGCGGCCGGCCGGATCGTGATCATCTCCCCGTCCTGGGCTCAGGCGGCGGACGCGGTGGCTCAGGCCAGATGAGATCACCAGCAGGGCCTGCGTACTCCGAGTGCGGGTCGCGCCGCACTTCCTCGATCAGCGCGCTGTGACGCTTAGGCCACATGGTCAGCGCGGCACGCGACACGCCGAAGCGCCTGGCCAGCTCCGCTTTGGAGACGTCCCCCGACGCGATGTGCCGCGCGACCTCCAGGCACCTGTGCCTGGGTATCCTTCTGTCCGATCTCGGATAACTCCTTCCGGCTCCTACGGGCTGCTCACCTCCAGGGAAGGCGTCCCGGTCGCGATCGAGGTCTTCGCCGGCAACACCGGGGACCCCAAGACCGTGGCCAGCCAGGTGGACAAGGTCACGGACCGGTTCGGGATCACCCGGGTGGTGCTCGTCGGGGACCGGGGCATGCTGACCGCCGCGCGGCTGCGCGAGGACGTCGCCCCGCAGGGCCTGGACTGGATCACCGCGCTGCGCGCCCCGCAGGTCAGGAAACTGGTCCGCGGCGGCGACCTGCAGCTGACCCTGTTCGATACCCAGGACCTGGCCGAGGTCACCTCCCCGGACTTCCCCCGGCGAGCGGCCGGTAGCCTGCATGAACCCGTTCCTGGAGGCCGAGCGGGCACGCAAGCGCGAAAGCCTGCTCAAAGCCACCGAGGCCGACCTGGCCACGATCACCGCAGCCACCCAGCGGGCCCGCCGGCCGCTGCGCGGACAGGACAACATCGCCCTGCGCGTGGGCAAGGTCCTGAACCGCCGCAAGGTCGCCAAGCACTTCACCATCGCCATCACCGACGACAGCTTCAGCTATCACCGCAACCAGGACTCCATCGACGCCGAGGCAAAGCTGGACGGCATCTACGTGCTGCGCACCAGCGTCGCCGCCGACGAGCTGGACAGCCCCGAGGTGGTCTCCTCCTACAAGGCCCTCGCCCAGGTCGAGCGGGCCTTCCGCGCCTTCAATACCGACCTGGACATCCGCCCCATCCGGCACCGCCACCGAGGACCGGGGCCGCGCCTACGTGTTCCTGCGGATGATCTCCTACTACATCACCTGGCACATGCAGGCCCGGCTCGCACCCGTCCTGTTCACCGACGACGACAAGCCAGCCGCCCAGGCCGCCCGCACCAGCCCGGTCGCCCCCGCCGCCCGCTCCCCCAAGGCCCCGGCCAAAGCAGCCGCCAAGCACACCAGCGACGACCTCCCGGCACATCGCAGGGTTGCCTCGGCGGTTCAGGACCGGGGTCGTGGCTTAGCCTGGTCCCATGCCAGCATCCGATGCCGAGCCGAGATCGCCGTCAGCCGGGCCATGGCCGGGGAAGGCGTTCCAGGGCAGCGAGATCACCGTGTATTTCGACCCGCAGCGATGCCGGCATTTCGCCGAGTGCCTGCGCGGGCTTCCGGAGGTATTCAACGCGAGGCACCGGCCCTGGATCGCCCCGGACGCCGCGAGCGCTGCGCTGGTGGCTGAGGTCATCCGCCGCTGCCCGTCCGGGGCCCTGCACTACCAGGCGCCAGGTATTCCCGCCGAGCAGCCGGAGGTCCCGGCCACCATCCGCGCTGTCGATCGCGGCCCTTTCCTGGTCCGCGGCGATCTGCGGATATATGCAGCCGGAGGCTCTGTGACCGAGACCCGGGCGGCACTGTGCCGGTGCACTCGCAGTGCCCGCCAGCCGTTCTGCGATGCTACGTGCGAGGCTCCCGAAACCTCCCTGGCAGGTCGCCCGGAAGAACAGTGACGTGATCCGCCAGGACACCCCCTCCTGGCCTCCGGCGCCGGCAGGCGATGGGCGGACGCCGCGCTGGTGGGTCTCGGTTCAGCGTCGGGCGATCGCGTTCGGACCACATCGTCAGCGACGTCCCGTCCAGATGATCGGGATCGGTGCGTGCCGATGACGCACCGGTTCCACCCGCAGTTCGGCCGGGAGGACGCTGCAGGTCAGGGGCCGGTGACATGGTTTTAGGAACGCTGCAGGCCCTCGCGGATCTTCACGTTGATCGTGTCGATGAAGATCACCGCGTACACGGGGCGTCCAGGGGGCGGCTCTGCCGGTCCGCCTGGCCTTCCAGACCCGGCCGGTGATCGTCGTAACGGCCTGCTTGGGGACTTCCGGCCATCAGGGCGCGGCCGAGCGGGCGAGGGGTGGTGTATTGCCGGCAGCGCCGCAGCGTGCTTGAGTGATTTACGGCTTGTACGTTGCACGTGGCCTGGGATGACCGGCTGGCGCGTTAGGACTTCGGATCCTGGCATCCGATGGCGCCGGTGCGGGTAGAGATGACGATCGAGCTGGCCCGCGCGTTCGGGGTGTTCTCGGCGGCCGGGGTGCCGGTCGAGCCGCCGGCTCCTGCCGCCGACGGGCACCGGGAGATGGTGCATCTGCAGCGGTACATCGCCACGGTGCGGCAGGCGGGTGACCCGGAGCCGGATCCTTCGGTGCTGGACTTCGGCCTGGGCACCGAGGACAACCCGGCGTTCGCCGGCATGCATGACGTGTCGGCGCTGGTGGCGGGCGCGACCCTGGCCGCGGCGCGGAAGGTGTGGGCGGGTGAGGCGTGGCACGGCGCGAGCATCGCCGGCGGCCTGCATCATGCGATGCGCGCCAGCGCGAGCGGGTTCTGCGTGTGCAACGACCCGGCTATCGCGATCAGCTGGCTGCTCGCCGCTGCGCGAGCCGGGTGGCCTACCTCGATATCGACGTGCACCACGGGGACGGGGTGCAGGCCGCCTTCTATGAGGATCCGCGGGTGCTGACGATCAGCGTGCACGAGCATCCGGCGACGCTGTGGCCCGGCACCGGGTGGCCGTCGGAAACGGGCGGGCCGGGGGCGGAGGGACCGGCGGTCAACGTGGCGCTTCCGGCCGGCAGCGGGGACGCTGGCTGGTTGCGTGCCTTCGACGCCGTGGTGCCGCCGCTGCTGCGGGCGTTCGGGCCGGACATCGTGGTCAGCCAGCACGGCGGCGACACCCACCGGCTCGATCCGCTGGCGAACCTGCAGCTGTCGATCGACGCCCAGCGCGTCGCGCATGCCGCGATCCACGAGCTGGTTCATGAGGTGGCCGGCGGCCGCTGGGTGCTGACCGGGGGAGGTGGGTATGAGCTGCTGGAGGTCGTGCCGCGGACCTGGACGCATCTGCTGGCCGAGGCAGCCGGATCCCCCGATCGACCCGGGTGCGCGTATCCCCGCTGCCTGGCACGAGTATGCGTTCCGGCGGACCGGCCGGGAGGCTCCGCAGATCATGAGGGACGGCACCGAGCCGGAATTCGCGCGGTTCGAATCCGGATACGACCTAGCCGATCGGGTCGATCAGGCCATCATCGCGACCCGGACGGCTGTCCTCCCCGAGCACGGGCTGATGCCCGAGTTCTAGCACTGATTCCGGGCCTGGGCCGGTCGTGGTCATACCGCTGCGTGTGGCAGCAGGTCCGTCAGTTCGCTCTTGCCCCATCCCAGGTAGCCCCACCGCTGGCAGGGCGGCCCATGCGATGTGCGCCGCCGGGGGCGTCTACCTGCGGCTCGACGCTGGCGTTCCGCCGGCCCAGGTCGCGGAGCGGGCCGGGCATAGCGTTGGAGTACTCCTGATCATCTACGCGGCGCACATCGCTGGCCGCGATCAAGTCTGGTTGGCATGTGCTGACCAGGCGCTAAAGGCCAGATGACCATGAATGGCCGGTTCACGTCTGGCCCGCGAGCAGCCGCAACGAATGCCCGGGGCGGCTTGCCGCTGCACATGGCCTCTTGCAGACCGGGGCGGATTGAGGGTGGCCGGCCGCCTGGGAAGGGGGCGGCGGGGCGGTGACACACAGGCAGTCCCGCCGCCTGGCCCTCGCCGACGCCGCGGCCACCCGGGAACCATGCCAGGAACTAGCACCGGCATCGCCAGGGCGAATATTGATCTATGACGCTTTTAAGTGGCCCGGGCTGCACGCAGGTTGCAGGGGGGTGCACGGGAGTTGCGACCAGCCTGGCGGCTGGGGACTGTGCCCCGTCTACATGGCGGGCATCGTCGTGGGAAGGGTCAGATAGTCCCGGCCAGGTCGAGCTGTTCCCGGAGGCTCTGACGCCCGGGGATCTCCGCGACCGGGGGCAGGCGGGGAGGCTCGTACTCGAAGGCGACCCGGTACACGGACAGCGGCCGGTCCGGGGTACCGTCCGGGCGGAGCGGGGCGTCGGCGGGTGCCGCGTGGTAGCAGGCTTCCGCTTCCTCGCGGCCGGGGAACCGGATCGCGTCATCCCTGTTGCGAGACAAGCTGGACCGGCGCTGCCATTCCCCGGCCGGGTCAACCACGTCCGGGCGAACCCGGCCAGGTACCGGCCTTTCGGTTCGACGTTGCCCCATGCGCCCTCAACGCCCGTGCGGATCAGCCACGCCCCGCCGTCCACACCCCGCCGTTACGCACTCGTTGCCATCACCATCCTGGCGCTTCACGCCAGTGGCAGCCCCGGCGCTTTGCTTACCCGGGCAGGTCGAACTCCCCGTTCTTGGCGCCCTCGATGAAGCACCTCCACTCGTGCCTGGTGAACCCGAGCACGGGACCGGTGCCGTGGTCCCTGGAGTCACGGACGCCGACGCCCGAGGTATCACCACCCGCTCATGCCGATGAGCGGAAATCCCAGCTCTACATGCTTATGCGCTGTTCCGTATAACAACGGGTGGTCCGTGATGATCGTCGGCTCGTGTCATCCCGCGTTGCGACACCTGGAACGCCGGATTTGCTACTGCTGTGGCGGTGGGCGAGTCTGGTAGCAGTGGGCGAGTCTGGTAATTGCATGCCGATCATCCAGTTATGCACGTCCCCTGCTCCGTTGGTTGGCCGACGCCGTAACAGCGTCACGTATCGTCGCCCGGCGAGCCTCGCGTCAGCCAGGTACGGCACCTGCCCGGCGCCGCCGCGTCGATGACGATGGGTGAACGGCCTGGTCATCACCGACCCGCCCGATCGGGGTGATCGGGCGGGTTCGGTTCACCGACTTGAGGCCAGCGACGGGCCGGCAAAGGGCCCTTCCGGACCGATCTGGCCTAGTAGCGAATCTGTCCCTGGGCAGCAGCGGTGACGCGGCTTGTCTGGCTCGTGGAGGTGGCCGAGATGACGACGGAGCTGACCGTATCGGTATATGTCCCGCCGGCTCCGGCGAAGCTGCCGGTGCCGCCGGTGATGGTGTCGGTCTCGGTGCTGTGGGCGGCGGTGCGTGTGAACGTGCCCTTGCCGGTGATGGCCGAGAACAGCTTGTCGCCGTTGGCCGCCACGAAGGTCCTCGTGCCCGTGTAGCTGAACGTACGGGCCCCGGTGAGGGTGAACGTCAGGTTGTCGTGGCCGGTTTCGGCTCCCAGGGGCGACAGGTGACCGGTGAAGTCGCCGGTCGCCGCCCCGGTGAGCAGGCTGAGCGTCATGGTGCCGGCGCCCGTGCCGGCGAGCGGATGGACGGTGCCGTGCGCCGCGGGCGCCGCCGACGGGATCAGCGCGGTGACCGCGGCCGCCACGCCGGCGAGGACGGCGAGCACCACGCTGACGAGGATGATCAGCTTGCGCCGGGGCGTACTTGCTTTGGCGGGGGCGTCGGCCGGGGGCGGCGGGGTCTTGCTGGTGGGTTGCCTGATGGTCATTGTCGTTTCCTTACTTTCCGGCCCGGCCTGCCTGGCCGGAGCGGGTGGACGGGATGAGAACCGGGGCGCTGGCTGACGCCTGGACTCCGTGCCAGCGGGATCTCACCATGCCAGCCCTCGGTGTGCTGGGAGTGTGATGGCGATGTCGCGGCAGGTCACAGGCTCGCCGTACCCCGTATGGCGGCAGCGCTAGGGCGTTCCCGGCGCCCGATCCGCCGAGGCCGCGAGCACTGGAGCGCCGCGAGCCGGTCGGCCTGCCTGCGAGTGCAGGTTTTGCTGGATCTGCGCCACAGCGCCCGTGCGGGAACCTGCGTGGTGTGAGCCGGATCCATGCTCAGGGAACGGACCAGGTCGGTGTATCACGCGATCGCGGCCCGTGGCACCGGCGCCCTGGTCATCGGCTTGCGCTGCCGCCACAAACCGCCAGAGGGAGCCCGGCAATCAGCCCGGCGGGCTGGACAGCTCGGCCTGCTCGAGCCTGGCGCCAACTCCCAGCAGGTCCGGCCACCCAAGCTCGTCGAGGACCTGCACGGCCTGCTGCCAGGCCTCGACGGCGGCCGGCAGGTCACCGACAGCCCGGCAGGCGTCGCCGAACTCGGCCAGCATGATGACCAGCACCCCGCGGGCCATCGGGTGCTTCCGCTCGCCCACCAGGGCCAGGGCCTGCCGGTAACAGCTGATCGCCTGGCGTGGCTCGCCGAGCTGGGAGTGCACGAAAGCCCGCGCATGCCACGCCATTGCCAAAGCGGTTGGGTCGCCGGTCGCAGGGCCCATCTCCAGGGCCTGCCCGGCGTAACCGCGGGCTAGCTCGTAGTTCTCCAGGCGCGCGTGGCATGCCCCAAGGCCGGCCAGGGCCCACCCCTGGCCGGCCTGGTCGGCGGTCTGCCGGAACAGCGCCAGGGCCTGCTCGGACTGCGCGACAGCCTCGGCGAATTCGCCCCTCATGGTGTGGGCCGCGCTCGCGAACAGGTGCGCCCAAGCCTGGCCGGACAGGTCACCAGCTCGGCGGAAGTGGTCCACGGCCCAGGCCAGGTGGGCGAGGTCCTGGTCATGAGCGCCGGTGAACGTGCCGTACCTGCCGATGGTCGCGTGGGTCCAGCCCAGCGCGACCTGGTCCCCGGCGGCCTCGGCGGCGGCCAGCACAACCTCGGCAATGGCCAGGCAATCGGCCCAGTACCCCTGGCCGCCCAGAGACCAGGCCTGGCCGAAGAACATCTGCCAGGCGCGGGTGATAAAGCCCGCCGCGACGGCCTGGGCGATGGCCTGGAGCTCAACCTGCTGGTTGGCCTGAGCCCAGGCCTGCAGCTCCGCATCACCGGGCAGCTTCTCGGGCAGCACACCCGGCGCGGACGGCGCGAGCGTGAACGGGAACGGGTGGCCGCATGAGATAAACCCGGTGTACAGGTAGTGGTCCAGGCTGCGCTCGACGGCCGCCCGGATCTCGGCCTCGCCCAGGGCCTGCCGGGCCTGCCCGGCGGCGAAGCCGCGGACCAGGTCGTGCAGCACGTACCGGCCAGGCCGGTGCTCGGCGGCCAGGCTGGCATCGGCCAGCTCGGCCAGTGCCCGCCCCGCCTCGGCGCGGGGAACCCCAGCAAGGCTGGCCGCGGCCGGGACCGTAATATCGGGCCCGCAGTGCACCCCCAGCAGCGCGAACATCTGAGCCGCCGGGGAGGTGAGCTGGCGGTACGACCAGAACAGCAGCTGGCGCAGGCTGGTCGCCGCATCCCCGGTCTCCAGCACCTCCAGCCGCCCCGGCCCTGCCCCGGCAGCGCCGCGGCCTGCGGCTGCGGCCTCTGCCTCCGCCGCACCGGCCAGCTGCCCGGCCAGCGCCCCCAGCGGCAGCCCAGGATCGGCGGCGGCCCGGGCCGCCATCACCGCTAGCGCCAGCGGCAGGTGCCCGCACCGGGCGACCAGCTCGTTGGCCGCTCCGGGTTCGGCGGCTACCCGCTCCGGGCCTAGTCGGGCCGCCAGCAGCCGGGCCCCCTCCTCCGTACCCAGCGGGCCCAGCCGCAGCGGACGCGCGCCCTCCGCGGCGGCCAGCCCGGCCAGCGAGGCCCGGCTAGTCACCATCACCAGGCACCCCGGGGTACCGGGCAGCAGCGGCCGCACCTGGGCAGCATCCCGTGCGTTGTCCAGCATGATCAGCACCCGCCGCCCGGCCAGCACGCTGCGGTACAGCCCGCACCGCACCTGTGCATCGGCCGGGATCTGGCCGGCCGGTATCCCCAGCGCGACCAGGAACCACCCCGTCACTTCTTCCGAGGTGACCGCCGCGCCTTCGGCGTCGTAGCCGCGCAGGTTCACATACAGCTGCCCGTCCGGGAACCGGCCCGCCACTCGCCTGGCCCAGTGCAGCGCCAGCGCGGTCTTGCCCACCCCGGCCATCCCTGCTACCGCCGAGATCACCACCGCCCCGGCGGGCTCATCCGCCCCGTCTTGGCCGCAGGCCTGATCCAGCAGGGCGTCCAGCTCTTTCAGCTCCGCCTCCCGGCCGGCGAAGAATCCTGCCCCGGCCGGCAGCTGCCGCGGCACCACCCCGCGCGCCGTTCCCTCAGCTCGGGCCGGCCCCGCGCCGCCCGGCGCCGCCGCCGGGGCGGCTAGCACCGGGTCATCGGCCAGCACCTGGGCCTGCAGCCCGGCCAGCTCCGGACCCGGGTCCAGGCCCAGCTGCTCGGCCAGCACCCGGCGCGCCGTGTCGTAAACTGCCAGCGCCTCGCCGCGCCGCCCGCACCGGTACAGCGCGGTCATCAGCAGGGCGGCCAGCTTCTCCCGCAGCGGGAACTCGGCTACCAGCCCGGCCAGCTCCCCGGCCACCTCCCCGTGTCGGCCCAGCGCCAGGTCAGCTCCGATCCGCTCCTCGGTCACGGCCAGCCGCGCCTCCTCCAGCCGGGCCGCCTCGCCTGCCAGCCGCGAACATAGGGGCGCCGCATCGGCCAGCGCCGCCCCGCGCCACAACCCCAGGGCCTGCCCGAACAGCTCCCGCGCAGCGGCCTGGTCCCCTGCCCGCGCCGCCTCCCGGCCCCGCCCGGCCAGGTCAGAGAATACCGCCGCGTCCAGCTCCCCCGGTCCCAGCGCCAGCCGGTACCCGGTCCCGGCCCGGGCCAGCCGCGCTCCGCCCCGGCCCGGCCCTTGCCCTGGCTCCAGGGCAGCCAGCCGCCGCCGCAGCTGGTACACCAGCGTGTGCAGGTTCTTTTCCCGGCCCGGTGACCACTCCTCTGCCCACAAGCCGTCCACCAGCGCCTCAGCGGACACCGCCCGCCCGCCGACCACCCCCAGCAGCCCCAGCAGCACCCGCAGCCGAGGCTGGGCTACCGGCATCATCACCCCGCCCGCCGGGCCGAGCTCCACCGGGCCCAGCAGGGCCACTCCCAGGCCGGTATCGGCACGATCCCCACCCATGGCAGGAATCCTAAATCCGTTACCCCGGGGCCGCCAGCGCCAGCCCTTGGCGCGACCCCCACCGAAGGGCCCGCTCTGCGCAGCTCATCCTGGCCCGGGGCCTTGGCTGTCAGCTCACCGTACGCGGGTCCGGTCGCCGTCGGGTCACCGCGGCAGCGCGTGCGTCCCCGTCGCACCCAGCCTGTGGCCGGCTTGACCGACTGCAGCCCTCCGGCGTGCGAGATCCGCAGCCACCAGGCCTGGCCACGCATGGCCGAGCCAGCCCGGCCTGGCATAGGTCCCCGCAATCGGTGACCTGCGCCAACACCGCCAGCACACCGTCGGCACACCGGAGGCTGCCATGGTGAGCACGCACGCCGGGACTTCCCCGGTCCCGGCCCGAGCGGTCAGGAGGCGGCCATGTCACGCGCGCTATCTCGTTGGCGGGCTCCCCGTGGTCGTCCAAGGCAGCGTGAGACGCTCCCCGGGCAGACCAGCAGCGCCTGGCACACCCGGCCCCGCCACCTCGCCAAGGCTTTCCGGCACGGCGCCAGCCAAGCGGCGGACGGCGCCTTCCCTCAAGCACAGCCCCGGCGACGCTTCTGTCGTGCACCATCCGCGGCTGCAGCAGTCCACCACGTAGCAGCCGTTCAAGCAAAGGAGACCCGCCATGGCCGCCTTGATCGCACTCACAGCCTTCGTCCTGTTTACTGCTGGAGTAGTCGCCGGGATCATCGGCGTGGTGTGCGTGGCCATCCACCGGGAGGAGACAAGCCTCACCCTGACCGGTCAGGCAACCGATCACGTGACCCGGGCAGGACGCTGGCTGAACGGTGTGGGCGTTCGCGCTCCGCACCGCTCCGCTGAACGCCCTCACGACCGGATACATCGGCGTCATCGAGTCGCTGCACGCCCCGGCAGCAAAGTCGGCGCAGCCCGACCCGGCGGCATGCAGCAAGTCAGGTGACTGGAGATGCACTGGTCCGGCCACGCCACCCACGGCCGACCAGAACCGCCGACGGCACATCAGCAAGCAGACGGGCAGGCGGCGCGTTCTGAGGATCCAACCTGGGCTGCGGTGTGGACGAGTCAACGTCATTACACAGAACGATCCTTCGGTACTGCCAGGACGGCCACGGTGATCGAGCTGACAGCCGATCAGATCGGCGGTCGACGCGCGGTTATCTGGCGCTGGCCGACCGCTGAGCAGTCCCGGTTTGACCCAATAGATAGTCGCCCACGCCGTAAATTTATGCATTGCCACCCTTGGGCTGACTGGTTGGGTAGGCCGTACGGCGAGGTGCCCGCAGTTCGCGGGCCTTTTCCAGGTAGCCTCCCTCCAAACCGGACGTGCCCGCTTTCCGGGCATCCGGCTTTCCAGCGATTTATGCCGCGTGCGCGACCGGGTTCGCGTGGATCCAGTCATGGCACGGCGAGCAGACGATGAGCGTCTTGCGCCGCATTTTCGCCATGAGGGCGGCCCACGCGGGCTGGCCCGTCTTCGGTTTCCCGAGTTCCCGGATTCCGGCGACCTGGTGGACTGCCACCGTGGTGCCGGTCTCGCAGAGTTCGCATTCCCGCTGGCGGAGCCGCGCGAGCAGCTCCCTGCGGGGGACGCGGACCCGGACCGGAACGGGCTCGGTGATGACCGCCCGCCGGTCTTGCCGCAGGATGATCCCGCCGAATCGTGCTACCAGGTCCGGCTTGCCTCTCCGCCTCCGCCTGGCCTCGAAGCAGGTCCTGGGGCCGTCCCCGGTTTCGGCCTTCGCCTTATGGCGGGCGGCCATCTTGGAAACGGTGGACTGGTGCTTTGCGGCTAGCGTTTTCAGCATCGACGTCTCGGCGTTCCAGCGCAGCGTGCGCAGCCGCCAGGCGTCCTTGGCAAGCAGGTAGTAATTTACGACGCCGCGGTACTCGGCTCCGTAGACCCGGATGATGTCGTAGTCGTCCAGGTTCTGGAGCCGGGACCGGTGCCACGGTTTGCCGTGGTTCCGGTAGCGGGCGCACTGGGCCCTGATCACGTCCGGGGGCACTTTCAGCGCGATCTTGCCGTTGGCCGACCTGCGGCCGTTGCTGATCTTCGTGCCGGAGTGCTGGACGGTGATGTCATAGCCGAGGAACCGCGCCCGCTGGCTGCGGGCGTGCGTGATCAGGGTTTTCTGCTGGTTGAGTTCCAGTCCGAGGGTTTCCCGGAGGAACTCCGCCAGCCTGGCCTTGATCTCCTCGGCCTCGGCCTTCGGCCCGGTAAATCCCAGTATGTGGTCGTCTGCGTACCTTATGTACTTCAGCCGCCGGTAGCCGGGGTCCATCGGGTCGGTTGAGGGGAGCGCGCGCATTTCCAGGAAGAGGCGCCGGGCTTCCGCCCGGTCCCCGCGCCGCCGTGCCCTCCGGAGCAGGGCATCAGCCTGCCGGTAGGCGGGATTGGCGGCCCGCGTTGCTCCCCGCGTGTACTGCGGGATCAGTTCCTGCTCGACGAACTTGTCGAGCTTGTCCAGGTAGACGTTACTGAGGATCGGGGACACCGTGCCGCCTTGCGGAACCCCGCTGAGCGTGTCACGATAGGTCCAGTCTTCGAGGTACCCGGCTTTCAGCATGTTTCGTATAAGCCGGAGGAAACGGTTGTCGCGGATTTTCTCCGCCAGTATCCCGAGAAGGATCTCGTGATCCAGGCTGCCGAAGCAGTCGGAGATATCTCCTTCGACAAACCAGGCGGTCCCGGTCCAGGTGTTGTTTATCTCCCGCAGTGCGGTGTGACATCCCCGGAATTTCCGGAACCCGTGCGAGGTGTCCGAGAACTGCGGCTCATAAAACGCTTCCAGCAGCAGGCGGACCACTTCGCCGACTAGCTTGTCAACCATGTCGGCATGCCGAGAGGGCGGAGTTTGCCGTTCTTCTTTGGAATGTAGACGCGGCGGGCCGGCGAAAACCGGTATTTCTCCTGCCGCATCAGCCCTATGATCTGTTCGATCTTTTCCTCGGACATGCCGTCAGCAGTTTCCTCACTGGCCCCCGGCGTCATCGACCCCTTGTTGGAATAGATGTTCCCGTAGGCCAGGTAGTACACATCCTTATTGAACAACTGCCTGTAAAGCTGCTCGCATGGCAGGCCCTTCCTGCCGCGCTCGCGGAGAACGTTCAGCACCACTTCGGCTGTCTGCATTGCGCATCCCTCATGGTCATCGGCCGTTCATCGCCTGTGCCCCTTCGCCCTGTGGTCCGGTTTTCCCGGTCTCCAGATTGGGCGGACGCTACCCCGCCGACTACATACGGGCACTCCGTCGCCGTAGAACTCGCGTCCCTTAGGCGATCCCATGTTCACACTGCTATACGTGTCAGCACGACTTAGGTGTCCCGTCCGTCTCCTTGAATGCCCCGACAGGGCATCGCTCCTGCGCCCCGGAGGATTGCAGCGGGCTAATCGCAATCCCGCCGCAGGGGCCGGTGCCGGTTTCAGGCGTCTTTCCGGCAGGCGCCATATTCCGCCTTCTGGAGACTAGGCTTCAGGTAATCCGACTTTCACCTTATCGTGCGGATCTCCCGGCACGGCACCCCATACGCCTGGGCATTCCTGCCGGTTTCCTGGCATGCTATTTTCCCATTTGGTCTTTCGACCTCCGGTCAGCCATCAGATCCAGAGATAGCTCCTCTCATCTCTGCCCGTTAAACGGGCGATATAACAGTGCGCCTCATGGCGCACCGACTACTACAGGCCTCCGTCACCCCTAGGGCTCGCGCCCCTTAGGCGATCCCGCGTTCGTCTTCGCCATACGTGATAGCGCGACTTAGGCGCCCCACTCATCTCCTTCAATATCCTCACTGGACATCGCCCGCATCCGGAGGGTGCACCGCCAGCGGACGAGTCGGCGCAGGATGCGGCGCCGGTTCCGGGTGTCTTTCCGGCGGGCGGGCATTTGCACCTTCTGGAGATTAGGATTCAGGCAGTTTAGCTTTCGCCATATCGCGCGGGTCCCCCGGCGCACCGTCCCTGATACCCGGACACGGCCACCGGTTTCCTGTCATGCTCTTTTCCCTTAACCTTTCGGCGCCAGGTAAGACATCGGACCCAGGAACATCCCTCCAATTCCTCCCGGCTACGCCGGGAATACAACGAAGCGCCTCGCGGCGCACTCCGCTTCTGCCGCATGTGGTGTATTTCTGGTCAGGCTGGACTGGGCCGGGGGCCGATCGTGCAGGGCCTGGCGATGGTGGCGCCCGGTCAGGCGGGGTGAGCGCTTGCATCGTCCTCGAGCTGGCGCTTCAGCCCGGTCCAGATCCTGCGCTCCATGCGGCCGCCGAGGGGCCCGGACAGCGGGCCGAGCATCGGCAGCTAGCCCTTCGGGCGAACCTGCCAGTCCCAGCTCATGACCGTGCCCTCGTCTTCGGCGGCGAAGGTCAGTGTCCCCGAGGTCTGCATCATCGAACTGGCCGTGCGCGATCCGAGCCGGTGCGGGCGGTCGAATACCCGCTCGATGGGCGCCGCGATGCGGATATGACCGGTGATGTGAGCCATTGCTCCACGGTACTGGCCGCCGGTCGGCCCCAGCCTGCACCGTCTGCAGGCACGTCATTACGGCGTCTTGCCGGGCCCGCTCACGCCCGCCGGGCGGCGCCAGGAGGTTTACCGGCAGAGGTCCAGCCGCTGGACGCGGAAACGCCGTCAATTGCCGCGTTTGCGGTGCTGCCTCGTGCCCGCTGAGATGTGCCGGCAGAAGCTGCCGTGGTTGTCCGGGGAGGCGGGCGGCGTGCCGGGCGTAAATCTCGCGCTTGCCGATGCGGACCAGGCCGCCCGGATCGCTGAGGAGTTCCTGCTGCTGGCGGCGGCCGGGCTGATCAGCGCCGGGGTCATCCGGCCGCTGCCCGCCGGCCTGTGAGGATCTTGCCGGCTTCCCGTCCGGGATTGCGGCTCACCAGCTGTCGTGCGGCTGCCACCGGAAGCCGGCCAGGGCAGCCGCGATCCCGGCGGCGCCCCACGCCGTGATCACGGCCAGGTCGATGGCGGTAATGCCGGTCGAGCCCGGGACGGCGAAGGCCTGCTGCAGGCCCCGGGCCAGGTGCTCCAGGGGGAAGAGCTTGCCCACGTCAAGCATCCACGACGGCATCATGGAGACCGGGATGAACACGCCGGAGACGAAGCCGAGGATCAAGGTGAGGAATGGCCCGGCGACCGATGCGGCCTCGGTGGTGGCACAGGCGCGGGTACTGGCCAGGCCGAGCGCGCACATGCAGGCGGTCCCGGCTACCGTGTACACGGCCAGGCCGATCACCGTGTGGGCCTGAACGGGCACGTGGTACACCCCGGCGCCGACCGCGACCAGCACCGCCACCGTGACCGCGACCACGACGACCGTCCGCATGATCTCCCCGGCCAGGAAGACCCAGCTCGGCATGGGCGTTCCCCGCAGCCGCTTGAGCATCCCGCGCTCACGTTCGGTGGTGACCGCGATCAGCAGCGAGCTGTAGCCCGCGAGCATGATCTGGTAGGAGATGATCGCCGGGGTGTAGTAGACCGCGAACGGGACCTGCAGGCGGAAGAACGATGACCTGCCGCGGAAGATGCCGTTGAGGATCACCAGCAAGAACAGCGGCAAGACCAGCGTGTAGACGAACGTCCGGGGTTCCCGCAAGAAGCCCTTCAGCGCGTAGCGGGCTTGCGCGACGGCCAGGGCGGCGTCGTTCATGAGCCGTCGTCCCGGGCCTGGCCAGCCGGTACCGCCAGCTGGACGAAGACGTCATCGAGGGTGGGCGGAGACACCCGGATGTCGGTGAGCTCGACGCCGTGCCCGGCTGCCCACCCGAGCAGCGCCGTCAGGTCACGCTGGGCCTGGTCGCTGCGAAAGCCCAGCCGCCGGCCGTCCTGCTCGACCGGGGTGCCCACGGCCGCCGATACCTGGGCCGGGCCGATCTGCGGCGGCGCGAGGAAGCCGATCCTGGTCCCATGGCCCAGCGCCCGGCTGAGCTGCTCGGCGGTGCCCTGGGCCGCGATCGCGCCGGCCTGCAAGATCACGATCCGGTCCGCGAGGCGCTGGGCTTCCTCCATGTAATGGGTGGTCAGGAATACCGTCTTTCCTGCCCGGCGCAGCCCTTCGATCAGCGCCCACATGCCCCGGCGGGCCGCCGGGTCAAGCCCGGTGGTCGGCTCGTCCAGGAACAGCACCTCAGGATCGCCGACCAGGCCGATGGCCACGTCCACCCGGCGCTTCTCACCGCCGGACAGGCGCCCGACGCGCTCGCCCGCCTTATCCGCCAGGCCAGTAGAGGCAAGTGTCGCGTCGAGATCGGTCGGCTGCCTGAAGTACCGTGCGAACATCGCGACCGTTTCCCGGACCGTGTAGACGGGGTTGAGCTCGGATTCCTGGAGCACCAGCCCGATCCGGTTGCGCCAGTCCCGTCCGGCGCGCGCCGGATCGGCGCCGAGCACCGAGATCTCCCCGCCGTCGCGAGCCCGGTAGCCCTCCAGGATCTCGATCGTCGTGGTCTTCCCCGCCCCGTTCGTGCCCAGGAACCCGAAGACCTCGCCATAGCCCACGCTGAAGCTGACGCCGTGCAGGCGCTCGATCCCGCCGTAAGACTTGCGAAGCCGCCGCACCTCGATCGCGTGATCGCTCACCGTTTGCCACCTGGAGGAAGAAGGCGCCCCCAGACCAGCACCACGGCCCGGGGCACTCGCCTGCTAAGGCATGGAACTCTCACCTGCAGACTAAAACTGCAAACAGCAATGACAGAGCATCCCTGCATATCTATGCGCCGCCATCCTGCGCCGGCAACGCACGCACATGCCGCCAGGTACGTGTTGGTCAGCCTCGCGGTGACCGGGAGTCCCTGCATTGTCAGGGCATGATGACCTTCGCCCAGCTGGCCCCCGCGCCCTCTGATTCTCCTGAGCCGTCCACCGATCGGCTGCGGCTGGCAGCGGCCGCCTGCCTGGCCCGCTTCAAGGGCTCCTCGCGCGAGCACACCGAATCCGGTCAGCGCTGCTACCTGTCCTGGTGCATCGGGCAGGACCCAGACCCGCTGGCCGCACAGCGGCCTGCGGGATGGCACCGCACCTGACCGCGTGGTCAGGTGCGGCGTCGCTGCAGATAGGAAGCAGCGAGCTGGCGGAGCCGGTCCCGGCCGAAACTGGGGTCATGGCCCGCGTGCACCACGGTCCCAGGCAGGGCCATCAGGCGCTCCATGGTCACGCAGTACTGGTCGATGCTGGAGTCACCCAGCTCGTCCAGCAGTGGCCCGTCGTAGATTGCGTCCCCGCTGAACAAGATCCCGGCCGATGAATCCCACAGCCCGATCGACCCGGGTGAGTGCCCGGGCAGATGCAGCACCTCGAAGGCCCGGTCGCCTAGGTCGATGACGTCCCCTTCGTCGATCTCGCTCACCTGTGCGTACGGGTGCTGCCGAAACGACCCGGCCTCGAACCCGGCGGGCCACGCAGTAACGAACAGTTGTTCGCGCATGTCATAGCCGACCCGTTCGAGCATCGCGACCTCCTCCTCCCCGCGCCTGCCGCGGGCTGAGCGAACTCAGCGGAGGGCAGCGCAGCAACTCCGCCTCGAGGCGGTGAGCCCGGACATCGGGGAACTCGTGATGACCGCCGATGTGATCATCGTGCCCGTGAGTGGCAACGGCGATGACAGGCTTGTCGATCAGATCGGCGAGCTCGCCAGCCACGCTGCTCAGTCCCATCCCGGTGTCCACGATCAGGTCATGGCCTCGCCCCTTGGCGTACCAGATATTGCAGCGCATCAGCGCGACGACATGAGGCTCGACCATCAGGGTCTGGCGTCATCGATTCGTGTTCTTTCGAACCAGCGGTCAGCAATTGGCAACGGCGCCATGGCTTTCATCCAAGCACGCAGGCCCCGCACGACTCCAGGCACCTATGACCGGCCTGCCTGCCCTCCAAACGCGCCTGCATATTTATGCATTGCAACCCGGCGTTGAGAATGCCCGCACATGCCGCGGAGAGTGAAAGCACGGAACTGGCGATACAGGGTGGTGGGTGTGCAGCCGGGCCGCACGGCACCGAAGGGCCGTTCTGATGCTCACTGGAGCGACGCTACGGTTGAGGACGCGGCCTGTCCCCCTAGCCCGCCGAGGGTTAGACGGACACAGGCAGAGAGAGCGCCCAGCCAATGATCCTTCCGAAGGTCCGGGACCCTCGTTTCGTGACGATCCGCCGCGGCGGGACCCTCACTGATCCGGATCACCATCTCCTGGCTCTTTGGGCGGCGTCGTGCGCCGAGCACGTCCTGTACCTGTTCGAGTCGGCTCAGCCTGATGACCCGCGACCACGCGAAGCGATCGCGCACGCCCGCGCCTGGGTCCGTGGTGAGGTCACGATGATGCAGGCTCGCGCGGCGGGCGGCCATGCGATGGGCGCGGCCAGGAACCTGCGGGGGGCAGCACGGCATGCCGCGTACGCTGCTGGCCAGGCCGGGGCCGTCGCACACGTGGCCGCGCATGAACTCGGTGCGGCCGCCTATGCGATCAAGGCCGCGCGTGCTTCCGCACCCGAAGGCGAGAGCGAGGCGGCAGGGCGACTCGAGTGCCAGTGGCAGCGTGACCAGCTCCCGGAGGCCATTCGCGAGCTCGTGCTTGACGACCAGCGCTTGCGGAACGACATCTGCTGGTCAGCGTTTGACTGCTGAGCGGGCGTCGGGAAGCGTCCGTGACGGGCGGCACGGATTCTGAAGCAGCTCAGGCTCGACATGGCCGCGGGCTTCACGGCCTGCATCCGGCAATTGGGCGCACCGGCGCTGGTCGTCCCCGCCGCGGCTCAGACATTCGCCCGCGGGGTCCTCAACGTCCTCACGGTCGTCATCGCCCTGGATTTGTTCGACCTCGGCCCGGCCGTCGTCGGCCTGCTGGGCGCGGCGCTCGGCGCGGGCGGCATCCTTGGCACTCCGCTTGCCGTCGTGCTGGTCCGCGGGAAGAAGGTGGCGCGCTGCTTCGCCGCGGGGGTCGCGGGCTGGGGAGTGCCTATGGTCCTGCTCGCGTTCACGCACGCGCGATACTGGCCGTACCTGCTCTTCAGCGCCGTCGGGGTCGCCAACCTCGTCGACGATGTGGCCGTCTACAGCGCCCTGCAACGGGTGATACCGCCCCGCCGGATGGGACGTGCGCTAGGGGCGCGCCGAGCTGTGCTCCTGCTATCGGTCGGCCTTGGCTCCGCCGTTGCATCACCGCTCGTCCACGCCTTCGGAGCCCGGGCCACGCTGACGGGGGTCGGCCTGCTGCTCATCGCGATCGCCATAGTGTCCGTGCCCAGCCTGAAAGCCGTCGACAGCAGGCTGTCCGCGCCGGGTCCTGAGGTCGCGCTGCTGCGCCGGGTGTCGTTCTTCGGCCCGCTGCCGTTTGCAACGGTCGAGCACCTGGCCAGCGTGCTGCGGTCTGCGACGTACGAGCCCGGGGATGTGATCATCCGGGAAGGGATCTCGGCGAGTCCTTCTACCTGATCGCAGCGGGCCGGGCCCGCGCCAGCCGGGGCGGCAGGCAGCTGAGCGAGATGGGGGCTGCGGACTCGTTCGGGGAGATTGCCCTGTTGCGAGAGATACCCAGGACTGCGACCGTCACCGCCATCAGCCGCCAGAACGTCTGGATTCTCGAGCGTGAGGAGTTCCTGGCCGCAGTGACAGGCAGCCCGGAGAGCGTGGAGAGCGCGGATGCGGTCGTCTCAGCCCGGCTCCAGGTCGGCTGATCAGTCCAGTCGCTCAATATGACCGGGCAACCCAGTTGTACAAGATGTCGGCTTGTTTTTCCGGGTGGAACGCCTCGATGAAGTCGCGGTCATTCGGTCCCCATACGTTTCTCCAGCGCCTGACGTGCTCGTGCTGGCCATGGGCCAGGCTACGCTCGATTCCCAGTGCCTGCGCGACGTCAAGATCACAGTCCACCCAGACCCGGCGCCTGAGATATGGCAGGCGGCTGGGATGGAACAGGCCAACACCTTCCAGCAGCCGGATCGGGGTCGGCGGGGCGCTGATTTCACCGATCACCTGCTTCGATTCCCAGTCGCGGATGGTGCACGTAATTGCCTCGCCTAGATAGACGGGATCGAGAACTTCTTCCTGCCAGCGGAGCCAGTTGTACCCCGGCCATCCCCGGCCGCGCTTGGCGCAGGCGCCTATGGTGTACCAGTCCACAGCGAAGGACGGGACGACAGGCCCAATCCCCGCCACCCGCGCCAGGCCCGCTTGCAGCTGCCTGGTCAGCGTCGACTTGCCGGCACCGGCCGGTCCGGATACGGCGACCGCATAAGATCCCAGCGGTCCGTCGTAGACACTGTAATTCGCGAGGATCGCCGCTATTACTTCTTCGGGTTCGGTGGCCATCAATTGTGCCGCGACAGTCATAGTTCTGCCTCCATTCCTGGGCCGGAGGTCACGGTCGTGCCGGTGACTGGCGGCGTGACCCAGCATCACGGCCAGGAAGGGTTCCCGGCCGAGCTGGTATATGGTCCCGGCGGTGTACGCGACGGCGGTCGCCCTGCGCGGTATGGCGCAGCATCGCGATCTCCCTTGCTCCCCTCATCGCGTCCGCACCAGCCCGGCCGGGGCGGCGCCGCCGGGGCCGCAGGCGTAGATCGGCATGCCCAGTTACACCGCATATCCGGCCACGATGAACAGCGTCTTGTTGCCGCCACCGAGCGGAAAGTGCATAGCCGACGCGCTGCGGAATCTCCACCTACAAGTTCCCCTTACGGAATGTTCCCGTGAAGGCCTGTCGTTGGTAACGTCCAGCGCTGCACGTGGCCGGTCACGCAGCGGGCGGCACCAGGGGTATGTGCCGATTGAACCACTACCGCCGGGCTGCGGAAACCCCTCGCCGGGACGAAAGAATTGTCACAAAGGTTGCCAGGGTCACCCCGCATCGCCCCCGATTAGAGGGGCCGCATGAAGGTTCCGCAGGGCCGTTCCGCCGATGCGCGATCCGGGGAAGTGGCCCTCGCATAATCGCACACTCCTGACCCAATCTGATCGCACTCTCATGCCGCGGACAGGGTCTGCCCGCGGTTCTCGGTGCTGAGCCTCATCGGGCGAGCGTCTCCTTCGGGCGTACGACGCAGAACTCGTTCCCCTCCGGGTCGGCCGGGACGGTCCAGGACTCAGCGCCGGTCTGTCCGATGCCGGCCCGGCGCGCCCCGAGCGCAATCAGGCGGTCGATCTCCTGATCGCGGTCCGCGGCGCTGCTGGTGAGGTCGAGATGCACGCGGTTTTTGACCGTCTTGGGGTCGGTGACCGGCATGAAGCACATGCCGGCGGGCGCGTTCTCGTCGGTCCCGATGACGATCTCGTTCTCCCGCTCGGACAGGACCTTCCAGCCGGGCGCCTGCGTCCGGAACCGGGCCAGGCCGGGTAGATCGTGAGCGTCAACGACGATGTGGTGGAGTCGGACGGGCATGCCGGCAGTATGCGCGGCACCCTGGGCCGTGTCCCGGCACGGTGGTTGATGGCGTGCTATCGCCTGAAGGAGTCTCGGGCCATGCCTGGCTGCGAGTCAGGATCGGAGACGAGGAACTCGATGTGTGTTCTGGCTCAGTCAGCAACAAGCCTGGCGTGACGCATTTTGAGGTCCTGTCGAAGGTGCATACTTGGCAGCCGTGGCTGCGTCCGTTCACGCACCTGGGATCATCCATTGAAAATATTAGGCGAGAGTACCAGGCCAGTAACACTGCTAGACACCCTGGCCGAGCTTTGCAAGCGGAGGGTCACTTCTGCGTGCAACCGAAGGTGAGTCACCAACTGAGTGACGATCGTGGCAGCAGCGAGCACACGCCCACGGACTTAGAGCGCCCGGCGATAGGGATGTGCCGGGCGTGTCGTGACAGGGCACAGGCACGGAATCCGATAATCATTGGCTTACCACAGTCGATGATCTTCGAGGTGTCCCGTGCCTGTCGTGTCATCATGCCTGCTGGAGCCGGCCTGGGCCGGGTCTGCGCCCTGCTCGATGAGCGCGCGATGGTGAGCTCCCGCAGTTTCAGCCAGGGCATCCGCTGGGCTGCCACCGCCGCTGGGTGCCGGGCCGGGTGGTGTTTGAGCACGTGGTGGCCGCGTTGGTGCACGGCAGCGGGTATGAGCGGATCGCCAGCCCGGGGTGCTCGGACCGCACCATCCGTCGGCGGCTGGCCGAATGGGCGGAGCTGGGCCTGGCCGAGGCGCCCTGCGGCGGCGAACGGGCCGGGCCGTCGCCGGTGGACCGGCGGAAGGGCGGACTGAAACGCTCGGTGGCCAGCGACGGGTACGGCATCCCGCTGGGCATCGCCTCAGCCGGGGCGAACCGGCACGACTCGCCGTTGCTGGCGCCCACGTTGCAGGCCGCCAGCCGCCAGCTGGATCACATCCTGCCCGCAGACCGCACCTGCCACCTGGACCGCGCGGCTATGATAGCCAGCCCACCCGCCAGCTGCTTGACCAGCTGGACTTCAACGGCGAGATCGCCCGCAAGGGCGTCCCCGCCCCCATCCAGGCCGGCACCCGCTGGGTAGTAGAGTGAACCCACTCCTGGATGAACGGATATGGCAAGCTGCGCCGGTGCACCGAGCGCAACGGCAAGGTCGTGGACTTCTACCTCTACCTCGCCGCCGCACTCGTCACGATCCGCCAGCTGATCCAGCGAGCCCGTGCGCGCTACCGCTGGGACACCCGCCCGACCACCAAGCGGCTCAAGTAACACCTATTGCCAGGCACTCGAAGCCGGGTATGCCCAGCTCCGGTGTCGCCGGCCAGCGCAGCGAAGCGATGGTCCTCCGGCTGGCCCGGCGCAGCCGCGAAGTCATGCATGACAGAGGCTGGGCATTCATCGCCGCGGACGCCGGCAGCGCGGGACCTTCGGCTCTGGTGGATGCCTGAAGACAAACCATCTTGGGACATAGAACAGATCCGGGGAGGGGGTGAGGTCGGCAGAGGCCGGCTTACGCCAGCCCCATGGTTATAGCCAGGAGGCCGCTGCTATGAGTGACATCCTTGTGGCATTCGCTACCAAAGCCGGGTCGACTGAAGAGGTGGCAGCGGCCATCGCCGACACCCTGCGCAAGTCCGGGAACATCGTCGATCTCCGGCGCGCCCGCGACGTCCGTGAACCCGCTTCCCGCTGGGGGTGCATCGTGCTCGGCGCGCCGATCTACTCAGGGCGGTGGCATCGCGACGCCCACCGGTTCCTCAAGCGCCACCGCGGCGAGCTCGAACGCGTGCCGGTGGCGATATTCGCCATGGGACCCAGATCCCCGGAACAGGAGGCGTGGCAGCGGTCGCGCAGCCAGCTCGACCGGGCCCTGGCAAAGAGAAGCTGGCTGACTCCCGCGGCCAAGGTCATCTTCGGCGGCGCCGACCCGCCGAAGCGCCGCCAGACCCCCCGGCGGGACCTGCGAGACTGGGCGGCGATCGAGAAGTGGGCCCAGGAGATCTCCGCCATCGCGGCCAGCCACCCGGCCTCAACCGCTTAGTGGTAAACCCGCCCCTCACTCGGTTTTGGGCAATCTGGCCGCCCGCCAATTCAGGGGAGCAGGGGATGAGCGAGCCCACCGAGCCGGCCGAGATCCACAACGGCCTCGCTCTCTACCACCGAGGCCAGGGCCACCCGCTGCTGGCATTGCCATACCCGCACGCCTCGGGCGGGGGCCCGATGATCGACGGCCCGCTGGTGTCCCTGGCGGCCGGATGCGGCTTCCAGGTCTCGACCTTCGACCCGCCCGGGCAGTACCGCTCGACGCGGCCAGCCCGGGTAAGCCTCGATGAGATGCTGGACTGCGCCACCGAGACGCTCGGCACCCTCCGGCTGCCAGCGCAGGTCGCGGTGATCGGCCACAGCATGTCCGCGCTGTGCGCCTTCTACCTCGGCCTCGCCCACCCCAACCGCGTCGCGAAGCTCGTTCTCGTTGGCACGCCGCCCGGCAGCGGCATGGCCATCGTCCGCTACCGGGCGATGCCCTTCTGCTGGCCTCCCTGGAACCCGGACCTGTGGCGCATGGCCGGCTGGGGGATCCTCCTGGCGTCGGGGCACGGGAGCCTTCAGACACACAAGAAGATGGACCTGCTCAGTGAACGGGCCAACTTCGTCAACCAGGTTCTTGTCTCCCCGATCGTCATCGAGCCCGGCGACCGCCACCGGCCAGCGCCGCCCCGCGACCGATGGTGGCACGCCATCAGGAAGACCCGTGTAATCAGCCGGGCAAGCGAACTTCGCTGCCCCACCCTGCTGATCGTCGGCCGGCACGACCCGCAAACGCCGGTCAAGATCAGCCAGGCGATACACAAGCAGGTCCCGGACTCCCACCTGGAAATCTTCGAGCGAAGCGGGCACTCACCCTTCCTGGAAGAACCAGAGCGATTCACCCAGGTCCTCAGCGCTTTCCTGCAGTAGGAGGCCGAGCACCGCGACCGCGGGCGGGCGCCCGGCACGCCGGCAGGCTGAAATAGCGGCCACGAGACCGGGCCGGGCGGCCAGCGCCGGAATGACGCTCGCGCCAGGACGTCCGGGGAACACGCCGGGCCGCTGATGCGCTCAACACACGACTCCATCCACTGACCGGCGCCCGCCAGCCTCAGCCGCCGGGCGGTAGAGCGGAACCCACGGCCGCCGCTGACGGCCTGCTGACCAGCGATGGCACTGTCTACCCGCTGCTGAACCGGCTACGCGACGCGGGCCTGGTCACCAGCCAATGGCGGGACAGCGAGGGCGAGCGCGCACGGCGCTACTACTCCATCACTGAGGCCGGACGGCAGAGCCTGACGGCCTTCCGGGCCGACTGGGCCTGGTTCTCCGCGACTGTCGGGGGCGTGCTGAACCACACAGCGGTTCGTTCCTAGCGGCACCACACAGAGGGGACGCCATCGATGAGCGGCACCGCGCTGGATCACCGGCTGGTCCGCGACTACCTGCGCGAGCTCGATGCGGCCATGCGCGGCGTGTCGGCCGCTCAGGCGCGCGAGCTCAGGGAGCAGATCACCGCGCACCTGGAGGACGCCCTCGGGCCGTATGCCGGCGATCAGGAGGTTGCCGCGGCCCTGCGCCGGCTCGGCTCTCCAGCCGACCTCGCCGCCGAGGCCGGGGCGGCGAGCGGCTCGCCTGGCCCGCGGTCCGCGCTGAGCAGCTCGCGGATGCGGCGGCGGCTCGCCGCGGTCATCGCGGTCCCGGCGGTGATCGCCGCCGTGCTCGGCGCGGTGCAGATCAGCAGCGACGTGAGCAACGAGGTGGCCTCCGGCCGGGTTCAGCATCTGGCTGTTCTCGACGCCGCGGTGGTCAAGCTCACCCAGGACCTGGAAGACGAACGTGACCTGTCCGCCGGCTACGCCGCCCGCAGGCAGGCCGGGCCGGTACCGGTGACCCTGGCCAATGCGCGCGCGGCCACCGGCGCAGCGGCCAGCACCGTGCGGGCGGACGCGGCCGGCATCGGCGCGGGCTACCCGCCGGGAACCGCCCAGGCCCTGCATAGCCTGCTGGCCGGCATCCCCGACCTGAGCGTTATCCGCGCGGCGGTGTCATTCTCGGCCCTGCCGGCGTCGCAGGTCATCAGGATTTACACCAGCACCCTCATCGCGCCCGCGAACACCTTCAGCGCCGCGGTCGGCGATGCCACCAGCGACGCGGGCTTGCAGGACACCGTCACCACCCTGGCCGCGCTGCTCCGGGCGGAAAACGACCGGTCGGTGCAGCGAGCCATCTTGTACGCCGCGCTGAGCGCGCAACCGCCTGTGTTCGCTCCCGAGAACCTCTACAGCCTGCAGCAGGCGTATGCGCAGGAGGTAGCCGACATGACCGCCTTCAAGACCTCCGCCGGCCCGGCCAAGCAGCAACTGTTCGCGGACACCGTGGCCGGCGCGGCGGCGGACCGCGCGGCCGCGCAGGAAACCCTGGCCGAGCAGGAGGCCGCCGCGAGCCCGTCAGCACCGCTGACCAGGAACGCCGGACTGAACGCCGCGACATGGTACGGCGGCATGAGCACCACCATCGCCGGCATGCGCAAGGTCGCCGGCCAGCTAGCCGGCCAGATCACGGGCCAGGCGGACACCCTGAACTCGAACGCGACCAGGAGCCTGCTGCTCACCAGCATCGCCACGCTGGCCCTGCTCCTGGTGCTGCTGATCTCGGCAGTGCTGGCCCGCCCGCCATGCAAGCAGCATGCCGGCACGCTCAACGCCGTCACCCGCTGACCGCCAGGGACCACGAGCATCCGCTCACCGTCAGCGAACCAGGCGACAAGGCGCCGGACGCGGACGACCGGCGGGCGCGAACTCCGGACCGGAGGTCCTTGGCAAAGCGCTAGCCCGGACGGCAGCCCGTGGGGCAGTCCGGCACCGCCCGTGGCAACCGCGCATAACCAGATGTCATGAGCATGACCACCGCCGCGAGAAACCTGCAGCCCAGGTGTCTCGGAATCGGCAGGGAGGCGCTCACGCGCTGGAACGTCAGTCACCCTGCGTGAGGTTCGTCGTTTACCGAACCCGCGCCGGATCCGCCGGTCTGCGCGGAGGTCTGCCTCACGCGGGCCAGCATGCTCGGCACCCAGATCCGGATATTCTGGCGGCCTTCGCGTATCGTCTCGACCTGATTGCCATGGCCGGAGGGCAGCCATGAAGGCGGTTGTCTGCACGCGGTACGGAGGCCCTGACGTGCTCCGGCTGGCGGACGCGGAGACCCCCGTGCCCGGGGACGGCCAGGTGCTGGTGAAGGTGCACGCGGTATCACTGAACGCCTCGGACTGGGAGGCGCTGCGGGGCAAGCCGCTGTATTCGCGCATCGGCGGGCCGTTCCGGCCGCGGCACCACGTACTGGGGTCAGACATCGCCGGGCGAGTTGCCGTGACGGGCCGCGGCGCGACGCGCTTTAGGCCAGGCGATGACGTGTTCGCGGACGTCCTCAGTTCTATGGGCGGGTTCGCGGAGTACGTGTGCGTGCGCAGGCCGCGCTGGCGCCGATTCCGGCCGGCCTGACCTACGAGCAGGCCGCGGCGCTGCCTCAGGCGGGGGCCATCGCGTTGCAGGGCATCCGGGACACCGGACGGGTCCGGCCCGGGCACAAGGTGCTGATCAACGGCGGCGGCGGCGGTTCGGGCATGTACGCCGTGCAGCTGGCCAAGCTGGACGGGGCCGAGGTCACCGGGGTGGACAACGCCGAGAAGCTGGAGTTCATGCGCTCACTCGGCGCGGACCACGTCATCGACTACGCGCGGGAGGACTTCACCAGGAACGGACGCGGCTACGACCTGATCCTTGACCTGGCCGCGTACAGGCCGGCATCCGCTTACCGGCGCTCGCTGATGCCCGGGGGGCGCTATCTGTATGTCGGCGGGTCGGTGGCCACGCTGCTGCAGGTCCTGACGATCGGGCCGGTGATCGGACGAGCCGCGCGCAAGAAGATCCGGCTGCTGGCCGTCCGGCTCGGCGTTCAGCACCTGGACCCCCTCGTTGAGCTCATCCGGGCGGGAAAGATCACTACGGTCATCGACCGCCGTTTCCCGCTCAGCGAGGTGCCCGAGGCGCTGCGCTATCTCGGCGAAGGGCACGCCAAAGGCAAGGTCGTCGTCACCGTCGGGTAGCTTCCGGCGTGGCCGCACCCGGACCCAGCGCCGGACCCGCTGCGCTCCGGCAGCCAGACCCACAGAACCCGCGCTGCAGTGTGCGACAGCGGTGCAGCCCGACGCTCGCCGACCCGATATGGCCGGCAATCTGGTCGCCAAGATGGCCGCCCGGTGTCGTGCCGCACCGGCTGATCCGTATGCCGCTACGCGGTCGGCGGGCGGCCGAATCTGCCAATGAGCGGGTGCTGTAACTGCCGTGGCAGCGCCCCGGCTGCGGCCGTCGGCAGCGGTGGACTGGGACTCGTGTTGTGACCTCAGGCTGGATGCAGCTCCGCCGCCGGCGGCGCCGGCGCCGTCGCCTTCGCCGTCGGGCCGAGCCCCTTCACGATCAGCCACACCGCTAGGACCATCTCCTGGGTGGCGATGGGGAGGTTGAGCACGACCTGCGTGCCCGACAGCACAGCGATGGACTGGAAAAGGACCAGCAGGCCGGCGACCAGACCCAGAACCGTGCCGGCCAGGCCCCAGGCCGACAGCCAGCGGGGAATCAGCTGGGACCGGTAGAACACCAGGTAGTACAGCGTGGCTCCGGTATAGAAGGCCAGGACGCCCACGCAGCCGGCCGAGTCGCGCAGGTCTCGTACCAGGTCAGCCGACGCGTTCGCGGAGGCCCCGGCCGTGAGCTGGCCGGACAGGCTGACCAAGATCATGGTGCCCGCCGCTGACAGGGCGTAGAACACGCCCTCGATGAGCCGGAAGGCGACTGCTCCGAGCGCCATCCCGGCGCCATGCTCCCTCAGCACCGGGTACAGCGTGACCGCGATGGCCGCGCTGGTGAAGGCAGCGATTAGCTGGAACAGCGCCGCCGTCAGCAGCCGGTCCTGATGCAGGGTCACAGTGGCCAGGAAGCCGGGCCCGTCGAGGAGAGAGCCCAGCAATGCGGTGGCGATGAGGCTGGTGGCCGTCGCTGTGATGAACAACAGCCCGGCGGTCGTGGCCCGGACGTCGCGTGATCTCATGGCGCGCCTCCTTACGGCGAAGCCGTGGCGTGCTGGTCCGGCGCGGGTCCGGCTGCCGGGCAGGCGGTGTCTGCTGGCTCGAGGATGACCACGGCGGTTTGCGCTGGCCGCCGTGCGGCGTAGGCGTCGAGGTTCTTGTCGATCTCGGCCCAGCGGGACCACAGCCGCTCGCGCTCGTCTGCCTGGGCCCGGCGCGCACGGACCCGCCGAGCACCGTCGCGGGTCTGGGCGGTGGCGTCGGGATGAGCCTGCAGGTTCAGCCACCACGCGGGCTCGGCCGCACCCCACCCGTTCATCGCCATCGTGACCAGGTTCCGGCCGTCCTCGACGTAGCCGACGACGACCTGTCGCGGCCGCCCGGTGCGCCGGCCCGTCGTGGTGAGCCGCAGCGCTCCCCAGCCGTCCGGCTTGGGCCGCCACAACCCCAGCCGGCCGCGCGTCACGCGCAGCAGCACGCGATGGCCATGCCAGAACACCACGACGAACCACCGCGGCGGCAGCCAGGCCCGCCGGCTACGCCTAGCCGCTGCCCGCGCCTCGTGAATCTTGGCCATAACCAGAGCGTGAACTTCCGGAGTGACCCCGAACCAGGGCCGAAGGCCACCACCTACCAGGCCCATCGGCCGGGAGAACCGGCACCACGATCATGCGCCGACGATGCACCAGATCGAGGCACATCCGCATCCGCATGCCGTCCCGGCTGGGAGCACAGATCCGGGCAATCGGCGTTTATACCCGCCCGCTGTCGGCACTGCTGCGACACCACTCGTAATCGGCAGGGACTCGGCGAGCCAGCATTCCAATCACGCTCAGCGACTGCGGCTGGTCCACGGCCGTCGCGCGAGATCCGCCCAATTGTTGGCGCCGCCGGTTGACCGTCTTTGAGCGACTTGATTCCGTGCTGATCAGGTTGATCTGTGCAGCGTGGGCGAAGTTGCTGGGCGGCCTGGCTGGTATCGGCCGGGGTGGTGTTTTTCGATCGCTTCAGGTGCACGGCCTGGACGAGGCGGCGATTGACGACGTTTGAGGCGTCCGTCCAGACGCTGCGCTGAGGGCGGCCGCAGGATGCAGTCCGGCAGATTCAGGCTGCGTGCCTTCTTCCAGACGATGCCGTTCCAGCTAAGTGTTCGCGGCACCTGTCATGCAATGAAACGGGTTATTCCGCAAGTGGCTCGACACGTCCCCCTAGCTGGTGCTTAGGTGGCACTACCTGGGTGAACGGGAGGGACCAGATGGGCTTGACACGGCGTGCTTTCCTCGGCGGAGTGATCGGCGCGGCGGGAACGGCCGCGCTGGCCGGCCTCGATCCGTTTACAGCCCGCCCCGCCCTTGCGCTCCCAGCGCCTTCGGTGGCCGGGACGACGCTGGAGCAGGTCGTCGTGCGGGGCACGGCCGGCGCGGGCGGCTATGCGACGCTCGCGGCCGGGCCAGGCGAGCCGTACCTTCGCCGGACCGACCTGGGCGGGCTCCCGGCCGGCGGTGATTCGCGGGTTCTGGCGTGTTTCGCGCAGCTCACCGATATCCACGTCATGGACGTGCAGTCGCCCGCTCGCTTCGAGTTCTTCGACAGCTACGGCAGCATTCCCGGCTTGTCCGATCTGATGAGCGCGTACCGTCCCCAGGAACTGCTCAGCGCGCAGGTAGGCGACGCCATGGTGGCGCGGCTGCGGCAGGTGCGGCGCGGCCCGGCCACTGGCCGCCCCCTCCAGTTCACGGTCGTCACTGGCGACAGCACCGACAACTGCCAGTTCAACGAGCTGCGCTGGTACATCGACCTGCTCGACGGGCAGATGGTCCGCCCGGACTCCGGAGATCCCGCCCGGTACGAGGGCGTGATGGACGACGTCGCGCCTGACCCGTACTTCTGGCATCCGGAAAGCGGCTTCGGCACCCCGTCGTCGGCCTTCGGCTTCCCGGCAGTTCGCGGGCTGCTGGACGCGGCGCGGGCGCCGTTCCAGGCGATCGGCCTCTGCATGCCCTGGTATGCCGCCTACGGCAACCACGACGGGCTGGTGCAGGGCAACGTGCCCAGGACCCAGCTGCTGGAGCAGCTGGCCACGGGGCCGCTGAAGCTGACCGGCCTGCCGGCGTCGGTCCTGGCCGGGCCGCTCAGCGCACAGGTCGCGTTCATCGCCGGGCTGCTGCGCGAGGACCCGGCCGCGGTCAGCCTGGAGCTGTCCCAGGGCGGCCGGCGGATCGTCACGCCCGATGCGGCCCGCAGGATCATCGACCGCGCGACCACCGTCACCGAGCATTTCAACACGACGGGGACCCCGGCCGGGCACGGGTTCACCGCCGCCAACATCAGCCAGGGGACCGCGTACTACACGTTCGACGTCGGCCGGATCCACGGGATCGTGCTCGACACCGTGGTCAGCTCGGGCGGCGCGGACGGGTCGCTCGATCCCGGCCAGCTGGCCTGGCTGGAGGCCCAGCTGCAGGCCGTGAGCAGCCGGTGGCTCTCGCCGGGCGGTGACATCGTCACCCGCCCGGGACGCCATGACAAACTCGCGGTCATCTTCAGCCACCACACCATCGGCACGATGGGCAACGTGCCCGCAGGCAGCGGCCGCATCGGCGGTGAGGAGGTCGCGGCGCTGCTGGTGCGTTACCCCAACGCGGTCTTGTGGGTGAACGGGCACACCCACCGCAACCAGGTCATCCCGCATGCTCGTGCGGCCGGGGCCGCAGTCGGCGGCGGATTCTGGGAGCTCAATACCGCCGCCCATATCGACTGGCCCGAGCAGTCCAGGATCGTCGAGATTGTCGACAACCTGGACGGGACGCTGTCGGTGTTCGGCACGATCCTCGATCACGCGGGCCCGGTCGCCCGTGGCGGCTTGTCGACCACCACTGCGCTGGCGGCCCTGTCCCGCGAGCTGGCCGCCAACGACTGGCAGGACCGGACCGACTTCCGGCGTGGCAGCATCGAGGACCGCAACGTCGAGCTCGTCGTCCCCGCGCCGTTCGTGTCCTCCGGCCAGGTCCAGGCCGTGTCGGCGGTGCGGGTGGGGCGTGGCTCGTCCTAAGCAGTGCCCACAGGTCCGCGCGGCAGGCCGGACCCGGTGATGGAGAACCGCTTCCCTGTCCTCGGAAATGCAGGGTCCATAACTGGGTACTCTGCGCTCGACGCGCCGTCGATCTAGCGCGATTACAAGCCACGCAAAATCGGCAGGGAGGATCGCCAGGGCGATTGCCGTCGGGGTATTACGGGACGGCAGCCCAGTGACCGGCGACGGCGACACGGTACCGGTGTGGCGGCTGGCCGACAGCACCCCGCTCGCCCATCCGCTGGACCTGTCTGAACCGTCATGGGTCGTCCTCCTTCATGGCAACATCATCGTCACCGCGGGCAGCTGGGACATCGCCATCCACCAGCCAGCCGATCCATGACCCGTACGAAATTGCTTCTGTTCAGTGGCCCGGCCGACCGACACCACCATCGGATAGTAGCGGAACTACTTCGCATGCTGGATTGACGTTTGCGCGCGCCCCAGGTCGGACGTGCGGAGCACCAATCTTGGCCGAGGTCGCCGGGACGCGAGGCGAGAACGCAACCGCGGCAGTGCGCACCAGCCTGCGCGGCAAGCCGACGGGACGACCACGCAGCGCGAATGCATGCGCGGCGCCCCTGGTCAGGTGCCGTAGGGCCTGCGTCCGAAGGAGGCGAGCGAAGCTGATGTGACGCCAATCACGATGCAATTTTCCGCCAGCGGATCAGTTCCGCCACCGCCGCGTGCTTGCGCGCCGATGCATACGCCTCGACCCGGTCCCACGCGCTGATCGCCCCGGCCACCTCATCGTCGCAGGCGCCGTCGTAGCGGTCGTCGTCCCCGGCGGCCTCGGCGGCGAACCCGGCCAGCGCCCCCGCACCCGGGCATCGTGTCCAGCGCCATCCCTGCGGCGAACCCGGCCGCCCGGCTCAGGTACTCCCCCGGGGACCGCCGAGCCGACCCGGGCTGGCCCGGGCCGCGCCGCCCGAGCGGGATCGGCTGCCCGCCGGGCAAGCCAAGCCGGGCGGCCCGGGCCGCCGCGGCCGCCTCCTTCGCGGTGACCTGACGGCACTCGGCGATAATCGCGTCCAGGTCGTATTCCCACGGCCCCGGCGGGCCGTCCGGGTCGGGTTCCTCCTCATCCGGGTCGGGCGGCTCGTCCTCGTCCGTCCGGGAGTCACACCAGGCCAGCCACTCCTTTTCGGTCATCCAGTCCTGGGCGGGAACCGGATCGCCGGGCTCCCCGGCGGGATCCTCGTCCCGCCCAGGTCCCAAGGGATCCGGTCCTTGAGGCATGCACGCCATCCCGTTCGGATGAATGATATTGGTCTTTCGTTATAGAACATGATAGCGAATCAGACGTGTCAGCACTAGCGATTTAGCCAACAATCGGCTATATTCGAATAAATTCGCTAGAATGGTCGACGTGACCATTGTGCCTGGCCGGGGACGGCGAACGGAACGTGCGCACGACGCCGAAGACCAGCTGCTACTGCAGCAGGCCGACCGGGACGGGTACGAGGCGCGAGCGCAGGTACTCGCCGAGCCCTTTGGCCTGGGCGTCGGGCCGGGTGGTGCCGGACACGCCGGGGGCGAGCAGGCCGTGCACCACGAAGTTGAGGGCCAGCAGGTTGGGCAGTTCGTAGCGCTCGACCGGCAGGTCTGCCGCCTCGGTGAGCAGTTCGGTCAGCCAGCGGCGGTCAGGTAGCCGCGCAGCCAGGCGTACGCGCGGGGGCTGAGGGCCCACAGGCCCACGTTGGCGTCGCCGCCCTTGTCGCCGGAACGCGCGCCGCACAGCCGCCCGAGCGGGATGTCCTCGGTCGGGCCGACCGCTTGCCGGGGCCGGGCGGCTCGGCGTCCGGGACGGATCCGGCCTGGAGCGCGGCCGGAGCCGGATCCGGTGTTTCATGATGCCGAACGACCTGGGTTCGTCCGTCAGGAAAGTGGACTGCCTGGGTGACGAGGTCGGCCGGGATGAGCGTCGGCCAGTAGAGGCCGAACGCGCTCGCCGCGGTGGGCGGCGTCGTGGTGTGGAAGCCGGCGTAACCGGCCAGCGCGAGTTCGGTCGCGGCGTTGGAGAACGCGCGGCCGACCTTATGCTCGTCGGTGTCCTTGACGGTGATCCGCAGGTGCGCGGTGGCCTGCTCGTTGATCGGCGCATCCGGATGGTCGAAGCGCAGCAGGCGGACGTCGAACTCGTCGAACTGTTCGGTGCCGCCGAGCACCTCGGTCAGCAGGGCGGTGGCGTGCTGTGCCTTCTCCTCGATGTCCAGGCCGGTCAGCACCATCGTGGTGGTGTTGCGGTAGCCACCGAGCATGTTGAGCGCGACCTTGAGGGTGTCCGGCGGCGGGCTGCCCCGCGTGCCGGTCAGCGCCACCCGGTCCGGGCCGGCCTGGGCCAGCCGGATGGTGTCGAAGTGCGCGACGACGTCGGGGTTGAGGTAGGCGGGGTCGCCGATCTCGTAGAGCAGCTGGGCGGTGACGGTGCCGACCGAGACGAGGCCGCCGGTGCCGTCGTGCTTGGTGATGCTGCTGCTGCCGTCCGCGGCGACCTCGGCGATCGGGAATCCTGGGTAGCGGCGGTCGGTGATCTCATCCAGGAAGCTGTAGTTGCCGCCAGTGGCCTGCGGGCCGCACTCTATGACGTGACCGGCGGCGACCGCGCCGGCCAGGGCGTCCCAGTCGTCACGGCGCCAGCCGTGCCACCAGGCAGCGGGCCCGGTGACCAGGCTCGCGTCGGTGACCCGCGGGCAGATGACCACGTCCGCGCCGGCCTCCAGCGCCGCGGTGATACCCCATCCGCCGAGGTAGGCGTTGGCGGTGACCACCGGCAGGTCCGCCTTGGCCAGCGGCAGCCCGGTGTCTAGGTTGGCGAGTTCGTGGCCCGCGGCCTGCAGGTCCCCGATGGCCGGGGCCAGGTCGTCGCCGGTGATGTAGGCGACGCGGGCATTGAGGCCGAGCCGCTCCGCTAGCTCGGTGATCTTGGCGGCGAGCCCTTCCGGGTTGAGGCCGCCGGCGTTGGCGACGACCTTGACGCCGCGCTCCAGGCAGGTGCCGAGCACGTCCTCCATCTGCGTGAGGAACGTGGTCGCGTAGCCGAGGCTAGGGTCCTTGCGGCGGGCCTTCCACAAGATCAGCATGGTGAGCTCGGCCAGGTAGTCGCCGGTCAGGACGTCGACCGGGCCGGCCAGCATCTCCCGGGCGGCGGCGAGGCGGTCGCCGTAGAACCCAGAGCAGTTCGCGATGCGTACTGGCCTGCGCATCTGTTCGCCTCCTGTCAACCCCGCGGGGATCGCCCGGTGCCCGCCGCGCCGGCGAAGGCCTGCGCGATCGCCATCCACTCGGTCGCGGCCGGGCCGTCGATGGCCAGGGCGAGCTCGTCACGGTGCCTGCGCTGGGTCACCAGCAGGCAGAAATCGAGGGCCGGGCCGGTCACCCGGTCTGTGGCTTCCTCCGGGCCCCAGGTCCAGCAGGGGCCCAGACCGGACGGCGGTGTGAGGTCCACCCGGACCGGGGTCTCCGGCGGGATCTTCCCGTGCACGGCGTAGCTGAACGCGCGGGCGCCGACGCCGATGTGCGCGACGTGCCGCAGCCGGTCCGTCGGCTCGCGGGTGACACCGAGGGCGTCGGCGATGTCCTGGGTATGCGCCCAGGTCTCCATGATCCGCGCGGTCAGTGACGACGCGGCGCTCATGGCCGGGCCGAACCACGGTAGCCGGGCGCGCGGGTCCAGTCCGGCGAAGGTGCCGATCAGGTCGGCGCGGGCCGCGTCGAACCAGGCCAGTAGCTGGGCCCCGGTGCGGTCACGGAACCGGGCGGCGATCGTGTCGGGGTTGATGCCGCCGTCCGCGTCGGCGGCGGCCAGTTCGGCCTTGAACTGCTCCGGGTGGACGGCGGAGCGGACGGTGACCTCGTCGAAGTAGGCAAGGTGGCTGATCTGGTCGGCGATGTCCCAGCCAGCCGCGGGCGTGGGCGTACGCCATCCGGCCTCGTCGAGCCCGGCCACCAGGGCGCGGGTGACGGCCGACTCGGCGGCGAGGTCAGCCGCCAGCGCGGTCATGTCTGCTGGCATGTCGGGTCACCCGCCTTCTTCTTGGCCGGCTTCCAGAACGGCCAGCACCTGGCCGGTGCTGACCTGATCTCCCGCCTTGGCCCGCAGCTCGGCCACCACGCCGTCGGCGGGCGCGCTCACGGTCTGCTCCATCTTCATCGCCTCCAGGACCAGGAGCGGCTGACCCGCGGTGACGACCGCGCCGACCTCGGCCAGAACCCGCAGCACGAGGCCGGGCATCGGGGCCAGCAGCGACCCGGCGGGTGTGAGCTTCTCCGGATCGCCGAACCGCGGCACCTGCGACAGTGCGGTCGAGCCGTCACTGGCGTCGACGTAGGTGTCCGTGCCCACCTGGTGCACCCGGTAGACCCGGCGGGTGCCGTCGAGCTCCACGTCCACCTGGTCCGGGGTGGCCGCGCGGACGAGCGCCTGCAGGGGGACGCCGTTGACCTCGGCGTCGATGCGGTCCCCGCGGATCCGGTAGGTAACCTCGCGGGACTCGCCGGCCGCGGTGTAGGTGACACGCTGCGGCGCGGAGAAGACGTTGCGCCAGCCGGAGGGCAGCGTGCCCAGCACCGGCGCCTCGGCGCGGTGCCGCGCCTGCCGGGCCAGCGCCGCGGCCAGGGCGTGGGTGGCCGTGGCCTTGGTCGCCGACCCGGCGAGGGCGGCAGGATCGTGGCGGGTCAGGAAGCCGGTGTCGGTGGCGCCGGCCAGGAAGTCCGGCTCGCGCAGGATCGCCACGAGCAGGTCGCGGTTGGTGACCGGGCCGTGGATCTCGGCTTGCCTGAGCGCGCGGGCCAGCCGCCGCGCCGCGTCGGCCCGGGTGCGGCCGTGCGCGATGACCTTGGCCAGCATGGCGTCGTAGTGCGGGCCGACCACCGAACCGTCGCGGAAGCCGGTGTCCACCCGGATGCCGGGTGCTTTCGGGATGGTGAAGCGGTGCAACGTGCCGGTGGTAGGGACGAATCCCGCGGGGACGTCCTCGGCGTACAGCCGGACCTCGATCGCGTGGCCGTCGAACCGCGCGCCGCGGGCCTGCGGCGGCAGTGGCTCGCCTTCGGCGATCCGCAGTTGCAGTTCCACCAGGTCCAGGCCGGTGACCTCCTCGGTGACCGGGTGCTCCACTTGCAGCCGGGTGTTCATCTCCAGGAAGTAGAAGGACCCATCGCGGTCCAGCACGAACTCGACGGTGCCGGCGCCGGTGTAGCCGACCGCCTGGCCCGCGGCGACGGCCGCGGCGGCCAGGGCGGCGCGCAGACATGCATCGACGGCCGGTGACGGGCACTCCTCGACGATCTTCTGGTAACGACGCTGGATGGAGCACTCGCGCTCGAACAGGTGGATCACGGTGCCCGCGGTGTCGCCGAGGATCTGCACCTCGACGTGCCGGGGGTCGACGACGAACCGCTCGAGGAACACGGTGCCGTCGCCGAACGCGGAGGCGGCCTCGCGGCGGGCGCTGCTGACCGCCTCGGTCAGCTCGGCGGGGCCGGCGACCAGCCGCATGCCGCGGCCGCCGCCACCGAACGCCGCCTTGACCAGCAGCGGGAAGCCCACCTCCGCGGCTGCTTCGGCCAGGTCGGTGTCGCCGGTGACGGTCAGGCCCGGGAGCACGGGCACCCCGGCCGCGGCCATGATCGCCTTGGCGCCTGTCTTGGAGCCCATGGCGGCGATGGTGTCTGCCGCGGGGCCGACGAAAACCAGCCCGGCGCCGGCGCAGGCCCGCGCGAACGCGGCGTTCTCCGACAGGAACCCGTAACCCGGATGGACCGCATCGGCGCCGGTCGCCGCGGCCGCGGCGATGACGAGGTCACCGCGCAGGTAGGTGTCAGCGGGCGCCGTGCCGGGCAGCCGGACCGCTTCGTCGGCCAGCGTGATGTAGGGGGCATCGGCGTCCGGATCGGAGTAGACCCCGACGGTGGCGATGCCGAGCGCATGCGCGGTCCTTATGACCCGGGCCGCGATCTCGCCGCGGTTGGCGATCAGCAGCTTGGCGATGGTCCTGGTCACGCGCATCACATCCGGAAGACGCCGAAGCCGCGGCGGCCGGCGACGGGGCCGCTGTGTACGGCCGACAGGGCCATACCCAGGACTGTCCGGGTGTCGCGCGGGTCGATGATGCCGTCGTCGTACAGCCGGGCGGTGACGAAGAAGGAGTGCGACTCGGCCTCGATCTGGGCCTCGATCGCGGCGGTGCGGGCGCGGTCCGCCTCCTCGTCGAACGGCCGTCCGGTGGCCGCGGCCGAGGCCCGGCCGACGATGGACAGCACCCCGGCCAATTGGGCCGCGCCCATCACCGCGAGCTTGGCGCCCGGCCAGGCGAACATCAGGCGCGGATCGTAGGCCCGCCCGGACATGCCGTAGTTACCCGCCCCGAACGAGGACGCCATGTTGATGGTCAGGTGCGGGACGGCCGAGTTGGTCACCGCGTTGATCATCTTCGCGCCGTCTTTGATGATGCCGCCCTGCTCGTAGCTGGCACCGACCATGTAGCCGGTCGTGTTCTGCAGGAACACCAGCGGCGTGTCGGTGGAGTTGGCCAGCAGGATGAACTCGCTGGCCTTCTTGGCTTCCTCGCTGAACAGCACGCCCCGGTGGTTGGCCAGCACCCCCACCGGGTACCCGTGCACCCGCGCCCAGCCGGTCACCAGCGAGGTGCCGTACAGGGGCTTGTACTCGTCGAATTCCGATGCGTCCAGCACCCGGGCGAGGATCTCCCGCGGGTCGAACGGCACCTTGACGTCGGCGGACACGATGCCCAGGATCTCCTCCGGGTCGTACCGGGGCGGCACGGCCGGTCCCGGCGGCGGGCCGTGCTTACGCCAGTTGATCCTGGCCATGATGTCGCGGCCGAGGCGGATCGCGTCGAGTTCGTCGACGGCGAAGTAGTCGGACAGGCCGGAGACCCGGGAGTGCATCTCGGCGCCACCCAGCGACTCGTCGTCGGATTCCTCGCCGGTGGCCATCTTCACCAGCGGCGGGCCGCCGAGGAACACCTTGGCCTGTCCGTCCACCAGCACCGCGTAGTCGCACATGCCAGGCACGTAGGCGCCGCCCGCGGTCGAGTTGCCGAACACCAGTGCCACGGTCGGCACCGCGTTCGCGGACAGTTCGGTGAGCTCGTGGAAGATCCGGCCGGCCGGGACGAACAGGTCGGCCTGCGTCGGCAGGTCCGCGCCCCCCGACTCCACCAGGTTCATCGCCGGCAGCCGGTTGACGCGGGCGATCTCCAGGGCGCGCAGGGTCTTGCGCAGCGAGTACGGGTTCATCGAGCCGCCGCGGACGGTGGGGTCGTGCGCGATGATCACGCACTCGACGCCGGAGATCACCCCGATCCCGGTCACCACGGTGGCGCCGACGGTGAACTCAGTGCCCCACGCGGCCAGCGCGGACAGCTCGAGGAACGGGCTGTCCGGGTCGACCAGCAGCTCGATCCGCTCCCGGGCCAGCAGGCGGCCCCGGTCGCGGTGCCGCTGCTGGTAACGTTCCCCGCCCCCGGCGATGGCCAGCTCGAGCTGCTCGTCCAGCTGTTTCAGCACGGCGAGCTGGGCGGCGCGGTTGGCACGGTAGGTCTCGCTCTGGACGTCAACGTGCGAAGGGAGCACGGACACGCGGGGTCAGCCCTCCTCATCGCGCACTGCCTGATAGTGCTGTGCATGCTCGGACCGCAGGACGTTCTTCTGGATCTTGCCGGTGGAGGTCTTGGGCAGCTGGTCGGTGAAGATGACCGCCTTGGGCACCTTGTAGCCATCGAGCCGGGTCCTCAGCGTCGCGATCAGCTCGGCCGCGCCGATCCTCTCGCCGGGCTCGGGGACGACGAACGCGGTGATCGCCTCGCTCCAGCGCTCGTGCGGCAGGCCCACCACCACGACCTCCGACACCCGCGGGTCGGCGGCGTAGATCGCCTTCTCCACCTCGATCGAGGCGACGTTCTCGCCGCCGGTCTTGATGACGTCCTTGTAGCGGTCGGTGAACCACAGCACGCCGTCGTCGCCGAACCGGCCGACGTCGCCGGAGTGGAACCAGCCGTGCGCGAACGCCTTGTCCGTGGCCTCCTCGTCGTGCAGGTAGCCGGACATGGTGCTCGGCCCCCGGTAGACGATCTCGCCGGCCTCGCCGGCGGCAGCAGCGCGCCGTCCGGGCCCATGATCGCGACCTGGACGCCGATCAAGGCGGTGCCGACGGCGCCGATGTGAGAAAGCTGGTGCTCGGGCCGGAACAGCGTGGTGCACGGGCTCATCTCGGTCTGCCCGAACAGCAGGGCGAACTCGCAGCCGAACCCGTCCACGGTCAGGGATTCGAGATCGGCGGGTGCGACGATCACGTCGGTGACCTCGGGCACCTTGGCGATGGCGTCCTGCATCGCGGTCACCAGCTGAGTCTCCACCACGATGCCGCGGGCCTGCGAATGGCCGAGCACATAGGCCACCTCGTCCGGCCGCCAGCCCAGGTTGACCGGCACGCAGACCACGCCGAGCTTCGCGCACGCGTAGTAGACCGCGAGGAAGTCGGCGCTGTTGCCGGAGGCGAGGGCGAGCGCGGCGCCCCGCTGATAGCCCAGGCCAGCCAGCCCGTGGGCGAGCCGGTTGACGTAGCCGTTGAACTCGGCGTAGCTGAACCGGCGGTCGCCGTCGACCACCGCGAGCTGGTCCGGCCGGGCCGCGGCGGTCCGGGTCAGGCTGTCGCCGACGTTGATCCGGCCGATGAGGTTGCGCGCGAGGTCCACGGCTTCCCCTCCTCACTAGGACTCTGCTCAGTACGACCGGGGCAGGCCCAGGCTGTGCTGGGCGACGTAGTTGAGGATCATCTCCCGGTTGACCGGCGCGATGCGCAGCAGCCGGGCCAGGCCCCAGTAGGGCATCAGGCCGTACTCGCTGGCCAGGCCGTTCCCGCCGTGCACCTGGATGGCCGCGTCGAGGGCGGCGAGCGCGGCCTCGGCGGCCGCGTACTTGGCCATGTTGGAGGACTCGCCCGCGGGCTGGCCGAGGTCGTGCTGCCAGGCGGCCTGCCTGATCATCAGCGCCGCGAGCTCGGTCTCGATCTTCGCCTTGGCCAGCGGATGCGAGACGCCCTGGTGAGCACCGATCGGCTCGGACCAGACCTTCCGCTCGGTGGCATACCGGGCCGCGGCGCCCAGGGCATATCGCGCGACGCCGACACCGAGGGCGGCTCCGGTGATCCGTTCGGGATTAAGGCCGTGGAAGACCTGTTTAAAGCCTTCGCCCTCGTTGCCCACGAGGGCATCGCCGCTGACCCGCACCCCGTCGAAGTGCAGGGTGAACTGCCGCTCTGGCAGCAGCAGGTCGACGGGGAGCAGGTGCTTGCCCAGGCCCGGGGCGTCGGCGGGCACGATGAACAGCGACAGGCGGCCGCCGCGCTCGTCCTGGCCGGTCCGCGCGACCACCAGCAGGGCCTGCGCCTCGTCGACGCCGGAAATGTAGTACTTGGTGCCGTTGAGTACCCAGTCCGCGCCGTCCCGGGTGGCGGAGGTGGAGATGCGCAGGGTGTTGGAGCCCGCGTCCGGCTCGGTGAGCGCGAACACGACCTTGGCGGCGCCGCTGGCCAGGCCGGGTAGCCAGGTCTGGCGCTGTTCCTCGGTGCCGAACTCGGAGATCATCTCGGCGGAGATGGCGGCGGACACGAGCAAGAGCAGCAGCGGCGTCCCGGCGGCGGCGATCTCCTCGCAGACCAGGGCGAGCTCGGTCAGCCCTCCCCCGCCCCCGCCGTAGGTCTCACCGATGTTCACGCCGATGAACCCGGCGTCCCCGAGGGCCTGCCACAGCTCGGCGCAGGGGCGGCGCGCCGCGGCCCGTTCGGTGTAGTAGCGCGGCCCGAACTTGGCGGCTATGTCAGCGACGGCGGCCCGCAGAGCGCGGTGTTCTTCGGATTCGGCAAAGTCCACGCCAGTCTTCCCTTATTGTGACTCGTCATTCACTAGCGACCTTAGCGCCTGGATGCGACACTGGCTAGGTGGCGGCGCAGGCAACATCGGCCCGGGGAGGTTCCGCGCGCGGTGCCTCGCAGCGCGGTGCCCAGCAGCGGGCACCCCGGCGGCGACGTGACCCGGACCGCAAGGAACGGATCCTGGTGGCGGCCGCGGCCCTCGGCGCCCGGCGCGGCTTCGACGCGATCTCCATGGCGGACATCGGCGCCGAGGCCGGCATCGTGGGGTCCGGCGTCTACCGCCATTTCGGCAGCAAGACGGCGATCCTGGTGGCCATGGCCGACCGGGTGATGGACCGGCTGATGAAAGCGGCCGTGGAGATCATCGCCGCCGCCCGGAGTGACCGCGAGGCTCTGTCCCTGCTGGTCCGGGACCACATCGAGGTAGCGCTGACCGACCATGACGCGCTCGCCGTCTACCACCGCGAGGTGCGCACCCTGCCCGAGGACGAGCGGCGCAGGCTGAGCCGCTCGCAGCGGCACTACATCGAGGAGTGGGTTCAGCTGCTGGCCCCGCTGCGGCTGGACCTGGCCGACGGTGAGGTCCGGCTGGCCGTGCACGCGGCGATCGGCGCGATCCAGTCGACGCTGTTCTTCCGCAGCGGGCTTGCCGACGAGCGGCTCACCGCACTCATGGTGGAGATGGCGCACGGCTGCCTCGGCATCACGCCCGCCCCTGCGGGGGACGACCCCCGCACCCCCCGTGCACGCTAGGAGTGGGCGTCCCAGTGGCGGCGTAGCGCCGCGGTGAGCTCGGGCGCCCGCTCGTCGGGGAAGAACAGGCGTGCTCCGTCGAGCTCGATGACCTCGGTGGCGCCGGGGATGGTGCCGCGCAGCCGGTAGGCCCACTTGCGGTGGAAGAACTTGTCGCCGGTGCCCCAGACGATGAGGGTTGGCACCTGGAGGCGGGCTAGGGCGGGTTCGACCGCCAGCAGGTCGCGGGCGTGCAGCGAGGTCAGCAGACGCTGGGACTGGCGGGCCGCTTCCGGTGTGGCGATCTGCGCTTCCAGCCAGGCGCGGGTGACGTCCTCGGGCATGTTGGCGGCGTCCTGGTAGACGCCGCGGAACATGCGCTTGCTGGTGCGCGGGATGTCGCGGGCCAGGCGGCGCGCGAGGGGGGCGTACAGGCCCGGGCGAGCGAGCACCACCGCGGGCAGGAGCGCCCTGGGCGGCATGTTGTCATGCGCTTCGCAGTTGGTCAGGGTCAGTGTGCGCAGCCGCTCGGCATGGCCGGCCGCGAACACCTGAGAGACCGCGCCGCCGGTGTCGTTCGCGACGAGATCGATATCGGTCAGCTCGAGCGCGTCGCAGCAGTCGGCGACGAAGCGGGCGAGCCCGGGCAGCGAGAAGTCCTGGTCCGCGGCGGCGGGGGTGTACCCGTGCGACGGCAGGTAGAGCGCTCCAAACGGTTCCTGCGCCACCCTCGGCCGGCCAACTGACATCGGTACCGCCAAGCGACCCGGTAATAAAGCGTAAGAGCACAAGGCCACCTTGACAGGATCCGCCCCGAAAGGCACGATGAGACCGTTGGAGCGTTCCAATTCAGGTGCGGTCGCTCGGCGCGGAGGTGACGTGAATGGGCAGCGTTGGAACAGGCCGGGAGCGGCTGGAGCGGTACAGCCTGACGGGTCCGGAAAACCGGGCGGCGGTGGACGCCGGGCTAACCGGCGGAGCGTGGTTCCGCAGCACGGTGCCGCGCAAGCGGATGAAGGAGCTGATGCAGCGCTCCGATTACCCGGCCGTCAGGGACACCATCATCTGGCTCGGCCTCATCTTGCTCTTCGGCGGCCTGGGCACCACGTTCTGGCTGGCCTGGCACAGCTGGTGGGCGGTGCCGTTCTTTCTCGCCTACGGCGTCCTCTACGGCTCGACGTCGGACTCGCGCTGGCACGAGTCCGGGCACGGCACGGCGTTCAAGACCCGCTGGATCGACGAGGGCCTGTACCAGCTCGCCTCGTTCATGATCATGCGTGACCCGACCACCTGGCGGTGGAGCCACACCCGGCATCACACCGACACGCTGGTCGTCGGACGGGATCCGGAGATCGCGGTGATGCGCCCGGCGCGGCTGGCCAAGCTGCTGGTCAACTACTTCGCCCTGGTCGACGCGCCGATGGCGTTCTGGCTGATGTTCCAGCACGCGGCCGGGCGGCTCACCGCCGACGAGGCCGACTACGTACCCGAGTCCGAACGGCACCGGGTCTACCGGACGGCCCGGATTCACCTGGCCATCTATGCCATCACCATCGCCTCGGCCATCGTGTTCCGGACCTGGCTGCCCATCGTGCTGATCGGCGGGCCGCGGCTCTACGGCGGGTACATGCTCCAGGTCTACGGGTTCACCCAGCACGCAGGCATGGGCGAGAACGTGCTCGACCACCGGCTGAACACCCGGACGGTGAACATGTGCCGGGTCAACCGGTTCCTGTACTGGAACATGAACTACCACGTCGAGCACCACATGTTCCCGATGGTCCCGTACTACCGGCTGCCGGAGCTGCACGAGGAGATCAAGCACGACTGCGCGCCGGTCTACCCATCGCTGTGGGCAGCCTACAAGGAGATCATCCCCGCGGTGCTGCGCCAGCTGCGCGACCAGGAGTACTACGTGCGCCGCGAGCTGCTGCCCGGCGCCGCCCCGTTCAACGAGCCCACGCCCCTCAATGACGGCCGCGCACGGCCGCTGCCCACCGCGACCGCAGCCTAGGGAGGCCACCCGATGACCCAGTGGATCGCCGCCTGCGAGGCGGACGACATCGACCCCGAGGACGTCATCCCGTTCGAGCACGACGGCAGCGACTACGCGATCTACCGCTCGCCGGATGACATCTACTATGCCACCGACGGCCACTGCACGCACGAGAAGACGCTGCTGTGCGACGGCCTGGTCATGGACGGCGTCATCGAGTGCCCTAAGCACAACGGGCGGTTCGACTACACCAGCGGCAAGGCGCTCGGCGCCCCGGTGCTGGTCGACGTGCGCGCCTACGCCACCAAGGTCATCGACGGCAAGGTCTACATCGAGGTCGGCTGATGCGCTCGCCGGCCCCGGATCCAGCTGCGCTGGCGGATCCCGCCGTCGCGCTGAAGTCCGTCCTCCGCGCGCCCGTGGCCAGTGCGCTCCCGGGCCGCTAGCATCCGGTGGAGAACCCTGAGGAGGGCTGATGTTGCGTTTCGGTCTGTTCGGCGCCGGGAGGATCGGCCGGGTTCACGCCGCATCCGTGGCCGCGCATCCGCGGACAGAGCTGGCCATCGTCCACAACCCCGTCGAGCCCGCGGCGCATGAGGTCGCCGTGCGCTACGGTGCGACGCCCACCGGGGATGCCAGCGCGATCCTCGGCGACCCGGGCATCGACGCCGTGATCATCGCCTCGCCGACGCCGACCCACGTCGACCTGGTGACCGCGTGCGCCCAGGCCGGCAAGGCGATGCTCTGCGAGAAGCCGATCGACCTTGACCTGGCGCGAGTCGATGCCTGCTGGGAGGACATCAAGGGCCTGAACGCCACCGTCATGGTCGGCTTCAACCGCCGCTTCGACCCGACGTTCGCCGAGGTACGGGAACGGGTGGCCGACGGGGAGATCGGCCGTCTCGAGCAGCTTCTCATCACCAGCCGGGATCCTGCGCCCGCGCCGGCCGCCTACATCGCCTCCTCGGGAGGCCTGTTCCGGGACATGACCATTCACGACTTCGACATGGCGCGGTTCTTCCTGGGCGAGGTGGTCGAGGTCCAGGCGATCGGCGCCAACCTGATCGAGCCGTACATCGCCGAGGCGGGTGACGTGGACTCGGCGGTCGTGTCGATGCGCGGGGCGGGAGGCGAGCTGTGCCAGATCATCAACAGCCGCCGGTGCACCTTCGGGTATGACCAGCGGCTGGAGGCGTTCGGTGCCGAGGGGATGCTGACCGCCGGAAACCAGACCGCCACGAGCGTGCGCCGATCCGGCGGATCGGGCACCGAAACCGCCCCGCCCTACCTGAACTTCTTCCTGGACCGGTATGCGCCCGCCTATCGAGCCGAGCTCGACCACCTGGTCATCTGCATAGAGCAGGGCCTGACCCCGAGCCCCGGCTTCGCCGACGGCCGGGCGGCGCTGGTCCTCGCGGACGCCGCGACCGAGAGCATGAAGACCGGCCGGGCGGTGCGGGTCGATTCATGAGCTCCGTCACGAATGAACATGCCGGCCAGCGCATGAGTATGCGACCACGCAACGTCCTCTAGTCGCGGACGGGAAGGTCCGCGGCGGTCAAGTCCTGGAGGAGCTTGCCGTGCCCGCAGGATGGGTGAGCGCACACGCCACCTGGGCCAGGAAGCTGCGGATGGCTGCCGTGGCGCACTCGCGCACGATCGCCCGGTCCAGTCCGGCACCGGCCGGGCCGGGTTGCGGCCGGTACGCTCCGGCCAGGGCGAGTGCCGTGACCTGGTCCCCGGCGGGCGCCAGCATCAGGTCGGCGTCCAGGGCCGTGAACAGGCTGCCGTCAGCTGCGATGGCCTCCCACTGGATCGCGAGATGGGCGCAGTCGTGTGTTTCCGCCAGATGCTCCAGGCGGGCTCTGGCCAGGCGGGTCAGGCCGGCCGCCGGGCCAGCCGCCGTCACCAGGCCGGTGATGGCCCTGCCGTAGGCCACTTCGGAGGCCCACGGCAGTATCTCGTCCCTGGCCAGGATTCCCAGCCGGGCCCGGGCGGCATGGAAGCCGGTATCGAGCAGAACGCGTTCGCCGACGACTAGATGGTCTGTCATCAGGATCGCGGCGCGGAGACCCCGGCCTTCAGGCCGGGGAGGAAACGCCGCGTCACCTCCCCGGAAATGTCGGCGGTATCCGATAGTGTGTTCGTATTCTCCGGTACCGGCTGCTCCCCACGCCCGCCCAGGAAGAAGGCACGCGGGAGAACCCGGGCCGCAACGTCCGGGCCAAGGCCGGGCTGAACCGGGGGATCCTGGGGTCGGGGTGGGGTCTGCTGGTGCGGCGGCTGCAGGACAAGGCCCCGGGCCGGGTGGAGAAGGTCAGACCCGCGTTGACGAGCCAGCGGTGCTCGGCGTGCGGGCAGGTGGACCGGGGCTCGCGTGAGAGCCAAGCCGTGTTCCGGTGCACTGCCTGCGGTTTCGTCGGCCACGCGGATGTGAACGCGGCCATCAACATCGCGGCGGGGCACGCCGTGACTGCGCGGGGAGGCGACGGGATTACCCGGCCGGTGAACCGCGAACCTCACCTGCTGCTCCCATCGGCGTAGTAGCTGGAATCCCCCGCCTACAGGCGAGGGAGGATGTCAAGGCACCAGTCCACTTATCTGGCACCGGCTGGGCACCGGTCACAGGTCCCGTCCGGCCACGCCGAAGGTCAGCAGCATTAAGGGCGAAATACCTGGCGGCGGACGGAATGAGGACCTAGCGGACAAGCACTACGACGACGACCAGCTCGCCGCGCTCGTGTCTCTCATCGCCCTTATCAACGCCTACAACCGCATGAACGTCATCGTTCAGCAGCCCGCCGGTGACTACCAGCCCGGCCAGTGGAGCTAGCCGCCGCGCCAGTCAGGGGCGGGACGGGCCGGCCAGGCCGTCCCATCCCGGCCAGGCTCCTGGGCAGATGTACTCTCGGGTCTGGAGGCAGGTGTGATGGAGCTGGTCATTGAGGACGATGTTTTCGTCACGATGGCGGCGGACGCCGGGCCTGTCGGCGGCATGCTGATCCGGGATGGCCGGATCGCTGCCATCGGGCAGGCCGAGACGGTCCGCGCGGCCGCCCCCGGTGCCACGGTGGTGCGGCTCGGCGGGGCTACCGTCATTCCTGGTCTCATAGACGCGCACTGCCACGTAGCCGATATCGGCTACCTCGCGGCGGCCGCCGACTGCAGCCAGCCATCAGCGCCCGATATCGCGGCGATTCAGGCGCGGCTCAGGGAAGCCGCCGACCGGACTCCGGAGGGATCCTGGGTGACGGGGAGCGGGTATGCGGAATACAAGCTGCGCGAAGGGCGGCACCCGACGCGAGCAGACCTGGATCACGCAGTGCCGGGCCGCCCGGCCGTGCTCTACCACACGTCGTTGCATGTCTGCGTGCTGAATACAGCCGCGCTGCGGGAGGCGGGATTCGCCGACGGGCAGCCGGATCCTCCCGGGGGCGCGTTCGGCCGCGATACCCGGGGCCAGCTCGACGGCGTGGTGTACGAGGCGCCGATGTTCGCGCTGTTCGAGCAGAACCTCCGTCATGACATAGCCCGGATGGGAGCCGGTGCGGGCGCCGGGCTCGTCCAGGCGGCGGGCCAGCGAATGGCCGCGCTCGGCGTGACGGCAGCCTGCGATGCCGATATGCGCCGCGATACCTTCGCCGCCTTCGCCGAGGCGGACGCCGGCGCCCTGCTCAGCCTGCGGATCTACGGGCTGGTCGTGCACGACCACGTGGACTGGCTTCTGTCCGCCGGCCTGCAGGGCCGCCACTCCGGCCGGCTGGCCACCGAGGCCGTGAAGATCTGGGCCGACGGCGGGATGAGCAGCCGGACCGCGGCCATCCACGGAACCTACCCTGTCCCGCCGCACGGCTCGGGCATCTTGTACTTCGAGCGCGACGAGTTGACCCAGATGGTCCGCGACTTCGACAGCCGAGGCTTCCAGATCTGCATCCACGCCCAGGGGGACCGGGCGATCGATACCGTCCTGGACGCCTACGCCGCGATACTGACCCCAGGCGCGGGCAACCCGCGCCGGCACCGTATCGAGCATGGCGGCGCCATGTATCCGCCGCTGGCCGACCGGGCCGCAGCCCTGGGGATCGTCGTGGCGAGTCAGCCAGGATTCTTGTCGGCCCTGGGTGACGGGTTCGCCGCGGCGTTCGGCGACCGCAGCGACCAGCTTTACTCCTTCGCCTCCTGGCGTCGGGCCGGCATCACCGTCGCGGGCTCCTCCGACGCACCCGTTATCACCGCCGATCCCCTCATCGGCATCCGCGATGCCATCCTGCGCCGCACCGGCGACGGTCGCCTGCTCGGGCCAGCCGAGCGCCTGGCCGCCCGCGACGCACTGGCCCTGTACACCACCCAGGCCGCTTTCGCCTGCCACCGCGACAGCGAGATTGGCTCACTCGAGGCGGGCAAGCTCGCCGACTTCGTCGTCTTGGACAAGAACCCGCTCCAGGCAGAACCCGAGCAGATCCCCAGCATTGAAGTCCTAGCCACCGTCCTCGACGGAACCCCCGTCTACCAGTCCGGGAGGCTCTTCCCCGGCCGGTGACCGCGCCGGCTCGGGAGGTGCGCCAGGCCAAGGCGTTGTTGTGGGCCGCCGCGGCGGGAACCGCTGCGGTGGGGCGCGCAAGAGCCGCGAACCAGGGCTCCATGATGCGGCCGGCTCGGGCTAGCAAGCCCGATGGCTACCTTCTCGGCTCGTACCGCATCGCCACTGCCCCCGAGCCGAACTCCAGCCGGCTCACGAGCTTCAAGTCGACATGCTTCGATAGCCCCGCGAACAACGTCGGCCCGTGGCCCGCGAGCCTGGGATGCACCACGAACTCGTACTCATCGATCAATCCCAGCTCCGTCAACGCCAGTGGGAGCTTCACACCTCCCACGAGCAGTCCCTTGCCCGACTCCCGCTTGAGTTGCTGAACGGCCTTGCCCAGATCCCCGCGCACGAGTTCCGCGTTCCAATCGACCTGCTCCAGGGTGCTCGACACGACGTACTTCTTTGCCGCGTTGATCGTCTGGGCGAAGGGTTCCATCCAATCAGGTCTCGCTCCCGCCGGCGCCGGCGGCCGCCACGCTGATTCCATCATTTCGTAAGTCACCCGGCCAAAGAGAAGGGCATCGGCCTGGTTGAGGTTCTCGACCGCGTGACGATGCAAGTCTTCGTCCGCGGGGATTGCACGATGATCGCAGCACCCGTCCAATGTGACGTTGATGGAGTACCGAAGGGGTCGCACTGCGCAAGAGTACCGCCGATGGGGTACACCGGCGATGTCGCTTAAATAGTGATCTGTTGTAATGTGGGTGGGATGGTGGCTGCGGCTGGGGCTTTGGAGATGACGGGTGGACAGCGGGCTGAGCTGGAGCGGCTTGCTCGTTCGCACACCGCGCCGGCTCGGGAGGTGCGCCAGGCCCAGGCGTTGTTGTGGGCCACGGACGGTGTCTCGAACGCCGAGATCGCTCGTCGGTGCGCGTCCACGCCGAAGTCTGTCCGTCGGTGGCGTAGCCGGTTCGCCGCGGAGGGAACCGCTGCGGTGGGGCGCATCCGGGCGGGGCGTGGCCGCCCTGTTGTGCTCGGCGGCGATGTTGTGGAAGCGATCGTGCATGACACGTTGCACACGGTGCCCGAGGACGGCTCTGCGTGCTGGTCAACGAGGTCGATGGCGGCCCGGTACGGGATCGGCAAGGACACGGTGGCCCGGATATGGCAGGCACGGCGGATCCGGCCGTGGAAGGTGGAGACCTTCAAGCTGTCTACAGACCCGGGCTTCCCTGTCGAAGCTGCGTGACGTGGTCGGCCTGTACGTGAACCCGCCGGCTGCCGCAGCGGTGTTCTGTTTCGACGAGAAAACCCAGGTCCAGGCTCTGGACCGCACCCAGCCGTCCCTGCCGATGGTGCCGGGGCGGCCCGGGACGATGACCCACGACTACAAGAGAAACGGCACCCTGGACCTGTTCGCCGCGCTGAACGTGGGCTCCGGGGAGGTGCTGCACGACACCCGCCGCTCCCACACCGGCCGTGACCTGCTGGCGTTCTTCCGCTGGATCGACATGCACGTCGACCCCGACCTGGAGCTGCACGTCATCTTGGACGACCTGTCGGCCCACAAGAGCCAGCCTGTCCGTGACTGGCTGGCCCACAAGAAACGCCGCCGCTGGCACCTGCACTTCACCCCGACCAGCTCGTCATGGCTCAACCTCGTCGAGTGCTGGTTCTCCGTGCTCAGCCGCAAAGCCTTGACCAACACCAGCTTCACCTCCGTCGCCGAACTCGAAACCCGGATCGACTGCTGGGTCTCCCACTGGAACGACAACCCCGAGCCCTTCGTCTGGACCAAACCCGCCGACGAGATCCTCGACAAAGCCGCCCGCGGACACGCCACCCTCGACCGGATCACCAAATCCGCGACACACCACTAGCAGGTTTCGGGCCTCGCAGCGCTGTCTAGGCGGGGGCGGGGCCGCTCGAACCTCGCACCTCCAGGCGCGGCGCCAGCAGCAGGGTCTGGCCTGGCGCGTCGGGGCGCTCGATGCGGGCCAGGAGCATGCGGGCGGCCTGCTGTCCCATCTCGAACGCGGTGGCGTCGACGCTGGTGAGCCACAGGGCCCGCAGGCGGGCGAAGACAGAATTGTCGAAGCCGACGAGGGACAGCTCACCGGGGACCCTCACTCCGAGCGCGGCGGCGGCGGAGAGCGCTCCGACGCAGGTCAGGTCGTTGGCCGCGAAGATGGCGGTCGGCTGGCTGGGCTGGCTCATCAGACGGACCGTCGCACGGTAGCCGCCCTCTTCGCTCATGTCACCGGCCTCGATATGGATGCTCGCGCCGAGGCCGGCGGAGCGCATCGTGTCCTCATAGCCGTGCATCCGCAGCCGCCCGGCCACGCTGGGCAGGCCGTGGATGTGGGCGATCTTGGTGTGCCCGAGCTCGATCAGGTGCCGGACCGCCAGGTTGGCGCCATGGTGGTTGTCGTTAGCGAGGATGTCGGCGCGCGGCAGGTCGACGTCCAGGCCGCGGCCGCCGACCGCGACGGTCGGGATCTGGCTGGCCGCGTCGACGATGGCCTGGGACATGGGAATCGACCCGGCCAGGACGAGCCCGTCGACGCCGAGGTCAATGAATGACCAGGTCAGGGTCTCGTCCAGCATCCGGTCGATCCGGCCGTCGCCGAGCAGGATGTGCTTGCCGCCGGCGTGCAGCGCCGGGGTCAAGCCGTCGAGCATGTCCGCGAACCAGGGCTGACGCAGGTCGTTCAGCAGTACGCCTATCGTGTGCGACTGCCGCTCGGCGAGCAGCCGGGCCGCCGCGTTGGGCCGGTAGCCGAGTTCGGCCACGGCGCGCATGACAGCCTCCCGGCTAGAGGCGCTGACCTTGGGCGAGTTGCGGAGCACCAGCGACACCAGCGACTTCGACACCCCGGCCCGGGCCGCGACGGTCTCCAGGGTGGGCTTCCGGGCGGTCCGCCCTGGGGTTGCCACATGGCCCTCCTCAGTAGCGTTTTGGAGCGCTCCAACCTTATGGGCGGGGCGGGGCGGTGTCAATGCGGCAGGGCGGGGCGGGGCAGCGGGCCGGGTGCGGGCGGGTAAGCCGACGCGGGCGGGTAAGCCCGCGCTTCCGGTCCACTCGCGGAGCACGTCCCTGGTGTGCTCGCCGGTTTCCGGGACGCCGCGGACGGGGCCGGAGTGGGATGTCGGCGGGCGGGCCGCCGCTAATATTGGCCTGGCGGCCGATCAGGCCGGCTTCGGCGTGGATGATGGGCGCGTAGGCAGGCCGTTCGGATTCATGACCGTCCTGACCGAAGCCGGAGATGGACAGCATGACCAGCCCCGGGTTGACCGCGGACAGCGCGGGCCAGCCGGCCCCGAACCGGTCGAGGACCCCCGGCCGGAAGTTCTCCACCACCACGTCGCAGGCCGCGGCCAGGTCGAGCAGCCGGGCCACGCCACCGGGCTGACGCAGGTCCAGCACGACCGAGCGCTTGCCCACGTTGAGCTGCGAGTACAGCCCGGACCGCCCGCGAGTCACCTTGCCGTAGGCCTGCGTGATGTCCGCGCCGGGCAGTTCGGCCTTGACCACGTCGGCGCCGAGATCGGCCAGGATCCGGCCGGCGAACGGGCCGGACAGCGCCCGTGACAGGTCGAGCACGCGCAACCCGTCCAGGGGCCTGCGGGTTCCGGGGATCATGGCCGCCCGCCTAGTAGGACCGGGGCAGGCCGAGCACGTGCTCGGCCACGTAGTTCAGGACCATCTCCTGCGGGACCGGGGCGATGCGCATCAGCCGCGCCTCGCGCCAGTAGCGCTCGACGTGGTACTCGTTCGCGTACCCGAACCCGCCGTGGGTCTGCACGGCCGCGTCGGCGGCCTGGAAGCCGGCCTCGGCGGCGAGGAACTTGGCCAGGTTGGCCTGCTCCCCCGCTGGCAGGCCATGGTCGATGCGCCAGGACGCCTGGCGGATGACGAGTTCGGCCGCGCCGAGCCGCGCGTGCGCGTCGGCGAGCGGGAACGAGATGCCCTGGTTCTGGCCGATCGGCCGGCCGAACACAATGCGTGCCCTGGCGTAGGCGACCGCGCGGCGCAGCGCCGCCCGGCCGGTGCCGAGCGCCTCGGCGGCGACCAGGACGCGTTCGGCGTTCAGGCCGTCGAGCAGGTAGGTAAAGCCCCGGCCCTCCTCGCCGACCCGGTCGCTCGCGCCGACGTACAAGCCGTCGTAGCTGACCTCGCAGGAGGCGACGGCGTTGCGGCCGAGCTTGGGGATCGGGCGGATGGTCACCGCGGCGTCCTGCAGGGAGGCCACGAACAGGGTCAGCCCGTCCGTGCGCTTGGCGCACTCCTGGACGGGAGTGGTGCGGGTCAGCAGCAGGACCCGTTCGGATTCCAGCGCCTTAGAGGTCCACACCTTGCGGCCGGTGACCCGGTAGCCGTCGCCATCGCCGTCCCGGACGGCGCGGGTGCGGATGGCCGTGGTGTCCAGGCCCGCGTCCGGCTCGGTGACGCCGAATGCGACGTGCAGGCCGCCGGTGGCGATGCGGGGCAGGTAGCGCTGCTTGAGCTCGGCGGAGCCGTGCCTGACCACCGGGTGCATGCCGAAGATCGACAGGTGGATGCTGCTCGCGCCGTTCATGCAGGCACCGGAGGCGGCGACCTCCTCCAGCACGATCGAGGCCTCGGTAATGCCGCAACCGCCGCCACCGTATTCGGCCGGGATGGCGATGCCGATCCAGCCGCCCTTGGCCATCGCGTCGTAGAACTCCCACGGGAACGTGTGGCTCTCCTCGAGCCCGGCCCAGTATTCGTCGGGGAACCGGGCGCAGATCTCGCGGACCGCCTCGCGAATGAGCCGGTGGTCCGGGTTCTCGGTGAAGTCCACGGTGCTCCCGCCATGCTCGCTTGTTCAATATTCTAGGAATAGAGTAACATCCGGCGGGGCCGTCGGGCGGTCGCGCCGCCGGGCAACGCGGGCGGTTGATCGGGATGGGGGTGAGCCTTAGGGTGAATACCGGCCAGTAGGGGCTAGACCTCCAGCCGGCACCTCGTGGTCCTGCTTCCGCCGCAGCTCGGCCGGTGCGGATGACACGGTGAGGATGACATTGGATGAGAATCTGGCTAGGCAGGCCGAGCTAGCGCTCGAGCGGCAGGGCGACTACGACTCCCTGTGGTACGAGGGCACGTGGTACACCAGCGGGCAGCTCGCCGACCGCGCGGCCAGGCTCGCGGCCGGGCTGACCGGCCTGGGCGTCCGTCCCGGCGACCGGCTGCTCGTGCTGATGGCGAACTGCCCAGAGGTCCTGATCACCTACACCGCGGCCTGGCGGGCCGGCGCGGTGGTCACCCCGCTGCTCTTCCTGGTCAGCGAGGAGGAGCTGCGGCACGCGCTGAACGATTCCGGCGCGGTCGGCATCGTCACCACGGTGGAGTTCCTGCCGAAGGTCTCCGCCGCCCTCGGCGGCGCGCCCGGGGTTCGGTTCGTGCTGGTCCCCGGGGCGCCGGCGACCGCGCCGGCCGCTCCCGGGGTTCCGGTGCTCGACTTGGACCAGGTGGCCTCGGCCGAGCCGGGGCCGGTCGCCGGCCGGTCGGGCACCGACCTGGCCGCGCTGCTGTACACCGGCGGCACGACTGGCCGGTCGAAGGGCGTCCCGCTCACCCACGCGGGCCTGTACTGGTGTGGCTCGGCCGCCCACGAGCAGTCGGTCCGCTCCAGCGTGATCAGCTCGGTGCTACCGCTACCCCTCGCGCACGCCTACGGCCTGCTGGTCATCTGCGGCGGCATGCACAGGACCGACCAGACCAAGACCATCCTGATGCGCTGGTTCGACCCGGCCGGCTGGGTGAAGCTGGCCGAGGAACACCGGATCCAGAGCAGCGCGCTGGTGCCCTCGATGATCCAGATGCTGCTGAGCCAGCCGCTCGAGGATGCCGACCTGTCCGAGCTGGTCGCCATCTCGTCCGGGGCCGCGCCGCTGGCCGACGAGGTACGGCGGGAGTTCGAGGCACGGGTGCCCACCGCTACCGTCTACGAGGGCTACGGGTGCACCGAGGCGGCGACGTTCATCTCGGCCAATCCGTGGGGCGCGCGCCGGCTCGGCAGCGTCGGGCTGCCGGTGCCCGGCGTGGAGCTGACCATCCAGGACGACGCGGGTCAGCTGCTGGCGGCGGGCCAGGACGGCGAGATCTGCGTGCGGTCGCCGGGCGTGATGACCGGTTACTGGCACAGCCAGGACGCCTCGGCGCTGGCGGGCGGCTGGCTGCACACCGGTGATATCGGGCACCTGGACGCCGACGGCTACCTCTACGTAGTGGACCGCAAGAAGGACCTGATCCTGCGCGGCGGCTTCAACGTGTTTCCGCGCGACATCGAGGACGTGCTGGTTGGCCACCCGGCGGTGGCGCAGGCCGGGGTGGTGGGGCGGCCGGACAAGCGGCTCGGCGAGGAGGTCGTCGCGTTCGTGTCGCTGCGCCCGGGCGCGGAGGTCACCGCCGACGAGCTCATCGAGCACGCCAAACGGCACCTGGCCGCCAACAAGTACCCGCGGGAGATCACGATCGTGCCCGTCGTGCCGCTCACCAGCGTGGGCAAGCTCGACCGGAAGAAGCTGCGGCAGTGGATCGCCGACGGGAACTCAGCTTAGGGCTTCCGAGGTCTCTGGGGTCTCTGGGGTCTCTGGGGCTCGGCCGGATCTGGCCGGTGACTTCGCCGAAGCCGATCCGGGCGCCGTCGGCCCCGGGCGCGGTGGCGCTGATCGCAACCTCGTCGCCGTCCTCCAGGTAGCTGCGCACCGACCCGTCGGCCAGCGTGAGCGGCTCGGCGCCGCCCCAGCTCAGCTCGAGCAGGCAGCCACGCTGGTCCCGGTCCGGGCCGCTGACCGTGCCCGAGGCGAACAGGTCTCCGGTGCGGGTCGAGGCACCGTTCACGGTCATATGAGCCAGCATCTGCGCGGCCGTCCAGTACGTGGCGGCGAACGGCGGGCGCGCCACCAGATGCCCGTTCAGCCGCACCTCGAGCGCGAGGTCCAGCCCCCACTTATCGGTGTCGGCCAGGTAGGGCAGCGGTTCCGGGTCACGCGGCGGCGGGCTGACCCGGGCGTGCTGCAGCGCGTCGAGCGGCACGACCCACGGCGAGATCGACGTGGCGAACGACTTGGCCAGGAACGGGCCGAGCGGCCGGGATTCCCAGGCCTGCAGGTCGCGGGAAGACCAGTCGTTGAGCAGGAACAGGCCGAACACACGCTCGGCGAACCCGCTCACCGGCACCGGCCCGGAGGAGCCCACGCCGATCACGAAGCCGACCTCGGCCTCGAAATCGAGCCGGCGGGACGGCCCGAAGGTCGGGGCGTCCGCTGCCGGATGCCGGCCTGGGCGCTGGCCTTGCGGGCGGGTGACCGGGGTGCCAGATAGCACGATGGTGCCCGACCGGCCGTGATAGCCGATGGGCATGTGCTTCCAGTTCGGCGTGAGCGGCTCGCCGTCGGGCCGGAATATCCGCCCGGCGTTGGCCGCGTGGTACTCGTTGCCGAAGAAGTCCACGTAGTCCCCCGCCGCGAACGGCAGGTGCAGGTTCACCGCGGACAGCGGGCGCAGCGCAGCCTCGACCGTACCGCGGTGCCGTTCGTCCGTGAGCAGTTCGGTGATCTGCGCCCGGACCTCGGTCCACCGGGCTCGTCCCTGCGCCATGAAGGCGTTCAGCGACGGCTCGGCGAACACCTGGTCATCCAGCACCGGGGCGAGGTCCAGCACCGAGTCACCGATGCGGACCCCGACCCGGGGAGGCTGCCCGCCGGCGCCGGCGAACACGCCGTAGGGCAGGTTGGCTATCCCGAACAGTGAGTCCTGCCAGGTCATCCGGCCCCGTTGAGGTGACGCTGGGTCTCGCCGACGTAGATCTGCCGCGGCCGGGCGATCTTCTGCTCCTTATCCGCGGAGCCCTCCTGCCAATGGGCCAGCCAGCCGGGCATCCGGCCGATCGCGAACAGCACCGGGAACATCGCCACCGGGAAACCCATCGCCTGGTAGATGATGCCCGAGTAGAAGTCCACGTTCGGGTAGAGCTTGTGGCTGACGAAGTAGTCGTCCTCGAGCGCGATCCGCTCAAGCTCGAGCGCGATGTCGAGCAGCGGGTTGCGCCCGGTCACCTCGAACACCTCGTCGGCGACGCCCTTGATGATCGTGGCCCGCGGGTCGTAGTTCTTGTACACCCGGTGGCCGAACCCCATCAGGCGCAGCTCGCCGTTCTTGACCCGGTTGATGTAGGAAGGCACGTTGTCGACCGAGCCGATCTCCCGCAGCATCTTCAGCACCTGCTCGTTCGCGCCGCCATGCAGCGGGCCGTAGAGCGCCGCCGCGGCTGCGGCCGCGGCCGAGTACGGGTCGACCTGGGAGCTGGACACGCTGCGCATCGCGTTGGTGGAGCAGTTCTGCTCGTGGTCGGCGTGCAGGATGAACAGCACGTCCAGGGCGTGCTCGAGCACCGGGTCCGGGTCGTACTTGGGCTCGGTCATCTTCGCCATCATGTTGAGGAAGTTGCCGGCGTAGGACAGGTCGTCATCGGGGTAGGCGTAGGGCAGGCCCCGGGCGTGCCGGTAGGCGAAGGCCGCCAGCGTCGGCATCTTGGCGATCAGCCGCACCACCTGCTGGTCCTGGTTGGCCCGGTCGTGGACCGCGCTGGCCTCGGGATAGAAGGTGGACAGCGCGGCCAGGGTGCTCACCAGGATGCCCATCGGGTGAGCGTCGTGGTGGAAGCCGTCGATGAACTTCTTGACGTTCTCGTGTACGTAGGTGTGGTGGGAGATCTGATGGGCCCACCCCGCCGACTCTTCCTTGTCCGGCAGCTCGCCGCGCAGCAGCAACCAGGCCACGTCCAGGAAGGACGCGCGGCTCGCTAGCTCCTCGATCGGGTAACCGCGGTAACGCAGGATGCCCTTGTCGCCGTCGATGAAGGTGATGGCGCTGCGACAGCTCGCGGTGTTCTGGAACGCCGGATCGTAGGAGAGCAGTCCGAAGTCGTCATCGGAGGTCTTGATCTGCCGTAGGTCAATCGCGCGGATAGCGCCGTCGACGATAGGGAGTTCGTAGCTGCGGCCGGTCCGTGAGTCGGTTACTCGCAGCATGTCATTCGTGGTCATGTCTAGACCATAGGACGTCTGGCTGGGTGCTTGACAGACCCACCCATCACATGTCTCAGCTTGTGACCGTCAGCCGAGTTGGACAGACCGTTTGGCCAGGCCGCCCCAGAACCCCTCGATCACCGGGCGCTGCCCGGTCAAGATCGTTCTCACCCGCGCCGAGCGTGACGAACAGCGGCGCGAAGTGCTCGGTGCGCGGGTGCGCGGTACGGGCGGCCGGGGCCTTGTGCTGGAAGTCGAGCAGCGCGTCCACGTCGCCGGCGTTGCAGGGTCCGCCGCCCCCAGTCGTCGAAATCGCGGGACCACTCCGGCACCGGGCCCTCGAACACGAACTCCCGCAGGTTATGCGTGAAGAACCCGCTGCCCACGATCAGGACGCCCTCGTCGCGCAGCGGGGCGAGCTTGCGGCCCAGGTCCATCAGCCTGGCGCGGGTCCAGGCTCGGCATGGACAGCTGGATCACCGGCACGTCGGCGCCCGGGTACATCTCCACCAGCGGCACGTACGCGCCGTGGTCCAGGCCGCGGTCGGGGTGCTCGTGCACCTGGCCGCCGAGCAGCTTGCGTACCGATTCGGCCAGCGCGGGGGCGCCCGGCGCCGGGTAGGTGACCTCGTAGTAGTGCTTGGGGAAGCCCCAGAAGTCGTAGTACAGCGGGACCGTGCGGGTCGCGCTCACCGAGACCGGCGCGTTCTCCCAGTGCGCCGACACGACCAGGATCGACTCCGGCCGCGGCAGCGCTTGCGCCCAGGCCGCCAGCTCCCCCGGCCAGATGGGGTCGTCGGCCAGCGGGGGCGCGCCGTGGCTCAGGTACACCGCCGGCATCCGGCTACTGCTCATGGCTTCATGCTAACCACCTGGATGCAGCCAGGCGCCACCTGCAGGGCGAGCCGCGCTCTGCACGCGCTCAACTCTGCCTCGGGCTGGGTAGGACAGGACACGTGGATCCAGCGGAGGCACTGCGGCAGATCGCGTTCGAGCTGGAGCGGAGCGGGGCGCCGACGTACCGTGTCCAGGCCTTCCGCCGGGCCGCCCAGGTGCTCGGCGACCTGCCCGCGGGCGAGCTCGAGCGCCGGATCGAGGCGGGCACGCTGCGGGCGCTGAAGGGCATCGGCGACACGACCGCTCAGGTCATCACCGAGGCCGCCCGCGGCGAGCGAGCCCGGTTACCTGGCCAGGCTGGTCAAGGACCAGCCGCCGTCGGAACGGGACGCCTTGCGGGCGGCGCTGCGCGGCGACTGCCACACGCACTCGGACTGGTCCGACGGCGGCAGCCCGCCGCGGGAGATGGCCGAGGCGGCCCGCGAGCTCGGGCACGAGTGGATCGCGCTGACCGACCACTCGCCCCGGCTGACCGTGGCCGGCGGGCTGTCCGCCGAGCGGCTGCGGGCCCAGATCAAGCTGGTCGGGCAGCTGAACGAGGAGCTGGCGCCGTTCCGCATCCTGACCGGGATCGAGGTCGACATCCTCGAGGACGGCTCGCTCGACCAGCGCGAGGACCTGCTCCGCCAGCTCGACGTGGTGGTGGCCAGCGTCCACTCCAAGCTGCGCATGCCGGCCGGGCCGATGACCAGGCGGATGGTGACCGCGATCCGCAACCCGCACGTGGACGTGCTCGGTCACTGCACCGGGCGGCTGCTCAGTGACCGGGAGGACGGCCGCCGCCGCAGGCCGGAGTCCGAGTTCGACCCCGAAAGCGGTGTTCGGCGCCTGCCTGGAGGCGGGCGTGGCGGTCGAGATCAACTGCCGGCCGGAGCGCCGAGGACCCGCCGGACCGGCTGCTGCGGCTGGCCGCCGACATCGGCTGCCGGTTCGCCATCGACACCGACGCGCACGCGCCGGGCCAGCTGGACTGGCTGGGCAACGGCACCGTCCGGGCGGAGCAGGCCGGCATCACCGCGGACCGGGTGATCAACACGCGCGGGGCCGATGAGGTCACCTCGGTGCGGTCCCGGGAGCTAGCTGCTGATCAGCCAGGCGGTGGTGTCCGCGGGCAGCTGGCTGCCCTCGACCGGGGCGCTGGCGAGGATGACGGTGCCGCCCGGCAGCGGGACGGGCCCGGGCCCGAAGTTGGTCACGCAACGCCAGCCCCCCGGGCGGGCGAAGTGCAGCACCTGGCCGTTGGTGCTCGGCATCCACTCCATGCTCTCCGCGGTCTGCAGCCGGCGCCGCCAGTGCAGGGCGTTGCGGTAGAGCGACAGGGTCGAGGCCGGATCCGGCTCCTGGGCCTCGACGCTGAGCGGGCCGAACCAGGCCGGCTGCGGCAGGTGGGCGGCACCGGCCCCGAACCCGAACGACGGCCCGCCGGCCGTCCACGGCAGCGGGACCCGGCAGCCGTCGCGGCCCTTCTCCGCGCCCCGCGAGCGCGCGTAGCTGGGGTCCTGGACCAGCTCGAAGGGGATATCGGGGACCTCGTGCAGGCCCAGTTCCTCGCCCTGGTACAGGTACGCGGAGCCGGGCAGGGCCAGCATCAGCAGGATCGCGGCCCGGGCCCGCCGCAGGCCCAGGCCGCGATCCAGTCTCGGAGAGGTACCGCCGCTCAGCAGCCATTCCCTGGCGGTCTGGTGGCCGCGGCGGTCCTCAGGCGGGAGTCCGTAGCGGGTCGCGTGCCGCACCACGTCGTGGTTGGACAGCACCCACGTCGTGGACGATCCCTGCCGCTGTGCGTCGGAGAGGTTGTCGGTGATGACCCGCAGGAACTCTCCGGCGTTCCAGTTCGCTTCGAGCAGGTCGAAGTTGAAAGCCTGTCCCAGCCCGTCCGGGCTGGCGTACTTCGGCCGCCGGGAGGGGTGCACCCAGGCCTCGGCCACCGCCGGCCCGCGGCGGATCGTATTCGTTGAAGACCTGCCGCCATTCGGCGTAGATGTCGTGCACCTCGTCCCGGTCCCACAGCGGGTGCGTGCCGGGCGGCAGTGACCCGTCGGTGATGTCCCCCCCGACGGGCAGCGACGCGAGCGGCTCGGCCAGGTTCTTGGCCAGGCCGTGCGCCACGTCGACGCGGAACCCGTCGACCCCGCGGTCGGACCAGAACCGCAGGGTCTTGAGGAAGTCGTCGTGGACCTCGCGGTTTTCCCAGTTCAGGTCCGGCTGCTCCGGGGTGAACAGGTGCAGGTACCACTGCCCGTCAGGCACGCGGGTCCAGACCGGGCCGCCGAACATGGAGGCCCAGTCCGAGGGCGGCTGCGCTCCGTCCGGGCCCAGCCCGTCGCGGAAGATGTACCGGTTCCTGGCCGGCGATCCCTTCGGGGAAGCCAGCGCCTCGCGGAACCAGGCGTGCCGGTTGGAGGTGTGGTTCGGGACGATGTCGACGATGACCCTGATCCGTCGCGCGTGCAGCCTGGCGGTCATCTCGTCGAAGTCGTCGAGCGTGCCGACCCGCGGGTCCACGTCGCGGTAGTCGTCGACGTCGTAGCCGCCGTCGGCCAGGGCCGAGGGGTAGAACGGGCTCAGCCAGACCGCGTCGATGCCCAGCGCGGCCAGGTACGGGACCCGCGAGATGACACCCTGGAGGTCGCCGAGGCCGTTCCCGTCGGAGTCGGCGAAGCTGCGCGGGTAGATCTGGTACACCACCGCCTGCCGCCACCAGTCGGTGTCGGCAGGGCGGCCCAGGTCGCTGACCCGGGGTGTGGTGCTGGCGGACCGCATCAGGCGGATCTCCAAGGTGAGGATCGTCGGTGTCTGCTAGGTGATCTCGGTGCCCGCTACTTGATGGAGCCGCGCATGATGCCGCTGACGACCCAGCGCTGGGCGATGAGGAAGGCGACCAGGGTCGGGAGCAAGGCCATGAGGTAGGACGCGAAGGCCACGTTATAGTCGGTGGTGAACTGGTTCTGGAACAGGTACTGGACGACCGGGAGGGTCTGCCACTTCGGGTTCGCCGTGATCAGCTGCGGCATCATGAAGTCGTTCCAGGACTGCAGGAAGGCGAAGATGCCGACGGTGGCGGCCATCGGCGTCAGCAGCGGCAGCACGACCTTCCGGAAGGTCTGCAAGGTGGTGCAGCCGTCCAGCCGCGCGCTCTCCTCCAGCTCGACCGGGATGGACCGGATGAAGGCGGAGAAGAGCAGCACGTTGAAGGCCAGCTGGAACATGATGTGCAGGATCGCGACGCCGAACGGGTTACCGAGGCCGATCGAGGCGAGGAGCTTGACCTGCGGCAGCGCGACGACAGGGAACGGAATGAACATGGCGGCCAGCAGGTAGACGAACGTCGCGCGGAACTGCCAGTGGTGCCAGTTACGCACGATCGCCCACGCCGCGACCGAACTCACCAGGATTTCCCCGGTCACGGCGATCACCGTGATCAGCATGCTCATCGAGAACGCCAGCGGGGTATTGGTCAGGTCCCAGGCGGCTCGGAAGTTCCCCCAGTGAATCGGCCAGGGGAAGTTGAAGCCGGTGCCCGTGCCGGTCTGGGCCGGTGACTTCAGCGCCATGGCGATGGCGAAGTACAGCGGGATGACGATGGTCAGGGAGCAGACCGCGATGATGATCGTCAGCCCCCAGTTGACCCGGCCGCCCTCAGGTATGGGGCGTGGCCGGCGTGTTCGGGTCCGCGGCGCGGCGACGGCTGGGGTGCTTACCTCGGTAGCCATTTACAGAGCCCCTCCCCGGCGCCGGATCACGCCTAGCTGGAAGATCGCGAAGAACAGCGTGATGAAGAAGAAGATGACGGCGTTGGCCATCTGGTAGGCGTAGTCGCCGTTGAAGAAGCCGCTGAAGATCGTCATCGCCACGCTCGTGGTCGCGGTGCCGGGGCCGCCGTTGGTCAGGCCGACGCATATGTCGTACACGTTGAGGAAGTTCTTGAACGTCAGGATGGTGTTAATGACGAAGAACGGGAAGAGCAGCGGGAAGGTCATGCGCTGGAACTTCTTCCACGCGGTCGCCCCGTCGATCGAGGCGGCTTCGTACACCTCCGTCGGGATGGAAACCAGCCCGGCCAGGAAGATGATGAGCGCGCCCGGGATGGCCACCCAGGACGCGACCAGGACGATGCCGATCCAGGCGGTGTGCTGGTTGGCCAGGATGCTGGTCTCCAGCGGGACGAAATGGATCGCCGACGCGATGATCGGGACAGAATTGGAGAGGATGAAGGTGAAAACGTAGGATATGACCAGGCCGGAGATGACCATGGGCATGAAGAAAACCGTGCGGAATCCGGCCCGCCATTTGATCTTGGCGTTCAGCGCGAGCGCCAGGGCCATGGCGACCACGTTGGTCACGACGCACGCCACGACCGCGAATAGCAGCGTGAACCCGTAGGAGTCCCGGATGGTCGGGTCGCTGAACGCGGCCTGGTAATTGGCGAGCCCGACGAAGTGCCAGGTTCCGTACCCGACGTAGTTCGTGAAGCTCCAGAAAAATCCCTGGACCGCAGGGTAAATGATGAAGAAGGTGAACAGGACGATCGCTGGGATGATCATGAAAAGGTACGTCGGCGCCACGGGGAAGAAGAGTTTCTTCACCTTACCGAGTGCGCCTCGCCTGGGACGGGCTGCGGTCCTGGTCTGCTGGGAGGGAAGTGCGGTCGCGGTCATGCCTGCCTCCTAGATCCGGTGCTCATGCGGGTTCACGCCGAGGTCCGTATGGCCAGGCGCTTGAAGGCGCCGTCCATCGACGAGGTGAATCCGCTGACGTTGCCGGTCAGCATCATTTCCTGGATGAAGTTCCCGATCGGGATCGTGAGCGGCACGTACGTTCCCGGGCCCTGGTAGAACCGGCCGGAGCTGACGTACTGCTGGAGGCCGGAGACGAGCGGGCTCGTCTGCGGCGGAGCGTTCTTGAGCGGTGAGAACGCGAGATTGGCCTGGTTGTACGCATTCACGACGCTCGGCTGCATGAGGTAGTTGAGGAACTGGATGGCCGCCGTGCGCTGCGCGGCCGGCTGCGATCGCGGCAGCCAGACCGCCAGGTCGAGGTTGACCCGGCACTTGGTCTGGGACGCGTCGTCGGTGGCGGGCAGGGCGAAGGTGCCCATCTTGAGCTTGGGACTGATCGCGAGGACCTGGCCGACGGCCCACGGCCCCTGCATGTACATGCCGGCCTGGCCGTTGGCGAAGGCGAGGTTGCCGTCGGCGTAGTGCTTGGCGATGGGGTTGTCGTTGAAATACGGCGCCAGGCTGAGCATCTGCTTGCAGGGCGTGGTGAAATCCTTCTCGAACGACACCGACGAGTTGGGACCGAGGTTGGTGCCTTCGCGAGCGAGCCCCTGGTAGAACGCCGCGACGTCGATCATGCCGCCGGCGGTGTAATCGAACAGGCCCTGCTGGATGGTCCAGACATCCCCGTAGGTCTGGTAGATCGGCGTGATGCCCGCGGACTTGAACTTCTCGCACACCGCGAGGAATTCGCTCCAGGTCGTCGGAACGGCAGAGACGCCGACCTTGTCGAACAGGTCCACGTTGTAGATGACGCCCTCGGCGGCCACCGAGAAGGGCAGGATGCTCGTCTCGCCGTGGAACGAGGCGTACTGGGTGACGAGAGCCTGGATGTTCGGCTGAATGGTCTGGGCCTGCGGCAGGCTGGCCAGGTCGGCCAGCACGCCCCGGGCGACGAAGATGGACGTGGTCAGGTTGTAGTTGTCGCAGTCGATGGCGGGCGGGTTGCCGCGCACGAACTCCGCGATGAGGCTCGAGGTGAAGTCGTGGGTCACTACCACGTGCGACTGGCTCGCGTTGAACTTCGCGACCAGGTTGTTGAAGTACGGGACGACCTCGGGCTTGGTTTCCTCGAACACGATTCTGGTGGTCCCGCCTGGCGAGGAGGAACATCCGGCCACCAGGCCGGGGGCGGCGAGCGCGGCTGTGCCGAGCCCTACCGTCTTCATCATCGTCCGGCGGCTCATGCCCGTCGCGGCGGGTGGCCCGGCCGCGCTCTGGGTTACCGTCTGCTTCGGTCTTCCTGACCGCGCGTTACTCACTCGCCGCATGCCGACTCCCTTCGACAGGGAACGTCCTTCTAACCAGGCGCGTTGGCTCAGCTAGGCTTGGATAGAACGATCAACCAGATTGAAGCGCTGCGGTTATATCCTGTCAAGAGGTGAATTCAGGAAGCAGTACGGTGATTGGGTGACAAGGTCTCGATCAGGCCAGGCCAGACCCGCCATCGCGCGCCAGATAACAATCGAGGACGTGGCGCGTGCCGCCGCCGTGTCCCGGCAAACCGTCTCGAACGTGCTCAATGCCAGCGGGCGGGTGGGCGACGCTGCCCGCGCCCGGGTCCTCGAGGCCGTGGCCGCCCTGGGGTACCAACCGCACTACGGCGCGCGGAGCCTGCGCTCACGCCGGACCAGGCAGTTCGCCTACGTCCTGCCGCGCGTTCAGTTGTTCCCCGGCAACTACATCATGCAGCAGTTCCTTCAGTCGCTGGCGGCGGCGAGCGCGCGGCGGGGTTACAGCATGGTCATCGTCGTCCCGGACGGAGACCCGCGCGACGACATACGCCGCCTGATCGCCAGCCGGAGCGTGGACGCCTTCCTGCTCTCCGAGCTCCAGCCGGACGATCCGCGGGTGCCGCTGCTGACCGAGGCCGGGATGCCGTTCGCGTGTTTCGGCCGGACTGGTCCGGCGCTGCCGCAGCACTGGGTCGACATCGACAACCGCGGCGCCGTCGCCGCGGCCGTGGAGCACGTGCTGGCCAGGGGGTTCGGGCGTCTCGCCTTCCTGGGTTACCGGTCGGCGAACCACTGGGACACGGAGCGGACAGCCGGGTTCCGGGCCGGGCTGGCCAGCCACGGGATCTCGGCCGACCAGGAACTGCTGGTGGACGACGCCAGCGTCCGCAGGAAGATCCGGTCGCTGCTCAGTTCCGGCCGGCCTGACCTGCGCCCGGACGCCATCGTGACCGGCAGCGACCGGCTCGCCGGGGTGGTCTACAGCGTGGCCGCGGAACTGCGGCTGCGGATCGGCCGGGATCTCGCCGTCACCGGCTTCGACGGGACGGCCGCCGCGAGCCTGATGCACCCGCGACTGACCAGCGTGGTCATCCCGGTCGACGACATCGCCCGGCGGGTGGTGGCCCGGGCGCTGAAGCAGCTCGACCACGGACCCGACGATGATCCGGGCGAAGTGGTGCCGGCCAAGCTGCGGCTCGGCGAGAGCACCGGCGGGTTTGGCCGGGACGACAGCCCGGCAAATGAGGGAGCAGGCCAGGCGGGTGAGGGCGCCGGGGCTGAACATGGCAGGGTTCTTGAGGGCTCTTCGACCCGCGGCAAGTATCCCGCTGCGCTGATGTGGAAACGCTTCCAGGAAGCGGTTCTCCCCGCGGAGTCGCCGTCGGTCCCCGGGGCCGGGCCGGTGCCCGCCGTCCGTCGGGTCACCATCGCGGATGTGGCCGCCGACGCCGGGGTGGGTGTCGGCACGGTCTCGCGGGTGCTCAACGGGAGCGAGCAGGTGCGCGAGTCCACCCTGCGGGCGGTGCTCGACTCGATCGACCGCCTCGGCTACCGGCCGAGCCACGCGGCGGCGGCTCTCGTCCGCGGCACGCCGCGCACCGTGGCGCTCGTCGTCGCCCACCTGACCAGGCCGTCGACCGTCGTGCGGGTGGCCAGCGCGCTGGCGGTCCTGGAGGAGCAAGGCTACGACACGATCGTCTGCAACGTTGACAGCCCGCTGGAACGGGACCGGCACCTGGAGGCCCTGCTGCCCACGCACCGGGCCGACGGGGTCCTGGCCGTCTGCCTGCCGCTGTCCGGCGACCAGCTTGACCAGTTCACCCGGGCCGGAATCGCGCTGGTCAGCGTGGACGCGGCCAACCCGGGGGTGCCGCAGACGGTCATCGACGACGTGGCCGGCGGCCGGCTGGCGACCGGCCACCTTATTGCCCTGGGGCATCGCCGGATCGGCTTCGTCGGCGAAATGCCGTTCAGCAGGCCCCCGGCCGGGCTGGGCTTCACCTCCTCGGCGAGCCGGCTGCGTGGGTACAAGCAGGCCCTGGCCGCGGCGGGCATCCGGGTGGAGCCCGGCCTGATCCGGCGGGGCCCGCGTGACGCCGCCACCGCGGCCGAGCACGCGGCGCGGCTGCTGAAGTCACCCGATCCCCCATCGGCGATCTTCGCGACATCCGACACCCAGGCCATCGGCGTCCTGGCGGCGGCGGACCGGCTCGGCGTGGCGGTGCCCGAGCGGCTGTCGGTCGTCGGCTTCGACGACATCGAGTCCGCGGCCTTCCTCAGTCTCAGCACCGTCCGGCAGCCGCTGGCCCTCAGCGGGGCCGAGGGCGCACGGCGGCTGTGCGCGCTGCTGCGCGGGGAGAAGGTCCGCCCGCTGCGGCAGGAACTGCCGATCGAAATGATGGCGCGCGGCAGTTCGGGCCGGGCCCGGCCTTAGCTCATGCCCGGGGATGGCGGACGACGTCTCCCTGGCCGGGCACGCTGACGATCATGCCCTCCCCCTTCAGGATTTCCAGGGCCCGGGCGGCCACCCGGTGCGAGACGTGATGATGCTCCGCGATCGTGTGGACCGAGGGGATCCGGCCGACCATGGTCCCCTCCGCGATCTCGTCTCGCAGCATCTTCGCGACTTGCTCATACGGCGGTACCGCCGAGTCAGGGTCGATCACAAGGGCCAGCATTCCCGGTGCCGGCACCGTTGGCAAGATCAGCTCGGTTCTGGCTCCCTGGCGCCCTGGCCAGAGCCAGCCGGACGGATTGCGCGCGCAACGACCGTTCATCATTTCCTGCTGCGAATCGGCGGTGAGGTCACGATGCCGCCGCGCCGTCCCGGCCGGAACAGGCGCTTTCCCGGCCGGAACAGGCGCTTCCCGGCCGGGCCGGGAAGTTCTCCCGGTCGCGGTCTGGTAGCCGGGTTGCTTACAGTGAGCTGGTGGACGCCGCACTACGGGAACTGAGCGACCAGATCGACCAGGCGACGCAGCGTCTGCTGGACACCGCGCGGGTCATCACCGAACCGGACCTGCGAGCGCCATCGCTGCTGCCCGGGTGGACACGCGCGCATGTCGTCGCGCACGTGTCCCGGAACGCCGACGCGCTGCGGAATCTCCTGGTCGGCGTGCGGACCGGGCAGGACCGTCCCGCCTACGCCAGCGCCGAGGCGCGGGAGGCCGGCATCGAGCAGAGCGCGGGCCTGCGGGCAAGTGAGCTCATGTCCGACCTGGCCGGGTCGGCCATGGCGTTGCGCACCGTCGCCAGGCAGCTGCCCGATGAGGGATGGCAGGTCCCGGTGCGGATCCTCGACTCGGATCCGTTCCCCGCCGCGCAGCTGCTGACCCGGCGGCTGGTCGAGGTCGAGCTGCACCACTGCGACCTCGGCGCCGGATACGGCCCGGCCGGCTGGCCGCTCGCCTTCGCCGCCATGGAACTCGCCGAGCCGATGCGGTCCTGGCGCCAGGACCGGCTCGGCTATCCCGAGCCGTCCCAGGCGGCGACGCTGAGGTCACCGGCCCGGCCGCCGGCGCCGTGGAATCCTAACCGGCCGCTGCCGGGGAGCTGGCTCGGAACAAGGTGATGGCCATGGTCTTGCCCAGGACCGGATCGGCGAGCGGGATGAACAGGGTCTCCTGCACCGCACCGAGCCGCGCCTGATGCTTATCCTCCATCTAACCCATTTCACACCCGCGTCGGCGTACGTTGGTTGTCTGTGCGCTGGTGGCAGAATCTCGCGCTTGGCGCCGCCGCGGCCGGGCTGGCCGCGTGCAGCGCCAGTCCCGGCCAGCCCGGTACTGGCCAGCCCGGTACTGGCCTGCCCGGGGTCGGCCCGGCGCCGGCCAGCTGGGCCGTGTTCCGGCACCTGCCCGGCGTGGTGGACCTGGCCGGGCCGGGCGCCGACGGGTCGTTCCTGGTCGCCGCGGCCGGGCGGCTGTTCGTGCTGGGACGCGACGGCACCCTGCGCCCGTTCGCGCGGGGCGCCGGCGGTTATCAGACCCCGATGGGAACCGAGCCTTACCTCACCCTGGCAGGCAGCTATCCGGACCGCGGGAACCACTGCTCGTTCGGCACGAATACGGCCTTCGCCCTCGAGCCCGGGTCACGGCCGGGTGTCATCATGATCAGCCCGCAGGGCCGGGCGCGGCGGTTCGCCAGCCTGCCGCCGGGCCAGTTCCCGTCCGGCATCGCGTTCGACGGCACCGGGCGGTTCGGGCACCGGCTGCTGGTCACGGCGGAGAACCGCGGCCGGACCGCGGTGCTCGCCGTCGGCTGCGACGGCCAGGTGTCGCTGGTCGCGGCGGGCGCGCCGGCCATGGAGGGCGGGATCGCCGTGGCGCCGGCGACGTTCGGCAGGTTCGGCGGCGACCTGATCGCGCCGGACGAGGGGCACGGCCTGGTATACGCCGTGGACCCGTCCGGCACCGTCATCACCCTGGCGCGGTCGGGCCTGCCGGCCGGCGGCGACATCGGCGTGGAGTCCGCCGGATTCGTCCCGGCGGGGGCCGCCGCGGCCTACCTGGCCGACCGTTTCTCGGCACGCAACAGGCACCCGGGCGACAATGCCATCCTGCGGCTGCCGACGGCCGGCCTTGCGCGGGCCGGGATCCGGCCCGGCGACCTGCTGGTCGCGACCGAGGGCGGCGCCGGGACCATCGACATCCGGTGCGCGGCGGCCTGCACCGTCCGGTACGTCGCCGCCGGGCCGGCCATCGCGCACGCCGAGGGGCACGTCGTCTTCGCGTCCTGGTGAGGGGTCAGGCCGGCCAGACGACGGGGAACAGCGGGTGATCCATGGCCGCGCCGGCCGCAAGCTCGGCATGCAGGTCATCGAAGGGCGGGGAGGTGCGCCAGCCCCGCGGGGCGTGCCGGGCCTGCGCCGACAGGTAGCGCAGCGACATGATCCGGCGGCGCCCCTGATGGCGGAATCCGGGGGCGCCGTGGACGGTCAGGAAGTCGAAGAAGATGGCGTCGCCGGGCCGCAGGTCGAACCGCCGGATGTCGTAGCGCTGCGGGTCTGCGTCGATGTCGGGCAGTTCGGCCAGGCTGCCCTCGGGGAACCAGCGGGCCTCCTTGCGCAGGAAGGTGCGGGGCATCAGCCAGGGACCACGATGCGAGCCCGCCACCAGCTCCAGGCATCCGTCCGCGGGCACCGGGTCCACCGCGATCCAGGCGCTGACGCCCCGGCCGTCGACGTTGTAGTAGGGCTGGTCCTGGTGCCATGGCGTGCGCTGCCTGGTCCGGCCCTCCTTCACCAGGACGTGGTCGTGGTAGAAGCGGACCTGCGGCGTGTCCATCAGGGCGGCGGCCAGGGCGGGCACCCGGGAATACCGGGCCAGCTGCTCGATCTGCGGGATCTCCCGCCACCGGCAGAAGTCCTCGGTGAAGGCGCCCGGGTCGTCTGCGGCGCTGGCCACCTGAGCCAGCGGGCCAGGGCGGGCCAGCACCACGTCGATCGCGGCGGCCGCGGCCGCCACCTCGCCGGGGCCCAGGACCGAGCGCAGGCACACCACGCCGTCCCGGGCGAAGGCCGCGACTGCCTCCTCATCAGCGCGCACGGGCTCCATGGCCGCACTCTAACCCGGGCCGCGCCCCGGGGGGACGGACTTAAGCGGAGGTTGGCTACACTTACGCTGCGGACTCGTGATTCTCAGGGGGGAACACAGAGAGGCAGGCCGAGCGTGGCACGCGGCATTCAGGTCGGCGACAAGGCCCCCGACTTCACCCTCCCGTCCCAATCCGGCGAACCGGTCCGGCTGCAGGACCGGCTCGGCGAGCGGGTGGTCGTCTTGTACTTCTACCCCAAGGACAACACCCCCGGCTGCACCGCCGAGGCGTGCGCGTTCCGTGACAGCCATGAGACGTTCACCGACGCCGGCGCCGAGGTGATCGGGGTCAGCTCTGATTCCGCGGAGCGGCACGTCGCCTTCGCCGACCGGCACAAGCTGCCGTTCACGCTGCTGGCCGACCAGGGCGGCCGCGTCCGCAAGGCCTACGGGGTGCCGGCCGTGCTCGGCATGCTCCCCGGCCGGGTCACTTACGTGATCGACCGCACCGGCACGGTCCGGGATGTCTTCAACTCCATGACCAACATCGACAAGCACATCTCCGAGGCGCTCGAGGTGGTCAGGCAGCTTCAGGCCGAGCAGCCGGCCTTAGGGGGCCTCGTCCGCTAGCACCTCGCGGCGGAGCTGCGGGAACACCTTGGACACCTTGCTCAGCAGGTAGTCGCCGTAGGTGCCGGTGAACGCGTGCAGGTTCTGGCCGTCCCAGCGCGGCTGGCCACCTGCGGTGACCGCGGCCCGCCCCGGCAGCGGGGGGATCTCGGCGGTGAAGGCGGGGTCGAAGAAGAACGGGAAGGAGATCCGGTCCCGGCCGCTGGCGTTGCGGACCCGGTGCGGGGTCGACCGATACCATCCCCCGGTCAGCCGGTCGAGCATGTCACCGATGTTGGCGACGAAGGCGCCCTCGAGCGGCGGCGCGTCGATCCAGCCGGCCGGCGTCCTGACTTGCAGGCCGCCGGTCGCGTCCTGGGCCAGCAGGGTCAGCAGGCCGTAGTCGGTGTGCTCCCCCACGCCCCAGCCTTCGTCGCCGGGCGGCGCGGCCGGGTAGCGGAACACCCGGAAAAGCACGGTCGGGCTGGCCGTGTACCCGGCGGCGAAGTAGTCAGCCTCCAGGTCCAGGCTCAGCGCCACGCCGCGCAGCACCGCCTGGCCCAGCCCGGTCAGCGCGTCGATATAGGCCAGCACGACGTCGCGCAGCGCGGGAACCTGCCGCGGGAACAGGTTCCGGCCGTGTAGCGGGAACCCGGCCCGTACCCGGGGGTCGTCGTCGCCGAGTTCGGCGCCGAAGTAGAGCCCCTCCTTCAGGTCGGGCTGACCGGAGGTGAGTTCGGCCCCGACCGGGAAGTATCCCCGCCAGGCCGGACCGCCGCGGGCCATCGCGATCTCCATCTTGGCCGCCTGCGGCAGCTCGAAGAACGCGGCGCAGGCCGCCGCCAGCCGGGCCTGCAGTTCCGGCGGGAGGCCGTGGCCGGTGACGTAGAAGAACCCGTGCTCCCGGCACGCCGCCTCGATCTGCCTGGCCACCTCCGTCAGCCCGGCTCGCGGGGCCAGCAGCGGCGCCACGTCCACGACCGGGAGGCTACCGAACCGATGATTGACTGCCACGACTCGATTCTGCCTGCCCTGGCGGGGCGGCGGGCGCGCGTCCCGTGAGCGGGAGCATGTACTCGTCGCGGTTAAGACGGAGCCGGCCGCCTCGGCGGGGACCTCCAGGCTGACCCGGATCATCGGCCCGCAGACCACCGTCCCGGCCTGGCTGAGCGCACGCAGCGGCACCAGCGGCCAAGCGAATTTTTCCGCGTCGCCGATAATGAGAAGGTGGAAAGCCGCACTGCCGCTGATCGTCTTCGCGCCCGGATGGGCGCGGCCATCTTCGAGCGGGTCGCCGGGCCGCAGGGCCCGGATCGCCGGCGGCAGATCCACCTGACCGAGGGCGAGCGCTGGTTCGCCGCAGACCGGCCGGTCCGCCAGGTGCACGGGGACTCGTCCATGTTCATCGGCGGGATCCGGGCCCTGCTGCTGCAGTCGCTGCACCCGCTGGCCATGGCCGCCGTGGCGCAGCACTCCGATTACCGCGGCGACCCGTGGGGCCGGCTGCAGCGGACCAGCTACTTCCTGGCCGTCACCAGCTTCGGCCGGGCCGAGGACGCGCGGGTGGCGGTCGCGCGGGTCCGCGCGGTGCACTCCCGCGTCAGCGGGACAGCGCCCGACGGGCGCCCCTACGCGGCGTCCGATCCGCACCTGCTGACCTGGGTGCATATCGCCGAGGCGGACAGCTTCCTGCGCGCCCACACCCGGTTCGGCGTCCGGCCGCTGGATCAGGCCGGGCGCGACGGCTACGTCGCGGACATGGCCAGGATCGGCGCTGAGCTCGGCGTGCCCGACCCGCCGCGCAGCGAGGCCGAGCTCGCCGAGCGGATCGCCCAGTACCGCGCCGAGCTGACCGCCACTGCCCAGGCACGCGACGCGGCCCGGTTCCTGCTGCTCAGCCCGCCACTCCCGGCGGTGGGCCGGGCGCCCTACGGGGTGCTGGCCGCGGCCGCGGTGTCTCTGCTGCCCGGGTGGGCGCGCCTGCCGCTCCGGCTGCCGCGGCTGCCGGTGACCGAGACCGTGCTCGTCCGCCCGGCCGGCCACGCCATGGTGCGCGCCATCCGCTGGGCCACCAGCGCGCCCGCCGCGCGGGCCAGTTGAGCCCCGGATTTGTCATTTTGTGAGACGGGCGCGGGTCGTCACCAGTGCAAGGATCGGGGGATGACGATGCCGACCGTTGCCCTCGACGTGCCGTCCGCGTACGTTCTCGCCGATCAGGCGTCGATCGTCCAGGACCTCCAGTTCGTCATGGATTCCTGCAAGCGGCTGCTCGCCGAGCTGGCCAAACCCGCCGAAGACCGGGACCCGCTGATACCGCTAGCGCTCTGGTCATCCGCCGTGCTTGCCTACGGCCGCTGCTTCGGCAAGGGCAAGCGGTTCGGCCTGACCACCGAGGACGTCAGGAACCTGCCCCTGCACGGGGCGGTGATGAAGTTCCACAAGTGGATCATCGAGGAACGCGACAAGCTCACCGCGCGCGCCCCGAATCCGGCCGAGGCGGCCAAGGTGGGCGCCGCCCTGTCGCCGCCGGAGCAGAAGGACCGGCGGGTGGAGGGCATCGTCATCTTCGCCAGCAGCCACGTGGTCATCGACGACGTGGGGGTGCGCCAGCTCGGAGGCCTGGCCTCGGAACTGGCCAAGCAGACGGCCGAGAAGGCGCAGGAGCAGCAGGACGTCGTGCTGAAGGACGCCCAGCAGCTGAACCTCGAAGGCTTGTACCGGCTGCCGCCGATAGGTACCTGGCCGCCCCCGGAAGATGGTGGCGAGGACGGCGACGGCGCCTAGGGCGTCAGCGCCCTGCTGCGGCGCAGGACCTCGTTGGCGCCGAGCACCGCGGTCACCTCGGCCAGCTCGGGGCTGCGCCGCGTCCCGGTAAGCAGCACCCGGATGACCTGAGACGCCTCGGTGACGGAGCCGGGGTAGGCGGCCGGGTCCTGCTTGTAGACCTTCTTGCCTGGCGCGAACCCGAGATCGGCCGCGAGCCGCCTCACCTGGTCGAACCATTCGGTTTCCGGCGCCGGCGGCTGGTAGCCGGCCGCGAAGGCGCCGGCGACGGCCCGCACCAGATCCGGGTCCAGGCCGCCGAACCGGGCGTCGGCGGGGTCGGTGACCAGCTCGAAGATCGGCGGGAAGAAGTAGCCGTAGACGTCGCGGAAATCGGCCCACTTGCGCAGGTCCTTGCGCGGGTTCGGGACGCCTTCCCGCTCGATGGCCAGCGCGCGGAGCGCCCGCTCGGGTTCGGCGGCCAGCACCACGGCCAGGTCGGGGTCATAGCGCCCGGCCCACGTGCTGACCTCGGCGAGGATCTGCTCGCCGGGCATGGTGGCGATGTAGTCGGCGCTGATGTCGTCGAGCTTGACCATGTCCACCAGCGGGCCCGCGGTGCCGCATTCGGACAGCCGGATCGGCGCGGCTAGCGCGTCGGCCAGCGGCATCTCGGCGAGCCGGCCGTTGGCCAGGCCGCGCAGGTAATACTGGACCGCTGGTGCCGGGTAGCCCTGCTCGATGTAGAAGGTCACGGTGGCCTCGGGATCTCGGCGCTTGGACAGTTTGCGGCGGCTGCCGCCGTCCTGCTTCATCAGCGTCGCGATGTGCGCGTACTGCACCCGCTCGAAGCCGAGGGCGTCGAACAGCTGCAGGTGCAGCGGCACCGAGGAGATCCACTCCTCGCCGCGGATGACGAGGTTGACGCGCATCAGGTGGTCGTCGACGGCGTGCGCGAAATGGTAAGTGGGGAGCCGCAGTTCAGTGTCGCTGCTCTTCAGGATGACCGCGTCGTTGCGGTTGTCGTCGAGGGACAGCTCGCCGCGGATCGCGTCGGTGAAGCTCACCCGGTTCCCCGAGACGCCCGGGGAACGGAAGCGGACCACGTAGGGCTCCCCCGCCGCGAGCCGCTTGGCCACCTCGTCGGGATCGGCGTCCCGCCAGATGGCCCACTTGCCGTAGTAGCCCGGGAGGGCGCCCGCGGCCCGCTGCCGCGCGGTAATGTCCTCCAGGTCCTGCTTGGTCGCGAAGCACGGGTAGGCGAGGCCCTGGCGGAGCAGTTCGCGGACGTAGGTCAGGTAGGTCTGCGATCGCGCCGACTGGGTGTAGGGCCCGTAGCGGCCGGTCCGGTCGTCCTCGTCCGGGCCGATGGAGAAGTACTCGAACGCCTCGGCGAACTGCTCGGCCGCGCCCTCGGTGAACCGGGCCTGGTCGGTGTCCTCCAGGCGGACCAGATAGACGCCGCCGGACTGCCGGGCCACGTCGGCGTCGATCGTCGCCGTGAACACGCCGCCGATGGTGAGAAAGCCCGTCGGGCTCGGCGCGATGCGGGTGACCTTCGCCCCTTCAGGCAGGTCACGCGGCGGGTAGCGGTTCTCCCAATGATCCTGTCCCGGCAGGTCCGGCGGGAACAGCGAATCAACAATCTCCTGGCTGAGCATCAGCGAGCGGCTCCGAACGACGTGTGGTCAAGGCCGACAGCAGCGTACCGCCCCTCAGGGTCGGCCTGGCCCTGGGCGTGGCCATCCTGGGGGCGGTGCTGGGCACCAGAGCCGGAGTCTATAGGCCGTGGGTGTCGATGCGGCACGCCCCGGACGGATCCGGCCTCACGGAGCCGGGCGCCGGGCGCCGGTGCCCTTGAGCCTGGCGATGACCTCGTGCTCGGCCGAGGCGTCCGGGCGTTCCGCCATCGTCAGCGACTCGATCGGGCCGTTGAACCAGTGGCCGCGCGGGCACCGGATCCTCGCGCTTTCCAGCGGACCGTCCGTTGACCTCATCAGGTAGCGGCCTTCCACCTCAGCCGGCAGCCCGCACCTGAGTGAACCGGTCTTGTTCATGTAGGCCGGGCAGTCAAGGAACATTGCACTGGTATCCATCGGTAACCCCCATTCCGCTGGAGCCTGCCGGGCGGACGCCGCGTGTCCGCCCGGCAGGGCCGGGCACCCTCGCACCCCGCTCCAGTTCGCGAGGGCGCTCTTGTTGAATCAGAGGGCCGGGCCACGCGCCTGATACACCTGGAATGCCGGGTATGCCCACCATGGCCTCGCTGGAGGCGCTCGAACGCGCGACGCCGGACGGCATCATCGCGGTGAACCCACCCTGGCCGCTGCTCGGGCTGTCAAATCCGAGGTCTCGGGGTTTCTGTTATCTGGGAACACCCGTATGTCCATAGGTATTGACAAGCTCTTGTCCTGGCCTGACCATGATCTCAGCCTGAGGAGCCGTTTGGGCTGGTAGGGCAGCGTGCTGGCCCAGTCTCGGCGTGTCCTCGCCCTGGTGATGCTGAGGCTGGAGGTAGCCCAGTGACAAGTAGCAGTGAAGCATCGGTTCCCCCGGGAGCGGCCAGGACAGGGGCGTCCCCGTCTACCCGGCTGTTCGTCCGGCAGACATCAGGCCTCGTCCGTGAGCTCGGGATCCCGGCGGCGACGGGGATCTCGCTGGCGTCGGTCGCCGTCGTCAACACGTTCATCAACTTCAACGCCGGGCTGACCGACTTCACCAGGGCCGACATGTACCTGCCGCTGGCGGCCGCCGCGGTCATCTGGCTGGTCGCCATGTTCGCCTACCGCTACCTGCTGCGCGCCGTGCCCCGGGCGGGCGGTGAGTACGTCTACCTGTCCCGGATCGTCTCGCCGGTGGCCGGCTCGGTCGCCGGGCTCGGCATCGCCGTGGTGTTCACCTACGTGCTGTCGACCAACGCGCACTTCGCCGCGCAGTTCACCCCGTTCATGCTGAGCGGCCTGGGCGCCGCGTTCCACAGCACCGCGGTCGCCAACGCGGGCACCCATCTGACCAGCAACATCGCCATCGCCTGGCTGAGCGTCGTGGTCATGCTGATCGTGGCCGCGCTGTCATTGTTCTCGGTCCGGATAGTCGCCCGGATCATCTTCTGGCTGATCGTCGTGCAGGTGCTGGCGTTCATAGTGCTGATCGGGATGCTGGCGGTCAACTCGCACGCCGACTTCACCTCGGCGCTGGCCACCTACAGCAACCACCCGAACGCGTACGGGGCCATCATCGCCGGCGCCAAGGCGAACGGGGTGGTATTCGGCACCTCGATCGCGGCCGCGGTGGCGATCATCCCGTTCATGGTGCTCAACTACAACGGCGTCCTGTACTCCTACTACGTCGGCGGCGAGCTGCGGCGCCCCGGTCGCACCTACCTGTACGCCTCGGCCATCAGCATCGGCGTGCTGGTGGTGCTGTGGATCGGCGTCTGGGCGCTGCTGCGCGCGCGGGCCGGCCTGACGTTCATGCAGGCGCAGGCCAACCTCGGCCTGGTCAACCCCACCGCCTACGGGAAGATCACCAGCCTGAGCTCGGTGGCCGGCGGCCTGGGCTACGGCATGGTGCTGTCTGGTGACCCGATCACCAAGATCCTGTTCGCGACCGCGGTGCCGCTGGCCGAGATCGCCGTCAACCTGGCCTTCCTGACCGTCACCACCCGCGTCCTTTTCGCCCAGGCCTTCGACCGGCTGCTGCCGGTCAGCGTGGCCAAGATCGGCGAGCGCAACCACGCGCCGAACGTCGCCATCAGCGTCGTCGTCGTGATCGGCATCGGGTTCTGCTTCCTGACCAGCCTGGTCAACCTGGGCAGCATCGTGGCCCTGCAGAGCCTGTTCTTCGCGCTGATCCTGCTGGCCGGCGGCATCGCGGCGACCGCGCTGCCGATACGCCGGGCCGACCTGCTCCAGACGCCGGGCATGCCGGACGACGCCAGGAAGACATGGCTGCTCAAGGTCGCACTGGTCGGCGGGGCCACCACGCTGCTCGCCTTGTTCACCGTGTACGAGCTGGTGGCGCACTCCAGCGTGTACGGGAAGTTCACCTGGGAGTCGATCCTCACGCTGGTGATCGTGCTCGGCGCCGGGCCGGTGATCTACGTCATCGCCCGGGCGGTGCGCAAGCAGCGCAACGCGCTCGACCTGAACATGGCCATGCGCGAGCTTCCTCCGGAGTAACTCCGATGTGGGGTAAGTCCAAGAACACCAGGAAGCGCGAGCTGCGCATCTACTTCGCCACCGACCTGCACGGGTCCGAGGTCTGCTTCCGTAAGTTCCTGGCCGCGGCCAGGGTGTATGAGGCGGACGTGATCATCCTGGGCGGTGATTTCGCCGGAAAGGCCATCGTGCCGGTGCTCAGCCAGGACGGCTCGCTGCGGGCCCGGGTGGGCGGCGAGGACGTGACCGTGCCCGAGGCGGAGTGGGACCGGCTGGCCGGTGACATCGGCAAGACCGGGCTGTATCCGGTGCGGATGGACGCCGCCGAGCTGGACCGGTTGTCCGGCGATGAGGGCGGGCTGAACCGGTTGTTCCGCAGCGAGATCGCAGCGCAGATGCAGCGGTGGTGCGACCTGGCCGCCGAACGGCTCGACCCTGGAGTGCGCTGCATCATCACTCCGGGTAACGACGACCCGGTGGACGCGGACGCGGTGCTGGCCGCGCACGGCCGGGTGGAGTGCCCGGAGCTCGAGCTGTGCGACCTGGGGCCGGTGACCATGGCCAGCCTGGGGGTGGTGCCGACCACACCGTGGAACACCGAACGGGAGTGCACCGAGGACGAGCTGGCCAAGCAGATCAGCGAGATGCTCGACCCGCTGCCCGATGGCCGGCCGTGCATCCTCAACCTGCACTGCCCGCCGTACGCCTCGGGACTGGACGACGCCCCCGAGCTCGACGCCACGCTGAAGCCGGTGATCCGCGGCGGCCGGCCTAGCATCGTCCCGGTGGGCAGCCACGCGGTGCGCGAGGCCATCAAGCGCTACCAGCCGGTGGTGGGCCTGCACGGGCACATCCACGAGTCGCGCGGCGCGCAGAAGATCGGCCGGACGCTGTGCGTCAACCCGGGCAGCGACTACTCTTCCGGGGTGCTGCGCGGGGCCGTGATCGACATCGCGCAGGACGGATCCTGCCTGGACTTCCTGCTGACGACCGGATAAGCGCGAATTTCACGCCCTACCGGTCGAGCTGCAGGCCCGGAAGGCTGTCCGAGCCGGAGCCGACCTGAGGCAGGCCCCGGTCCTAGCTGAGGGCCGGCTCTGGGCGCGGGAAGCTGGTGGTGAAGGCGTACCGGGAGGCGCGGTACAGGTGCCTGGCGAATTCCACCGGACGGCCGGACTGATCATACGCAATGCGCTCCATAGTCAGCAGGGCTGTGCCGCGGGTCTCCTCCAGCGTGCGGGCCTCAGCGGTCGAGGCGTTCTTCGCGCCCATCCGCTGCGTGGCCGAGTACAGCCCGATGCCGGATGCGCGGAGCAGTTCGTACAGCCCGTGCTCCTCGAGCATCTCGACGTTCAGCTGGACGAGCCCGGCGGGCAGGTAGTTGTGCATCAGGGCCATCGGCTCGCCGTCGGCCAGCCTGATCCGCTCCAGCGACATCACCAGGGCCCGCTCGGGGAGCTGCAGCGCGTCGGCGACCTGATCACTGGCGTGGCTGACCTCGGCCTTGAGCACCCGGGTGGCGGGATTCCGGCCGCTGGCCACGAGGTCGTCGTAGAGGCTGGTCAGCTCGACCCTACGGTCGATCCGCTCGTTGGCCACCAGCGTCCCGGCGCCGCGCTTGCGCACCACCAGGCCCTTGTTGGCCAGGTAGAGAAAGGCCGCCCGCACCGTGGGGCGCGACAGGCCGAGCAGCTCCGCCAGCTGGACCTCGTTCTCCAGCCGGGCGCCGACCTTGAGTGCGCCGGATCTTATGGCCGATTCGAAGTGCTGAGCCAACTGGAAGTACAGCGGCACCGGACTGGTGCGGTCGATGCTGATCGGACCGTTGGTACTTGGTTCGCGTTCAGGCATCATCGACATCCGGCGGGGGCTAGGCACGTTTGTCTGCACATTGTAACCACCGCAGAGTTAGCGCGGAAACCTGGCCGTTATACACGCGGTCCCTGGCACAAGGGGTCTGACGAGGTGCTCTCGGCTGCCCAGGAAAAGCAAGTCCTGGCCTCCCAGCTGGCTGGTTCCAACTCTATTTCTAGTTTGTCCATACATACTCACAGACTCTTGACAGGTCATAGCCGCGGGAGGCACTATCCAGCTATCGGCAGACGATCTTGTCCGAGGCGGGAGGCTGGACAGCCATGACAGCCGGCAGCCAGGGGCAGGACACCAGCCAGGGGCAGGACACCAGCCGGGGGCAGGACACCAGCCGGGGACGGGATGCGGACGGCCAGGAACAGCGCCCCGGGGAACACGACGCGGGGCTGCGCATCGGGGTGGTGCTTGAGGCGTTCGGTGACTGGCCGCTGGAGCGGGTGCTGAGCTGGCTGCCCGCAGCCGCCCCCGAGATCACCCACCTCGAGATCGGCGCGGGCGGGTATGCGCCGCACCCGCACTGCGACGTCGCGGGCTTGCTCGCCAGCGGCCAGGCCCGGTCGGCCTGGCTGGGCGGCATCGCCGCGCACGGGCTCCAGGTCGACGCGCTGAATGCCTGGGGCAACCCGCTGCATCCCGATCAGGACCTGGCCCGCGAGCACGACCGGGCGCTGCGCGACGCCATCCGGCTGGCCACGCTCCTCGGCGTGGACCGGGTGGTCGCGCTGGCCGGCTGCCCGGGCGGCACGGCTGGTGATCAGGTGCCGCACTTCGGGGCCGGCGGCTGGCTGCCCTACCTGGAGGGCGTGTACCTGCGGCAGTGGGAGGAGCAGATCGCGCCCTACTGGGCCGGGCTCGCCGGGTTCGCCGCCACGGAGAACCCGGAACTGCGCGTCTGCCTGGAGTTGCACCCCGGCACGTGCGTATTCAACGTGGAGACGTTCGGCCGGGTGGCCGCGCTCGGTCCGGCCATCGCGGGCAACCTGGACCCGAGCCATTTCTTCTGGATGGGCATGGACGGCCACAAGGTCGCCGCGGCCCTGGGCGACCGGATCGGGCACGTGCACGGCAAGGACACGATCTTCCACGCGGAGAGCCTGGCCCTGAACGGCCTGCTCGACCGGCGCTGGCCGGAACCCGCCGCCGAGATGCCGTGGACCTTCGCGGTGCCCGGCCGCGGCCACGACCTGGCCTGGTGGGCGGGCCTGGTCCGGGCGCTCGGCGGCTCGGCGGCGCGGGTTATCTCGATCGAGCACGAGGACCCGTTCGTGCCGGCCAGCACCGGCGTCCCCGAGGCCGCGCGGCTGCTGCGGTCAGCGATCAACGCTGCGCTGGAACCACGGTGAGGCTCCGGGTCGGCCTGGTCGGCACGGGCGTGATCGCCCAGGTCATGCACCTGCACTACCTGGCCGAACTGGCCGACCGCTACGAGGTCGCGGCGGTCTGCGACCTCGACGCCGACGGCGCGCGGGCCTGCGCCGAACGCTACGGCATCCCCGCGGTGTTCACCGACTGGCACGACCTGCTGGGCCATCCGCTCGATGCCGTCATGGTGCTGACCTCGGGCAGCCACGCCCCGATCGCCGAAGCGGCAGCCCGGGCCGGGCGGCACGTCTTCGTCGAGAAGCCGATGTGCTTCTCGGCCGACGAGGGCTGGTCCATGGTCGCGGCTGCCGAGCACGCCGGGGTGAAGCTGATGACCGGGTACCCGAAACGGTACGACCCGGCGTTCGCCCGGATGCGGGCGGAAGCCGCCAAGCTGACCAGCGCGCGGCTGCTGCGAGTGACAACCTTCGAGTCGCCGCTGCGGCCCTACATCGCGCATTACCCGCTACTCCCCCGGACACCGCTGCCGGCCGAGGTCACCGCCGGGCTGCGGGCCGACAGCGACCAGCGGATCAGGGCCGCGACCGGAGCCGCCACCGACCTGGAGCGGCAGGTCTACGAGGGGGTGCTGCTCGACACCCTGGTGCACGAGCTGAATACGGTGCGCGGCTTGCTCGGCGAGCCGACCCGGCTCGAGTACGTGAGCCTGGCTCTGGACTGCGTCACCGTGATGCTCAGGTTCGGGCCGCTGCCGGTGGCCATCCACTGGATCGACCTGCCCGGCATCGCCCGGTACGGGATGGAGTTCGCGCTCTACGCGCCGGACCGCCGGCTGCGACTGACGTTCCCTTCACCGTTCCTGCGCAACGAGCCGGCCACCCTGGAGATCGAGGACGGCGCCGCGGGTTCGGCCCGGGCCTGGCGGACCGAGGAGGTCGCCAGCTACGAGAGCGGATTCAAGCGCGAACTCGAGGCGTTCCACGACTGGATCGTGACCGGCCGCGAGCCGGCCACCGCAGGCCGGGATGGCCTGCGCGACATCACGCTGTGCCAGACCATCATCGGCTGCCACCATCGCGGCGCGCCGGTCGACGATCCTGCGGGCGCGAATGAGATAAGGACGGCCCGATGAGCGAAAACAATGGCAGTGCTGATACCGGCAGGGCACCCATCGCGGTGGCGAACGCCCCGGTCAGCTACGGTGCCTTCGAGCTCACCGTCGGCACCGCCCCAAATTACCCCGACGTGCCTGACGGCGAGAGCGTGCTCAGCCAGGTCGCCGCGGCCGGTTACGCCGGCATCGACCTCGGCCCGGTCGGCTACCTGGGCCACGGCGACGAGCTGGGCGAGGCGCTGGCCCGCCGCCGCCTCGGCCTGGCCGGCGCGTACGTGGAGCTGCCGTACTCCGATCCGGACGCGCTGCAGGATGCCCTCCCCCAGCTCGATGCCGTGCTCGACGTCTTCGACACGGTGCGGTCCTATCTGCCGGGGCCGCCGCCCAGGCCGACGCTGGCTGACAGTGGCAGTAAGCGGCGGGCTATGCTCCCGGGCCGGTCCGTTCGGGATCATTCTCTCGGGTTCGACGCCGACGGGTGGCAGCGGTTCGCGGTCGGCCTGGTCCGGGTGATCGCCCGCTGCCGTGACCGCGGTTACGAGCCCACGTTCCACCCGGAAACCGGCACCCACGTGGAGGCGCCGTGGGAGATCGAGCGGGTCCTCGACGTGTCCGACGTCGGGCTGTGCCTGGAAACCGGGCACATGCTGCTCGGCGGGGGCGATCCGGTGGCGATGCTGCGGGACCTCGGCGACCGGGTCAACCACGTGCACCTCAAGGACGCCCGGCTGGCGGTCATGAACGAGATCGTCAGCGACCAGGCGCCGGTGACCGAGATCTGGACCAGGGAGGCGTTCTGCGCGCTCGGCGGCGGCGACCTCGACGTGGACGCCGTGCTGGCCGGGCTGCGGACAATCTCGTTCGGCGGCTGGCTGGTGGTCGAGCAGGACATCCTGCCGCGCAGCGCTGAGCGGTTCGCGCGGGCCGCCACCGAACAGCGGCACAACCGCGCGTTCCTGGCCGAACGGGGTCTGTAAGCATGGCGCCGTTCCGGCTCGGCCTGGTCGGCGCCGGCCGGATGGGCCGCACCCACCTGCGCGCCCTAGCCGATTCCGAACGGGTGGCGGTGACCGCCATCGCGGAGATGTCGGCCGCGGCCCGCGACGCGGTGGCGGCGCCTGGCGTGGCGCTGCACGCCAGCGTGGCGTCGATGCTGGACGCGGCCGCGATCGACGGGGTGCTCATCGTCGCGCCCACCGACCAGCACGGCGCCGTCATCGCCGAGGTGGCCGCGCACGGGCTCCCTATCCTGTGCGAGAAGCCGTGCGGGCTGACCGCGGCCGCGGCGCACGCGTCGGCGCAGGCGGCCGCGTCGGCGGGCGTCCGGCTGCAGGTGGCCTACTGGCGCCGGTTCGTCCCGGGCCTGCGGCGGCTGCGCGAGCGGATCGCCGCGGGCGAGCTCGGGGCGATCCACCTCGTCACCTGTTACCAGTGGGACGAGCAGCCGCCGCCGGCGGCGTTCCGGGCGCACAGCGGCGGGATCGCGATCGACATGGGCGTGCACGAGTTCGACCAGCTGCGCTGGCTGACCGGCCAGGACATCAGCGGCCTGGCGGTCGTGACCTCGGGTCAGGCGCCCGACGGGATCGCCGACGTGGACGGCGCGCAGGTGATTGCCACGCTGTCCGGCGGCGGATGCGGGTTCGTCTCCCTCGGCCGCTACTTCCCGGCGGGCGACGCGGTTCTGGGCCGAGGTGTTCGGCACCCGGGGCAGCGAGCGCTGCGTCGTCATCGACCCGGCCGAGGGCGAGCGCGCCCAGCTCGAGGCGCTGCGCCGCCAGGCCGAGAGCTTCGCCGAGTTCGCTGTCGGCGCGCCGTGTGCGGGCGCCACCGCCGACGACGCGGCCGCGGCGCTGGCCGCCGCCGAGCAGGTCACGGCGGCGATACCGGCGATGACTCCGTCATGACCGCGGGGGCTTTGCTGCGGGTCGGCATCATCGGATACGGGGTGATGGGCAAGGCGCACAGCTACGGCTACCGCGTCGCGCCGATGCTGCGCCGGCTCCCGGTGACGCCAGTGGTCACGGTGATGTCCGGCCGGGACGCAGGCGCCGTCGCGGCGGCCGCAGCAGCCTACGGCGTGCCCGCCACCGTCACCGACTGGCGCGAGCTGATCGCCCGGGACGACGTGGACATGGTGGACATCTGCACCCCGCCGGGCACGCACGCGCAGATGGCGCGGCAGGCCGCGGCGGCGGGCAAGGCGGTGCTGTGCGAGAAGCCGCTGGCGCTGAACTACCCGGAGGCGGCCGCGGCGCTGGCCGCGGTCACCGAGGCCGGGGTACACAACGCGGTCGGGTTCAACTACCGGCGGCTGCCCGCGGTCGCGCTCATGCAGCGGATGATCACCGAAGGCGCCATCGGGGAGCTCAGGCTGTGGCGGGCCACCTGGCTGTCCGACGAGTTCGCCGACCCGGCCACCCCCTACGACTGGCGCTTCGACGCCAGCCTGGGCGGGACGACGATCGCCGACCTGGGCTGCCACCTGATCGACATGGCGCTGACCATGGCCGGGCCCGTGGCGAGCACGTGCGCACAGGCCGCCACCTTCATCCGGTCGCGCTCCGGGCAGGCGGTGACGGTCGACGACGCGGCCGGCGCCCTGCTGCGCTTCGAGTCCGGGGCGCTCGGCACGATGGAGGTCGCGCGGACCGCGGTGCGGCGGCCGTGCGACTTCACCGTCGAGGCGAACGGCAGCCATGGCACGCTGATGTTCGACTACGCCAGGCTGAACGAGCTCTGGTACGCCAGCGCCGACGACGACGTGCGGCTTTACGGCATGCGGCGGATCCGGGCCGAGCACCCCAGCCACCCCTACGCGGCCCAGTGGTGGCCGATCGGCCAGGGCGTCGGGTACGGCTCGTCGTTCGCGAACCAGGTCGCCGACCTGCTCGAGGGCTGGCCCGAAGCGCCGTGGACGCCGGGTTTCCGCGAAGGCGCCGCCGTGCAGGCGGTCTGCGACGCGATGGAGGCCTCCGCCGCTTCCGGACGGTGGGTGATGATCAACGAGGTGACCGGCGGCGGGTAACCTCTGATGTGCGCAAACCTAAGGAGCGTGAGCTTTGGCCAGGCGGCTGACGATCATCGGCGGCGGCGTCATGGGGCTCATGACCGCCTACCAGGCGGCACGGGCTACAAGTTCGCGCCCTGGGTGGGCCGGGTGCTCGCCCAGCTCGCTCTGCAGCAGGGCACCGTCTACGACATCGGGCGTTTCACGCCCGCCAGATTTGCCGCGGAAGGGGTGGCTTAATGGGGTTGTCAATCGGGGACCGGCTGCGGGCCGGCACGGTGCTCGGCGCCGAAGGCTACGTCTTCGAGCTGGAACGACGCGGCTACATCAAGGCGGGCCCGTTCGTCCCCGAGGTAGTGCTTGATTACCCGGACGCGGTGCGCGAGCTGCACAGGGAGTTCCTGCGGGCGGGCGCGGACGTGATGGTCGCGCTCACCTACTACGCGCACCGGGAGAAGCTCAGGGACGTAGGCCGCGAAGGTGACCTGGAAGCGATGAACCGGCAGGCGGTCCGGATCGCCCGCGAAGTCGCGCGCGAGGGCGACGCCCTGGTGGCCGGCAACGTCTGCAACACCTGGGCCTATGATCCCGATGACCCGGCTACCTGGGAGACGGTTCGGGCCATGTACGCCGAACAGCTCGGCTGGGCGGTCGAGGAGGGCATCAACTTCGTCATCTCGGAGACCAACGACTACCTCGGCGAGGCGCTGATCGCGCTGGAGGTCACCCGTGAGCTCGGGCTGCCCGCGATGGTGACGCTGGCGTCGACGCAGCCGGATCAGACGCGGGATGGCTACGAGTACGCGCAGGCCTGCCGCATCCTCGCCGCCGAGGGAGCGCAGGTCGTCGGCCTGAACTGCGACCGCGGCCCGCAGACGATGCTGCCGCTGATCACCGCCATCCGGGAGGCCGTGGACTGCGCCGTCGCCGTCCAGCCGGTGCCGTACCGGACCGAGGCGGCCGCTCCGACGATGGAGACCCTGCGGTCACCGGACGGGGAGCGGGCCTTCCCCATCGCGCTCGATCCGTTCATCTGCACGCGCTTGGAGATGGCGCATTTCGCGCAGCAGGCCCTCGAGCTCGGCGTGGACTACGTGGGCATCTGCTGCGGCGCCGGCCCGCATCACGTCCGGGCCATGGCCGAGGCCCTCGGTCGCGAGGTTCCGGCCAGCAAGTACTCGCCGTCGATGGACCTGCACCCGATGTTCCGGGCCGACGTCGCGGCCAAGGACGCGGCCTTCCTGCACACCTGGACCGCGTGACGGGCGCCACCTCCCGCCCCGGTGATCCTCAGATGGGATATCGGGTGGGTTCGGTGGTATAGGTCCGCCCGGATGGGGTGGTCCAGCGGACAGTGCCGTCCGGGAGCTGCTCTGCCTTCCACCGGGGGTGCTGCTTGAGCCGGTGGTCATGCCGGCACTTCGGACCCCCATTACACAGACACGTCCGGCCGCCCGCTTCGTAACCGATGTTGTGCTCAAAATCGCAGCTGGCGGCGGGCCGCCGGCAGGTCGGCCCGGTACAAGTGGCATGCCGGACCTGGGACAGGTGCCGGAGCTTGACCCCGGGATCATGGCCCTTGGACTCGAACCGGTGGTCGCAGTCGCCGGCGGGGATCGGGTCAAGGGTGACGAGCAGGTCCGGCCCGTCACCGGGGGTGCGCAGCCGCCAGGTCCCGTAGCCGCCCGGCGGCCCGGGCTCGCCGTGGCCGTGAACGCGAATCCGGGGCCGTCCCGGTTCCCGGTCCCGTCTGGGCCTGGCGGTGCTGGCCCTGCTCGTTTCCGGTGGCTGGTGGGTTCGGGTCGGGCGCAGCCGTGCCCGATGGCATGGCCTTGCTCATCGGTGACAGTGACGCACCAGGTGGTCTTGGGGTTCTGGGCGGCCGCGGCGGCCAGGTCGCGGGCCAGGGCCGGGTCAGCCAATCTAGAAGCAAATACACTTGAGGGGTAAGCAGGATACCCCCGAGTGAGGCATCATGAGCAGCGGCAACGGCATCATCACCCTCGGCGAGGCGCTCATCCTCGGCGATGCGATCATCTACCTGCGGATGTCGGACTTCCGCGATGAGGACGTCAGAACGTTCGGCGAGCGTGAGCGGCAGCTCCGCGACTTCGCCGCCGGGCTGGGCGTCCCCGCTGAGCGTGTCCGGGTGGCGATCGAGAACGACGCGGGTGACGGCGGGTACCGGCCCGCGTCGGCCTATAAGCGGCCGGTCCGGGTCACCACCGCGACGGGGCTGGTGACGATGCGGACCCGCCGCCCGGTGTTCGCCCGGGTGCTGCTGGACCTGCAAACCGGGAAGGCGGGGGTGCTGATCTGCGATGACGTGTCCCGGATCGCCCGTGATGAGCGGGACGCCCTGGACCTGATCGACGCGTGCGAGCTGGGCCGGGCATCCGCGTTCTCCCCGAGCGAGGACTCGGCGGACGGCATCGGGTCGCTGCGGATCACCCGGGGCGGCACCCGCGAGGAGATCCGCTCGTTCCGCGAGCGGGCCAGGGCCGCGCACGACTACAGCGCCGATATCTCCGACAAGGTGCAGCGCGGCCGCAAGCGGTGGGCGGGCAAGTCGTACTGGGGCGGCCGGCGCCCGTACGGGCGGATGATCGACCCGGCCGCGCCCAGGCACGCCAAGCGGCTGATCACCGTCCCCGAGGAAGCCAAGGTGCTTCAGGACGCGGTGACCGACGTGCTGGACCGGGGCATCTCGCTGCGCGCGGTCGCCGCCGACCTGCGCGGACGCGGCCTGCGCACCGTGACGGGCAAGCCGTTCAGCGCCGTATCGCTGCGCGACGCGCTGCTGGCCTCGCACGTGGCCGGGCATCGCGACCTGCAACGGGGCACAGTACGACGCGTCGTCGTGGCTGGAGCCGATCATCGAGCCGGACCGGTGGGAGCGGCTGACACGAGATGCTGACCGACCCGGCCCGGCGCACCAACCCCCACAACGCCAACGCGCCGCGCTGGCTGCTATCCGGGCACGCCCGGTGCGGGATCTGCGGCTGACGGCACCACCATGCACGCCTCGGGGATGGGCGGGTACGGCCCGGAGCGGGGCAGCGCCTACCGGTGCGACAAGGGGTCGCACTGCGCCACCCCGGCCATCCCGGCCGACCAGGCCATGGCCCAGGTGATGATCGCCCGGCTCGGCCAGCCCGACATCGCCGACCTGCTGCCCGCCCCCGAGCCCAGGCCGGAGGTGGATGTGAAGGCGCTGCGCGCCGAGTCCAGGAAGCTGCACGCCAAGCGGGATGACCTGGCCCGGCTGCTGAGCGAGGACGTGCTGACCGAGGCCGGGGTGCGGCAGGAACGCAAGCGGATCGATGCCCGGCTGGCCCAGATCAGCACCGAACTGGCCGACGCGACCCAGATCGACCTGCTGCCCGAGCTGCGCGCCCCCGGAGCCGACCCGGCCCGCGTCTGGAAAGGGCCTGTCCCTGCCCCGCCAGCGGGAAATCGTCCGGCTGCTGTGCGAGGTGACCCTGCTGCCCGGCCGGATGCGGCAGCCGTTCGACCCCCAGCTGCAAATGCGGATCGAGTGGCGCCAGTAGCGCGGCGGACGCCTTGACCCCGGCCCGGTTCCTCCGCCCCTACCGCCGCATGACCCGCGCCTGCCGCGCAGGGAACCGTTGCGTTTCGTTCCGTCTTTCGTTACGTCGCGATACGTATCGCGGCCCCGGACCGCAGGCCACTACGACGAGGAGGGCCGATGAGCACCACCACGATAGCGCGGACTACCTGCAAGTACCCCGGCTGCGGGCAGCCCGCCGCCCCGGCGGCCGGGACCGGCCGGCCGCCGGAGTACTGCGCCGGGCGCGGCCACACCCGCGTGTCGGCGTGGCGGGAACGGCGCCGGCTGGCCGCCGAGCAGGCCGGCACCACGATCAGCCCGGCCGAGGACGGCAGCCCGCTCACCACGGCCAAGATGACCGGCGCGGAGCTGCTGCGGTCGCTGCGCGCCGAGGCCGACCGGATCACCGCGCTGGGGGCCGGGCTGCGGGACCGGATCGACACCCTCACCGACCCGACCGCCGCCGAAGCCGAGGTCGAGGCGGTCCGCGCCGCCGCCGAGCAGCGCGCCGCCACCGCCGAAGCCCGCGCCGCAGCCGCCGAGCAGCGCGCCGCGACCGCTGAGCAGCTCCGCGCCGAGGCTGATGCCGCCGCCGAGGAGATGAGCGAGCACCTGACCGCCGCCCAGGCCCTCGCCCAGGCCGCCGGGCGGCGCGCTGCCGCCGCGGAGAACCAGCGGGACGAAGCGGTGCGGCAGGCCCGCGCCGAGGCTGACCAGCGGGTGGCCGCCGCCGGAGCCGAGCGGGATGCCGCCGTCGCCCAGGCCCGCGCCGACGCCGAGCAGCGTGTCCGCGCCGCCGACGCGGAGCGGGATCAGGCCCGCCAGGCGGCAGCCGCCGCCGAGGACACCGCCCGGCACGCCGGGCAGGAGACCGCACGTGCGCAGGCCGCCGCCCGCGCCGCCCAGGCCGAAACCGAGCGGGTCCGCGCCGACGCCGGCAAGATGCTGGACCAGGTGCGGGCCGAGGCGACCCGCGAACGCGATGAGCTGCGCGCCGACCTGCGCGCCCGCGCCGAGCGCGCCGAACGCCAGGCTGATGCCTACCGCGACGAACTGGACCGGCTCCGCGCCGCCAGCCACGACGCCCCCACCGCAAACGGCAGCAGCCCAGCCGGCGTCAAGACCACCCGGCGCGCAGCCCCCACCCCAGCTGCCTGACACCGGCCATTGTCCGGGCAGGCCCCCGTGAGGCAGGAGCCAGGCACGTGCGCCTGCTCGTGCCTCGTACGGACCCGCAGGTACCGGTCAACCCGGCGCGCGGCCTCATATCGATCCTGACAGCCCGGTCCCTGCCGCCCTTCCCCCGCACCTTGATCTCCCGCCGGTCCAGGTCCAGTTCCACTGCCGCGACGCGGCGCACCGGCGGACTCACGGACGCCGGATCACGCAGGCGCTTCAGCAAACACCACCGTGCGCGCCCGGCATAGCCCCCCTTACCAGCGCCCCGGCCTGGCGGCCAAGTGCCATAGGGCTACGTACCGTAACGAGAAACGTCTGCTCGGCATTTAAAATCGCACATAACGATTCTTTGCTCGTGACTCAGTGAGTGCCGGGATCGCCGTCGGCGCTCAGATCAACCATTCCGGCGTGCTCTCGGGAACTCATCCAGTACCCAGGGCAGTGGTATCGCGAGAACGCGTTGGAGTCCAGCGCGGAGCGCGCATGGGCATCGATTTCCAGTGGGCAGCGACAGTGGGCGCGCGGGTGGAGCCAAGGGCTGGGCCCGCTGCCGAGTCGGTGGCTGTCCCCGGGTGTGGCCTACGTCAGCCTCGTCCTTGTGATGATCACCGGAACCGTCGGGTTAGGTGATCGCCTGGCGTGTGGGTGGCTGATCCACCTGGGTTGGTGCATTGTGCCCGTTTCGGCGCCTGCGTTCCTCAATGGCCGGCTACTCGGCTGACCGGGAAGGCAGATCATGCCCGAGATCACGCTCGATCTGCCCTGGAGGGGTTCCTCGCCTGGCGGCGCGGGCTGTCTGATCTCGGTGACGGAGCTGGAGCTGGAGCCGGAGCTAGCGGTCGGCCCCTTTAATGCCCATGCGCCGTCTCGTGGGTGGTTGGACATGCATGGGTTGATGATCCACAAGCGGGACGTTGGACCCGGCCGGTCATGTGCAGACGTATGTCTCCAGGGAGATCGGCGCCGCCAATGCCGGGCGTGCAGATCAAGTTCGCCCCAGGTAACAGCTGGATCGTGGCAACCGGCCGCAGTGGCACGGTGTTCGGCGCTGAAGACGCCCAAGTCCAGCAGCAGGTACAAAGAGTCCTGGCAATCCATTGCCGGGAGAAGTGTCGCCCGGCGCGAGTGGCTGGGGCGAGTCGTCCGATTAGGAAGCTGGGGATGATTGATCAGCTGCCGAGCTGGGCCGACGGGCAGTGCCGGTCGCCTCATGCCAGATCAGCGGGAAGTTGCCGGCGCCAAGCTGCTCGGCGCGATGGAGCCGCCGGGTGACCGGCGGCTGGCGGGCCGGCGGTGCCGCGTTCCGCAGGGTGGTGAGCAGGGTCCGTGCCCGCAGCAGGACCATGGGCGACTGGGCTGCGGATTCGAGGAGGTCGTCCAGGCCGGTGCGCAGGTAGTCATCCCAGGACGGCAGGGCCAGCACGACCCGGACAGTCCCCGGCGTCATCGGCCACCTCGGCCACGTCCAGGTCACGTGAGACCAGGGCCTGGAGCAGGCTCTCGATGGTGTCCAGCACCTGGACGGCGGTGGCCGGGTCGTTGACCGCCGGCGACAGCGCCCGCATGGCGATGTCGGCCAGCAGCCGGAACGCGAACAGCGGATCCTGGCCGAAGGTGCGCTCGGGCCCGGTCACCAGCCCGGCCAGGACCGCCGCGTCGGCCGCCTCGCCGCCGTGCAGGTCGGCGACGGGGGCCCCCTGCTGAAGCGTGTCGCCCATGCCGGCCCGCAGCACGATCACGGCGCCGTCGGCGGCGCGCAGCAGCCGGCCCAGGTCGAGTTGCTGCAAGATCGCCTGGCGGTGCGGCCACAGGACCGCCCGGTGCCGGGGCGGCAGCGGGGCAGCCGGCTTCCGGCCTGCCGGGCACGGCCGGCGGTACAGGTCGTCGATGATGCCGCGGCCCTGTGAGGCGATGGCCGCCAGCGTGGGTGCCAGCTGGATGGAGGCGAAGGCTTTGACCTGCAGGGTCCGGATCAGGGCGATGGCGGCGAGCAGCGCCGCTACCTCGGCGGCGGGCACGATCACCGAGACTTTCTGCTGGTCGCCGATGACCAGGGCGGTGGTGACCGAGAACACGAACACCCCGACGGCGAAGGCGAATGTCCGCCACACGATCGGGTCGTCGCGGAACAGGGTCAGCCGGGGCGACAGGCTGGTGAAGGCCCACTGCACGACCAGGAACAGCAGTGAGAAGATGACGGTCACCAGCCCCAGGATGCCGAAGCCCACCGCGACCAGCGCGTCCGTCACCCGGGAGCTGGCCACCGTGGACTCGAAGGTGATCCGGGGCAGCAGCAGGCCAAGCCCGAGCCCGGCCAGCGCGCACAGCAGCTGCACCAGGCCGGCCCGCAGCCGGCGCCGGGGCCGGGCGAACCGCCCGGGCGGGCGGTCAGCGAGCGACTGCGGCACCGCGTCGTGCCCGCCGGGTTCCGGTCGTGTCGTCATCATGGTGATGTCGCTTTCCTGCGGTCAGGGCTTCGTCGTTATCAGGTCAACGGCGGGATGCCCTTGGCGATGAGGTTCACGCCGAGGACGAGGAATAGCACCGTCATCACGGCATCGTTGTGGACGGCGAGCCAGTCCTTCGCCGCGTCGAGTTGCGTCTTGGCGCGATCGCCGCCGGTGAGGTAGAAGACGACCGGGCCGGCGATGGTGAGGCTGCCGAGGACCACGAAGACGATGAGTGAGATGACCGCCTCGGCCGTGGAGGGCCCGGTCACCGCCAGTGCGGACCCGGCGCCGGCCGCCAGCAGGAGGTTCTTGGGGTTCACGCCCGCCAGCAGCAGGCCGAGCCCGAGCGCCTTGCCGGGCGCGAACGCGTCGATGCCGGCCATCCACTTGGGCATCTGCGGCTCGGTGCCCGGCGCCGGCCGGCTGCGCCAGCTGCGCCCGGCCAGGAGCAGGAACAGCACGCCGAAGACGATCTGCGCCCAGGAGACCCCGTCGGCGGCTGCGCTGTCGGTCGAGGCGCTGCCCGCGTCGGAGAGGAGGTAGGCGGCGCCGCTGACCACGGCGAGCGCGACGACCCAGCCGGCCAGGAACACCGGCCCGTTCACCTTGGCCCGGCCCGAGAACAGCATCAGGATCACCGCGATGATCGGCACCGGACTGATCGCCACGCCGATCGCGAAGGTCAGTACCTCGCTGATCCCCTGTGCCATACCTGGTCCTTCCCGAGGTGGGGGCGGCGGGACGATTCCCGCCGCCCCATGTCTCGCTGCGCTCAGTCGGCAGCCCCTGGTCCGGGTGCCTGCGTCGCGGCCTGCTCGCGGAGGCTTACTCTGCGTCCTGGCGGACGGGTGAACGCGCCTCGTTCCTGAGGTCGCTAACGCGCTGACGGGCGGATGGTCAGATGCCGGAGTACTCGTGCTCGCCGACCGGCAGCCCGGCCTCGGTCCACCCTTTGAGGCCGCCGTCGAGGATGGCCACGTCGCCGTAGCCCATCGTCTTGAGGGTCAGGGCGGCGAGCGAGGCGCGGGCGCCGGAGGCGCACACGACGATGACCCGGCGGCCGGGGTCCAGGGCTTGGTTGTGGCGGGGGCTGGCCGGGTCGGCGAAGAACTCCAGCAGCCCCCGGGGCGCCGCCACCGACCCGTCGATGTGGCCGTGCTGCCACTCTTCGGGCTCGCGCACGTCGACGAACACGGCACCAGCGTCCAGCTCGTCCGCCGCCTTCTTCGGCGCCACCATGCCCACCTGGGCCCGGGCCTCGCCGATCATCTGCATCGCGGTCTTGGCCATTTCACTCACCATTCTCTTGTTCTCACGGTCTTGTTCTCCCGGCCGCCAGCGGCGGCCGGGCCGGGCCAGCGGCGCCGCCCGGCCGCTCCTGGTGCGTGCGGCCCGTCACACCCGCTGGCTTTGCGCCGGGGATGGCGGGATGCCGCGGCGGCGGTTACCCGAGGCGGACGAGGCTGAGCTCCAGCTCGGAGGCCTCCGGCAGCTTGACGGTGGTGATCTGCTTCCACTCCTCCGCCAGCAGCTCTTCGGCGGCCTTCTCCAGGAACTGCGGCGCGGCCCATTCGTGCACGTCGAAGTCGCGCTTGATGTAGCCGTGGCTGAGCATGAAGTCCTTGCCGATCTCGACCGCGGCCAGGTTCCGCGGCGACAGGTTCGGCACCATGTCGACGCCCTTGATGCCCTGGTAGGTGTCCTCGACGTCGCGGTAGAACGTCTGCCGGTTCAAGATCACCGCGGCGGCGTGCTTGTGCTCGTTCGCCCACCGGCCGACCTTGATCATGGCCTTCATGTAGGCGATGACGAGGTCGGGGTGCTCCTCGGCCATGACGTCGGTGCAGGTGATGACGGCGGGGCAGTTCGCCATCTGCAGCGTCCAGTCCGGGTAGCGGGACAGGTCCTCGATCGCCTTGAACTTGCCGGTGTCCTCCTGCAGGTGCTGGAACACCTTGCTCTGGGTGTAGATCGCGTCCACGACGCCCTTCTCCAGCGCGGTCTCCAGCGGCCGGAACGCCAGGTCGTGCTTGTGGTCACGGCGCAGCCACAGCTCCGAGGGGTTGTTCATCGTCACCTGGAGCATCTCCGGCTTGTCGTACCAGTCATCGGGGTAGGGGAACTCGACGATCTGCACGTCGTCGCGGGTCATGCCGTTGACCCGCAGCATCAGCTCGATCCCGGCGTGCTCCTGGATCCGCCACCAGTCGTTCTTGATCGTGTTCAGGCTCTTGGTCAGCCCGACCTTCTTGCCCTTCAGGTCCGCCATCGTGGACGATGTCGTCGCGGGCCCGCACCAGCATGCAGCCGCCCTCCCAGACCTGCGTCGCGCCGAGCAGCCGGGTGCGGCGGATGTCGGCGTGCACGGCGACCGGCGGGTACAGGCCGCCGAACCGGATCAGGTTGTCCAGGTTGTGGATGTAGTGCGGGTACCAGTTGTTCTCCTTCCGCGACCGGAAGTAGGCGTACTCCACGCCGATCTTCTTGAACTCCTCCCGGCACCACCCCAGCTCCTGGTCCACGTTGTTCGCCGACACCATCGGGCAGTTGGTGAAGTACACCTCGTCCCAGCGCAGCGGCACCGTGGTCGCCACCCTCGCGGGCGCATCAGTTGCAGTCATTGGTCTCTCCTCCCCCTCGGGATCTCCCCGGCGCGGCATGCTCCGGCTTGGGCGGGCATCGCCTGCGGGAATTTGTACAACTGTTCACATTGCATTGCCGCAGGCCAGCGCCTGTCTAGGGCCGAAGGTCCCGGATCGGGTGGCCGTCTGGCCTCAGCGCGTGCGCGGCTGGGGGTCCGGCGGCGAGGGCCAGGGCGTGGCGCCCAGCCTGCGCGCAGACCGGGCCAGCTCCTCCCGCAGCGTCTCCAGCGGCACCTCGCCCAGCCCGCCCGCCTCGACCAGGTACGCCTCGAAGATCCGCCAGCCCAGCGCCGCCGCCACGATCTGCGCCGCCCGCAACCGGGCCGCCTCCTCAGCCATGCCATACCCGGCCATCAGGGTCTGGGCCATCGCCACCACCGGGTTGAGATCACGGCGGCTCTCCAGGGACCGGCCCGAGATCACCAGCGCGGCGGCGATCCGCACCCATGTCCCCATCACCGTGTCAGGGGAGAACCCCTGCCCCGACAGCGGGTTCTCCTCCACCGCCCGGGCCAGCTGATCAGAGACATGGCGGAACACCTCAGCCACCAGCTCCTCCCGGTGGCCGATGTACCGCTCGATCAGCGCAACGTGAACGTCGGCCGCCGCCGCGATGTCGCGAAGTGATACCGCGTCAACTCCGTGCTTGGCAAACAGTGCCGCCGCGGCATCGAGCACCGCCCGGCGGACCTCGTCCGGCCCGGTCAGGCGACCCGGCCGGCCGCCGGGGTCCCGGCTGGCGGGATCTGCGTGCGTCGCTCATCGCCTCAATCATCCCTTAAGCCCTCAGCAGTCACGACGGGCTCACGTGCCCGCGAGCCTCCCGAGATCATCAAGGCCTGGTAGCACGCCCATGTGCCCTTACCGGGCACCCGGCCTGCGGCAATAAGGAAGATCCTCAAGATCACGAACTGCAAGTCCGCGGCATGCGGCGTCCCCGCACCCGTTCCAGGGTAGGCGCAAGCTGCAGGTAGCCGCGCGGGCGCTGCTGAGCGTGTCATCCTGCTGGTCAGCCAGCCCGCGTTATACCGCGCCGCGTGGACGCCCCGGCTGGGCATGCCGGCCGCTGCCCGGCACCTCCACCCAGGAACCGGGCTACGAATACTACGGGAATCCGCCGGTAAGGCCGCCCGGCGATCGGCGGTCCTGCCCTACCGTCGGGGATATGCCTGCCAGGAAGCGGCCTGCCCCCGAGGACACCGTGACCGCCCGCCGTGTCCTGCTCGACGGGCTCGCCCGCGACGCTGACATCTTCCAGCTGGTGAGCGAGCTTGCGCCCCTGCACCCGCGGGACAACACCTTCCCCGGCGAGGTGTTCCTCCACCTCGCCGCGGACGCGCTGGACTGGTGCAGGGCCAGCCGGGCCGACCCGCTGCCCCTGGAGGGACTACGCGAGCGGTTCCTGCCCGAGTGCGCCTTCCGCGGCCGGCAAAACACCAAGCTCCAGTACGCGGTGCTGGCCGCAGCAGCCCTCCATGGCGGGACCGAACCGGACCTGCTCGATGAGGTCGCCTGGTGGCAGGCCGACGACTTCTGGCAGTACGCCCTGTTCGCGGCGGTCGCCTGCATCCGCGCCGCCGCCAGCCGGGCGGGCGTCCCGGTGCGCCAGGCATGCCAGGACCTGGCCCAGCGCCCTGGCCACCCAGCGCCATAACGACCAGTTCGGGACGCAGTGGAAGCGGTCATCTGACGGTGGGACGGCCGACCATAACGGCGGCTCGGTGAGCGTTCTCCCTAGCCTTATCAGTCACTCAGTGTGATGTATCAGTCGACGTAGCTCTGGGGCAACCTCAGGACGATCCGGTATGACTGGTTCACTTGAGGCATGCGCCGGCCACTGCTCGAGGTGCTCGTCGATGCGGCACTCGGCCGCGGAGACGACTACATGAGGCTTGACCCAACGCGCGATATGCGGCAGAAGCGGTCATTCGCGCCAAGCGCGGTGCTGCATAAATATACGGCCCTGGCCACTGTCTGCTCGGCCGTAGTCGGGATTGCCAATGGCGCGAAGAGCTCTTGATAACCGCGCACCGACGTTCTGCTCGGCTCGGCCGCTGAGATCAGCGAGGCCTGCGACCGCGCCGAACGTGGTGTTCTGCGGCTTCGAGGCAGTTTGCACGGGGACACGTTCTTACTGGGATCGTGGGTGGGCGCTGAGCGTCCCGCCGCCGGCGGCGGCGATGGCCGGTCGCCTGACTGGGCGGCTCGGCGGCGACGAATAAGCCGGTAGTAGAGCTGGGCGGTCACGGCCTGGAAGCCTCGGCCGCGTCGGTGCCGGTTGGCACCTCGCCGCGGCGGGCGGCCCGGTCCACGATGGTGCCCATGATGGCGGCGCGGCCAGCATCCGCCGGGCGGCCCGCTGCCGTCCATGAGAACGAGGCTTTGGCAGTGGCGGCTGCCTCGCCGGGTGTATCGCCCGACGCGATGTGTCTGTAGGCGGCTCGCGCGCCCAGTGCGCAAATACTCCGGGGGGGGCTCGTCGTCGTCCAGGGCGCGGAGCTCGACACGGGGCGAGATCATCGCTGCGGGCACCTCGGCCCGCCCGTCACGACGCCGGTACCGGTACGGGGGCGATGGAATTACCCGGACCGATGTCAGCGCAGCCGTTCTGGAAGGGCCGATTCTCGAACCGCTGGGCCAAGAAGGCCTGAGCCTGCTCAAAGAACGACGTGCCGGCCTGGGAGTGGTTAAGCCCATGGTAGATGCGGAGCTTGACCGGGACCCCCCGGTGGCAGTAGGTGTACGCAAGTTCCTGGACGTCTTTGGTGACGGTGACCCCGTCGCCGGTCGAGTCCGAGAGGCCGTTACCGATGAACAGCGGCCCGCGCGGGGTGCCGGCTCGGCTCATGATGAGGTCGTCGAAGATGCGGACGAAGACCGGGATTTTCTCGATGTCCTGGTACTGCGGCTTGAACATCTGCTCGGTCGTGAGGCCCGTGAAGGTTCCAGAACACTGGGTCTGATCGGCGTTGGCGGCGGCGATGCCCTGGGGCGTGAAGTACTTGTCGAGGTCGCGGATGTCGAAGCCTCGGGCCAGGCCGTCCAGGTAGGAAGGGATCTGCCCGGTCCAGCTTGAATCCGGATTGTCGATGTAGGCGAGGTCGTGGAACAGGTCGACCGGGATGCCGCCCTCGGCCGCGCCCACGATGTCGAGGCGGGGGGCATAGGCGGGGGCCAGTTCGGAGGCGAACTCGGTGGCGACGGCGCCGCCCGAGTAACCGAGCATCCCTACTGGCGTGGAGGCCTCTGGCACGCCGAGCCACCTCTCGGCTGCCCGGATGGCATCGAGGGTCTCGTACCCGCTCTGCTGGCCCACCCCGTAGGCGGCGTCCTCTCCTTCGTAGTCCGCCATGACCACGGTGTAGCCGGCAGCGACGTTGTCCCCGATGAAACCTGTCTCGCCCTCCGTGCCCGCCTCGAGGGTGTAGCTGGGGTCGCACTGGGCGCCGAGGGCGTCGTAGGACGTCTGGTAGGAGAACAGCCGGGTGGGAGTGGATGCCGGCTCGTCAAGAGGCTGGAACACGGTGACCACCGAGACCGTCCTGCAGCCGAGCTGATCGGTGCTGACGTAGAGGAGCTGAGTCGTCTTCACCGGCGTGTTCGCCCCGCCCCCGGCAAACGCGATGGTCCGCGTCCGCAAGATGGTTCCGGCGGCGTCCCGCGCCAGCGATCCGCTCCACTTGTAGAAGGGATCAGTGGTGGGCGGCAGCGGGCCCGATGCCCCAGCGGTCGCGGCCGGGGCTTGCGTCGTATCGGCGCAGCCTGACGGGCTGGCGGCGGCGGTGGTCGGGCTGGCGGCGGTGGTGGTCGTCGAAGCCGCGGCTGCGCCGGGTCTCGATGGGCCTCCGCCGCAGGCCGCAACAGCGACGCCGGCGGTGAGGGTTGCCGCCGTCATGAATGCGGCGCGGCGCTATCGCGGTCGCCGTCTCGGCTCGGTATAGGTCTCCTGCGGGATGTTGTGCATAACGCCTCCGGGTTCGCGTGCGCGCTTGCCTTGGTCCCAGTTGTGCCATCCGGCCGGTAGCCGCGCGCCCGCCTGAGCGCCGGGAAGCTCTCCTGCAGCGCGTTCTTGACCTCGGGTGGAGGCGGCGGGTACCGACCCGGTCGTGCGGGTGCGTAGTCAGGTCCGGCGGCGCCGGATCCACCAGAAGCAGGTACCTGACAGCGCCGCGGCGAGCGCGAGGAACATCCCGGTTTCGTACCACTGGAGCGGCCAGTAGTGGCTCGCGGGCTGGTAAGTGACGCTTTGGTGCAAGTGGTAGGGCGCAAGGCAGGCGGCGATCTGGCTGACTGGGGGTCCTCCATTCTTAGTCGGAGGGCCCGACGTGTTCGGGAAGAGGCAGTTGCTGTGCGCGTATCCGTCGGCCACCTGGCCGGAGGAGTCCTCCACCGGTGGGGCGGATATCACCCACGCGCCCTGCGGTACGGGCAGGTCGATATTGATTTCGGCGCCGCCGCCGCTGGTGGAGACGCCGGTGAACTGGCTCGCGGTGGTCTTGTTGATGGGGAAGGTGACTGTGGTGGAGGGCAGCAGGCTGGGGCGGATGAGGGCGGGCACGAGGATCTGGATGCCGATGAACACTGCCAGGGTCACCGCCATCGCGGGAATGGTGCGGCGCAGTAGCAGTCCCGCGGTGGTACCCAGCGCAAAGGCGAAGGCGGCGTAGGCGATCGGGACGATGTCGCGTGAGGAGAAGGTCACGGCTGCGAACCGGCTGCCGCTGATGTGGTCGAGCGGCCCGGCCCACCAGGTCAGCAGGTAGCTGAGCACCGCGGCGGCGGCGATCGCGGCGAGGCCGACGCCGGTGAGCTTGACTGCGAGCCACCGGGTGCGCGTCACGCTCTGGTTCCAGGCGACCTGGTCGGTGCCCGTCTCAACTTCACGGGCGATCAGCGGGGCGCCCCAGAAAATGCCGATCAGCCCCGGGGCGGCGATCACGAGGAGCTGGGCAAGATTGAGCTCGCCGTCGTAACTCTGCCCGAACCGGCTGAGCACATCGCCGCAGTCGTGGTGCGGTGTGCAGGCGGCCAGGTCGGCGCTGTAGGCGTGGTGCATCTGGAGCCCGGTGATCAGGAAGTAGATCGAGGCTGCGGCGAGGATGGCCAGTGCGGCGAGGGCCTGGGAGCGGAATTGGCGCCAGGTGAGCCAGATCATCGCGCGTCTCCCGTCGTGCGCGCGGCGGCGCGGCGGCCGGGACCGGCAGAGCGTTCCATGTAGGCCAGGACCAGGTCTTCCAGGTCGAGGTGTTCCGCGAGACAGTCCCCTGCGGGCGGCCCGGTCTGGCTGCGCACGATGAAGGTGGACTGCCGGCCGGCGTGCTCGGACCAGATGACGTCGAGCTCCGGAGGCAGGTCGGTGTCCTGGCGGCGGGAGCACACGATCCGGTAGTGCTGCGCGAGCAGGTCCTCGGTTTCACCGGCGAGCTGGACACGTGAGGCAACCAGGACAATCAGGTAGTCGCAGACGCGTTCCAGGTCGGAGACAAGGTGTGAGGAGAGGATGACACTGGTGTCGTTCTCCGCGACCGACTCCATCAGGTGACGCAGGAAGTCGCGACGAGCAAGCGGGTCCAGGCTGGCCACCGGTTCGTCGAGGATGAGCAGCTCGGGCCGCTTGGCGACCGCGACAGTGAGGGCGAGCTGGGCACGCTGCCCGCCAGAGAGCTTGCCCGCCTTCTGCTTAGGCTCAAGGTCGAGCCGTTCGATACGGGCCTGCGCAAGCTTGGCATCCCAGCGGGGATTCAGCTTGGCGCCGAGCTTGAGATGATCGGCTACGGACAGGCCCGCGTAGGTGGGAGTGTCCTGGGCGACGTAACCGACCCGCGCCAGCTGGGCGGGACCCGCGGCGGGCCGTTCGCCGAGCACCTCGATGCGGCCAGTGGTCGGCGCCAGCATCCCGCAGGCGACCTTCAGCAGGGTGGTCTTGCCCGCGCCGTTGGGCCCGACCAGGCCGACGACATGTCCCGGCGGGACCGTCAGGGTGCAATCGGACAGCGCCGGACGCTGCCCGTAGCTCTTGCCCAGCGCGTGGGTCTGCAAGATGGCGTTCATTTCTCCTCGTCAGCGCTCTCGCGGCAGGTGTTCTGGAACATGGCCTCGATGCCCGGTTCGGTCAGGCCCGCGTCGCGGGCCTTCGCCAGCCACGCGCGCAGCTCCTGCTGAAGCGGGCCGTGCTCGGCGAGCGAGGCATCGCCCAGCGACCGGGTGATGAAGGTGCCCACCCCCGGCTTGGCCGCGGCCAGTCCCAGGTGCTCGAGTTCGCGGTAGGCCTTGCTCACGGTGTTCGGGTTGATCGCCACCTTGGCAACCACCTCCTTGACCGTGGGCAGCTTGTCGCCCTCGCAGAGCAGCCCCAACAGCAGCGCCTGGCGCACCTGCCCGACGATCTGCAGGTACGGGGCGATCCCGGAGTGTCCGTCGAGGTGGAAGCTGATCACCCGTATTACCGTTCCACTAGGTTACTAGGAGAATGAGAATGCCCGGTCGCCGGCCGCCTGTCAAGCCCCTGCATGTGCTGAAGCCGGAGCCGCCCGGCGGTCGGACCGTACCGCGCTGGGACGCGGACTGATCGAGGAGCTCGCCCGCGCCAGGGCGCGAGTCGAGTTCGCCAAGGCGGCACCAAATTGACCGGGATCAAGGCCGGCCTGCTGCTACCAGGCCACGGCGAACCATGGACCGGGGCGTCGAGGAAGCGACCCGCCAGGCCCAGGCCGCCGGCTCTCATGACCCGCGCGCACATAAGCTTGGCGAACTGAAGCGCGCCCAGGCACCCGAACGAGCGTTATGCCCGCATGGGCTCACATATGCCTATTGCTTCAGCAGGCATTCCTATTCGGCAGGGAGACTCTATGGGTCTACATGAAAAGAGTGCCGCTGCGACGTAAGCGCGCTGGCTGGATCGTGGAAGTTTATGCATGGCTGTGCATATATGCGGGCGGAGGCAACGTCCGCTATTCGGCAGATTCGGGCTTTGGTTGGCTGACGGCGCCGACCACCCTGATATGCACGCGGCGGAGGCTATGCTGCCACGTTCCTGGCAGCGAACCGAACCAAGTGGGCGGATCTCGCGCGCCGCGGCCAGCCTCGCGGCTACCGTTCGTGACGCCAGCCTGGCTGGGCCACGCGCCGATTGAAGCCGCCATGATGAGCATCCCGGCGTCAAGACGAGCAGGCGGAGATGAGACGGGTAGGGCCAGCAACCGACGCTCGGCGTGATGCGCCGCAGCGGGTCACTTCGGGCCCGGCCCCGGCAGCAGAAGAGAACCATACGCCGCGGGGAAGCATGCCGCCGCTGGTTGTGGGCGGGGTGGAGGCGGCACGGCGGGCGGAGATGGCTGTGCGGATGGATCTTGACCCGGTGAGCCAGACGCCGGGACCCTGGCCGGGACCGGTCATCGCGTCCAGCGCCCCCGCCAGGCCAGCGAAGCGGAGAAGCTGCTGCGAGCGGCCCGCGCGGGCACCCGGTGACGCCGAAGCGCAGGCCCTGCTCGCTAAGACCTGGAACTCGCGGTCAAGGACCCGGCCCAGCGCTCGGACACACGGCCATCAGCACGGCGGACTGGTTGCGGGCGTTCTTCCCGGCCAGCCCGCGCGACCGGTTATGCCCGCTGGCCCGGTGCCGCGGCGCCGGCTGGCCGGGCATGCGGCGGCCTGGGGCTGTTGAGCAGGAGCGCGAGCGCGTGCCGCTGCGCGGAGGTGAGCGGGGGTGCTGCCGCGGCCAGTTCCCTGATCCAGGCATCCGGGCCGCTGCCGGAGTGGCGTGCGGGGTGCCCGTTGTGGTCCTGGATCTCGTCGCGGCCGGCTGGGGCGGCCGGGGCGTGGGTGCCCGGCCGGCTTGCCGTCCCGGTTCCTGTTTCCCGCTGCGGCGCTGATTCCCTGGCACGCATGAATTGAAGGCTAGCTATTGGCGGCCAGCCGGCAAATCGCGGTGCGGCAACATAGACCTCTTTAAACCGGACTGGGCAACACTCAGACGCACTCAGCAAATACCGGCTATCACCGGCTAGCACTGAAAAGGACAGTAAAAATTTTTCGCCTGGTCACGTAAACCCGGGATACGTCACCGCTGTGCGTGCCCGGGCATTCACCGGAACACCAGCCGGATGGTAGCCGACTGGTTCCGGAACCTGGTCCCGGTGTGCCACGCCGACCTCACCGGGCACCGGAATCCTGTCGCTGACCTGGGGTCCGGCGTTCCCGGGAACCCCGCGCGGCGCTGGAGCCCTGTGTTGCCAGCAAGAGTTCCAGTTCGCTTCCGGCGTGCTCCGGTGACCGTCAGCCCGGGCGGCGAGGAGAAGGAGTGCGCGGCCATTAGACGACGCCTTCTTCGTCAGGTGAAGGTGGCCGTCAGGGCCGCGAAGCAAGATGCGCGTAGCGTTCACTTCCGTTTGGACCGGGCGCGGTCCGGAGGCATACTGAAATCAGCCAGGCCGGGCTCAAGGCGGGAAATTCACGGCGCATTCGCGCCGGGCTTTGCGGCGAGAAAGGACAATTGCTCATGGCGGACGTTCTTCACGATGACCAGGTTCGTGACGACGGCCAGCCGGCCAGCGCCCGGCCGCGCCGCCGGACCCGGCACCAGGGACGGCGTGGCCGCACCGTGCGGTTCGCGCTGACCGAGGAGGAGTACGCCGAGGTCTCGGCCGCCGCCCGCCAGGCCGGGCTGGCCCGCGGCGCGTACGCGGCCGAAGCCACCCTCGCGGCCGCGCGCGGCGCGGTCACCACGCCGGACGCGCCGCTGCGGGACGCCTTCTACGCCCTGGACCGTGCCGCGCTGCTGGTGCGGCGGAGCGGCGTGAACTTGAACCAGGCGGTCGCGAAGCTGAACGCGACCGGGCAGCGGTCTGGTGACCTTGTCCCGTACGCGGAAGAGAGCCTCCGCCGCGCGGCCCGGCTGGAAGCAGCCGGGGAAGACCTGCGGACCAGATTCCTCCGGGCCATCCGCGCACCCGGGCCACGCGGACCGGCAACCGGATCATGTTCCGCGCCGCCATCGGCTGGTCCAGGATGACCGGGCCACGTTCCGCGCCGGTCCGCGCCGGCGCGGATGGCGTTCCGCGTGGTCCCGGAACCCAGCCGATGACGTTCCGCCGGCCCCGGAACGGTGACCGGGAGCGCGTGTTAGCGGTGATCGGGAAAATCTGCCCGCGCGGCCAGGACGTGGCCGGGCTCATCCGCTACCTGTACGGCCCGGGACGCCGGGAAGAACACACCGACCCGCACACCATCGCCGGCTACCGTCCGCCCGCTGACCTGGAACCCCCGCTGCGCGCCGACGGCAGCCGGGACTTCCGCCGCCTGGCCGGGCTGCTCCGGCTCCCGCACGACGCGCTCGGCACGTGGGGGTACGCCACGCCGGTCTGGCACTGCCCGATGCGCGCCGCCCCCACCGACCGCCTGCTGCCGGACGCCGAATGGGCCGGCATCGCCCGCGATGTGATGCACCGCACCGGGCTGTGCCCGCGCGGGCAGGAAGACGACGCGGTGCGGTGGATCGCGATCCGGCACGGCCCGGACCACATCCACCTGGTGGCGATGCTGGCCCGTCAGGACCGCACCCGCCCCCGCATCGTGAACGAACGCTACCGGGTCCGCGACGCCTGCATCGCCGCCGAGCGGCAGTACGGGCTGCGGTCCACCGCCCCGGCCGACCGCACCGCGGCCCGCTCCCCGTCCCGCGCCGAGACCGGCAAAGCCGCCCGCCACGGGCGCGGCGAGCCGCCCCGGACCACGCTGCGCCGCCACGTCGCCACCGCCGCCGCATCCGCCGCCAGCGCGGAGGAGTTCTTCGCCCGGCTGGATCAGGCCGGGATACTGGTCCGGCTCCGGTACAGCACCCGCAACCCCGGCCAGGTCACCGGATACGCCGTCGCCCTCCCCGATGACACCACCAGGAACGGCGAACCGGTCTGGTACGGAGGCGGCAAGCTCGCCGCCGACCTGTCCTGGCCCGGGCTCGCCCAGCGGTGGACCCGCCCGGCCCGGCCGGACTCCCCGCTGACACCAGACGAGGCCGACGCCCTGTGGGAGTACGCCGCCCGCACCGCCGCTGATGCCACCGCCCGGATCAGGTCCTGCACCGCGACCGGGAACCCGGCCGCTGCCACCGACGCGGCCAGCGCCGCCTCCGACACGCTGCACACAGCGGCCGCCGCGCTCGGCAACCGCACCCTGCGCCGCGCCGCCGACGACTATGACCGCGCCGCCCGCCAGCCCTGGGGGCGCATACCCGCCCCCACCCCGGCCGGGAACCAGCTCCGCCACGCCGCCCGGCTGATCTCCGCCTACGCCTACCTCACCGGGGACCGCGCGCTCACCCCGGTCATGCTGCTGGTCCGCCTCGCCGCCCTGGCCGAAGCCGTCGCCGAGCTGCGCGAGTCCCAGCAGCGCGCCGCCCAGGCCGCCGCCGCCCTCCGCGCCGCCCGCCACCTCCGCACCGCCACCCGGCCGCCCGGCAGGCCCGCTGCACCCGCCACACCACCCGCACCGAAACCATCACGGTCCCACCCGGCCACCGCCGCCGGACTGGCCCAGCTCAGCTTCCCCAGCCCGCCCCGGCCCCGCCGTCCCGCACCAGGCCAGCCCGGACCCGGCCCGCACCAGCCGCCACCGCCACGTCGGCCACCGCTGCCGCGGCCACGGGGACCCACCCAATGACCAGCACCAAGGCATATAGCTGCTCCGCCCGCAGCGGAGCAGCGCCGGGTGAGATCCCGGTCCCGCACGTACCGGGATCTACACGGCCCGGCCATGGCCATCCCCGAGGAAGTCACCGCAGCTCATCTCGTTGGCACCGCCGGTACCATCAAGATCCCGGGGTCCTGCCGGCTGTCTTGCGCGGCCTGCCGAGCGGCAGCCAGAAACCGGTGCGCGTCGTTATCCGGTTCTCTAACCCAGGCTGCGAAAATTTGGTTCCGCATGCATCGCGATGCCACCTCTGCCGACGCTCCCGCTCGACGCCAGGTGTCGTAGACGCCGACTGACGCACAGCCGGTGCTTCGTCCGTCGGGCATCTCCGCCGTGCTCACGTTGGCGCCGAGATACTCGCCATGGCGGCTCCAGGCGACTCACGGCTACCCCGGCTCGCGTCACGGACGGTAGCGGCCGACCCGAGATATGGCGCGCGATATCCGCCGGTCTGGGTGGTCGCCGGGGCTCGGCAGCGCGGTCCTGGGCGGGCGCAAAGTTGGGTGGTCTGTGCGTGCAGGACGGCTGTCCGGCGCTCGCACATGCCGATGCCGCCCCGCGGCCGGGCGGTCAGGGACGGCCCGTCGTGGCGGCGTGGGTCATCAGCAGTGAGTCCGGCGGTGCCAGGTCGACGCCATCGGGGTTGTCCAGGTAGCCGGCGGCGCGGCCGGGGACTCGGTCGTGACCGTACTGCCAGATGATCCGGTTCGTCTTGGTGCTGATCACGATTACGCGGTCGTTGTAGTCATCGTTGACCAGGATGTTGCCGTTGGGAAGCGGCAGCGCGAGCGAGGGATGGTCGAGCGCGGCGGCGCCGGCGGGCCGGAACCGCCACACCAGGCGGCCGGTGCGGGTGAAGATGACGACCTGGCCCGGATAGGAGTAGTCGGCGACGATGTAGCGGCCCGGGCTCACCTCGTTCGTATCGGAGGGGTAGCGGACCCCCGGCGGGTGCGCCGACCAGTACACGCGGCCGCCCAGGCTCATCTCATCGACCCAGTTGCCGAGGATTTCGGTGATGAGGTAATGCCCGTCGGTGAGCGGGAAGGCGCCGTTCGGCTGGGCGAACTGGCGCGGCGGTTCATGAGCGCACGCTGTCGACGTGCTCCCCAGCTGGCGGGTGATGCCCCGGGCCGGCAGCAGCAGGATCCGGCAGTTGAGGATGTCCGCCACCAGGATCTGGCCGCCGGGCAGCAGCATGGCGTCGTCGGGATGATAGTAGTAGCCGGGCCCGGATCCGGGCACCCCCGGATGGCCGTACCGGCGGGTGACGCGGCCGGCCGCGATGTCGATCACCGCGATCGTCTGGTTCTCCTCCTGGGTGGCGACGATCGACCGGCCGTCGGGGGAGACGAACGCGTCATCGGGCGGGCCGAACACCTGGCCGCGCCCGAGGGCGCCGGGGCCGGGGAACAGCCAGCGGATCCGCCCGTACGGGTCAACCAGCAGCAGCCGCCGGTTGTCCTCATCGGCGATCAGCACGTCGCCGGGCAGCGCCCGCGGATCTGACCCGGGTGCCAGATGCCCCGGGCCGCGGGCGGGCAGCAGCCGGAAGGCACTCGCCGGCCGGGACGGCGCGCTGGGCGAGGGTGAGGGCGACCGGCGGGCCGGGGTGCTCGCGGCGGCCCTGGCATGACCAGCCGGCGAGGACGGTGACGTGCAGCCGGCCAGCCCGGCCGCGGCCACCGCGGCCAGCACGGCTACGGCACGGGCCGGGCTCGCGACCGCCGTGGCCGGCCGCATCGCGCGCAAGCCGCAGAAAGTCACCACCCGAGGGTAGCTGGCTTGCCCAGCATCTGGGCCGTGTACCTGCTCATCGGGCCGCTTCGGGGTGCTCTGCTGGCTAGGATCGTTACGGTGACTCAGGGCGCTACGCCGCGCCGTGCACAGGGATGGCGGCGCGCGATCATGCTTGCCGGGGTGCTCGCGCTGGCCATCGCGCCGTGCGCGTGCACGGCCTCCGGGCACCCGGGCGGCCACGCAGTCAGTCATGGCCGCCCCAGCGCGACGTCTCCGCAGCACCGCCGCAGCGGCAGCCCCGGCGTCCAGCTGGTGGTCGAGGCGAGCGGCGACCTGCTGATCCATTCCGCGGTCTTCGACCGGGCGCGGGTCCTGGGCGGCGGCCGCCACTACGACTTCGCTCCCATGTTCGCGCAGATCAGGCCCTACATCCAGGGCGCAGACCTGCCGCTGTGCCACGTCGAGACGCCGATGACCCCGGCTCCTCCGGCCGGCTACCCGACCTTCAACACCCCGCCGGAACTGGCCACCGCGATCCGCCAGACCGGGTGGCGGGCCTGCTCCACGGCCGCGACGCACTCCCTGGACCAGGGGCAGACCGGAGTCGATGACACCATCCGCGCGCTGGATCGCGCCGGGGTGGCGCACACCGGCACCTTCTCCTCGGCGGCCGCGCAGAAAACGCCGCTGATCATGACGGTCAAGGGCGTCCGCGTCGCCTTCCTGGCCTACACCGAGCTGACCAACGGCATCCCCTCACCGCACCCCTGGTCGGTCAACCGGGCCAGCGCGGCGCAGATCCTGGCCGACGCGCACCGCGCCCGCGCCGACGGCGCCAAGGTCGTCATCGTCAACCTGCACTGGGGCGATCAGTATGTCGCCCAGCCCAGCAGCTTCCAGCTCGCCCTCGCCGGCACGCTCACCCGCTCACCCGACATCACCGCGGTCGTCGGCCAGCACGTGCACATCGTCCAGCCCATCCGCATCCTGCACGGCAAGCTGGTCGTCTTCGGCGAGGGCAACCTGATCTCCAACCAGACCAGCGCCTGCTGCCCGGCCGCCGCCCAGGACGGGATGATCGTGCTGCTCACCATCACCGTGGACAGCCACGCAGCGCGCGTCACGTTCATCCGCTACGTGCCGGTCTGGGTCCGGCACCCGGACTTCGTGGTGCTCCCGGCCGGCACCGCGTGGCGCACCGACCCCGCCGACGCCGCCGCCCTGCGCGCATCCTACGAGCGCACCGTCGCGGCAGCCGGGCGCGGGCCTCGCATCCAGCCGATCCCCGCCCACCTGTTATCAGCGGCCCGGCCCGCCCCTAGGATCACCAGCCAGCGCACCGGCAGGCAGCGCAAGAGGATAGCCCCTGGCGTCGGGGCGCGTCCCCGCCGGGGTCGGGGAAGGCACCTCATTACCGACGGTGACAGCACCGCGGTCATGCGACACGCGAGATCCGCCGATCTGCGCGGCCGATGGGCCTTCGGCACTCGTCACCTGAGGAGCGCAGGTCGGGTCGTTATGTCAGCGCCATATGTCGCTGTGAGGCCATGGCCGCGAAGGCCTCTGAGATCACTTCCCCTCTGCTTGGCCATGGCCGGCCGGTGCGGAGCGTAGGTGATCGGCGCAGC